>CALVPT010000022.1 GCA_944354125.1 uncultured Clostridia bacterium | reverse complement strand
AGGCATCCACCCGTTCACCTTTTCCCTACGGGAATACTCCGCTTGCGCTCCGTGCGTCCGACTACGTCGGGCGGCCGAACCAAATGCGCTCGATTGTGCTGGCATAAATAATCAGCGGCAAGCATTTGTATGCTTGCCGCTGATTATTTGGTGACCCCTACGGGAATCGAACCCATGATACCACCGTGAAAGGGTGATGTCTTAACCGCTTGACCAAGGGGCCTTGTTTATGTAAACGCCGATTGCTCGGCGCCGTTGTTTATCTGGTAGCGACGGGTGGATTCGAACCGCCGACCTGCCGGGTATGAACCGGCCGCTATAGACCAACTAAGCTACGTCGCCATAACTTAACGAAAGCGGTGACTTTGGTTGCGGGGGCGGGATTCGAACCTCGCGACCTCCGGGTTATGAGCCCGACGAGCTACCTGGCTGCTCTACCCCGCGATAAGCTGTACCGCTTTCGCTAAGCTTTATCATTCTATTAGATAATGAACTTTTTGTCAATCGTTTTTACTGCTTTTTTGAATTTTTTTAATAATTTTTTCTTGCCGCTCACTGCTGTTCCTCAGCGTGAACATAGCTCTTTATGGAATTGGATATGTTGAACATATGGTCGCCTATCCTCTCCATATTGACGGCGAGCTGCAGGAATACCGACCCCGCCTCCGGCGAGCATCTGCCCTCGTTGGTGCGGCGTATGTGCGACTGCTGCATCTTTCTGCACATCGCGTCGGTTGCGTTTTCGGCATTTTCTATATTCTGCGTATAGCTGAGGTTATGCCCTGCAAACGCCATCTCCACATACTTGTAGAGTTCCGAAAGGTTGGCGTCCATCTCCTTTATCTCATCGATGGCGTGCTCGGAAAATTTTGCGTTGTTGTCGATCAGCGTCTGGGCATACTCGGTGATGTTTTCGGCATAGTCGCCTATGCGCTCTATGTCGGACGTAACGTGATAGAAAGACGACACCTTCTTTTCGTCCGTCTCGGATATCTCCTGCGAGGACAGCTTTATGAGGAACTGCGTGATGTATTTGTTGAGTGCGTCTATCTCCTTTTCGGAGGCATCGAATTCATCTTTGCCGTCCATAGAACCCGAAAGCAACATGTTTATGGAACGCTTGTAGTTCTTGAACGCAAGCTGACCCATTCTGACTATTTCCTGCCTTGCCTGTCCGACGGCGATTGCAGGCGTCTTTAAGATACGCTCGTCGAGAATCTGGTTGGGCGACACCTTGCTTGCCTCCGCCTTATCGGGCACGATTATGCAGGCGAGCTTTACGAGATAGTCGAGGAACCACACGAGAATGAACGTAGTGACGACGTTGAAGAAAAGGTGGAAAATGGCTATCTGCCACGACGTTTTGGGGATTATGCCGGATATGAAACCGGCAATCTGCCTGCCCCATATGGATACGGGCAAAATAAAGATCAGGCAGCCGAATATGTTGAACAGAAGGTGCACGCATGCCGTGCGCTTTGCGTTTGTAGTAGTGCCTATGGAGGAGATGACCGCCGTGACGCAGGTGCCGACGTTGGTGCCGAGCACTACGCACATAGACATCTGCAGATTCATGAGTCCCGCCGACGCCAGCGAAATTATTATTGCCGTGATTGCCGACGACGACTGCATTATGCCCGTCAGAACCAGACCTATGAGGAAGAGCACGGGGACTTCCCACGTGAGGTTGTCCGCGTTGTTGCCCAGGCTTGCAAAGAGCGCCCTTATGGCATCGCCCACCTCGCTGCCTTCGGCGGTCAGTTCGTTTACCGAAACGGACATGACGTTGAGACCTATGAATATCATGCCGAGGCCCGAGAGTATGCTGCCTACTCTCTTATTTCTGTCCGACTTGGAAATCATCGTCATGAGAATGCCGACGAACGCCACGAACGCGAAAACCGAGGCAACTTTGAGCTCGGCGCCGCCCGAGGACAATGCCGAGATGAACGCAGAGATCGTAGTGCCTATGTTGGCGCCCATTATGACCGATGCCGCCTGGGAAAGCGTCATCAGTCCGACGTTGACGAAGCCGACGAGCATGACCGTAGTCGCCGACGAGGACTGGATTAGTGCCGTGATCGCCGCGCCCGTACCTATGCCTGCAAAGCGGTTTGCCGTCGCCTTGCCCATGAGGGTACGGATATTTCTGCCTGCGGCCTTTTCGAGGTTGGCGCCCATCATCTCCATTCCTATCATGAAGATGGCTATGCCGCCGAGCACAAGGCAGAAATTGTTGATTATAAGCATTACTCCCTCTATACTCATATTCTTCCCTTTTTTCCTTCGATAATATTCGATAATATTTTTACATTCGTATTGCTTATTTTTTACGGGCGACAAAATGCCCTGCATTTCCATTATAACTTTATGCAGTATATTTTGTCAATCGATTGATACAAATTCCCCTGCCGCATTATGTTGACATAAGCGCGGCGCAGGTATAAAATCTAATAAAAAAGGTGATTTTTATGTTCAATATAGTTCTGGTGGAGCCCGAAATACCGCAAAATACGGGCAACATAGCGCGGACGTGCGCGGCGACGGGGTGCAGACTTCACCTCGTAAAACCCCTCGGGTTCGAGATAAGCGACAGATACCTCAAGCGCGCGGGGCTCGATTACTGGCAATACGTAGACGTAAAAATATGGGAAAACCTGGACGAATTTTTTGCCGCTAACGAGGGCGGCACCTTTTACTTTTTTACCACCAAAGGGCGCAGAAGACACGTCGACGCGACATTCAGGGACGGCGACTTCCTCGTCTTCGGCAAGGAGACGAAGGGACTGCCCGAAGAACTTTTAAAAGCTCACCCCGACAGCTGTCTGCGCATACCCATGCTGGGCGAGTTGCGCTCCCTCAACCTTTCCAATTCGGTGGCTATCGCCGTATACGAGGGACTCAGGCAGTCCGACTTTACGGGATTCAACGTCAAAGGTCAGCTGCATACCATGCGCTGGGAAGATATGTGAGCGGAAATTTGACCTCTGCTCTTTACTTTTTCGTCACTATACTGTATAATATTAACTACTATGAGAACTTTACCGAAAAAGATTGTCGTAGCGAGCGGCAATCTGCATAAAATTGAAGAAATCAGGAGCATTTTCAGCGACGTAGAGATTATATCCATGCGCGACGCCGGATTCAAAGGCGATATAGAGGAAAACGGCAAGACGTTCAAGGAGAACGCATACATAAAGGCCAAGGCAGTATGCGACGCGGTAAACGTGCCCGTGCTCGCCGACGATTCGGGGCTGTGCGTCGATGCCCTCGGCGGTGCGCCCGGCGTATACTCCGCGCGCTTTTCGGGCGGAAATTCTGCGGACAACAGGGCGCTCCTTCTGAAGAGAATGGACAACATTCCCCACCGCGCCGCTCACTTTGCCTGCGCGGTATGCCTGATGTATCCAGACGGCAGCGCGCTGTTCGGCGAGGGATATACCAAGGGCAAAATACTCTTTGAGGAAAAGGGCGACTGCGGATTCGGCTATGACAGCCTGTTCTATTCCTACGACCTCAAAAAATCCTTCGGAGAGGCGACGGAAGAGGAGAAAAATTCGGTCTCCCACCGCTACCGCGCCCTCGAAGACCTGCGGAGCAAGCTGTGAAGACTTTTATAGTTATAAGCGACACGCACGGCAACAGGGCGGCGATTGACAAGCTTGACCCGCTCTTTGCCGAAAGCGACTACATAATTCATCTGGGAGACACATCGGGCGACGGCGCGGCAATACGCAAGCGCTATCCCGACAAGACCTGTCTTCTCAACGGCAACTGCGACATAATGCGCTGCGGCGAGAGCGAGACCATTCTCGACGTCGAGGGAGTCAGGATTTTTGCCTGCCACGGCGACAGATACGGCGTAAAGCGGACATATGAGCGCATTGCCGAAAAGGCGCGCGAAGAGGGCTGCGGCGTGGCGCTGTTCGGACATACGCATCAGGCGACCGAGGAAGAAATGTACGGAGTAAAACTCTTCAATCCCGGCACGCTTTCGCGCTATTCGCACAAGAGCTACCTCTACCTCGTCGTCTCCGACGGCAAGGCGACGGGCAAAATAGTCGACGCCGACGCTCTAATCGAATCATAATCGGGGGGGAAACATATGAAATTCAAGCACACGTTTCAGGTCTTCATCGACAACTTCGCAACTACATATAAACTGCTGCTGTATAAGCTTATCGTCACGCTAGTCACCGTAGGTCTGTGCTGCGCGATAATTCTGCCCATACTCAGCAACATCACGGGCACTGCGGAATACATAAGCCTGAGAGATTCGGTAATCGCGCTCTGGAACTCGTTCATCAATCTCGAGACCAACCTGCTCCACGATAAGCTGACGGCTTGCAGGTCGGCATTAGACACATTCCTTACAATGCTGGGCACCAAGACGGGCACCTTCGTGCTGTGTGCCGTGCTCCTGCTTGTGGTATACCTTATAAACCGTTTCCTTTCGGGCATAGGCACGTATACGACGGGTTCGCTCATCAACGACAGAATGGCGCTGAGAACCAACTCCGCATTCATATACACCATGACCAAAAACCTGGGCAAGGCAAGCCTTTTCAGCGTAATATATGTGCCCGTATGCTTTGCATATGACCTCGTATGCGCGCTGATTTGCTTCGGAATATTCACCATATCTCCCCTGCTCATAAAGATATTTGCGCTCGCCGTGCTGCTGATAGTATTCTCGGCGCTCAAGAACACGTTTGTGTGCGACTGGCTGCCCTCCATCATTCACGGCAAGATGACCAACGGACAGGCAATTTCCTACGCAATATCGAGAACGGGCAAGAAGACGGCGCACATATTCTCCAACCTGCTGATAATTCAGGTGATAATAGTCGCGCTGAACATGGCGGCATTTTTGCTGACATTCGGCGCGGGACTTCTGATAACGTTGCCCGCATCGTACATAATTCTGAACTGCTTCCAGTTCGTCAATTATTACGACGGAAATGCGATAAGATATTTCCTCGACGAGAACACCATAGTAGGTCCCGAACGCGACAGACCGCTGACCAGGGAAGAGTTTTTCAGGGGCGAGGAAGAATAAGCAAAAAAACCTTACAATTATCATAAATTTTGTGACAAAATTTTATTTTCCCCCTTTACAAAGGGGGATTTTTTTTATATAATTATTTAGGACTCAAAGTCATATTCTATAATTGCGCAAGAAGTTTTAACTTGCGGTGGTAAGGAGGATATAAGATGGATTACAGAAAGGCATATGAAAGCTGGCTCGCCGACGACAGACTCAACCCCGAAGCGAGGCAGGAACTCAACGCCATTGCCGCTGACGAAAAGGAAATAGAATACAGTTTCGGCGCCGAGCTTGAATTCGGCACCGCCGGCATGAGAGGCATAATCGGCTACGGCACAAATAAGATGAACGTATACACCGTCTCGCGCGCGACGATGGGACTGAGCGCGTTTATAAAGGGACTCGGACAGGCGGCGATGGACAAGGGCGTGGTCATCTCCTACGATACCCGTCTCAAGAGCAGAATTTTCGCCGATGCGGCCGCATCCGTGCTGGCGGCAAACGGAATAAAGGCATACGTCTTCTCCGACGTGCATCCCGTTCCCATGCTGTCATTCGCCGTAAGAGATCTGGGCACGACGGCAGGCATAATGATAACCGCCTCCCACAATCCCAAGCAGTACAACGGCTATAAGGTATACGGTGCAGACGGCGCCCAGATGAGCCCCGAGGACACCAAGGTAGTTGTAGACAGCATTGAGAAGATTACGGACTACCTCTCCGCTCCCTCCCCCACGGCAGAACAGCGCAAGAAGTACATATGTGAAGTTCCCTCCAAGGTTGACAAGAACTACTATAAGGAACTGACCAAACTGACGCTTTCCAAGAAGGCTGTAAAGGCCTGCGGCAAGAGCCTTAAACTCGTATATACCCCCGTACACGGCTCCGGCTATGTACCCGTTACCACCATCCTAAAGAAGATAGGCATAAATGCGACGGTCGTCGAAGAGCAGGTTGCTCAGGACCCCGAATTCAGCACCGTCAAGGTTCCCAACCCAGAATTCAAGGAAACGCTGACAATGGGCATCAAGCTCGCCGAAAAGATAGGAGCAACCGTTGTATTCGGCACCGACCCCGACAGCGACCGTCTGGGCGTTGCGGTCAAGAACGATAAGGGCGAATTCGAGGCTCTTTCGGGCAACCAGGTCGGCATACTCCTTCTCGACTATATTCTGACCCGCCTCGACGAGGACGGAAATCTCCCCAAGAATGCGGCGGTAGTCAAGTCATTCGTCACCACGGGCATGGCTAAGCCCATCTGCCAGAAGTTCGGCGTAGAGCTCTTCGAAGTGCCCGTAGGCTTCAAGTTTATCGGCGAAAAGATAAAGCTCTGGGAGAGAGACCACTCTCATACCTTCGTGTTCGGCTTCGAGGAGAGCTGCGGCTACCTCAGGGGTACCCACGCCAGGGATAAGGACGCCGTAGTTGCCTCCATGCTCTGCGCAGAGATGGTATGCTACTACAC
This sequence comes from uncultured Clostridia bacterium, assembly GCA_944354125.1. GTDB lineage: Bacteria > Bacillota > Clostridia > Christensenellales > Borkfalkiaceae > Coproplasma. The sequence goes on along the minus strand of CALVPT010000022.1, from coordinate 462 downwards.
CTACAAGGGCAAGACGGTATTCGACAGACTCAACGAAATATATAAGACGTACGGCTACGTGCTCGACTGCAACGTATCCATACAGTACCAGGGCCTCAATGCAATGAAGGAGATGAACGCCGTCGTCGATGCGCTCAAGGTCGACCCCGTAAAGCACTTCGACATCTACGAAGTGTCCTCTTTCAGGGACTACTCCAAGGACGAAAAGACAGACCTTGCCACGGGCGAGAAGTCTCCCATCGGTTCGCCCAAGACCAATTGCGTATATTACGAGCTCAAGAACGGCAGCTTTGTATGCGTACGTCCCTCGGGAACTGAGCCCAAGCTCAAGATTTACTACTCGGTAAAGGCCAACAACAAGGCCGATGCAGAGGTCACGCTCGGCAAGCTCAAGACGGCTGTCGAGGAAATGCTGGCTAAGGCAAAGAAATAATGCGGCAATGCTCAATCTGATAGCATAAA
>CALVPT010000021.1 GCA_944354125.1 uncultured Clostridia bacterium | reverse complement strand
GCAACTCTATTTTACCACAGATTTGTATGAACTGCTTTTTTATTCTTTATCTGTTGCACTTAATAGTATAATTCACTATAAAACTTAACGCCCCTCTCCGACTTTTTCGGAGAGGGGCGTTTTTATTCTGTTCTGAAGCAAACGCCGTTGTGCTTTTCCGCCAGTAAGCTACTCAGACCGTTCAACGGTTTCTCCGCTGCGCTTTTCAGCCAGCTTTTCGCACCTGTCGGTTTAGCTGCGGCTATGCTGGTAATACTCAGTAAACCGACGCACTTTTTGCAACGCAAGAATTTAAGCAAGCCGGGTCTCAAATACTATTGCGTATAATCAGCCGACGGCTTTGAACGCAAAAAATTCATTTGCCGCCCTGCCGTACAGGCGTAATATCCTTTCACGCAGGCGCAAAATTGCGCCGCGGCGGAACTATTACGGGCAGCGCTTAGTGCCCTGACGGACGGCAAAAGAAGAAGCGGCGCAGACTGAAGAAATTCAGCCTGCGCCGCAATTTTATTATTCAGATTAAGGTGAACACGCAAGGACGCTAATCTGTCCAGCCCGTGCGGTTAGCCTTGAACCACTCGGTATCCTTGAGCTTGGTTGTGTTGTTGCTGCACCACAGCTTGAGCTGGTTTTCGTCGATATAGAAGACTATGTCGCCGTTCATAGGCTCGTAGCCGTCGGCATTATCGCTGACCATATTCGTAACGTATACGCAGTCCGTATATTTGCTTACCCTGTCTATAAAAGCCTGCGAGGGGAACTGATTTGCAGGGGTATCGGTATATTCGTCCGTACCTGCGCAACAGCATACGACCACATATTTGGGCTTGATTACCGAGAGCAGACAGTCGTTCGACGATGTGGGGCTGCCGTGATGTCCCGCCTTGAACAGCTCGACTTCGGGGAGCTTATTGTTTTTGACGAGGTATTCCTCACCCTCCTCTTCGAGGTCGCCCGTGAAAAGGTAATTCCTGTAATCGTCGGTCGCAATCTCCTGGGTGAGCAGCATGCATACGGAATAGTTGTTTTCGTCCGACGAACTGTGCTCGTAATAATAATTATAGAGAATATTCATGGAAATCGTATTCTCTTCGTCGAGATAGTAGGTCTTTGCCGCGCCGTCAGTCTGGTACCAGCACTGACTTGCCGTATATACGGAAGTACCGTTGTCGCCGACATAATCAAGCGCGTCGAGGAATTTGCCGTATAGCGTAGAGTTGCCTGCCTCAGTTACTTCGTCCTTGTTTGTCCTGTCGAATCTTATGACCGTGCCGATGTCGTAGCTGTAGAGCACGCCGTTATACTTGCCGCCCGACGAGGTGCCGACGAGCGCCGCTATGTGGTCCTGGTCGGCGTGGGTCGCAATGACGTATTCAAGCGTTCCGTCCGTGCAGTACCTGTCTATGTATTTCTTGATGGTCGTCGCGCTCGACTGAGTTGAGCCTGCGTCTATCAAAACCTCGGTATCTCCGCACTTGATGAGCGTGCAGTCGCCCGCCTTGTCGTTTTCAAACCTTATGAAATGAATGGAAAGCCCGGAAGAGGTTATGTCCTCAAGCTGTCCTTCGGTTACTGATGTGTTGCCTCCCGAGGTATCGCCGTCACCCGAGGTATCGCCGCGTTCGATAGTCTGCATAACGCCGCTGTAAATCTTTTCAAACGTGTCGGGGAAGAAGAAATAGAGCACCAGCGCCGCGATTATGAGCAGCAATATTATGGTAATAACCACCGCCGCAACGCGCGCGAAGAACTTGCTCTTTGACTTTCTTCTGCCGTTTTTCTTAGTTGCCATAGTCTTGCTTTCCGCGCGGCGCACGAAGCGTTGCGCGCGGCGTTAATTCCTTTAAAGATTTTTGAGCTGAGTCATTATCTTATCCCTCATCTCTATGAACTTGTTGAGCTTTTCCCTCTCCGCGTCCACGAGCTTTTTGGGAGCCTTGGAGACAAACCCGTGATTATTGAGCTTGCCGTCCGCACGCTTTATTTCACCCATGACCCTGTCGAGCTCGGCATTGAGCCTTGCCCTCTCCTTGTCGGCGTCGACGAGTTCGCCCATGGGAATGTACAGCGTGCCTATGCTCGTCACCTTGGTGACTAGTTTTTCGCCTGCCTCCTCCTGCGAGGAAATGACCTTTATGCCCTCCGCGCCCGCAAGCTTGCATATGCACTCGGCATTGGTCTGGATAAGGCGCTTTGCATCGGTTACGAGGTATACGTTGACCCTCTTTGAGGGCGCGCAACCCGTCTCCACCTTGACCTCTCTTATCGCCTTTATTACCTCCATTACGCCGACGAAGGCATTAGCCTCCTTCTTATAGGCGAGCTTGGAATTATATCTGGGGAAGGGCGCAACCATTATAGAGCCCTCGGTCTTGGGCAGATTGCTGTAGATTTCCTCGGTTATGAAGGGTATGAAGGGATGAAGAAGTCTGAGCGCATTGTCGAGAACGAAGTAGAGCACGCTCACCGCGCCGTCCTTTCTCGACTCGTCGTCCGACCAGAGCGCGGGCTTTGTCAGCTCGATATACCAGTCGCAGAAGTCCGACCACATGAAGTCGTACATGATCTGGCAGGCAATGCCGAGCTCGAACTTGTTGAGCATCAGCGTCACGTCGCGTATCGCCGACTGCAGACGGGAAATTATCCACTTGTCCGCAGGCGTGAGCTTGACTTCGTTTACGGGCTTTATGTTCCTGCCCTCGCAGTTCATTATGACGTAGCGGCTGGCGTTCCATATCTTGTTCATGAAGTTGCGGCACGCCTCTACCTTTCCGTCAGAATATCTTGTATCGTTGCCGGGAGCTACGCCCTGCAGGAGCGAGAACCTCAGCGAGTCTGCGCCGTACTTGTCTATGACCTCGAGGGGGTCGACGCCGTTGCCGAGAGACTTTGACATCTTTCTGCCCTGTTCGTCCCTTACAAGGCCGTGTATGAGCACGTCGCGGAAGGGAACTTTGCGCATGTGCTCGAGGCCGGAGAATATCATTCTGGCAACCCAGAAGAAGATTATGTCGTAACCCGTGACCAATACGTCCGTCGGATAGAAATATTCGAGGTCGGAGGTATCGTCGGGATAGCCGAGCGTGGAGAACGGCCACAGCGCCGAGGAGAACCACGTGTCGAGCACGTCCTCGTCCTGATATATCTTGGTGCTTCCGCAGTCGGGGCAGCACTCGGGGTCTGTCTTGGAGCAGATTACCTTGCCGCAGTCGGGGCAATACCACACGGGTATGCGGTGACCCCACCAGAGCTGACGGGAAATGCACCAGTCCTTGACGTTCTCCATCCAGTTATAGTAAATTTTAGCGAACCTTTCGGGAACGAAAGTCGTCTTTTTGTCGGTTACGGCGGCAATTGCAGGCTTTGCGAGCGGCTCCATCTTGACGAACCACTGCTTGGAGACAATGGGCTCTACCGAGGTATGACAGCGGTAACAATGCCCTACGTTATGGCTGTGCGGCTCTATCTTTACGAGGTTGCCCGAAGCTTTGAGCTCCTCGACTACCGCCTTTCTGCACTCGTATCTGTCCATGCCTGCAAATTTTCCTGCAAGCTCGTTCATGGTGCCGTCGTCGTTCATTACCTTTACGACGGGCAGATTGTGCCTTAAGCCGACTTCGAAGTCGTTGGGGTCGTGAGCGGGGGTTATCTTTACGCAGCCCGTGCCGAAAGTCATGTCGGCGTGCTCGTCGGCGACGACGGGTATGGGCTTGTTTATGATGGGCAGAATGACGTTCTTGCCTATGAATGCCTTATACCTCTCGTCCTCGGGATTTACGGCAACCGCCGTATCGCCGAACATCGTCTCTGGACGGGTGGTAGCTACGACTACGCCCTCGGTATCCGAACCCTCGAGAAGATATCTGATGTGCCAGAAATTAGACGCTTCCTCGGAATATTCCACCTCCGCGTCCGAAAGCGCCGTCCTGCAGTGAGGGCACCAGTTTATTATCCTCGAACCGCGGTATATGAGCCCCTTGTTGTAGAGGTTGACGAACACTTCCCTGACCGCCTTGGAGCACTTTTCGTCCATGGTGAACGCAAGGCGCGACCAGTCGCAGGAGGAACCGAGCTTTTTGAGCTGGTCGACTATCCTGTTGCCGTACTTTTCCTTCCACGCCCAGGCGTGCTTCAGGAACTCCTCCCTGGTGAGGTCGTCCTTCTTTATGCCCTGCTTTGCAAGCTCTTCGACTACCTTGACTTCGGTAGCTATGGACGCGTGGTCGGTGCCGGGCAGCCAGAGAGCGCAATAGCCCTGCATGCGCTTGAAACGGATTATAGTATCCTGCATGGTCTCGTCCATGGCGTGACCCATGTGCAGCTGTCCCGTTACGTTGGGGGGCGGCATCATTATGGTAAAGGGCACCTTGTCGTCGTCCCTTACCGCCTTGAAATATCCCTTTTCTTCCCAATCTCTGTAAATTCTGTCCTCAAACTCTTTGGGGTTGTAGGTCTTTTCCATCAGATTTCACCTTTTCTCTATTTTCTGCATTTAGTAATACGGTATAAGTATAAAACACTTTCGCCCCGATTGTCAATCGTAAGCGGCTAAGCATAAAATGTATTATTAAATTTTTTTTAAGGAGAAAAAATTGAAAAAGCACATACTCTGCATTCTCGTTGCGGCGGTGACGGCGATATTTATTCCCTTCTCCTTAGCCGCCTGCAACAAAAAGGATAACCTTATACGTATAAACGAGGTGACTCACTCGGTATTCTATGCGCCCCTCTACCTTGCCGACGCAATAGGCTATTTCGAGGAAGAGGGCATCGAGATAGAGCTCACCAACGGCGGCGGCGCGGACGCCACCATGGCGGCGGTGCTTTCGGGCTCGGCAGACGTGGGATTCTGCGGCCCCGAAGCGGCGATATACGTCGTTATCGGCGGCTCGTCTGACACCCCCAAGGTGTTCGGCCAGCTGACTAAGCGCGACGGAAGCTTCCTTGTGGGCAGGACGGCTCAGCCCGACTTCGAGTGGTCAGACCTCGAAGGCAAGGAAATCTTAGCCGGAAGAAAGGGCGGCGTGCCGGCAATGACATTCGAATATACCCTTGACCAGCTGGACGTAAATGCAACTTTAAACTACGACGTGGCGTTCAACATGATGACCTCCGCCTTCGAGAGCGGCATTGCCGACTACTGCACGATGTTCGAGCCCGTGGCAAGCGAATATCAGGCGGCAGGAAAGGGCTATATAGTGGCGTCCGTCGGAGAGCAGTCGGGCGAAGTGCCCTACACCTGCTTTATGGCAAAGGAGAGCTACATTGACGCCAACCCCGACAAGATTGAAGGGCTGCTGACGGGCATAACCAAGGCGGTAAAGTACATCAACGAGACCGACGCGACAGCCTGCGCCGAGCTCATAGCTCCCTACTTCGACGGCACCTCGGTCGAGTCGCTCGCCACGTCGATAAAGAGCTACAAATCGATAGACGCGTGGGTTACGGACATGGCAATGAAGCCTTCCGCCCTAGACAATCTTCAGGCGATAATGGAAAACAGCGGCGAGCTTTCAAGGCGGGTTGCCTTCGAAGAGCTGGTACTTACCGAGACGGCGCACGCCGTATATGAAAAGATATACGCATGATTTTAAGTTTTGAAGACGTAGGCTACACCTACCACACCTTAAACGGCGAAACAGAGGCGCTGAAAGGGCTTAACTTCGGCATATTACGGGGGCAATTCGTCTCCGTAATAGGTCCGTCGGGGTGCGGAAAATCCACCATTTTATCGCTTGCTGCAGGACTTATAACCCCCTCCTCGGGACGGATTGTAAGGGAAAACGCCGAGTTCGGATATATGCTCCAGCGCGACGCGCTCTTCCCCTGGAGGACAGTGGAGGCTAACCTCTTCCTCCCCCTCGAGGTTAAAAAGCGCAACACCAAAGAGATGCGCGAAAACGCCATAAACTTAGCCGAAAAATACGGACTGAAGGATTTTTTGAAGAAAAAGCCTGCCGAACTTTCGGGCGGAATGAGGCAGAGAGTCGCGCTCATACGCACGCTTGCCGCACAGCCCGACATACTGCTTCTTGACGAACCCTTTTCGGCGCTCGACTACCAGACGAGGCTGGAGGTCTGCGACGACGTGCAGGGCATTATTAAGAGCGAGAAAAAGACGGCGCTGCTCGTCACGCACGACATATCGGAGGCCATAGCGCTTTCGGATAAGGTAATCGTGCTTTCCGCGCGCCCCGCCCGCGTCGTCGCCGAACACGACATAGACTTCGGCGGAAACAACCCCAAGCACAGGCGCGAATGCGGCGAGTTTGCCGCAACATTCGAAAAGCTGCGCTGCGAGCTGGGCATTTAGACTATCTTTGAGGCACACCTATGAAGAACATAAGCTACTCTGCGGCTCACGCCGCATACCTAAGAAAAAACAGGACGAGGGGCATACTCGTCAACGTCGCGCGCGTCGGCATACTCGCCCTCTTTCTCGGGCTGTGGGAGCTGTGCGCGCAGTTTGAAATAATCGACCCCTTCATAACCAGCTCGCCGTCGAGAGTAATAAAGACGATAGGCGAACTGTATGAGGGCGGCAACCTCTTCTACCACATAGGCATTACGCTTATGGAAACGCTTACGGGCTTTGCCATAGCCGTAATAGTCGGATACGGAGTCGCCGTGCTCCTTTACATGAGCGACAGCGTGAGAAAGATATTCGAACCGTATATCGTCGTCTTGAACTCGCTGCCAAAGATTGCGCTGGGACCCCTCATCATCATATGGATGGGCACGGGCTACACGGCAATAATATTCATGACCGTACTGGTCGCCATAATCGTCTGCATCATGAACACGCTGACGGGCTTTCTGTCGGTCGACAAGACCATGCTGACGCTGATGAGGGCGATGGGCGCAAGCAAGCGCGCAACGCTTGTAAAGCTCATCATTCCCGCCTCCCTCCCCACGCTTATAAACACGCTTAAAGTCGCCGTGGGTCTGAGCTGGATAGGCTCAATAATGGGCGAATACATCGTCTCGCGCGCAGGACTCGGGTATCTCATAGTATACGGCGGTCAGGTTTTCAAGCTTGACCTGGTAATGACTGCTACCATAATCCTGTGCGTGCTTGCAGGCGGCATGTACGGCATAATTGCCTTTATAGAGAGCAGGCTGACAAAGTAAATTAAGGGGTTCGGAAAACTCTTTCCGAACCCCCGTTTTCTTAAATTGCCCCTGCAATATGCCTTATCTTTCCGCCCGTCTCTTACTCTGCGGCGCCGCCATTCAGGCGCGCTGGGCGTCCGCCGTATTGCCGCAATGACCGGCATATGCACAGCGTTCGCGCTTGTTCAGACCCCTGAGGTTTGAGAACTCGGAAAGTATCTGCTCGGCGCTCCTTTCGGTTTTTTGCGTCGTGTCCGAACTTCTGCCGTCCGCACGCCCCGTAAAGGCATAGCCGCGCATTGCACCCACGCTTTCCGACTGCTCGCCTCGGTTGAACCTCACCTCTTCGCGGCGGCTGAACGCCTGTTCCTTTTGGCTGCGGCCGACAAAATCGCATCTGCCGCCGTCATTTTGACCGCATTCTATGCGGACGGCAACGCCGTTGCCGCACATGAGAAAGGTCTCGCCCGTGTGCCTTGCCCTTAAATTTGCCCTCTGCCTTGCCATATAACTCAAAACTGTCACCGTCATTCCCCCTCGGGTTATTTTCACCTATGAGTTTATCACTAAAACTTGACAGATACTGTCATATATGATAAACTTTTTATGAACTTTTTAATATAATATTCGGGGGTGCGGCATGAAATACCAGATTATGGTGAGAATGTTGATGATGTTGCTTACGCGCAAGAAGGTGACCGCGGCGGAGGTTGCCCAAAAATACGAGATTTCGCTGAGGACGGTCTACCGCTACGTCGAGGAGCTGAACATTTCGGGCATACCAGTAGACGTCGTGCGCGGCAGGTCGGGCGGCATTTACCTTGCAGACACCTTCCGCCTGCCTTCGGGCTACTTTACGAGGGGCGAATATACGGCGGCGATAAACGCGCTGACCGCAATGGCTACACAGGTCAACGACGAGGACACGCTGTCGGCGCTGGAAAAGCTGAGGCATCAGCAGAAATCGGACAAGCGCGACGTGAGCATATGCGGCAACATACTCATAGACGGCGGCGCGTGGTGCGATATGGGCACATTTTCGGAGAAGATGCGCGTATGCGAACAGGCGGTAAACCAATGTCTGAGCCTGGAAATAGACTACATTTCGCGCGACGGCGAACACAGCAAGCGCATAATCGACCCGTACGTTCTGATATTCAAGCAGAACATATGGTATGTATATGCCTACTGCCACTCCCGTGCGGACTTCAGGACATTCAAGATAGGCAGAATACGCCAGGCGCGCTTTACGGGAAAGAGCTTTGAAAAACAGCCCGTCTCGCGCGAGGACATTCCGCTCAACTTCGGCTATTCCTCCGAACAGCTTATACCCGTCACGCTGGAAATTAGAAAGGAAGCCATTGCAGACGTAGAGGAATGGCTGGGCGTAGACAACATTGAGCCGCGCGGAGACGGACTTGTGGCAAACGTAAGTCTGCCCGACGACGAGACCTCGGTAGAGAAAATTCTCGGCTACGGCGGCAAGGTGAGAGTAGTTGAGCCTGCCGACCTCAGGAAGCGCGTGCGCGCGGCGGCTCTCGCCATTGCCGAGAGCAACGCCTGACATTCCCCTTTGCCCTTACGAAGGTCACAGGCAACCGCGTTGCGAAAAACTAATAATCTGCATATGAAAAGGCGCCACGGCGCTCCGAAAAGGAGCGCCGTGGCGCACGTTATATTATTGCATTATGTCACGAAAGAGGCGTCGCGCAGATTGTTATGCTCTGCAACCTTATATTTGCGCTCTGCGTCAAGGTATAAGTACCTGCCGCAAGATTCTGCCATACGCAGTCGAGGAAGGTTGTGCCCTCGCCGCTATTCTGCGTACCTTGTCCGGAGCCGCCCGAGGCAATGAGCGTGAGCGTCCTCGGACTTCCGCTGGAGCCGACTTTGAGAGTTATGGTGTACTCATACCCCTCTTCGAGTTCTATATTGAATATGACGGCCTTACTTCCTCCGCCTGCCTGACAGTGCGTAGATTTATCGGTAAAGTCACACGCCGCGGTAATAACGGCTATTTCGGAACCGCCGACGCTGAGCACTGCCATGACGTCGCCCGTCGCATATGCCTGCGCCGTCTCCGCAGATATCTGCACTTCCTCTCCGCTTTCGCCCTGCTGGGGAGGAGTTGTCTGTCCTCCACCCTCGCCTTCATCGGGGGTAGTCGTTCCGCCACCCTCGCCTTCGTCGGGCGTAGTCGTGCCGCCGACATCGCCGCCCGTGTCGCCGCTACGGCTCATTACGCCGGCAAGGACAGGCACAAGCGTCCTGACCTCCTCCGCCGTCAGCATATTTTCGACGTCTGAGCAGTTGTTTGCCTCGTCATAGTAGAAGATTGCGCTGTCCGTATCGAAGTTCTGCCCGAATTTAGTGGTGCTGAATACCGTCTGTTCTCTGTCGGTGACAACCGTGAGATAATCTGAATATTTGTCGTCTATTTCTTGCCCGACGAAGATGTAGCCATAAATTTTTGCATAGCCGCTTCCGTAAGTCGCATCCGTCTCGCTGACTATCGGGTTCTTTGCATTGTCGAAATAGCAGTTTTCTATGAACGCATATGCGCTTGCGCGGAGGGACATATTCGTGCCCGTAGATCCGTAATAATAGTTGTTATATATGTGGATGTTCGCCTGTCTTGCGAGCGGCATTCGGCTGTTGCATTGATTATAGAAGTTATGGTGATATGTCAGATTTGCCGTGGTATGGCTGTTGCTTCCGCCCACGAGTCCCGTCTTATGGTTGTTGTGGTACTCGTTATAGCTTACCGTGACATCCTTTATGCCCTTGAAGTCGGTTGCGCCGTCGCCCTCGTGCTTATCCTGTTCGGCACAGACATCCCAATAGTTTCTGCCCTCTTCGAAGGTATTGTGATGTATCCATATCCTGCCGTACTCAAAGTCTGCCGCGGACGTTGCGGACGTATCGCCTGCCTCGACGGAGCAGGCATCCTCGGTATAGTCCTCGAACGTGATATTCCTTACCTCTATCGAGCTGCAGTTTTTAAACGTAAGCCCCCACTGGAAAATGCGCGCATCCTCGCCTATGCCCTCGACGGTGATGTCGGAGGCGTTCTGGACGATACAGTTGTTCCACGCCGAGTCGTATTCTCCGTCCGAATAGGTCGCCTTGCTGGTGAGGCCGTTCAGTTCGGAGTATACGGAGGTATTAAGCGTATTGTATCCGCCCTCAATCAGCTCCGACTGGAAAATGTCCTTTTTGTCTGTCGGCAGCTGTTTGCCGTTTATTCCCGTCACTTCCTCCGCCGTCAGCTTATCGCCTTGAGGCTGATAGGTTATCTCGTTCCACGTAGCCGCGCCTACGGTGCCTATGATCCGCACTATGAGCGGAGTCGAGTTCTTTGCGGCATTCTGCAAAATGCTGACTATTCCCGTATATGTCTTGCCGCCGAGGCGCGCCGTAACCGTATTCTTAGTCTGCTCGGTGACATAGACTATCACGGCGCCTGACTTTGGCGTGCCGTCGTCGTTATAGCCGCCGACGCCCTCCGTTGCCCCGAAGTGGGCATAACCCGAACGGTCATATGAGGACACGGTCACGCCCGATTTAATGTAGGTCACTCCCCCCGAAACTATTCTGAAATCGTATGCGTTTCCGCCCTTCAGTCCGACTATGTCCACCCTGGCGGTATCGGAATCAAGCTGGCGTATAAGCTCTTCGTCGACCGCGGTAAAGCTGTCGGTTGCAGACAGTCTGTACTCAACCCTGTCCGAGGACGCATCCGACGATGTCCACTCGAACGCCGCACACTCCTGCCCGATATAACTGTATGTTACCAGTGTCTGCTCGCCGCTTTCCGTGCCCGTATTATAGCCGCACACGTCGCACTTGCCGTCACCGTCGCCGTCAGAATGTGCGGCATATCCGCTCTTTTGGTCGGTATGTTCGCAGGTGGCCGCATGCCAATGCCCATTCTCGTCGGAAGTCCACGCGCTTTCGAATGTATGCGTGTGCTCGGGCGGCGTCTGCCCCATAATGAAGCCGCAGGCGTCGCACTTGCCGTCACCGTCGCCGTCCGAATGTGCGGCATATCCGCTCTTTTGGTCGGTATGTTCGCAGGTTGCCGCGTGCCAATGCCCCGTCTCGTCGGATGT
>CALVPT010000020.1 GCA_944354125.1 uncultured Clostridia bacterium | reverse complement strand
GTGTAAAAAACTGGAACGCGCCGCACGTTTGACACGACCGCAGGGAGTATCATACATCCCCTGCAAGCGACCGCACTTTTTTAGTCGTTTCAAATTCTACAAAAACGCCTGTTTTCTGATGCTGATTTATAATGCCCGCATTTTAACGCAATACGGCAAAAGGCGCCGCCACGATTTTCCCGTGGCGGCGCCTTCAATTTTATTCAATTTAATTTTTTACCGCTTATGCGCGTGACCGTCTTATCCTTGCGACCACCGCTTTGAGGCAATCGACCGAGCGCGCGACCTCTTCCTCAGTATTGTCCTTGCCGAACGTAAAGCGCACGGCCGACTTTACCCTTTGTTCCTCCAGCCCCATCGCCGTGAGTACGTGAGAAGAAGTGACCGCCCCCGAAGAGCACGCCGACCCCGTGGAGCAGGCAACGCCTGCAAGGTCCAGGCCGAACACAATCTGTTCGCCGTCGCACCCGTCGAAGGAAAGGTTGGCATTTGCAGGCAGTCGGCTCTGCCCGTCGCCGTTGAGGTGCACTCCCTCGATATTTTGGTTTACAAGTTTCAAGAACATATCGCGGAGGCGGACAACCTTTTTATTGTTCTTATCCATAGCGGCGCAAGCCCTCTCCAGCGCGCACGCGCAGCCGACGGCGCCTGCCACATTGGTAGTGCCGGCACGCAGTCCCCTTTCCTGATTTCCGCCCGAAAGCAGGCGCGCAAACCTGGCTCCGCCCTTCATGTAAAGCACGCCCACGCCCTTGGGTCCGTAGAACTTATGCGCAGAAAAGCCCATACCGTCTGACGGAAATTGTGCAAACGGCAGCACCCCCGCCGTCTGAACGCAGTCTGAAAAGAAGAACGCGCCGTGCCGTTTTACGACCGCGTATATGTCCGCTATCGGCTGAACCGTGCCGACCTCGTTATTTGCCGCCATCACGCCGACGAAGACGGTATCGGGGCGAAGCGCCTTTGCAATGCTATCAGGCGAAATTATTCCGTTGCCGTCGGGGTCGACGAGCGTAAGCTCCCACCCGTAAGCGCACATATCCCTTGCACTTTCCAGAAGGGCAGGATGTTCTATCGCGGACAGCACTATGTGCCTGCCCCTTTCCCTCGAAGCCGCGCATACGCCCTTGAGCGCGGTATTTGCCGCCTCCGTGCCGCCTGCCGTGAAGTATATGTTAGACGCAGGCACGCCGACTATGCGCGCAATTTTGTCCCTTGCCGCCGTGACGGCGTTAGCCGCCTCCCTTCCTGCCGAGTGCTGGCTTGAGGGGTTGCCGTAAACGTCCGTAAGGTAAGGCATCATCGCCTGCAACACTTCGCCGTCGAGCGGCGTAGTGGCGGCGTGGTCGAGATATATCATATCAGCTCCTGAGCGCGGAAAGCACCGCGATGTATGCTCTGAGCTTTGCCTGTTCGCCTAAAAGCTCCCTGCCGAGCTTCGTGGAGGTATTGCGCCTGTTCATTCTCACCCTGCGACAGGCAATGTTCAGCCTGCGCGCCGCAAAAGCCGCCGCCATGAGCGAGACGAAAGCAAGCGAGGCAAAGACGATGGTCAGAATGAGATACAGCCCCGTCGAAACGGTGTAGATTATGCCTGCATAGTAGCCGCACAGCGAGGCGAACGCCGCAAGCGGTATGATGGCGAGGATAAAGAAGATTATCGCCCTGTTGCGGCTTGCCTTAAGGCGCACTCCGCGCTCTGCCTTGGCGTCCTCGTTGCGCCTGTCGAGCGAAGCGACTTTACCCCTGAGCGAGGCTATTCCCTCCTCCAGCGAGGCGCCTGCCCTGTCTAAAATCTGCTTTTTGCTGTCGGCGTCCCCGTGTTCTCTGACGTCCTCCGCGCTCTTAGCCGCGTCGACTATAAGGGTATAGTCGGTGAAATCCCTAGTATATGCGCGCATGCTGAGAAGACCCTTCCGACCCTCCTCTCCGCCGAGCTCGTCCGCCTTGGCAAGGCTGTCCAATGCCGTAGACCAGGCTCCGTTTTCTATGTCGCGCTGAGCCGACTCGAGAAGCGCGCCGAGCTTTAGCTGTCTCTCGAGTTCCTCCCTCTGCTCCTTTTCGCGGCGCGCGGCGAGCTGTTCGGGAGTCATTGCCGCCGCCTCCTCGTCCTCCTCTTCGACTTCCTCGACGTCGAAGAGCATCTGCCCCTCGGGCTGTTCGTCATCGGTCGGAGCGTCGATTATAAGCTCCTCTTCCCCGTCCTCGTTGACGCGGATGCGGTACTTCTTGTTCTTATTGAGATCGTCGTCGATCAACCTTTCTTCTGCCATACGTTTTTCATCTCTCCTTAAAAGGCGGCAGGTGCGTCTTTGTCTGAATGAAGCGCATCTTTCCGCCGTATCTGCTCTGCGCATACCGCGCAAACATATCGTTTTCGAATATCGCATAGACCGCGCTGCCCGAGCCCGTCATGCAAACGCCGAGCGGCGCGAAACTTTCAAGTTCCCCGTATGCCCTGCCGACGTCGGCGTTCAGCGTCTTTGCAGGCGCATACAGGCCGTTCGACAGCGCTTTCCCGAGCTTTTCCCTGTCGCCTTCCGACAGGGCGCGCTCTACCTCGTCGCTTGTCTGAACCTTTTGCCCCAGACTGTCCGAAAGCGCATAGCACGCACCCGTCGACACCCCCGAGGAGGGTATTATCAGCGCTAAATCCAACTTCAGGTCGCAGTCGAGAGGGCGCACGATTTCGCCCCTGCCCGAAATGCGCGCATAACCGCCCGTCAGCATATATCCCGTGTCGCTGCCGAGGGAATCGGCGATGGCCTTTATGCCGACCGCATCGTCCACCCCGTACAGCGCGCCCAGAGCGTTGAGCACGCCCGCCGCATCCGCAGACGAACCGCCGAGCCCTGCGCCCATGGGGATATTCTTCCATACGGTTATGTCCGCGCCCTTCGTAGAATACGCCGAAATGAACGCCTCCGCCGCCTTTACGGCGTTGTTGCGCTCATACGGAATATCCTCGCTGCCCATGCCGCGCATGGTTATTGAGACGAGTTCATCCTTGCGCTTTTTGACGACTATTATGTCGCAGATATCGATGGTCGTGACCACGCTGTCTATGAGGTGATAGCCATCGCGAACGCCGAGTACGTCCAGACTTAAGTTTATCTTTGCATACGACCTGACGCGAATGTAATTCATGACTCAATTATAACACACCAAATTGCCTTTATCAATAAAAGACGACACAAAAAAGGGGGCGCGCGGAGGGGTTTTTATGCCCCTCCGCGCGCCCTGCCGCCTTATTGAACAAAGGACGGCCGCCCGGCGCCGCAGTACGCTCTATTTTAACTGTGCTCCGCCGCGGTAGACGACTATCCTCTCCTTGCCCGTAAGCGGATACTTGAGCTGAGGATTTCTGGCGGCGACCTCGTCAGGACTTTCGGAGAGCTTTTTGGAGATATCCCAAAGCCCGTCGCCGACCTCGGGGAAGAGGACGGAAACGGCGCTCTTTACGGCGGTTTTTTCCCTGCCCTCTGCAAGCGAGGTTATGTATTCGGTGCTGCGCTGCCGAGTGACGGTGGCGCATATCTTGACGACGGCCTCCGCCTCGGTTTCGCCCTCAGCCCTGAGGCGCAGGCTGACACCGCTGACCGCCGCGGAAATGGCAACGCTCTGACCGTCGTCCGCAAGGCCTGCCAGCCTTTCGGAAAACGGCAGGGAGAACTCCGTGCTCTTGATTTCGCCGCCCTGTTCGTATATGAGCAGCGCGCGCACAACTCCCTCCGCCGCACCCGAAGAGGGCACGTATTCGCACTCCGCCTCGGGCAGGGCGACGGCCAGGAACTTGCAGTCATAGCCCAGCCTGCTCTTTGCAGCAGCTGCGCCCGAAACGCGCTGGGAATAGACCTTTATGCCCTCGCACTCGGTAAAGCTTTCGCTCTGCCTTGTCAGCTCCAGCTCGCAAGCGGACGCAAACGCATCCGTCGCCACGTCGTCCTCGATATAGTCGTATATTATGCCGTTGAATGCCAGCGTGCAGGTGAAATCCACCTCGCACTTGCCGCGTTCCTCGTTGACGGTTGCGGCAACGTTGAGGTCGGTTATCTCGACGTTCGCCGAGGCCTGTTTGCCGACCGAGCTGTCATCGCAGGGCAGAACGCACCTGAAGGGTATTACCCTCTCGAGACTTGCAGGCGACTGACCGCGCATGGCGAACAGGGCGAGATATATTTCGCCGCTCACCTCGGTTTCGCCCGTGCCGCAGACCACCTCCGTAACTATTGCCTTTGCCGAGGGTATGAGGACGTCCTCCACGCTGTCGGCATCGAAGTTGTCTTCCACCTCGCTCTCGCCCGAGAAGGTGACGTCCGAACACAGCTTTACGCGCCTTAAATTGACGAATGCGCCCTCTGCGGCGGATACATACGTGCGCTCTCTGCGCTCGAACGCCGTGATATCTGCGGTTATGACGCACGCCACGACAAAGGAAGAGCCGTCGCGCCTGACGGTCAGCTTGTCGCAGCTGAGGCGGCACACGCAGTTATGCGAGGGCGTAAGCCGCTCGTCGTCGGCCGAATGGGAGAATTCGGCACCCTTCTGCATGCGGCAGAGTTTGCCTTCCTCGTCGGCATAGACGATTGAAAGCACCAGCCTGCCGCTGTAGTTGACCCTGCCCGAGGACGCTTCCGCCATTACGCAGGATACCTGGGGACTGACGGCTATTATCTCGGTTATGTCGCTCGACTGCGCGAAACGGCATTCGGCAATCGACTGACTCATGGCCCTGAAGGCGGCGCAGTTATACGTTTGACTGTTTACAGTGGGTTTTAACATATCATAGCTCCTTTTTGTTTACAGGCTATTATATGCCCCTCGTCTCCCCGTTATTCCTCGCCCGACCATTCCTCCGTACGCCTTTTACGCCGCGCGACCTTATGAGGATGGTCTGTGCCGCCCATGAATCAGGAGGCGGCTGCGGGAGAGAGAAAGACTTTGCCGCAGAGAATTTCCGAATATGAATAGGCCGTCTTGCCGAGAAAACCCTTTTCCTTCGGCTCTACCGTGAATATCGAGGGATATATCCCCGACAGCGTGGCGCTGAAAGTTACGAACTTGTTTCTGCCCATATTGAGCCTGACCGTGACGGGCTTCTGGTAATATTCCTGTATATTGCGCTTTATTTCCGCAATAGAAATCTGAGGTTTAATCATATTACTATTTTACCCAAAGCTTACAAAATTATACAGCTTTCGCAGAAAAGCGCAAAGGGCCCGTGCGCTTGCAAGCGCACGGGCCCGTGAAATTCATTCAGTTCAGGCGGCATCAGAAGAGATCGTCGTCATCGTCGTCATCATCTTCGTCGTCATCGTCGTCATAGTCGTCGTCGAGAGGGTCGACATCCTCGAAGAAGTCGTCGTCATTGTCGTTGTGCTCTTCTTCGTCCTCGTCGAGGTCGTCCTCTTCAAGCTCTTCCTTGAGCTCCTCGTCGAGCTCGGCATCGTCGAGGGTGAGGTCGTCCGTATCGTCGTCGAGATAGTTCTTCCACTCCTCGTCCTTGTCGGGGTCGACGTCCACGTCGTCCTCATATTCCGACTTCTGCTTGCAGGCATCGCACATGGTCTCGCCGAAACGCATATGGTTGACGCCGCAGACGGGGCAGATTTCGCCTGCCTCGTTTTCAAGCTCTTCCTCGAGTTCCTCATCGTCGAGATCGGCAAATTCAAGCTTGTTGCCCTTCATCTCGGCAATGCAGACGTCGCAGTAGTCCTGCTTTTCAGGATCTATATAGTTAAGTTCGCACCTCGGACATTTAATATACTTTACCATAGTCAAGATTCCCCCTGTTTAAAAACAGCTTTTCTTGTATTGTTGTAACATTATATTAGTATTTGGATAATTTGTAAACTGTTTTAATTAATTATTTTAGCTATTTATCCAAAAATATTTATATTTTTTTGTAAAATGAGGGCACACCCCTTAAAAGGATGTGCCCACGCATAAATTTATCAGTTATTCTGGTCGTCGCCGTAGACGTCTATCTTGTCGTCGTCGGTGATGTCGACGAACATTCTCTGACCGCCTTCGGTCTTCTTGACGCGTCTGCGCCTGATGAGCCAAATCGTCAGAACGGTTATGCCGGCGATTACCGCAAGGCCTGCAACCGATACGCCGATAATGAAGAATACCTTGGCTACGGTCGAGAGCTTCTCCCACCAGGTCGAAGTATCCTCGGGATAGGTCTGCATGAATTCTGCCCTGTAGGAATCTCTGAGCGCGTCCTTATCCTCGTCGCTCATTACGCCGACTACGGTGTAATAGTAATCGGAGAAGTTGGCATATACCTTAGTGCCGTTTATCATCTTGTAGTCGTCGGCATAGTCCGCCCAGTCGCCCTCAACGTTTGCGTAGTCGAGATAGATTTCAGCGGAGGCCTTGGAATAGAGATATTCCTCGTCCTTGCCCTGAATGTCAACGTATGCCTGAATGAGTTCGGCAAGGTATTCGGAATCGCCCGTGTAGTAGAGATACTTGAGCGCGTCTGCAAGGTTCTTATATGCCTCGGTGCCGTCGGCGTTGGTCTCGTCGTTGTAGTCGTAAATCTTGTCGTTTACGGCTTCGAACTGCTCGTTATAGGCGTTAATCTGCGCGTTGGTCATCATATAGCCGTCCTTGGAAAGGTCGCACGCCATGATGTAGTTGTAGTCGGCCATATTGCTGATTTCGCTTGCGAAGAAGAGCGTATTGCCGACGAACTCGGGCAGATACCAGCTGCTTACGGCGTCGAGGTCGAGCACTCTTACGCCCCTGTAAGTCCAGGTAGTGTTCCATTCGGGCTCGGAGGGGAGCTTGTTGTAGTCGTCGCTGTCGCCGTCGATTGCTATTCTGTATACGGTGTAGCCGTTGCCGCCCGTTATGGAATAGTACATATTGAGGTGGCTCTCGGTTTCGGAGTTGGCCTCCTCCCTTATGGCGAGAATGGTAGCCGATGCGTCGGAGGAGATGGTGAAGGTATTTTCGACCTTTCCGTCGATAACTTCGCCCTTGGTTATGCCGTCCGCGCTGGTGAGGATTGCATAGAGCTTGCCGTCGATTGTAACGTATTCATAGGAATTGGTGTCCGAACCGTACAGACGGGGGGACATTGCGGCGTTCCGGGTGACAGCATCCCAGCTCTCGTCGACCTTGCCGTCGGAGTCTGCGTCCACCTGGCTGTCATCGAGCGCATAGAGATTTCCGCTGCTGCTGCCCGTGCTGCTGACTCTCGTAAACAGCAGTTCGCCGTCCTTATAGCTCTTTATCGAATAGGTGTATTCGGAATTGTTGATGTCGTACTGGGCATCTTCGTTCCAGTATGCGTAGTTATACTGGGTGACTCTGCCCTCCGTCTCTATCTGGGTTCTGCCTATGCCGTCAAACACGAAGTCGCCGTAGTTGACGTACAGGGGGTCGGTTTCGGGGTCATAGTCCTCGACGTCGGAGAAGTCGTAAGTTCTGGGGCTCTCCGTAACGTCGGCGGATACCCTGTAGAGCTGATTGTAGCTCATGGATATGCTGTTATCCGTGCCGAGGTACTGGGTTACGCCCATGGTGTAGTATGCGCAGGGATTTTCGGGGTCTTCGGTATCGAAGGCATATGCGGATACGTTATATGCGAGCAGCGTATTTTCCTTGGTGGAGCACTTTACGCTGTGGATATTCGTAGTCGAAGAAGAGCCGTAAAGGGTTTCGCTGAGCGCATAGAGGATATAGACTTCGCCGTCGACTTCGACGTAGCGGTAATCTATGGAGTTGTTCGTGCTCTGGAAGAAATAGTCGGTCATCGTCTCGGAGCCGTCGAGCTTGGTGCGCTTGAAGTCGAGATAGCTGTTGAGAATCTCGCCGTCGGCATTCCTCTCTATAGAGGGCGTCGTATAGTAGATGTAGTCGCCGTAGATGTAGATGCCTGCTTCATAGCTGCCCGAATATACGACGAGGGGAACTATGGTCTGAGCGGACTGGTAGTTGCCCTGAGCGAGGTCGGCCTTGGAAATTCGCTGGATAGAGCCCTTTACGACTTCGCCGAAGGTATTGTCGTCGGTGTTTGCGGCAACGCCGTTGACGAAGTAGACATAGTCGCCCGTTTCGGCGAGGAAGCCGCCGTTGGACGTGACTTTGTCTGCCGAAGTATCAGCCTCTACGCCGCTGCGGGTGTAGGACGTACAAGCGGGAGCAAGCATGAGCGAGAAAGCGGAAATTGTTGCAACCGCCGCGCATATAATTTTAGTGAACCTTTTACGCATAAAATCCTCGGATGGGTTGTTAAGTGATATTTTGTCATGGCAAACATACTTTGCCTATACTCAGTTATTATACAACAATAAGCGCGTTAAGGCAATAAAAAACGCCGCCGTTTGACCAAAAAATTGCAGCAAGGAGGATAATATTCACGGAAAATTTTGCTCTTTTGAATCTTTTGAAGGCGCTTGCAGGCACTATGCAGGCCGACGGCGACAGAGCGCAGTCGGGCGCAGACGACGGCGCAAGTCAAAATATACCCTCTCCTCCTTCCGAAAGCGCACGAAAAGAGACCGCAAGCGACGGGTTAAACATGACGCAGAGCCTGCTTTTAAGGCACGAACAGGTTGCCCAGCGCGCCCGTCGGCACGCCCCTTCCGCGCCAAAAAAATAAGTCGGCTTGCCCCGCCCCTCTATCCGCGCCCGTCCGCGCAGGTCAACGCAGCCGAATGCCGAGCTGTCCTCCTTACCGCGCTCAACTTAAAGAGCGCCGCAAGATACCTCCGCACAGGCAAAAGAGCGCCCGACCGTTACGGTCGGGCGCTAAGATGATTTTATGCTATCTTTCAAGTCTTAAGTGACGGGGCAGACCGTCCACCCACAGCGGAGTTATCTCCGACTGAATGAGCGGTCTGATATAGTGAATGAGTTCGGGCATGACACCCGTGCCCTCCTCGTCTATCCAGTTGTCGGGCACCTTCTTTTCAACGTTGGCTATCTTGTCGACTTCTGCGAGTTCGGTTATGCACATATAGGGGTCTTCCGAAACCCTTTTCAGACAGGCGACCATGCCCGTCTTGCCCTCGAACGCCGCCTTTACCGCCGCGCCTGCCGAATTGAAGGCCTCGGTGACGTCTATGCGCGAGGTTATGTGCGCGGCGCAACGCTGAAGGGACGAAAGTTCTATCGCCCTCGTCTTTACGCCGTACTTTTCGGCGACCTTGCCTGCAAGATATCTCGCCGTGCCTGCCAGCTGCTTATGCCCGAATGCGTCCACATAGTCGACGTGGTCGGCAAGTTCGCATACGTATCTGCCGTCGGCAACCTTTACGCCCTCCGAAACGGCTATGACGAGCGAGCGGTTCTGCCTGAGCATGTCGCCCGTTTTGCGCAGGAATTTGTCTACGTCGAACACCCTCTCGGGCAGGAAAATCATATCCACGCCCTCGCAGTCCTCGCCCTTGGCAAGCGCCGCGGCGGCGGTAAGCCAGCCTGCATTGCGACCCATAACCTCTATAACCGACACGACGGGATAGTCGTATACCAGACCGTCCCTGATTATCTCCTTGGTGGTAGCGGCGATATACTTTGCCGCCGAGCCGTACCCGGGAGTATGGTCGGTTATCGCCAGATCGTTGTCTATGGTCTTTGGGCAGCCCATAAAGCGGATGGGACTACATATCTTTGCGCCGTATGCCGAAAGTTTGGCAATAGTGTCCATCGAGTCGTTGCCGCCGATATAGAAGAAGGCGAAGATGTCAAGCTCCTTCAAAGTGGCAAATATGCGCTCGTAGACGGCTTCGTTGCCCTCGACGGGCGGCAGTTTATAGCGGCAAGAGCCTAGAAACGAGGACGGCGTGCGCTTTAAAAGGTCCATGTCGAGGTCGTTTTTAATCTGAGTTGACATGTCGACTATGTCCCTGTCCAACAGCCCCTTGATGCCGTGCACCATGCCGTAGACCTTGTCTGCGCCCCTGTCCTTTGCAGTCTTGAACACGCCGAGAAGGCTGGAGTTTATGACGGCCGTAGGTCCGCCTGACTGCCCCACGATTACATTCTTCATTAAGTTTTCCCCCTTGCACGGGCATAAAAAACATTTGATATATGCCCTGCTACGATTATATTATAATATAAAAATTGTCATAAATCAATATGCCTTAAGGCATTTAAAGATATGCTGAAACACTTAAAATGTCGGATATCCGCCAAACGGATTGCGGGGCGCGCCGCGTGCGGCGCGCCCCCTCTCCGCTATTATCATTCCACGACAAAAGCAGCCGAAGTCATTCCGAAAGATTTCCCGGAAACGGCACACGAAATTCTTACAGAAGAAAACTCTGCCGTTGCTTCGACAACTCCGCCGTCAGGGAAAGTGATATCTCCTTGCACTTTGCCCGCAGGAGTCGTACCTATAAGAGTTCCGACGACCGTACCGTCAGCAGCCACAAGTTCTATCTTTACATAAGGCTGCGCATTGCTTGAACCGCTTGTAAATCCCGTCATCGTAACAGTAACTTTATTGCCCGACGCCATAAGAGTGATATTGTTCGTAGCCTCTATCTTCGATGCCTTTAAGCCGTCAGAGCTGTTGGTTGTTGTTGTCGTATTGTCTACCCACTCTACTCCGTTATCTTCGCCATAAGCATAGGTATATGTCGTGCCCGTCACAGGCTCAACGACAGGCTCAGTAACGTTGACAGTAACAAATTCGACAAAATTGCCGTATGTTGCCGTGATTACCGTCGAGCCTACTTTAAGGCCGCTCACCACGCCGTCGGCATAGGTCGCTATCGTCTCGTCCTCAACAGTTATAACCACATTCTTATCCGCGGCATTCCAGGGCGTTACAGATATCAGCAATTGCGCCGTGCCGTCCTTTTCTACGGATACGGACTCCGAGGAAACGTATATGCCCGTCACCTGATCGGTCACTAAGACAAGCCCTGCGAGAGCCGCATGCGCCGCGTCGCAATCCCACGCCGCCGACCACGTGCATTTGCCGTTTGTCGCCGCAAATATGTTCGCCTTTGTATATTCAGCCGCCTGTTCGGCAGTCAGAATCTTTCCGCCCGTCACCGCCTCGGTTATGGCGCCTTCGCCCGTGGAGCCGTACTCAACGAAGTCGGCATTCTGGGGCAGGTTGCCGCTCATGTCATACCAGCGCGACTTTGCGCTGCCGTCGTAAGCCGCCACGGAATAAGCCTTAGAGAAATTACAATTTATGTATGCAACCGTAGCCGCAGGTCCCCAAGGTCTGCCGAGCGACATCGAACCTTCGGCAAGTTTGCCGTCGTCGGTGAGCGTACAGCTGTCGAAAATGTAGCCATAGTCGGGCTTATTGGACGTTTCCGCCCTCATTGCCGTGACGTAGCCGTTATTCTTCTCCTGCTTGGAAGATTTGGTTATCGCCTTTATCGTGCATTCCTCAAAGTATGCAAGACCCGTCTCGTTGCCGAAAATGAAGTCGATATTTCCGTCTATCTGCGTCCTGTAGAAGTATGCCCTGCCGCTCTTGAGATAGAGCGTATCCTGATTGCCGTAAAGATAGCAATTTGCTATAACCGCACCGTCGCCGTTTATGGTAAGCGCAAGTCCCTGGGGCGAAGATTCCTTTGCGGAGTCATTGATGTAGTCGAAATCGTTTCTTATCGAAAGGTTATATGCCATGAAACCCGTGCCGTTTACGTGCAGCGTAGCACAGTCAAGGCCGTAGGCCTCGCCCGAAAGGATGTCGACGGTCGATTCAACGGCAGAATAGGTCAGAACCGTTTTATCGGTGCCCTCGCCGACGAGCACGAGATTGTCGAGCGATGTGGTGACCTTCTCCTCGTACGTTCCCTCTGCAATGTATATGACCTTGGTAACATTATCTTCGAGGTCGCACCCCTCGAGGAAATCTATTGCGTCAGTCAGCGTATTGAAGGTCTCAACGCCGTCCGTCTTTGTGCCGTTTGCTACATTCGAAGTCATATCGACTTTAACGTAAATCTTGCCGTCGACGGGCACTGGAACGCTTGCAACTACGCTTATGTCTATTTGGACGGCCTCATACGAGCCGTAAGTTACGCTTATGGTATACGCGCCTACGGCGTTGAGGTTATATGTATCCGACAGACTGTATGCGCCCTTGGCAAGCTCCTCCTCTATACCGTCGCTCCAGACCGCCTTAACGACCAGGTTTTCGGTATCGAGCTTAACGCCCACCCTGTAAGTGCGGATCATGAACTCGTCATATACGTTGAACCCCGTCTCCTCGACGACGTTTACGGAATACGTATCCGTCTTTGTCTGGTCCTCGGCAGATTTTACGGTTATGGTATATGTGCCCTTGGCGTCCTTGTTGTATGCGGTGCTGTCCACCGTATAGTCGGTGCCCTCCTCGAGCACGAGCATTACGCCGTCCGAATAGGTACCCATGACGACTATTCCCGAAGAGGAGAACGCCTCGCCCTTCCTGAACCTGGTAACGGCGTTGCCCGTATTGACGTCCAGCTTGGTAATCGTCGCACCGTCGCTCTTTATATTGGTGGACGCCGCCCTCAGGCGATAGGAATTGCCCTCAGTCATCCACACATTTTCGAAGTCAAAGCCCAGAGTATCCTTAAGATAAGCCGCCGTATCCGTGCCTGTGCCCGTCGCGCCCGTCACGGTAACCCCATCTACCGCCACGAGATTGTCATATTCCGACAGCGTAGGCGCAGTCTTGGCGACGAGCGCGCTGTTCGATTCGACTATGAGCACGTCGGATACTGTCAGTTTTGCGCACGCGCCGTTGCCCGAGATGATGGCGTTATTGGTGGGATTGTTGACCGCTCCGCTTATTACGGCGTTTTCCACAGAAACCGTCGCGCCAGCTCTGGTACGGCCTGCAATGAGCGCGCCGTTGCCGCTTGAACCCTTGAGTTCGCCGTCCACGTCGAGATTTTTAAAGCTTACGGACGTGGTGCCCGTCATGTCGCCGACGATAAGTCCGCCATACTGCGCGCAGGAGACAAAGCAGCCGTTCTTTGTCGTTATTTCGGATATGGTTATATTGGCTGCCGCGCTTTCATTTCTGGCAAACACAAGTCCGCCATAGTTGGAGGTAGTCGTAACGCTGCAGGAATTGAACTCTATTCCTGATATAACGCTCGTGCCCTCGCACGTTCCTGCAAGCAGTCCGGGAGATTCGCTGCCCGAGGTGACCGCACAGTTGAGGAACTTGATATTCCTGACCGTTCCTCCGTCTATCGACTTACAGAAAAGTCCCACCTTGGAGGTCCCTGCCGCATATGTAGCGTTCTTTATCGTATATCCGTTGCCGTCGAACACCACGCCGCTGCCTATGACAGCCTTGGCGTCCTCATCTATTTCGATTCCGCTCAGGTCGATGTCGTTATATAGTTTGTATGTACCCGAAAGCGCGTCGCTCGTCCTGAACTCAAGGAAGTCTTCAACCGTCGAAATGCGTATGACACCCTCCTCGTAGCCGCAGACGTCGCATATGCCGTCGTCATTTTCGTCAACGTGAGCCGCAAAGCCGCTCTTTTCGCCCGTATGCTCACAGGTTGCGGCGTGCCAGTGCCCCGTTTCGTCGCTCGTCCAGCCGTCCGCATAAGTATGCTCGTGAACGGGCTCCATCTGGTAGCCGCACACATCGCACTTTCCGTCGTCATTCCCGTCCGTATGCGCCGCAAAGCCGCTCTTTTCGCCCGTATGCTCACAGGTTGCGGCGTGCCAGTGCCCCGTTTCGTCGCTCGTCCAGCCGTCCGCATAAGTATGCTCGTG
>CALVPT010000019.1 GCA_944354125.1 uncultured Clostridia bacterium | reverse complement strand
TCCATCTGATAGCCGCACACATCGCACTTTCCGTCGTCGTTTTCGTCCGTATGATTGCCTGCCTCGCTCTTCTTGTCGGTATGGGCACAGGTCGCCGCGTGCCAGTGCTGAGACGCATCCGAAGACCATTCTTCCGAATAGGTATGCGTATGACATCCTGCCGCGCCGATGACGCCTGCCGACACCGTACCCGCAATGACAAATACGGAAAGCAACTTTGAAATTTTATTCATTCTTTTCCCCCATGCCGAGCCAAAATATTTAACTGTCGTCAACGAATCGGCATAAAACTGTATTTTAATTATATGGCAAAAATATACTGCCGTCAATATGCTTTTTGAAATTAATTAAATATTTTTGTTATTTACTAACACAAAGCGCGCCGCATACAAGTTATTTTTTATCATCCGACCATATTTACCGAATTGCAACGCGCAAAACGCCTACCCGAAGAGGAAAGACGCTGAAAGTTTATCGCGGATATAGTAAAAAATGCAAAGACGCGACAAAAGCGCGTCTTTGCAAAATACGGGCATCCCTTAAGCGGAAACAAATTACAAACAGCAGAAAAAGAGGCATCGGGAAAACCGATACCTCTTGCAGATTTTTTGTGAAATTATCTCTTCGAGAACTGAGGAGCGCGACGTGCCTTCTTGAGACCGTACTTCTTTCTTTCCTTGACTCTGGGATCGCGGGTCAGGAAGCCTTCCTTCTTGAGGGTGGGACGGCAATCGGGTTCTGCCTGAAGCAGAGCGCGTGCGATGCCGAGACGGATTGCGCCGGCCTGACCGGTATAGCCGCCGCCGTAGACGTTAACCATAACGTCATACTTGCTCTCTGCGCCGAGAAGCACGAGGGGCTGCTTTACCTGATACTGCACGAGAGCCTGAGGGAAGTAATCTTCGAAAGCTCTGTCATTTATTACGATAGTGCCGCTTCCTGCGGGAATGAGGCGTACTCTGGCAATTGCCTTCTTTCTTCTGCCCGTTCCCCAAAACTGCAACTTTTTCTTTAAATTAGCCTTAGCCATATTCCTTACCTCTTACCTTAAAATAATTTGAGTTCTTCGGGCTTCTGTGCAGCGTGAGCGTGTTCTGCTCCCTTATAAACCCTTAACTTCTTTATCATATCTCTGCCGAGCGAGTTCTTGGGAAGCATACCTCTTACGGCTTCGTATACGGCGAGGTCGCTCTTTTCCTCGAGCATCTTCTTATAGGAAATCTCCTTAAGACCGCCGATATAGCCTGTATGATATCTGTAGAACTTATCTTCGAGCTTCTTACCGGTAAGAACTACCTTATCGGAATTTACTATTATAACGAAGTCGCCGCAATCTACATTGGGCGTAAAAGTAGGCTTATTCTTGCCGCGAAGTATTGCAGCGACCTTGGAAGCCAGTCTTCCCAGAGGGACGCCTGCTGCGTCGACAACGTACCACTTTCTTTCAACTGTCTGGGCATTTGCCATATAGGTTTTCATTGTTTTCTCCTTACCGAATTCACTCGGAAATCGGCATATTTTTAACCGAATTTTTTCTTTTTCCCGTCAATGTAAAACTATTTTATTATTAAATGAAATTTCTGTCAAGCCGTTTTGAGTGCGGTTTACAAAGTTTTTTATAAATTTAAAATATTTTTTGAAAACGCCCCTGAAATGGAAAATTTACCCTGCCTTATGCAGACAGGGTAAACGCAAATGCCTAAATTTTTGCAGATTTTAAAGTCAATCTCAGGCGAGTATGGCCTTTATCCTCTTGACTCCTGCGGAGACGTTCTCCTGCTTGACAATCTTGAACGTGCCGAGAAGTCCCGTATGCGCCGCGTGGGGACCGCCGCATATTTCCTTGGAGAAATCGCCTATCGAATAGGTCTTGACTACCTCGCCGTACTTGCTCTCGAAAAGTCCCGTGAAGCCCTCTTTCTTTGCCTCGTCGATCGACATCTCCTTCATTACTACGGGGAGGTCCTGCTTTATGACGCCGTTGACCATATCCTCAACGGCCTTTACCTCTTCGGGGGTCAGCTTTCTGGAGAAGTTGAAGTCGAAGCGCAGTCTCTCCTCCGTGATGTTGGAGCCCTTCTGCGCGATGTCCTCGGAGCATACCTTTTTGAGCGCCGCGTGCAGAAGATGGGTTGCCGTATGCAGATTGGTCGTCTGCTCCTTATGGTCAGCAAGTCCGCAGGCAAACTTCTGTTCGCTGCCTGCCCTTGACTTTTCCTGATGTTCCCTGTATGCCTTATTGTATCCCTCTACGTCTACTTTGAGCTGCTTTTCCCTTGCCATCTCGACGGTAATTTCGACGGGGAAGCCGTAGGTGTCGTAGAGGTGGAATGCCGTTACGCCGTCAATCTCACCGCCTTCGGGAAGGGACGAAGCGACCTTTTCGAACTCCTTGATTCCCTGGGCGAGCGTCTTGGAGAACTTTGCCTCCTCCTTGTTGAGCTCCTCCTCTATCCTTGCGGAGTTCTCGACGAGTTCGGGATATACGTCGGCATACTTTTCTATTATGGTCTTGGAGACCTCGTTGAGGGCGCCCTGGGGCAGTCCTATGTTCCTGCCGAAGCGGACGGCTCTCCTTATGATTCTCCTTAAGATATAGCCCTGGTCGGTGTTGGAGGGCGCGATGCCCTTGGGGTCGCCTATCATGAACGTAGCCGTTCTGACGTGGTCGAGGACGACTCTGAACGCCTTGGTAGTCTCCGCGTCCGAACCGTATTTAAGACCCGTAAGCTCCTCTATCTTGGCGATGGCCTTTTCGAAGATATCCGTCTCGTACACGCTGTCCTTGCCGTTGAGAATGCAAAGAGTCCTTTCAAGCCCCATGCCCGTATCGACGTTGCGCTGCTTCAAGGGCTCGTACTTGCCCTCCTCGTTCTTGTTGTACTGCATGAACACGTCGTTCCAGATTTCGAGGAATGTACCCGAAGGAGCCTTGTCGAAGTCGTAGGGGCCGAGCTTGTCCGCCTCCGCGTGATTTCTTATTATGTGCATTTCGGTATCGGGACCGCAGGGACCGGTAGTGCCTGCAGGGCCCCACCAGTTGCCGCTCTTGGGCAGGAAGTAGATGTTTTGGGGAAGTATTCCGCACTCCAGCCACTTATTGGCGCTCTCCTCGTCCTTGGGGCAGTCTTCGTCGCCTGCAAAGCAGGTTACGGCTATGTCCCCGACGGGAATGCCGAGATATTCGGGGGAAGTGAGGAACTCGAACGACCAGGGAATCATCTCCTGCTTGAAGTAGTCGCCGAGCGACCAGTTGCCCAGCATCTCGAAGAAGGTGCAGTGCGAGGAGTCGCCGACCTCGTCTATGTCGCCCGTTCTTACGCACTTCTGCACGTCGGTGAGGCGCTTGCCTGCCGGATGCTTTTCGCCGAGAAGATAGGGCACGAGAGGGTGCATTCCCGCCGTGGTGAAGAGCACGGTAGGGTCGTTTTCGGGAATGAGCGATGCCGACGCTATGACGGCATGTCCCTTGCTCTTAAAGAAGTCGAGATACATCTTTCTTAAACTTTCGCTTGTCAAATGTTTCATATCAATAGTCCTTTTCTCGTTGATTTTGTTTTTTAGGGCGCAAAAACAAAATCCAACGACTTTCAGTGGCTCTGCCACTCTTGCCGCAACAATGCTTTAGCGCTCAATTATTAGAAATTGCGGCAATTCACGCCGCTGAGGCGCGGGTACGCGCATATTTAGACGAGCGCCACATTTCATAGGTCAGTGGTTACCCACTGTCCGTTTGGCGCGGAGAGACCGAGATATGCCGAGCGAATGCGTGAGGCATCTCGGAGCCGACCAACGAGGCACGAGGCGACCGCTGGCGCAAAATGCGATTTTGCTTGCGCCGTTATTTATTTTAGAATTTATTTCAAAATTTTAAGGCGCCGACGCAACATAAGCGTTGGTGCGGTTGCGGACAAGCTGACCGTCTGTCCAACATTACATAATTATAATATATTTTGCCGTAAAGTCAACTGTTATTTCCTCGTTACGGAATATCCGTCCTTGGAGTCCTTTACGGTATAGCCCATGTCGTCGATTTTCTTTCGGAGTTCGTCGGCTACCGCCCAGTTTTTGACTTTTTTTGCCTGCCACCTCTCCTCGGCAAGAGCCGCAACCTCGGCGGGCACCTCCTCCTTTAAGCTCTTTTTCTCCGCTTCGGCTAGGTATGCCGCCGCGTCCTTTTTGAAGAGTCCCAAAAGCGAATAGGTCTTTCTTATCTGCATGACGTCGTCGGCGCAGCTCTTGTCGCCAGAGGCGAGCTTTGCAGATATCTTTTTGAACAGTCCGAAGAGGTCTGACAGCGCGAGCGCCGTGTTGAAGTCGTCGTCCATGCACTTGTCGAAGCGCTCGTCTATTTCGGCGTTGCCCTTTTCGCCCTTGCCGAACCTCTCCTCGACGGCGGCTATTATGCGGTAAAATTCCGTAAGGTGCCTTTCAGCCTCGGGGAAGAGAGTATCGGTGATGTTTATGTCGTTGCGGTAGCTCGTAGAGAGCAGCGCGAACTTTATCGCCTCGTTGGAGTATTTTTTGAGCAGGTCCTCTAAAAGCAGAGAATTTCCGAGGCTCTTGGACATCTTCTGTCCGTTGACCTTTATGAGTCCGTTATGCGTCCAGTACTTTACGAAGCGCTTGCCCGTAAGGCTTTCGGTCTGGGCAATCTCGTTTTCGTGATGGGGGAAAATGAGGTCCCTGCCGCCGCCGTGAATGTCTATCTGGTCGCCGAATGCCGCGCGGTTCATTGCCGAGCACTCTATGTGCCAGCCGGGTCTGCCCTCGCCCCAGGGCGAAGGCCAGCTGATTTCGCCCTCCTTTGCCGCCTTCCACAGCGCGAAGTCGGCAGGGTTGCGCTTTTCCTCGGCGTTCTCTACCCTTACGCCGTCGAGCATGTCCTCCACCGACCTGTTCGAAAGGCAACCGTATCCCTTATAGCTGGACACGTCGAAGTATACGTTTCCGCTCGGCGCGGCATATGCGTGACCCTTCTCTATGAGCCTGGAGATGAAGTCCTGAATGTTGCCTATGTTTTCGGTGGCCTTGAGCCATATGGTAGGGTCGTCTATGTCCATCTCGCGCATGACGGCGTTAATCTTTTCTATGGTCATTGCGGCATACTTGTCCGCAGGTATGCCCGTCTCCTTCGAGCGCGCGATTATCTTGTCGTCGACGTCGGTATAGTTGCGCGCATAGGTTACCGAATACCCCTTCTTTTCGAGATATTTCCTTATAATGTCGTATATGAGCGCCTGAAAGCCGTGACCTATGTGCGCCTCGCCCGAGACGGTTATGCCGCAGGCATACATCTTTACTTTGCCCTCTTCGAGGGGCACGAATTCTTCCTTAGTCCTTGTCAGAGTGTTGTAAATTCTCATCTTCGTTCACCTTTTCCTGTGCGTTGAGTCTTTCTTCGAGGGCAAACACCCTCTCCCTCAGGGCGCACAGCTCCCTGAGCATGGGGTCGTCCTTTTCCTGCACCAGGTCTACGCAGTCCTTGCTGCCGCCTATTCTTACAATTCTGGCAGGCACGCCGACGACCGTCGCGTGAGGGGGCACGTTGCGCAGCACCACCGCGCCCGCGCCTACCTTGGCATAGTCGCCGACGGTTATGTTGCCGAGTATCTTCGCACCCGCCGAAATGACGCAGTTTTCGCCTATCGTGGGGTGGCGTTTGCCGACCTCCTTGCCCGTTCCGCCCAGCGTGCAGCCCTGATAGAGCACGGTGCCCGTGCCCACTTCTGCTGTTTCGCCGATGACTACGCCCTCGCCGTGGTCGATGAATACCCCGGGGGCAATCTTGGCGGCGGGGTGAATTTCTATGCCCGTCGTGAACTTCGCCCACTGGCTGACTATTCTTGCAAGCAGCTTTAAGTGTATCCTGTACAGGAAGTTTGCCAGCCTGTGACGGGACAGCGCCTTGACGCCCGAATAGGTCAGCCAAATTTCGAACTTGCTTCGGGCGGCGGGGTCGTTGCGCTTTGCAGCGTCTATATCCATTCTCAGTCTTTTAAAGAACACTTTAATATGTCTCCGTTGCGCCTTAATATAAAAAAACGGCGCCTCTACATATATATGTAAAGGCGCTTTACCGCTGTTCCACTTTACTTCGCGGTCTGATAAGACCGCCTTGTCGCCTCGCTTACGGGGAGGTTGCCGCAGGGTATTGACCCGACCCTGAACGCGCATATGCGTTCGGAGGCGGCGCATGGGCGCTGTCGCTTAAAGGAAACTTTCAGCCGATGTTCCCCTCTCTGTGTTAAGCGTATGTATGCGCTTTTTCCGCCCCGTGGGCTTTGAATTTTTTATAATTATAACCTATCGCCCCGACAAATGCAACTAAATTGTCAGGTTTTTGCGGACATTTTGAATACGTCGCGCGATTTGCCCATGACGAATATGTGGTCGCCCTCATGGAATATGAAGTCGGGCATGGGTGCAGGGTCAAGCTCCTTGCCCCTCTTTATGGCTATTATGTTTATCCTGTATTTCTTGCGGACGTCGAGTTCGCCTATCGACTTATTCTCCCAGCCCTTCATTATGGGCACTTCGAATATGGCATAGCCGTCGGTCAGGCTGATATAGTCGAAGATGTTGTTGCCGTTGTGGCGTATGGCGAGTTTGTCCGCCGTCTCGCCGTCGGCATAGATAATCTCGTCCGCGCCGACTTTTTTGAGTATTTCGCACTGCACGTCGTCCCTCGCGCGCGAGGCTACGTACTTTGCACCCAGTTTTTTGAGCGTTATTGTGGTTATGATAGACGCCTCCAGGTTGTCGCCTACCGTGACGAAGCAGATGTCGAACGACGGAATGTCCAGCGCGGCAAGCACTTCTTCGTGCGTATATTCGGCTATTCTGGCGTCGGCAATGCGCGAGGCGAGGCGGTTAATCCTCTCCTCCTTGTTGTCGAGCACCATGACGTCGTGACCGAGGTCCTGCATCTTTTCGGCAAGGTGGCTGCCCAACCTGCCTACGCCTATAATGAGAACAGACTTTTTCATTGTATAGCTCCCTGAAATTTGCTTAGCCCACCATTATCTTTTCGGATACGCAGGAAATGGTTACGGGCTTTTTCTCGCCTGCGAAAAGCAGTATGAATGTAAATCCGCCCACTCTGCCTAGCGTCATGAGCAGCATTAAAACGAGTTTGGAAAGAGTGCCGAGGTGGGGCGTTATGCCCATGGAAAGTCCTACCGTATTGACGGCGGAGAGCACCTCGAAGGACACCTCCTCGAGCGTGAAGGCGTCGCCTTCGGCGGCGAGGATTATTATGCAGCTTGCCACCGTCAGGAAGAGATACAGACAGATGACCGCGCACGACTGAATTGCCGCGTCCTTTTCGAGACGGCGCTTGTAGAGGTGAATTTCGTCCCTGCGCCTTGCGACAGAGATTGCCGAGAACACAAAGACGACCATGGTCGTCGTCTTGACGCCGCCCGCAGTCGAACCGGGGCTGCCGCCGACGAACATGAGGATATCGCTTAACAGTATGCCCGCACCCGACATATCGGCATAGTTTATGCTGTTGAAACCTGCCGTCCTGGGAGTTACGGACATGAAGAGCGTGGCAAGCAGCTTGGTGCCGACGTTCTCGTTGCCTATCGTCAGGGGGTTATTCCATTCTATAAGGGCAAAGAGCAGCCAGCCGCCGAAGACCAATACGGCGGTCGCCGTCAGCACTATCTTGGTATGGAGGGTGTATTTCATTACGTGTATGCCGTTCTTTACTATGTCGCCCCAGACGAAAAAGCCTATGCCGCCGATTATTATCAGAAGCACTACGGTAAGCGAGATTACGGGGTCGCCGACGAACGCGCACAGCGAGACCGTGCCGTTGGCGTCGGTTATGGCAAAGCCGGCGTTGCAGAATGCCGAAATTGAGGTAAATACGGCCTGCCAGATGCCCAGTCCCCAGCCGTACTCGGGCACGAAGGAAAAGCACATTATGAACGCGCCTATGAACTCGAACGATGCCGTGCCTATGAGGATGTAAAGGACAAGCTTTTTGAGCCCCGCAAAGTCCGAGCTGCCTGCCGACTGCATGACCAGCTTTCTCTCCGAAAGGCTGGTGTGCTTTTTGGTGAACAGCATTATCATGGACAGTATGGTTATGAATCCGAGACCGCCTATCTGAATGAGAATTATTATGACGGCCTGTCCGTAGTATGACCAGTAGTTGAACGTATCGGCAATGGTAAGCCCCGTAACGCATACCGCGCTGACGGCGGTAAAAAGGCTGTCCACGAAGTCTATGCTGCCGTCCCTGGTTGCGCCGGGGATGCATAAGAGCGCCGTTCCCACGGCTATTATGAATATTAGGCTGAGCGCGACGATTACCGTCGCAGGCAGTCTGAATTTTTTAAATCTGTCCATAAGCTATATTATTATATTATAACTTTCGCGAAAAGTCAACCGTTGAGCCGCATTAATCGCCACAATAGATTAACATTTTTAATCTGTAACTTTTTCACAACTGGTTTACATTTCGTGTTTATTTGTAGCATTATATCCTTGACTTTGTGCTACGCCTGTATTATAATGAAGATGTTGAATAATCAAATATGTTAGCTATTAACAAAGGAGTCAGTATTATGAAACGTGAGAGAATAGAAGAGATTGCAGAGATACTCGATAAAAGGGGCAAGATGTCGCTCGACCAGCTTGAAAAGGAATTCCCCAGCGTTTCCCAGATGACGTTGAGAAGGGACCTGTATCAGCTTGAGGAAGACGGAAGAATCATAAGAATCCGCGGCGGCGCTATGTCCGTAAAGGAAGTCCAGAAGGTTTCGGGCGAGGCATATACCAAGAAGACGACCATCAACACGGATGCCAAGATTGTCATAGCGCAGAAGGCGTCCTCGCTCATAGACGAGGGCATTTCGATGTTCCTCGACGGCGGCACGACGGCGATGTACCTTTCCAAGGAAATGCCCGACATAGCCTGCAACGTATTCACCAACGGCATTGCCGTTGCTATGGAGCTTGCCCAGAAGAAGAACGTGCAGATTACCGTCGTAGGCGGTCAGCTCATGAAGGATAACCTCTCCACCGCCTCCCCTGCGGCAAGAGAATATTTTGCGGCAACCAACTTCGAACTTGCAATAGTTTCGGCTACGGCATTCACCCCCGAAAACGGCTTCTCCTGCAACAGCCAGATCGAAAGCGACCTCTTAAAGCAGGTTTTCCAGAAGGCGAGACACGTATACATGATGCTCGACAGCTCCAAGATAGGAAAAATCAACCCCTATACCTTCGCGCATATTGAGGACATAGACGTACTCATAACCGACGACAAGTTCCCCAAGGAATACAAGACCATCTTCGAGGACAACAACATCGTCGTGATGTAAGCCAACTAAAAACTTCAACCCCTTCCCGACGGGAAGGGGTTTTTTCTTTAATCGTGCAAAAAATCATATGCCGCGGTCATATTTTCCTGCCGCCGCGCAGAGGCGCTTTAAGTGTGAACCCTGGCTTATATGCCCTGCAAATTCAATTGACCGCCGCATATGGCGCAATTAAAAGTATTTTTCAGTCGCTCCACTTGTGCGTAGACAGAGTTCTGTCCTTGATATCGTCGTAAAATTCAAAGTACTTGCGGCGGATATCCTCCACGCTGTCGGTGTCCTCTATGCGGTCGAAAAATGCCGCAAGTTCCTCCTCCGTAAAGTCGGCGGGGTCGAACTCCCCGTCGAACGCCGACGAAAGTTTCATTAAATCGAGTTTTGAAATAGCCATAAAAAAGTCACCTTCTGCTAAGCCGCCTCTTGAGGGCGGGTATTGCCATAGCGCCCCTGAAGATAATCTGGACGCCGAATATGATTATGTGAATGTTCAGGTGGTGTATGGGGTCGTATAAGAGCAGGAACGCCAGCGCCAGCTCTATGATGCCCTTTACCAGATAGTACGCCGAATTCATGCCGCGCGCGATGCGGCTGAGGGCGTGATTGAACGCGTGCGCGCTCTCGAAAAGTCCTAAAATGCCCCATACGGTGGGGATGAATACGCTCGCCCATTCGCGGTCAATGAGAATTATGACGGACAGCGCCATCAGGATTATGGACGAGGCCGTCTTGTTGGATTCGGTATGCACGTATTCCCTGTTTCTGACGGCGAAGATAAATCTGAGTATTCCTACTACCGCCATCATTGCGCCGACGATATACGGCAGGGCATATGCCATATGGTCGGTTATGGCAAGGCAGAGAATGCCTATGACTATGTATGCCGCCGATAGGAAATACATGACGGTATCTTCGCGTATGTGCGCAAGCTTTCTGACTGCCCTCGCATTGACGTGCGGCGTAAATTCCTCTAAAAGGAAATCGCCCGAACGCACCGCGTCCTCCATTGCCAGCTCTCCGACGAATTTTTCCTCTCTGTCCTCCGAATATCCCGAACCGAAATACTCGCCGTCGGAAAGATAGCCCGAACATCCGCCGTAGACGACCTCCGTGCCGTCGGCATAGCCGATATGGCTCAGCTCTTTGCCGTCGCCGACGATAGTTTTATTGTCCTTGCCGTCCTCCATCGTATTCCCCCTGCAGGCCTTGCCCGCCACGGTTAGAGTATAGCACAAAAAAGCCTCTCTGTCAATGCGCACATAGCTGCGGCAAAGGCTTGCAAGGAGAGCGGCACGGTGGTATAATGTAACCGAAAAATTCCAAGGACGGTTTGAACATGGGAAAGCGTGCGGACAGGGCTAAGGAGCTCTTTTTCGAGGGATATAACTGCAGTCAGTCGGTAATCGGGGCGTTCATCGACCTGTTCGACATGGACGAAAAGACCGCCCTGCGCTTTTGCGAAGGACTGGGCGGCGGAATGGGCAGAATGAGGCTGACCTGCGGCGCGGTCTCCGCCATGGCGCTTTTGGCAGGACTTAAGATGTCGAGCGGCGTAGGCGGCGACCTGAAGGGACGCGGCGAGCTGTATGCCGCAATACGTCAGATGGCGGACGAATTCAAGGCAAAGAACGGCAGCGTTATATGTGCGGATCTGCTCGGCGCGGCAATGCCCAAGGACAATTCGGCTCAACCCGAGGCGCGCACGACGGAATACTATAAGCGCCGCCCCTGCGCGGATAAGATATACGACTGCGCGCTCATAGTCGAAAAATATCTGTTCGGCGAGCAGGACGCAAACGATATGAAAGGCGGCAGCTGAGCGGCATATGCCGCTCATATTTTGCCGCACCATAAAAGGCAGGAGCACTCTTTCTGAAAATTAAGGGCATACCACGCAGGTGAATTCACCCTATGCGCAATATGCCCTCTTTTTATGCCTTTCAGACAGCGGCAACCATGCTCGTCAAAGTTACCCTGCAATCTCCGTCTGTGAAAATTTGACAACGTATGTAGGCGTAATCGTCAATCATTCTGACGTTTTCCGTATATCCCTCATGCACTTTCTGAACGTAGCTGTCGTCTGTAGCCGCACCCTTGCAATCTTCTGCCGTAACCGGCGATGCGGCGACGGCATTATAATACTCTGTCATTGTGCCGAGTTCATTCCAATCGAGCTGTGAGGCTTGGTTCTCTATGAGCAGATATGAGACCTCGACCTTCATGATGCCGCGTTTTTCCAGATAGCTGAACGCCACAGACACCTCGTGGCGACCGTCGCCCGTAATGACTATGTATGAATATGACCCGAATTCGGTCGGTCTAGGAATCTCCTTGTAGAATCCGCGATATTTAAGCTCGTCGCCATTGTCCGAAGACATTGTTTCAAGCCTGTCGCAACAATAATCGAAGTTAAGCTCCGCCCTCTGCCTGTCTATCCTGTCATAGTCGATGCCCGAATAGTAAATCTCTTCCGTCGCGATATAACTAAGCGGCATTGCCGCCCAGCATACGACGAGAAGGATAAGCATGGCAATCATGGTCTTTTTCAGACCTTTTCCCCTTATAAGTCCGATAATCCCTGAAACGACGAGTATTACGACGGCAAACGCCAGATATACTGTCGCCATTATGACGTATATATAAATTGTCAAGGCATCGTCGCCTATGGGACGACTGGTCAGATATGCCACTATCGCCCATATGCTGACCGCAATCATGCCTGCAGCGAATATGCCGCACAATATCGAAATTGCTAAATTCTTCCTGTCCTTCAATTTTGTATCTCCTTTCCGCCCGATGCGTATATGTTTTATTTAAAAATGCCTCAAGATTAAAATATTTTTAAGAATTTTTTATCCACTTGGCATAGAGCTTAGTTTCAACAAAATCTGTCACATACCCGTCCTCGTCATAAGTAGCTTCGGGCAGTTTATCTGTTTCAAAATTCCATTTCATTGAACACTCTGCATCTTTATACCACCCGGTAAATTCATACCCCTCTCTTTTAGGTTCGATTGGTTCAAAGATTTTACCTCCAACCTCAACATTATCCAAAAAGTAATATCCTCCGTTTTCAGAGTCATCGTAATTATACATGAACGACACGTTTGCAGGTTTAATCTCCTCTGGGTATGTGCTACTGTTATATAACTCTCTATTCAGATAGATATTATCGACAGGTGAGAATGTGCGAATTACATCATATGTGTCCGCACAGACAACAAGATCTACGCCATCACAATCTAAATTAACTATTTCTTTGACATTTTCGTATATATAGAGCTTTTTTAGATTTTCAGCATAAAAATCATAACTGTAATCATAGAGAGAATTATGATCATCAAAGCCTATGTATTCAACAATATGCCCGTCAATTTTCCTCGGGATTACAAGATTTTCCTGCTTTAACCCCTCCTCTGTTAAGCCGACTATTGCCACATTGTCAGCACTTGCAGTAGGCGCAAAAGGATGCTAGCCGAGGATGATATACTGAAAATAACCGCTTTCATAAACAGGTACCTCATCCCTCGGTTTGAATAAATGATAAAAAAATCCTCCCAAGCACACGCCCGCGACCACCAAAAACAGCAACACTTCACCGCATATTGAAAGTACTTTTTTTGTTGAATCCTTCATAAATTTATACCCTTAAAATTTAATGACTGAATTTTTGCTCTTCATTCATAATCCGACACGTTCAGAAATATCATTACTGAAAATTTCACCCGATTATATAAACTGTACAGCAATAGTCAAGTTAAATTATAAATTTATTATCCTTTATTTAAAACGCTGCAATCTAACCGTCCGCGTTATAAGTAGCTCAGACATCATTATTGCGCATCTTTGGCAATTACAATGGTCAGGGAATACCCTTCAGGTTGAGGAACGAAAAATATTTCTATCCCAATGCCGTCAAAGGCTTCAGTAGGCATTTCATTATCTATTGTCAATTCATTGCTGTCGGCATTATAACTTGCATATTCGGGGTAATCGAAGCAGACGATATAATGAGCATCACTCTTTATTAATTCCCCGTCTTCGTTCATCTGACAAAGATATTCCTTATATGTGGCACCTCGCTCAAGGTACACTATATTTTCGACGGTAAACGCATCTTGCTCGTTTTCGCCGTCCGCCACTATTACCCAGCCCCAATTACTCTCGTCCGCCGTGATAACGGACGAATAATCGTCAGATGAGTTAAAAACTATATAACATTCTTCATTTGCCCCCAAAGCAAAGGTGTATGTAGGCAAATTCTCCTCCATGGAGTAGCTGCCCTCAACGTCACCTTTTTTGTTATACATGAGGGCATTTTTGAAACACCTGCCAAACTGTGTATTTGCAGAATATATCTTGAAGTGACGTCGGAAGTATTTTTAAACCTTGCGGCATAGATGCCTGCAGAATAATCGACTCACCCAAAGTCATCTCCGGCAATTGCAAAATTGTAACTTCGCAGTCAATGTCATTCGCTGAGTTGTTTGCAAAAGTAAGGTAATTATTTTTCCCATTTTCAAGAAAAAGCAAATAGCTGCCGTCCGTCAACGCTGTCGCCCCTTCACATACGCTTACATTGCTGTCGTCTATGACAACGTTATAGAAACCACCTTCATTTGATGTTATGCAAAATGTCTGCTCTGTCTGACCGGAAACAGAAATGTCATTGCTACCCATATTGAGCTTGCCTGTATTGTTCGTCACCGACACAAACAACAAAACATTTCTAAAATTCCAAAGAGTTGATGTGCTGTCTGCATATATAGAAATGCAGTACTCACCCACTTCTTTGACAGGCCCCGAGTAGGAAGAGTTTAATCCGCCTGGTTTACAATACGTCATTGTTTTTCCGAACACATTAGCGCCTTCGCCTGTAGGGTCAAACCAAACATCACCATAGCGAGGATGGTCGGGCAGATTATATTTATCTACCCAATAGGTGCGCTCTGTGCCGTCATACGTAATTTCGATGTGCAATTCGTCCGTGCCGACGGGGAATTCATAAACCTCACCGTCACTGCAACCGACGCGTATTGCAACGTCATATTTCTTGTCTTCCTCGGCGCCGTTGCACCCCAAAAGCGTAAAAGCCGTAGTCAGCGCAAGCATAGCGCACAATATAATTGAAGTTATCTTTCTAAGCTTTGTCATAAAATTTTTCCTTTTTATAAACCTTTTGTTCGCTTGGCATAGAGCATGTTCTCCCGATAGTACATAACCTACTTACCTCTTAGTGCATTCTAATGCGTTGTTCGGAAGAGCATCTGATTGCCGCAATAATACAAATTATAATGTCCGTTTCACTTTATTCTTCTTAAAACAAGGCATAAATCTGACGGTAAACTTTTAGTTATGAGCAATTTTATTATAGCGTATATAAAATAAAATGTAAATAGCTTAAAACAACAACACACCTTACAGTTTTGTAAGGTAAATTCAGCTTTAAAGTAACTATCCACCACTAAAGTGGTGGCTTTAGATTAAGCCCTAAAGGGCAATTATACCGGCATGGTGCTTAAGCAC
>CALVPT010000018.1 GCA_944354125.1 uncultured Clostridia bacterium | reverse complement strand
AGGTCGGTGTAGGTATCGGCCATTCCTCCTAAGGCATGTCCCACAAAGGTCTTTGTCGCAACCTCTGCAACTCCGCACTCCATACAGCGGGTGTAGAAGGTGGTTCGCAGATCATACAGCTTGTGATTGGGCAGGATACCGTTGAACTTATGCCTTATCTGTTCTAACCTCGTAAAGTGCAGTTCTTTTACTCCTTCAAGGTATGGAGCAAGCATAGGCGTAATAGGTATCTTTTTTAGCTCCACTTTGCCGTTCTTGCGTTTGCTGTTATTCGCCACGATAAAGTCGCCGTCTATATAAGCCGTTTTGTACTCGTTAGGACGGAGGCCGGTGTACAAGCCTATTGCAAACATAAGTTGATATGGAGTGCCCGCCGTCTGTTCCAACAGCTTGCGTTCCTCGTCCTTTGTAAGAGCCTTTCCGTGCTCGCGCTCGTGCTTGGTGTGGAATACCATATCAATCGGGTTGTGCGCCATAACGCCGTGCTTTACCGCCGCCTTGAAAATCATGTTCAGCATGGTGAACACGTTTTCTTCCGTTCTCACCTTATCTTCGTCTATGAGCCTGTCCAAAAGCTCCTGGCACTTGTCGGCTGTTATGCTTTTCAGAGGCATATTTCCGAAGTGCGGGAACACATGGTTTTTATAGTTGCTCATCGCCACGCGGAATGTAGACTCGCCCACCTTGCGCTTATAGAACTTTTCGAAGAAGTAGTTTGCGAACTTGTCGAAGGTGGAAGGAATGGTGCATTCCTTGTTTTTTACACACTTTTCTGCGCTGCCAAGCATCTCAATAAATTTATTCTTTGCTTGGTCAAGATTATTTGCGGATGCCGTAATGTTATATCCGTTTCTGCGGTAGCGGATCTCGTAGTTCCAACTGTTTTTTCCGCTTCTGCGTTTGCGGACATGCGCGGTGCATCCCTGCGTTCTGAATTCTTTTCTGAAAGTTTTAGGCATAAGTGATAACTCCTTTGCGCTGAACCTCCAGAATACCTCTTCATTGTCTTGTCCTCTGCTGTCAAAGCCCGTGATTTTTTTGAGCCTTTCCAGCGTTATGCTCTCCGACGCGGATTTGAGCATGAGTTGAGTCGCTTCATCGCGCTTATCTTCGTCGGGGATGTATTTAAGTGCTTCTAATAAATTCTTTAACTCGTTGTCTGTCATTCAAATTGCAGACGGGCAAGAGATCAGCTTTCGCCCGTTTTGCTTTGTGCGTACCGGCAGCCCGTCTTGCGGACAGCCGGAACACGAGAGGTGTTACTATTATTAACCTTTATCACAAAATCCTCCTTGTTATTTCCGCAGGGCCGGGGCAGAGCATGACCATAGCCTTGGGGTTTCGGTTAGTTAGGTTGTTAAGTCCCTCCTGCGGATAGTTGTTTATTTTCTTATACTTTTTTTCTATTATTCAGTTTTACTATTAAGTTGTTCCTGCAAAGCCTGCCAGCCCGCGTAGATGAGAGTGATCTTCTTAATGCCGTTGTCCTTCAAAAACTTGTTGAGTTTGTCAAAGTCCTCGCGGTTCATAGAAGTCCCCCATACGGCGTGCGCGGCCTTGCGTTCTTCCTTGTGCCTGTCCTCGTAGCGCTTGTCAATTTCTTTTTTGGGCGTTGCCATAGTTGCCTCCTCAGTCTACATAGACAAGCTCTGAAAGAATTTCCTGCTCAATCAATCTATTCACTTCCGTCTGCCTGCGGTAGTCCTCAATGAAGTTCCCCGTGCGCTTGTATCTTACGTTCCTTAATAGTTTGCCGCGCATATCTTCATAGATTTCTTCCGCCTGCCTGTCAATGCCGTGCAGGTATTCGGGCAGATTTTCGATTGCCCAATACTTTCCGACGTTGTGCTCTTCCATATACTTGAGAGCCAGCGTACCGTACTTGCCATAAACGTGGCGCTGTGGTTTGACTAACTGCCGATAGCGTTTAATCTCTTCAACTGTCAGGCCTTCGCCCGCATCTGCTTTGGCAATGAGCGCCTTGTCGTCTATCATATCAAGTCCTCCTTACAGAATGTTAATACGATTATACATGCAATTTGACAGAAGTCAAGTGGTTGAGCAAAATATTTTATTTGCCGCCCTTGCCGCTATTTTTAATGTTAGCAGAGAAGGGGGACTTCGCTGCCCGCGACTTTTTGAGCAGAGCGTCGAACTCGTCCGGATAGGCGGCGAGTATATCGCCCACCATTTTGAAGGCGGAGTCCTTGCCTTTTCCTACTCTCTCGGCGTGTTGCAGTTGCTCGAATAAGTCTGCCGCATCTTTATTCTTGATGTCAAGGCTTTTCTGCAATGCGGCATTCTGTGCGCGCAGAGTTTTGATTTCTTCCTCTGCGTGCTTTCGCTTTGCGGGTATGGGCTTGTCCGCCGTGCTCTCCACCGATTGAACTATGCCGTTCAGATATTGCTCGGCTTGCTGTTTCGTATCGCTTGCGGCAGCTTGGGCTTTTGCTATAATTTCATTGGCCGTGTATTCTGCCGCCTCGACGTGCCTTGCCGTGCTGCCTATTTTGCCGCGCTTCAAGCCCCATTTCTTGCCTACAACTTCCGCAAGCTCTGACTGTAACATGGAGAGCTTTTTCGGACTGAATAAGTCCTTCGAGCAGAGTTTGCCGCCTGTAATGGGCACAAGATTTAGGTGGAGGTGGGGAGTGGTCTCGTCCATGTGCACTACGGCCGAGATTATGTTCTCTGCACCGTACTTGTACGCAAAGAACTTTACACAGTCCTCAAAGAATTCACGCTGTTTCGCTGTGGGCATACCTTCAAAAAATTCATGCCCCGAACCTAACACAAAGGTGTTCATATAAATTGCGTCGCTCCGCACCTTGCGCTTTAAATTTAATGACGCGATGCGCTTGTTTATAAAGTCCATATAGCTCTGCGGCGCGGCAATGATATGGTAATTGTCGTGCGTGCGCGAAAGGTCTATCTTCGGGTTCTTCGCCTCATAAGTCTGGTCTCGCTCGTTTTCTCTTTCTACATTGCCGACGCTCTGTCGCTTTAATTTTTTCATATTACATACGATATAACTTATACTTTTTACCTCCGTTTTAATTTCTCCACTTTATGCTGCCTATGGCGCATAAGTGTAGCTCACTACACTTATTTGCTGCGCTCATAAGTTGCGTTCGCGCCTGCAGCGGGCTTGTGGTTTGTAAATGGCTTGCTGTCCGCTTGCATTTACAAACCGTTTTCCCGTCGGTAAAGGTCTACGATCGAATACATTGACTGCGTCCTCAACTCTTCGTTCTCTTCGATAAAGGCATAGAGTTTGTTGAGGTCAACG
The DNA here is from genome assembly GCA_944354125.1 of uncultured Clostridia bacterium. GTDB lineage: Bacteria > Bacillota > Clostridia > Christensenellales > Borkfalkiaceae > Coproplasma. The sequence continues at coordinate 14,281 of CALVPT010000018.1, read as the reverse complement.
CCTTTCAGAACGTCGTTTTCAGGACTGAGATTGCCGCGGATCTCTTTGAAATCTTCCCGTATTTTTTCAAGAGTTATCTTTGGTTTCTTCCTGTTTTCGTTGTGGCGTTTGGCGTTCTCACGTTGTTTGATGGTCTTGTCGAGCATAGGTTTTATAAGCTCAAAATACTCGTCAACCTGCGTGGCTTCACTCTCATCTAACGGCGGTGTTCCGAAAACATAGTTGGAGCACTGCTTGATGAGTAGTCCTGCCTGTTCGTCGTCAAGCGCTTCAAAGAATTTGGAAAGTGCCTTTGTAAACGTGAAGTGTTCCATGCCGCGCTTGGCGGCTTTTGCCTTTTTCTTCTTTGTTTCATCGAGCTGTTCAAATAGCAGATAGAAGAGTGCCTTTGCCTTGGGTAAAGTCTTGTCGCTCGGCTCTTTATCGTTGAAAATAAACGCGCACATAGCCTTTACGACTTGCCCGGCTTCTTTGTGCGTAAGTTTGCACATAGGCTTTGCGTAGCTTGAATAAAAGTAGAATTTATCTATTTCTTTTCCCTCCGTAAATTGTATTTTTGTTGTTTGATTAAGGCATATTATGGCCCCAATCGCATTTATACCCTCATATATATCATCACCTCCTTGTGGGTGCATACCGTTTTAAGGATAAAAAAAGTCCATAGAAAGATACCTTCCTATGGACAGTAATTTTATATGGGTAGTCCAAAAAACGGTATGCTTATAATAGCTCTTACTCACGCTGAAAGGCATAGCAAAAGCAACGGTAGGGGTTATTAACTCTACCGCAAGCGGACAAAGCCGCTCATTATAAACAGTGATAACTGCCGTCGGCTACTGAAAATAATTCAGGTCACAGCTCAACAAACAAGTTATTCTTCTTAACCCGTCGTCGCAAGCCTCGGCAATACAAACGCGCTGCATTGTCGCCGCAAAAAGATAGTGGTGCAGGGGTCAAATCGAACGCCAGACTGCTCGGGTACCGTTTTTTGTCCGCAAAATGCCGCCGACACTGCCGATTCGCCGCGGCCGATAAAGTCTGTTAAAGCCATATAGCCGAACAGTAACAAGCTGCATAAAGCGATGGGAACAGACAAAACCTCTCGTTTCTTTCACCGATACGGGCACTTTGCGTATATCGTGTAAAACTTAATTCACTCCGATACGTTTATACTATAACACACCGTATTCCGCTTGTCAAGCAGATATCAAACAAATGTTTGTAATTTTACTTGCTAATTTATAACATTATTTGTGAAAATTTTTAAAACGGGTATTGACAAAACATTGAACCAGTGGTATCATTAAAGTGTACTTAACAGGTTAAGTAGCTTGTTAAGCGTGCCCGCCAATAGAGAAATTGAGTTTAAATTTATTAAGATCGATGAGGACGGCAATGTAGTATGGGAAAGCGGTGCTAACCATACAGTAACTACAGGCTCGACAAACGGCGAAATAACCGTTAATTGGCAATAAAAAAATAATCGGAGGAAAACGATGAAAAAGTCACTTTTAGCTTTAATCGCAATCTGCGCAGTTACTGCGATGTCGGCAGGCATTGTCGCCTGCGGTGGGGGCAACACCCATACAGTGACGTTTATGGACGGCGACACCGTTCTGAAGACCGAAGAGGTGGAGGATGGTGCAACCGTCAGCGAATACACGCCTACAAAAGAGGGCGGATACGAATTTGTTGACTGGTTTGCTACGCCGAGTAAGAATCATGAGTATGATTTTACAACTCCTATAACTGATGATGTAACTATATATGCAGGCTTTACTCTCTTTAAAGACGATACGCGCGAGTTTTATGTGCTCGGTTCAGGTACGAGCGAGTTGCTGTTTACGTCTGACTGGGGCGCAGTCATAACGGACGCTCACAAACTTACAAAAGCCGACGGCAAGAATGAATACTCCATTACCATGGACTTAAAGGAGGGAGATCAATTCCAGTTCGCGCTTGATTCAGAGTGGTCGAATAAGCGCGGATACGGGTATCTCGAAACATTGACTATGCCTGACGGAACGGAGGTGTTCAGCGGCGAAGGAAGCCCTTATGACGATTCTGCAAAGGGTAGCAACATAGTCTGCGAGTATGCGGGCAACTATACGCTCACGCTCTATACATACCCCAATGACGACTATTACAATACTTCCGGCACGGGTTACACCGAAGACAGGAAGGAGATATATAACTTAGGCACTTACGATAAAATAACGTGGGTGCGCAACGGCGACGTCATAAACGACAGCGTAACCATCACCGATTTCTACATAAAGGGTGCAAGTATAACAGGCTGGGCAGATATGTATAATTCCGACACCCAGATGGTAAACAATGGCGGAACATATACAATGTCGGTCTACCTCAAAGAAGACGACCAATTCATGTTCACCTCCCGCGTTACAAAGATAGAGGACGGCGAAACGAGCTATTCCACTGGTTCAGAGTATATCAAAGCAGAAAACCTCGACGACGCATCATCCTCATATGTCGGCGGTGAATCCGGCAACATGACTGCCCTTGCGAACGGCACATACACATTCACATATGACGGCGAAACGTTGTCTGTTGCGTTCGACGCAACCGCCGTTCCCGCGGCTTACGACTACTACATAGACGGCACTTTCGACGGCAACAACTATGGCGATTTTATTACCTCGCCGGACGAGTTCAAGATGACTGAAACCTCCGAAGGCTCGGGCGTGTATGTCATATCTCAGGTAACGCTCACCGAGGGCGCCGAGCTTCTCATAAGGTCTTATCTCGAGGGTGAAACTGCTGACTGGAACCATACGCATGTCGATTACCAGTATGCGAATATGGCTGCTAACGCTGCATTCTCCGCGGCAAGCGAAACGAACAACAACATTCTTGTTCTCACCGAGGGTGTTTACAACATAACGTTCGACAGCTACTCAAAGATAATTACGATATCAGAGTATGTTGAAGGCGCTAACCCCGCAGATACGCTCGATGTGTACATAAAGGGCAGCGCTGTGAATAGCTGGAATCACAACTTCTCAGCAGATTATCGCTTCACTCTGTCGGAAGACGAATCAAGTTATGAACTCACCATAACGCTCACGGCAAACGATGATTTCGGCATAGAAGTTTTCAGCAAGGGCGCAACCGAGGGAGGAGCATTTAAGAAAACAGGTGTCATAGGTACAGCTGGCGATGCAAACAGCCTGTTCGTGCCCGAAGGTGGTGGCGAGGTTAATTTTGTATGCTCAGTTGCAGGAACTTACAGAATAGTGTATAATATTTCTGCTGATACTGTAGACTTCTATACAGTAACTGAATAAAAAATTCCGTCATGTAGTATTGGCGGAAGAGAGGCGAAAAAATCCCCGCCGCCCTACGCGGCGGCGGGGATAAATTTTAGGTCATACTTTAATGTAGTGTTCTTCATCTGAGATATTCAGGCGATCTATTGCTTTGCGTATACAGTCGATCGTTAAACGTGCTCGAGGCAGTATATGTTCTCTATAAAAAAATACGTTTAACTTTTCGTTCTCTCCGAAAATTTTTGCGAGAGTGGGCTGTGTCACCGCAAGGTTTTCTGTCTTAGCAAAACAGACGCGCAGATCGTGCGTCGAATTTATGAAGAACACATTTTTGAAGTGCGATAATATATCATTCTTCAGCTGTATATTCTGCGGCTCTATGCAGCAATAAGTAAAGTTGATGCCGCCGAAATATTGCTCCGCTGCCGAATAAACCTTTCCGTAGTCGATCGTTATCTGGTAAAATACGGGGTCATTTATAAGGCTGTCGATGGCGATCACTGGGATAAAGTTCTCATTGCTCAGGGCGTGGAATTCTTCATTCGGCATATCAAAGCAGATGCAGGCGTTTGCCGCCAGTCTTTCGGCGCGTTTGTCCATAGAGTAGTTGAGCTGGTAGCCATGCTCCTGACAGATGGGACTGATAGCGTGCATAAAAAACAGTATTTCGCTCTCTGTAAACGGAGAGACGGAAGAGGACGAACGAATAATAATTGTCTGTGGTTGCGGCGTATTTAAGCCCACCGCATGTGGATTGGGAATATAGTTTAAAAAGTTGATTGCGTGGAGGACTTTCTTTTTAGTCTCTTCGGAGATGTGTTGGTCTTCTCTGCCGTTTATGACATACGAAACGGTTGCAACCGAAACCCCCGCAAGTTTTGCGACGTCGCGGTTGGTAGCTTTTTTCTTATTATAACTTGTCTTATTTGTATCGTTCTTCTTCACACAAAAAATATACAGCATAATTTGTTGTTTGTCAACAGTAAACGGAGGGAACGGTGAATTACAGGGCTATTTTACATTTGCAGGACAGCAGATATTGCTATGCCTTGGACGAGAGGACTGTGCGCGTTATGCTGCGTGTCAGCTCGGAAGATAGATTTGAAAAGGTAAAAATAATTTACGGAAATAAATACGATTACTATCTCGTGCAGCAGTCCGAAGAGATGATAAAAAGCTTTTCCGACAGCAATTACGACTATTACACGGTCACGCTCGCGCTCGACGATGTGCGTTTTGTATATATATTTCAACTCGAATATAAGGGCAAGATATATTATTTTTCAGAGGACGGCATAAGTGAAATATACGATTATTCGCTTGCGTATTACAATTCCTTCCAGCTCCCGTACATAAACAGGGCGGACATATTGCCGGTCGTGCCGTGGTTTAAAAACGCGGTATTCTATGAGATCTTTATAGACCGATTTTTTATGGGGGACAGCTGCAAGGATAAATCATACATCAATCTCAAATGGGGCGATATCCCTGACCCGAAGAGTTTTGCCGGCGGTGATCTTCAAGGTATCATTAAAAAATTAGACTATCTTAAAAATCTTGGGATCACGGCGATATATCTTACGCCTATATTCAAATCGATATCAAACCACAAGTATGATATAAGCGATTACTATGAGATCGACGAGCACTTCGGCGATAAGAAGATATTTAAAACTCTTGTAGAAGAGGCGCACGCGCGAGGGATAAAGATAGTTCTCGATGCCGTGTTCAATCACTGTTCGGACAGACTTCCACAGTTTAAAGATGTGGTCAAAAACGGCAAAAATTCGCCATACTTCAATTGGTTTATAATTCACGGCGACAAGATAGAGAATGCCAACTATGAATATTTCGGCGTATGCGACTACATGCCCAAACTCAACACTTCCGATGAGGGCGTACAAAAATTTCTGATAGATATCGGCCTGTATTGGATAAAAGAATTTGATATCGACGGTTGGCGGCTGGATGTTTCGGATGAGGTGTCGCACAATTTCTGGCGTCACTTCCGCGAGGCGGTAAAGGGAGTGAAGAGCAGCTGCATAATCCTCGGCGAAAATTGGCATGATTCCTATCCTTATCTGCATGGCGACCAGTTCGACGGTATAATGAACTATGCACTCACCAAGGCATGCCTGGACTACTTCGTAAAAGGGATATTCAGCGCTGAAGGTTTTTCAAAGCGGCTCTCCGAACTGTATGTCCGCAACACGGAGCAGGTAAACGAGATGATGCTCAACCTTTTGGACAGCCACGACACTCACAGATTTTACACGCTTGCAAAGAAGGATAAGGATAAGCTGATATGCGCCCTGGCACTCATCTATATGCACACGGGTGCTCCATGTATATATTACGGTACGGAGCTCCCTCTTGAAGGCGGGTACGACCCTGACTGTCGCCGCTGTATGGATTGGAGCGTTGACCAGACTCCTACATATATATCATATATTTTGCGTGAGCTTACCCGCTTGCGGCTAAGAGAGGAGATTGACGGTGGAACCATTTCATTCAATTCTGAGAGCGGGTTGTTTGTGCTGGAGCGCCGGGCTAAAAGTCGGCTGCGGCTCATAATACATAACGGGGAAGGTAAAAAAGCCTTTGTTCCGATGGGGACGTTGCTTCTTTCACACAATTTCAAAGATCAAAGTTTTTGCGGAACGGGCTTTCTGATAGAAGAAATAAAGGAGGAAAGCGATGGGTAAAAATTTGAGTGCTTTGGTCGCCCATATTGCCGTGATCGTGGCAATCATAATAACGCTGGGATTGGTCAGCGCATTTGCCGCCGGCGCGAGTGCCGGTCAGGGCTCTGACAGATTTACCGGGGAGCTCGAAGAGGGCGCAACGTTGCGCATACTCGAAAACGACACCGCCATAAAGCAGGGCTATCTGAAAGAGCTGTTGGACGCTTTTAATGCCGAATATGCCGAATATGGCATAACTGCCGTCGACGCTAACATGGACCAGTATACAGACCTTGAAAATGACGGCCCTTACGGTTACGGCCCGGACGTCCTCTATCAGGCAAACGACAGAATAATGCGATATGTCGACGGCAGACACATAATGCCTCTGCCGGTAGACGCTATAGATTGTCTTGACGTGGTCGGCGAACAAGCGTGGATGGCGTATTCCGCCGTTTCCGACGGGCAGACAAACATCTTCGGCGTTCCGGTAAACATACAGGGGCCGCTATTGTACTACCGCAAGGATCTTCTGCCTGAAAATTGGGAAGAGGAGTGGGATGACGATGAGAACGGCGTGTGCGATATAGTCGAGTATTGGACTGATCTGTATCGTTTTTCCAAACAACGCAAAGAGGAGAGCGGAGGTACGCAGTTTGGGTATATGCGTTCCTTTTTGGAACCTTATTTCTCGGTCGGATATCTGTACAGTTACGGCGGATATACGTTCGGCAACAACAATACAGATCCTACGGATATAGGACATAGCGCCGGCAATGCGGAGCTCGGCGGAAGAGTCATTCGCCAGCTCGCCTCAATAATGGACGAGAGGTGTATAGACGACTCGGTAACGACGGGCGCTTACTCCGCGCTTGCTTCGGGCGAGTTCTTTGCTACGATCACCACTCCCGATGTATATACGATGTTCGTTGACGAGATGAAGGCGGACGGATATTCCGATGAATTTATAGCCGAAAACCTCGTCACGGCGGATATCCCTAAACTGCCTGTAAGCGGCGATTTGGAGGACGAAAGTCAGGGCTTTATAGAGAGCAAGATGATGGGCGGCGTAAACGGATATGCTATAAGCTCATACACTGACTATCCTAATGCTGCACTCGCGTTTGTCAACTTTGCAACGAGCTATGAGATGATAAGTCGCAGGAACGAGCTGCTCGGCATAGTTCCCGCCCGCAGCGATGTCGCCTCCGACGTCGGCGGACTTTCGGAGGTAATAAACGCCAATCTCGAAGAGGGCAACATAGTCGTAATGCCGTCCATAAAGGAAAACGCACAGATATGGACGCCGCTTCAGACATTTTTCCAGGATATAGCAAAAGACCCCTACAGGACGCCTGCCGAATACAAGTATGACACGCTTGAAAAGATAAAGGCAGCACTGCAAAATGTAGACCAACAGATATATGACGCTATCTTTACGTTGCAATGACGGGAGGGAAATAATGGAAAACTTGACAAAGCAGAGTGCAAAATCAAAGATCGTCGGATTCTTCTCTGACAGAGGCAGAAAAATTTCAGAGTTTTTTAAAAGCCTGCCGCAGAGGATAAAGACAAAGTTTGCCGGGGCAAAGGAGATACTCTACGAGGGCAACGGCAAAGTGCGTGCTTCAATGCTCATAATGGGACTGGGGCAACTTATGTACAGGCAATGGGCAAAGGGCATATTATATATGCTTGTGCAGGCCGCTTTCCTTGCATACTTCATATTGCGCGGCGCAAGCGATTTTATCGGGTTCTTTACTCTCGGCACACAGGAATCCAACGCATGGTACGGCATCGAGGGTGATAACTCGGTCATCATGATGCTCATGGGTATTCTGTCAATAATAGCAATAATTTTCTATGCGGTCATTTATGTGTCGAATATAAAAGATTGCTATGTCATACAGTGCGCGGCCGATACGCTCAAAAATCCCAAATCTTTCAAAAAGGAGCTTGCCGAACTTTTAAATCAGAAGTTCTATAAAACGGCGCTCGCCCTGCCCATAGTCGGCGTGAGCGTGTTCTCGATACTGCCGATAATCTTCATGATCCTCATCGCCTTCACCAACTACGGCGGCAATATAGTGCCTCCGGCACTTGTCGACTGGGTGGGCTTTGACAACTTCGGCAGAATTTTAACTCTCGGGCAGTTCGCTCCCACATTCTTTAAAATATTCGGCTGGAACATCTTATGGGCAGTGCTCTCAACCGCGCTCAACTACTTTGCGGGACTCGGCCTTGCCTTGCTCCTCAACAAAAAATGTGTGAAGGGCAAAACCATATGGCGTCTGTTTCCTATACTCGCCTATGCTGTGCCCGGATTTATCACTCTCATAGCCTTCAAATACATGTTCTCCTATGGCGGGCCCATCAACCAGATGATAACCGACGCGGGCGGAACTGCAATAGGTTTTTTGGATATCGACGCTAAGTGGACGGCGCGCCTCATAGGTCTGTTTGCCAACGCGTGGTTAAACATTCCCAGCAGCATGTTGCTTGCTACGGGCATACTTTCGAACATGAACTCCGACTTGTACGAGGCGGCAAGAGTGGACGGTGCCAGCGCGTGGAAACAGTTTGTGAAAATTACTCTTCCCTATGTATTGTTTGCTACAATGCCCGTACTTATTTCGCAGTTCATCGCAAACTTCAACAACTTCGGCATCTTCTATTTCCTGCGAGGCGGCCTGTATATGGACGGATATTTCCTCGCAAGCGATACCGACCTGCTCATAAATTGGCTATACAACATGTCGATAGATAACAATTACTACTCCATAGGCGCGGCGATATCGATAATTATTTTCATAGTTACATCAGTAATATCGCTTGCGGTATATGTGCTTTCGCCTTCATATAAGCAGGAGGAAACATATCAATGAAAAAGATTAAAATTAAGCCGCAAAAGCTGTTCAATGTTGCCATTACATATCTCATCATTCTTGCCGTATGCTTCATTTTCCTCTTTCCCATTCTTTGGCTTGTGCTTGCATCATTTTCAAAGACGGGTTCGATATATTCGTTTGATGGCTTCTTCCCTACCGAGTTCAGCCTTGACAGCTTTATAAGGTTGTTTACCGATACCGACCTTTACAACTACCCGCGTTGGTTTTTAAATACGCTGTTTATTGCGCTCATGAGCAGCCTTATAGGCACAACGCTGACTATCCTTACGGCATATGTTATGTCACGTTTTCGTTTTAAATCGCGCAAAACGATGATGAAGATGACTCTCATCTTAGGTATGTTTCCGTCATTCATGACGATGACGGCGGTATACCTGATGATGACGCAGTTCAATCTTATCAATCAGCAGTGGGGATTAATATTGATTTATTCTGCGGGTGCTCCCATGGGTTATCTCACGCAGAAGGGGTTTTTCGATACTATCCCGTCCTCTATAGATGAGGCTGCGAGGATAGACGGAGCCTCAAATTTTATAATTTTTATAAAGATCACTTTGCCGCTTGCTGCACCTATGATCGTATATACTTTACTCTCATCATTTGTGTGGCCGTGGAGCGACTTTATTCTGCCGCAACTGCTTTTGAAAAATAAAGATTTGTATACTGTTGCCGTTGGACTCATGTCGCTCGACGATACGGAATTCTCCCGCTTTGCGGCAGGCTCGGTATTTATTGCCGTACCCATCGTAATATTCTATTTTGCACTGTCAAAGTTCCTGATAAGCGGACTCTCTGCAGGTGCAGTCAAACAATAAGGGGGTAATTTGAATTGGCAAACTTAAGTCTTAAACATATATATAAAGTCTATCCCAACGGCACAAAGGCGGTAAACGATTTCAATATGCAGATAGACGATAAGGAGTTCATCGTCTTCGTCGGTCCTTCGGGCTGCGGCAAATCTACAATGCTCCGCATGATAGCCGGTCTTGAGGAAATAACTGCGGGCGAACTGCGCATAGGCGACATCGTCGTAAATGATATGGAACCAAAGGACAGGGATATAGCAATGGTGTTCCAGAACTATGCTCTCTATCCACATATGAATATTTACGAGAATATTGCCTTCGGATTAAAGATGCGCAAATTGGCCGATGTAAAAAAAGATAAGACCGGCAAGATCGTTACGGATAAAAATGGCGAACCGGTGCAGGTAATGCGCCATCTCACAAAAGCCGAGCTCGACGAAAAGGTTTACGGTGCGGCAGAAATTTTGGGAATTACCGACTATTTGCGAAAAAAGCCAAAGGAGATGTCGGGCGGACAGCGCCAAAGGGTAGCGCTCGGCAGAGCCATCGTGCGCGAGCCTAAGGTAATGCTCCTGGACGAACCGTTGTCCAACCTCGATGCCAAGCTCAGGACGCAGATGCGGAGCGAGATCGTAAAGTTGCATAATAAGTTGCAGACTACCTTTATCTATGTAACGCACGATCAGGTCGAGGCAATGACCATGGGTACGCGTATCGTCGTCATGAAGGACGGCTATGTTCAGCAGATAGATACTCCTAAAAATCTATATCAGATGCCTGCAAATAAGTTTGTGGCGGGCTTTATAGGTACGCCGCAGATGAACTTCTTTGAAGGTACGTTAAAAAAGACCGGTGAGGAGGTGGAAGTAAAGTTTAACGGCTCTGACTCTGTCGTGAAGATCCCTTATGGTATGTTGGTAAAGGTCATGCCGCAGTATCTCGATGGTAAAACTAATGTCTACATAGGCTTGCGTGCAGACGATGTCACTATTGACCCCGACGAAGTTAATGGGAGCGGTACTACAATAAAGGTAAAGATATCTCACACCGAAGAGCTTGGTACCGAAACTCTCGTGTATGGCGATATAGATATGTCGCGTGATAGTTTCGGCGAATCGCCCACACAGATAATTTTAAAAGCTGCAGGCTTCAAAAATTTCAGTAGCGGAGATGTTGTCGATGCTGCACTTAAAATGGAAAATGTTCACCTGTTTGATGCACAGACGGAAGAGAGTATTTTGCCCCGCATACCTAAGTATAATTATCTCGATTGCGCGGTGAAGGACGGTGCCTTAACTTTTGCCGGAGTGAAGATAAAATTGCCCGACGCTATAAAGTGTGCCGACGGCGAATATGAGTTGCTCCTTCCGACTGACGCTATAGCTGTCGGCGGAGATGTCGCGGCGGAGGTGTTGTCCTGCGAGCAGACCGATGGCAAAACTCTTGCAAGATTGAACATCGGAGGTAACTGCATGTTTGCCCTTATCGGAGGAGAGCCGGGCCAAAAAGTCGGCCTTTCATTAGATTTAAAGAAAATCACATTGCGCAGTGACGGAAAGGACATAATAAGTCCCATGCCACTTATAAACAGCGTTGTGGGGACATTTGCGCTGGATAGGGTAAAGAAGCAGATCGAAGAAGGCGGCAAACTTAAAACTAAGAAGGTTTCTGAATATTCATTTGTAATGGGCGGCCGTAAATTTAAGGCACCGCTGGATGTCGCGCAAAAGATGTTTGCGGCCCTTTCGGGCAGAAAGGTGTTCAATACAGCTTTTCATTACGAATGGTCGCCATATGATATGGCGATCTCCGATGACGGTATAGAGGGAGAGGTGACCGAAGTACTCGATTACGGTGCCGAACAGTTTGCAAAGGTGGATGCGGCAGGCTCCACTCTCTACATAAAGACAACTGGCCCCGTATCCGGTAAAGTGCATGTCAGTCCCGATATGTCGGCTGTCAGCGTCGTTGAAAAGGACAGGAATATCCGCATCGTATAAATTGATAATATTTTTTAGCTGAAACTTTACTCGAATCGGGTTTTCATCATATTTCTCCATACTAAAAAAACATATCATGCCGGGTGTCTCCGCGCATGATATGTTTTTTATTAAAAATCAATGTCTATAAAGCAGGAGAAAAGTGCGAGTTTATAGTCTAAACCTTCAATGTCGCTGTTTGCAAGCAGGCAGCGCCCTTTGTAAGGCTTTATAAGCCGTGCAATGTAGGCGGTTAAGGTCGGCAGGTTTTTTATATATCTGTCTATGCAGCTGCCTTGTCGCAGTTGTTTCAGTTTTATTGCCGCTATAAATCTGCGTGTTTTTGCGTAGTAGTCGCCTGTTTCAACTCCATTCGGGGGACAGAACAGATCGGGCAATGCTTTGGTAATAACTATATGTCTGAACAGCGGGTATAATTTGTAAAGGTAATCTTGAAGCCCGTACTTGAACGGCAGAATGGCATAGTCGTTGTTCGTTCCTGTCGCTTTCGGGGCGCGGGCAAATATGTCGTTTACGTTGTCTGCATATAATTTGAAATATACTTCATCTCTCTCGAAAAGTGCTTCTGCCTTTATCATTTCATATGTGTTCATAATTTAACCTCTCGATACGGCTTTGCTTTTTAGCAAAGTCTTTTTATTTTATACGGCTGTCGCGATAACCGAATAATTTTGCCTTTAATAAACCGTATCATATTGATACGGATAACAAGATAACCGATAAGTTTTAATTATCGTATGTCGCGTTAAGCGAGTTGTTCTGTAATTATTATAGCTCAACCGCGGCGGAAATGAAAGTTAATCCTAATGACTGCTTTTGTCGAAAAACGGGAGGTTTTGTCAATGGCAAAGATGGCGGAAGGGCAGGAGAGGTTATCGCCCCAATTTCAACGGCGGCTTGTTGAACTCATAGAAGAAAAGGGATGCGGCAAGCGCGAGTTTGCTAAGCTCGCAGGGATAAGCAAAGATGTAATAATCAGGGGTACGATGTACGGTATTGTGCCCAGCTTGCAGTCACTCATAAAAATCGCCGATTGTCTCAATTTGTCATTGGATTATCTGCTTGGCAAGAGCGACGACGTGCAATTTTATAAGTCGGAATCGGGTGCAACATTTCATACACGCATAGTCGAACTTGCCAAGGAGAAGGGAGTGAAGTATTCTGAAATAGCCCACAAAATGCCATTTCCGAACAGTTATTTCTACGATTGGCAGAGGGAGAAGACCTTGCCTTCGCTGGAGTATCTGCGGGCCATAGCGGAGTATTTCAATGTGAATGTCGATTATCTCCTCGGCAGAACGGACGAAAAAGATTAAAAATGCGATAAAACAATCAATACTGAATTTATCTGGCATTTTTTGAGATAACACAAAACCACCGGCACATACCGGTGGTTTTGGCCTATATAAGTTTTTCAAGCTGACGGTACATTTCGGGGATGCCGTTTATCACAGTATCGTAAATTATTGTCAGGTCAATAATGCCGTAATCGTGAACTATGCGGTTTCTCATGCCTTTCAGTTCTCTCCACGATAGGTCGCTGTGTTCCGCCTTGAATGCGGGGGTAAGCCTGTCGCTGTTTTCGGCGATTTGTATGAGGCGGAACATTATCGAATCTATCAGAACGGGATCGCTTTCAACCTGTTCGTAAGTTTTGCCTTTGGTGTGCTCTATCAAAAACCGCAGGTCATCCAGCATTTTGTTTAAATAGTATGCGTCGTCCTTTATGTTATCCATAAATTTTTATTCCGTCCTTCAATATTTCTTGCGTGAGTGCTATGTTGTTATTCAGCTGGCCAATGTCAAGCACGTCAACCTTTTTATTCAGGCCCTCGCGCAACGCTTCAACAAGCCCGAAGAATTTAAGGCCGTTTGTCGGCATGGCTACAAGCAGGTCAACGTCGCTCCTCTCCGTTGCCTTGCCTTTTGCGTAAGAGCCGAACAGATAGCCGTATTCCACGCCGTATTCTTCAAATACTTTGGCGCAGATGCCCTTTATCTGTTCAACAGTCAACACGCCGTGTTCTTCATCGATTTTGCCGTATTCCTGCAATGTGCGGCATAAAAAATCGTGTTTTAGTGCGGGCAGACTGCCTTCGTTCTGCTCATAGTTTATATACGTCCGCCTGCTTATGCCCAATATTTTTGCTGCCTCGGCCTGAGTCAGCCCCTTCGATAGCCTGATATTTTTGAGTTCCATATATAATATTATATAGTTTTGCACTTCACATGTCAATAGTCGAGTGCAATATTTGCACTTTAATTTATATAAAAATGTGTAATTTTAGTTGCAACAAGAATGGGGGAAATGTCTATAAGAGAAATTGAGATGATGTGGTTGAAATGCTAAAAAGGTATTCAGAGAGGTTCAGCGCGTAAATTTTTAGTATTTTTCGGCTAAAAAGCCTTGGGGCACGATTGGGGCATGGATTTTTCTTATATCAAAAAATGGCCATTTTTGAGCCGTTTTAGCTTAAAAATCGCTCATTTTCAAGCATTTTGAAAAACTGCCTCCAGCTTCAAGTCCAACAAGCGGAGCCATTCCGGTGATAATGAAGCAGAGGATCCACCTGTTCCCATTCCGAACACAGA
>CALVPT010000017.1 GCA_944354125.1 uncultured Clostridia bacterium | reverse complement strand
CAGTTGATGGACATATTTACCGATACTCCGCAGACAATGGAACAGGGAGCGGTCGCCCTGCGCATCATAAGCGCCGGATTTATTGTTTCGGCGATCTCCGTCGTAATAAGCGGAACATTTGAGGCGCTTGGCAAAGGCATGCCGTCTTTGATCATATCGCTGCTGAGGTACATTGCCATTCTCCCCATAGCGCTTATTATGTCTTATCTGTTTCAGGCCGTCGGCGTGTGGCATTCATTCTGGATTACGGAATTGATATCCTCCGTAATTTCGGGCATACTTTTTTGGAGATTGTTTTACAAAGGCCGTACTAAGCGAAACTGTGAATGTGTTTAAATGCTATACAATAAACAGGAGATTTTATCATGGAAATTTATATCTTAAAAAATATGTTCGCAGTCTGCAAAATCCCCGATTTTTGCGGATCGATCTGAATCGGGAATTTTATTTTGCGGCAAATACAGACGAAGAATGTTCGTTGGTCTGCCCTGAAAAAGAAATTCCCGCAGATACAACCGTCTGCGAAAAAACCAGCGCGCCTTTCGCATCTGCGGTACGCTTGATTTTTCGCTGGTAGGCATCATTTCAAATATAGCCTCGGCACTGGCGAAAGAGCATATACCTATTTTTGCCGTTTCAACTTTCAATACCGATTATATTAAAGATATAAAAGTTAAAATAAACTTATTTTTGACATTGCCAACCAAACCTTCACGCGATGCGTTGGGCTGAGTGCAAAGGCCGAACAGGCAGGGGCTTTAATAAGCTTTACAGGGGCTTTACTAATTTGCAAAAATCCACCTCTCCGATTACATACGCAAAACAGACTGAACGACTTCTGTTTCCGTCCTCCCCTGCCTCTTTTCAAGGCTTCAAAGGCAACGGCTTCTGCGCCAAAATGGCGGAGGGCGGCAAGACATATGCCCTGCATATAGAAGTAAAAAATTTAAATCGGGCCGCACATATGCCGCAACGAACAGCATTTTATATCTTCAAGCCGTCATATTAAGGCAAAAAAAGATTGCAGGAAAAGTCCTGCAATCCCGACCTTTGCTATTGATTATATTAAAATAAGCGCAGGCGGAAAACCGCCTGCGCCATATACGCTTAAGCCTATGTCAAGCATTCTTTACGAGAGCTACCGCCGCCTTCGTCTTTGCCTCAATCTCCTCGGGAGCCCCCTTCATCATCCAGCTGCCTCCGCACGCGATTATCTTTTCATAGGACAGATATTCGAGCACGTTTGCCTCCGATATGCCGCCCGTGGGCATTATGTTGAGGTAGGGGAAAGCCGCGCATATGGCTTTGATTGTCTTGAGTCCGCCGTAGTTGGATGCGGGGAAGAACTTGAGCGTGGTAAGACCCTTTGCGATTGCCGCCATAGCCTCCGTAGGGGTGACTATGCCGGGAAGATAGAGCATATTGTGTTCGGCGCAACAGTCTGCAACCTCGGCGGAGAAACCGGGGGACACGATAAACTTAGAGCCTGCCGCAATAGCCCTTTCGCACTGGTCGCGGTTGATGACCGTGCCTGCACCCACGAACATATCGGGGAAGTTCTTAACCGTCAGCTTTATTGCCTCCTCCGCGCAGGCCGTGCGGAACGTAATCTCCGCGCAGGGCAGACCGCCGTTTATGAGAGCCTGCATCTTGGGAATGGTTTCCTCTAAAGTATTCAGCACGACTACGGGCACTATTTTAAGACTTTTGATGTGTTCTAATTTTTCCTGGTTAGTCATAATTTCCTCCATAACCTGAATGGGCGGTTCCCGTCCTTAAAGACATTATAGCACATATTTTACTAAAATCAACCCAAAGCGCAAAAAATTACACTCCATGAACGCAATGCATTTCCCGACCCTGCCGCCCGCACAAATTGCTCGGGTCGCCGTTTTGCCCGTATTTTTGTAGACACGGCGCGCATATTCGGGTATAATATCGGCAAAGATACGTAAAGGACGGCACCAAATGCGCGAAGAATTCATAAGGACGGCCCTTATAACGGGGGAAAAGGCGGTTGAAAAACTGAATGAAAGCACCGTCGCCATATTCGGAATAGGCGGCGTAGGCGGATATGTGGCCGAAGCGCTTGCACGTGCAGGCGTGGGCAAATTCGTGCTTGTAGACAACGACAGAGTTGCCCCCTCCAACATAAACAGGCAGATAATAGCCCTGCACAGCACGGTAGGAAGATTAAAGACGGAGGTAATGAAAGAGCGGATACTCGACATAAACCCCCTTGCCGACGTACGCCGCGTTGACGCATTTTACCTGCCCGAAAATGCAGACTCGTTCGACTTTTCCGAATACTCCTATGCAGTCGACGCCGTGGACACCGTGACAGCCAAGATAGACATAGTCCTGCGCGCCCAAGCGGCAGGAACGCCCGTAATAAGCTGCATGGGTGCAGGCAACAAGCTTGACCCTGCAGCATTCCGCGTGGCCGACATATTTTCGACAAGCGTATGTCCGCTTGCAAGAGTCATGCGCTCCGAACTCAAAAAACGGGGCGTCAGGGCGCTGAAAGTCGTATATTCGACAGAAAAGCCGATAACACCCGTACCGCCCGAGGGCGCACAGCCCGACCCCTCCTCCGCCCACCGCAGGCAGACGCCGGGTAGCATAAGTTTTGTCCCGTCGGTTGCAGGTCTTATCGCCGCAGGAGAAGTAATAAAGGACCTGATAAAGTCCTGAAGCGCCTGACCATTCGCGGCCATTCTGAACGCCGTCACCGCACAGGCAGTTTATAACTTTCTGAACAGAAGATAAACGGGGCGGAGCCGAAAATTTTTTCGGCTCCGCCCCGTTTTTATTTGAGATTATTTGCTATAAGGCATAAATGATAAAGCATACTATGTAGCTTACAAGGGACAGTCCGTCCATCACGAAAGCCGCCACCCACAGTCGGTTTGCCCTGCGGCTTTTCCTGACGCTGACCGCGCCTGCGCCCAGCCCGACGCTTACGAGCGCCATACCCGTTCCGACGAACCCGAGCACCAGCCAGACAGCAATTAACGGGACAAGCCCGAACGTCGCAATTACCGCGCCGCCAGCACCGCCTTCGGGGTCCTTAGCCATATCGTCTATCGTACCCATGAGCTCAATCGAACCGAGGAACACTCTGAGCGTAAAGACGGCGCATACGAGCGCGACGAAAGCAACGATGAACGCCGCCACCGCCAGTTTGTTTACAGGTTTTTCGGGCTCTGCCTGCGGTATGTTTTCCCGCTGTCCTGACTCTTCCATATTCTCCGCCCCCGTAGTTTGTACTTATATATTACGACATAAGCCGTAAAATGTCAATACCGTCAGTCAGAAGCGAGGCGCTCCCTGTGCGCCTGCACGGTGTAGAGCTTATAGTATCTTCCGCCCAGCCGCATGAGCTCGGCGTGGTTGCCCTGCTCGACTATTCTGCCGTGAGAAAGGACTATTATGTTGTCCGCATTGCGTATGGTGGACAGCCTGTGCGCGACTATGAGCATGGTGCCGATATTCTTCATTTTGCCGAGCGAATCCTGAATGAGCACCTCGGTCTGAGTGTCTATGTTTGCTGTCGCCTCGTCCAGAATCATGACGGACGGTCTGTGAATTACTGTACGCGCGAACGACAGCAGCTGGCGCTGACCTGCGGAGAAGTTGTTGCCCCTCTCCCTAACTTCCTCGTCGAGTCCCTTGTCGAGCCTTGAAATGAACGACGAGGCGTTTACGTAGTCGCACACCCTGTAAATTTCCCCGTCGGAGAAGTCGTCGCCGAGCGATATGTTGCTGCGTATAGTGCCAGAAAAGAGGAATACGTCCTGAAGCATCTGTCCGAAATGCCGCCTCAGCGAAGAAATCTTTATGCTCCGTATGTCCCTGCCGTCTATGAGAATCTGCCCCTTCTGAATGTCGTAGTTGCGGCATATCAGGGACAGAATTGTGGTTTTGCCCGAGCCCGTAGCTCCGACGAACGCCACCGTTTGTCGCGCGTTGACCTTAAACGATACGCCCTTGAGCACCCATTCTTCGCCGACGTATGCAAACCATACGTCCCTGAACTCTATGTCGCCCTTTATTTCCCCGACCTCTTCGGCGTCCACGCTGTCGACGACGCCGGGAGCGACGTCCATTACGGCAAATATCTTTTCCGCCGATGCAAGCGCAGACTGCAACTGATTGAACTGCTCGGCGAGGTTGATTATGGGGTTGAAGAACTTGGTTATATACATGTAGAACGAGACTATCGTCTCGCTTGTGAGCGGCTGACCGAGAATGACTATGCCGTCGATATACCCCTTGCCTCCGATATACAGCAGAAAGAGCACGGAGGATATGTACAGCATATATACGAGGGGTCGGAATATGCCGAACACGAACACCTGTTGCAGCTTTGCCGAGGCGAGCTTTTTGTTGCGCACGCCGAATTCGCGCATTTTTGCCTGTTCGCGGTTGAACGCCTGTGTTATCTTGATGCCCGACAGATTTTCGGAGAGGAAGGCGTTTATGTCCGTCGTGCAGTCCTTGACCTTTCTGTACGCCCTGCGCGAAAACGTGCGGAACACGACGGTGAACAGCACTATGAACGGCACGAAGCACAGCACTACGAGCGTCAGAAGATAGTTAAGGCACAGCATGGCTATGAATACGCCCGTAATGACGAACACGTTCTTGACGAGCGTCGCCAGAACGTTGGTAAACATCAGCGATATTGCGTGCGTGTCGTTTGTGACCCTTGTAACCAGTTTTCCGACGGGCGTTGCATTGAGCTGCGCGTGCGACAGACTTTCGATATGCCTGAACAGGTCCTCCCTCAGCGCCGAAATTATCTTCTGACCCGTGCGCTGAAGGACTATAGCCTGCATATAGGTGCTTGCAAGCGAAAGTACGAGCAGAGCCGCATACACCGCAACCACCGAAAAGAGCTGCGAAAGTTCGAATTGAGCCTTGACTATGCCCGAGATATAGCCTATGAGAAGGGGCGCGAGCACGTCGAAGGATATCGAAAAGACAAGACAGACGGCGATAAACGCGAAGCTCTTCCAATAGGGTTTGGCATACACGGCAAGTCGGCGGAAAATCTGTCCGTCCGACATAATTCTGCCCGACGGCGTCGCCCTTTCCCTGCACTTCACAGCGGCATATGCCGCTATGAACAGCGCCGAAATTGCGCCTATTATGCCGCCGACGATCAGGAGAGGATAGTACTCAGGCATTGTTTTCCCTCCCCTCTTCTTCGAGCTTCTGCAGGTCGACTATGCTCCTGTATTCGGGGCAGGAGGCGTACAGCTGTGCGTGCGTTCCCGTTGCCCTCACTCTGCCGTCCGAAATAAATATTATCCTGTCCATGTCCTCTACCGTGGATATGCGGTGGGCAATGAGTATGGTCGTTCTGTCCTTACGAAAATCCCGCAGATTGTCGAGTATTATCTTTTCGGTCGCGGTATCGACGGCGGAGACGGCATCGTCGAATATGGCTATGGCGGCATTTTTCAGAAGCGCCCTGGCTATGGAAATGCGCTGCTTCTGTCCGCCCGAAAGCGTTACGCCCCTTTCGCCTATCACTGTCGAATATCCGTCGGGGAACTGCCCTATGTTGTCGTCGACAGCCGCAAGCGCCGCCGCACGCTCGACTTCGCCATGCCCTGCGCTGTCCGCGGCGAAAGCAATGTTGTTTTCTATGCTGTCGCAGAACAGAAAATTATCCTGCGGAACGTATGCGCACGCCGCCCGTACGCTCCTTAACGTAAGCGTATTGACGTCCTTTCCGTCTATGAAGAGCGTACCGTCAGGCACGTTGTACGTCCTTACTATCAGGTCGGCTATTGTAGTCTTGCCCGAGCCCGTTCTGCCGACTATTCCGACGTGTTCGCCTGCCGCAATCTTAAAGCTCATATCCTCGAGCGCAGGTCTTTCGCCGTCGGGATAGGTAAAAGTAAGTCCCCTGAACTCTATTTCGCCCCTCGCCCCCGTAAGTTCTACCGCGCCGTCCGCATCCTTTACGTCGGGCTGAGCTTCCAGAAGTTCGCCTATTCTGCCGAGCGACGCCTTGCCGCGCGAGGTCATCTCAATCAGCTGTGAGACAGCCATGACAGGCCACACTATCGTAGAAAAGTAGCCTATGTATTCGACAAGCTGACCCGCGTCGAAAGAGCCGCGGTATACCAGATAGCCGCCGTAGCCTAAAATTATGCAGGTTACCGACTCGACGAAGAGCGTTACGGTGATATTGAGCAGCGTTGCCGCCTTTGTGTAGTCGACGTTGACCTCCTCGTTGCGCTTGTTGAGGCGGCGGAAGGAAAGAAGCTCCCCTGCCTCCCTTACGAACGCCTTTATGACAGAGATGCCGGAAAAGCTCTCCTGCGAGAAGTCAGAAAGGTCGGAAAATGCCTGCTGACGGAGCGCCCATTTCTTCATCATATATCGGGAGATTATCGCGCCGCTGGCCATTAAAAGCGCCATGGGTATCAGCGAAAGAAGGGTAAGCGTGACGTCCATCTTCCACATCTTGTACATGGTAAGCGCGCCGAGAAATACCGCGTCGCACAGCATTAAAATTCCGTCGCCGAAGCACTGTTGCACGGTCTCCAAGTCGTTCGTGAAGAGCGACATCATGTTGCCTACTTTGTTGGACCTGAAATACTGTTGTGAAAGGTCCTTGGAGCGGTCGAACATCCTGTTCCTCAAATCGCTTTCAACCTTTATGGACGAGCCGAAAAAGCACACTCTCCATAAAAAACGGCCCGTGACCATCACCAGAATTATGACTATCAGCGGCAGGCAGATTTCTTCAATCAAAAAGCGCGCGTCGAAGGGCACCGATTGCCCGTTGACCCCCACATATCCCGTGTTCATTCCGTTTATGACCATTCGGTAGAGTTCGGGAACTTTGAGCTGGAACCAGTCGACGAGCACGAGCGCGGCAATGCCTAAGAGCAGTATCCACGAATATCTGAGATAGTACCTGTTTATGTGTCTGCCGAACAGCATATATCCGCCCTCCCTTTGCGCGTTTTTTGAATTGTATCACCGACGGCGCGGCGTTGTCAATCGCTTTGACGGATAACCTTATGCGCATAACGATAAAACTACGCAATATGCAGGACGCCCCTTCCCGAAGGGGTTCGGGAAGGGGCGTCAGAGCAATATATTTATTTTTATGCGGTGTGCGTCGCGCCGTCGTCATTCTTTTGTTCGTCGGTTGTCACAGCATTCTCGGCGATTGCCTGTTCGACGGTCACCTGCTCGGTCGCAGGACCCGCGCTTACAACCTCGCACGCCGTCTGCTTCTTTCCTTTGCGAATCTTATTCACTGCGGCATTATAGCCCTTGAGAAGCAGGGCAAACAATCTCCTGACTACGGGACCGGCAAAGAATAACTGCCAGCAGAGCGCCATAGGGAAATTGAAAACCGTAGTCTGGAACCATACCGCAACGAACTCGCTGCCTGCGTCCTTGAAGAGCAGAGTTGCGAAAAGGCTCATAAGGGGGCACATGAAGAGCACGGATACGGCAGATATGCCCAGCACTATGAAGAAGGGGTTATCCTTTTCAGGGTTGAAGATGCGGAAGGTTATCTTCTTGGACAGGAACCCTACGAGGAAGAAGTCGAGCACAAAGGCTATGGGTCCCATTATGTAGAGTTCGTTGAAGGCGAGGAGAAAGACCTCGTTGGTCATTGCTCCGATGTTGAGAGCGATGTTGTAGCATATCATGGCATAGACCATGACGAGCACCATCAGCACGGTAAAAGTTATTTCCTGCAAAAGCGATTTGGGCATAAAAAAACCTCCGGATAATTCACATTGCATCAGCGTGTTGTTCGTGAATCATCCGAAGATGTGCGTTTCCAATAAGACCATTTGATGCTATACTAAGTTTACGACTTTTCCGTGTGCCCGTCAAGCGGCTGAAATAAAATTTTTTATTTGCCGCGCATTGTGAAAACAGCTCTCCCACGGCTGAAAAAATTGCACATTTTGCCGCAAATATACTCTCGGATATGAATGCCTTACTCTGCCCCCTACACCGCCAGAAGTCCGACAGACATAAGTATGAATACCTGCACGAACAGCGTGAAAATTGAGCATATGCTCGTCCACACGACGAGTTGCCCCGCCAGCTGTTGGTCGTTGTCCATCTCTGCCGCCATGATTGCGCTTGACACCGCAACGGGCGTGCCGAAGAGGGCGACGAGCGCAGGATATTCGGTCTGCCCGAAACTTAAAAGGTCAGTAAATTCGCTGAGGAGCACGGCGCAGCCGACGCCTATCAAAGGCGCTATGACTATGCGGAAGAGCGTGCCGACGACTATCTCCCCGGACATTCCCGAGGCGGCGGAAAATTCGAACTGACCGCCGAGCACTATGAGCGCGAGCGGCGTTGCCACCTGCTTGAGGCTGTAGAGAGCGTTGTAAAGGAATGTAAGGTTGCCCTCCAGCGTAAAGGGTGCAGACGAGCCGAACGCAGCCCTCTCCGCATACCTTATCCCCACGGCTACAAGTCCGAGGAGGATGCCGATTATGAGAGGGTTTTTAACTATGCCGAGCAAAATGCCCTTTACCTCCGTATGTCTGCGCACGGCAGGCACTCCCTCGCCGTCAGTCTGAGCGACGGGTTTTCTGACGAATACGGACAGCGAGACGACCGCAAGTATATTGAATATGGGAATGGTGAACACCTGTATTATGGCGACGACGCCGTTGACCGTATCCTGCGCGCCTGCGGCATGACCTGCGAGCGACGCGGCCAGCGATATGCCTATGATGGCGAAGTTGCTGCGGTAGGTACACTGTAAAATTACCCCTCTGCGGCGGTTATCCTTAGTCGTAAGAACGCTGACTATCAGTCCTATGCCGAAGATGACGAATACGGCTATTACAGAGTATATGACCAGTCCCCAGTCTACGGCGGCGAAGTCGTCTATGCTGTATATGTTGACGAACAGCATGCACGGCAGGCAGACGTTGAAGACCAGCTTGTTGCCAACCTTTAAAAATTCCCCCGTAAGAAAGCCTATACGCTTTAACGCATAGCCCAGCAAAATCAGAAGGACTATGGGCAGAATGGCGTTTATGGCGGTCATAAATATTGCAAACATATCTTCACTCCGCGGCAGATGCTATCGTAAATATTACGCTGTAATTATAATATCTGCGCGCCAAGCTGTCAATATCATTGCACGAAAAGGCATTGAAAGAAGACTAAGCCTATGCTGTCTGCACGATGTCTTTCGCCGCAAGTTATGCTTTCCTTGCGGGGCAACGCGGCGCATAGCGAAATATTTTTGTAATATTATGGTGAAATATGACAAAATTTTGCAACAGATGCATATAATATTACAATTTAAAACATCAAAATTATATAAGTTTACTTTTTAACGCATATATTGACAGGGGCGCAAAAAGGTAATATAATGTTGTCATAACGTTTTAAGGGCTGATAAAATGAACCTGGATACGATATCGGAGAAAATTGAAAATTCGCAGACGGCGACGGCGATAAGGGAATTTATTGGTTCCAAGTTCTTCCCCGTCGTCACCGCACTTGTAATTCTTATATGCTACTACCTCGGCTGGGACGTAGTTACCATATGGTACCTCGGCTTTGTAGCCACAGCAATGTTCATAACCTGCAGGGACCTGACACCCGTGCTTGCGCTATTCCTGTTCATGCACATCATAATCTCGTTTAAGAACAGCCCTTCGCCGCTCGGGGAGCAGTCGGACTACTTCCTCCGCCCCGAGATTTTGGGACAGATAATCGCCGTCATTTCGGTTGCGGTCATCGCGCTAGTCGTGCGCGTCTGGTATAACATAGCGACAAAGGCGTTCAAGCCCTCGCCCATGCTCTTCGGCATATGTGCATTTTCCGCCGCACTCCTTCTGAACGGCGCGTTCAGCAGCGAATATGACCCCCTCAACCTCCTTTACGGCGTATTCCTCTCGGCGATGTTCATAGGCGTGTTCATGCTGCTGACAAGCAACGTCGAGATAACCGACACCACCTTCGAAAAGATTGCGTTTTACTTTATCTGCCTGTTCGTCGTGCTCGCCTCAGAGCTGTTCGTGGCATACATGACCTATGACGGTTTGATAGTCGACGGAAAAGTAATAAGGTCAAAATTATTCTTCGGCTGGGGCATGTACAACAATATGGGCATGCTGTTCTGCGTGTGCACACCAGCCTCCTTCTATATGGCAATAAGAAAAAGACACGGCTGGATATATACCATTGTCGGACTTCTGAACGTAGCCGTGACATTCTTTACGATGTCGCGCCAGAGCATGATAGGCGCCGCCGTTGCAGGCATCGCCTGCGTGATATGGCTGCTCTGCTCGGTCAAGGGAATAGAACGGTCGATAAACGCCGTGCTGATTGCGCTTGCCGCGGTAGTCGTGCTTGCCTGCATACTGGGAATGTGGGACGAATTCATAATTTACTTCAACTCGGTCGGCGATAACTTCGAGACGGGCAGCGGCAGACTCATCCTCTGGGAGAGGGCGTTCAAGAACTTCCTCGATTATCCCGTATTCGGCGTAGGTTTCTTCGGCGGCAACATCGACGACCTCGATCCCGGCTTTGCGGGACTGGAAATAATTCCCAGAATGTACCACAACACGTTCATGCAGATGCTCGGCGGATGCGGAATAGTCGGGCTTATCGCCTACATAGTTCACAGGTTGCAGACCATATGGTCGTTTATCAAGAACATAACCAGAGAGCGCATCTTCCTTGCGATTATACTCGGCGTATTCCTTACCGTATGCCTTTTAGACAACCACATATTCTACCTCTTCCCCACCCTTATGTATACGGCGCTCGTAGCGCTGCTGTATGCCAGCGAAAAGACGGGGAAAATCGGAGACGGAAAGACAAAGTCGACAAAGTAACGCTAAATTTTCGACAATATTTTGCGCGGCGCCCCGAAAGTTCGGGGCGCCGCTATTTTAACCTTGACGCGCACAGCCCGTTTCATACTCTCGTGAATGCGTCGGGGACGCAGAAAAAAATTTTGCCGCAACTTAAAAATTATGGCAGTTTCGCCCTTCAAACGCTTGACAGCGGCGGCGCAATTTTATATCATTTTAACATAACTTAATCGCCCGATTGAGGGAGTAGTTTGCACATTTTGGTGTGATAAGTCAACAACCCTGGCCTTTGAGGTCTGGCTTATCTTAATTAACGAGACTCATGTATGCTTTGTCATGCGTGGTCTTTATTTTTTTGCCTGCGCATGGTAATACGTGCGCAGGCTTTTTTGTTAAATAACCCAAGGAGAAACTTATGAACGATTTTACCGAGGACAGAGAACGGCTTATAAAAGAGACGGGCTCTGACCAGAACTACGGCCTGAGCGACGAACAGGTGGAAAAGAACAGGCTTGAATTCGGCGCGAACAAGCTGACGGGCAAAAAGCCCGAGACCGTCTGGCACCGCATTTTAGATGCAATCAGGGACCCCATGCTGCTAATGCTGATAGCCGCCGAAATCATCGCGCTGGGCGTCAACATCTTCCACGCGGCAACGGGCGGAAACGCCGATTTTATGGAATGCGTAGGCGTATTCGTGGCAATAGCGCTGTCCGTAACGATAAGCGTAGTCATGGAGGGCAAGAGCGCAAAGGCGTTCGAGGCGCTATCCAGGATGGGCGACAACGTCACCATAAAGGTGCTGAGGGGCGGCAAAATAATACTCATAAACCAGCAGGACATAGTCGTGGGCGACATAATGCTGTTGTCGACGGGCGACAAGATACCTGCCGACGCGCGCCTTCTGTACACCAACAGCTTAGCCGTAAACGAATCGGCCCTGACGGGCGAAAGCGTGCCCGTAAACAAGAACGCCGAACTTGAGATATCCGACCCGAAGACGCCGCTTGCAGAGAGATTTAACATGATATACAGCGGTACGTTCGTCACGGGCGGCAACTGCAAGGCGCTTGTTACGGCGACGGGCGACAATACCGAATTCGGAAGAATTGCAAGGGCGCTGAGCACCGCCGAAAAGACCGCCACTCCCCTCCAGGAAAAGCTGGGCAAACTCGGCAAGTTCATAACCATAATAGGCGTTGCGGCAGCGATAATCGTATTCGTCGCAGAGATAATAGGCTATGCCCTGCACGACGGCCTTCTCTTCGAAGAGGTACTGGACGCATTCATAACAGCCATAGTCCTGATAGTCGCCGCCGTGCCCGAGGGTCTGCCTACCATTGTCGCAATCGCCCTTTCGATAAACATAATAAAGCTATCGAAACAGAACGCGCTTATCAAGAAGATGATAGCCTCCGAGACGATAGGCTGCATAAACGTCATATGCTCGGACAAGACGGGCACCCTTACGGAAAACAAGATGACCGTAAAGGCATTCTTCGACGGTCAGTGGCAGGGCGACGCAGAGTCATTCAACGACGTCGCATTCGCCTATAACATATGTCTCAACTCTACTGCCGACCTGGGCGACGACGGCTCGTTCATAGGCAACCCCACCGAGTGCGCCCTTTTAAATATGTACGAACACTCGCGCCTTAGAAAATCGGTAAACCTCAACTATTCGGAACAGCGAAAAAGTCACAGGATACTGCACATTATCCCCTTCTCGTCCGAGGAAAAGCACATGACGACCGTCGCGCTTATAGACGGCGTAAAGACGGTATTCGTAAAGGGCAGCCCCGAGAGCATACTTTCGATGTGCGACATATCCGAAGAAGACAGAATTAAAGCCGAGGAGAACATAGTTGCGGCGCAGGAAAAGGCAATGAGAGTAATTGCCTTTGCGCACAGGCCGCTGGAGGACGGCTTTGACTACTCGGCGGAGAGCAACCATAAGGAGCTTGAAAGCCGCCTTATTTTCGACGGATTTGCCGCCATTGCAGACCCCTTAAGGGCTGACGTATACGACGCCGTGCAAAAGTGCAGACAGGCAGGAATTTCCTTAAAGATTCTTACGGGCGACAACATAGTAACCGCCAGGGCGATTGCCGAAGAGCTGGAGCTTTTGAAGGACGGCGGCATCGCCGTAGAGGCAAAGGACATAGCCGAAATGAGCGACGAGGAGCTCATAAAAAAGCTCCCCGAAATATGCGTAATCGCGCGCAGCACTCCCACCATAAAGATGAGAGTGGTCAACCTTTTGAAGGGTCAGGGAAATGTTGTCGCCGTGACGGGCGACGGCATAAACGACGCCCCCGCGCTCAAGAATGCCGACGTAGGCATTGCCATGGGCATATCGGGCACAGAAGTTTCCAAGGAAGCCAGCGACATCGTGCTGCTTAACGACTCCTTCGCGACGATAGTCAAGGCGGTCGAATGGGGCAGAAACATATTCGAAAACTTCAAGAGATTCATAAGTTTCCAGCTGACGGTAAACGTTGCATCCGTGCTCGTCGTGCTCGTCTCCATACTAATAGGGCTTGAGGCGCCCTTCACCGCGCTCGAACTTTTGTGGATAAACATAATAATGGACGGCCCTCCCGCGCTCACCTTAGGCTTAGAGCCCAACTATGACGACCTCATGAAGCGAAAACCGACGGGACGAAGCGAGAGCATTCTGACAAAGCCGATGATAATAAGGATATTCGCAACGGGCATTTTCATATCGCTCATCATACTGACGCAGTATGCCTTCAACTTCCTAGGCGTACGCGAGGAGGAAACGGGCACGGTACTCTTTACGCTGTTCGTGCTCTTCCAGCTCTTCAACGCGTTCAACTGCAGGGAGCTGCACAGCCAGAGCATATTCAGACACCTCACCAAGAACAAACCCATGCTCATAGCAATGGGCGCAACCTTTGCATTGCAGATAATAATCATTCAGTTTGCAGGCGCGTTCTTCGGCACCGTGCCCCTCGGCATTATCACGTGGCTGAAGATTATCGCCCTCGCCCTGAGCGTAGTCATTCTAAGCGAGCTGGTAAAGCTTGCAATAAGGCTTGCCGCAAAGTGCAAAAAAAGGGCATAAATGCAATTGCCCCCATACTATGCCCCGATTAAGGCATATTATAAACTTAAAACGCGGGCGGCTGAGAGTTCTCAGCCGCCCGCATTGACTTTATTTAAGATTGTTATACAGCTCGTCGGAGACGGGCTCGAGCCACTCGGTGGAGCCGTCCTTGCCGGGCACCTCTACGGCTATGTGCGAAAACCAGCTGTCCGCCGCCGCGCCGTGCCAGTGCTTTACGCCTACGGAAATTTCAACGACGTCGCCTGCCTTTAAGGGCATTGCCTCCTTGCCCCATTCCTGATACCAGCCCCTGCCTGCGACGCACAGAAGTATCTGTCCGCCTCCCTGCGATGCGCGGTGAACGTGCCAGTTATTGCGGCACGAGGGCTCAAAGGTGACGTTGGCGAAGAAGGGCTTGCCCTCCCCCGGCTTTGTCAGCGGATTGAGATAGGATTTACCTGTAAAGTAACGCGCATATGCGCTGTTTTCCTCCCCCTGTCCGAAGACGTTGAGAGCATCGAACTGACTTTTATCCATATTTAGTCCTCCTTTACATTGAGTATATCTTCGGCGCAGTTGAGCGCGTTGAAAAGGCGCGGCATGCCCATATACGGCATGGCGTGCACGAGCGCACAGATTACCTCTTCGCGGCTGTTGCCTGCCTTTAAAGCGCCTGCGATGTGCGATTTCACCTGTCTTTCGGCTCCACCGATTGCGGCAAGCAGCACGACTGTCAACAGCTCCCTCGTCCTGACATCCAGTCCCTTTCTCGACATGAAGTCGCCGAAGCACAGCCCCGTAAGAAAGCGCGGCAGCGCCTCGCCGAATCCGCTTGGCAACCACGCATACCTTTTTGCTATCTCGTCGCCGTAGACGGGTTTTTGCAGCTTTTCGCCTACTGAAAGGCGGTCTTCCTCCCCGACGGTTTGGGCATTTTCAAGGGGAAGAGATACGCCACTCTCCACGAATGCCTCGTCCATCGCCGCGATTGCATTGAGAGTGACGGGAAATCCGATGAACGGCGCACACTCATATATCGCCTCCCTTATCTCTTCAGGTCTTAAACCTATGTTGAGGCAGGCGCCCACGTGCGCCCTGAGCTGCGGCAGGGCGCTTTTTGCCGTAAGCACGGTTATAGTGACCAGCTCCCGCATTTTGTCCGAAAGACTGCCGACATAGCACACCTCGCCGAAGATAAACCGCTGAAGTATGCGCATGAACTCCGCATCGTTGCCCTCGTTTTTTGTCGGCTGACCGCCAAATAATTGCTGAAATTTTTTCTCTGTACGCTCCGTTCTGTCCATATTTCCTCCCATAAAGACGACTTATATCCCCTCCAGACTTCGGATGATATAGTCTAGCTTGTCTATATATGCGTATCTTAGTCTTACTTCCTCCAAGAGCTTTGCCCTCAGCCTTTTAAGATGCGCCGCACGTGCACCTGCTCCGCCCGCGCCGTCGGCGAGGGCAAAGTATTTTTGTATATTTTGCAGGTCGCAGCCACACCCCTTAAGCAGAACAGCCATGCTGAGCGCGTCGAGTTCCTCCGCCGAAGGTTCGCCGCAACCCTTAAGCGCGCCGCAGCTTTTAAGGCAGCATATTTCCTCCTCATTGAGCGCATATTGCGCGCACAGCTTATCAATGTCCATACCGCCTCCGCAAAAAAATACAGGCACCTGCTTTACTTAAGTCTGTACCTGTATTATACTCCGCGATTTATGATATGTAAAATTCCTGTTTTTTATGGCGCGCTATGCCCTGCGAGCATTGTAAAGTGCTCTATGAACTTTTTGACGGCTCGGCTGAGCGGCTGATATTTTTTCCATACGAGGAAGGCAGACTGCCTGAGTTCGGGATAAAATGGTCTGAAAACCGTGCCGTCTGCGTTCTCGCCGTTGAGCGCCCCCTCTATCGTGAACACGTAGCCGAGATTCTGCCGCGCGAAGTGTGCCGCATTGTTGATGAGGTTGAATGTGGCTATGACGTTCAGTCTGTCGTATCCCTCGCCCAAAGCGTTGCGGTAAAATGCCTGTATGGACGGCCGTTTGTTCGCCACGACGGGAAGAGACGCAAGGTCGTCTATGCTGATGCTTTGCTTTGCGGCGAGCGGCGACTGCGCGCTCATGAGTATGCCGCACCTGTCGTCTATGCCGAGCTTTAATATCTCGTATTTGTCTATTTCGTCGGGCTCGACAAGCAGTCCTATATCGGCAAGCCCCCTGTCGATTCTTTCCTTGACGTGGCTGGCAATGTCCGAATATATGTCGAAGGTTACTGCAGGATACATTTCCCTGAAAGAGGTGATTAACCGAGGTAGCAGCTCCGCCGCCTTTGTCTCCGCCGCGCCTATGGTTATTACGCCGCTCAGATTTTCGTCCGACTGTCCGAACTCCCTCTCAATCTTTTCCTCAAGCTCCATCATTTCTGCCGCGCGGCGGCGCAGAAGCATTCCGTCCTCGGTGAGCGTTATCTTCTTTTTGCCGCGCACGAAGAGCTTTGTGCCCAGCTCCTCTTCAAGCTCTGCAAGCTGTCTTGAAAGCGTCGGCTGGGTTATGAACAGCGTCTCCGCCGCACGGGTTATGTTCTCCTCCCTCGCGACGGTGAGGAAATATTTAAGCACCCTCAGTTCCATCTCTTCCTCCCTTACCTTCTCCCGTGCCTGCAAAATATTCGTATGCAATTCTCGGGGAGCCGTCCGCAAGGTGAATTATGCCCCTGCGGCTGAACCCCTCCTTGGACAGCGCATTCTGCATGACTAGGTTGTCTGCGTGGGTATCTATCTTAAGATGGCCGCTTCGTTCCTTGACAAATTGCACTATGCGGTGAAGCATTCCCCTGTGTCTGAACGAGCTTGCGACCTTATGTATCGCGACATAGGGAAGAGGCGACAGCCATTCTCCCTCTATGCGGCGATAGCACTCGTCGCCGTCGGAATTGAGCTCGAAGACGGCGCATATTTCCGCGCCGTCGACGATGACGTACAGCCTGCCGAGGCATATGTCCGTCTTGACTTCCTCCTCGGATGGTCTGTCATTGCCCCATTGCGAGGCATTGCCGTGCTCGCGCATGAAGCGCCGCGCCTCGGCATATATGCCCGATATCCTTTCAAAATCTGCCATTTCGGCGCGCCTTACGTTGTAGTACATCATTTATCCCCGTCTTTGCCGCCGAAACGCGACATATAAACGTCGTATACCAACGACTTGCTTGCGTCAGCGGTAGAGACTGCACCCCAGACCGATGCAATTTCATCATATGTAGCCAAAGAGAGGTCGACGGGCGGCATATCCAGCTCGAACACGCCCCAACAGTATGCCGTCCTGTCCTTTCTCTTCTTATAGAGGTACTTATTTGTCTTATACGTCCACGAGATATATGACCAACCCGACCTGTCGAAGAAGTCCATGCTCTTCTGCCAGTCGCCGAATTTATTCCAGGCATTCCATTCGCCGACGATAATGGGGACGTTATAGCCCTTGAGGTTTGTAAGCGCACGGTAAAAGTACAGGCACATTTTCTGCGTTACGGGCGCAAGGTTATAGATATGGTAGGAATATGCCACATTGAGCCAGCCGTACTTTTTGGGCGACACTCCGTGAGTGGGGAAGGTGAAGCATTCCATCATTATGAGGTGATTTTTATCCTCATCGCGGACGGCGCGGTACAGCTCGTCATAGAAGTCGAACTGAGCCTTGCCGCTGAATTTATAGGGAGCGCGGCGCGGCTCGTTGAGGAGATCGTATGCCGCAACTGTCGTATTTGACCTGTATCTCTTTGCTATTTCCTTCCAGAGCCATATCGTATGAGCGCGGTTTTCGGCATTCGGGAAGAGGTCGAAGTCGGCGTCGTTGCCCGAGTGAATGTCCATATTCTGAGAACCCCTTGCGCCGTGCAGATCGAGTATGGCATACAGCCCGTTCTCAGCGCACTGCTCTATGACCCAGTCGAGCTTTTCAAAAGCGTCTTTTTTAAGCTTGTCACCGTCGGTTAAGGTAAGGTATGTAAAATTCACCCTGACGCAATTCAGTCCCAGCGCGGCAATGTTTTTGAAGTCGTCCTCGGTTATGTAGCTGTCTATGTACAGTTTTTCAAGGTTTGTAATATCATTTTCGCTTAAGCTCGGGTTAGCCTTCATTGCGGCGCGTCCCCTCGTCTGGGTATATATTCCCGTGTCGAAGCTGCCTATTTCGCTCACCGCCATCCAGAATTCCTGCACGAACCAGTTGCCAAGATTCACGCCGACGAGCTTTAAAATTCTGCCCTGTCCGTCGTACAGATTGCGACCGTATGCGCGCACGAACCCCGTACAATTTTCTATCGTTTGTAGCCGATTCTTATCGGGATTTTTAAGGCATATCCACAAAAACGCAGCTATTAAAATGACCGCTATTACAACTGCTGCTATTATTCCCGTCAACATCTTCTTTAACCTCTTGATAATGAGCGCAAATTTGGTTTTACGCTATGGAATATTTACCCTAACATTTTACTACACCGCCGCCTTTCAGTCAATAGTGAAATATAAATAGTGGCTTCATTGAGATCGTCAAATTTATTTTTTAAAAATGCAAAGCCGCCGCTGAAAGATTTCTCCTCCAGCGGCGGTGCGTTGATTTATAAGTTTTAGATTTTAATTATTCTGCAGTTTCCTCGGGCACAACAGTATACCAAGTTTCATTGTTATCTTGTTTACTCGAAGTCACTACATATCCATCAACAACATAAGAGGTACCAGCACCTTCAGGATCCTTTGAATAATCACAATTTACAAATGTTCCTCCATAAATTTCTATGGTCGCTGTTCCTGCCTTAAATGACGCGTCTATGCAATTGACGACATAATTTGCATATCCTGGAACTTGTGATTTACATGTAGGAGCAAGATCAAAGAACCCGCCGTTTACAGTTAAAGATCCTTCCTGTACTTGTATTGCAGTCATTGCACCATAGTAAGTACCTCCGTTAATCGTAAGCGATCCACTATTTACAATGTTAATACCATAGCTATTATTATTTCCAGCCTCAGCATCAATTACGCCGTTGCCCTCTATAACCACATTTGCCCCATCAATTGCAAAAATTGCAGGAGTATAAGCATATTCAACGTCCTTTTCGTATTCTACATATATCTTATATCCGTTCAACACAAGGGTAGTATCTTTGACAATTGACACTATTGGAACAAGTCCACCTTGATTGGAAGCTTTGGGATCTGCATAAATACCAATATCTGAGCCCAAGATCACCGTCGCTGTATCTACAGCAAGTGCTGCCTTTAAAGTTTCTGCATCATAGACCGTTATGTAGCCTGCATGAGGACTATTACTACTAATCATGCGAGCAAAAAGAGGAGCTCCCGAGTATTCGATATTTTTTACAGACAGCTGTCCTTTATCCATTGTATCATTGATATAACCGTTAAGTATAATTGAATCAGTAGCGCCCTCAGCTCTATAGACACCTCCGTTTAACTTAGCAACATTCCAGTTGAGAACAACCGCCTGAGCAACATTCGTAAACAATCCATTATTGATTGTCAAATCGCCGTAGTCGTCATTCTTTATAGTATTGAGTCCGCCGTTAAAGCTACCGCCATTAATTACTAGCGTAGCTGGTTTTTTAGTTGTGTTCTCATTTCCGTCATACCAACCATTTTCTACAAGGCTTGAATAACACCCATCCTGTTTAACTGTAACACCGCTATTTATTTCCATCGTTCCGAAATTGATGATTGTATAATAACTGTTACTGCCATCATCTTCCGTCGAACTTCCTTTTTCTGCACTACGTATAAAAGTACCACCATTGAGAACAGTCTGCGCACTCTGAGCATTGTAAATCGCCGCTTTTGCATGCGTGATATTATCTACAATACC
The DNA here is from genome assembly GCA_944354125.1 of uncultured Clostridia bacterium. GTDB lineage: Bacteria > Bacillota > Clostridia > Christensenellales > Borkfalkiaceae > Coproplasma. The sequence continues at coordinate 4,327 of CALVPT010000017.1, read as the reverse complement.
GCCGCCTGCTGAGTCTTTAATTTCAAGTACACCATTGTTAACAATGGTATGATCAGACACATTGGTAAGTTTGTAGCTGTTAAGGTCAAGGGTTACAGTAACGCCTTCAGGGACAACGGCATCAGCCGTTATATTTGCTCCCAGCATTATAGAATCACCTTGCGATAATAAATCGTTGAGCATTTCAGCCGTCCTGACCACATATTTCAGCGAACTACTATCGCCAACTGTCGTATCTGTTATCGTACCGCTGTTGTCAAGAGTTACATCGCCGCTCCCTTCAACAGTCATATCGATAACTTCTACACCTTCGGCTATCACCACGTCGGCAGAGGTGTTAGGCGCCGAAGTATTAACAGCAATGGTTTTTACAGTTGCCTTCTGCAAAACTTCGACTGTGGCATTTGCTTCTGCTGACGGTTCAACGGTGACATTATCTACTGATGCACCCGTTTCTACAACCGCACGGCCGCTTGCAATAGTTGCGCCGACTATGTTGCCATAAATATGGAGCGAATTGCCTGCTATTGCCTTAACATTGAGCGAATTTGCATCGTTATAGAGATTGACGGTACCTTTAGCAGCATTAATCTTGACATTGTCAATTCCATAGCCGCGGACGGTTATCTCCTTATCGCCGTCATAAGCAATTTCAGCATCGGTATCTTTCCAATCGCTGCTATAGAGTACAACCGTGTCGCCGCTTTCCATATCAGCGATTGCCTTTGCAAGGCCAGTCTGATCATTTACAAGATATACCTCATTTGCAACAGTTGTGCTTGTTACGTCGGCATTTCCCTGTACGGCTTCTACGGATATTGTAATTTCGCAGCTCTTATCCTGCCAGTCGTCTCCGACATATGCAGGAAGCTCGATAGATACATACATTGTAGTAGTGACGGGTTCTGTCACCGCATCAACCTTTGTCCATGCCGTAGTATAGTCGCTGTAATATGTAAAATTGCTGTCAGTTTCGCTCACGCCTATGATGAGCTGATCCATAAGCTCGGCGCCTAACGAACCTGTAAGAGAGATTCTCTGCTGGTGAGCTACGTTTGAATTATTGGTTATTTCAAGCGCTACAACTGCCTTATCGCCGGGAGTAACCTTATCAAGAATAAGCTCTCCGCCCTCAATTGTTGCTGTACCGCCGTTATCAAAAGTGCCGTCTTGAGTCTGTACACCCATTGAATATGTCGTAACTTTTGTTGCCGTTGCCGTTACGTCAACCTTGCCCGTCGTTACGGCTATGTTGACGTTTGACTCGCTCGTAAAGAGCGCCATCGTTGCGCCCGTTATAAGGCTGGAACACATTATTATTCCGAGCGCCGACCCGAAAATCAATTTCTTTTTCATATATTGTCTCCTTTATAGATTTTTCACTTTTAAGCCGTTCTCTGCGTTGCATAGACCTGCAGATCGAACGAAACAGAACTCTCCTGCGCGGCATTGTTGTTGTCTCCGCTGACGAATTCCGCCTTTACGACTATGGTCTTGGCATCGTCGCCCTTGAGCATATAGCCGAGCGATATGTCGCCGTTCTGTGCGCTGCCGCAAGTTTTATAGTCGCTGAGCATGAACTTTGCAAGCTCGTCCTGACCTACAGTTACGGTTATCTGCATCTGTTCCGCAAGCGTCTTTTCCTTGTCGGTTGCGCCCTCTTCATCCCAAATCATCCTTATGCCGTAGTCGAATGCTATGTCGCCGTTATTGGTGAGCTCGAGCGTGGCCTGATACCAGCAGCCCGGCACGGCATTTTCCGCATCGAATATGGTAAGGTCGTCAGACGAAGTCGCGGTGAGGTCAATATCCGTCTCTTCAGCTTCGCCCGTAACCAGACTTCCGTCGGCGCCGAGCACGCATTCCTGATAGCCGACCATCTTAAGTCCTACTTTGAGTTTGCCTGCCGCCAGATGATTATTTACGGTTACGCTGTCCGAAAACAACGCATACGTACCGCCGATAATCAGCACGAGGCAGAGGCAAGCTATAATAGCGGACAGGAGAGCCGCCCTTATACTTTTACCCATATATTTATCTCCTTAAAAAAGATTGACAAAATTTTATGTATTCTGGCGTCTTGAATTTCTGCGCCTTTCGTTACGAAGCTGGCGCTTGTATTCGCGCTCCTCTTCGACGCCCCTTACGGCTATATCTATGCCGTTTTTAACCAGTTCCACAGAGGATTCGTCAGAAATTTTTATGACCGTGGGCGCCTGCTTAATGCGCACCTTATTATCCGTCATATAGTTTCTGAAATCGCTGTTGACGAGCGTTACTTCGCATACTATTCCGCTCTTTTTTATCTGCAGGCGCACAAGGCGCGTGTTGCCTATCTTATATTCCTCATACCTGTCGTTTTTGATCTGTTTTGCCTCGGGCTTGCTCATTGCATGCTTTACGATTTCGACATAGTAATGCTGTTGCTGTTCGTCGAGTTCGCGGAATTTTTCGTCGAGCGTCTTCTTTTCCGTTCTGGAAATGATTACGGTATTTTCACCGTATTCCTCCTCGCCCGACGAGGAATCGTCCGACATGGCCTCGTCGTCCTCGGCAGGCTCCGCCGATTCGACGGGCGGCTGCACGGCGACGGGCTGCGATGCCTGCGCGACGGCCTTGTTTTTGCCGCCTTTAACCATATCAACGATTACCGTGACCATTGCAAATATGCATACGACAGCCGCAATTGCCATAAAAACTATGAGTACGATATACATTTTTCTGACCCCCTCCGTTTTTGCTTATGTTGATTTATCGTCCGTATCCGCAGACGAACCACCGCCGACCGTCTTTGCCTCCTCGAGCTTGCGCCTGAGTTCGGCAATTTCCTCATCCTTACGCGCGCTTTCCTCGTCCAGTCTTGCCATTTTATCCCGTCTGACCGCCTCGACGATGCGCATAATTTCGAATATTATTATGACCGCGCAGGGTACTATGACTATCAGGACTATGCCCCAGGTGCTTCTGAGCGCCGTTATTATGACGCCGAGCACAAAGCTTTTGCCCGTTACTTTGCCTATTACGTAGTTGGGGCTGTCCGCGTCGGAGGTATCGATTACCTGACTGAGCGCGCCGCCCGATGCCGACTTATTGTCGCCCTGCAACGTTATGGTATAACCACCCCCGTCGTTCGGGGATATGGCGGTTATTCTGTGCGTTATGGTCTCCTGCGAGGTGTATACATAGCGGAAAGTCAGAACGTCGCCGACCTTCAAAGAGGAATACCACTCCTCTGCGCCCTCTTCGGGAACAGTCTGAATGAATACGAGCGACTTTACGGGGATATCCTTTATTTCGTATCCGCTGACGTCTGTCTGGTCGCACTTTTCCATGGACGGGGAGACGACTATGCGCATTTCGTAGCCGAAAAACCGCATCGCGCCGTCCTCTTTTTTTGCTGAGATTGCCATGAAAAGCGTGAATGCCACAAGAATGAAGAAACAGACGAAGAGAACGTCAAACGCTATGCTTATGACTTTCTTTGCCGTCTTTTTTCCGCTGTTCATAGGCGCTTATCCCTTTGCCTGCGCCGTGACTGAAAGCTTGAAATTTGCCACCGTTCCCTGCGCCTCGTTGCCCACATCGGCAGGCATGCTGTATTCAAGCACCAGAATCGCGCCGCCGTCATCGAGATTTTCGAGCGTAAAAGAAGTACTGTCACCGCTTAAAAAGCTTTCAAGCGTGCCTTCGGCAAGCGCGTTGCCGTTGAGCGTCATTTTAACGCACACATATTCGGACAGCGAGCAGTCGCCGTCCTCCTCGAATGAGACGGCCGCATCGTAGCCGAGCGCCGCCGCAGAACCGAATTTTATGGTATATTTCGTGCTGTAACCGGGATAAAATCCCTCTAAAGAGAAATCCATATCCTCGCTTACCGCGCCTTCCCCGGTGAGCGTTATGTTCTTCGTAAAATCGTCCTGGCTCTTTAATACGTATACTCCCAGAACTATGCCGCCGATTATGAAAACCGACAGGATTATTATCAATACGTATGCCGCTTTTTTAGCCATAATTTTCCTTCTGCCGTCCGTAGTTTGACAATTGAAAACGTTAGCCCGAAGGTTTCGGGCAGGTATATATGCAACTTTACATTCTAATTTTAACACTATATACGCTTATAGTCAATAGTACACCCTAAATTACACAAAAAAATTACATCGAATGAGCGATAATTTTGTCACAGTACCGCTAATGCACATACGGTCAACGCCTTTTCAGCCGCCCCTTTCCGAGTGCTTTGCTTACATATTTAAAAAAGTAACCCTCCCGCTTAGCGGGAGGTTCTTCATTTTCGGGCACAGCCCTAGTTTACTAGACCGAGTGCTAA
>CALVPT010000016.1 GCA_944354125.1 uncultured Clostridia bacterium | reverse complement strand
TTGTATACCCAACAAGCATAACGGCTAAAGCCACAAGGTGACCACCAACATAGTTGGTGGGTTTTTCTTTACAAAAATCCCCGACGGGAAAAGCCCGTCGGGGATAAATTTTATCTTTTGTGCAATATGTCTCAGGCGCAAGATTCATTGCGCACGGACAGCAAATCAGTCGTTGAAATATCTCTTGAGAAGGCCTGCAAAGCCGGCGCCGTGACGAGCCTCGTCCTTTGCCATCTCGTGAACGGTATCGTGGATTGCGTCATAGCCGAGCTGCTTAGCCCTCTTAGCTATTTCGAGCTTGCCCTCGCAAGCGCCTGCCTCTGCAGCGGCGCGGAGTTCGAGGTTCTTCTTGGTAGAAGGAGTTACAACCTCGCCGAGAAGCTCTGCAAACTTGGAAGCGTGTTCAGCCTCTTCATATGCATATCTCTTGTAAGCTTCTGCGATTTCGGGATAGCCCTCTCTTTCTGCCACTCTTGCCATTGCAAGGTACATGCCTACTTCGGTGCACTCGCCTGCAAAGTTAGCGCGAAGGCCTTCCATAACTTCCTTGTCCTCTACAACGCCGTCGCCTACGTGGTGCTCGCAGGCAAAGCCCTTCTTTTCTTCAGCGATGGGAACAAGCTTATCGCCCTTTGCATGGCAAACGGGGCATTCAACTACGTCATCGGCGAGAATTTCGCCGCATACGGAACATCTTTTCATTTTGAATTTCTCCTGTCATATTGGTTTTATTTTTTGTGATTTTATTATACCATAGTTAAATAATTTTAGCAACAACAGCAATCAAAAATATTGTGAAAACGAGGTAAAATTTTTATTCGCACAAGACAAGTTTTTCCAGCTCATTAAAGCTTTCGACAAATCTCTTCGCGCCTGCCGCCTCGAGCTGCGCCTTCGTCCTGAAACCCCAAAGCACGCTTACGCCGTCTACGCCGGCATTTTCAGCCGTCTTAACGTCCGTCTCGCCGTCGCCGACGAACAGGCACTCCTCCTTTTTGACCTTAAGTGCGGAGAGTGCGGCATACACTCCTTCGGGCGAGGGCTTTAAGCCGAACCCCTCCTTCTGCCCCTGAACGAAGTCGAAGGAGTATTCTTTGAAGAACAGCTCGTATACGTGTTCTGCCGCCGCCTGTGGCTTATTGGAAAGTATGCCGAGCTTTATGCCCTTATCCTTGAACGCCCTAAGCGCGTGCGCCTCGCCTTCGTATATGGTTGCGCGCTCGTTGTCGCACTTGTCGAACTCGGCGACGTAATAGTCGCTTATCTCGTCCAGACGCCCCGCATTTTCAACGCCTATGGCGCGGCGGACGAGCTCTCGCGCGCCGTTGCCGACATACCTCAAGGTATCGGAAAGGCTTATCTTTGCCAGCCCGAAGTGTGAAAGAGCGTCATTGAGTACTGCATTTATATCCCTCGACGTATCCAACAGAGTGCCGTCGAGGTCGAAAAGTATAGCCTTATACATATTTACATCTTTTCGGGAACGCCTATTCCGAGAAGGGACAGAGCGTTTTTAAGCGTTATGAGCGTCGCGTCGGTTATCGCCAGCCTCTGCGCCCTTACGCCCTCTTCGGCGGAGAGTATCTTGCACTCGAAGTAGAACTTGTTGAACTTCTGCGAAAGGTCTACGGCATAGCGCGCAATGACGCTCGGCTCGTACTTGTCCGCCGCCTCCTTTACCGCATCGGGGAAGGCGGCAAGCGCCTTTACTACCTCGAATTCCTCGGCATTGACGTCGGGCTTTTCGGGGAGCTCCCTGGACATGCCCTCCGCCTTGCCGACTACCGAATTAGCCCTGGCGCAGGTATACTGGCAATATACGCCCGTTTCGCCCTCGAAGCTTAAGACCTTGTCGTAGGAGAAGACTATGTCCTTTATCTTGTTGTTGTACAGCGCGCCGAATATGACCGCGCCGACGCCCACCTTTTCGGCAACCTCGCGCTTGTCTGCAAGGTCGGGATTCTTTTCGTCTATGACCTTGAGCGCCTTTTCGACGCACTTGTTTATGACGTCTTCCAGCCACACGACCTTGCCCTTTCGGGTAGACATTGCGCCGTCCTCGAGGGAGACCATGCCGTAGGCTACGTGAACCATGTCCTTAGCCCACTCCTTGCCGAGAAGCTCTAAGACCTTGAAGAGCTGTTTGAAGTGCAGATTCTGCTGATATGCCACGACGTAAAGGCACTTATAGAAGTCGTATGTCGCCTTGCGGTAATATGCCGCGGCGAGGTCGCGCGTGGCGTAAAGAGATGCGCCGTCCGAACGGAGGATAAGACAGGGCGGCATGCCGTATGCCTCGAGATCGACGACCTGCGCGCCGTTACTCTCCTTCAAAAGTCCCTTTTCCTTGAGCTCGTCTATGACGGGCTGCATCTTGTCCGTATAGAAACGTTCGCCGTTGTAGCTGTCGAACTTAACGCCGAGGCGGTCATAGATCTTGTTGACGTATTTCAAAGTAAGCGCCTTGAACCAGTCGAAGAGCTCGTTCGCCGCCTTGTCGCCGTTTTCGATAAGGCGGAAATATTCCCTTGCCTCAGCCTCCATCTCCTCGGTCGCCTCGCTATTGAAGCGGACATAGAGTTCGTTGACGGCGAATATGCCCCTCTTTTCGACGTCCTCTCTGTTGCCCCAGTGCTTGTATGCCGAAATCAGCTTGCCGAACTGGGTGCCGTAGTCGCCGAGATGGTTTATGCCTACGACCTTGTAGCCTAGGAAGGCAAATATCTTATACAGCGCGCCGCCTATGACCGTAGTCGAAAGGTGCCCTATGTGGAAGGGCTTGGCGATATTTACCGACGAGTAGTCGATGCATATGGTCTTGCCCTCTCCTATATGCGCCGAGCCGTAATCTGCGCCCTCCGTTTCTATGCGGAGAAGAGTCGAGCGGAGAAGTCCTGCCTTGTCTATCCTGAAGTTGAGATAGCCGTTGAGTGCGGACACCTCCGAAATGACGTCGTCGGGAGAAATGACGGCGGCAAGCTCCTGCGCGATTGCGACGGGCGATTTTTTAAGCGCCTTGGCGAACCTGAAGCAGGGCAGGGCATAGTCGCCCATATCCGTGTTGGGGGGAACGGCGATGAGGCTTTCTATGTCGGCCGACGGAACGCCCTCCACCGAAATTTTGTCTGCAATATACTTTTTGTAGTCCATATTCTTATTACCTTTGCCTAAATTCTATCACACGGCAAAAAATTTGGCAACTTATACCTCAAACTCATTTGATTTTTTTAAAAAATATATTATAATTGTCTTATTAAATTTTGAGGAAGTTTTAACATGAAATTAGGTGTAGTCGGTCTGCCCAACGTGGGAAAATCGACGCTTTTCAACGCAATCACGCACGCAGGCGCAGAGGCTGCAAACTATCCCTTCTGCACGATAGAGCCCAACGTGGGCGTAGTAGCCGTACCCGACGAGAGGCTGGACAGGCTTGCCGAGCTGTATTCGAGCAAGAAAGTCACCCCCGCCATCGTCGAATTCGTAGACATTGCAGGCCTTGTAAAGGGCGCGTCCCACGGCGAAGGTCTGGGCAACAAGTTCCTCTCGCACATAAGGGAATGCGACGCCATAGTGCACGTGGTAAGGTGCTTCGAGGACGAAAACGTAACGCACGTAAGCAATAAAATCGACCCCGTAGCCGACATTACGACCATAACGCTTGAGCTCATTCTCGCCGATATCGAGGCGGTAAACAAGCGTCAGGACAGAATACGCAACACGGCAAAGGGCGGCGCAAACAAGGAAGCGGCGGCAGAATACGCCTTCCTCGAAAAGTTGGAAAAGTTCCTCTCCGAGGAAAAACCTGCAAGGCTGATGGAGTGCACCGAGGACGAAAAAGTTTACCTTGACAACCTCTTCCTTCTGACTGCAAAGCCCGTAATATATGCGGCAAATATCTCCGAATTCGACATGGGCAAGGACGAGGACGACATTCCCCTGGTCGTAAAAGTCAAGGAGTTTGCCGAGAAAGAGGGCAGCGAGGTAATGGTAATATGCGCCAAGACCGAGGAAGAACTTTCCAAGATGCCCCCCGAGGAGAGCGCAATCTTCTTGGAGGAGCTGGGTCTTAAAGAGAGCGGACTCAACCGCCTTATAAAGAAGAGCTACCACCTTCTGGGACTTATATCCTACCTCACCGCAGGCGAAAAGGAGACGAGGGCGTGGACGATTAAAAACGGCACCAAGGCTCCCCAGGCGGCAGGCGTCATTCACTCCGACTTCGAAAAGGGCTTCATACGCGCGGAAGTCGTCGACTATAAGACCCTTCTTGAGTGCGGCGGCCTTGTGGGCGCGCGCGAAAAGGGCAAAGTCAGAAGCGAAGGCAAGGACTACGTGGTAAAGGACGGCGACGTCATACTCTTCCGCTTCAACGTTTAAATTAAAATTTTCGCGACGGAGATTTCCGTCGGCAAACGGGGGCGGCGAGCCGAATTTACGGCTCGCCGCCCTTTTCGTCTTTACGGGCACGACACGTTAAGGTATTTTTTGAAATTGCCCCCATACTATGCCCCTATAAACGGCATTTTGTGATAATATATGCAAATTATGACATATGCGCAATTGACCCCGTAATATGCCCTGACTAACACGGTTTTTATACAGATAGAAAGAGGGCGGCGGCTGACAGTTTCTGTCAGCCGCCGCCTGTATTTTTGCCCTGTCGGCGCTTATTTATTCTCCTTAGCGGCGAGATTTTCGCGCGCGGTTGCCAACATGAGTTTTATGCGGTTTTCCTGGTTTACCTTGGTTGCCGACGGGTCGTAGTCGACCGCAACGACGTTTTCGTCCTTATAAAGGCTCTTGAGCGTACGGATGACGCCCTTGCCCGCAATGTGGTTGGGCAGACAGCCGAATGGCTGGGCGCAGACAATATTTTCGACGCCCGTCTCGGCAAGCGCCGCCATTTCGGCGGGAATGAGCCAGCCTTCGCCCATCTTTACGCCCTGGTTTATTACCTTGTCGGCACAGCGGCGGAGATGCTCGAAGTCGTGCACGGGTTCGAACGACCCCTCCTTTTCGAACAGTTTTATAACCCTCTTCTGTTTGCCATGAATTATCCTGTACACGAGCTTGTATATGCGCCATACAAGCCCCTTTCTGCCGTAGTAATAGCCGTCGTTTATGTTGTTTACTATGCAGTATAACAGGAAGTCCATGAGCGCGGGGACTACGGGTTCGCAGTCCTCGGAGAGGAGGAACTGTTCGAGATGATTGTTGCCGAGATATGCATATTTTACGTATATCTCGCCGACTATGCCAACCTTGACCTTGCGCTCTTTTTTGCGCTCTACCGAGGCGAATCTGTCGATTATCAGACTGTTAATCTCGTCGAACTTCTTGTATCTCTTGCCCCTGAATGAGTCGGTTATCTCCCTTACCAGCTCGTCCCTCGCCCTGTCCGAATCGCCGGGCGTGACTTCGTATGGACGCGTCTGGTTATAGCACCACATGAGCGTATCGCCGTAGAACACGGCATATGCGAGCTTTAAAAGGAGTTTTGCGCCTATCTTGAAGGACGAATCCTTTTCGAGTCCCGAGAAGTTGAGCGATATGACGGGCACCTGCGGAAATTCCCTTTTGAGCGCCTTTCTTATGAGCGGTATATAGTTCGACGCCCTGCAGCCGCCGCCCGACTGCGATATGAGCACGGCGGTATGGTCGAGGTCGTATTTGCCGCTCTTGAGCGCGTCGATATATTGACCTACGACGCACAGACAGGGATAGCAGGTGTCGTTGTGCACGTGCTTTAACCCCTCGTCTATGACCGTGCGCGAGGAATTTTTGAGTATTTCGACGTCGTACCCCTCCTGCCTCAGCAGCCCCTCTATTATGGCGAAATGCCAGGGAAGCATGTCGGGTATGAGTATCTTGTAGGTGGATTTATACTCCTCCTTCCACCTGGGGTAGTCGTCGGTATAGTCTGTCGTCCTGATTTCTTCCATAGTGTTTTACCTTATCGGCGGTTATGCTTTTTTGCGCCCTGCCTCCTCTATGGCGGCGAGCATGCTCCTCAGCCTTATCTTGACGACGCCGAGGTTGTTTATTTCGTCTATCTTAATCTGCGTATACAGCTTTCCGTTCTTTTCCAAAATGGCGCGCACTTCATCGGTGGTTATGGCGTCCAGACCGCATCCGAAGGAGACCAGCTGAACGAGATTTACGTTATCGTTATGCGCGCAGAAATCTGCGGCACGGTACAGCCTTGCGTGGTACGTCCACTGGTTCAATACGTTGACCTTGACCAGATTGCCCTTGGCATATACCGCGTCCTCCGACAGCACCGCCATGCCGAGAGAGGTCAGAAGTTTGTTTATACCGTGATTTATTTCGGGGTCGAGGTGATAGGGACGGCCTGCCAGCACTATCGCCTGTTTGCCCAGATCTTCCGCCCTCTTGAGTATGTAGTCGCCCTTTGCCGCGACATCCCTGTGATATGCGTCGAGTCGGGCAAATCCCTCCTTGAGCGCCCTCTTTATGTCACCCTTCTTAATGCCGTACTTTCTGAATGTATGGTACAGCTTTTCCACCGTGCTGGGCGCGGCGTTTAGGTCTATGTAGGGCATTATGAAGTTGTCGTCGTTAAGCCGCTCGTTGTTTGCCTTCAAGAGTTCGGGATAGTATGCGACTATCGGGCAGTTGTAGTGGTTTACCGAGCAGTGCTCGTCGATATTGTAGCTCTCGCAGGGCAGGAATATGAAGTCCACGCCCTTATTGAGAAGGCTCTCTATGTGCCCGTGCATGAGCTTTGCGGGATAGCAGGCGGTGTCGCTTGCCACGGTATGCTGACCGAGGAAATACAGCTGACGGGTCGACTTGTCGCTCAATACCACCTCGAAGCCGAGCGTCTCGAAAAAGCCTGCCCATATGGGCAACTGCTCGTACATGCCCAGCTGAAGCGGAAGCCCGACCCTGCCCTTTGCGCCCTTGGTGCCCTTTACGCACTCTATAAGGCGCTTTTGCTTGTATGCATATATGTCCAGCTCGTCGCCCGCAGGCTTTAAGCCTGCACCCCTCTCGCACTTGTTGCCGGAGACAAGTTTTCGGCCGTCGCTGAAAGTTATTATGTTTATGTTGCAGTTGGACGTACAGCCGTGGCAGTTGGTTGCCATGGACTTATAGCTGAAGTTTTTAAACTCTTCGAGCGTTATGGTCTTGCTCTCGCCCGATATGTTTTCCTTGGCGTAAAGAGCCGCGCCGAACGCGCCCATAAGCCCTGCGATGCCGGGACGAATGACCTGTTTGCCCGTCTCCTTTTCAAACGCGCGCAGAACGGCGTCGTTGAGGAAAGTGCCGCCCTGAACGACGATGTTGTCGCCCAGCTCGTCGGCGCTCGCCGCCCTTATAACCTTATATATGGCGTTCTTGACTATCGACGAGGACAGACCTGCGGAGATATCCTCCACGCTCGCTCCCTCCTTCTGCGCCTGTTTTACGGCGGAGTTCATGAACACCGTACAGCGCGAACCCAGCTCGACGGGGTGAGGGGCATACAGTCCCTTCTGCGCGAACTCGCCTATCTCCATTCCCATTGCCTTTGCAAACGTCTGAATGAATGAACCGCAGCCCGAAGAGCACGCCTCGTTGAGCATTATGGAATCTATCGCGCCGTTCTTTATCTTGAAGCACTTTATGTCCTGACCGCCGATGTCTATTATGAAGTCCACGTCGGGGTTGAAATGCATTGCCGCCTTGAAGTGCGCCACCGTCTCGACTATGCCGAAGTCCGCCTTGATTGCCGCCTTTATGAGGTCTTCCCCGTAGCCCGTAGTCGCGCTGCCGAGAATTTTTATCCTGTCGCCGAACTTTGAAAGCACCTTTGTAAGCTTTTCGATTACTATGTCCAGGGGTTGTCCGTTATTCGACTGGTAGTGCGAATAGAGTATTCTGCAATCGGGAGTGATGAGTATAATCTTAGTCGTCGTAGAGCCGCTGTCTATGCCGAGATATGCGCCGCCCGTATACTTTTCAATCTCGCAGAATTCGAGATTCTTGGCGCGGTGCCTTGCGACGAAATCGGTATATTCGCGCTTGTCCCTGAACAGCGGTTCGCCCGTTATTATCTCGTCGCTGCCTGCGGCGTTTTCTATTCTGGAAATTATAGAACCGAGCTCCTCTTCCTTTACCGTGACCGAATGAAGAGCGCAACCTATCGCCATGAAGCAGGGGGCGTCCTCGGGGAAGATTGCGTGCTCGTCGTCGAGGTTGAGCGTACGCTTGAACGCAATGCCGAGTCCCTTTATGAAGTGCAGAGGGCCGCCCAAAAACAGCACTTTGCCTTTTATTCTTCTGCCCTGCGCGAGGCCTGAGACGGTCTGGTCGACAACCGCCTGAAATATCGATGCCGCTATGTCCGACTTCTTTGCGCCCTGATTTATCAGCGGCTGAATGTCAGACTTTGCGAACACGCCGCAGCGCGAAGCTATGGGATAAATTCTCTCCGCCGAAAGGGAAAGCTTGTCCATCTCGTCTACGGAGATATCCAGAAGCGTTGCCATCTGGTCGATGAATGCGCCCGTGCCGCCCGCACAGCTGCCGTTCATGCGCTGTTCGGTGCCGCCCGTTATGAATATTATCTTGGCGTCCTCGCCGCCGAGTTCGACCGCCGCGTCGGCATCGGGATAGTACTTGCGGATTGCCGTGAACGCCGCCTGCACTTCCTGCACGAACGCAACGCCGCTGCGCTGGGAAAGCCCGAGACCCGCACTGCCCGTGATGGACGCGCTGTAACTGCCCGGGAACTTTTCGAGCACGTTTTTGAGCTCGGCAATGACCGTCTCCTTTACGCGCGCGAAGTGCCTGACGTACGATTTATACAGTATTTTTCCCTCTTCGTCGATTGCCACCACCTTGACGGTCGTAGAACCGACGTCGATTCCCAATAATCTTGCCATATGTATAACACCTTTTTATGTTCGGGTAGAATGTTCTTTTATGATTATATCACAAAAAAATTATCATTTCAATTTGTGTCGGGGCAAAAACGCAACTTAAATTATGAAATTTTTGCCTGCTCGTTTTCACTCGTTTTTCCCCGTACGGCAAACTTTTTGCGCGTAGCCATGCCGCCGCGGATATGCCTCTCAGACAGGTTTTTGTCCAAAACCTTCCGCACCTCTTCGAAGAGCTGTCTGTCAATCGAGCACAGCCGCTCGGCGACGTCCTTGTGCACCGTCGACTTGCTTACGGAAAAGTGCTTTGCCGCCTCCCTCACCGTTGCGCCCGTCTCGGTTATGTACTCGGCTTCACGCCTGACCCTCTTTTCAATATAGTCGGCGCAAACCGTCTGTTCTTCCCACATATCCTTATCCCCCCTGCCGATTGCGGTGATATATACTATGTCGTTTTTGCCCGATTTATGCCTCTTTTTGCCGCGTTATGACTGCTTCAGACAGTCTTTGAGGTATTTATCATATAATTTTTGCGAACCTATTGACATATTTACGATTATATGATATTATTTTGATATCAAATAAATATCGGAGGGACTGATATTAAATGGAAGAAAAATTACTTAAGGGCAGAAAGTGCGGACTTGCCGTCCTTGTCGGCGTGATAGTCGCATACATAGCGGCAATAGCACTGATGATTTACGGCTTTATGAACGGCTATGCCGCCGATGACAGCATAAAAAGCATGCCGCACGCCGTGCTGGCAATAGTATGCCTCGTATTGCTCTTAGTGCTGTGGATACCCATTCCCGGACTCAAGATTTTAAGGCCGCAGGAGGCATATGTTCTGACGCTCTTCGGCAAGTACTACGGTACGCTCAAGGGCGAAGGCTTTTACTTTGTAAACCCCTTCTGCTCGGCAATCAACCCTGCCTCCGCCACCAAGCTCAACCAGAGCGGCGACGTCAACAGCGTAAGCCCGAGCGTTGCGGCGACGAGCAAGAACGAAAGCCTGAAGCTGGAGTTAGGCGGCAGGGATAAACGCATATCATTGAAGATCATGACGCTTTCCAACTGCAGACAGAAGATTAACGACTGTCTCGGAAACCCCATAGAGATAGGCATAGCCGTAATGTGGAAAGTAGTCGATACCGCCAAGGCCGTGTTCAACGTCGACAACTATAAGGAATACCTCTCGCTCCAGTGCGACAGCGCACTTAGGGATATTGTCAGAATTTATCCTTATGACGTCGCAGAGGGTGTAGACACGACGGGCGACGGTCAACCCGACGAGGGCAGCTTAAGGGGCAGCAGCGAGCTTGTTGCCGAACGAATAAGGGAAAAGATTCAGTCCAAAGTCAGCTCGGCGGGACTTGAAATAGTCGAGGCGAGAATTACATACCTCGCATATTCGCCCGAAATTGCCGCAGCAATGTTGCAAAGGCAGCAGGCAACGGCGATAATCGACGCAAGAAAAATGATCGTCGACGGCGCCGTGGGAATGGTCGAAATGGCGCTGGAGAGACTGAATAGCGGCGGCATGGTAACTTTGGACGAGGAAAGGAAGGCGGCAATGGTAAGCAATCTTTTAGTCGTGCTCTGCGGCAATAAGGACGCCCAGCCGATAGTCAACAGCGGCAGTCTGTACTGATTCGGGGAAAAAATGGATAAGGACAACAAAAAACAGATACCGCTGAGGCTTTCGCCTAAGCTGTACAACGCCATAGTCGCCTGGGCAGAGGCCGATTTCCGCTCCGTAAACGGACAGATCGAATACCTCCTCTCGGAGTGCGTCAGGCAGCGAAAAAAGGACGGAAAGTACGTCGGTCAGGACATAGACGTACCGCCGAAGCTTGATATAAATTAACATTAAAGGCGATAGCGCAAAACTGCGCCATCGCCTTTAAAAATTCAGGGGAGGCCTACCGCCTCCCTCCTATTTTTATAATTATTTATTTGTGTTAAATTATGTCATGATACAGTAACTTGTTTAACCATAACAAAAGCAACAGTTAATATCTTTCAGCCGCTTACATATTTTTAGAAATTATTCTATATTTTAATTAGCTTTTAGTAGGTTGGCCATCTCCTTTATCGCTTGCAACTGTTTCTTCAAATAACGTTTTCAAAGCATAATAATCGTTGTACTCAAATACAAGCTCGCAATAACGCTTTTCTTTATTGAGCAGTTTTACAATCGTAGATCTATCATCAATTTTTTTTGTTGTTGTACTTATACCCTTACGACTACCTATAATAGCACCCGCATCCCCGAACAGTAATCCTCCCAACAATGCTCCGCCTACCGACGAACCGCCGCCGCTAACATTCGTGGTGTAATGAACTTGTCCATCCTGTAAAATTTCAAATACATATGCTTTTGGAACTCTAACTATTTTAAAAAGTTTAAATAATGCTGGTATAGGTATAACCTTAGGTCCTACCAACCTTAAACAAATATTGTCCTCTTCGTTCCAAATATAATAATCCATATTTGCCAGAAACACCTTTTCAGGGTCAATAATTGAAATATCACCATTAGTACCTTTTAAATTATATAAAGCGCAATGTTCCGGTACAGGATAATTATACTGATTTACAATTCTGTAAATTTCTTCAGCAATCTTTATATTCTCGAGAAAATTCACATTATATTCTGTCTCACCATCTGTGTTCATTTTATTTTTTACAAATGTAACATTCATCTCTGTAATGCCGACTTCTACACCAAGCAGCTCATCATAATTTGCTTGTCCAGTTAATCCGCTACAACTTTTATAATATATCTTTCGCTCTTCATCACAAGTCAAAAAATAATCTTCATCGGAAAAGCATTTAAAAGTTATGTTATGTCCCTGTAATAAATCCTTTGCGCTATTTAGCACCAAAACTTTTTCCTTTTCCTCTTTAGCATCTAGTTTCTTATTATAATACCTAACACAAAGTACAGTTGCCACTACCCATAGCGTCCCCCCAAGACAATAAATTAAACCGCTGATTAATGAAATAACATCATCCGACAAATTAGATTTTTCTATAATTGTAGAAGCTATTCCCCAAATCATAAAGAAAGCCAACGCAAATAAAGTACCAAAACCAATAACCAAACCGATTTTTCTAATTTTCCTCTTGTTTGAATCCATTGTATCCTCCCTATATTATTACACAGCACATAATTTGTTGATTTTATCTATTGTAACACTAATATTAGTGTATGTCAAACAAAATACACTAAATTTGGTGTACATTTGTTCTATGAAAACATTGGGTGAAAATATTAAATATTATAGAAAAATAAACAATATAAGCCAGACAGATTTTGCTAAAAAACTGAACACCACTCAACAGAGGGTGAGCGAATGGGAATGCAATAAAATCGAACCGTCGCTGTACAACATTGTAAAGATTTTAAATATTCTGAACATTACTTTTGACGAACTTATTGACGGAATAGATATCTGAGTTGCCATATATTATTGTTACACAACATTTGTAAATCTTTAAAAACACCTTAATGGACATAAGAAAAGACCGAAAATTCAGCCTTCGGTCTTTTCTTATTTATTCAGTTTGTCAATAAGAGAGACGAGTTCGGTCGGCACGGAGATAATATAGTCCGCTCCTGCACCTTTCAGCTCCTCCTCGCTGCCATAGCCGTACAGCACGCCGACAGATTTCAGCCCGACCGCCCTGGCTCCGAGAATGTCGTGCTTGCGGTCGCCTATCATTATCGCTCTCCCCCTGTCGGCGACGGCGCACATTGCAAGCGCATGGCGTATGACGTCCGCCTTTTCGGTTCGCGTTCCGTCCAACGTTGCACCTGCGACGAAGTCGAAATATTGCGCTATTTCAAAGCGTTCGACAATCTTTACGGCAAACACTTCGGGCTTGCAGGTGGCTACAACCAGCCTGTAACCCTCTTGCCTCAGCGCGCGGAGCGTTTCTGCCATTTGCGGATAGAGCTTATTTTCGTATAAACCCTTCGCCCCATAGTATTCGCGGTAAAGCGATACGGCCCTCAACGAATCGTCCTTGCTCATGCCGTAGAACTCCGAAAACGACTCCGTGAGCGGAGGGCCTATGAAAGAGCTCAGTTTGTTTCTGTCGCTCTCCTCAATGCCGAGACGGCCGAGAGCATAAATTATGGCGTTGGTTATTCCCTCGAACGGGTCGGTGAGAGTACCGTCGAGGTCAAAAAGCAGCGTATCGTATTTCATTGTTTTCTCCTGTCGGAAATGTCGCCGACGGGTAAATTATAAAAAATTTTTTAACTTATGTCAATCACGTGTCAATACGGAAAGTTGAAAACTATAACCATACCTCTGACGAGCACCAAAAATATTTCCGTTCAGATTATATTTTAATCATGCTCCTCAATATCTCATAATCGTAATTGACTGTGACGCTGCGAGGCTCTTCCGGCACTTCGAAATTACCCGCACTGTCGACCAAATCAGCATTCCGCTTAGAAAGTCTGTCCATCTCCTCCTCGATTCTCTCAACCTCGGACAGAACATAACCGAAGACCAGCTGCTTGTCATCTTCTTTCCAATTACTGAATACGCCCCTTTTAGTATATATGGTAGCACTCGTCAATGTTAGCTGAGAATTGGCGTCCATTGTTCCTCTTGCAGTTATTACGACATTGTTTCCCGCATCGCAATAATGATACTCAAACCCCGTAAACTCGCCCGTATCGCGGCTGTAATGCCAGTTGAGGGTAGTAACGCCCATTTCATTTGTCTGTTCGTCGTAGAAATACTCGAGTTTAGCCTCCGAATTGTCTCTTCCGAGTTCGTGCGTCTGGGCTATATAGGCCTTATCCGTTTTACTGTTGACGCCGACAAACTGCGCAACGACGGGCTTGACGCTGCTCAGAAAAAGCAACATATTTTTGAGCTGAATGTCAATTTGGTCGACCACCTCAAGATTCGCACCCCAGTCGACGTTACTGTAATCGACGTTGTAAGTCCCGACAAGCGCCTCTGATTCGTATTCATCAATGAGCGAAAGCTGTATCTGGCTGTAAGAGTATGTATCTGCAATGTATGTATTGATCAGGCTGACGATATCTATTCCTCCGTTAGCATAATAGTTATCGAGCAATGCCAACACGTCGTCCTTATCGGTATTTTGTGCCACCGTTGCCGCATATGCGGAAGCCGACTCAGTTTTACGGCTTAAGCCGTCATAGATGGAATGATATATATTTTTTGCCTCTTCATTCTGGGCGACAAAATCTGCAATATTCCAACGCCCTGAAAGATTGTTTTCTTCTTTCTCTGTTTCGCCTGCGCAAGCGGACAGCGCTAACGCCGAACAGAACATTGCCGCAGCCGCAACAGTTGCATATAGTTTAAATAATCTTGCCTTCATCCTCCCCTCCACAATCATGAACATTTTGACAGATACCTGTCGGAATAAACATAACATTTTATTTTCGATATGTCAAGTGCATGAATAAATTTTAAGCGCAAGACGTGCCTAGTGCCAAAACAACGTAAGATAAGTACCCGTCTTATTTTAAACGATGCCGCGGAGAGACCGCAACCTGCCGAGCGAAGCATGAGGCGTTGCGGGGACGACCAACGAGGAACGAGGCGACGAGCGGCTCATTTCTTAGGACAGTGGTCACCCACTGTCCGTGTGCCGCGGAGAGACCGCATCCTGCCGAGCGGAGCGTGAGGCGTTGCGGGGACGACCAACGAGGAACGAGGCGACGAGCGGCTCATTTCTTAGGACAGTGGTCACCCACTGTCCGTGTGCCGCGGAGAGACCGCATCCTGCCGAGCGGAGCGTGAGGCGTTGCGGGGACGACCAACGAGGAACGAGGCGACGGGACTTCGCGCCTTTAGCGGACGCGCCCCGGTGAACGGTGCACTGCACCGTTCAGTTTGCGACTTTTCTTGTCTCTGCACCCAGTCTCTCTGCGCAAACCGTTTTGCTCCCGCAAAACGCCTCCTCCCCTCGAATCCCGTCGCTTGTTCACTACATCACAAAAAAAAGAGAAGGGCAGAAACCCTTCTCTTTTTTTGGTCGAGGCGACGGGATTCGAAGCCTTTCAAAACACTGAAAAAAGGGCAAAATTTGAGCTATTATATAATAGTAAAGCACTATTTTTTATTTTTTGCCCCCAATTTGCCCCCAATTATTTTTCTCGTTAAGTCTTTTAAAACCCTTCGTTTCGATGAGGGGTTTTCTTTTTTGCCGCGGCGGAGAGTTGGCGATCGCGCTATACCGCTTGCTCTTCGCCAACTCCTCCTCCGCTTGCTTTCCTGCAAAAAGGTGAAGAGTCCTTGCTGCACCCTCTGAAATTGCGCTTTGCGCAATATCTCCCTGCGAGGGAGATTTAACACTAAGGCGTAGAAGCACATTTCGTGCCCTTTGTCAAGAGGCTTTTGCGGCATAAAATTTATTCCACAGTCCTCTTGACCAAGTTCCCGAAACGTGAGTACCACCAGGTAAGGTGGTGAAGGCGGTGCCTTCACCACCTACTTAGTATTAAGAAGCTGCGCCGACAGCTTAAACCGAGCAAAGGAGACAGAATGAAACACAAGACCAAAAAACAGCTGAAGTACATTGCTCAAAGAGCGCTTTACAGCGAATACGGCTTCGCACCTGCCCAAACTGACATTATACTTCTTGAATGTGACGGAGACGGTACATATATACTTTTTGAAGTACGCAATCATATGTACAGCTTCAACAGCTACATTTTTTCTGAATCCTCCGTATGGACAGGCACAGGAACCATCACAAAAACGTAAAATCAAATTGCCGACGGGCGGCGGCTTATCCGCCCGAAAGGAGTTTAAAATGAAAAAATTTAACTTTGTTGTCGACCAAGACAAAATTTTATTCGCAGATAATATTGAAGATATGGCGGAAATTGTAAAAGCAATGAATACCATTGTAAAAGGCTTGAATAACGAGAACGCATATTACTATGACATATATCACGACAAATTCATCTTACAAGACATAGACAGCAACGGGGAAAGACACATCGTAGGCTATATGACTGTACAAAATATATAAGGAGCTAACCAGATGAACAATACAATGGAACAAAGCAAAGTAAAAATCGAACTCACACTCGCTGAGTTCGAACACCTGTTTGAATGTGCAGTATTCGTATCCACGAGCGCAGAAGATGAGCACTTACGACTAAAGCTACTAGATTGCCTCACAAAAGAACAATACACATTTATACTTAATAAATTTCTTGAAGACTAATAGGAGAAATATAATTATGAAAGATTATTACATAATCAAATGTGGAAAAAAAGATTACAAAGTATTCCCTCAAAAAGAAAAATATCTAAATAACGGTCGTCTAGCTGTTATGTTAATAGATATAGAAGAAGACATTCCGTTTGGCATTATTACAAAAAATATCCAATGGCCATTAAGTTCTAATAACGAATATCTCGCATTTGTAGACGTTAATAATTTCCCCAATTTAGAAAACTGGCTAATACAAAACAATATTGCCAAACCCACTGGATACACAGGTTTTAGTGGGTTTTGCTCCTATCCTGAGTTTGAATTCAACAAAGATGTATTCTTTCCGAGAACACTATTTCAAACACATAGCTATGATTAAAGAGGTGACAATATGAGCGTATACAGTTTAAAACGTACAGACTATGTTTGCAAATGCGACGGTTGCGGAAAAATGGAAATCGTACCAGAAAGCACAGAAAATTACAACGCCGCGCAAGCCGTCCGCTCCCTCGGTTGGAGCTACGGCAAAGACAAATCGGTCTACTGCAAAAAGTGCCGCATGAAGCGGTATAATGATAAGCATGCAAAACGACCATTCTTTTACACAGAGTAGACAGACGTACTTCTACTTTGCTTAAAGAAAGTAATAAATCGAATTACTACTTAAAAAGTGCAGCCCGTCAAGGTTGCACTTTTTTTATTTTGTTTGATAAGACAACAAACCCAAAGCCCAGATATAAAGCTTCATATTCAGGCTATCGTTAGTATAACGAAGACCACGAAGCCGCATACCAATACCATTTGAAGTAACTACAGAGCCTATATCGTGCTTGTCCTTTTCTCCTGTCCAATACACGATAACACAAGTCCTGCCGCATACAGTCTTAAGCTTGTAATATTCACGAATTTTACGCCCAAAAAAGATAAATGTGCGGAATATACAATTGACCGTCATACCCGAAAAATCTTTATATTTTTTACCAATTACCAAAGATTGACAAGACTCAAGGTCTATAACATTATACCTACAGTATTCTTTCATTTTGTCACCTCGTTTAATTTCGTCATCTTTGTTATGTCGCTCTGGAAATGGCTATGCTGCTTTTGGAGTTCGGCGTTGGTTGCCATAATGCCGCCGTATTCCTTTATATCGTCAATGCCGATTTTGTTAAACTCGCTCCGAGCCTCGTATATGCCGATCAGACAGTCGGTTGAAAATCTATCGGCATATATTTTCTTTGACTGTAAATAATACTTTTTCTTTTCGCCCTCTTCCTCTCCGCTGCCTGCCGCGACGTTCAGAGTGAAGACCGAACAGCCGAACAGGTTATTTACTCGCTCTCGGCGATGAACGAGCTTCGCCACAAGCTTTTTAAGCAGGTACATAGTCAATGTACTGTCGGCGCGGTCGTGACGGTACTTCAAATAGATTTGCTCAAACTTATTTATGATAAAGCCGCTTACTAAGTCCGTCAGCCAGAACGTGGAGAAGAACGGCAACACCGGGGACATATCGCTTTTCTTTTGAATTGAGATACGCTCGCCAAGACCGAGCGTACCGATGCCGAGTTCCTCGAACCTCTGCAAGTCTGAAAGCACTATTAAAAAGCAACGATGGGCGATAGTTACAGCGTGGCGACTCATCATAAGATTGAGATTGAAAAGATCATTGACCTGATTACATTCGGGGTCTGTCGGCTTCAGGTGCTTTGTCGCATTCGCGTTCTTACGTTCCTTATCTATCTCCGAAATTACATAAACACCGAACCCGAACGCATACTTGTTCGGGTTATCCTCAACCATAACTTTACCCAAGCGCAGCATATCATAATCAAGAATATGACTATGCCGCGAAAAGCTGTCTATATACCTGCTGTCACGCTTGAAGAAATCGCTGTCTATCAAAGGGAAGTTGCCCAGGTCATCGAAGAGCGTATCTGAACGGATACTGTAATTCGATATAAGCAAGGCACATTGCCTGGTATATATCAGATATGCGCAAGCGTAGTCCTCTATCGCTTGCCATACGTTCATAAGCTTGAGATTGTCGTTATACTTAATGCCGTAATATCCATAGTCATAACCGAAGATATTACGCGCAAGCGGTTTACACATAAACTTCAAACGCATAGAAGCTATTACGCGCCGACAGCTCCAGACGTCGTAAATGCGTTTTCGGGCAAACATTTTCTTGAGAAAGCGCTCGAGGTTCTGCCAAGGGAAGTCAGGGAATTTATAGTCACTCTCAAGAATGACTTCCAATGCCTGGTCACGAAGCTGAACTTCGCCCGAAAGTGCCATATCTCCCATTATCGTTGTTTTACCTTTGCCCATACTGCCGTCAATCGTTGAGGATATTCCGCGCTCGTTAAGGAAACCACGGTTGCAGCGTTCATGATGATACAGACGGTTAAATGCTATATGACGTGCAATTAGGTTCAACGCCGATATGATTATTACCGCCCATAGAATGTCGGGGATAAAATTTATCATAACCGACATATCCATTAAGAGCTTTACAATCTGAACATAGATAGTTGCAGTCTTGAGCGCGGCAATGAAATACAAGTAATACGCTATGAGGGATATTATAATGCTGATTCCGTTGAAGTTATACACCCACACTAACGCCAAAATCTTTATATAAACGCTATGCTCGCGGCTGAACCCGATGAAGTCCAATACCCACGCTCTGACAGGCGGATAAATGCGCTTTTCGAACCGCTTGAACGCTTTGAGCGGCTTAGACTCTTTACCATAGTCATTGTTATACTTCGGCTTTTTTAATGCCAGGACAACATACAAAACTAGGAACACAGGAGTTACTATCATGATGAGCTTAGCTATAACCATTAAGACGTCGCTGACAGTCACAAGGTACGCCGAAAAGTTGTCCATGGAGAAGAACAGCGACCAATATCCGCTCATATTCTCGCAGAACTCTTCCCACGTCCTAGGCAGGTTCAGGGGCAGCTCAAACGGCTGATTTGTAAAGTCATTGACTGTTATTTCGCCCGTCCAACCGAGGTTAAACAGCTCTGATATGTAGAACTTGCCGCTATTCCAAAGGTCTATGCAGCTTTCGACAATTCGCAGATGAGCATACTGAAAAAAGAACGGGATAAGCGCGAGGCTTACCGCGATCGCACAGAGCCAAATTAAATGACGGTAATTAAACTTTTTCATAATGCCCCCACTGCGTTGAACGTATGCAGGAAATACCCTGCCACTATGACTATAACGATGACTACTATTATTCTGATTACATTCTTGAAGTTTTTCATTTTTACTTGCTAATTTTACTCTATTGTTTTAAAATTGAATAAAGGAGATATGAAATATGTTTTTGAATTTACTTTTAACCGACCCTGATAATGTACCTGGTAATTATATAGGAATAGGCAAAGCAAGCGAATTGCCTTACTATATTTTAGCCATAACAGCGATAGCAATTATTGTAACCATAGTTGCAGCTTGCATAATAAATTACTTATACAAAAACAGTAAAGCAGCCGAAAACAAAGAAACAGGAGCTATAACTACTATCATCATATCGGTATCATTAGCTATTTGCTTAGTACTCATTTTACTTTGCGTATTTGCATGTATGAAAATCTAAGATAAAGACGGTCATCGACCGTCTTTTTTAAATAGCCATTTAATGAGCCTGAACGGAAAAGATATAACATAGGCAATTGCTTTTATAAGGTAATTTAGCAATGTTGAAACAGGAGCAACAACATTAAGCAATACAACTATTACAATAATTCCTAATATTAAACCTATAACCATAGTAAAGTTATTCCAGAACTCTTCAAACGCAGTTTTAATATCTGCAGCACCGATACCGATAGGGTCATTTCCTGGGTCAGTAAGATTATTCACTACGCCTAAGTCGAAATAATTTCCACTGAAATCTTGAAAATACAAATTCAAAAGACCCACGTCATAGACATCTGAATAATCATTTACGTGCAACGTACCGCCAAGATTAGATACCGTCTCTTTCCTTTCAGTCTCTAAGAACGTAAACACCCATTGACTTGACGTTATCATATCTTTATAGTCGTCAGGAATATTAACTCCCTGAAATTCAGTCTTACTTAAAAATTCAGTAGAAGACAAAATTCTATTCCACTCGAAATCTTTAGCACCAATACCCGTCCCGACATACGTCATTACATCTGTATCTTCCAATCTGAGTATAAGGTTTTTACGGTCATTTGAATATGTATAGCTATGCTCTCCATTTTCGCCGAAATAAGAGTCTTTAACGTCACGAATTGAATAATTCAATACAGCGTCATATATATGCTTAATTTTATAATCCTCAGCGTTAAAACAATAAATCCAACAATCAGTTGGATAATCGGTTTTTGCAAAATCCCACCAGGTAAAACCATCCTCAAAAAGTATAGGACCAGTCAGCACCGTATCAACCTGCATGGTGTTGAACGTGTTCATCTCATAGTGGCGGCTGCCGTTCAGGTCGCAGACATACCACTGCTGACCCACAGAATATGCTATGTCAGTTGTCGGGAACGTCTCATCAGACTCGTCTATGACGGAGTTATACTCACGATATATGGACACTATGTTGTAGTATCTGTCACCGTCTTTAGAGGGCGTAAAGCCCTTGATGTGGTACTTATCGAATACGCCACTCGTGGAAGCAAGCTCCAGGTCATAGACTTTCGGTTCAAGCCCTGCGCCGTCGACCGAATAGCCGTAAGAGATAGACACTTTCGTTCCAAGCAAGTCTATGCTGTTATGGGCGGGCTGATAGGCGTATATGTACAATTCCTTGTCTTTGTCCTCGGCAAGCTGAATGACCTGCAAAGAATAATCCTCGGGGTTGTCGGGATATGCCGCAGGGTCGAAGGACGGGTCGCTTTGCAGCTCTCGAAGTACGGTTGTTTCGTCCGCAGAAGCATACACCGCCGAAGTCGGCGAGAAGGCAAGGATCCACGCGACGGCGGCGAAGATTGCAACGACTATTAAACTCGATATTTTAATTATTTTACTTTTCATAATAAAAAAGAAAAAGGTTGGCGAGCGTTCCCACGCCCACCAACCGCCAGATTATTTTACTTTGTTACAACCAAGTAATTATTCGAAGAGCTAATAAGCTCATCACTGATTGATTCATTTACATGTTCAGAAGAATTATACAATGAATAAGAGAGAACTATATGAGTAGTTCTTTCATCAAGAGTATAAGTAGATTTGTTCGAGTCGGTCTTTATTAAGTTTAATTCACCCTTTATATAAGTAAATTCAAAAAGCTGTAAAACAGTATCAACATCATCAGACATTTTATAAGTAAATGATACTGTCGAACCACCGTCTACTTCTAACAAATCCTTACTACATACTACTGATGTTTCAGAAGCATTGAACAAATAAGAATCGCCGGAAGGCTCTATTCCGCCGCGAAGAAATCTCAAATGAGATGTATTATCCACAATCTGTAAACGCTTGTTAAATACATTCACATACTCCACATTCTGTTCCTTAGCAACCTTAATGGTCATCTGACCGGGGTATGTAACTCGCTCCGTCAGCGAAATCTTTTCGTCTTCGTCGTTAGTAGGCATTATGACTATTCTTGCATAGCCGTCGTGAACAGTCTCTGAATACGCCGCCGAAAGAACTTCCGTACTCTCTACGAAGTTGTCGAGGTCGTCGTAGAAGTATATCTGATATTCTATCTGATTGTCAAAATCGAGCTTTATCTGCAAGCCGTCGCAGGCGAAAGCTTCCTTTGTGTAGAGCGTGCTTTCGTCGTCTACGAACTTTCCGTCAGTTCCGAGATTGCCGACGTCAAACACGGGCGATATGGTCTTGAGGTCGTCTTTGACGAACTCCACGAGCTTAGCCACGCCGAACCCCACCGCGCTCAGAGCTACCACGCCTGCAAGCACAAGCGCAATCTTTTTGATGATACCTTTTGTCTTAATTCTCATACTGTTTTACCTGCCTTTCCTCTGAGGATACTTCTTGCCGTTATTCATAGCTTTACGCCTACCGACCATACAGCCTGCCAGAAACGATTCTTTTATATCGTTACTGGAAAACTTGATATTACGCCCCGCTCCGCGCACGGCGTAACCCATACCCGAATAGTACGCCTTTTGCTGCGCCCGAGTATATTTCTTGCCTCTGCCCATATATAAAAACCTTTTCCCTTATCCCTGGGAGCAAGGAATTTTACTTATTTATATTTGCGCCTATACCTGGCGTACTTTGCCTTTTTATACAGCATTGCATATTCATACTTGTGGTGTTCCTTCATGGCTTTTTCCATGCCCTTGAAGTCACCACGCTTTGCCGCTGCCTCTAACTTCCTTTCTGTTCGCTCGTAATTACGTTTAAGATTGCTATCGGTAAAATTACGGGCGAGCTGACGTTCTGTCTTAGAGAACTCCATAAATACCTCCTTTACTCTCCATTCCCGACGTTGGGAAACGGGGGTGCACTATGTATCGTCTCCGGCAAGGCTGTCCAGATTACTCTTTATATCCTTGTCCGAGAAATACACATGCTTTTTTACTACAATATTTTCAATGACGTCACGGAGTTTTTCAGTTGTGAAATTACCCTCTTCCACTCCGTTCAGAGAATTTATAATGCTGCGGATTTCCTCGTCTGCGACGTCGTCGCCGTCGAGCTCTGCCTCGTCAAGTTTCAAACCATAGAAACAGCCATACCCTTGCAATGCCCGGCGATTCTCAAGAGCGAAATAGAGATCCTTGAACTCGGTATAGCTTAATCCCTTTTGGACGTTCCCGTCCTTCCTCATCGCCTTTTTCTTTTCTGCCAGAAGTCCTGCCACGGCATACTTGAATATCTGATGAAAGTTTCCGTCCGCATAGTTTACTATGCAGCTATAACCTTCCTCCAAGTTCTCTATGGCTGTCTTTGTAACCTTATCGCCGTCATAGCACAGCCGCCAGAGCTTCTGAACGAGAACCTCGAACGCAGAGAACTGCTGAACCTTGCGACCCCTCGAATACGAAAAGCTGTTTGTAAACACTTTATACTTGTCCAGCTCTATACCTTTGCGGAAGACGAAAATGCAGTGGAGATGTGGGTGATATGTACTCATGCTCTCGTTCATCGTAATCTCGAGGGAACGGATCGCGCCGCGACAACCTAAGCCCTCGAAGGGTAAACCGCGTATTTTCTTGCGGCAGAGAAAGAACTTCATCATCTTTCCGAAGGCTTTCAAAATATTGCCCACCGTCTCCGAGAGAAAAAAGCCCGTACAGTTCGGCACCGTCAACGCTATGTGATAGAGATCGTATTTCTCATTCAGAACCTGTAAGAGCGGCGTATATCTATGCTCTCGGCGGTTGGCAAATTGCTTCTGACAGTTGCCGCAGAATTTATCTGCGCAGAGCTGAACGCTCGTGACGTGGTGAACTTTGCTTTCCTTCCATTGAGTGGTAGTCACTCGCCGTCCGCATTCGAGTATTCGTTCAGCGCGTTTGTGACACTTTGTGTAAAAGTCCGTCGTATTTATTCCGCGAGTGACCAACATGTCTTCATAATCACAGCCTAAATGCTCGTAGTAATCTGCGATAAGCGGATTTATTCGAATGCGCCGAGCCATGTCGCAAAATGACTTACCGCTATTCTTGTATGTATTAAGTTTTTCAATATCGAATAAGTCCATAAAATAGCCCCGACTGCCCTTTTATGGGTCAAGATAATTGTAGAGGTTCAAGAGGTTTCCCCAAAGCCGCCTTTCGGCGGCCTCGGGGAAACCATAGGAGGAAGTTACTTAACTAAGTCCAGAACCTCGGCGACGTTTGACTCCAGACACATGTTCTGAAGGTCATAAGGCGTCTTTGAAACTATCTGCAAACCGCAAAGCGACGGTCTGCCGCCGGGATAGATACTTTCTTCATATTCAGGAATGACGACATCACCGAACTGAAGTTCTTTCTGATTGGGCAGTTCTTTGCCGCCGTCGGTGAAACATTCGAATGTACGAACGCCGTTATTAGTCATGCCGACAAGCGAAATCTTGTTGAACGGCTTGCCGCTCTCCTTTGCCTTGCCGGAAAAGCTCCCGGCGTAGATGAATGTCTTTTTTCCGTTACTCATAAAATTCTCCTTTGCCGCGCGAGTATGACGCGGACTTAAATTATTTATATAAAACCGCTACGGGAAGAACATTACTGTCGGGAAGCGTGTTGCTCCCCGCAGCAAGGTTTTACCGATTTAATTAGCTTCGAACAAGTCCTTCATGTCCTTGTTACGCTTGCAGCACCTGCATTTATTGAGATTTACGCCCTTAAACTTGCAACCCTCACACATTCCGAGTTCGGGAACGTACCCGAGCCGCAACATCCGAATTTCCTTTCTGAGTTCCGAAATCGTCTCCTCAAATTCAGGGGTAGGGTCATCACTTACAGGCTTACCCATTGTCTTTTCAAGCTGTTTATTCGCCTCGCTCTCCTCCCACTCTTTATATAACGTCAAGACGACTACAAGCTTGGTATCATACTTTATTTTCTGATACATAGAATTTTCGTCAGTTGAATAAGCAAAAGGAGGCTTACACTTCTCACGAAGTGCCATTATCTTTTTATACTGCTTTATCTGTTCGACGGTAGTCGTCGCAGGTATTACCTTTGTAAGTTCAATGAAATCATCTTTGGCAAAATACGTTGAACGCATACGGGCTATGGTCAACATCTCGTTTACCAACGACACCGAATAACCGCTCAGCTCAGATATAAAAGAATTATTCTTTACATCTACAAATCTACCTAAATCACAGTAGCGATAGAACGTGCTTTTGGATATACCAAGTCGCTCCATGAGACTTTCAAAATCACACAGTTCGTACCCCTCAACTAAACCTCTACCCCAATCTCTGTCGGGATTGGCTATATACTTATACCCTATTTTTAGAGAACACAGATAGAAACACAGAGTAAAAAAGTTTGCGGTTATGTTCCTGCCCGAGGATACAACGTTCTTAAACGCATCAATAGAAGTCTTGCCATATTCTTCATATGCGCTTATCTCGTTCACGTCGTCCGAATAGACATACTTTTGCTTATTGAAATCGAACTTCACCGGTCTTGCCGGCTTCAAAGAAGCAACAAACTTGTCCAGCTCGTCGTCCTTGACTTCAAGAAATAAATTTTCTGCCATTTTTGAATACCTACCTTTTAATTTGCTATGTAATACAGAAGTTCCGTATCATAACGATTTAATCCTTGCAACAACGCCATACGTTCCGCAATTTCTTTCACAATGGCGTAAACCCCTTCGGCAGATAAATCGCCATTAGTTATTACACATTCGAAATGAAACTCACACTCCTTACCGAGACACGTCGTTGACTTTGCGGATACTATAATACGACCGCGTACACTTACAGAATCCATTGAATACCTACCTTTAAGATTTAATCTTTTTAATCAAATTTACGAGATAAAATAAAACAACGGTGTTTACAATATGGACATGCTTCAAGAGGATATTCGAGGAATAATGACATAGCTTCTTCAATATCTTCAAAATAACCTTTCTCGAACATTTTCTTAAAGCAATATAATGTCGCTTTACAATCGCCCAACGAATTATGCGCAGACTCTTCGTCCCACTTATAGCCGTAATAATCAGCACAAGTTACAAGCTTCTGCCACTTATAATTGCCAAACCACTCACTCCATTCGCCGTATATTTCTGAAAATACAGCCATAACGTCGTGTATTTCCTGACAGTCGCCAAAGTCGCATTCGTGCAAAAACGATAGGTCAAAAGATACGTTATACCCGATTATAAAACGGTATGAAGAGAGAATTTTTTTAATCGTGGGATAAACGTCTTTAAGATACGGACTATCTTTTACCATCTCCGGAGTTATGCCGTTCACCGCCATCGCGCCTTTCCAAGAAGTAGCCCGCTCAGGCTTTAACAAACTGTCAAAGAGTACTTCGCCATGACCGTTGATAATCGATAACTGTAATATCTCGTCAGAAGAAGGATTGAGACCCGTTGTCTCTGTGTCCAGGACAATCAGATTGTCAAGAACGTCTTTCAATGTTGCGCTCATTCAGAATACCTACCTTATTTCTTAATACCCACCTCGTGCGGCGCAAGCTTATGTCTTACGCCGCTTAGGTAAGTATTCCGCCGGCGGAGAGGTTCGAACTCCCCTTCTGCATTGCCGGCATAACTCCCCACCATTCCCAGCGTTGGGAATGAGGGGTGCACTTTTAATAACGTATTATTAACAAATGTTAAATTATTAACTTTTATTAACAATTACAATTTTAACATTAACTTTTAGAAATGTCAATGCTTTTATTAAAAAAAGTTAATATAATATTTTTATGAATGAATTAGGTAAGCGCCTGCAAGAACTAAGACAGGCAAAAGAAATTTCATTGCAAAAAGTGGGTTCTGACCTCAATGTTTCTAATGCCGCAATATGCAAATGGGAAAATGGAATAAATGAACCAAAAGCTAGCTATATATACAAACTTGCTCAATATTATGGAACAACTTCCGACTATCTCTTAGGGCTTGAAGACGACTTTGGACAGAAATCAATACCTACTCCGAGTACATATTCGGCAGAGGAGCGTAAACTCATAGAAGATTATCGAGCCCTCTCCCCTGCACTAAAAAAAATGCTCCAGGACACTATCCAAACATGGCAGCGTTCTGAAGCAAATAAAAAACTTAAAGCTTAAATAAAGAGGTGAATATGAGAAAATATTGCGCAATTTGCGGTAAACCCAGCGGCATGTACCCTTTATGTACATATCACAACAAGCTGAAAGAAGAAGGCGAAGTCGTTAAATGCGATTACTGCGGAACATGGCACATGGCAGATGAACGCTGCAAATGCGGCAAATATTCAGACCTTCCATTAAAAGGTTTTTCAAAGTGCGTAATATGCGGAGAACCTACAAAAGGATATGCCTTTTGCCGCGATTGCTACAACGATTACAGCGACGACGAATTAATTGAAATTCTTAACGGAGAAAGAAAACCGAGAACTAAAATTATCTACAAAGACAATACAGAACTAACTTGCTTAATTTGTGGAAACACTTCCAACGGTAAACACTTTTGTTTGGACTGCTATAATAAGTACAAAAATAAAAGCATTGACATAAGAGTTACTAATTGCAACTCTGTTGAGATACTTGATAACTATGGCAATAAAAAATATCATTGTGAAAATGGTATTGACGTCAGAAGTCAAGCTGAACAGCTTATTGCAAATTGGCTATATTCAGAAAAAATCCCCTTCGCATACGAAAAAGAGTTTTATTATAAAGACGAAAACGGAGATACAAAAACTATACACCCTGATTTTTATTTAAGCAGTTACAACATTTACATTGAATATAATGGAATGAACGATAACAATTACCTTAAAAGAAAAGAATATGCTCAAAAGATATATAAAAATGCAGGTGCTGAACTAATTATTATGACCGCAGAAGATACAAGAAATCTTTCAGCGTTCCTTAAACCTCGTCTGAATTTACACTAATTACTTTTTTACGCTTAAAAAAGAAATTAAGTTTTTTAACAATTTTTATTGTAAAATTTACTCCGTAGGCAACTCGCCGAAGGAGTATTTTTATATGAACACGAAAGACAAAATGCAACTTCTGAATGAAGCTATTCAAT
Source organism: uncultured Clostridia bacterium (assembly GCA_944354125.1). Lineage (GTDB taxonomy): Bacteria > Bacillota > Clostridia > Christensenellales > Borkfalkiaceae > Coproplasma. The sequence continues at coordinate 7,653 of CALVPT010000016.1, read as the reverse complement.
CGCTTATGCAGCTCTATCAAATACTTGACGATGAGACACCTAAGCTTTGCGTAGTTAATTCAGAACTAAAAAAAATCGGTCAGATAATATACTATCCTTTCCGATCGCAACTAAGGAGGACAAAAACAAAGACAATTCAACTGATTTAAAAGACTTAACGGGATATTTAAAATTCACCACAAAGGAGATTTTATCTATGCCCAAAAATTTTTCAAAGTACTTTCGCGCAGACGGTTGCTCAGTTCATTACAGAAAGCGTAAAAGAGGCAAGAACTCGATAACATATGAAGCGCGATACAGAAAACAAGGTTATAATATTTCCGTCTCTGCCCCCACGCTCGATACGCTCAAACAAAAATTCATCGACACAATAAAAACGGTTGACGAACATGACAGCGTTCCCGAAGTTCCGGAAACGTTTGCAGCATTTGCCGATTATTATTTCACTAATTTTTGGTTGAAGAAAGTCGGAGAAAGAACGGCAACAAATAACCTGAACCGATATAACAGACACGTTTTGCCATACTTCAAAAATACACCGCTTAAAAAAATTACGCCTTTACAGTGCCAGAAGCTTATTGAAAGTCTGCAATCTAAAGGAAAAGGCAAAACCGCCGATGAGGTTAAATCAATTCTTAACGGCATTTTCAATATGGCGGTAAAACACAATCTGATTAAGTCAAACCCCATTGATGTCATATTTTATAAAAAGTATGAACAAAAACACGGCAAAGCTCTTTCCAAAGACGAAGAGGAAAAGTTATTGACTATGTCCTTTGGAACACCATATCACCTAATGTTTGCCGTCGCACTCTATACAGGGTTACGACCGAACGAGTACAGCTCTGCACATATCGAGGGCGATTTCATAATTGCCATAAACTCAAAACAGAAAGACGGAAAAGTTCACTATAAAAAAATTCCGATAACGCCCATGTTGAGACCTTATCTCAACGGCATTTCGGAATTAAAATTCTATGGTGCAAACAGGATTGCAGAACACTTAAAATCAATCTTACCAAACCACAAGCTTTATGACCTTAGAACTACGTTCTATACCCGTTGCCAAGAATGCGGAATTGCAGATATAGCAATAAAGAAGTTTGTCGGTCATTCGCTCGGTGGTCTTGCCGATACGTATACTGACTTATCGGATAAATTTTTACTTGATGAAGGGACGAAATTCAAATACTGATTTGCCCCCAATTTTGCCCCCAATTTTTGCTTTTTATAGGCTTTATCTCTCGAAAAAATGGCATAAAACTACCCGATTTTAAGCGAAAAACACTCAAAATCGGGTAGTTTTGGTCGAGGCGACGGGATTCGAACCCACGACCTTATGGTCCCGAACCATACGCGCTACCAACTGCGCTACGCCTCGATTGCTAAATTATTATATATTTATTTACTCTTCCCGTCAAATAAATTGACTTGATATGCCTAAATTTGTTTACTTTATCGCCCGTAATGAGCATTGTCTGCGCGACTTGCGCCGCGCAGACATTTTTATGAATCAGTCTTCGGCGCCCTTGAATTTATACCTCTTCAACACAAGCATCATGACCATTCCCTTGATATTATTAGCTCCGCTTATCTTTACCCTTACGGTATCGCCTGCCGCTCCGTCGTGCATATAGGTGCAGTTTACCCCCTTCAGCTCGGGATGCATGTTCCTTAACGTGTTTTTCATAGCCTCGCCGTTGATTTCCAACTGCGCGTATGCGCACTTATACCCGTCGTTGTCGTATGCGACGTCATAGTCGATTTCATACAGGCCGTCGGCATTGAGCTTTACCGTATCGCCATCCATACCCATATCCTGCGTGTCGGCAGGGTACAGGGATATGAGATTGCTCGTCGTCGCATTGGCCGCAGACGGCAATGACGAACTGCGGGAAACCAACGTTGACGCAAGCGTTGACGTCGTATCCGAAGGGCCTGTGGGACCTGTTGCGCCAGTGGGACCAGTCGGACCCGTGGGACCCGTTGCGCCCGTCGCGCCGCTCGGACCAGTCGGACCTGTGGGACCTGTCGCACCTGTTGCACCGCTCGGACCAGTCGGACCCGTGGGACCTGTCGCACCTGTTGCACCGCTCGGACCCGTGGGACCCGTTGCACCCGTTGCGCCGCTGGGACCAGTCGGACCCGTGGGACCCGTTGCACCCGTTGCGCCGCTGGGACCTGTCGGACCCGTGGGACCCGTTGCGCCTGAAGTTCCCGTGGGGTATTTGATTATCTCGATATGGTAATTATAGGAATTGCCGCATCCTCCGCATCCGCCGCAACAGTCGCACGCGAAAAGCGCCTTAAAAATCTCATTTATCATTCGATTGATTTTTTCCTTTTAACTTGTTCTCCTTAAAATACTGCCTGTTATGCAGATAGCTCTCGTCGTCGGGGCGGAAGGAGCCGGCGAGCTCGTTAAAGCGCTCGGCACGTTCCGAATCGCCCAGTCTGTCGTAGATTACGCACAGCCATATGGCAGGAATAAAGCCCGTATAAGCCGTATCGACAAAGCCGCCGCTTTTGAGGTCATCGCCCGAATTAAGCGCGCAGTTATACCAATATGCCGCCGCATCCAGGTCGCCGTTTCCGAAAAAATATTCGCCGAGATGGCAGCATTCCTCCGCCCTTGGACGGGATATGGCAAAAGCGCGCAGAAGCGACTTTATCGCATTTTCCCTGTCGCCGCGGCGCATATGCGCCCTGAAAAGCGTTCTGCACGCCTCCACCCTGTTTTCGACCCAGCCTTCGCCCGAAAGATAATTTTCGAGCACGGCTATGCTTTCGGGCAGCATACCGTTAAAAAAGAGCTCTCTGCCATAGTAAAACTTATCCCTTGGCGACAGCTCTTTGCCTTCCGATATCTCCTTCTGATACATATGAAGATTGCGCATCGGGTGACCGCTTTTTATCTTTTTATGCACTATGCACGCATCCGACCACACCATCTTGCCGACGGGCGTTATTACCTCGTGCACGGCGCCCTCCCACTTCAAACCGAGAGCACGGCGGATAATCCTTTCCCTGTAATAGAAAAAGGATTGATTATCGCCGTCCGCAACGGCATACCTGAGATAGGCGACGTCGAATCCTCCCCCGTCGCACAGCCTCCTTATTTCCTCCGCGTCGGGCTCCGCCACCACGTCGTCGGCATCCAGCCACATTACGTAGTCGGTCGTCGCCAGCGAAAACGAAAAGTTGCGCGCGGCGGAAAAGTCGTCGCACCAGACAAAGTCATATACCCTGTCCGTATACCTTGCGGCAATGTCCCTGCTACTATCCCGAGACCCCGTGTCGACGATTACTATCTCGTCGGCTATATCCTTTATTCCGTCCAGACAGCGGACGAGCGTCTCTTCCTCGTCCCTGACTATCATGCATATTCCAAGCGTCATATTCAAAGAGTTATTACAGCATATGCCGTCATGCCCCGACCCTGTTACTTGACGCAAACAAAAAGGCGGAGGATATGCCTCCGCCGCCATATGTAAATTATTATTGCCCCGGCAATATGCCGCAATTATACCTTATTCGCATCGACCACGGCAAAGGAAAAATCTCCCTTTACGCACAGCTTGTCGCCGACATACAGCTCGCCGTGAATGAAATAAAAGCACGCCTTTTTACCCGTAAGCTTTGTCTCTATCCTCACCCTGTCCTTCGGGCGTACCTGAGAGCGGAAACGCACGTTGTCTATGCCCGTATAAAAGGGCGTCTTGCCTGCCATATTCTCCGCCTCGCCCTGCATGAGCACGCACGCCGACTGAGCTATCATCTCGCAGAGAATGACGCCCGGGACGACGGGATAGTCGGGGAAATGTCCGCGAAGGAAGAACTCGTCGCCGCGCACGGTATAGAATGCCTCCGCACTGCCGTCCTCCTTAAGGTATGCCTCTTCTATGAGGAGCATATCCTCCCTGTGCGGAAGTATGCCCATAATCTGATTTTTATCCATTGTGTTTACCCCTTTGAATAACTGTTATGCTTACCTGACAAGGCTTGCCGCGCCCTTCAAAAGCGCTTCCGCCTGCGAACACATTTCCGTTATTATCTCCGCCGCGCTCTGCTCCTTATTGACCAGACCTGCAATTTCGCCGCACAGGAAGGAGCCGTTTTCGACATCGCCCTCCCTTGCCGCGCGGTAGAGCGCGCCCCTGCCGAGATTTTCCAGCTCTTCGTCGGTTACCGAGCTGTCCGCCTCCTTCGCCTTGAAGAGGTTTGCAAGGGGCGTCTTCAATGCCCTTACGGGATGCCCGAGCCTTCTGCCCGTGACCATAGTCTCCCTGTCGCCCGCCTTAAGCACGAGTTTTTTGTAGTTTTCGTGAATGGTACATTCGTATGCGACGAGGAAACGCGTTCCCACCTGAACGGCGCAGGCGCCCAGCATGAACGCCGCCGCCATGCCCCTGCCGTCCGCTATGCCGCCAGCCGCGATAACGGGTATTTTGACCGCCGAACACACCTCGGGCACGAGCGCCATGGTGGACAATTCGCCTATGTGTCCGCCCGATTCTCCGCCCTCGGCAACGACGGCATATGCCCCCCTCTTTTCCATCATTCTGGCGAGGGCGACGCTCGCGACGACGGGTATGACCTTTATGCCAGCCGCCAGCCAGTCCTTCATGTATATTCCAGGGTTGCCTGCGCCCGTGGTTATGACGGGTATCTTTTCGTCTATGACGACCTTTGCAACCTCGTCGGCATAGGGGCTCATGAGCATTACGTTTACGCCGAAAGGCCTGTCCGTCAACTGCCTTGCCCTGCGTATTTCCGCCGTGAGCTGTTCGCCGTTCATGTTCATTCCGGCTATTATGCCCAGTCCGCCAGCATTGGAAACCGCAGAGGCGAGCGACGCGTCCGCAACCCAGGCCATGCCGCCCTGTATTACGGGATACTTTATGCCGAGATCTTCGCACAATTTGCTTGCTATCATCTTTTCCTCCTGTATAAACCGCCGCCAAGGCCCTCCCCAAAAAGACGCGACCCGCCGCGGTTTCAGGCGCAATGTCCGTACAGGGAACGCTTGCGCCCTCATTGCTATTTATAGCATACCGCGACCCTCTTTGTCAATCGATGTTTGAGGTTTTGCCGCAATGAAAGTAATAGCGCGCAAAAAATGCCGCGACATACGCGCGATTGAACCAATTAAGGCCGCCTTATGCGGCGACCTTATTGTCATTTATCAATAGTTGTCGGCAGGGTATCCGTCGGCCTCCGACCATTCTAAAGTTGCGGACGTCTTGATCTTGAGGCAGTCTATGAGCGGAGCTGCCGCCAACATGGTCGTGCCTGCAAGCGCATCGTAATTGTTTGTAGTAAGCGTTATTACGTTTACACCCTCCCTGAGAGTGACGTCCTCGGCTATGACATAGTCGCTGAAAGGAAGCGCATAAATCGTGTTGATGTCTATCGGCTGTCCGTCGGGACTGGGAACGTCTTTAAATTCTATATCATATGTGAGAGGCTCGCCGTTGAGCTCTATCAGATAGGACTGTGTATCGATGGAGATATCCCTGTATTCTGCCGAAAGTCTGAGCGTGATTTTTGCATCGCTCACCGTCGCATCGCTGACAATGGCGAAGGATATCGAACAGTCGTAGTCATACTGATAACCGACAAATAAATTATTGCTCGCACCGAGTTCTGTGCCTGCCTGAATCATCATTGCGCCGCCCGCAGTGCCCGATAGCCCTACACCGTACTTGCCGTCCAGCACAACGTCCTCCGCCTCGAATACATATGAAAGATTATCTCCCCAGTCCGCATACAGCGTAATCTCCGCCGTCACGGGTCTGGTAAAGTCATATGCTGAGTACAATCTGCATCCGTACACCAGCCCGAAAACTCGTAGCTCTCCCGTACAGGGTCTTCAGGCCTTACCAGCTTGTCTCCGCTCTTGACATATACCTGAGAAGGCGCCGCGCCGTCCTCATAATTGAGGTCGAACGCCACCATTACATATCCGTCGTCAGCCCACAATATAGGATTATAATACTGGTCATAGTGCCAGAAAGTTGCAGGCTCCTGCGGCTTGCTTGCGGCATAGAAGTAAAGATTTGCCAGGTTGAGGTCGTCATTGCCCGTCCTAACGTCAACTTCTCCCCACAGAGCGGAAGTACCCTTATAATATACGCCGTCAAGCGAGTAGCAATCCTCGAACGCATACTCGCCTATATCTGAAAGACTTTCGGGCAGAATGACATATTCAAGCGCACCGCAACCCGAAAATGCCGTACTTTCGATATGCTTCAATCCGTCGGGAAGCGCAACCGAGGTAAGATTGGAACACGACGAAAAGGCGTTTATGCCTATTTCCTCTATGCCCTCTTCCACGGTAAGACTTTCAATCCTGCCGTTTAACAGCGCGGCCTCCGCAATCCTTTTGACCGAATAGTTAGCTCCGTCATATGTAAACCGAGCGGCTATCGTCAGATTTTTGCCCGTCTTTTCGCTAAGTCCCAAAAACTGCGCATCCGAGTCAGTAACTTTATACAGCGCTCCGTCTGCAATTAAATATGTATTGCCGTCGTCGCCTGTATTGCTGTAGTTGCAATTCCAGATTACGGGCATATCCACGCCTATCCAATCGCTTCTCCAGCCGTCGCCCTTCATTGCCGCCTCGCAGCGGACTACGACGCGCGAATTGAATATGTTGCTGCCTATTTCAGTCACTCCCTCGGGAATCTCTATGGTTGAAATTGCTGTATTGTTGAACGCCATATTCCCGATAGCGTCAACGCTGTCGGGGATGTTGACCTCCACCAGACTGCGGCAATCTTCAAAGGCATTATTGCCTATCCTTTGGATTGTATCGGGCAGAACGATTTTCTCGCACGCGAAAGTGCCGCGCGAATCGCCGACGAAAGCATAGTCTGCCACCTGCGTCACAGGTTTGCCGTTATGCGTTCCGGGAATTATCACCTCATCCATATATCTGGCAGTGCCGCCGCCTACAGCATACGTGCCGTCAGGCAGGGCATAGTACTCCAGTCCGTCCGTACCCTCATCGGCATCGCCTTTCAGCCATTCGAGAAATTACTCCACAGTACCGCTGTTTCCTGCCGACAGCCAGATGTCATAGGCCGACTTGCCGTCCGCAGGCTGAGCACACCCCGAAAGCGCGGCACACGCCGTGACTGCCGAAAGAAGCAATGCCATCAATAATTTAGATTTCATATCGTTTCCCCTTAGGCTGCATTTGCTGACTAAAGTATAATCGATTTTCGTTCAACTTTCAATATCGCAACGTCAATTGTCAATTTCGCGCCATCAGATGCAGCCATTGAAGGGAATTAAACCTGACGCCTCAATAGATTTTATCTTTAATTACGCATTGCCCCCTTCCTGCTGTTTACACGGTTTGACCTCTTAAATAAAATTGACAGGAGCAGCTTGTGATAGCCAATGACTATCGCCGATGGGTCACCCACGTTTTTATTGTCATTAATTAAACATTATCCGTTTTTTGCCCAAGGCGAACCAAATGCGCCCGATTATGCAGGCATAAATAATCAGCGGCAAGCATTTAGTATTGAAAACCGCTGTCGCTCAGGAAATAAGGAAAGAGACTGCAAGGCATCCACCCGTTCACCTTTTCCCTACGGGAATACTCCGCTTGCGCTCCGTGCGTCCGACTACGTCGGGCGGCCG
>CALVPT010000015.1 GCA_944354125.1 uncultured Clostridia bacterium | reverse complement strand
GAATGTGCGGCATATCCGCTCTTTTGGTCGGTATGTTCGCAGGTTGCCGCGTGCCAATGCCCCGTCTCGTCGGATGTCCACGCGCTTTCAAATGTATGCGTATGCTCGGGCGGCGTCTGTTCCATAATGTAGCCGCAGGCGTCGCACTTGCCGTCTCCGTCGCCGTCAGAATGTGCGGCATATCCGCTCCTTTGGTCGGAATGTTCGCAGGTGGCCGCATGCCAATGCCCATTCTCGTCGGATGTCCACGCGCTTTCGAATGTATGCGTGTGCTCGGGCTGCGTCTGCCCCATAATGTAGCCGCAGGCGTCGCACTTGCCGTCTCCGTCGCCGTCCGAATGCGCCGCCACATCGCTCCTTAGGTCAGTATGCTCACAGGTGGCAGCGTGCCAATGATTCTGTGAGTCTGACGACCATAAATCGGAATAGGTATGCGTATGTCCGCCGCCGTTTGCCGAACAGCTTGATTGACAGGCAGGCATGAACGCCGCGCTTATTCCCAGCGAAGCCGCCATGAGCGCGGTAAAAATTTTCTTTAATTTCATAGTTTTTCCCCTTAACCATAAAATCTTGTCCGCAGAGCAAACTCTGCTTATATACATAGTAACACAGGAAATCAAGCTTTTCAATGGGCGACGGCATAAAATATGCGCACTAAAATGCCGCCTTCGATCCCAGATTTTATTCGCCGATAATTTCTGCACAAAAAAACAGAGCCCTGAAAATTCAGGACTCTGCAATGCGGCATTTGTCGCCGCGCATTATTTCTTGCTCTTCTTTGCCGACTTCTTCTTGTCTTCGGCGTCGAGCACCATGTCTATGTCTCCCTTATCCTTGGGCTTTACGATGAGAAGCACTATGAGTGCAATCAGGCATACGCCTGCAATCGAAAGCAGAATTACGGAAGCTACATTGTTTTCCAGCCAGTCGCTTTCGCCCTTGAGCGCCGTCGTCTCTACCGAGGCAACTACCGTAGCATAGTTGAGCGTGCTGACCTGCGAACGGTTATCCGTAAGCGTAAGCTCTATTACATAGAAGTCGTCAACCGACTGAGGCACGAACGATGTGCTGGAAGTGCTCCAGTTATATGCGCTCATCGTCTCGTAGTTGGCATCGTTTTCGTTGAGCTCGGCAACGGGCTTGACCGTCGTGAAGTACTTGCGGGTATTTACGCCCTCTTTGTAGGTATTGTTCAGAAGTGCGGAGATGTTGTTTACGAACTCGTCATAGGTGAGGTTGAGGCCGAGCTCGTCATTCATTTCGTTTCTGTTGAACACATACAGTCTGTAGGAGGTCGTATAGGTGCCGTCTACGCCGTTGATATCGAAGGATACGCCGCCGTAGGAAGAACCTACATATGCAATCGAGAGGTCATCGGGGTCTTCGCTGGTTGCAGGCTTATAGGAAACCTCGAACTCGAAGAAGGGCAGAAGCTCTGCATTCTCCTCCTCCCAGATGTCGCCTGCGGCGATGGTCTTCCAGATTATGTTGCCGTCCTCGTCGACGCCGTCGGGATAGCGCATATCCGAGCTGAACTCGTCGGTGACGAAGATGGTAAATCTGTAAGTCACATCGGGCTGGGTGAGCGCTATGGAGAGATTATTGCTTGCAAGCGAGGTGTGCGAACCGCTCGTCTCCGCCTTATAATATATGGAATACTTTAAATCGGTGGGATATACGTAGTCGTCCGACGCATATTCGAATGCGGGGAGATAGAAATAGTTGTCGCTGCCGGCGTAGAGCTTGCCGTCCTCGAGAGCGGCTATAGCATCGTCAATCTTCTTCTGATAGTCCTCTTCTATGGCGGTTATTCTGTCCTTATACGCTTCGAGCGTCGTCTCGCTTTCGGTTGCATAGGTCACGCCCTGCTTGCCGTCTATGAGCTTAAGGAAGTTTTCGCTGCCGTCAGACTGCGTTCCCTTGAGGTCTGCAACGTTGACGAGCGCATCCTGCTTTGCGTACCAGTCGATGAATACCTTGTCGGTCTGGGCGGTCGAACCCGAGACGTCGGAAATTTCGTAGTAGATCTTAACCAGGCCGTATACCCTGTTGCCGTCCTCGTCATTTATATACTCGGAGGGAACAAAGGTGCCGTCGTCCCTTATAACTCTTATCGAAGAGCCGGAGGAAACCTTGGTATAGGGCGATTCTTCTTCCTCGCCGAACTCGGTAGCGTCATAGTCGAACTCGCTGTCGGAGTACTGGTCGCCGGAGAGAACGTAGAAGTAAGAGGTCGAACGGGGCGAAGATGCGAGCACGTCGATGAGCACGAAATCGAAGCTGTAGCGCGTGCCGTATTCGACGTATGCAGGCGTCGTGGAGAAGCACATTACGGGAGGCTGATTGTCGATTACCTGGTCATATGTGCCGTCGCTGTCGTTATCGTAGAGCTCGAAGGACTGACCGTTGAGCTCGTACAGCTTCATGCAGGCGCTTACGCTGTCCTCTCCCTCGGCAGGCTGTGCATCCTCTGCAAACTGAGCGCTGAAGGTAAGGGGCGTTACTGCGTTGTCGCCGGACGAAACGTACTTTGCATAAGATTCGTAGACGTTTTCGAAGGTCGTGTTAACGCTGACGTCGCCGCAAGATAAGCTTACGGTGTAGTTGCCGTCCGCAAACGATGCAAACTTAATTGCAATCCTTGAGTTGTCCGAAACGGAGAAGGTTGCAATGGCTGCGAGGTCTTTATCCTCCGCCCAGTCTGCATCCTGGGAATGATATACCGAAACGCCGCCCTCAGCGGGTTTGAAGATGAGGTAGTTTTCGGTTATCTTGTCCTCGGTTGCAACGTATTGCTGCGACTGGAACCTGATGACGTAGCTTTCAAAAGCAGTATTGGCAAATCCGATTGTCATGGAGAAGTTTCTGGTCTGATATACGCCCTCTTCCCCCTCTTCGGAAGCCGACTTCCAGGAATATGCGAGGTTCTTGCGGTAGGTGACCGTCTGCTCCTCGCCGATTCTGAACATCGTATACGTGTGAGTCTCGCCGTCAGAAGTTTCCTCGGCGGAGGTCACTTCCGCACCCCTTATCGAGGTGTAGAATATGTTAGTGCCGTTTACCGTCACGTAGCGGTCTGCCGCATATGCGGCGGTAGGCGAAAGAACTATTACCGCCGACAGCACGAACAGCAACAGCGCTGCCAACAATGTTACAATCGAAATCTTATATCTTTTCATTGTATGAAACCCTAAATGATTTTTTGTATAGCTCTTCAATTTTACAATAGAGGGGCGAGGTTTGTCAATAACTTTGCCCTTAACCTAAAGCTTTTTCACAAATAATTGACGACTTTTATCAGAAAGCGGCCTATAGAATGTCTATTTTGAAGCGCTTCCAGACGCCTTCGTCCACGGGAGGTTCGACCTTGAAGCACATCTTTTCGCCCGTCGTGGGATGAGTGAACCTTAAAAGATATGCCCAGAGCGCAAGCTTTCCCTTGACCGCCTTGTCGCCGCCGTAGCGCATATCGCCGTAGACGGGACAGTTTATGGCGGACATCTGCACCCTTATCTGATGCGTTCTGCCCGTATGAAGGGTGACTTCGGCAAGCGACAGTCCGTCCTTTTCCTCCAGCACTTTATAGTCGAGCGCGGCGAACTTGGCGCCTTCCTCCGACTGCGTGCACACATAGACGGTGTTTGTCACCGAATTTTTCCTGAGATAGTTTTCGAGCGTCGCCGACGGCCTGTTAGGCACGCCGCAGAGCACGGTGAGATACTTCTTTTCGAAGCCGCCCGTCTTCATCTGCTCGGTAAGTCTTGCCGCCGCCTTGCTGGTCTTGGCAAAGACCATTACTCCGCCCGTAGGCCTGTCCAGCCTGTGAACCAGTCCGACGAAGGCATTGCCCTGCTTGTTGTATTTCTGCTTGATGTAGCGCTTTATGCAGTCGAGCAGATTGTCGTCGCCGCTCTCGTCTGGACAGCACGCGACGTTCTGCGGCTTTAATACGACGATTATGTGGTTGTCTTCGTATATGACAGTCAGATCCTTATCTTCCATAAAATTGACCCGTAAAAATTATTGCCTTTTCAGAATGTATGCATTCCGCTCGCGCCGCAGGGAAGGGGAATTCCCTCGTCGGTGGGCAGGCAGACTTCGTATGCCTCGGTACTGCCGCCCCTGCCCGAAAGGCAGAGCGTAAGAATGTTGTTTAAAACGGTAGGCTGAAGCCCCGTAGTGTAGCTGTTTATGAGCATGAAGAGCGGATTGTCGGACAAAACCTGAGTGCACAGCCCGACGAAGTCGAAGAGAGAATCCTCTATCTTCCACATCTCGCCGCCCGGTCCCCTGCCATAGCTGGGAGGGTCCATGATGATGGCATCGTACCTGTTGCCGCGGCGTATTTCGCGCCTGACGAACTTGCTGCAGTCGTCGACTATGTAGCGGATGCCCGAATTTATGCCCGAAAGCCTTGCATTTTCGCCCGCCCTTTCGACCATGCCCTTGGCTGCGTCGACGTGGCATACTTCCGCCCCCGCCTTGGCGCACGCTACCGTCGCGCCGCCCGTATAAGCAAAGAGGTTCAGAACCTTAATCTGCCTTTGGGGATTTTTCTGTTTTTCGGCGGAGATTATGGCGCGCATAGCGTCCCAGTTGACGGCCTGCTCGGGAAAGAGCCCCGTATGCTTGAAACCCATTGGCTTGATGAGAAAACTGAGGTCGCCGTAGGAAATCTTCCACTCGGGAGGGAAGGGCTTTTTAATCTCCCAGCCTCCGCCGCCCTTGTCGCTGCGGTGATATACGGCGTTTATTCCGCCGTAGGCGAAGAGGTCGCTTTTAGCCTTCCAGATGACCTGAGGGTCGGGACGGAGCAACGTCACGTCGCCCCACCTTTCGAGCTTCATTCCCTCGCCCGTGGCTATTATTCGGTAATCCTTCCAGTTGCCTGCAATCTTCATAAAAACAATTATATTATATCAATGAATAAAAGTAAAGCAAAAACGACGGCAAGAGGCAGTATTTGAAGGGCTTTTTGCCGCACTGCAGACTTGCCCCGTCCCGTCGCCCTGCACATTTTCCGCCATAAGTTGCGGCAAGCCCGTCCTTCGGCGGACGGGCTTGCCGCGTTATTCCCCACACAGAAAAAGGCGCGGAAGACGAAAATTGTCTTCCGCGCCCCCCGGCCGTCCGTTCAGGACGACAAATTTACAGGCGCGAGGACTATCCCTGCTCGTTGGCGAGCGATGCGAAATAGTTGAACAGCGTATTGTAATAGCTGCCGAGATAATTTATCGCAACCTCGTCGGCGGCGAGGAGCGCCAGTCGTTCGTTGGCGTCCTCTATGCCGAGATAGTAGTCCCTGACCTGAATGTACCTTTCGAGATAGCTCAGTTCATAGTCGACGAGATATCCCGAATCGTCGTTGCCCGAATCGCCCGTCTCGCCGCCCGTAGTCGGCTCGCCGAGGCTCATGTTGAATATGAGCTGTTCCCTCAGAATTTCCACCTGATAGTTGTATTCTTCGGTGAGTTCGAGCGACATTGCGGCATAGAGCGAGGAATTGGGCAGGCGGTTTGAATAGGTTATGCGCTTATACTCGGCAAGCTGCTGGTCGAGCTTGTGCTTAAGCGCGTTTTTGTTCTGCTGGGCCGTCCTTAAAAGCTTGAGCTGCACGGTCGCAAGCTGTTCGGCCTCCTCTTCGGTGATGTCAATTATGTCGAAGGTCATGCGCTTACCTCCCACTCGGCCGAGAGGTCGCGCACGTCGGCATTGCCGCTTACGCTGAAGGAAAACTTCCTGCCGCGCAGCATTACGCGCTTTATTCCCGTCCCCGAGAAAGTACGGCTTACTCCGTCCGCCGTTACCGTCACGGTCATCTGGCCGTCGCCCCCGACGGAGATTTGCCTCAGCGTCTTTACTCCGTCGGTGCCGAGGTCATATTCCTCCGACTGCCAGAGATATGTACTGTCGTCGTTGCCGTACAACGTGCTGTAAAGTACGTTGTTTTTGAAGCAATGCACGCCGAGCTTATCGCGCCAGAACATGTTGCAGTCCTTGCAGAACAGCCCCGTTCTGCCCGTGTCGAGATCATATTCGAGGATATAATTCTCCTCCGCGACGGTTACGCATTCGAAGTACAGATATCTGTCTTCGTAGCACTGGGGGTTGGCAAAACCGCTCAGCTTTTCCCTCCTTTCGGGCACTATCCTTTCGAGCGCGGAACCGTCGAAGGAATATATCGCCTCGGCCGTGGAGAAGAACAGCTTGCCGCGGCAGACGACCGCAAACGGATTTTCGACGGGCACGGAGATTTCGCATCCCATGACCGCATCGACCGAAAAATTGCGCGTGTCGCCCAGGGCGCGAAGTACGGTTATGCCGTGCTGCCTTAAGATAATTATCTTGTCGCCCAGCTCGTACATGCCCATAATTTCGCCGTAATGCAGGTCGAGCACTATATATCCCGCCCCATCGGGGCTCTCCGACCAGTCGACTAAGCTTGTCGTCGTCGACCAGCGCACGGTGTACGGCTCCGACCGGTCGCGCCCGAACAGCCTGCCACAGTGAAGGCAGCCGCATTGGAGATATCTGGGCAGGGTGTACGTGGCGTAATAGGAATTGTTCCTTATGAGCAGAACGGTATCGCCTGAACCCACAGCCATCGTATAGTTGTTGTTCACATACATAAGTCCAGTAAAGAACTGCCCCGTGGGAATCTGGTCAATGAGCTTGCTCTTGGTGCGGCTGTCGTCGAGCGTCAGCGAGTACAGCTGCCCGTATTTGTTGACGTACAGCGTAGCGCCCGGCTCGTTCACGTGCTCCAGCCTGTACGGCGAAAACATTCCCACCGACGGCGAACTGAGCGCAGGCGAGGGCATGGCGCGTATGCCGTCGTCAGTCTGCACGTATCCTACGCTGAGCAGAGAGTTATCCGCCGAACCGCCTATAATCTGCCGTCTTTCCACGTCGGTTCTAAGGCTTGTCCTGTGCGATGCGCCGCGTATCCTCATATCCACCTCCTGGGGGGAATTCTTCCCCGCACGGTGCTGTGGGAGAGCAGCAGCTCTATCTCCGACCTGTATTTGTCCTCCCACGCCTGAGAGGCCGAGGCGTCGCCCATTACGAGGTAATATTCCGCCGCCATTCCGCAACTTACAAGCCTTTCGCCCACGGCAAAGACGGGATAGAAAAATTCGTCGTCCTCGCCGAGCGCCGAAGGCGCATACTCATAAGTTACCGTAATGTTCGGACTGTCGGCGACAAGACAGTCGGGGCAAAGCCTCCACTCTATGCGCCTTTGTTCGCAGGTCACGCGGCGTATCTTCAAAGGGGGTTTACTGAACGCCGAGAAGGCATATCTGCCGTCCTCCGCAGACATGTCTTCGACGTAATCGAGGGGGAAATACCCCCTCGCGAGTTCGTCCAGGACGGCGTTCAGATAGGTTATAAACGCCCGCTTGAGCCTTGTCATCTCCTCGTCGAGCTGTCCGCCCGAGGCGACCGCGTCGGCAACGTCCTCTCTTCCGACCAGCCGCAAGGTCTGTATTATAACTTCTTTTACCGTCATCTTTGCTCCTTATCAGCCGAGAATTATAACGCCCTGTGCGCAGGGTCTCTTGCAGACGAGTTCGGCATACTTTACGAGCGTAGCCGAGTACGCCGCCTTGCCTACCACCTGCTTTAAGATTCTGCCGCCCTCGTCCTCCAGCCACGCCCAGTCGCAGAGCTGGTTTAAGCTGAAGTCGTCGGTGTTGACGAAGTAAATTCTGTCGTCGGGGCAGAACTTATCGGCATATACGGGCACGTCGTTTATGATTATGCTCGAATAGCCTGCCGCAATCTCGGCGGTGTTGACTATGCGGCGGCTTGCCGACATAAGCGCGGCTATGCTCTTTCTGACCTTGTGCGAGCAGAGTATCATGTTGACCTTGCCGTCGTTGCTCTCCTCGAGGCTGTCTATGACGTCAACGATGTCGCTTTCGGCGAGCTGGGACGCCGTGACGTTTTTGACGTAGGGCGAGAAATATGCCTCCTCGCTCTTGGTGTAGCCGTAGAGGGAAGTGCCGTCGAAGATACCTGCAAGGCCGATTATTTCGTTGCCCTCCGCGCCCTGAATTGTCACCTTTTCGCCGCCCGAGAAGGTGGCAGAAGTAAGGCTGGCGCTGACGGTAATCGTCTTGCCCGCGACGTCAACCGCGGTAATCTCTGTCTCTATGGGAGAGGTTACGCCTATCTTTACCTTGAGGCCGACGAAGTAACTCTTTGCGGAATTGACCGCCAGCTGGTGGTCAGACTTCTTGGAAGTTACGGTGCAGATGAGTCCGTTGCCGTCGCCGTAGAGCATGCGCGCGAAATTGGCCTTTGCGCCTGCCACAAGCCCCTCCATCTCGGCGTTCAGAAGATTTACGAATGCGCCCGAAGTGTCGCCCGAGGCGCGCATGGCCTTGTCGGAAATTTCTATGGTGCCGTATATGTTCTTGAGGGGCAGGGTTACGCCGTAGTAGCGGTTGCTTCTGGGAGAGGGCAGTTCGCCGTCCTCCGCGCCTGCAACCACGCCTGCCATGGTGCCCTTGGCTATGGCGAGCTTTACGTCCTTACCGAAGACGTTTTCGCTCGTCTTTGCAATTGCGTTGAAGAAGGGAGAAACCTCCCCGTTGAGCTGAGCGCTTACCGCGTCGAGATAGTAGTCCTTCAAAGCGGCGTCCGCATTAGCGATAGTAATCAATGATTAGTCCTCCTTATTGTCAAAATAGTTTTTTGCAAGCGCGCCCGCCTCCTTTAAATTTTTAGGGGTGCGCCTGGTTGCGGCAACAACGCTGCCGCCCGTTACAAAGGGTACGCTGCGACGGGAGAGCACGCCCGAGAGATATTCCTCGATTATGGCGTTCTTTACCTCGTCGCTTATTTCCGGCTGGACAGCGGCGCCGTCCGCCTCCCCTTTGACTTGCGTGGTCTGCGCCTGCGGAAGAGCCTGTCCGTTTTCCGCTTTTGCGGGCGGAACAGGTTCCTTTGTCGCGTTCTCAAGCTCTTTGAGGCGCTGGCTGCGTCGGGTGAATTCGGCCTCGAGAGCTGTATAGGCGTCCATCAGGGCCTGCACGTCCCTGAACTTGCCCAGATCTGTCGCAGCGTTTTTCCCTTCCGCCGATGCGGTGTCTGCCGTGTCGGGCAAATTCGTTTTCTGTGTCTGGTTATCCGTCATTTTGTTACCTCCGAAAGTTTAGATTTATGTATGTTCAGATGAGCACTTATTCTCTTTTCCTGCTCCTCGTCGAGTTTTTCGCCGAGAAGACAGGCGGTGTGCTCCTCTATGTGCACGGCGTGGTCGTCGTAGTCCTTGACTGCGACTTCCTGCCCGTCCATCATTGCCGCGTTTTCCCTGCTGCACCTTTCGCGGTGCAGCGACTTTATGTCCCTCGCGCCCGAATAGCCCGTATAGCCGAGCGTCTCCAGAATTTTATTTTTGACCGATGCGCTCAGGTTTCCGTCATCGTCCGAAAGGAGTCCCCTGTCCAGCATTTCGTATACCACAGTCCTGCGCTGGGCTGGCGAGAGATTGAGGTCGCTGTCCGCCTCCAGCACGACGTCGTCGCTGGTTATGTCGCTGCCCTTGAAGCTCGTAAGCGCAAGCTCGCCGTTGTCGCCGACGTACCTTAGAAGTCTGAACGTGCCGGCAAACTGGCGGTAAAGCCTCAGCGCCTGTCTGCCTATCTTCTTCAGAGCCGACTTTATCTGGTCGTAGCACACATTCAGGCGCGCGTCGTCCTGCTCCATAATGAGCTGCAAGCCCGTCGCCGAAGTTACCGAAGTGAAGGCGTTGGCCTGCTGGGAGTAGTCGTTCGTGCCCGAAATACGGCTGAACTCCTCCTCCAGGCGCTGTTCCTCGTCGGTGAACTCGGAGGGCACGGCGCCGAGCGTGAGCATCTCGGGCGGAGTGCCGCCCTGACGGTACACCAAAACCTTGCCGGGCGCAAGGCCGTCCTCTATGAGTTCGTCTGTATCGACCGAGCCCTCCTCCACGGCTATCGCGCCCATGGATATGCGGTTTAAAAATTCGTGCTTGCGGTTTTTTACGGCATTATACGCGCGCTGTACGGGTATGAGCCTGTCGACCACGCTCGACCCGAAAAATCCGCCCGCAAGCGGCAGACAGCACTGCTTTACGAATGGATACCCCCTTTCGCCGTTCTCGCCGTTTTTGTAGGGCAGAGGTCCGTCGAAGAGCAGTTCTCCGCCCGCGACGATGGTCAGTCTGCCGTCTGGATATTGCCAGTTGGGGCGGCAATATCTTTCGATTACTATCTCGTAGTCGTGCTTGACGCTCCTCGCCGCCGTACCCGTCCGAAGCGCCGAATGGGAGGGCGAGGATATGGGCGAGAGCGCGAACTCGTCCACGTCTCTCCCCTTGACCCTCACGCCGTACGCCGCAAAGATGTCGTCTGCGGAAACCGCCCTGGCGTGAATTATGCTGGGCTGATTTTCGATTGTCTCCTCCGAGAGCGAATAGGGATAGATTTCGAAGGGGGACAGAGCGACGATTCTGACCCTCCCCTCCTTGAGGGTCGCGCCATCAGCCGTCGTGCCTATGCCGCTGCCCGAATAGCTGTCCCATATGATTTTATAGAATGCCGTGCCGCACGTCTCCGACCACGTGGTGGCGCGCGATATGACCTCGTCCATGTCGCAGTCCTCGTTGAGGGCGGACAGTATTGCCGAGGCAAGTTTTGCCGCCTGCCTGTCCTTTTCGTCGTCCGATGCCGCCCTTACCGCCAGCCTCGGACGTATTCTGGAGAGCTTTGCGCTCCTCGTGTCGACGATGGGCGCAATATAGTTGAATACCCTGCGCTCCTGCCAGAAATAGCTCTTGTCCTCCTCCTCGATTTCGCCGAGGGCATTGACGTCGCAGTACTGGTTGCCGCTCAGAAAGTTCATGTTGAGCTGCCAGCCGCGCTCGGTTATGCGCCTCTCCTCCTGTCTGCGCCTGAAGTCGGCATATACCTCGTCGGCTATCGCCTTCCTCTCCTTGCGCTCGTTCTTTTCCCGTTCAGTCATCTCCTTCCTCCTTCAATTGTCTTATAAGCCTCTGCCGCTCGCTTTCGAGCTGTTCGTCGCTCATTTCCGAGACGTCATCGTCGTCGAGCAGCATCTTTACCGCCTTTATGTCGGGCGGAATGTCGCGCCTTGTCACCTTGCGCTTGACGAGTTTAAGCTCCCCGTCCTCGACGGCGAATTCCTCGACCACCTCGCTCGTGCCGAAGCCCACCGCGCACTTTTTGAGCGCCTCCTTGACGTTACCTTCTTCCAAGTTTTACGTTTAACCTCCTTATTCTTCTCATCTTGTCCTGCATGAGCGCGCCCTCCGTCCTTTCCTCCTCCTTCGGCTTGGGGCGGCTCATGACGAAATACCGCAACTCGTCCATGCAGTGGTCGTCCTTTTTTACGGGACTGTCGCCCTCCGCCCAGCGGTATCCCATGAACTCCGAAATCATGTTGACGCAGTTTTCGAATATGTAGATATCCGGCAGACCGTTGCCGCGCTTCAAGTACTCCTTGACCCTGCATATGCCCGAAAAGACGTCCTTGTTGACGTTGGCGTTGACGAGTATGCCCTTTTCGGAAAAGAGTTCGGCAACGCTCTTTACCGAGGCAAGCGTGCGCTGCTTTGCCGCGCTGTCTATGAGCGCCGAAAGGCGACCTTTAAGGTCGGTCTTCCACCCTATTCGCCGCGATATATCCCTTATGCAATCGGCGTGATAGTCTATGTCCTTGCCTGCTGCGAAGTGCTCGGCGACGACGTATATATTTCCGTCGAAGTCGACGGCGTACCAGTGCGCCGAGAGGGGGTTATTGAGGCCGGGGTCGATGGAGATGTTGGCCTGCCAGTCGGGCGGAACGTCGAAGGGCGGAATGACGTGCACTGCCCTGTCGAACTCGGGATATACCAGCCCCGTGCCCAGCGAAAATTTGCCGTATCGGCGCGCGTCGAGCGTCGCGTCGTCCATCGATGCCGCCATGAGCGCAATCTCCTTTCTGGAGAGATATGGGTTATCCTCCCAGCTGACGAATTCGCTCCACACCTCGGGGTTATTGCGGCGGTTGAGATAGATTTCGTTGTAGATGAAAGTTTCGCCCTTCAGGGGGGTCATGGTGCCGAATATGTCGCCGCGTTTGTCCATTACGCGCATCACGCACTCCTCGTAGATGTCCTTCGGCGGCTCTTCGTCGAACCATACGAAGTCGAGGGAGCTGCCCTGAAACTTTTCCCTGCCCTGGTCGCAACTCTTGAAGCCGAGGGTGGATATGCCGCCGAATACGTTTTTGATCTTTATCTGGTCGATTACGCCGCCCGCGGGCGCATCCTTTCTGCCCGAAAGCATGGTTATGTCGACTATCCAGCTCGGCGGAAGATACTTGAGTATCTTGCTCTGCGCAACGTCCCTCTGCACCTGCTGGGAGAGCGATACCGCCCAGCCGAACACGTCCTTGCGGTTTTTGCGGTAGGGATGTATGCCGCGGAGCATCCATACCGCCTCCACCGCGCCGCACTCCGTCTTGCCCGAGCGGTTGCCGCCGAACACCCAGCGGTTGCGCTTTTTGCACTTGTGAAAGGCGAGCTGTTTTTTGTGCTTTTTTCTGCCCGTATTGTATGCGGCGAGCGCGCCGTTGCCCCTCCTCTTTTTCTGCTCGTTTTCTATGGCGAGCAACCTCTTTACTATATCTTCCCTTTGCATAAGACCTTTTCCGACAAAATAAGAGTCAATTTTTGCCCTTGAGGCGTGTATAATCTCTTGATATGAAACGCCTGATTATTCTGCTCATGATAATAGCCTGCATGCTGTGCACGTGCGGTCCTCAACTCTCTGCGGACGCCGAGTCGTACAGGTATGCCCGCGCGAACGCAAAGACGGCGTATTTCTTCACCGACAAGGACATATCCACCTCGCTCTTTGCCGTGCCCTATACCTACTGCGTCGAGATTCTGCGCGACGAGGGCGATTGGTACTACGTCAGATACGGCGCCGATACGGGCATATACCGCACGATTTACGGATATTGCCGCAAGTCCGACTTCGACGTCGTAGAGGGCACCCCCGAGGTGACTTACCTGTACAAGGCGATTACCGTTACATATACGACGGGAGACGACACGGGGTCGCTGCCCGTACTCGACGAAATAAACGTGGAGGCGGCGTTTTACGGCACCTACTATTCGGGAGCGACGGCATATTCCTACGTCTACTGTCAGGGTTCGTTCGGCTATATCCCGGGGGCAAACGACGATTATCCGCTCAACCTGCCCGACGATGAAGGCGGCGGCACCGACGAACCTCCGCCCGAGGAGGAGGGCATGAACGTAGGGCTTATCTCAGCGCTCGTTATATGCGCGCTTGCCGCCGCGGCGATTGCAATGCTGTACTTCACTACGCGCAAAAAGATTAATCCCGATGCCTGAAAAAATCTCCGTAACCGCATCTCTTCGCAAACACGAAAGGGAAGGCACGGGCGGAAGTTTTCACTCATCACCCCTGTAAAGCCGCATGTCAAAACGCACCCTGCCTGCAAATGCCCGAACCCTCCATTTTCAGGCGGCTTAAGCCGCTTGCTTAACCGCCCGATTGGCAGACGCCGTCGGCGCGCGGCGGAATGAGACAGTAGTAGGCGCCCAGCACCTTCATTGCCCCGTCGAACCGACAGCCGAAATTGACGTTGCGGCGCGCGAACTTCATGAGCGAGCTGTGAACGCCCCTCCTCTCCGCCTCCGCGAGCGAGCGCAGACTGCGGCGCATCATTGCGTATCTTTCGAGGCGGCGCACGTCCTCCGCACCGAGGGTGCAGAATATGCCGTCCAGATAGTTCCAGAGAGCCGAGAGCTCACCCTTGGCTTCAATGACCTTCAATATTTCGTCCGCGCACCTCTCCGTGCACGCGCCCATGCCCGAGCCCACCGCCTTATGTACTATGATGTCGTCGAGCGCGGAATTGAGCTCCTCCGCGCAGAAATAGAACCTTAAGAGCCGCTTGACCTTCATGCCCTGTCACCCCCTCCTTGCCGTCCGTGCCGCAAAAACACAAACACGAACGTTTGTTTGTTTCGTAGCTATATTATAACCGATAAATATGACAAAAATTGCATATTAAACAAAATAAATTTAACAATTTAAAAATTTTTTGCGTGATTTTTATTTTTTATGACAATAATTTGCTAAGGGACGCCGCGCCTTTTCGCCGAGCGTCAGGGAGGCGCGGCGCGAATGCACAAAATTGCGACATATAGCGACAGCATAACGGGCGCCGCGCGCAAAAACGCGCGCGGCGCAAAATAAAAAATTCTTTACAACTTACCTCTTAAGTGCTATAATCAAATCTGTGAAAGGCTTAAAACTTCTTACAAGCGCGCTTGCGGCGGTCACCGCGGCGACAATATTTACATTCGGCGGCGGACTTTCCGCGGCGGCAGCGGGCGAGACGGTCTATCCCGACGACTTCACCCGCACGCTGACCATGGAGGAAGGCATAACCGACTACGCCATTGACGGCGACGCGCTGGCAATCGCCTCGCGCACGGCGATATACGTTCTTACCACCGACGAGGTCGGGGACAGAATACTCAATACCGTCATTAACGAGTCGGAGATTGACCGCATAGATTATTCGGAAGGCGAGCTGTACATACGCAATACCTACGGCAACGTGTATAAATATCCCGACCTCACCGTCCAGACCGAGCACGAATTTCCCGAAAATAACCTGTGGAAGGTCGAAACGGGCGGCTATACCTATCTTCTGAATACGACCTCGGGGGAGCTGACCTGCTGGAAGGACGGCACGCCCGAGATAATAGGCGAAGAGGGCTTTTCACTCATGAAGGTTTTCGGGGAGAGCGTATATGCCGTGCAGGGCGGCATCCCCTACCGCTTGGACGGCGCGACAGCCGTAGCGCTCGACCTCGGATATGTAGATTACTCGGCAGCCGACGAGATATGCACGGGTGACGCTTCGGCGGCGCTGAAAGCCGACTCCTACAGCGTTACGGCGGCAGTACTCAGAAGCGGCGAATACTATACAAAGATTGAAACCGACGTATTTTCCGAGTACTTCACCCAGATTCAGACATACAAGGCAAACGGCGAAAAGCCCTGCCTGGTGCTTGCCGAGAGCGGCAACGCCTCGATAGTGGCGATGAACGACGGCTGTTACATAACCAAGACCGACAGCCTTTCGGAAATAGCCTACTCCGCCCCCGCAAACGACTGGACGGCAGGGTCTGACGGCAAGAGACTTGCAAATGTCAGGGAGAGCGTAGGCGTATATGCCTCACCGTACATGTGCGACGCCACAAAAATTTCCTCGCTGGAACGGGGCGACGTCGTCGAGGTCACGGAAAAGTTTGCCCTGGACTTCATTGACAAGGTATTTTACCGCGTAACGTTCACCGATGCCGACGGAACGACAAAGAGCGGATTCGTCGCCGCCAACTTCCTCGACGAACACGACTATTCGGCGGACAGGCTTCCGCCCAGCCAGACGACCGACGAGGAATTCAGCTATGAAACCGAGGTGACGACGGTAATACTCGCGCTGGTCATAGTCGGGCTGGTCATAATAGCGATAGCCTATCTCACGATAGTCGGCACCAAGCCGCAAAAACCCAAAAATAAAAGGGATACGGACGAATAGTCCCCCTCCCTGCGGCGCATAATATGATATGTATGGGAAAGCGCAGAGCTCGCCAGAGCTCTGCGCTTTCTTTCAGGATTCGGATTCGTAATGACAACCGGAATACTGTGTAGGGGGCATGGTTTCGCCCTCGCCCACATATACAGAATTGATCACGTTGCCCTTTTCGTCGACAATCTTGTAGCTGCCCGAACGAGGGCAGGTATCGCCGCAATTCAATCTCATATGATTACCTCCGTACAATCATTATGTGCAGCTTTGAGGCGCATATGCGCCGACGGGACAATTTTTAAGAAAATTTTTCCCGTTGACAAAGACGGCATATTGTTATATACTTCAACTGGTATGTACAATAACATAGTTAAACGGCTTTCTGCCGACCCGAGGGCGACGGGCATTGCGCTCAGGGCGTTTGCAGGCATATCCGCGGCAATCGCACTGCTTCTTACGTTTACGATATCCGACTACTACATATTCAACCGCATGAGCGAATACGGCATAATTTTCTCGCTCTGCCAATGGCTGAAAAAGGCTGGCGTAATGATGGTCGTGCTGGCGGCGTTCTTCAACGTCCGAAGCTGCGCCGACGGAGTGAAATATCTCCTCCCCCTGCCGCTCATTTTAAGCTGTTTCATGTACGGCGACTTCTTTTCGATAACCAAGATTGCCGACACGCCCGCGCAGGAGATATATAACTCGGTGAACCTGTTTTTCCCCCAGTGGCTTAACATGACGCTGTTCTTTGCGCAGAACCTGACGCTGGGCTTAAGCTGCGGACTGATATTTATCCGCGACGGCGCAAAGGCGGACGGCCGCGCTGCCGTTGCCGCAGGGCTTTCCGTCCTTGCGACTATGCCGCTCAACATATTCGAAAACTTCTTCGACATAGACGAAATAGCCGCGGACAGCTTCCTGCGCTTTAAAAACTTTACAATCTGGCACCTTATCGCCATACTCGCGCTTGCAGGCGTAACCATAGGGCTTTATTACTTCCTGCGCGGCAAGAGCGAGCAGAGTCAGCACAAATATCTTGCCGCAATCGCCGTATCGCTGCTAATACAGTACCACAGCAAGGACAGCGTAGTGCTGGGCGACGGCTACAACGTGTATACGACGATTTTCGCCTGCATACCCCTTTTCATATGCAACATAGGCGTATACGTCGCCAGCCTTTCGGTAATGCTCAAAAAGAGGGTGCTGTATGCTATATCCTTTTTCATTCACGCCGCCGGGGCGCTGACGGTGTTCGTGTACTTCGGCAAGGACGAGATGAGCAACTACGGCATATTCTGCAGCTACTCCATACTCTTCTTCTGCTTTACACACTGTTTCCTGTTCGCGCTGTGCGTATTGCCCTCCGCGCTGGGACACTACAAGTTCACGATAAGGCAGTGCGTCACCCCACTCATCTACTACTTCATAGTCATAATCACGGCATCGGTGGCGAGCGCGCTTGTGACCTCCGCCTCCATGGAGTGGCACACGGCGGACGGCGTCTACCTCTCGCCCGACGAGTGGCTGATGCCCAACTATGCCTTCACGCAGATTAATCCCCTGCCTTTCGAGATACCGCCCGTGCTCGTGCTCAAGATATGGAACTATGAACTGAACGTGCTGTACATACTCGGACTGTATGCCGTATACGTAGGGCTGTTCTTCCTCTTCTACGGTCTGTACAGGGCGTTCTTAAAGGTGCGTCCCGCCGTGCTCGGTGCGGTTGCAAGGCGCAGAAAAACAGAGCCGGGCGCCGCAATTTCCCTCGGCGCGACGGGCGAGCTTGCCGCCGCTGACGATTTGCCGGACGAGGAGGAAAAACCGACGGAAAATGCTGCAAAAGAGAGGCATTCCGACGAGGTCGGGCAATAACGACATAAAAAATTGCCGACCGCCTGAAATTCAGGCGGTCGGCTTATTATTTTTAAGGATAGCCGAAGTCTTCACATCAGCCAGCCCGTCGAAGCGGAGATGGCGTTGAGCGCGATGCCGACAATGACGGCGATGACGTAGAGCGTGATTATTATGAGTATGTTGCGCTTTATCTTCTTTGTGTTTTTGAGCAGGACGACGAGTCCCAGCCCTGCATTTGTGCAAAGTCCGGCAATGCAGCTGCCGAAGGCAATCATGCCGTTATTGACGAACGCGCCCGTGATGATAGTCGACGAGGCGCAGTTGGGAATGAGTCCTATCGCCGCCGTAATAAAGGGTTCGACGTAGATGCCGCCGACTATGCCCGAGGCTATTTTATCCTCTCCCACGGCGGCTATGATAAAGCCGAGCACGAGATTGACTATCAGGATATACGCCGTAATCTTGAGCGAGTGAATGAGCGGATCGACGAAATATATGCGGAAAGCCGACTTGCCCTCGTGCTCCCTTCCGCAGGAATAGGCGGAATGTTCGCAGCCGTCGGAGGTCATGGGGGTCGCCTCGGTGGCCTTATCGGGCAGCAGGAAGTTTATGAGGTATCCCGCCGCGATTGCGACTATGAGCTTGACGAGTATGAGGGGCAGAATGGCCTGCGCGGCGAGAGAATTAGTAGGGCTGTTTGCAAGCAGTATGACCAGCGCCTCGTCAGAGGTCGCAAGGAATACGGCTATGATAGTGCCCGTCCTTATGAGTCCGTTTTCGTACAGCTTTGCCGCCATTACCGAAAAGCCGCACTGCGGCACAATGCCCGTCGCCGCGCCGAGAAGGGGCGCGAGCGCTCCCTGCAACGTCTTACGGCTCTTGGTTATGTTTGTTCCGCTCTCCAAAAGCTCTATCAGAATATAGATGATGAGTATGAAGGGAAATACCAGCGCGGTATCCTTCAAAGCGTCTAAGATAACTTCCAAAATAAAAACCTCGGCAGATGCGCCCGTGCTCAGGAGCCGCAGCGCGTGCGATATACAGATTATTGCTGAAAAGCCGCAAAAAAATACACTTTATAAATCAAACGCCCCGCAGCTTACGGGCGGGGGCGCAGAACAATTTATCTTCTCTTCTTCTTATTGTCCTTGGGGATGAGTTTCAGCCTTGACTTTATGGCCTCCTCCTCGTCGTACCCCAGCGGCTTTCTGTCGGCGTCGGGGTGACCCGTCGGCTTATATCCGCCGTCCCTTGCAAGCAGAGTCAGCCTTGTCACGGCATCGAAGATGAGCATATGCGAAAGGTCGGCGTCGATATTTACCGTATCGCCCTTTTCGGCGCCGTCCGCCCTTACGACGAAGGACAATTCCTCGCCGTCGCAGTCGGCATAGTTTACGCCGTCAATCTGCTCGCAGGTGTCGACGAGCGCGGACATGAAGCCGCCCTCCTTTACGACGGTCATATCCTCGGGTCTGATGCCGACAATGACCTTCTTGCCCGTGTTGGCATAGGTTGAAAGAGCGCCGAAACGCTTTATGATGTTTTCGGGAAGGGCAAGACGCACGCCGTCCTTTGCGGCATATACCTTGCCGTCCTCCTCTATTATGTCCGCACCGCTGACGAAGTTTACGGTAGGCGCGCCTATCATGAATGCGACATATGCGTTTTCGGGATAGTCATAGAGATTTGCAGGCGTGTCTATCTGCTGAATCATGCCCTCCCTCAAAACGAGTATTCTCGATGCCATGGAAACGGCGTCGTTTACGGACTTTGTGGCATACACAAAAGTGCCCTTCATTCTCGCCTGGAGATTGACGAGTACGGAACGCAGGCTGTCGCGCAGCGACTGGTCGAAGCCCGTGAGGGGGTCGTCGAGAAGGTAGAGCTGAGGCTCCCTTACAATCGCCCTGGCAAAAGCCACCTTCTGCTTCTGTTCGGCGGTAAGCGCCTTGGGTCTGCGGTACAAAATATCCGTAAGCCCTAAAATTTCAGCCGCCACCTTCACCCTCTGTTCAATGAGCGCGTTGGACGCCTTTCTCAGCTTGAGACCGTATGCGATATTGTCGAATACGTTGAGCGAGGGATAGAGCGTATTGCCCTGGAATATCATTGCGACGTCCCTGTCCTTGGGGTCGGCGTTGGTCACGTCCTTGCCGCCGACGATTATGCTGCCCTCGGTAGCCTCCTCCAGTCCTGCAATGACCCTGAGAAGGGTAGATTTGCCGCTCTTTTCTCCGCCGATTACGGCGATGAACTCGCTGTCGGCGAGCTCGAGATTGGCTTTATACAGCGCGAGCGTGCCAGAAGGATATATTTTGCTTACAGAATTGAGCTTAAGATTTGCCATTTTGCTTTCTCCCGTCCGAGTACAAGAAATATTTACCTTAATATGATAACACGGACAAGACCGTTTTTCCAACATCTTGACGCATTATTTTTTAAATTTCATTTAAAATTTTATAAATTTTGCCACCTTGCCGTCCATACCTTTGCTATTTGCTTGCCACGACGCGCCCGTTTGGTATAAAATTCAGACATGAACGCCATCAACTACGACAAAAAGCTCACAGAAATTACGGACAATTTAGGCGGCGAGCGGAAAAAACTTCTTCTGCACGCCTGCTGCGCGCCCTGCTCCTCCGCCTGCCTCGAGCGGCTGAAAGAGCACTTCGACGTAACCGTATTTTTCTTCAATCCCAATATCGAGGACGAGGAATACCTAAAGCGCAAGGCCGAACTCAGGCGGTTCATATCGCGGACGGGCTGGGCAGACGAGCTGGACTGCGACCACGACACCGCCGAGTTCTATGCAGTTGCAAAGGGACTGGAGAACTGCCCCGAGGGCGGAGAGCGCTGTCTTGCCTGCTTCAGACTGCGTCTTTCGCGCACCGCGCGCGCGGCAAAAGAGGGGCATTTCGATTACTTCGGCACGACGCTTACGATAAGCCCCTTGAAGGACGCCGCAGCAATCAACGCCATAGGCGAGGAACTTGCAAAGGAGTACGGCGTAAGCTGGCTTTATTCCGACTTCAAAAAACGGGGCGGATATTTAAGAAGCACACAGCTCAGCCGCGAATACGAGTTGTACAGGCAGAACTACTGCGGATGCGTTTTCTCGCTTGCGGCAAGCCTTAAAAAGTAAATTCGGACTTGAAAAAGCGCAGAATTAGTAGTATAATTGACTTGTAAGTTAATATTTAAGAGAGGTCTCATATGGATATCAACCGTTATTCCCCCGTCTATTCAATAAAGCAGAGGCATATGACCAAGCTCGCGGACTATTCCGTGGAGGAAATATTCGAACTTCTGTATGCCACCAGGCAGCTCAAGGCGAAGTTCGTCGCGCACGAAAAGACAAACATATTGCAGGGCGTGACGGTTGCCATGATGTTCGGCGATACTTCGCTGAGGACGCGTTCGGCGCTGGAGATAGGCGTAAGACAGCTGGGCGGCGATTCGGTCGACCTGCAGTACAGCGAGAAGGACATGCGCGCAGGCGAAAACATTGCCGACGTCGTAAACGTAATCTGCCGCTACGGCGTGGGCGCGCTTATTACGCGCGGCATAGTGCAGAGCGAGCTGGACAACTTCACCGCCATCTCCCCCATTCCCGTCATAAATTCTACCAACCCCGACTATGTGCCCATGCAGACGATAAGCGACCTTTTCACCATATGGGAAAAGAAGAGAAAGCTGGAAGGACTTAAAATCGCCTACATAGGCAAGGGCTCGAACGTGGCGGCGTCGCTCATAATGGGCGCCGTCAAGTGCGGCATGGAAGTAGCCGTAGCCACGCCCGCGGAATTCGGCATTAAGCCCAAACACATAGAGAGCGCCGAACAGTACGGCAGCATATTCCTTACCGACGACCCCGCTCTCGCCGCGAAGAACGCCGATATAATCTATACCGACAGCTACCACTACCACTCGCTGATTACCGAGGAAGAGGCCAAGATTCTCGCGCCCTACAAGGTAACCAACCGCCTTATGAGCGCCGCTTCTGGCACGGCGATATTCATGCACCCCCTGCCTGCAAAGCGCGGCGTGGAGGTCTCTGCCGACGTCATAGACGGCAAACAGAGCATAGTATACGACCAGGCGGAAAACAAACTGCACGCAATAAAGGCAATACTCGCCCTGCTCATCCGCTGAAAAGAGCCGAGCGCAGCCTGAAACAAAAGGGCACCCCGCACCTTGCCCCATATAAAATACTTGCACCGTCAATCAGACAGCGCAAACGAGCATAAAAAAACAGCCGTTCCCTCAAGTTCGGGAACGGCTGTTTTTTTTCAGCACTTTTTAAGGTCTATGACCACCACCTCGGGGCGGTTGAAGATTCGCAGGGGGAACTCCGAATTTCCCAGCCCCCTCGAGATTATCATCCTGAGGTCGCCGACGGTGTGAAGTCCCTCGGTATACTTGGGGAAGAGCCCCTGTCCCGGCGAATAGACGCCTACGGACGTAAAGGGAATGCGCCACTGACCGCCGTGAGCGTGCCCCGACAGCACGAGGTCATAGCCTGCCATGGCATACCTTGCGATATACTGCGGTTCGTGCGCGAGCAGCAGCCTGAACCCCTCCAGCCCGTCGGCGAGTCTGAAGGGCGTGGCATTTTTGAGGTGAGCGCCGTTGACGCCGACGAGGTTGATGCCGTACACCCTCTCCACCTGATTGTCGAGCACTATTGCGCCGGCATCCGAAATGGACTTTTTGAGCGCGCGGTAGTGCTTGTTTCTCATCTCGTGATTGCCCGCGATAAAATAGACGGGCGCAATTTTTATGAGACGGGAGACGGTGTATGCCGCGACCTCCTGACCTCCGCCCTTATAGTTGTGTATGATATCGCCCGTAAAGCAGATTATGTCCGGCTTTTGTTCGGCGACGAGTTTGAAAAGCCGTCTGCCGTTGCGGCCGAACAGCTTGCCGTGCAGGTCTGAAAGGTGGACTATCTTAAGTCCCCTTTCGGGCACCTTGGGGGATTGCACCGTATACTTTGTCAGCGTCAGCGCATTGTTGCTGTACCAGACAAAGAGTACTGCCAGCACGACAATTAGCGCGATGCCCGCAATTAAAGCGACAATCTCGGCAGGGCTCATTTAACCTTGCAAACTATCCTGTAAATATTTTTTCCCATATCCATAAACCTCTGCTCGTGCTCGGTGACGATGTTGTCCGCATCCCCCAACGCGGCCAAATCTTCGCACTTTTCGACAATTTCAAAGCCGCACGACATAAAGCTTTCCAGCGAGAACCGATAGAAATCGCCGTCGTCCGTCTTCTGCACGATGGTTCCACCCTGTTTTAACAGCCCCTTATAAAGCTGCAGGAAGCGAGGGTGAGTAAGGCGCTGTTTGGCATAGCCGAGCTTGGGAAGGGGATTGGAGAAGTTGAGATATATCCTTTCCACCGACCCCTCGGGGATGTACCTGGGCAGCACCTCCGCCGCACAGTTGAGAAAGTGCAGGTTGGAAATGCCCTCCTTTTCAGCGCTTTCGCACGCCTCTATGAGTACGTTGGATATCTTTTCGACGGCGACTATGTCAATATCGGGGCGGCGCTTAGCCAGTTCGCAGGCAAACCTGCCCTTGCCGCAACCTATCTCGAGGTGAACGGCGTTATCGTTGCCGAAGACGGCATTGAAATCGATGAGATTTCTGAGTCCTGCCGCCGCTTTCATATTCTTTTCGCTCACGTCGGCGATGGTGAGATTGGCGCATTTTGCCAATCTTTCGTCGAGGTGAGATTTTCTGTGCATTCTCATAGGCAAATTTTACCATATCCGACATAATATGCGCAAGTGAAATGAGCACGTCTTTATTATTTTTTTATTTTATCATATGCCGTTTTACGGGGCGCGCGGCGTTTTATATAAAACGCGTCGGGTGAAAAAATTTTTATCGGGCAGAGTTTATCTTTTATGCTGCGTCGGGTGGGATAATTCCCTGCCTTACAGATTGAAAGGAGGAAAATACTTTGACCCTTATGGAAATTTTGGACGCCTTTACTTTTTACGGGCTGGATATCATGCTGCTTGCGGCGCTTACCACGCTCTGCGTGCAGATTCTGAAGATATCTCTCCTTAAAAAGTGTCAGAAAAAGATACTCACCTTTCTGCCTTTTATCGTCGGCTGTCTGTTTTACGGAGCTTATACTGTACTTTACAATATGGATTTCCGCATTCTGGTAACGTCATACGTCGACGTGATGGAACACGGCTTTTCGGTGGGCGCGCTTTCCACGATAATATATGTCTGGTACGAACAGTTTATACGGGGAAAGAAAGGGCAGAGCGCCACGGAGGGCGTAATTGCCACGCTCATCGAGGGCTACGTGCCGACGGACGCCGTAGAGGACGCCGCCGCGCGCATTGCCGACGCCATACAAAAGGACGTGACGGGCGACGGAGCCGTAAAGGCGACTGACATTTTAAAGGAGTACTGCGGCGAAGATATGCAGGAAAAGGACATAAAGTTGCTTTCGCGCCTCATCATAGAGACGCTTGCGCACATGAACGCCGCCTGACCCGTAATTGCCGGCTCCCGGGGGATTGCCCCCGGGAGCTCTTTTTATTTTGCCCCCGCAATATGCGCGAATTAAACAGATTGCCCCCATAATATGCCGCATTCAAATTGCCGCGACAATATGGCTCGGCGAATGCCGCCGATTGCGCATTGCCCCTCATATATGCCGCGATTAAAGCGCCATACGCGCTTAATATCGGCTGTTTACTCTGTAAAATTCAATTGATTCGGTAATATACCTGAGTTACCGCTAATTTTATTACGCCGCCGATTTAAGCCTTACGCTCAGCGAGAGCGTCGGCGACGAGGCGATTGCCCCCTCCGAGCGCATATATTCCGAATAGTGATATTTATACAGAAGGTTCCTTATGCCGAACAGGTCGCAACCCAAAAGCTCGCACCTTTCAAACAGCGCTTCAAGGTCACCCTCTATCCGCTCGCGGCAGAGTGCTATATCCTGCTCCGACGCCTGTTTCGTGCCCTCGGTTTCGGGGGTGGGGTTGCGCTCGCCGTCCTGCACCCTGACTATCGCCGAAAAGCTGAGATTTAAGTTTACTCTGTCCCCCTCTAAGCTTACGGACCTGGAGCCCTTGCAGTCCCTGAGTCCGATAACGCGCATGTCTTCGCCCTCGCCGCACCTTAAAAAGGCGTGCCTAACCTCGCTGTTGACGAGATTGAAGGCAAAGGTAAGCCGCTCGTCCAGCGTGCCTGCAAATCTGCCGCCAGAAAAGAGCGCGGCACGGTTGCAAGCGAAGCCCTGCGAACCTTCCGCCGACTTTCCGCCCTGGCTTGCACTCTGTCCTCCGCCCGAGCTCTGTCCTCCGCCCGAGCTCTCTTGTCCCTCTCCCGAGCCCTGCCGTTCCTCCCCCTTTTGCTCATTTTCCATGGAGATATAGGGCATATAGCAGAAAGCGCTTTCCGAATAGCCGTCCTCTCCGATGTCCTTCAGATTGACAGTGCAGACGTTTGCGGAGCGCTCCGCCTCCTCCGAGAGCAGGCGTATGATGTTGTCAGTCGCCGAATCGCCGAGGGGCAAGTCCATCGAGAGCGCGTCCTTTGCGCTGCCGCTGCACGCGGCGACCTTAGGGGTAAGCCCCGTATACTCGTTGCGGTAAAAATAGTCCAGCGTACCGAACACGTCGCCGGAAAGGCAGCTTTCGCCGAGCAGAATGAGCTCGCAGAAGACGAGCTTTGGATAGAAACCCGTCCTGACGTTTATCTTATTGAGCGCCTCGGCAACGGTTGCGCCCCTGCCCGTAATTACGCTGAACTGCGTCTTTTCGCCGTTTTCGGCAGGCTGGGGCACGGCAAGCTGGGCTGTAAGTTCCAATTCGTCCCCCGCCTTGTCAAGTCCCACGCCTATGACCACCGAGGTCTTTCTCAGGTCCACAAGCCCGAAATCGTTGGTAAAAAAGAGAAAGGTAAGTCCTGCTATCGCCAGCGCGCAGATGATGGCGGCGCACCTTTTCAACAGTTTTTTATCGGGCATCTTCACGTTCTGCCTCCCTCCGCCTTTTTCCTTGCGTCTTTATCCGCGACCTCTTTGCCGCCGCTCGCCCCCTCTCCGTCCGCAAAAGGCGCGCGCCCGTTTTCGCCGTGCATCACTCTGCGGCGCTTTCGCGGCAAAAGCCACGCCGCGACGGGAAGAAGATAGGAAAACAGCGCGACGGGAATGAAGAACCAGCCTGCCGCCGCCTGCTGGAGGGGCGAATACCTGTTGTTGACGGCTATAACCGCGCCCAGAAGGGCAAGCGTTGCGACGGCGGAAAAGACATAGTTGACGTCCGTCCGCCCGAAGACCTTGCCCATGCAGTGCGTGAACGCCTGAACGTGCAGGGCGAGCGCAAAGAGCACGACTATGTCGAGGGCATATGCCGCGATGAGGTCTATTCTGCCGAGATAGTTTATCGAAGCGAAAAAGAGAGACGAGTTGACGATTGCAAACGTGCGCGTGCGTGCAAGCGGACCATACACGGCATAGAACATGGCCATTGTGGCGACTACCGCGAGTCCGCCCAGGGCATATGAGAGGGTCATCCTCGCCGCATCCCCCCTCTTATACCTGAAATTCCCGAGAAAAATCAGCAAAAACGCCGACTCCGAAAAGCGGTAAAACGAGGAGATAACCCCCTTGCCGAGCACGCCGAGCGGCTGTTTGAGGACGGGCAAAAGATGCGAATAGTCGCCCTGCGCCGCCGTCATTACCCATATTACAGCCAGAGAGCCGACGAATACGGGAAGGCATATGTCGGCAAACGCGCCGCCGTCCCTGAGCGGCTTGAGCCCGGCATAGAACAAAAATACAAAGACGGGCAGAAACATGCCCAGCGCCAATATGGTCTCGTAAAAGGCATCGTGAATGAAGTTCTTCTGTTCGACGAGCGGAACTATCGCCGTAAACAGAAAATAGAGGGCAAGAAGCGCATACACTCCCTTTGCGACTGCTTTTCCTAGCGCGCCTTCCAGAAGGTCGTAAAAGCTCGCGTCTGTCCTTGAAGAAAGGAACGCCACCGCCCACACGACGATTGTCTGCAATGCAAGGTCGAAGAGAGCGGGAAATATGAGCGCGTTGCCCGTCTCCGCCGCCATGAAGGCAGGGTATAAAAGCAATTTCGTCGCGGCGTTATAGCATATTAACATAAAACAAATCTGTCTTACCGACAGCCTATTTATTGCCGACATCTTTAAACCTCACTTTGTTCTTTACTTTAAGGGCGCGCGGCCTGGTCATAGTCGGGTACGCCGCCGACTTATAGACTCCGTCCGCCATCTCCTTTAAGGACAGGGGCGCATAGGGCGACAACAGCGACATTCCGTAGTCCTGTTCGCCTGCGAGATAGACTATAATGCCGGCAGTCAGCACGACCAGCCCGAATATGCCTAGAGAACCTGCCACAATCAGATATAACAGCCTCAGTACGGTAGAAGTTTCGACCATATCGGGCACGGTATAGAGGCATATCGCCGAGAAAGCGACGATTATGACGGCAGGAGTCGAGATTATGCCTGCCTTTACCGCCGTATCGCCGAGCACCAGCGCGCCGACGACGGACAGCGCCATTCCGACATATTTGGGCATGCGGATGCTCGCCTCGTTGAGCACCTCCAGAACTATTAGCGTAAGCAGCATCTCCACGCTCGGCGACAGCGGTATTCCCTCGACAGAGCTGGCAATCTTAAAGAGCAGTTTTTTGGGTATGAGCTGAATTTTGAACAGCTGGGCGCAGACATACATCGAGGGCAGAAGTATGCCGATTACCAGCGCCAGCACCCTTAAAAAGCGCAGGAAAGTCGCGCGGTAACTGACGATATAGTAGTCCTCCGACGTCTGAAAATCTTCGGCGAGGGCATATGGCACGGTCAGGGCTATGGGCGACCCGTCGACGATTATACCCACCCTGCCCTCGCACACCTTTGCGCAGAATACGTCAGGTTTTTCGCAGGTTGCGTTGCGCTTGAAAAGCGACTTGGGGCGTTTGGATATGAACCCCGAAATATACGAGGAATCGGGCACAATGTCTATTTCCTTGCTCTCTATCTGCCCTATTATCTTTTCGGCGAGCCCGTCCCTGACGACGTCTGACAGATAGCATACGGCGACGACGGTATCCGTCCGTTTGCCTGCCATAACCGTCTTTATCTCTAAAGTCGGACTCTTTATGCGCTTTCTTATAAGTCCGATATTCGTCTTGACGTCCTCGGTAAAACCCTCTCTCGGTCCCTTTACGGCGACCTGGGTGGGCGGTTCCATGACCGCCCTCTGAGGCGGACTCTTTACGTCCGCCGCGAACATCTCCTCCTTGCCCTCGCATATAACTATCGCGCAGCCCTCGGCGATGAGTTTTGCCGCCTCGTCATAGTCAGGGCAGGGCTTGACCTGAGGACAGGCAATGAGCGCTTCGACGTCCGCGCACTTTTCTTTGAGTTCCCTGAGCGGCTTGACGATGAGTTCGCCCACCGCCGTCTTGTCGGCTATCGTGTCGGCATAGACGAGCGCGAACGCTTCGCCGCCACCCGATAAAAATGTATAGTCTATAACGTCGTCGGAGGGCATTTTGCGCCTTATTGCGGCAATTCTGCCCTTTAATGAGTATTTCATATCGAAATTATTATCGGCAATATGCGCTTAAAAATACCACGGCGCGAAAGACGGGCAAAAAAGCGGCGGCGAGAGCTTAAATATGCCGCACGGGTAAGCGCTCCGTCTGTTGACAGCAGCCGCTCAAAATGATAGAATATGACCGTACTTGCAGAGGAAGTTTTTACAGATGAAATTCGATTTCGACGCTGAATATTTCAACCCAAAAGACGTGCTTGAATGCGGACAGGTATTCCGCTTTGCGCCGCATAAGTACGGCTATGTAGTCTGCTCGGCGGACAAGGCGTGCTATGTGCATTCCGACGGCATAAAGACGGTCGTCGAGAGCGATTATCCCGATTACTTTTACAACTATTTCGACCTGGGGCGCGACTATGCGGCGATAGTTGAACTTGCAAAGAGCTACGATATACCCGTACTCACCCACTGCGCCGAGGCGGCAAAGGGCTTGCGCCTTTTAAGGCAGGACCCCGAGGAGACGATTTTTTCCTTCATAATCTCGCAGAACAACAATATCCCGAGGATAAAGGGCATAATTGAGCGCATATGCGCGTCGCTCGGCGAAAAGAGGAGCTTTTGCGAAGGTGAATACTATACCTTCCCCACGGCGGAAAAGATAGGCGGAATGCCGCCCGAATTCTATAAATCGCTCGGCGCGGGCTACAGGGACGCATATCTCTCGGAGACGGGCAGGCGCATTGCTGGCGAGGGCATAGAGCACCTTAAAGCCCTGGACGAAAGACAGCTGAGAAAGGCGCTTCTCGGCTACAAGGGCATAGGACCCAAGGTCGCCGACTGCATATGCCTTTTCGGCTTTTCGAAGGCGGCGAACTTCCCCGTAGACACGTGGATCGAAAAAATCTACCGCGAGGACTTCGGCGGTCAGCTCAAGGACAGGAACAGGATAAACGAGTATTTCTGCAACCTGTTCGGCGAATACGCAGGTTTCATTCAGCAGTATTTATTTTACGGCAAACGGGCAAACTTATGATATGCCCGACTACTTCACCCACGCCATAACGGCGCACAGAATATATGATCGCCTTGAGCGGAGACATAAAGACGCAATCAAAAACGCCGACCTGTACCTTTTAGGGGCGCAGGGCGGCGATGTTTTCTTTACCTATAAATTAACTTACCGCGGAAACATGGGCAGGGCATTGCACGTCATGGACAACGTGAGACTCTTCTCAAATCTCGCGAAAAAAAGCACGTCATATGCCGCAGGCTTTGCCGCCCACTATGCCTTAGACTGCACGCTTCACCCCGTAATATATGCCTTTGAACGCCTGTCGAGGGCGCCCTTTTCGCATATACGTTTCGAGGGCGACATAGGACTTTTCGTCAGCAGGAAATACGGCATTCCGCGCAGGATAATGCCGCCCGAACGCATATTGCGCTGTTCTTTTTCGGTATACGACAGCATACGCACGGCGGTGCCCGAGGTCACGC
The DNA here is from genome assembly GCA_944354125.1 of uncultured Clostridia bacterium. Lineage (GTDB taxonomy): Bacteria > Bacillota > Clostridia > Christensenellales > Borkfalkiaceae > Coproplasma. The sequence goes on along the minus strand of CALVPT010000015.1, from coordinate 7,323 downwards.
TGTGCGGCATAGAGCGGTGTTTAAAGCGCCACTTTGCCTACACGCGCGCAGCATTCCTCTCCAAGAAGTCCTACTATGTTTTCGGCTATGACTATTCCTCGCTTTCGGGCGCCGTCGAGGACGGAATATCGTTCGGCGTCGACTGCGTTTCCTCGCTGATCGAGGGCAACATAGACGAAAGGCTGTTCGGCAAATCCTTTCTTGAGAGGTAGTCTCCGAACACCCTGTCGTAGACAGAATGGCTGACGGACAACTCGTATAGTTCGTCCTGGGTTATCTCCTCCGCCACTCCGCCGTCGTACAGCTGAAATACGACATAGTGCCTGTCGCTCAGCCTTTTTATGGCATCCTTGAAGGTAAGATTTTCGTCGCACAGCACATATTTTACCTCTATGCCGCGCCTTAAGCGCCCCGTCGAGGAGAAATTTATCCGCACCGCCCGCACGGGCTTTTCAAACGCAGAAAAGAGCATGAAGACGGCGAATATAATGGCGGTGACGTTGTATCCGAGCGCAAAGAAGAGCGCGAAAAAGATTGCGGCGACGACGAGCGCGATTATTCTCAGCGTAAGCATCTGCGCCCTTTCGCCGAAAAATTTCTTTATGGCGCACCCCAGCACCCTGCCCCCGTCGAGCGGATATGCAGGCAGAAGGTTGACAATTAACATGGCGAGGTTGGCATACATGAGTATGTCGGTATAGCCGTATATCACGGGGAAGAACCACCAAAGCCCTGCAAGCGCCACGCACATTGCGGCATTGACGAGCGGTCCCGACAGAGCGAGCTTTATCTCGTCGGCGGGACGTATTCCCTCTATGTCGATAAACGCCGCCGCGCCGTAGGGCATGAGCTTGATTTTTGTGCAGGCAAAGCCCATCTTCTGCGCGCAAAAAATATGACCGCACTCGTGAAGGAGGGCGGTCAGCACACATATCAGCACGGCAGGAAGTCCCTTGAATATCGCACTGAACAACATCACCGCAAGAAAGAGCGGATGAATGACTATTTTCATTGATTCCAGACGGGCACTACTCCCGAAAGGGTATAGCAGTTGAGGAGCGTATCGCCGTCATACATGCTGACCCTGACTTCGCTCTGACCGTCGGAATAGCCCATGGGGAGATTTGAGGCAATTTCCTCGCCCTCGTTTACATATACCGAGGACAGCCCCGTGACCACGCTGGAGAAAGTGGACGTATGCGCGATTTTTACGGTATAAAGACCGCCTGACGACGTCACGGACGCCACTTCGCCGTCGCATACGGGATAGACTGACGCCTCGTCGGTAAAGCTTATTACGCCGTCTGCGGACACGCTGACCTCCGCGTCGGAAAGCTCGGAGACCACGGGCGACAGGGGCAGTTCGTAATACGCCGCCTCCTCTTCGGGCACGGCGGTAAGTCCGCCCATGAACGCATTTATGGCGGTATTGGGGACGAGCATATTGGTAATGAATATGCCTGCCGCAATCAGGCACGCCGCAACGCCCTCGGCTATGAGGAACTTGGTAGTGAAGGAGTCGCGCCCCTTCTTTTTGCCCTCGGGACGGGCAAGTTCCTCGGTGGCGATATACGCCCCGTCATATGCGGCATATGCCGCCTCGTCCTCCGCCGAAACGCGGTCGTTCACGCTTTCGACCACCTTATCCTTAAGGTCCTCCTCCCTCTTAGCCCTGCGTCTGAAAAACGGCTTTTTCTTAACGACGCTAACCGTGCTGACGGGAATTTCCAACATCTGTGCATAGTCCAAACCTTCATTCATAGAGCGTACACCTCGTAAATTTGATTTACCCTATTATACGCGGCGGACAGGCCTTTAAGAACAAAATTTGAAAAAGCCGCATAAAATAACCGCACTCATTAAGAAAATGCGTTCCGAAAGAGTGCGGTATTTATTTAATATTGTATCTACGTTACGGCTGCTCCTTTACGCCGATTGCAGGCATTTAAGGCTGCGCGGCATTATCCTCAACGCCGATGCGCTCAGCCGAGCAAAAGCTTTAAATTATCCGAAAGTCGCGCGAAATCTTCGGGCGAGAGCACCTCGCCCCTTACGCCCTCCGCAATGCCGCTGTCCTGCATCAGCTTTTTTGCCTGCTCCCTGGTCAGCTTAAAGGCGTTGACCAGGTTATTTTCCAGCGTCTTACGCCTGGAGCCGAACGCCGCCTGCACGCACTTTTTGTAGAGCGCGACGTCGCTGACGTCACCCCTGGTATCGCCGAGGTCAATCCTCACGACGGCGCTGTCGACGTTGGGGCTGGGATGAAAGCGTTCCCTGCCGACCTTCATTATAATGCGCGACGTGCCCCTGAGGGCAATGTTCGCCGTAATTGCGCCGTAGTCGGGCGTGCCTGCCTTTGCGCACAGGCGGAGAGCCACCTCCTCCTGCACCATTACGGTAAGCGACCTGCACTTTTTAGAATTTTCAATAAAGGTCATTATGAGCGGCGTAGTGATGTAGTAGGGAAGATTTGCCACCACGACATATTCGGGCAGGCTCTTTTCCAGCTCGTCGAGGCGAAGGCGCGTGAAGTCCCTGAAGATTATTTCGGCGTTTTCGACGCCTGCCAGCGTCTTTGCCAGCACGGGCTGCAGAGTCTTGTCTATCTCGTAGCCGTAGACCATCTTTGCCTTTTTGGCAATCTGACGGGTGAGCGTGCCCGCACCGCAGCCTATCTCGATAACGGTGGTATCCTTGTCCACCCCCGCGCCGTCGACTATGGCAGAAAGCAGGTCGTCGTCATAGATGAAATTCTGCCCGTATTGCTTTTTGAATGAGAAGTTATTGCCCTTAAGTACTCCGGCAACCCTCTTATCTTCCATAATTTACTCCTTTGCGCGCCGCATATTGCGTCGCGCGCGGCGAAGAATAATAGTATGCCGCAACCGCGCGACGGGCCGCATATTTGCTCTTGTGCGCGCATACGTTCGGCAATACAAAAGATTGACAAAGCCGAAGGAATTGCCTTCGGCTTTCGGTTTTTTCAGCGCAGCTTTGAAAACAGCCTGAGCGCGTTTTCATACGCCTGCATCTCGAACTGCTCTTCGTCAATGCCCTTTATGGCGGCGATGTTCGCCGCTATTTCGGGAATGGACTGAGGCGTATTGGGAAATGTGCCGTACAGGCTCTGAGGCGGCATATAAGGACTGTCCGTCTCGGTGAGTATGCGCTCCGCAGGCAGCATAGCTATAACCCGTTTTACGCGCTTGGAGCCCTTCCACGTCGACGCTCCGCCGAACGAGAAATAAAGCCCCAGCTTTACAAGTTCCTCGGCAATCTCGACCGAGTGCGAATAGCAATGCATGAGCGCTCCGCCCTTAATAAGCTGCCTGTTATCCTTTAAGATGTTCAGCATATCCTCGGCGCAGTCGCGCGAGTGTATCTCGACGGGAAGTCCCAACTCTGCGGCAAGTCCGAGCTGTCTTACGAATATGTCCCTCTGCTTTTGCCTGTCGGTATCCTCGTAGTGATAGTCGAGTCCGATTTCGCCGAGCGCAACGCACTTTTCGTGCATGCACAACTCTTTGATTTTGTGCAAATCGCCCTCTTTATAGTCTTTGAGTTCGGTGGGGTGAAAGCCTGCCGTAAAGTATACTTGGTCATACTTTTCCGCAAGTTCTTTCGAGTACACGGAGGAGGGCAAATCAAACCCGACGCAGATAATTCTGCCGACGCCCCTGTCGCGGCACTTTTCAATGAGCGCCCCCACGTCGCCGTAGGTTGTATCGTCGATATGGCAATGAACGTCAATGAACATTATGCCAGCGTGCTGCCGTCGGGCACGTCCTTTTCGGGGCAGACGAGCGAGAGGGTGCCGTCGGGCGCCTCTGCGCAGACTATCATGCCCTCGGACATTATTCCCTTCATCTCTCTGGGGGGAAGGTTGGTGACCACTACGACCTTTTTGCCTATCATCTCTTCGGGCGTATAGTGCTTTGCAATGCCGCTCAAGACGGACAGCGTCCTGTTGCCCACCTTTATGGTCTCGTGCAAAAGCTTGCTCTTTTTTACCGCCTCGCAGGCGATGACGGTGCCTATCTTCATCTCGACCTTAGCAAAGTCGTCTATCGTAATCTCCTCTTTCTTCTCCTCTGCGGGAGCGTTTGCCTCTGCCATCTGCTTTGCCTTTATCTCATCTATTTTGGGTTTGATATCCTCGAAATTGACCCTTTCAAAGAGCGTCGAGGGATTTTCGGTTACCCGATATTCCTTAGCCGTGCCGAACGACGAGAGCTCGGCAAACGCCCTTTGCTTGCCGCCCGTCTCGCCTATTATTGCATCTGCCGTAGAGGGCATGAAGGGCTTTAAGAGATTTGCGCCGATATTTATCGCCTCTAAGAGGTTATACAGCACCTGTTCGAGCCTTGCCCTGTCGCCCTCGTTCTTTGCGAGCACCCAGGGACAGGTCTCGTCGATGTACTTATTTGCGCGTCTGAATACCGTCCACAGTTCGTCTAAGGCGTCTGCGACCTTGTACTCGTCCATGCACTTTCTTACCCTTTCAGCTGCCGATTTTGTCACCTCTGCAAGCGAGGAGTCGACCTCTCCGCCCGCGCCCGTAGGCGCAACCCTGCCGCCGAAGTACTTGTTGGTCATGGCAATGGTACGCTTTACGAGGTTGCCGAGCGTGTTGGCGAGGTCGGAGTTGACCCTCTCGGCAACGAGCTCCCACGTGATAATGCCGTCGTTGAGATAGGGCATCTCGTGAAGCACGAAATAGCGCACGGCGTCTACGCCGAAAATGGAGGCGAGGTCGTCGGCATATATTACGTTGCCGCGGCTTTTGGACATCTTGTCGCCGCCCTGCAACAGCCAGGGGTGACCGAATACCGTCTTGGGAAGCGGTTCGCCGAGCGACATCAGGAATATCGGCCAGTAGATGGTGTGGAATCTTACTATGTCCTTGCCGACCACGTGCACGTCTGCAGGCCAGTACTTTTTATACTTTTCGTCGGGATTTTCTATGTCGTAGCCAAGTCCCGTGATATAGTTGGTAAGCGCGTCCAGCCATACGTATACGACGTGGCGGCTGTCGAAGTCGACGGGAACGCCCCACTTGAACGAGGTACGCGAAACGCACAAATCCTGAAGTTTGGTCTTGAGCGTGCCCTCGTCGATGGCCTTTAAAAGTTCCTCGTCGGACTTGCCTATGAACTCGTCCGCGAGCAGGAAGTTATTCATCATCTCGTTCTTTCTGGCGACGGGCTGAATGAACTCGGGGTGGGTTATGATGTGCTTTACCAGCCTGTCGGCATATTTGCCCATCTTGAAGAAGTATGCCTCTTCCTTGGCGGGCTTTACCTCTCTTCCGCAGTCGGGGCACTTGCCGTTTACAAGCTGACTTTCCGTCCAGAAGCTCTCGCAGGGGGTGCAGTACATACCCTCATAGGAGCCCTTGTAGATATCTCCCTTTTCAAAGAATTTTCTGAATATCCTTGCGACAGTCTTTTCGTGGTAGTCGTCGGTCGTCCTTATGAACTTGTCGTACTTTACGTCCATCAAATCCCATATGCGCCTTATTTCGGCGGCGACATCGTCGACGAACTGCTTGGGGGTCACGCCCTTTTCGGCGGCTTTGAGTTCGACCTTCTGACCGTGCTCGTCCGTGCCCGTCTGATAGAGGACGTCATAGCCCTCCATCTTCTTCATGCGCGCGATTGCGTCGCAGAGAATTATCTCGTATGTGTTGCCGATGTGCGGCTTGCCCGAAGTATACGTTATTGCAGATGTAATATAAAACTTATCCATTTTCTTCTGACCCTGCCAAAAGTTAGTTTAATCGCCTTAAAATATACCATATTTAAGAGGAAAAGTAAAGAATAAAAGGCAAACGCGGCAAATATAAATAGCCTATGAACGCAGTTTTTACGGTTATAATGCTCGTCTCCTCGGCGGTAATGCTCATAATATGCCCGTCGGAATTTTTGCCATCTCTCACCGACGGGGCGAGGCAGGCGGCGGAGACGGCGCTTACGCTGTTTTTCATATACGCCATATGGATGGGGCTTTCGGCAGTTGCCGAGGACAGCAGGCTGTCCGAGCGCATATCCGGCCTTATCCGCACGCCCATAAAGAAGATTTTCCGAACGGATGACGAACAGGCATCGACATACATAGCAATGAACGTCAGCTGCAACCTTCTGGGACTGGGAGGTGCGGCTACCCCCTATGCCGTCAGGGCGATAGAGCGGCTGGAAAAGAGCGACAACGACTTTGCGCAGAACGCGCTGTTCATAGTCAACGCGACCTCCATTCAGCTCATTCCGGCGACCGTCATCGCCCTGCGCGCCTCGCTCGGGAGCGCGGCGGCATACGACATAACGCTGCCCAGCCTGATTGCCACCATAATTTCGACGGGTACGGCATATTTTGCATATGTCGCCATAACCGCCCTGTCGCGGAGGAAAAAGTGCAATACGTAATACCCGTGATTTTCATAGCCGTAATGGTGTACGGCGCAGTAACAAAAGTGCCGCTGTTCTCCTCCTATTCCCGAGGAGTAAAGGATGCGGCGGCGTTCACCCTGTCGCTTCTGCCCACCCTGGTGTGCGTTTTCATGATGTGCCAGCTGTTTGAAAGGTCGGGGCTGTCTGCAGCAATGACGAGGGCGCTATCGCCGCTTTTCGGCGCGTTGGGCGTGCCCGAGGAGCTGACAAAGCTTGTGCTCATTAAGCCCTTTTCGGGCAGCGGTTCGCTGGCATACCTCATGCAGATTTTGGAGGAGTACGGCGCGGACAGCTATATCTCGCGGTGCGCCTGCGTGCTGTACGGCTCAAGCGAGACGGTATTCTACATATCGGCGGTATACTTTGCCTCCTGCCGCAAAAAAAGGCGGTTAGTGCCGATAATCGTCATACTGTCCGCGACTACTCTTTCGACCGTAATTTCCTGTCTTTTATGCAGAATTATGTAAATTATCAATATTTGTAAGCTTTATTAACAATATTTTATGTTAATTTGAGAAAAAACATCAGAATTTGCGACAAAATATAATTTTATTTATATTTAAAATTTTTTTATTCATAAGTTTTACTTTGTCGATATTTTGGGTATAATAGTATACGTAAACAGCAAGACAAGCTGATTACCACTAATTCAGTTCATTAATTTTCCCCCTTATCATACGGAAGCGGCGCAGACCTGGTGTTTGCGTCGTTTCTGTTTTTTCGTGTAAAAAACTGGAACGCGCCGCGCGTATGACACGACCGCAGGGAGTATCATACCTCCCCTGCAAGCGACCGCGCTTTTCGCGTCGTTTCTGTTTTTTTGTGTAAAAAACTGGAACGCGCCGCACGTTTGACACGACCGCAGGGAGTATCATAC
>CALVPT010000014.1 GCA_944354125.1 uncultured Clostridia bacterium | reverse complement strand
ATTACGGGAAAGACAATGTCGGAAATGTGCGCAGAGTTCAGCTCTGCCCCCACTTCCATCAACGAATATGAAATAAGGGGAAAGAAATACATAGTAACAAGCCACTATGCTGGCGAAAAAGATATAGGACAGACTATTTTCGCTCTCGCAACCGACCGCGCGAAACGGGAGCTCGGCATAATGTAAAAGCAATATCGCGTCAGGGCATTGCCAAATTCAGTGAGTCGTGGTATAATACCAGTACATTGAATTTGGCTGCTTTGATGCAAAGGAGTAAAAGAATGCAATCAAAGCAAAAACAACTGAATAATACAGGAATTTATTTAAGACTTTCCAAAGACGACGAACGCGCGGGCGAATCGCTTTCGATAGATAACCAAAGGCTCATTCTGCAAAAGTATGTAGCCGAGCGCGGCTGGAACCTTGTGGACGAATATGTGGACGACGGCTTTTCGGGCACGGACTTTGAAAGACCGGAAGTGACGAGGCTGTTGGACGACGCCAAAACGGGACGGATAAACACCATTGTGGTAAAAGACCTCTCCCGCTTCGGCAGAAACTACATTATGGTGGGGCAATACCTCGATTACATATTCCCCGCCTACGGCATACGTTTTATTGCAATCAACGACAATGTAAACACCGCCGACAGAAACAGCACGGGAATGGACATGATGCCCATCATGAACGTATTCAACGAGTGGCACTCGGCGAATACCTCAAAAAAGATACGCGCGGTATTGGAGGCAAGTCAGAAAGCAGGCAAATATACATCGGGCTGTTATCCATATGGTTATCTTGTAGGCGACGACGAAAACCGCACGGCAATCATAGACGAGCCAGCGGCGGAGATTGTGAAAAGAATTTATAATCTTCGCATACAGGGACTTTCGCCCTACCGCATTGCTCGCGTGCTTTCGGACGAAGGCATACCCAACCCTACTCTTTACAGGACAAAGAAGGACGGCAGTAAAATCAACAGACGCGTTCCGAACTGGTGGAGTCATAAAACGGTCAGGGAGATGCTTGCAGACCCCACATACAAGGGCTGTACGGTACAGCACAGGCGCTCCACCATTTCCTACAAGAACCACAACACCTATTGGTTGCCGCAGGAAGAATGGATAGTAAAGCAAAACGCCCACGAACCTATCGTGAGCGAGGAAGTCTGGGAGAAGGCGCAGGAAGTCGCCCGCTCGGTATCGCGGGCAAAGAGAACAAAGAGCGGCGTAACATTTCCGCTGTCCGGCTTTATCTATTGCGCCGACTGCGGACATAAGATGAAGATAGTTCATTCCAAGAAAAAGCTGAAAGATGGCAGGGAATACGATTGCGAGTGCTATATCTGCCGCACCTATGCAAATCTCGGCAAGAACTACTGCACCACCCACGCCATTCAGCGAACGGACATCGAAGCGCTCGTGCTGGCAGACATTCGCTCCAAATTCGATTTCGTTCTGAAAGACGAAGACGCAGCACGGGAAGAATTTCTTAAAAACAAGTCTAAACGCTCCGCCACGGCAAGGAATTGCGACCTTAAACAGCTCAATGCCAAGAAAAAGCGCATGGATGAATTAGATGTCCTCATCCGTTCTGCCTTTGAGGAAAAGGTCTTAAAGAAAATGCCCGAAAACTTATGCAACTCTCTCTGCGAAAACTATCAGAAAGAACAGCAGACGCTGCAAACCGAGATAGCTACATTGGAGAAGAAGTTGCAGAAAGAGAGCAAAGACGAAGCCGACGTCGAGGAATACATAAGGCGCATAAAGTTGTATGGCAACTGCCCCGAACTTACGAGGGAAATGTGCCTGCAACTGATTGAGTTTATTACAATCGACGCAAAGACGGAGCACAACAACCGCTGGCACCCTCCCGCTCCCAGAAACATTCATATCTATTACAAACTGATAGACAAAAAGCACGCAAACATAAGCGAAAATTAACCATACATTCCTTTTTGTACACAATATAAAGAGTGTGGGTGCAATCCCGAAGTTGTGATGAAGTGGGTAGGTCATGAATTTGACGCAGATGTAAAGACCAGCCGAGTTGACAGAGGCTATACCGACTACTCGGAAGAATATTTAATGCAAGAAATCAACAAAATTAGCTATATTTTGTGATTTACAATCAAATTAACAAAAAAGGCTTAATTTTTAGGCAAATATGGCAAATTTTTACTTCCCAATCTCTTCCCAAACATAACAGAACGGGAGGAAATTATCAAATTTCCTCCCGTTCCATGGTGCCCGAGATCGGACTTGAACCGATACGGATGTTACTCCTCAGGATTTTAAGTCCTGTGCGTCTGCCGATTCCGCCACTCGGGCATGTGTTTTTGTTAAGTTTTCAGTTTTTTTGTTAATTTTTTGTTAGTTTCTATCTGCCAAAAATTTTAAGTCCCTTGCGTCTGCCGATTCCGCCACACAAGCATGCGAGCTATTTAATTGTCTTATTTACCTTCATTTTGCAGTACAACGGCTTTTAAGGCTCTCGGCCGGGAATGTTGCCTCATTTTAAGCGCAAACGCCGCCGACAATTTTTTATGATCGGCATTTGCAAAATTTACAGGCAACCCCAACATATTAAGCTTTAACCCGGCAGACATACAATGAAAGCTTAAATAAACTTCCCTTCCTGCCGCCTATGTTTAACCGCAAAGCTGTGCAAAAATTATTAAAATTAAAACGCCTTGGCTGAAAGCTAAGGCGTTTTACATTTCTGGAGGCGCCACCCGGATTTGAACCGGGGCATGAAGGTTTTGCAGACCTTGGCCTTACCACTTGGCTATAGCGCCTTAAAAAAATAGTGCGGAAAGAATATTTGGAGCGGGAAACGAGATTCGAACCCGCGACATTCACCTTGGCAAGGTGACGCTCTACCACTGAGCCATTCCCGCATAACATTATTCTTCCGCACTATTCCTTGGTGGGAGCTACAGGGCTCGAACCTGTGACCCACTGCTTGTAGGGCAGTTGCTCTCCCAACTGAGCTAAGCTCCCGAACGCTTTAATACTATATCAAACTCTCGCCCAAAATGCAAGCATTTTTTTATTGTTTTTTTAATTTTTTTATATTTTTATCTTATTTTTTGCCAGCGAACGACTCTGCCACAACATATTGTATGCAGGGCGGAATGATGGCAACAATACCTGCCGCTTCTCCGCCCGACATCAATTAAATTATATGAAAATAAAAATATTTATGTAACCGTGCGCGGCATCTTTTTATCATAAAGACGCCAAAAATACAGGCTTGCCGCCGCGGCGCGCACAATACTTAGCCGTCAGACCGCCTTAGGAACGGTCTTGCCCTTTTTGAGCTCCTTTTCGATTTCCTTGCAGGCAAGGTTGAGTTCTTCCTCTGTTTCGGCAATCTCCACTCCGTCGAGAATGTTCTGGAGCTTATATTCGGTATTGAGGTACTTAATCGTCTGGAAGCCTATGACCGCCGTCAGCGTGCCGTTTGTAAGGCCCTGTACAGAGCTGTCGACGAGCACGGCTATGGCAGAACCGAGAATGGGTATGCCTTTTGCGGCATCGCCCATGGTGCGCGCTATGCCGTTGCCTATCCTGAGGCCGCCCAGCCCGTAGGAGACGAGCGAATTCCTTACGACCGCGCCGAAAATCTTGACCAGGCGCGCGTCGGACGGGCGGAAGCCGTACAAAAAGACTATGTCCTTTATCATCTGCAGATTGACTACCGCGACGAGCATTGCATCCGTCTTGCTGGTCTGCGAGAGCGCCGAATACATTGCCGACTTTAAAGAACACTTGAAGATTATCTCCTTTGCGCTCTTCTTGACCGAACCTGCATACAGCGCGGAGAGTTGCTGCTTTATTATCTCGTCGTCGTGCGCCTTTACGCCCTGTTCGAGCTTTTCGACGGTGGCGCTGTCGTACCAGCCGACGCCTGCGACGTTGCTGCTTAAGTCGACTATCTTTTCGGCTATCTGGCGGCGGAGGTTCCTGTTCCTGCGCTTTGCCGCGCCTGCCGTCTTATAGTTGACGTTTGTGACGAAATAGTCCGACCTCAATATCTTGACCACGGGCACTATGTAAAAGGCTATGAAGAGTATCGCCGACACGCCTGCCGCGACGTAGCCCGCATATACGTTGATCGCCCATATGTCCCTTGTGATGGAGAACAGGCACCATATGCAGAACAGCCCGACGAGCACGGCGATAGCCCTTATAAGAAAGGTTGCGCCCCTTACGTTCTGGCGTTTTACGTACCTCTCCTCGTACTCGTAGATGGTCATCTTCTTTGTATCGGGCGAGGGGGCGATGCTCTCGGTTACCGCCGTCTCGCTCTTCTTGTCGTTTTGCTTTTTATCCATATTACACCGCCGATGATTATTCTTCGAGGCCGACCGTGAAGGGATAGAGCGCCGATTTGGGCACTCCCCTGTCCGCAGCCGCCCTCTTGAGGGCATCCTTTTTGCTCAGTCCCTCCGCCATATAGTGGCGGATATGCTCGGTTTCCGACAGGGCGTTGAGGGGATTTTCAACCTCAGCCGCGCCCTCGACGACTATGACGTATTCCCCGCGCTTTTCGCCGGCAAGCCCCTCCGAAAGAGTAAAGCTTATCGCCTCCTCGTGCAGCTTGGTAATCTCCCTTACGGCGCATGCCCTGCGCTCGCCGAATACGGCGTACATCGAGGATATGTGGCGGTCTACGTCCTGCGGAGCGACGTGAAAGCAGAGCGTCAGATCGACGTCCTTATACCGCTCGAGAAGCGCCCTTCTTGCCCCCTCCTTGTCGGGAAGAAAGCCGATGAAAGCAAACCTTTCGGCAGGGAGCGCAGAGAGCACGAGCGCCGACAGAAAGGCGTTTGCGCCTGGTATGACGGTATACGCCGCGCCTGCCTCCTTTAGGGCCGAACACACCGTGCCGCCCGGGTCGGAGATGACGGGCATGCCTGCATCCGACACAATTGCCACCTCTTTGCCCTCGGCATTTGCGGAAATTATCTTTTCCGCCGCCTCGCGCTCGTTGAACTTATGGCAGGCGACGAGCGGCTTTTTAATGTCGTAGGCGTTCAGAAGCTTTAAGGTATGCCGCGTATCCTCGCAGAATATCACGTCCGCGGCGCGGAGAGTTTCCAAAGCCCGCAGCGTTATGTCCTTTAAGTTGCCTATGGGCGTTGCCACAAAATAAATCATAGTTCCTCGTTCCCGTTGAGCGTTCCGCCGCCGTTCGCCTGAGTATTGACGAATTCGGGCAGCACCTCCGTGCCCGGCTTTCCGCCCTTGGTCGCCTCCGCCATGAGGAGGTAGGGTTTTGCCGAAGGCGTGCCCTTTACGAGCTGCAACCTCTTGACCTCCAGGTTATATCTCTTTAAAGTATAGCACACTTCAGCCAGCCTGTCAGCCCTGTTTACGATGGCAAGCCTGCCGCCGAACTTGAGCTTTTTAGATGCCGTCAAGGCAATCTCTTCGAGCGTTACGGTAATCTCCTTGCGGCAGATGGCCTTTTCGTAGGAGAGGTTGTCGAATCCTCCCCTTTCGTAGGGGGGATTGCACAGTATCAGCGAAAACGCGCCGTCGTACGAGGAGGGGATGTCCTGCAATCTGCCCTCGACGACTTTTGCGTCCATGCCGTTATATTCCGCCGTCCGCCGCGCCATGTCGCACAGCGACGGCTGGAGTTCGAAGAGCGTGAGCGACTTTATTTTGGGATTGAGACAGGCGAAGTGAAAGCCTACGGCTCCGCAGCCCGCGCAGAAATCTGCGACGACGTCTCCGCTCTTTGCGCGCGCGAAGCGCGAAAGGAGTATGCTGTCCGAAGTGAAGCGGTAGAGCTGTCTGTTCTGTATTATCATCTTTTCGCCGAAGAGCACTTCGAGCGATTCGTTGTCCTTGAGTTGCATTGATTACTCGCTTTGGCGGAGGTTTCCGCACCGCAAAAAAAAGCGGAACGCCAGGGAAAGTGCCTTGCGTTCCGCCTTAATTGCCTTTTTATTATTCGGCCTTGATTGCACCCGTGGGGCAACCGTCTTCGCAAGCGCCGCAGTCAATGCAGGTATCTGCGTCAACAACATACTTGTCAGCGCCTTCGGAAATAGCTCCTACGGGGCAGGTAGCTGCGCAAGCGCCGCAGCTTACGCAATCATCAGAGATAACGTGTGCCATCTGTACTCCTCCATAAAGATTTTTTTACGGCGAGTACGTTCGTTTGCGCGCACGCACTTCCGCTTGCCTTATTATATCACAGTATATACAAATTTGTAAAGGGATATTTTAAAAAATTTACGCCATAAAAGCCGGTAATTTTGGATTATTCGCCCTCTTTGTCCTCTTTGCTCTCTTCCTGTTTTTCCTTGCCGCCGCGGCGGAACTTTATGTCCGACACCTTGAAGTCGCGGTAGGTCACGGCGTCCTTCTGCTCTATCCTGACTTTGACTTCCATCTTGAGCATGTTGACGTTTATGACGTTGCCCTTGCCCTCCGGCGTTTCCACCTCGCTGCCGAGCTTGGGAACGTTCTTGCACGCCTCGGCATAGTAGTCGTTTTCGTAGGCAAGACAGCACATGAGTCTGCCGCACAGCCCAGAAATTTTGCCCGGATTGAGCGAAAGCCCCTGGTTTTTAGCCATCTTTATGGACACCTTGTTGAAGTCGGGCATGCAGCTGGCGCAGCAGCACTCCCTGCCGCAGGGCGCTATGCCGCCCATGAGCTTTATCTCGTCCCTTATGCCTATCTGGCGCAGTTCTATCCTCATTCTGAACAGCGAGGAGAGGTCCTTTATGAGCTCCCTGAAGTCTACTCTGCCGTCTGCCGTGAAGTAAAAGGTCACCTTGTTGCCCTCGAAGGCAAATTCGCAGCCGACTATCTTCATTTCAAGTCCGCGCGCCTCGACCTTCTGCTTTGCGGCGGCGATTGCGTCCGCCCTCTTTTCCTCGTTGCGCTTTACCTGCTCTTCGTCGCGCTTGTTCGCAATCCTTACGACGGGCTTGAGGGGAGAGACGACCTCGTCGTCCGCAACCTCGGCAAAGGGAATGGCGACGTTGCCGTATTCGAGTCCGTTAGCCGTCTCGACTATGACGCCCATGCCCTTTTCGTACCTGTCCTTGCCGGGCGCAAAGTAGTACACCTTGCCGCCGTTTTTGAATTTTATGCCAACTATCTTTACCATTTTGCGTTCTCCGTCGCCACCTTTGTAAGGAGCGAGAGCAACAGCGAAGGGAAATTCGCGTTGAACTTAAGCTCCCTGAGCGCGGCGTTTATTCCGTCCGCGGCCGCAACCAAAGCGCCGCGGCTGAGCGCGCCGACGTATTCGTCGTCGGCGGCATATCTTTTAAGCTCCCCGAAATACAGCCTCTGCATCTCGGCGAGCAATTCTGCCTTATACTTTGTGTCGCCGTACTTTACCGCCGCCTTTACCGCCTTTGACAGGTCGGACGCCGCACATATCTCCTCTGCGGCGGAATGCACCGCGGCATACCACTCGCCGTCGAGCATGCTCTGCGCCCTGCCGAGTATGCCGCCTGAAGCCTGACTTACCTGACGGTTTCTATTATCCTTTACCTGCCTTTGCAGCGCCTGATATATCTCGTCCGACGTGAACGGCGGTATTTCGAGCAGCCTTACCCTTGAAATTATGGTATCCAGCACGGGCGACAGCGTGGACGCGCCGAGAAGGAAATATACGCCCGAGGGCGGTTCCTCCAATACCTTTAAGAGCTTGTTCTGAAAGAGCGGCGACGAACTGTCGAAGTCGGATACGACGTACAGCTTTACTGCCTTTTCTATGGGGCGTATCGCCGCGTCGTCGACTATCTCCGTCGCCTCGGCGACCGTCAGTTTTTTGTCCGTGCGGGGGTACACCTTCATGTCGGCGAGCCCCTCGGAGAGGATGAGTCTGCCGTCGCGCGAGTCCTCCTCCGCCCCGAAAATCTCAAGGGCGAACAGCCTCAGGGCGCGGCGGAGATTGAACGGGTCGGGAAAGTGCAGCATATAGGCGTGCGACAGTCTGCCGCCCAGCCTGTCGCCAAGCAGTATCTTATATGCCGCCGTACCCTTCAAAAGCTCTTCCATCTTATCCCCGTTCCCTGCCGTTCCGCGCAGCCGACGCGCGTTGAACGGACTATATTATGCCCTCGTCCGAGAGCAGTTTATAAATTCTGTCCGCCGTGTCGTACTTGGTGCCGCCGCACTCGACGGCGCGCATGTACGGATATTTTTCAAGCTGGGCGAGATAGCCCTTGTATACCTTTTCGTGAAAGGCAAGTCCCAGCTGCTCCATCCTGTCGTCCTTGTCGGCGCCGTGCTTTCTTTCGAACGCCGCCTTGGGCGAGATGTTCAGAAAGAGCGTTATATCGGGCGCATATTCGCCGAGCGCGAGGGAGTTCACCCCTGCGACGTAATCCTCGCCCAGCCCCCTGGCATAGCCCTGATAGGCGAGCGACGAATGCACGTATCTGTCGCATATTACCAGCTTGCCGCAACTTAAAGCGGGCACGACTATCTCCTTCAGGTGCTGAATCCTCGCCGCCGCGTAGAGGAGCGCCTCGCACTCGTCGCACATCGCGGTGTTCTGAGGATTTAAAATTATCTTTCTTATCTGTTCGGCAATGTCGCTTCCGCCCGGTTCCCTGGTGACTATGAAGTCGACGCCGCGCTCTTTTAGTTTTTCCGAAAGCAGGCGTATCTGCGTGCTCTTGCCGCTGCCCTCGCAGCCCTCGAAGGTTATGAATTTACCTTTCATCTTCTGACTACCTTAATCTTTCCGTCCCTGACGCCGAAGGTATTCTTCGCCGAAGAGAGCAACTCTGCCGCCTGGGGCGACACCATTTCGCCGGCTATGACTACGGGCAGGCAGGGCGGCGTGACGCCTGCGTTTTCGGCGCACATTCTGCCTACCGCCTCCCTGAGCGGCACATATTCCGCCCTCTGCCTGAGGGCGTAGATAAAGCTGTATGTGCGCTCGGCTACGGGTATGGACGGCCTGTCCCTGAACGTGCCCTTGTTTTTCTTCTTTGCCATTACGCCTATGAGCGCAGCCCTGAGCTCTGCAAGCTGTCCTGCCGTCACCACGGGCGAGAGATAAAATAGTAGATATCTGCCGTCGTTCATTTCGGCATATATGCCCTTCTTTTCGAGCGCCGTCTGCGCTATGGACGGGTCTATGCCGAGGGGTTTGAAGTCTATCGCGACCTTTGCCCAGTCGGCGGAGGGATAGAAGGTCACGCCCTCCATTTCCGCCCTGAACGCGGCGACTGCGTCCTTTGCCCTTGCAAGCAGCTTAGGATTGTTTATGAAGTACTTTATGCCGTATTCGACGCTCGCCATTACGGGATAGCTGGGAGAAGTGGTGCGGAAGACGGACATAGCCTCCTCGGCCTTGTCCGAAAGCTCCTCGTTTGCGACGAGCACCGCCGCGCCCTGCGTGAGCACGGGCAGCGTCTTGTGAGCGCCGTCCACCCACATGTCGGCATACACCCCTGCATAGCCCTTCCTGTCCTCCTCTAAGGCGAGATGCGCGCCGTGCGCGCCGTCCACGAAGAGAAAGCGGCCGTGCTTTCTGAGCACCTCGGCATACCTGTCGAGAGGGGCTATGTTGCCGTAATAGTCGGGCGAGGTTATGATTGCGCCCGAGATGTTGACGTCATTGACGATGAGCTTTTCGAGCAGTTCGGGCTCGGGGAAGGTGAGAACGCCCTCCTCCTCTTTGCCCTGAACTATGACGGGCTCCGTGCCGAGCAGGCGGCAGGCGTTGAACACGCTCTTGTGCGAGTTTCTGGGCACTATTATCTTATTGCCGAAAGCGGCGGCGACATACATCATCGCCATGACTCCCGACGAGCTGCCGTCCGTAGTTATGAACGCGCGCTTTGCCCCCGTTATTTCGGCAATGTCCCTCTGCGCCCTGTCAATCGCGCCCGAAGGACAGCTGAGATCGTCCGAAAAGCTGAGTTCGGTTATGTCTATGGGCGCGACGGGAAAAGCCGCCCTGAACGCGGGGAAGTTCTTGTGCCCCGGCATGTGCAGCCTTATCCTGTCCTTGCCCTTGTATCTTGAAAGCTGAGTTAAAATTTCGTAATTGTAAACCATCTTGTCCTGCGTTGAAAATTCCCGAACGGCAATTTACTTTCTGGGCTTCATCGTGGGGAAGAGTATTACGTCCCTTATCGTCGCGCTGTCGGTGAGCAGCATAACCAGCCTGTCCACGCCGAGGCCGAGACCGCCCGTGGGGGGAAGTCCGTATTCGAGCGCGGTTATGAAGTCCTCGTCCACCTGCGCGTTGCAGCCGGGCTCCTGCGCCCTCTTTTCGGCAACCTGCTTTACGAACCTCTCCTTCTGGTCGATGGGGTCGTTGAGCTCGGAGAAGGCGTTGCCGAATTCGTGACCGCAGATGAAGTACTCGAACCTTTCTGTAAATGCGGGGTCGGTAGGCTTGCGCTTTGCGAGCGGCGAATTTTCGACGGGATAGTCGTAGATTATCGTAGGCTGTATGAGCTTATCCTCGACGTTCTCCTCGAAGAGCTTTATGAGGGCGTTGCCCTCGGATATGCCCTCCTCCTTTGCGACCTCCTTATAGTCCTTGTCGGAGTACTTGGCGACGGCCTCCTTCATTGTAAGCCTTTCCCAGGGCTTGCCCATGTCGAGCTCGGTGCCCTGATAGCTTATCTTCGTCGTGCCGCAGACGTTTTTTGTGACCGTCTTGTAGAGGTTTTCAATGAGGTCCATCATTCCGAAGTAGTCGGTGTATGCCTGGTACATCTCTATGGAGGTGAATTCGGGGTTGTGGAAGGCGTCCATGCCCTCGTTTCTGAATATTCTGCCGACTTCGTACACCCTCTCGAGGCCGCCGACTATGAGTCTCTTTAAGTATAGTTCGGTCTCGATTCTGAGGTACATGTCTATGTCGAGCGCGTTGTGATGCGTCTTGAAGGGTCTTGCCGCCGCGCCTATCTCGAGCGTGGTGAGCACGGGGGTATCTACCTCGAGATAGCCCAGCCCGTCGAGATATGCCCTAATCTCCTTGAGTATCTTAGAGCGGAGCACGAAGGTCTTTTTTACCTCGGGATTGACTATGAGGTCAAGATCTCTCTGGCGGTATCTTATGTCCGCGTTGGTAAGGCCGTGCTGCTTTTCGGGCAGGGGACGGAGCGACTTGGAGAGCATCTCGATATGGTTGCAGTGCACGGAGATTTCGCCCGTCTGGGTCTTGAATACCGTGCCCTTTACGCCTATTATGTCGCCTATGTCGTAGTCCTTTTTGAAGGCGGTATAGTCGTCCTCGCCGACGTCCTCCCTGCGGACGTATATCTGAATGAGACCGTCGCGGTCGGCGATGTGCGAGAAGGACGCCTTGCCCATTATGCGGCGGCTCATAAGCCTGCCTGCAAGGCTGACTTCCTTGCCCTCCAGCTCGTCGAACTTAGCCCTGACGGACGCAGAATTCTGGGTCACGTCGTACTTGGTCTTCTTATAGGGGTCCTTGCCCTCTGCACACATCTTGGCGAGCTTTTCCCTGCGGATGCGCGCCTGCTCTGCAAATATTTCCTCTTCCTGTTCTTCGGTGAGGGGGGTGTTGTTAGTGTTATCCTGCATTGTCTTCCTTCCTTTTGCCTTTCGTCGCCGCGAAAGGGCGTTACGGCTTACATGACCGCCATATTTCGCCCTGAGCGTTCCGACCCGAGTGAGTATGATATTTTCAGCGCCGCTTTCTCTCCGCGCCGCAGATTAAAAAAGCTTACTTTATGTCGACTATCTTGAGCTTGTAGCTGCTGCCGTCGGGGCAGTTTACGGTGACTTCCTCGCCCTTCTTTCTGCGCATGAGCACGCTGCCCACGGGAGATTCGGAGGAAATCTTGTTGTTCATGACGTCGACGTCGGTGACGGAGGTTATGGTGTATACCTCGGTCTCGCCGAATTCCTCGTCGAGGACGGTGACGACCGACTCCAGATGAACGTAGGAGTTGTCGAGAATGTCCTCCTGAATGACCGCGTTCTTTATCTGATATTCGAGCTCGGCAATCTTGCCCTCGTTGGAGCGCTGTTCTTCCCTTGCCGCATCGTATTCGGCATTTTCCGAGAGGTCGCCGTGCGAGCGCGCCTCTGCTATTCTCTCGATGATTTCAGGCCTCTTGACTTTGACGAGGTTTTCGAGTTCTGCAACCAAGTCGTCATAGTTCTTTTTGGTCATTACGTACTGCTGATCTGCCATGATTTATTTACCTCTTTTTTCCGCGCCGCCATTTTTCAGGGCGCGCTTTATACCCTTTTTATTCAAGATAGCGATTCCGCAAACGCCGCAGAATCGCATATCAACAAACACTATTATATATATTTTTCTCCGCCTTGTCAAATATAAACTCTTTATGGGGAGCAAATTTTAATGTTCGGGCGCCGCGGCGAAATTTCCGCCGCGGCGCCCGAATTATGTCTTTTTACACAATTTATCTTTTGCCGAGCGAGGAGATGAATTCTCCCATGCGCTCGATTGCGACGGTCAGAAGCTTTGCGCTCGTCGCATAAGAGCAGCGCACGTGGTGCTTGCCGGCGTCGCCGAACGCCGAACCGGGAACGACGGCGACGTGTTTTTCCTTCAAGAGGGCGTTTGCGAACTGCTCGCCGTCCAGCCCCGTCTTTTCGACCGACGGAAAGGCATAGAACGCGCCCCTGGGCATGAAGCAGTCCAGCCCCATGGAGTTGAAGGCATTGACGAGGTATCTGCCGCGCCTTGCGTACTCGTCCCTCATCTCGTCGACGACGGCGAAACCGTCCAAAAAGCCCTCCTTGAGCGCGGCGGTTGCGGCGTGCTGGCTGACCCTGGGCGCGCACATTATGCCGTACTGATGTATCTTGAACATGGCCTCGTCGATCTCGGGGGGAGCGCATACGAAACCTATTCTCCAACCCGTCATGGCAAACGCCTTGGAAAAGCCGTTGATTACGACCGTTCGTGCGGACATATTGCCCAGCGAAGCTATGGAAACGTGCTTGCCGACATAGGTAAGTTCGGCATAAATTTCGTCCGAAATTACCAAAAGGTCGTGTTTTTCAATGACGGGGATTATCGCCTCCAGCTGCTCCTTAGTCATTATTGCGCCCGTGGGATTGTTGGGGTAGGCGACTATTATCGCCTTGGTCTTAGGCGTTATCGCCTTTTCTATCCTCTCGGGGGTCAGAATGAACTGATTGTCGAAGGTACACTCCACCGCTACGGGCGTGCCTCCTGCGAGCGTGACGCTCGGCTGATATGACACGTAGCAGGGCTGGGGAACGAGTATTTCGTCCCCTACGTCGCAGACTGCGCGCAGGACGAGGTCTATCGCCTCGCTAGCGCCGACCGTGACGAGGGTATGTTCGGGCGTGCAGGGCACGTTGAAGCGCTCCTGCATGTATCTGCATATGTTTTCCCTCAGTTCGGGCAGTCCTCTGTTGCCCGTATACTGGGTAAGCCCCTTCTTTATCGAGCGGACGGCGGCGTCGCGGATATACCACGGCGTTATGAAGTCGGGTTCGCCGACGCCGAGCGAGATGGCGTCGTCCATCTCCTGCACGATATCGAAAAATTTCCTTATGCCGCTGGGCTTAAGCGATGCGGCACGGCTGTTTACAAAACTTCTCATAATATTACGGCTGCACGGAGAGTCGGTCCATGCCCTCTCCCTTCTTCATGAGTGCGCCTTCCACCTTATATTTTTTGAGTATGAAGTGTGTCGCCGTCGAGAGCACCGATTCATACGTCGAAATTCTCTCGGAGACAAAGCGCGACACGCTCTTGAGCGACTTGCACTCGACTATGACCGCGAGGTCGTAGCCGCCGCTCATGAGGTACAGATTTTTAACCTCGTCGTGTTCGGCAATCTCCTGCGCTATCGCGTCGAAGCCTGCGCCGCGCTGGGGCGTTACCTTGACTTCTATGAGCGCCTCGACCACCTCGTCGTCCGTCAGGTCGCCGTTGACTATGGCAGTATACTTGACGATTGCGCCGCTGTCCTCAAGCTGCTTTACGGTCGCCTCCGCCTCTTCGCGGCTGACGCCGAGCATAGCCGCAAGTCTGTCGCACGATATGCGCGAATCTTCCTGCAAGAGGGCGATTATGTCCTTTTCTATTCCCTTCATATTCTGACCTCGCAATAATATTTTTTATGTTCCGCCTTGAAATGCGCCTGCATCTGCCGCCTGATGCGTACGCCTTTGCTCCACGCAGATTCCGCCCCATACGGGGCAATGCGCAAAAATTATGCCCGACGCGCGGCTGAGATATGCGGCATACGCACCCTGCCGCGGCTGAATATTTTAATTATTTTAACTCTTTTGCCCCTTTATGTCAATATACTGCGGCAAATCCGTTTACTTTTGCGCGACTATTTAGTAAAATCTTGGTATGTTCAGAATTTGGGCGAAAGTCATAAAAGACGGTAAAATCATAAAACAGCTGACATATGAGCGCGAGGACAAGTTCTCCTACTCCCGATTTTTCAGCTATCTTGCGGAAATATGCGAGGGGCTGGATATCTGCACGCCCGTGCTCATGAAGACGCATATCTTCAACTATGCAAAGTTCAACACCGTGCGGTTTCTTCCGCGCGACTTTGCCGAGAGCATAGACTTCGACAAGCTGGTGCTGGAAAACATAGTCGTAAAATAACGCAATCACGCTCCGCCTGCCGCGCGCGGCGGGCATATTCCGCGGCATAGAAAAATTATAAAGGCGCATACTTTTTGTATGCGCTTTTCTTTTTTTATCTGTACCTTTAACCTGGTTATCCTTGGAATATGCGGCGGCATATCTGCCTTTTCGGGCTTTGATTTGCTGTCCTTTCTGCTGCTTGGAAACGGCGTCGCGATAAGGAGTTTCCTCGGCATATGCCTCGTCTCGTCGCTGTTCGTCGTTTACTATCTCGCCGTATTCGCCCTCCGAAGAAGATAGACATTTGCTCCGCCGACAGCCTGCCCCGAATACTTCCGGCGCAGGCAGGATTTATTTCCGCGCCGTTTGAGAAACGCCCTTTAACTCGTAAATTTTGTTGTTGTCATCAAGCAACAAAATTTACGACAAGGAAATTTTCACACTCACCCCCGTCCGCGCGTCCTGGTACATAATCCAGAATCCGCCGCCCTCTACGGGCATGTACGTCGCATACCCCGAAAGGCTTTTAGGGGCGTTCTGCCCGTCGTTTGAGGGCACGCCGTAACAGACATATGCCGCCTCTTTATCCCTGTAAAGCACGCCGAACACATAGTATTTGCCATCGCCGTAGTCAATCTTTGCCCAGCGGCTGCCGCTCATAGCCTTCATAAGCCGTTCTTCGGGCGGATAGCGCGAAAAGATATTCTCTATCTCCCCCTCCATGCGGCTGTAAAAATCTCCGTCCGAAAGCTTCAACCGTTCGGGCTCTTCCTGCGGCTTTTCGCGTTCGCGCTCTGCGCCGACTGCGCCCTTATCGCTTTCAGCCTCTCTGCCGCGCCCGTCGTCCCCGGCTCCGCAGGATATGTACCCTTCGTCTTTGTTTTCTGCATTGAAACGGGCACATTCCCTGCACTCTTCAAAGGGCGGTTTTCTTTCCCCTCGTTCTCCCTCTCCGACCGCATTCTCAGCGCCAAAGACAGCGCGCGCACCCTCCTCATCCTTGCAAGCTGCACGCCCGTCCTCTTCTTTTTGGCCAGCTTCGCATACAGCGCCGCCGTCCTCATCAGTCTTATATTCATAGTAGTTGCTCTCCGCAATCGCCTCGTCGTCGTACGCGGCGGCCTTGTCGTCACCCTTTTTATCTTCCTTTGCCTTGTCCTTCTTCGCGACCTCGGCGCGCTCCATAAAGAGCTTTAAGGAGGGCAGAGCGTGCGCCATCTGTCCGCTTACGGCGCTTGCGACGGGGCTTATGGCGCCGTTTACGCAGAAAGACACTATGCAGGCAAAGCCGAAGGTCAGATCGAACGGCGTTTCGCCCTCGAAGGCGCATCCGTCGAATAGCACGCAGTTGACCCCGTCGGTTATGCCCGAAAGATACCGCCCCTCGCTGAGCGGCGCGAAATTTAAAAGCGAGGTCTCCACCTTTAAAAAACCTGCGTATGTTTCCGCCTTGACAATGCCCGAAAGCGCGCCGCCGTCGGCAGAAAATCCGCCCTTGAGCTGTTTTATGACGGCAATCTTCTTTATGTAGCCCAACACATCGCCACCCCTTTATAATTTTACTCTCTTCTATTATATTGCCGCGACGCGCGTCATGCGGCGAAAAATATGCCTTTTTTGCATTTATTTTGTCATTTTCCCCGATAACTTTCCGCCAGCTCGCTGACTCCGCTTTTTTTATCTCATTTTCACACAATTCATTTGCAATTTTACTGCCTTTTTGGTACAATTATAATGACTTAAAATTGCTTTTATTATTTTAAGCCTCTTAAATTAAGATTAAATCTTTACAAGGAGATATAATTATGGCACTTACCAAGAATCAGAAAGTCCTTGATTTTGTCGAGCAGAGCGCAGAACTTGCCTGCCCCGACAAGATAGTATGGATTGACGGCTCTCAGGCACAGATTGACGAGCTGAGAAAAGAAGCCGTAACCAGCGGCGAGCTCATAAAGCTCAACCAGTCCCTTCTCCCCGACTGCTACCTCCACAGAACAAAGGTAAACGACGTTGCAAGAGTCGAAGACAGAACCTTTATCTGCACCAAGAACAAGGAAGACGCAGGTCCCATCAACTACTGGATGGATCCCAAGCAGGCATATGAGCTCTGCTCCGAGATTGCAAGGGGCTCCATGAAGGGCAGGACGATGTACGTCATTCCCTACTCGATGGGCGTCGTAGGCAGCGACTTCGCAAGATACGGCATCGAGGTTACCGACTCCATCTACGTCGTGCTCAACATGTGCATAATGACCAGGGTCGGCAAGAACGTGCTCGAAGCTATCGGCAAGGACGGCGACTTCATAAAGGGCTTCCACGCAAAGTGCAACGTAGAGGCTGAAAACAGATATATAATGCACTTCCCCGAGGACAACACCATAATCTCCGTAAACTCGGCTTACGGCGGAAACGTACTGCTCGGCAAGAAGTGCTTCGCACTCAGAATAGCATCGTATCTCGGCAAGAACGAGGGCTGGATGGCTGAGCATATGCTCATCCTCGGCGTAACCTTCCCCAGCGGCGAAAAGAAGTACGTTGCGGCTGCATTCCCTTCGGCTTGCGGCAAGACCAACCTTGCTATGCTCATTCCCCCCAAGCACTACCTTGAAAAGGGTTATAAGATTGAGTGCGTAGGCGACGATATCGCCTGGATAAGAGTGGGCAGCGACGGAAGGCTTTGGGCTGTCAACCCCGAAAACGGATTCTTCGGCGTGGCTCCCGGCACCAACGATCATTCCAACCCCAACGCGCTCGCTGCAACCAAGCGCGGCACGATATTCACCAACGTAGCGCTCAACACCGACGACATGACGGTATGGTGGGAAGGCCTCAACAAGAATCTCCCCGAGCACTGCATCGACTGGACGGGCAAGCCCTGGAACCCTGCAAAGTTCGACAAGAAGGATAAGTCGACCTGCGCAGCTCATCCCAATTCGCGTTTCACCGCACCCGCACAGAACTGCCCCTGCGTATCGCCCAGCTTCGATTCCAAGGAAGGCGTTCCCCTTTCTGCAATCATATTCGGCGGCAGAAGGGCAACGACTACTCCCCTCGTATATCAGTCGAGAGACTGGAACCACGGCGTGTTCGTAGGCTCTGCAATGTCCTCCGAGACGACGGCGGCTGCAACCGGCGCTGTAGGCGTACTCAGACACGACCCCATGGCTATGAAGCCCTTCGCAGGCTATCATATGGGCGACTACTTCCAGCACTGGATAGATATGGGCAAGATTGTAAAGAATCCCCCGAAGATATTCAACGTAAACTGGTTCCGCCAGGACGAAAACGGCAACTTCATATGGCCCGGCTTCGGCGACAACATGAGAGTGCTTGAGTGGATTCTGAAGCGCTGCGACGGCACCGTAGATGCAGACGAGACGGCAATAGGCTATGTTCCCAAGGCTGAGGACATTGACATCACCGACCTCGACTACGAAATTTCCGCAGGCAAGAAGTTCGGCATTGAGGACCTCAAGGAAATACTTGCCGTTGACAAGAAGAAGTGGGCTAAGGAAGCCGAAGAGCTTGAAGGCTACTACACCAACACCATCAAGACGCGCATTCCCGCAGAGCTTTTAGAGTGCCTTGACACCCTTAAGAAGAACTGCGCAAAGTAATGTTTCTTAAAACTTAAACAATTACCCCCTGCCGCTTTCGGCAGGGGGATTATTTTGCCCTGATTGCAGGGCGGCGCATTTCCGTCCGCTTTCAGGCTTTATGCATAAGTCGGCACATATATTTACATGTTCGGCACGCACCGCACAATTTATTCCGCCTGCGCGCCGCATCTGTCTTTAAGATAACTTACATTATTATTTTGCATTTTTACCCTATTGATTTTGTGCCGCGCAGAACGGGCATACCTCTTGATTTTTACTGCGCAGAACTTGCATACTGCGATAAAAGCCGCACGGCGATTGTTGAGCCGTGCGGCTTTTTAAGGCTGGGGAATTACCGCTTTATTGAGCACTAAAGAGCGGAGATGACGCCGCAAGGCACGGGAAGAGCAACCCGTAACGCAACAGCGCAGGACATATCGGGACAGCGCAAAACATATCGGCAAATCATTTTTTGTCGCTGTCCGTCGACGGAAAGTATGCCCCTCTTTACGCCATAAATTTTGGTATACATTGGTATGTACATTGTTGTTTACATTTGGTTATGGCGTTGTATACTTTATTTTACCTAGCTTTACAGCCGCGTAATTTCGATTGTGCGCCACTTCCTGCTCTTTATGCACAATTTATCGACTTTAAACTTTATGGCCGCACAGTGCCTTTTATGAGCGTCTGGGGGCATTCCTCGGCAATGTTTACACATTCATAAAAATATTCAGGTCTTTTTTTATGCGGCGGCAACATTACGAGTCTTATTTGAGATGACTTTCAGATTATGCCGACTACAGTCTGTCGGCGCGATCGGCCGAGGTACGCCCGCCGCTGACGGTAACGCCACAGCAACGAACGTAAAGACGCCGCAACACGCGCATACTGCCCTGACACCCCCTCCAAAGGCAAAAGTATATGTTTGTTTACATAGTTAATGCCGCGACACGGGCACACAGCCGTACTGTACACGCAGGCTGAAAATACCTGAAGACAACAAAAAAGGAGGGGGCTGTACGGCGGATAACCTTCGCCATGACAGCTTGCCTCTCCTGCAAGGTATTTTTTTATTTTCAGGTACGCAATGCCATGCGGAGGCCGTATTGCCTCCGCATATATAAATGCTGCTATGCGCTTAAAATACATATCAGACATACATATTGTCACAAAAATGCCGCAACGTTGCGCCGTTTTTATGCCGACATGACAAACAGACTTTCTGACGCCCATTCTGAAAGGACAAAAAAAGGGCGCGTCTATAATAATTAAAAGCGCGCTCTGTTGCTCTTTTAAATGTCCTTTTCGCCGGGTATTTCTATCTGGTCGAAAACGGGGTCGTCAAGAAATTCTGACATACTCATATCCAGAGCATGGCAGATTCTGTAGAGAGTCGTCATACTTATTCCGGCAACACTTTTAGTTCTGAAAATGTTGCTGATGCTCTGAGACTTTACGCCGGGCAGGCCGCACAGAGTCTTTTTCTTCATGCCGCGTTGCTTTAAAATGGCACCCAATCTCGTTGCCACTGCTTCTGTGATAGTCATTTCTTTATCTCCATATTATTTGTTAGGTTACATTTATTTTACAGTCTTATTTTCAAAATAGCAAGCTTTTCTCATAAAAAAGTGATAAATACCACTGTAAAATTCTTACTTTTTTTGAGTTTTTATAAGATTATTGTATAAAATAACTTAATTTTTCTTGCTTGCATAAAATAAGGGAGCCGAATAATCCCGTAAATTATTCTGCCCCCTTTTATTCTAAGCTATGAATCTGAGATTATTCCTTCTCTTCGGAACCCTCATTCGCCTGGGTAGTTTCAGGCTCTGCCGCCTTGGCTGCTCCGCTGTTGCCGAGGAATGTGCCGAAGTGTATTTCCTTTTTGCCCCTCGGTCTGGAAGGTCTGGGAGCTTCGCTCCTTTCACCCCTTTCTCTTCTGTCGCCGCGGCGTCTGTCCCTTCTGTCGCCCTTTTCACCCTTGGCTCCCCTGAAGTCGGAGCGTCTTTCCTTTCCGCCCTTCTCCTTTCTGCCGTCGTATGGCTTTTCGTTGTGGGGGATTATGACGACGAATCTTGCAGGCTCCTTGCCGCTGGATACCGTCTTTACGTCGGGATTTTCTATGAGTGCGGAGTGAATTATCCTCCTTTCATAGGGGTTCATGGGCTCGAGAGTTACCCTTCTCTGCCTTTCGACCGCCTTCTTTGCCAGCCTTTCGGCGAGCTCCGTAAGCGTCTTTTCCCTGCCTGCGCGGTAATTTTCGCAGTCGACGACTACCTTTTTATAGTCCTCCCTGCCGATGTTGGCAACCGCACCCGCAAGACACTGAATGGCATCGAGAATTTCGCCGTGCCTGCCGATTACCTTATTGGAATCGGTGGAGGTAACGCTTATCTCTATCTTTTCGTCCTCGGAAACTATCTCCGATACGGCGTTTACGCCCAAAATGGCCATGAGTCCGTCAATGAATTCTACCGCCCTAGCGCCGTCCGAAAGCTTTTTTGTCACCTTTACTTTTGCCTTTATCGAACCGAAGAGCTTCTTTTTGCCCTCTTCCAACACGGTTATGTCCGCCTGCTCCGCCGTTATTCCCAGCTCCTGAAGGGCTGCATCTACGGCTTCCTGGACGGTCTTGCCGGTATATACGTTCCTTTCTTCCATCTTGTCTCCTGAAAAAATTTAGCTTTTATTAGTTCTGCCGCGCGGCATAAGCTTATTTTTTGTTCCTTGTAGTGCGGTTGAATCCGCTGAGCTCCATCCTCTCTTCCTTTCTCCTGAAACTGATATCCACGAGCTTGTTTATGAGAAGAGTGGTTATTATGCTGTATATGGTGTTGGTTATCATGTAGATAGAGAACGACGCGCTGTAGAAGAACGAGAACAGACCGTAGATTATGGGCATCATTATCATCATGGTCTTTGTCGTCCTTGCGCCCGAACCGTCCACCGTGCTAAGATCGTTCACCGCCTTGTTTGCGCGCATAGATATCCACTGCTGCAACAGCATGAAGCCTATCGACAGCACTATGAGCACGAAATAGCCGTTATACGTCTCTTTCTGCTCGCCGAGTGCAGCCGTAACCTTTTCATATGATTCCCTGTAGTCGTCGCCTATGCTCGCCTTGGTTATCGTCGACTTGAACTTGTCGAAGTCGGGTATTTCCCTGTTGAGCATTGAATCGGGATACCACAGATTTTTTACCCAGAGAAAACTGTCGTTGTGTTCGAGGTAATATTCCTTTACCTGAAGCGCCGCAGGCGTCTCGAGATAATGGTTTACGAGCGTAATTCTGAGCGATTCGGCAGTTACGGTATAGTTTCCGCCTGCATCCTTCTCATTGACGAGAGATACGTCGAAGCTTGCCGCATATCCGCCCATCTCTTTTTTATACTCGTTAGCGAGAGCGGTGAATACGTCGTCCTCCGAAAGCTCGGTATATGCGGAGTCTGCCGCCTTCTTTTCGGCGTTATAGCTGTTTGCAAACAGGCCGCAGTCGACTTTGTAGTCGACGACGTTACCGTTTTCGTCCTTTACCTCGAAGAGGAAGCCCTCGTCGCTCTCCTCGTCATAGACGTACCCCGCAACTACGCCGTTATACACCTTTACCATGTTGTTGTAGGTGTTGAGGTTGGCATACTGCGAATACGTCGAGAACGCGCTGAACACGATTATGAATATGACAAGAGACACGAGCATGGGCAGACAGGCGCCGAAGACCGAATAACCGCTCTTTTTCTGCAGTTCCATGACCTTCTGACTGTACATCTGCTTGTCGTTGGCATACTGCTTTTGCAGTTTTTCCATCTGCGGCCTCATCTTTTCCATGATGAGCGACTGCTTTTTGGTCTTTATCCTCGAATATATGTCGAGCGGCAGGACGATAGTCTTCAGAATGAGCGTAAATACTATGATACCCACGCCGACTATTCCCACTCCCTCGATGAGAATACGTATGAGCCGACCTATTAAATTGAGGTCTATTGCGGCAATTTCCTTTACGCCGTAGCCAAGGGTTCCGCTAGTCTGTGCCAAAAAATTCAACATTTAATCTGTTTTTTTAGGTCAATAGACCCATTTCACCTTGAAATGATTTTCGGGGGCGGGGTCATAGCCGCCCTTAGAGAAGGGATTGCACCTTAAAATGCGCCAGAGTCCCACTATGCTGCCGAGTAAAAAGCCAAGATTGTTTATGCTCCTCAGCGTATATTCCGAACAGGTCGGCTCGTACAGGCAGGTATGCCGTGAAAGCCGCCTTTGGTAGAGTATGATAAGCCGCATGGCGATGACTTTGAGGGGATTATTGCGTATAATCTTCCTTATAAAGCGCCAAAGCTTTGTCATTTTGCCATCCTTTTGTAACAGGAAAGAAGGCTCTTTTCGACGTCGGCATAGTTGAATTCCGCAACTTTCGGTATTATGACAATGCTCGCCGTGACGGGCAGACTTGCATAGTTGTTGGCAAACGCCGCCCTTATAAGCCTCTTTATTCTGTTTCTTTTAACGGCTTTCCCGTGCTTTTTGGAGAGGGCGATGCCCATCACCGTCTCCTTACCCGGAATATACAATATAGTGAGATAAGGGGAAAATACCTTTTTCCCCTTTCTGAACAACGTGTTAAACTGGTTATTCTTTTTTAATCTTCTATACTGCATCGCGCCACTTTATGCGGGCGGCAAACAAAGCCGCTTTATGCGCTGAGCTTCTTTCTGCCCTTATTTCTTCTTCTCTTCAATACCTTTCTGCCTGCGGTAGAGGCCATTCTCTTTCTGAAACCGTGAACCTTGCTTCTCTGCCTCTTCTTGGGTTGATAAGTTCTTTTCATTGTCTTTTAACTCCCGTTAATTTATTTATTATATTTTTGTTTTATACATAAAATATAGGCTTTAACTATTTTACCTTTTTTTCAGAGCTTAAGTCAAGCATTATTGGACGTTCTTACGGGTAAAATTAAATAAAGCACGTCTTTATTTTGTTTATTTTCGCAAATAAAAGGCTGAACGGGGTTATTGAAGGACAGAACTATCTCCTCCTCGGTCAGCGCGTTTATCGCGTCGGATATGAATTTGGAATTCATTGCAATCTTGAGATCCTTGCCCTCGAGCTCGGCCTTTACCGGCTCGTTGACGTTGCCTATCTCGGAATTGGAGGAAATTTCGACCTTTCCCTGGGATATGTCGAGGATTATAAGGCTGTTTTTGTCGCCCCTTACGAGTATTGCCGCCCTCTCTATGGACGCCTTCAGAAGCTCCCTGTCAACCGTAATTTTGGTAAGATATGACTTGGGAATGATGTTTTCCTTCTTGATGAAGTCGCCGTTGTAGAGGCAGGAGGTTAAGATGGTGTCGTCCACGCAGACCAAAATTATGCCCTTCTGCACCCTGAGCTGGGTTTCGCCCTCGCCTTCGGGGAGCATCTTTTCAATCTCCTTAAGCGTCCTTGCGGGGCAGACTATCTCCATGTCGCCCGTAGCGCTCTCAACTTTGCCGCACGCCGTGGCGAGGCGGAATCCGTCAAGCGCGGTGACGGTTATGTCGCTGCCCTTTATGACTATCTGGCATCCCTTGAGTATGGGACGGGAATCGTCGACCGCGCAGCAGAAAGCCGTAGAATTTATGAGTTTTTTGAACTCCTCCGTCTTAAGGGTGAATGAATTTTCGTTGATGTCCGTATCGATTGCGGGGAAATCTGCGGCGGTGAGCACCTGCATTGAGGTCTGGCTGTCGGCATAGATTATGTCCATCTTGCTGCCTATTACCTCTATCGTCAGCTGAACGCCCTCGAGCTTTTTGATGAAGTCGGAGAAGTACTTGCCGGGAACGCAGATATCGCCTTCCTCGTATATTTCCGCCTTAATCTTCTTCTGAATGGAAATTTCGCCGTCGGTCGCCGTGAGAATGAGGCTGTCGTTCCTGGCGGAGAGCTTGATGCACTCCATCACGGGCACGGTGGTGCGGGTAGCGCACGCCTTGACGACTTTTAAAACTGCATCGGACAGATCGAGTCCTTCGCATACGAATTTCATCTTATATGATCCCCTTTTTCAAGTGTATTTTCGCGTATGTTATGAAGATATTTATTTATATTATTAAATGTTTAAATGGTAGTATTATTAGTAGGCGCCGTTCAATTGTCGATAACCCCGTGCGCCCGTCGCGATTTACGCAAATATAATACCAAAAATCGGCGTGAAATGCAACAAAATAAGCGTTATTTGAGCATATTTAAGTAAAATTCAGGTAAAAAGTTATGAACAATTTTACGGGCGATAACCGTCGATAAACTGTCGATAAGATGAGACGCTGCGGTTGATAAGTGCAGAACTTTTGTGCGGTTTTTTGTCGCAAAAAAATTTATTTTGTCGGAAAATAGGAAAAATATGAGTTATCTACAGCAAATTGTCAATTGTTCATAACTTTTATAAACTTTTGTACAATGCCCCTTAAGGGGTTGAAAATGTAAAAATTTTATGGTAAAATTTAAGAAGTTATGAACCTCGATTTTTACCGAGATAAGATTCTCAATGAAAAAAAAGATGCCTTCGAATTGCTGTGTTCTACCCTTTCGGAGTATAATAAAATGTTTAATCTGACTGCAATTACGCAAAAAGAGGACATTTTTAACAAACATTTTCTCGATTCCTGTACGGGCGAAAGCTTTTTTCCCGTCGGCGCGAAGGTCGTTGAAATAGGTTCGGGCGGCGGATTTCCCTCTCTTCCTTTAAAGATAATAAGGGACGATCTCGACTTTACTTTGATAGAGAGTACGCAGAAAAAATGCAAATATCTTGATATCTGTGTTGATAAGTTGGCTCTCAAGGGTATAAAAGTTCTGAACATCCGCGCCGAGGACGGTGCAAAGGATAAAAATCTGAGGGAAAAGTTCGACTGCTGCGTAGCTAGAGCCGTCGCCAGAATGAATACTTTAAGCGAATATTGCCTCCCCTACGTCAGGGTGGGAGGCAGGTTCATTGCCTACAAGGGCGATGCAGACGAGGAACTAAAAGAGGCGGCTAAGGCAATAAAGGTTTTGGGCGGAGAGACCGAATGCGTTGAAAAATTTACCCTCTGCGGCGAAAAACGCACCATTATAGTCGTAAGAAAGGTCTCTCCTACCCCTTTGAAGTATCCCAGAGGTCTGGGAAAAGAGCGAAAGGACCCCATAATCTGATATGGCGCTTAAAAATTGCTGCGCGTTCACCGGGCATCGTAAGATTGAAGACCAACCCGACTATGCGCTCTTAAGAGACACACTCGAAAATCTGATTGAAAATGGCGTCGATACCTTTTACTGCGGCATGGCGCGCGGATTCGACATGATAGCCGCCGAAGAGGTGTTGAAACTCAAGGAGATTCACCCACAAATAAAGCTCGTCGCCTGCGTCTCCTGCCCCGAACAGGATAAATATTTTTCTGCCGAGGAAAAGCGCAGATACATAGAAATAATAGACAGCAGCGACGACTTAAAAGTCGTGTCCTGGAGGTATTTCAAGGGCGCGATGCTCAAGAGAAACGACTATATGGTCGACAAGTGCGGATACCTGATTGCCTATATGCGCAGGGAAAGCGGAGGTACGGCGTATACCGTCAGATATGCGCGCAAGAAAAAACGCAAAATATTTATAGTTTGAAATTATTTTATCGGACTGCCTTTCGGCGGTCTTTTTTATTGCTCTTTATGGGCGCTTCAGCTTGATAAATCCCCCGATTTTACCGGGGGAAGATAAAAAATTGCTTTAGCAAACTTAATAATTAAAAAATTACCTTATTGCTATTGAAAATTAAACTCCATTATAGTACGAGGAACCTGTTTTACGGGCGTGTCGTGCAATGGGGAGCTATATTAAAAGCTATGTCCGCTTACGGGTTGGCCGGTAAATTACCCTTTAGGGTATGAGTAAACCACCGTTGAACTGGTGGTTTTGACTTTGCGTAACAGAAAATTACTATTTTGAAGTGGTGCGGCAATAAATAAGATATATGCGTTTAGTTATTGTAGCAGCCTGTATACGCGTTGTAGCCGCCTGTATACGCGAATTTTTTCACGGCAGACCTGTAAAAAATATATGCCAAAATACCATTATTTAAATTCTTTATCCACTTTTTAAATACTTTTTCGCGATTGAGAATGGCTGAAGCGGCGACGGAAAGCAATAACTAAAGCATTCACGGACGCCTGAAAGCAACCGACATTTACTGATAATGTAAATTTTTATTAAGTATTGTCATTTTTTAGTGGTTGAATAGAGCGCCTATTCGTAGAGTAAAGGGCGACGCTATGGTATAATATTCAACTTGAGTTATATTAAATGAATAAAATAAACGTACATAGGAATCTATCTTTTTGAATGACAAAGGTCTGAAGCATTATAATTATTTCCTTGTCGCAATTCAGACGGCAAAAAAATTAAAAATAAACCTCCATTTTTATGCCTGAAGAGCTCAAAAAAATTATTCTTATATACATTATATATAATATAGTGATTTTGGCTCAGATTTTTTCTGTCTGAAACCGATTACTTAAAGTGGTTTTACGCATAGTATAACTTTGCAACCTTAAATATATTTTTTAAGTTGAGTTCTGTAAAGTCCCTTTCTGTTCGCCAGTTGGTCGCTGTCAGAAATGCAAAGTTTTGTCTTTACTAAAGTAAATTTTTTGAGTTTGTGCATTCACCATAAACAAGATTTATCAATGCACATGTTTTCAGCCCTTATATTGTAGTCCAATTTATCGGGCTATTATACGAATTGACTAAGCACCACATATACCACATTCAGCTAGCGCAGGAAACTTTTCACCATTATATGTCGGCTAGGCAGTTTGCGATTTTATTTTCAATTGTCGCCTTTTTATTTACCTAAGATTCAGATTTAGTTTTTCTATGGCGCTTTTAATAAAGTCCCACCGTCCGCCCGAAAAATAAAAATTTCCGCTGAGAAGATTTATATATCATTAATATAAACTCTCTTTACAGTTAATACCTTTTCTTATATTGAGCGATGTAATATAGAGCATACCCCCAAATAAAATATAGTTTGTCGTATAGAAGTCCTTAACTTATAGTTAAACTTTACATATATCTTAACTTCTCAGATTTTGACTATCTTTGTAAAGATTACTTTAATACATTCCATTTGCTTGTCACTAAAGAAATTTAAATATCCATGAAATAATCACCTTTTATTATAAACTTTAAAAATACTGACCAAAAGGCTGACCAAACAGAAATTAGTTTTCAGTCAGAATTGCATTATAAAAGAATCTTATTCCGATACATTGTAAAAAAGACAGAAAATAGTCTGATTGCAATCTTTCTGACATTATCGCCTATCGTTATAAAATTATTTGGTACTGATAATTTTGTCCGATATGTTTATACTGTCGCATAGGAAAAATTTGACTTGATTATATAATCAAGATAAACGTGCAAATCTTGCGCGTTTTATTTTTTTATAAAATTTACATCAGCCGATAAATTATCAGTTAGATTACAAATATATTTATGGATAGAGCAAAACTTCTTCCCGCCAGAGACATAACAGAACAATAAAGTTGAATTGTTAATTTTTATATTATTTGATAGGGTGATTGAAACTCATATATTAGAACCACAACACAAACTTTATGAATTAGGAGGTAAAAGTCTTAGAAATAAATAATGACAAATTTTTTATTTGCTTCTGAAAACATAAAAGAGCAACAGCTTTGAATATTTGGCGGATAATAACGGCGTCGAATTTATTTACTAATGAATTTTTCAATTTAATTTTTATAGAGGAAGAAATGTAAAAATGTATAAAACAGCATTTTAATTTTTGACATTAAACTAAAATTTATTAATCAACTTTTTAGCTCCGTTTTTTTTGATTCGCTACGACAAAATTAATTTTGATTTTTTCGTTGTAAAACATTAAAACATAGTTGAGTATTTTAACACTGCCTGATCAAGACAAATTCAAGTCTGATTTCGCGCTGCGCGTTGGAACTAAGTTGTACCAGTGTTAAATTGACAGCTTTTGAATATATGTTAATTTTATCAAGTTTGGGTTTTTATCATCCAACGACGTCAAAAAAAATATATTGTCAATTTTAGTAAATACAAATTTTATTTTATCATCTGTTTAATATCCGAAATTCTCCTTATTGGTAAAAAGTAGATCGGCATATGGCATACAGCAGACAGAATAACCGCTTATAAAATGGCCATCAGATTTGCAGGTCAGATCTCTTATTATTTATATATTAGGGAAATTAAAGCACAACGTTTTTACTTTAATTGATAAAAGATCATATTCATAAGCTGCCATTTAAAATTTATAAATACAGTTAATTTTAAATTGTCTGTTAGATTTTTTATCTTGGCTGTCTGAATGAGCTATGACACATTGTAGTCAATATAAATATTTCGGGATATCCTGAATATGGAAAAATTAAAAAATTCAAAATAGTAATAATAAAAAACTACTAGATAAAAATAACATATTTTATACTTATTATTTTTAACAAAAGTAAAAAATTATGTAATTTATATGGTCTTATTTTTATAGCAAGTTAATTATAAAATAAAATTAACAATTTTAAAAGTAAAATTATTACCATATAAAACGTTACTGGCAATAAAAATGACATCCCAGCTCGCAAATTTGGTAATCTTTATATTTTTGTGTTAAATATAACATAAATATATTAAAAACAAGTAAAATATAACAAATATAAGCCAAATTCAGCCTAAATCATACGTAACCAGACAGATATTTATAATATTAGTTTAAATAAACATATTTTATATAGTTTATAGCTAATACTGACAAAATATTTACAAATAAGGCGTTTCAGCAAAGTTTCAGACATGTACTGCCGTTGAATAGCTAAATTATTGTTAAAATTTAGTAATTTAGGTTTATAATAACAAATTATTTATAAATACAAGTTAAAATATACTAATTATTTAATTTTACCTTAATCACAACCTCCGGATGTCTATATTTAAGTAAAATTAACGTTTTTATTGCTGATATATGTAGAAATCTGCAAAATTTCAAGTTTTTCCATGCTTTTGGCGCTGTCTGATAAATTACCCGATCTATATTATAATATCAAGTTAAAATAAACATATTTAATAAAAATTATGCCAAAATAAGGTTAAATTCAGTAATTTGTACCACATTTAGCTGTGTTTGCTACCTTGAAACATTTTGTCTCCTTACTTGCAGTTTTTAGCTGAATTTTAGCTTAAAAATTAAATAAACTGCCAGATTTGCCCCATATCCGGTTTATATTCGTTGTTTTGTCACCACCTTTGAAAAATGCAGCATATTTGACATAATTTAAGCAAGTTTTAGTAAAATTATGCTGAATGTAACTTTTTGAAACCTTTCGGAACCTAGTGCTCCTCTTATTGTCATATTGATTAAATTTTGCTGTATTTTGCATAAAATGTGGCTTTCTCAGGCTTAAAACTGGGGGTTACGACCTTGTAAGGTAATTTCAATTTATTTCACAACAATATGCTTACTTTTATGATTTTTACGTTTAAAATGCCTGATTTTTGTAATATAAAGATTAATCTGTTGCCTTTTGGCTTTTAAGTAGGCTTAAATCAATGATTTGTCTTTCACTTAATAAATATCGGTGAATATGGGTATTTTTATAATTAAATCGGCATTAAATATGAGTTTTTATGAGTTTTCTAATCATACACTTACTCTCTTTTAAATAGGGCATTTCGTTGCTATTTAGTCACCATATTTGTCTGATTTTGTGTATTTTTGATTTGGCATCGTGGGTTTTGGAAATGAAAGATTGTATTGCTCTTCCATCGGAAATTGAGCCTGTCATTTGCTGAATTTTAAGCTTTTTGCCTCATTTTTAATGGATCTTTACAGGTATTGCAATCAGGTTGACAGTTTGCTTTATTTTGAGCGCAATCTTAAAGATTGCAGTGTTATTCTGTAAGGTTTACGGCATTTTAAAGGTTAATTTAATTGGTCTGCTCCCACGCCTGATGTATTGTATGTGTTTTGGAAAATGTGATTGATTGTGCTTTGCTTGCAAAATTGCTGTCTGGGCTTTAAGTGATTTTATTATTATGGGTGCCGAACAAGCTATAAAAACGGCATTTTGACGGCAAAATAAACTCCTGAATTCTAAGTTTTTTTGCCCGCTGTTTTGTATAAAATATTTCGATCATTTAGCAACTTTTGTATGTTCGATAATTTTAAAATCAAGTTATTATTAACTTAATTATTTAGCATAAAATTGTATTACACATCTTTAAAAATATATATTTTAAGCA
Organism: uncultured Clostridia bacterium; assembly: GCA_944354125.1. GTDB lineage: Bacteria > Bacillota > Clostridia > Christensenellales > Borkfalkiaceae > Coproplasma. The sequence continues at coordinate 17,753 of CALVPT010000014.1, read as the reverse complement.
ATTAATTGTGCTTGCTCGATTATGTTCATTTCGTCTAGCTGATAAGTTAAAATATAGTTATTAATAACTCAATATAACAATAAAAGTTTGAGAATGCCGGCATATGTCGGGGTTATATCAGCATGTTTTAAGCATAGTTTATAGTATAAATTTGCACTTATACTGAGTAAATTACTCGCAATATGGCATATCCTGTCAAAGCCTTAAAGCGGCATTCTGTTTAAAATCAGACGCATTTTATCGGGGAGGCTGTGCCTGTTGAAACGGTGCCTCATGCTTCCTATTTGGTCGGCATAATTATTGATTCGTGCCCCCCTAAAATTAAAAGTGCCTGCAATACTGTCAAAACAGCAGGCAAACACTAATATTGTTAAAATTTAATTGTAAATTGGATAAATATTACTAAAAATTACCTTACAAAACAAATAAAAATTATATATTTATTCGTAAAATCAGTAAAAGGTATATGTTAATAATTGATGCGTTGATTTTACAGCCACATTGCATTAAGTAATCTATAAGTATCGGCCATTGTACCCATTTACTCTGCGCCAGGAGTAAACGTAAAATACAGGATTTTTAAGCTAAAATTGCCGTTATTCGTTGAAAAACTCAAATAATCATACCCACTTAACGGCGCATTTGTGTGTTCCTTAACGGGTAATATTCAGTCATAAGTTTGCAGTTTTTTAAGAAAGCTATAACTGCCTGACCGTTTTATCTGTAATGGTCATTAAACCTGCCTATCTTGTCGTTAAAGCGGCTTAATATGGCTAGATAATAGTTAAATACGACAATTATTATGATATATTTTTAGATAAAAACTTGTACTTAAGGCAGACAAATTCAATTACAGGCCGTTTTAAAGCCTTTTTACAAATATCAAAACATATAAAAATAGTTATAATTTACTCGTGATTATTAAATTGCGGGCTGTATAAGCTCCTGTGGTTGCCTGCTGAGCAGATCAATAATGAAGTTTGCAACCCCGTCAGAAATAATTCCTGCCATTTTATACACTAAATTCAGCCTGGTTGCCGAAAAAAGCGAGTAATTGAAAAGTGTCTTTTCTGCGACTATGCCCATAATCGAGACGTCGCCGACTTTTGCCAGCTTCTTGTTGGCTCCGCTCCCCGGTTTCAGACTTCCGCCGACAATCTTTATAAGTCCGACGTCGCCGGCGGTTCCGACTGCTGCATCGATGGCTATAATCGGGCAGTCGGGGTGGGTACTCCTCAGAAAATCATTCGTATACTTGATTTCGTGCGCGGTGAGCGGCTTTTGCAGCGTTCCGTAAACATAAACATTGAGTCCTGCCAGTTTTTCTTTGAGCTTTGTGCCGACAATGGGACCGAGCGAGTCGCCAACCGACAGATCGCTGCCTACACAGGCTATGACGGGTGTCTTTTTTGTGTCTTTTAACAGTCTTTTAAGCACCAGTACCTCTCCGTCAGACGCCAGGGTATTGAATACATTGAAGGAATATTCCATATAAACTCTCACATTTTAATATAGATTGATAGCCGCTTTTTGGTTACGCCTGTTTATTGCCGCATTTTGTGACAAATATTCACCTGTTTGATGCATATCGAAGAAAATTTGCACGTGAAACAAGAAATTTTAGCCCTGATTTACATAAGTAAAGACAGTTTTACGGTAGTGGAGGGGTGTTTCTCAATTTTTTTGTTAAAACTTGCTGTCAATCATATTTGTGCTGTCAGGTAAATATCTGCGTTTAAGATAAAAGTTCTTATGATATTGTTCAATTGTTCATAACTTTGGACTTTTCCACATTTTTAATATAAATCAGCGCTCATTTTATGGGCGCATATATTAAATTATGGTAAATATGCAGATTCATTTATTTAATCGAGTTTTGAACATACTATATTTAGTGCTGAATATTGTTTAACACTATATATAAGCATAATTTGTTATTTAATCACATTACCTTACTGTAAAATGATAAGTTTAATGGCGCAAAATTTAATTTAAAGCGCAATTTGCTCTTGCGGTAAGTATTTTTTAAGGTGCAAAGCCATTGAAGTGGTGGCTGATATCTGGAATTAAAGCTTAATTTTCTGAAATTATTTATGCGTTATTTCCGTATTGACGCTTAAAAATGCTTTAAATTTCTGATATTTATATCCTTTTTATCAACAATTGAACAGTATTTTGATAAAAATGTATCAAAATTCAAGCGTTTTGTGTTTCACGTGAAACACAAAAATAGCAAAAAAATTTGGTTGAAAGTTTCACATGAAACATTTTTACAAATAAAATTTTATTGCGCTAAGCAATAATTGTAAAAATAATAGTTATAATTACCATATATTTAAGCTAAGACAAGGTCAGGGATAAAGCTAAAAACGAGGTGAAAATCTGTTAAAATAAATGTGAATAACGCAAAAATAAAGGTAAAACACTTGATAATAGGTCTTAACTATGATAAAATAATGTAGAATAGTCTTAAGACTATTCAATAAGCAATAAATCTTCCCTTTTAGGGAACAAAATACGAGGTACGATTTGAACAAAAAAAGCAGAACAATAATGACGATTGTGCTCATAGTCCTCGCTATTGCGGCAATTGTTACCATCTATCTGACGACGATTAACGGTGGCGCAAAGCAAATTGACTATGATACATTCGTTCAGTATGTGGAAAACCATTCCTATAAACAGGGGGAGGGTGACGCCGTACTCGACAGTCAGGGCAACGTCGTAGAGGGTTACAGGTACTCCGAAGGAAAGTTGCAGGTTCAGACCGAAGTTGACGGCAAAACTCAGTGGGTAGACGCCGTCATAATTAATAAGGTCGAAATCAATCAGTACAAGTTATACGGTCTGATCGACAACAACGGAAGGACGGTGAGGGCATATTACTCGATTGGTCCTTCGTTCTACTCCTCGCCGACAACGGACGGCGTGCTTGCCCAGTGGATAAACGAGTTCGGCATACAGGTCAACTTTTCTGACCCCAACTCGGGAAGCGTTTGGTCGTCCGTCGTGTCGCTCGGCGGTGCGGTACTTCTATGCATAGTATTCTATCTCATTATGCGCTCCATGATGGGCGGCGGCGGAAAGGCAATGAGCTTTGCCAAGACCAAGGCGAGAGTGTCCACCAATATCAAGGTGCGCTTTACAGATGTCGCAGGTGCTGAGGAGGAGAAAGTCGAACTTGCAGAGGTTGTGGAGTTCTTGAAGCAGCCCAAGAAGTTCTCCGACCTGGGGGCGAGAATTCCCAGGGGCGTGCTGCTCGTAGGCCCTCCGGGCACGGGTAAGACGCTGTTTGCCAAGGCCGTTGCGGGCGAAGCAGGCGTTCCCTTCTTCTCCGTATCCGGTTCCGATTTCGTAGAGATGTATGTCGGCGTAGGTGCCTCGAGGGTGAGAGACCTCTTCGACATGGCAAAGAAGAATCAGCCCTGCATTATATTTATAGATGAAATAGACGCGGTAGGTCGTCAGAGAGGTGCAGGCCTCGGCGGCGGCAACGACGAGAGGGAGCAGACCCTCAACCAGATTCTCGTTCAGATGGACGGTTTCGAGAGCAACGAGGGCGTAATAGTTATGGCGGCAACCAACCGTGCAGACATACTTGACCCCGCACTCATGCGTCCCGGCCGTTTCGACAGACAGATATATGTAAATCTTCCCGACGTCAAGGGCAGAGAGCAGATCCTCAAAGTGCATGCTCGCAATAAGCCAATCGCTCCCGACGTCAACTTCAAGACGGTTGCAAGGATTACCGCAGGATTCTCCGGTGCAGACCTTGCTAACCTGCTCAACGAGGCAGCCATTCTCGCGGCAAGACGCAATAAGCAGTTCATAGGCAACGCGGAGCTCTACGAGGGCGTAAATAAGGTACTTATGGGCCCCCAGAAGAAGAGCAGAGTGGTCACCGAGAGCGACAAGCGAATCACGGCATATCACGAAGCCGGCCACGCAATCATAGCAAGGCTGTGCGAGCACTGCGACCCCGTCCAGGAAGTATCCATCATCCCCAGGGGCAATGCGGCAGGCTATACCATGACCCGTCCCGACAACGACGACGCGCATATGTCCAAGAATAAGATCGAGGACTTCATTTGCATGGCTCTCGGCGGAAGAGTCGCCGAAGAGACGGTAATAAAGGATATAACCACGGGTGCCTCCAACGACCTTGAAAGGGTCACCGAGATGGCAAAGCGAATGGTCACCGAATGGGGCATGAGCGACAAGCTCGGGCTTGTGACGTACGGCTCCAACTCCCAGACTGTCTTCCTCGGCAAGGACATGGAAACGCATAACGCATACTCCGACGAAACGGCAAGGACGATTGACGAGGAGATAAGAAGAATTATAACGACCGCTCACGAAAGGGCAGTCAGGTTCCTCACCGAAAAGCGTTCCATACTCGACAATATGGCGAGAGTCCTCATCGAGAGGGAGACCATATATACCGAAGAAGTCGACCTGCTCATGGAGGGCAAGGACTACAAAGAGGTCATCGATTACATGGATAAGCATGACTTCAACGGCGACAACGCATTCAAGCGTTTCGAGCAGGATAAGTAAAAGTTAAACCTTAAGGGCACCGTTGGCAAAATTTGCCAACGGGCTTAAGGCTTATTATTAAGGGTGAAAAGGCAACAAAATTTATTCCTTACCTTATATGAAATTTAAAAGCGTACAAGCTTTTTGTTGTAATCTATTGGATAGTTTCACGGGAAACATTTTCAAACGCATGAAAATTTACGCGAAAGCGACGGAGAGATTATGGGGAAAATAGTATCGTTTACAAACAAGAAAGGCGGAGTTGGCAAGACGACGACTGTCATCAATATGTCGGCATACTGTGCCGATTTAGGCAAGAAAGTACTTCTTATAGATTTGGACAGCCAGGGCAATGCCACTACCGGTCTGGGCTTTTCCAAGAGTGCCCTCAAAAAATCGGTTTACAGCGTTCTGATAGAGGACGAGAAGGCCTCGCAGAATATTCTGCCCACACAGGTTCCTCTGCTCGACATAATGCCGGCAAACGTCGACCTGACGGGTGCCGAGGTGGACATAGTCTATAAACGGAACAGGGAGCAGATTTTAAAAAATGCCCTTGCCGAAATCAAGGATTCGTACGACTACATATTCATAGACTGTCCCCCGTCGCTGGGTCTTCTGACCGTAAATGCGTGGGTTGCCTCCGATTCTGTAATAATTCCCCTGCAGAGCGAATATTACGCAATGGAGGGCGTCAGCCAGCTGATGAATACCATTTCGCTTGTAAAACAGCATCTCAACCCCAAACTTTTAATCGAAGGCGTAGTAATTACCATGTACGACGGCAGGGCGGTCGTATCCCGTCAGATTGCGGCGGAGATAAAGAAATTCTTCAAAAACAAGCTATACGAGATAATCATTCCGAGAAACGTCAGACTTTCCGAGGCACCCAGCCACGGCAAGCCGATAATGTATTATGACCCCAAGTGCGTCGGTGCGAGGGCGTATAAGGCACTTACCGAGGAATTTTTATCAAAGCAATAGAATGCACGCGGCAATATCCGCACACATAAACCTTAAAGGGGGGAGGCTACAATGGCAAAGAAAGAGGAAAGGGGACTTGGCAAGTCCTTTGAGCAGCTTATGGAGGACACGGGAAGTGCCTTCCACAGGGCATACGAGAGCAAGGATATGTTCGGCTATACCGAGGAGGAGAAGAAGAACGCCGAGGAGATGTCGCTCGAAAAGATATATCCCAATCCCGAACAGCCCAGAAAGAACTTTGACGAGCAGGCACTGAGAGAGCTTGCCGACTCCATAAAAAAGCACGGAGTAATCATGCCCATAGTCGTCAACGACGACAGGTCGGGCAGATTTATGATTATTGCCGGCGAGCGTCGTTTCAGGGCGGCTAAGCTTGCTGGGCTCAAGGAAATACCCGTCGTCATACGCAACTATTCGAAGAGGGAGATCAAGGAAATCTCGCTGATCGAAAACCTGCAGAGGGAGGACCTGAATCCCATAGAAGCCGCGGCGGCAATGAAGCAGCTGATGGTAGAGTACAAGCTCACCCAGGACGAGCTGGCCGAAAGAATAGGCAAGTCCAGACCGGCGATAGCCAACACATTGAGGCTGTTGTCGCTGACGCCCGAGGTAATGCAGCTGGTTGCGGAGAGCAAGCTCTCCGCGGGACACGCAAGGACGCTCGTGCCTCTCGCAGCGGAGGACCAGATTACCTTTGCATCCGACGCCGTAAAGAGCGGAATGTCCGTGAGGGAGCTCGAAAAGAAGGTGCGTTCTTACACCATTTCCCCCGAACTTCTGGAGGAAAAGAAGAAGAAAAAGCGCGCGCTTGCATCAATCGAGCTCAAAAATCTCGTCGAGCGTATGCGGTTTGCCTTCCGTACCAAGGTCAGCCTTATAGGAAACGACCAGAAGGGCAGAATTTACATAGACTATTATTCGAGGGACGACCTCGACAGAATTTCTGAGATTCTGGACATCATAGACAAACAGTAAGTAAATAGTTTGCCGCCTGCAATATGCAGGCGGCTTTTTTCGTATCCTTAAGGGTAAGCCGTCCTGTCGCTTTATGTCGCATTTTGCGTCGGATGCCTCTTTTGAGTTCGGCGTTAGCCCTGATTGCACTAAAAAGTTATCAAAAAAAGATGTGCACAACTTGCTGAAAACTATGCGCATAGCGGCGGAGCAGACGCAATAATCTTCAAAGTTATCGACAGTTATATGCCGCTTTTGGTGCATAAGTAGGAAAATGCACCTCTCGAACGCCGGGTATGCATAAAATTTATACACAAGTTATGAACATATTGTTGATAACCGTCTGTGCATAACTTTGATAAAAAGTTGATAACTCCGCATACTCAGTGTGCGGAGTTTCAACAGGTAAAATAATGCGGCCGACGGAGCTAAAGCTCCGTCGGCCGCAACCGTCATTATATTCATTTCCGCATTTAACCGTCGGTGCAGCGGCAAGTTTACTGCCCGTTGCATATATGCGTTTGGTCTTGCTTTTTTGTCAGGTGCATGCGAAACGGTAATGTTTCAGTCAGCTCCTGCGACGCGTATATTACATCAGAGCTCTGCCCTGTGCCGTGCCTATGACGGTCAGAACTTCCATCTCTTCGCCCGTCGTCGCATCTACATATACATAGTATTCGTTGCCGTCATAGCTGCCCACGAACTCATAGCAGAGTATTTCTCCGCCGTTGAGAGGGATGAGGGTCAGGCGCTGTCCGTCTATGGTCATCTCGCCGCTGACGTTTTCCCTAGCCCTGTCAATGGATATAGTTGCATCGGAGAGCGTTCTTTCGGAGTGGTTGAGCACATAGTTCATTGCCTCTATGCCCGTCACTATGCCGCGCTCCTCGCATACCTTGACCTTTATGAGGTCGGGGTAAAGTATTACGCCGTCCTGAACGGGTGCAAAATTGAGGTTGCAGGTCGAGCCGTTTTCGCTTGTCCAGACTGCCTTCATGAAGTCATAGCCGAGGGAGGAGAGGAAGTCCTGGGCTATCGCCTCGCATCTGTCCACGGAGAAGTTATTCTGCGAGCAGTCCTTGTAGCTGTCAAACATTATTACCTTGCCGCCGAGCTTGCTTATCTGCGCCCACATCTGACCGTCAGGAGTATCAAGGCAGAGATTGTATGCCGTCAGGGCGTTTCCAGCCGCCTCGCCCGTGCAGCGCACCGCCGTAAGCTTATAGTCGGCAAAGTATTTCCATGCCAGCTCTTCCGCCGTCTGGGGGGTTATCTCTTCAAGCCCCTCGAGGGCACGGGGGTTAGTCTTTTTAACGCTGTCCGCGAAGGGACCGTCCTGTATGCCCTTTGGCGTTTCAAAGGTGTTGTTCTGGAGCGTCGTAAAGCTCTCGCCCAGAATGCTCTGCTTGTCTCTCATTGCGTTGAGCATGTCCATCGTGTTTGTCGACGATACAAGCTCGTTCATTGCCTCTTTTATAGTGCGGTTTGTAGAATACATATAGTTGAGCGTGCTCAGCTGGGAGGGCGAAAGCTCTCCGCCCCTCGCAAGGTCATATATCATTCCCTTTGCGCTGTCGCTCACCTTATTGAGGAAGGAGGCAAGCTGCTCGGTCATCGTAAGTTCTACGGGCATACGCTCGAGCACCGTCTCCGCCGTCTCGCTCTCTATGGCGATTTCCGTCAGCGTGCGCACTCTGTCGCCCGTAGAGGTGGAGGCTCTTACTCTCGACAGGTCTGCATCGAGATTGTCGATTATCGAGTTGAGCTCGTACAGCGACTGTGTGGAGGCGCCTGCCATGTTCATCTGCATGTTGTCCATGTTTATCCAACCGAATGTGACTATCGTGCCGAGCGCAAGCGACGTAACGCCGAGCGATATGACCGCCGCCAGCCAGCCGCCGAATCCGGGAGCGTGGCGCTTGTCATTTTTCTCTGCGCGCCTCTGCGCCTTTAACTTGAGCTCGTGCTCGCGCTTTGCCTTCTTTTCTGCGAGATATGCCTCGTGCTTGGCCTGCTTCGCCTCGAGCTTTGCCTGACGCTCTGCGGCTATGCGCTCGCGTCTGGCTTCGGCGCTCTCGCTTTTGAGGTAGTCGCGCCTTTCCTTTTTCAGTGCGCGCCTCTCTGCGCGCTTTTCCTTCATTTCGGCAATGTGTTCGGCACGCTTTCTCCTGTGTTCTAACCGCTTTTCAAGCCGCGCCTGCTTCTTTTCTGCAACCAGCTTTGCGTGCGCAAGGCGCTTTTCCTCTCTTTCCGTGAGCTGACTCTTTGCGCTGCTCTTTTTGGTTGCGCTCTGCGATTTTACCGTGCCGCTCTTTTCGCCCGTCTTGCAACTGCCAGAACAGCTCTTCTTTGCATTCGTGCAGTTCTTCTTTTCGTTTGCAAGCTTTTCAACCTTCTCTGCGCCGCTGGACATATTCTTTTTTGTAGCCATTTTTCACCTCCTACATTGCAAAGACGTGCTTACCAATCGTGGTAACCGTCGGCCTCGAAAAAATCCAGGAACTTGTTGCAACTGCGGGGTTGTAGTAGTAAAGACACCCGTAGGTGGGGTCCCAGCCGTTCATGGCGTCGCTCGCCGCGCTCATCGCCGTCTTGTCGGGCTCTAAATTTATCTGCCCGTCCGCAACGCAGGTAAACGCGTTTTTCTGGTATATGACGCCCGAAATGGTGTTGGGAAAGGCAGAGGAGGCAACCCTGTTCAATACGACTGCGCCTACCGCAACCTGACCCGTATAGCTCTCGCCGCGCGCCTCTGCATAGATACACTTGGCCAGAAGGTATAAGTCCGAATTGGTATAGGACGAGTTGCCGCCCGAAAGGACGTTTACGCTGTCGTTCATTCCCAGCGCAGCATAGGTGGCTTTGCCCACTATGCCGTCGGCGGTGAGGCCGTTTTTGCGCTGGAAGTACTTTACTGCTTCCGCCGTCTTAGAGCCGAAAATGCCGTCGACGCTGCCTGAGTAGTATCCCCAGTTCTTGAGCCTGCGCTGTACTTCCTTGACCTCGCCGCCCGATGCGCCCTGCCTTAAAACGGCGACCTGAGCGCACGGACAGGAGGCGATATCGCCGTCCGCAATCGATGCGGTGCGGAATATTGCGCCCAGCCCCGACACGGCCGTAATCATGGCGGCCATGCCTAAAATAAGTGCTTTTTTCATCATTCCTCCTTGCTCCGCTTTAGCCGCAGATAGCAGGGTAGGCGGAAGCTCATCTATTAAAATATTTTTCTATTATGTCGTAAATTAAGGAGCGGTATTCCACGTCGCCGTTTGCCGCGGTGAAGCAGAGGGGCGGATATATCACGCACCACCAGTTGTCGCCCTCGCCCGTGCCGAGCTCGACGATAAGCGCATCATATATGCCTGCCTCCAGCGTGACCCCGTCATATACTCTGGTGGGGAACTCTTCACGGCGAATTTCTGCGCGTGCGCCGTATGTGTAGCCGCGCGCCTCAAGCGCCTTCGTGCAGACCTCTTCAATCTCCGAAAGGTGAGCGGTCATTACCTCTATGGCCTTTTCCTTTGTAACGCACTCTGCGACAAAGGGGGTGATGTAGGATACTACCTCGTCCTTTACCTCGTATTTGACCTGCTGGTCGATTGCCGAGTTGGAGTTTGCCCTGACGTGTATGCGCAGATAGTCCGTGTCTGCGCCCGATGCGCTTATGTTGGCGGCACCAGCAAAACATACCGTTGCAATTATTATGATTAAAGCTAAAAAAGTTATGCACAGATTTTTCATGTCCGAATTACCTCACAAAAATCTTTCCGACGCACTGTTTATTGACCGCCGTGAGGGTATTTATACAGTAACGCCGCATAATTTTTTATTCGCCGGATATCAGACAGATTTTTAAAAGGGAGGGGAAAGTTATAACGCCCGGCGCAAGGCTTGAATTTTTATTTAGAGTTCTGTCTGACATTATTCAAAATTTTACGCAGAGCTCGGGCATTCCTTACAAAACTGTAAGGTTACCGTAATAGTTTAGCAATGGACATCGGTCGGAAAATATAGTATAATATAAAAAAAGGTAAGGGGAAAAGGCAATGCGCATAAAGAAAATTGCGGCGGGCATACTTTTATCGTTGGCGGTGTTTGCTACGGGCGCCGCGGCGATAACAATGACTGCATGCGTAGATGATGATAACAAAGGCGCGGACGGTAAATCTGCCTATGACATCTGGCTTTTGGCAGGCAACCAAGGCACAGAAGAGGACTTCCTTGAATGGCTGAAGGGAGAAGACGGGGCGCAGGGCGAAGCTGGCAAGTCGGCATATCAAATCTGGCTGGAAGCAGGTCATACGGGCACTGAAGAGGACTTCCTCGAATGGCTTAAGTGCGAGGGTACTTCTGAAGGAACCGACGGGCTTGAGTTTTACCCCCTCGATGACGGAACATATGCTGTAGGGGCAGGGAAGGCGAAATATCTTTCAGAGATCTCAATTCCTGCCACATACCGCGGCAAGACCGTGTCAGGCATTGTAAGCGACGGTTTCACTGAATGCACGTCTTTAAAGCGGTTGACATTCAGTCAAAGCACTAAGCTGATTACAATTTCTGACGGAGCTTTCAGCGGTTGCGCCTTGCTTGAAAGCATATCAATTCCGGACAGCGTTACTGCCATCGGCGCGAATGCTTTCAACGGTTGCGCTTCATTGAAGGACATTACAATCAACCAAAGCAGCTCGCTTAGTACTATCGGTGAAAAAGCTTTTGCCGAATGTACAACTCTGGAAGAAATAACCATTCCGCCAAAAGTAAAGCTGATCGGCGAAGATGCATTCTACGGATGCATGCGACTTAACAGAACATACATATATGACATTGTCGCTTGGTGCAATATAACGTTCAGCGACAGTGATTCAAATCCTCTGCTATAGGGTTAATGGCATTTGCAAGCTGTTTCAATCTTTCCGATATAACCATTCCCGACAGGGTGGTAACAATAGGCGATTATGCGTTTTATCACGATAAGAGTCTTACGGAAATATATATACCTGAAAGCGTTGTGAACATGGGGTGGTATGTCTTTTCTAAGTTTGGAACATTTACCATATATTGCCAGGCAGAAAGTAAACCTGACGGCTGGGATGATTCTTGGTATGGTTCTGATTATAGTTCGACAACAGTTGTTTGGGGATACGATAGCGCCGAATGACAAAATTTAAATGCTGAAAAAAAAGAGTGCGGCTAGGGCAATTTTATTTGCCCTAGCCGCGCTCTTAATTATGCATACCGATATTTTAATTGATGTCGTTTGCACTGAATAGCGGTGGACCTATCAGGTTATAAATAATGAAATGGGGCGGAGGAAATCTCAGATCTCCTCCGCCCCATTAAAATAAGTTCACAATGAAAAATTAAAAATGTTTCACGTGTAACATTTTTTGTGATTTTTTTGTTCAGTAGTTTACCTTTTCTATTACGCCGCCGCCAAGGCATCTGCGCTCGTCGTAAAAGACTGCATATTGTCCCTCGGTCACGGCTCTCTGCTTTTCATTGAATTCAACAAGCGCCTTGTCGCCGTCGAGAATAACTTTTACGCCTTGCTCGCCCTGGCGATATCTGAATTTTGCCGTGCAGGCAAACTCTTGCAAGGGATTAAAGCCTATCCAGTTGAGCGACGTAACTTCGCAGGAACGGGAGTAGAGGGGGCTCTCGTCGCCGTGGGAAACATACAGGACGTTGTTTTCAAGGTCCTTTTTTACCACAAACCATCTGCCCGTTTCGCCCTGTTTTCCGCCGAGATTTATTCCTCTGCGCTGTCCTATCGTGTAGTGCATCAGCCCGATGTGCTCGCCAACGTCCTCGCCCTCAAGCGTAAGTATGCGCCCGGGTTTTGCAGGCAGATACGTCGAAAGGAATTTTCTGAAGTTGCGTTCGCCTATAAAGCATATGCCCGTCGAGTCTTTTTTCTTGGCGGTTGCAAGTCCGTTTTCCTCGGCAAGGCGTCTCACTTCTTCCTTCTTAAGATCTGCAAGGGGGAAGAGAACGTCTGCAAGCTGAGGCTGCGTGACCTGATTCAAAAAATAGGTCTGATCCTTGTTCGCGTCAGCCGCCTTTAAAAGGTAGTGCCTTCCGTCTGTCGCGTGCTCGATTCCGCAATAGTGTCCCGTTGCCACGTAGTCCGCGCCCATGGAAAGGGCATATTCCCTGAACGGGCCGAACTTTATCTCGCGGTTGCAGAGTACGTCCGGGTTAGGCGTCCTGCCTGCGGCATATTCGTCCAAAAAGTGCCTGAACACTCTGTCGGCATACTGTTTTGCGAAATTTACGCTGTAATAGGGTATGTCAAGAAGCGCGCATACCCTGCGCACATCGGCAAAGTCAGATTCCGCCGTGCAGGCGCCGTCATCGCCCTGTTCCTCCCAGTTGAGCATAAACAGCCCGATAACGTTATATCCCTGATTTTTCAGGAGCAATGCGGCGACCGAGCTGTCGACTCCGCCGCTCATGCCAACTACAACCGTCTTTTTCATGCCTTGATTATAGCACATTTAAAGCCTGCCTTGCAACTTCATTTTCGTCCATATTGATTTGCCAACGCCCGTTATTAGTGGTATAATATAGCCATGAGACTTCCCGAAGACAGTTTTATTCTGCTTTCATATGTCAATACTCAGTTGAGGGATAACTTTTCCTCTCTCGACGACCTCTGTGCCGAATATGGCGCGGAGCGTAAGGATATAGAGCGCAAGCTCGGCGAACTGGGATATGTCTATTCCGGGGACAGAAACGCATTTGTAAGGGAGGGGTGTTGATTATGGAGAGCGTAGAGCAGAAATTTTTGAGATATGTACAGGTAGACACGCCCAGCGACGAGAATAATTTCGATGTGACGCCGTCTACTCAGTGCCAGCATAATCTGGCTAGAATGCTGTGCGACGAGCTCAGGGCTATGGGGCTGGAGGCAGAGGTGACGCCGAATGCGTATGTGTATTCCGCCATACCTGCAAATTGCGTGGGCGGAACGGCAATAGGTCTTATCGCGCACATCGACGTCGTTGGCGAGCCTAAGGGATACGGCGTAAAGCCCATGGTGCATAAAAATTATGAGGGCGGAGACATTGCCTTGAAAGAGGGCGTCATTTCGCCTGAAAAGTTTCCCGAACTCGACGGATACAAGGGCAAGGACATAATCACTTCGGACGGCACTACCGTTCTCGGCGCAGACGATAAGGCAGGCGTAGCCGAAATAATGGCGCTTGCGGAATATCTTACGGCGCATCCCGAAATCAGGCACGGCAGAATAGGCATAGCCTTTACGCCCGACGAGGAGATCGGTCACGGGGCAGCGCTCTTCGACGTAAAAAAGTTCGGCTGTCAGTTTGCCTATACCGTCGACGGCGAGGAGCTGGGTGAAATTTCCTATGAGACATTCAACGGCGCAAGCTTTGAAATGTGCATTACGGGCGTGAACATTCACCCCGGGCAGGCAAAGGGCAGAATGATAAACGCCGTAGCCGTCGCTAATGACATCATTTCGGAGTTTCCCAAGGCTGAACGTCCCGAGACGACGGAGGGCAGAGAGGGATATTACTTCATAATGGCAATAGAGGGCGGCGTAGAAAAGTGCGTGCTGCACGGCATTATCCGCGATCACGACGGCAAAAAATTTGAGGAGCGCAAGCAATTCGTAAGGAGCGTTGCCGAAAAATATTCTGCGCTGTACGGCGGCAGGGTAAGCCTGACATTGAAGGATCAGTACCGCAACTGCGCCGATGTCATAGTTCCGCACATGCACCTCGTCGAAAACGTCCAGAAGGCTATGAGGGAGGAGGGCGTTGAGCCCATAACCCAGCCCATAAGGGGCGGCACGGACGGCTCGCAGCTGTCATATATGGGGTTGCCCTGTCCGAACATATGCACCGGCGGCAGGAACGCGCACGGGCTCAATGAGTTCATAGCCGTTCAGGATATGGAAAAAGTCGTAAAGATATTGCTTAGAATTGTATGCGCCTATGCAAAACAGTCATAATTTTTTTAAATTATCTGTTGCAATTTTGGCGCGGTAAGGAATATAATATCAGCATAACAAAGATATATATTTCCGCCGATTTTTGCTGGTCGGCGGAGAGTTTGCACCTGTAGCTCAGCTGGATAGAGCACGAGCCTCCGACGCTCGGTGCCGATGGTTCGAATCCATTCAGGTGCACCAGAAGTAAATAAGACGAATCGAAGTTCACCTTCGTTCGTCTTATTTTTTTGCATAGATTTCTTCGGAGTAATTGTAAAATTAGAATAAGCTGAAAACTTTTTAATAGTTTATCATTTTAGCTTAGAAGAATGAGCCTTTGTGAATGCATTTACAGTATAGCAATTTATGTTGTTAAAATGCCATATAATGTTGTGAATTTTTCTGCACTATTGACCGTAATTTGATAATGTGGTATGCTGATTAATGAATAAGGTGGTGAATTATGATTAACATTGCAATAGTAGAAGACGAAAAAAGTGAACAGGAGCGAATATCATCGTTTCTTAAAAGATTTGGTGCAGAGAATGGTGTTCAATTTAATATAAAATTGTTTATGAGCGGTATTGCATTTCTTGATTCATATAAACCTAATTATGATATGGTGTTTATGGATATAGATATGCCCGTTATAAACGGGCTGGAAACAGCTCGCCAATTGAGGAGATTGGATACTTATGTTATTTTGTTTTTTGTTACCAATCTGGCTCAATTTGCTATCAATGGCTATGAATTCGATGCAATGGATTACCTGCTGAAACCATTGAATTATATGGCGTTTTCTCTGAAGTTAAAAAGAGCTATGAAGAAATACGGAATGTCTGAGAGTTATGAAATAATGGTCAAAACTCCTAAAGGGGAAGTCAGGTTTTCTTCGGATATTGTTATATACGTAGAAATTAATATGCACTCTATACTCTACCATACAGATAAAGGGGATTATAGAGCTTATGGAACAATGAAACAGGTAATAGCTCAATTCCCTGTCGGTGAATTTGCTTTATGTAGCAGTAGTTATTTTGTCAGCTTAAGACATGTTACTCAGATTGAGGGTTATAACGTTTACCTTAATGATATTGTTTTACCTATAAGCAGACCCAAAAGAAAATCATTTATAGAAGCTTTGCACGGGTATTACAGCGCTAGGTAAGCGGAGAAAGTTGAACTATGTGGCTTTATGATCCTTTCAGGTTTATTATATTGACAAATTTAGGTGCCCTTCTTTTGTGTTTGCGATTTCCGCGCCGTAAATATTACTGGGTACGTTTAATATCATTACTGCTTGTAAATATTATAATAATATTAGGTATGCGTTATTTCGGCAGAAAATTGCATATTGATAGTCTTTGGTTAAGCAGCGGAACATATTTTATGCAGTATGCATTAACATTTGCACTTGTGTGGATATCATATGATTGCCATATATTAACAGCTTTTTTCTGTGCAACCGTAGGTTACTGTTTACAACATCTTACAATGCGGATTGTAGGGCTGTTTATTCGATTGTTCTCGATACCAAGTAGTTTGTTGTATTTAATTATTCTCCAACTTGTATTTGCTGCTTTAGTATATTCCATAAGCGTTTATATATTTTATAGGCGCAATGGATATAAACGCAATGAAATAGTTATAAGTAATCCTGTTCAGCTTGTAATATCTGCATGCGCTTTGTGTGTAATGGTAGTAATAGAAGACGCCATGATACCGTTTGTGTTTTCTATTGAAGACAGAATGATTTTGGCGGCGAATTTTGTGTCATCTATAATTTTTGCTTTTCTTATCCTTGTGTTAGAATTCAATGTGCTTGTAAAAGATGAATACCGAAACGAGCTTGAAGTAACAAAACAAATTGCGGCAAGAGAACGAGAACAATATCTCTTGGAAAAAACTGTCGTGGATACCATAAACATCAAGTGCCATGATCTTAAACATCAGCTTAATATTTTAAGTGGAAGGATAAGCGATGAAGAGATACAAAAAATTAAAGAGGCCGTAGATGTTTATGATTCTGCGTATAAGACCGGCAATATTGCTCTCGATGTAGTAATTACCATGAAAAGTCTTGTATGTCTGAATAAAAAAATTGAGTTTACTTGTATGGTCGACGGTAGCAGACTTAATTTTATGCATGAATCGGATATATATTCCCTTTTCGGGAACATATTGGACAATGCCATCGAAGCAGTAGATAAGGTTAAGGAAGCTGAAAAAAGAGTGATCATTCTTACTTTAAAAGAAGAAAAAGGAATGCTGTTTTTGCGCTCCGAAAATTATTTCAATGGTAATCCTCAAATAGTAGACGGTTTGCCTATGACTACAAAAACGGATACTGCTTATCACGGGTTCGGACTTAAAAGCATACGCAATGTAGTACAAAAATACGGGGGGAATCTAAGGCTCGATATTCACAGCGATACGTTTGCTCTGGATATAATGTTTTTTGACAGAAGATAAAGATTTTATGTAAAATAATTAAAACTTATGCCCTGCAAAATCTCTTTTGCGGGGCATTTTTTATTGCTAATTATGTTATTTGTCAACAATAAATGTTGCAATAATATCAGAATCTGTTTGATGTATTGACTTATTCGTCAATCTTGAATTAAATTTGTTAATGCCTTAGGACGTTATTTAAACGTCAAATTATTATAGGAGGAAAAGATATGAAAAAACGCATTAATGCAATTATTGCAACGGTTTTGTGTCTGACTACTGCTGCAGTAATGACATTTACCGGATGTGCGGGACAGGCTGGAGCGCAAGGACCTCAGGGCCCGCAGGGAGAACAGGGTATCCAGGGACCTCAGGGACCGCAGGGAGAACAGGGACCCCAAGGCCCTGCCGGTGAGAGTGCCATAAGCGGTGAAGAATATACGCCGTCTGAAGATATTACCGAAACTACGATTACGGCAAACGGAACGAAGACGGGTTACCTTGATGCTAACGGTAAGTTTTACCCCGATTATAATTCCATAGATGAGGTTCGTGCAGCTGGCGAACAGCTTAATATAGAGATTGCGGGAGAGGGCTTTACCCTGTTGAAGAATAAGGATAATGCGCTTCCTCTTGGCAAAGATGAGGGCAAAGTCACATTATTCGGATACAGAAGCGTAGAGCTCCAGACTGTTGGCGGCGGCTCGGGTTCGGGCGACGGCTCCGGACGAAAACCACAGGACTTTGGCTGCTACTTCTTCAGGTCTCGGCGGCAGCGAAATGGCCGTTGAGCTTGACCCTGAAGATTATGTAAAAGAGATGAGAGGGTCATTCAGACAGTTCGGCGACGCCGCAATTTGGACCATATCAA
>CALVPT010000013.1 GCA_944354125.1 uncultured Clostridia bacterium | reverse complement strand
AGCAAACAGAAGAGAATAGGCGTAACGCCGACGACCGATGTTTGGGCAAATAAGCTGCGCTGTGCGTGCGGCTCCAGATTCAAGCGCTACAAGTGGCGACAGGATAAGGACGGGCAAAAGCACTACGGTTACAGTTGTTATTCGCGCATAAATAACGGCAGCGCGGAAAAGCGCAGACAGTTAAACCTTGACACCGACGGCTTTTGCGATATGCCGACAGTCAACGAAACCAAACTTGACGTCATGGCGGCGGTGCTGTTCGACAATATCATAGCCGATAAAGCTCCCGTCATAGAGGAGGCGGTCAGCATTCTCAACCAGACGTTGAAGGAGATGAAGACAGAAAACAAGCGCGACCTTTCGGGCTATCAGCAGCGGATTGAAAAGGCGGAAAAGAAACTCGACTCGCTCCTTTCAATGCGAGCCGACGGCGAAATAAGCAAGGAAGAGTATCAGCGTGCCAAGTCGAAGTGCGAGGAGGAGATTAAAGAACTGCAAGCTGCAATGCTCGGCAACGGACAGGATGAAGGCGACGCCGAAGAGAGCATTGATATGCAGTATGTCCGCGACCTGCTTGGAAAAATCAGCATAACTGATAGCGGAAAGGCGGATAAAGATGTGCTGATGGAATTTGTTGATACTATCACCGTAGAAAAGGGCAACATATTCAGATGGGGCTTGTGGCTGAGGAATAAGCCTTCATATTTAAGGATGACCACATCAGGCAGAGGTGACAATATGACTGCAAGCGCAGTGGGGGCTGAATTTGACGCAAAAGAATGCTCCGATGCTCCAAAAGCAGGGCAAAACGGGCATTTTACCCCTGCAGGCTGTGACCACCACAGGCTAACATTAAGTATCCCAGAAAGTAATCTGAGAGAATGCCGCAAGTTGCGGTAAATTGAATAAGATTAACAGACAGGGCTTATCCGTCATCGGGTAAGCCCTGTTTTGTAGTTTTATGAGTCGGGACAGTTAAAAGTAATTAAATTCAGTAATATTAGCACTTGATTTACGTAAAAAAGTACTGTATATTACAATCAAAAGATTACATCTAAATATGGGTGGAGCAATAATTATTCGGCATACTCTGCAAAAACGGACTTTGTCAATCAAAAATCTAAATGTATTTGTGCTGATAAAACTTTTAAACTATAGCATTGGCATTCAACAGCGGATACGGAAGGTAATCTGCAACAAACTGAGGGGTGAAGAGTGAAGAAATCAAAATCAAATTTTTCCTTTGTTTTCTGGCTTAGCGGAATAATATTCCTGTTAGTTGGCATTTATTTTAATTTAAACAATGCGGAATTTAAGAGGAACGGAATAACGACTACGGCAGAAATAGTCGCTATTGAAAAATACTATGACTTAGACGATGAAGAGGAAATAGATGTTTATGTCCAATATACTGTCGGGAATACCATATATAAAACCAAGTTGGATTATTACTCCGATTTTTTGAGCGAAGGCGATATAATAACTATTATCTATTTGCCCGAAAATCCTCATAAAATTACTTATGCCAAAGTCAATATGGTTCCGCAAATATTAATGTTTACAGTTGCAGGCATATGTTTTGTTGTCGGTTTCGTTAGTCTTTTTTGGGGATTTTTTAGCAGGTTAAAAAGATATCGGCTCAAAGGCAATAAGGTAATTGCCACTATAAAGAAGTTCTATTGCCAAGCGAATTTCAGAATACTCAATAAATATGTGGCTCGTCTTGTCTGTGTGGACGCCGAAGGAAATCAGTATGAAACTCGTTTCCTGTATGACAACAGAAAGCTGATAGAAGTGGGGAGTCAGATTGTTGTATATGTAAACAAAAAAAATCCAAAAAAATATGCCATTGACGTTGAACAATGAAAAAGGCCCGCGGCTATTGCCCCGGGCTTTTGCATAACGCATCACATATAGTCTGTTAGTATGTGTGGGCATTCGGAAGGTATCGGATGAAAACTCAATAAAAATAGTAACATCATTACGGAAATTAAGGACGATTTTGTGATGCGGACAAAAGTTTCCCGTGAGTTTAAGTCTGTCTATGTTTCTTCTTCTATTATGGACATAAAGGTAATTCCAGCCGGCTTTATTTTCTATGTGCCCCATTTTTTGCGCAAAAAGACTTTGCTATGTATGTAAATTAGCCGCTTTAACATTTCTTTAACATTTTTTTATTGTTTCAGAAAAATTTATACAGTATAATATACCCATAAAGTAAACTCGGGAGGTCTGTGCATGGTTAAAATTCTGGTGGCGGAGGACGATAAGGCGCTCAACGAGCTGGTATGTTCCATGCTTACGGCAGACGGATTCGAAGCCGTGCCCTGCTATGACGGAGCGGCTGCTCTAAGGGCTACGGAGGAGCAGTCCTTCGATATGCTGATAAGCGACATAATGATGCCTGAAATGGACGGTTTTGCGCTGGCGGAGAGGGTACGCAGAGCCGACAGCCATATTCCCATACTCTTCATGACCGCCCTTGACGATAAACTTTCCAAACAGCGCGGTTTCAACGCAGGCATCGACGATTACGTCGTAAAGCCCTTCGATGCGGATATCCTGATCCTGAGGGTGCGCGCGCTCCTTCGACGCGCCAATATCGAGCAGAGCCGAGAGCTTGTTGCTGGCAATCTGAGGATGAACAAGGACGAGCACACGGCATATGTCGACGGCGAGGAGCTGCCCCTTACCGTGCGCGAATTTGACCTTCTGTTCAAGCTTCTGTCCTACCCTAAGCGCACGTTCACGCGCACTCAGCTGATGGACGAGTTCTGGGACTATGATTCCTCGGCGACGTCGCGCACGGTCGATGTTTATATGTCCAAACTGCGCGAAAAGACGGCAACCTGCGACGGGTTTGAAATAGTCACCGTGCACGGGCTGGGATATAAGGCGGTGCTGAAATGAAGACGCGCCGCTCAAAGGTTTTAATGCTGGTCACGGGATATGTCATATTTTTTGTCACCATTGCGGCGCTCATCGCCTTTTCGGTTTACGTATACGTTGCGGCGGAGAGGCAGTACGGCGACGACAAAGGCATAGTCTTTGCTCTCATGCTGGTTACGGTGCTGTTTCTCGCGCTCGTCTGTACGGTAATAGACGGCATACGCCGCAAGGTCACCGTCGACCGTCCCGTCGAAAACATATCCGATGCCACGGCACGCATCGCCTCGGGCGATTTTTCGGTGCGCATCCGCACTTTCCACCCGTACGGGCGGTATGACGAGTTTGACTGCATAGCCGACAACATAAATACCATGGCGGCGGAACTTTCAAAGACAAAGGTTCTGCATACCGACTTCGTTTCCAACGTCTCGCACGAGCTCAAGACGCCGCTCGCCATAATCCAGAACTGTTCTCAGGCGATTAAGGACGGCAACCCCGACGAAGAGACGCTGAATAAATACGCCGACGTATTAGTCGCTACCTCAAAGCGGCTTACGGCGCTCGTCACAAATATTTTAAAGCTCAACAGACTGGAAAATCAGCAGATAAGGACGGAGCCGAAGAGCATACGGCTGAACGAGATGCTTGCCGAAAGCGTGCTTGCGTTCGAAGATGCGATAGAGGCCAAGGGGCTTGAGCTCTACTGCGACCTCGACGAACTCGTCATTCAGTCCGACCCCGACTATCTGGAGATAGTGTGGAGCAACTTAATCTCCAACGCCATAAAGTTTACCGAACCAAACGGAAAAATATCCGTATCGCTCAAAGAGGAGGGCGGAGAGGCAGTAGTGAAGGTATCCGACACGGGCATAGGAATATCGGCGGAGACGGGCAGACATATCTTCGATAAATTCTATCAGGGCGACACCTCGCACGCGCAGGAGGGCAACGGTCTCGGGCTGGCGCTCGTCAAAAAAGTTATAGACGTCCTCGGCGGTGAAATTTCTGTTGAAAGTCAGCTCGGCAAGGGCAGCACCTTTATAGTAAGACTTCGTGGAAAGGTCGCATGATGGGGCGCATACTGTCCTTCTTAAAGAGGCCGAATGCGGCATTCATAATCGTCGTATGGATAATGACTGTCATAGCCGTTGCGGCGGATATAGCCGTGTTGGCTGCGAGCTACAAAGAGTGGCCGTCTTACGTCGTCTATGCCCTGTCGGCAATATTGCTGGGATACAGCGCGTATACTCTGGCAGCGTGCAGGCATACGGTCAGGCAAAGAGCGGCAGCCGTCATAGCCCGTCACCCCTTTTTAAACAATATCTTTGTCAGTTACGGTTTCCGCACGGTGACGTTTTTCGTGCTGTCGTTAGCCGTAAATGTGGCGTTCGTGCTCTTCAATGCCGTGCTGGGTGTTGTGACTTGCTCGCTATGGTACGGAATCATAGCTACGTATTACGTATTTCTGGGCGCGCTGAGGGCATTCATACTGTTTTTAAGTTACAGGGCGAGAAGACGCTCGGAGGGAAACGAGCGCCTGGCTGCGGAGCTTAAACTAAGGATATACCGCCTGTGCGGCATACTCATTCTCGCCTTGGAAATTGCGCTTGCGGCGGCCGTCTCGCTCATGGTCATGTACGGCAAGCCGACGCAGTATTCTGAGGTTATGGCAATCGCCGCGGCGGCGTATACATTCTACAAGGTAATCTTTGCCGTCTATAATGTCTTTAAGGTCAGGCGGTATAACGACAGAGTGCTGCAATGTCTGCGCGACATAAATCTTACCGATGCCGCCGTGTCGTTGCTCTCCCTGCAGGTAACGCTGATTGCGGTATTTTCGGACGAGCAAGTCAGCGCATCGGAGATTACCGCTATGAACTCGGTCACGGGTTTTGCCGTGTGCGCGCTTACCATTGCGCTGGGCATAGCCATGATTATTGTCGGGTGCAGGCAACTCGGGAGGTTGAAAAATGGATACGAATCGGGACGGGAATAAATTCACATACAGTTATTCTGCGCCGACCGAGAGCGAGCGCAGGGAAATACTCGAAATTCAGAAGCAGTATCTCGCCGACGGAAAGGAAGATAAGTTGGCGCGGCTGAGAAAGCTCAATGCCGCGGTAAAGAACACGGCAATGGGCGTCGCCCTCTCCTTTGGCGTAGTCGGGCTTCTTTTATTCGGCACGGGAATGAGCATAACGCTGGCGTGGGGCAATTACCTCGTCGGAATAATAGTAGCCGTCATCGGCATATTCCCCATGGCGGCGGCACACCCTGTATATAACTTTCTTTTAAGGCGCGGCAAAAAGAAGTACGGAGAGGAGATAATTAAGCTTACGAATGAGCTGTTGAACGAGTGAACATATGCGGCGGAGATATGCCCCGAAAAGGGAGGGCATATCTCCGCCGCTTTTCTGATTCCTGAAAAAATCAATGGCGGCATAAATTTTTTATTTTTACAAAACATTTACAAAAGAGCAAAATTTCAGAAAAGAGCGGAGGTTATAATTCAGGTACAAAATCAATCAGGGAGATGAAAAAAATGATTGAATCTACAGGAAAGAACTATATTGAAAATCTGTGCAGACAGTATCAGCCCGAGGGTGAGGAACAGAGCAAACTCAAAAAGCTCAAAAACCTTGATGCAAAGGTCCGCCGTCCCGCAGAAATATTTGCCTATGTCTTCGGCGCCGTAGGAACTCTCGTTCTCGGCACGGGCATGTGTCTTGCAATGCGGGTAATCTTTGACTCGGTTGCGGCAGGCGTAATGACAGGCGTTTTGGGCATTGCAATGGTTTCGGTAAATTATTTCATATACAGGGCAATTCTTGCAAGGCGCAGAAGGAAGTATTCCGAGCAAATAATAAAGCTCGGCAACGAACTTTTAAATAAAGAAGAGGAGGACAATTAAAATGTTTGAAAATTTTCATCCGTTCAGGGATATGGCAGAGAGCGCGAAGGCTCAGCACGAGGTAGACAAGGCCAATTTCAAGGCGGCAAAGATGGAATCCAAAGCCGTATGGGAGGAGGCAAAGCTCACGCCGAAGGCGCGCCTCGATAAGATGCAGGCGGAGCGCGAGGAGAGCCTGGCTCAGGCAAACGAGCGCATTAAAGATGCACAGGCGCGCATAGACGAGGCAAAGAAAGCCCGGAAGAGCTGAACGACGCGCCTTAAAAAATGACTGTCAGTAATGTTCGAAAAAAGGCGGGCGCATTCCTCAAGGGGAATGCGCCCGCCTCATGCTTTATAGCTTACATGCTCATCGCAACCATTCTTGCCGCTATGGTTAAGTCCTTTTGCCTTACTTTACGTATTTTTTTATTGTCTTGAGCTTTTTGTCCGAAAAAGGCGGATGCGCGAGCGAGGAGCGGAACTTTGTCGACCTCCTGAGTACGGCGCGAAGGTGGGTAAAGTTCATGAATCCGTATTCGCCGTGATAGTTGCCCATGCCCGAATATCCTATTCCGCCGAAGGGAAGGTTGGGGTTTATTATGTGGCTGACTGTGTCGTTTATCGAAACTCCGCCCGAACTCGTCCTCTTAAGGATATATCCGCACTCGCCTTTGTCCTCGCTGAAGATGTACAGGGCGAGCGGCTTTTCCTTTGAATTGATGTATGAAATCGCCTCGTCAAGATTGTCATAGGCAAATACGGGCAGAATGGGACCGAATATCTCTTCCTTCATGCACTCTGCGCTCTCTGTGTCGGGAGGGCAGAGGACGGAGGGCGAAATGAATCTCTCCTCTTTTTTAACTTCTCCGCCGAAAGCAAGGTACTTGCCTTCCTTTGAAAGTATTGCCGCCAGCCTTTCGGTGTGCCGCGCGTTTACAATCCTGCCATAGTCGCGGTTGCAAAATATATCGTCGCCGTACATGCGCTTGATAGTACTTTCAAGCATACTCAAAAAGTCGCCCATAATTTCCCTCTTTACGAATACGTAGTCGGGCGCCACGCAGGTCTGACCCGCGTTCATGAATTTGCCCCAGGCAATGCGCTCGCAGGCGACGGGAAGATTTGCCTTGTCCGTGACTATTACGGGGCTCTTGCCGCCGAGCTCGAGCGTCACGGGCACAAGGTTGTCCGCCGCGGCGCGCATGACTATCTTGCCTACGTTTATGCTGCCCGTAAAGAAAATCTTGTCAAAGCGGCTGGCTATCAGTTTTGAGTTGTTCTCAATTCCGCCGTCGGTGCAGAGTATATATTCGGGTGCAAAGGCAGCGTTAATCAGACTTTTAATGACTGCGGAGGTGTTGGGCGTCAGTTCGGAAGGGCACAGCACGGCGCAGTTGCCGGCGGCAACTGCCGCAACCAGCGGCTCGACAAGTAGCTGGAAGGGATAGTTGAACGGACCTATTATAAGCACGCTGCCGTAAGGCACTTTTTCGGCTCTGCTCGAGGAGAGGAAGAGCGACATCGTCGACTTTGCCCTGACGGGGCGCATCCAGCGCCTCAGGTGTTTCAAGGTATGCGTTATCTCGGCAAGCACAAAGCCTATTTCGGAGGTATAGCTCTCCTGTCTGTTCTTTCCAAGGTCTTTGTAGAGCGCCTCTTCAAGCTCGGTCTGATGGTTCAATATCGCGGCTTTAAGTTTCAGAAGGCTTGCGCGCCTGAAATCATAGGAAAGGGTGGCGCCGCGCGAAAAGAACTGCCGCTGTCTTGCCAGCAGGTCTTTTATCAATTCTTCGGTCAAAAGTTGCATATATGTCTCCCGTATTATTGTCTTTCATTTTATTTCAAATAAAACGTTGAATGCTTTAAAATATTTTTTTGATTATACACTGCCGCCGTACAAATTGCAAAGCATACGCGGCTAAAAGATTTCTCAGGGCGTATAGTGATAATTTTTAACTTTTGCCCCGACGTTTGGCGGTTTGGTACTGATATGGAAATGTGTTGAAAAAGCTTGCGCGATGTGGTATAATTTTAAAAAATGATTTGCAGGAAATGATATGTTTTTACCCGTAACGAGAGAAGAGGCAGGCGGTCAGGTCGACATAGTATATGTGATAGGGGAGGCGTACGTCGATCATCCCTCCTTCGGTCACGCCATCGTCTCGCGCATAATAGAGAGCGAGGGGCTTAAAATAGCAATGCTTCCCCAGCCTCAGCGCGACGAGGACTATCTCAGGTTCGGCGCCCCCAAAATGGGATTTTTCGTCAGCGGCGGAGTGGTGGACAGCATGGTAAACAACTACACCGTCGCAAAGATAAGAAGGCAGAAGGACGTATACAGCGAGGGCGGAAAGGTCGGCATGCGCCCCGACAGGTGCGTGGACGTGTATTGCAGAAATTTAAAGCGGCTTTTCCCCGAAGTGCCCGTCGCAATCGGCGGAATAGAGGCGTCATTGAGGCGGTTTGCTCACTACGATTACTGGGCGGACAAGGTGCTTCCCAGCATACTCATATCAAGCGGAGCCGACCTTCTCATTTACGGCATGGGCGAGCGGCCGATAAGGGAAATATGCGGCTGTCTGAAACGCGGAATACCGCTCGACAAACTGCACGATATCCGCGGCACGTGCTATGCCGCACCCTTTGACGGACTTTCAAAAAAACTCAAAGAGCAGATAACCTGCGGCAAAGCGGCGTTCTGTCCGCCGTATGAAGAGGTCTGCGCCGACAAAATAAAGTATGTCGACGCGTTCAATGCCCAGGCAAAAAATAACGACCCGTTTGTAGGCAAGACGCTCCTTCAGCGGCACGGCGACGTGTACGTCGTGCAGAACAGAATGCAGCTTCCGCTTTCGCCGGAGGAGATGGACGAGGTGTACAATCTCCCTTACGAGCGCACCTATCATCCCATGTACAGGGGCGGAGTGCCTGCCATAGAGGAGGTTAAGTTCTCGCTCACCTCCGTAAGGGGGTGTTTCGGCAACTGCAACTATTGCGCCATAACCTATCACCAGGGCAGAATAGTTCAAAAGCGCAGCAAGGAGAACATTGTCGAGGAGGCAAAAAAGCTCATCTCGGACAGCGGTTTCAAGGGGTATATACACGACGTCGGCGGCCCTACGGCAAACTTCCGCGATCCTGCCTGCACCAAACAGCATACAAAAGGCGTATGCACTTCACGCAACTGCATAGGCTGGGAAAAGTGCCCGTCGCTGGAGGTCTCCCACGAGGAATACATAGACCTCTTAAGGACGCTCAGGCAGCTTGATGGCGTAAAAAAGGTGTTTGTGCGTTCGGGAATACGCTATGACTATGTAATGTACGACAAATCGGACGCCTTTTTAAGGGAGCTGTGCGAGCACCATGTCAGCGGTCAGCTGAAGGTCGCGCCCGAGCACGTTTCGGATAACGTGTTGAAGTGCATGAACAAGCCGCCGTTTTCGCTCTATCTCGCTTTCAAAGAGAAATATGACGCGATAAACCGTAAGCTCAAAAAAAAGCAATATCTTGTGCCGTACCTCATTTCATCTCACCCCGGGTGCACTTTAAAGGATGCTATAAATCTCGCGCTGTACCTCAAATCTATAAACTATATGCCAGAACAGGTTCAGGATTTCTATCCCACGCCGTCGACAAAATCTACATGCATGTACTATACGGGCATAAATCCCGATACCATGCAGCCCGTCTATGTCCCCAAGAGCAAGCGCGAAAAGATGATGCAGCGCGCCCTGATGCAGTATGCCAAGCCCTCGAATTTCGAAATAGTGAGGGAGGCGCTTAAGGAGGCAGGCAGGAGCGACCTCATAGGAAGCGGCAAAAATTGCCTTGTCGGAAGCGGCGCCGCCCCGTCTGCGGCTGAAAAAAAGGGGTCGGGCGCAGGGACTTACAGGGGACGAAAAAAAGTTGCGGAAGATGCAGACAGGCAAGGCGCTCTGCGCGGTCGCGTTGCCGAAGGTCATAAGGGCTTGTCGTCCTCGCCGCGCGCTTCCGGGGGCGACAATGCCCGTCACCGCGGCGGCAACGGCGACGATAAACACGGCCGCCGCTGAAACGGCGCGGAATAATTCAATAAATTTTCGGAGCGGACGGTATATCTGTCCGCTTATTTTTACGCAAAATTCAAGATGTTTCCGCCTATATAATGCCCCTGAAAAGCTGTTTTGTTAATTGCTTTAATTTTTTGTTTTAAAATCACAATAAATTTTGACTTAATCATTGCATTTGCCAAAAATTAGTGGTATAATTTAGTTGGTATAAAATATTGTAAAATGCAGACGCATTTACACAGGTTTGCATCAAGGGGGCAATATGAGAAAGAAATTAAGCGTATTTATCCTTACACTTATGACGATGTCGCTGCTCGGCGGCATACTTTCGGCATGTTCTCAGGAGCACGTGCACAGTATGACGCTACTCCGCAAGTTGCGGCGACCTGTCTTACGGACGGCAATTCGGCGTACTGGTATTGCGCCGATTGCGGAAAATATTTTTCGGATGAGGAGGGCAACACCGAGATAGCCGAAAACAGCTGGGTAATTGCAGCCCTCGGGCACGACGTGTCGGGCGCGGAGTGGGAGCACAATGACTCGGAGCATTGGCAGACGTGCGTCAGGTGCGAAGAAAAGGTGGGCAAGGCCGCGCATACGGGCGGCAATGCAACCTGCACATCAGAAGCCGTCTGTGAAGTGTGCGGAGCAAGCTACGGCGAACTTGCGGCGCACAGCTACACCGAACAGAATACAGACAGTCAGTATTTAAAGTCCGCGGCAACCTGCACGCATAAGGCGGTATATTACTATTCGTGCGAGTGCGGAGCCAAGGGAAGCGAAACTTTCGAATACGGCGAACTTGCGGCGCACAGCTATACCGAACAGAATACAGACAGTCAGTATTTAAAGTCTGCTGCAACCTGCACGCATAAGGCGGTATACTACTACTCGTGCGAATGCGGAGCCAAGGGAAGCGAAACTTTCGAATACGGCGAGGCGCTCGGCCACGACATGGAGCACATAGCCGCCGCGCCTGCAACCTGTACGACGGCGGGCAATTCGGAGTACTGGCATTGCAAAACCTGCGACCTGTATTTCTCCGACGCGGAAGGCGAGAATGAAATTGCGGAGGGCAGCTGGACTATTGCCCCTTCTCATGATATGACGCATACGGCTGCGGTCGCGGAAACCTGTACGACGGCGGGCAATTCGGAATACTGGCATTGCGATGCCTGCGATATGTACTTCTCCGACGAGGCAGGCGAGAATGAGATTGCGGAGGGCAGCTGGACGATTGCCGCTCTCGGTCACGATACAGACGGCGTGGAGTGGAGCCATGACGGGACCTCGCACTATAAAGTGTGTGCGCGCTGTCAGGAGCACATAGATGTCGTCGCGCATACGGGCGGCACGGCTACGTGTACCGCTCAGGCGATATGTCAGGTCTGCGGCGCTCCCTACGGCGAACGCGAGGCACACGAATACATTGTAGAGGATACTTCCGTAAAGTATCTTAAGTCTGCGGCGACCTGCACGCAGAGGGCGGTATATTTCTACTCCTGCGAGTGCGGACAGAGGAGCGATAAGACGTTCGAATACGGCGAACTTGCTCCCCATAACTACGATAAAAAGATTGCGGACAGTCGCTATCTAAAATCTGAGGCTACCTGCACTGCCAAGGCGGTATACTTCTATTCCTGCGAGTGCGGAGCAAAGGGAGAAGACACATTCGAGTCGGGTACGATACTCGGTCACGACACCGACGGCGCGGAGTGGAGCCATGACGGGACCTCGCACTATAAAGTGTGTGCGCGCTGTCAGGAGCACATAGATGTCGCCGCGCATACGGGCGGCACGGCAACTTGTACGGCGCTTGCCGAATGCGAGGTGTGCAATCAGGCATACGGCAGTCTTTTGCCTCACAGTTACATAGTCAAGAATACCGACGAGCAATATCTCAAGTCGGCGGCAACCTGCACTCAGGCGGCGGTATATTACTACTCGTGCGAGTGCGGAGCAAAGGGAGAAGACACCTTCGAGGACGGCAATGCCGCAGGGCACGAGTATGAAAAGACGGTAGTCGAGCCTACATGCACGCAGGTCGGCTATACGCTAAATACCTGCAAGGTCTGCCCTATCACCATGCGCAGCGACGAGGTGCCTATGCTGGAGCATCAGTCTTCGGGCGAGGCAACCTGTACCCAACCTGAAATCTGTACCGCCTGCAACACCGTTCTCAACGAGGCAACGGGGCATGCTTGTGTCTCAGCAGGTCTTCAGGGAAACGGCTGTACCGAGGACGTCGTTGAAACTTTCAGCTGCGGAAATCGCGAATGCGAATATGAATATACTGTCATAGCAGAGCACGCCAGGGGCAGCCATACGGTAGAAAGCTGGACGTCGTCTGACCCCGTGCACGACGATGGAAGTTCGGAGGTCTGCAGATATCTGGTGACGAGTACGGGAGAATGTACTCATTGCCATGAAGAGGTTACAAAAACCGAGGTAATATATAAGCATTCGTATATCAGAACGGTGACTACCGCCGCAACCTGTAAGATGGAGGGCGAGTATACATATAAGTGTTCGGCAGATGGATGCAACCATTCATATACCGAAAAATATTCCGACCCCGAAGCTCATGTCTGGGATGCAGGTACATTGTCGGGCACCCTGACGGTATATGATTGTACCTTGTGCGATGCGACCAAGCAGACGATAAATTCAAAGGAAGCAACCTCGGCAGAAGTATCCGGTACTGATGTCAATAAGGTCGGCGAAATAGAGCTGCAGGGGGCGACGTTCGGACTGGACGACACCACTAAACAAGCTCTCTCTGAAAATAATGAGATGAAGTTCTCGGCAGAGTCTGTCGCAAGCGACGAAATCGAATTAGATGATGCGGATAAGCAAAAGCTCGGCGAGGATGCGGCTATATACAGCTTCACTATAACTAGCGGAGACAGTACAATAACCAGCTTCAACAACGGCAAAATAACCGTCAGAATACCCTATTTGCTCCGTGAAGGAGAAAGTGCGGACAGCATTATAATATGGTACATCGCCGACCAGCCCGACGAATCGGGAAGCTACCTTACGGCGATTGAGGCGAAATGGGAAAAGGATGCCTCGGGCGAGACTTCTTCAGAAGGAATACCAGGTTGGGCGGTATTCGAAACCAACCACTTCTCGCGTTTCTCCGTAAGCAAGATTTCGGCGGAAGAGCGCTGCAAAGTGTTCGGCCATACCTGGGTCTCTTCCAATGCCGATCCCACCTGTACGGAGCAGGGATATACCAAGAATATATGTACCATCTGCGGAGAAAACGAGATAAGCTATATCTCCGCCCTCGGGCATGACTATCAGCTTTACGAAGAGGGACATAAAGACGCGACCTGCACCATGGGCGGCTATGACGTCAATAGGTGTTCAAGGTGCGGAAAGAAAATAAATGTCAACTTGACCGCGGCAACGGGACATAAGTGGGCGATAACGGAAATAAAGGCTCCCACCTGTACGGAGACGGGACTGGAAGGTCATACCTGTACCAACGACGGGTGCAGCGCGTATGAAGAAGTGACAATCGCGGCTCTCGGCCACGACCTTGTAAAGCAGGTGGTAGAGCCTTCGTGTACGGCAGGCGGTTACACTGTCGTAACGTGTGCAAGGGAGGGATGCGACCTTCACTACATCGAAGCCGAAACGCCTGCAACAGGACACAGATACATAGCAAAGCTCGTCGCTCCGACCTGCACAGAGGACGGTTATACGCAATATACCTGCGCCAACTGCGACGACAGCTATATCTCCGACATTGTCAGGGCTGAGGGGCATAAGTGGGACATAAGCGCGCCTACCTGCGGCAGGGGACAGAAGTGTACGGTCTGCGGTTCTATGGGACTGCCTGCAACGGGCAGACACCAGATGAGCGACAAGGGCTACTGCACGGTGTGCAAGATGCCCTGCACGCACGAATTCGGCGAGTATGTATTCAACGACGACGCCACCTGCACGTACAACGGCACGATGACGGCGGTATGTCAGATATGCGGAATGAAGGACACCGTCAGCGTAGGCGGCGTTCCGTCGGGACATAACATGGAAGAAAGGCGTGTAGAGCCTACCTGTACGATGAACGGCTATGTCTCTGAGGTCTGCACGGTCTGCGGATACGAGGAGAGGGGAGAAATACTCTACTCCGAGGGGCATGACTACGTCGGCGGAATATGTACGGTCTGCGGCGAAGAGCAGAGCGACTTCCGCAGCATATACGTAAATATGGCAGAAAGCCTTCTTAACGGCAACTATGTGCTCAAAGTGGACGACTTCGAGGGTGCGCTCAACAAGGTATACGAGGGCGGCACTACGGAGGAATACATTGCCACCGTATATCGCATAGGCGATGCCAGCATATCCTTCTCGCGCGACGGAATAAGCATGTACATGTACGGCGTGATAGACATAGAGTATGCCGACCCTTCGTATCCCGTAACCGACCAGAGATATTTCAAGATAGTCATACAGGACGGCAAGTTATACGGCGAAGAGGGCACCATAGTCAACGGCAAGGAGCGCGTCGGTTCGATAAATGTAAGCCCTGTCGACTATGTATTGTCAAGCTTTACCGGCACGATGTTCGGCGATATGATTACCGAACTCAAGATAACCGAGATAATCGGCTGGTATGAAGACAGCGTAAAGCCCATCTTCGGGGCGATACGCGCGGAAAATGAACGCGCCCTGCACGAAATTTTCGGCAGACTGGTCGATACATATGCAAAGAGCGTGGAGACGGCTTACGGCTACGACTTCGCCCTCGATATGTCGGCAATAAAGGAACTCTGGAACGCGATGGGCAGCAAAAAGGCCTGCGAAGTCGTCGATATGCTCGGCGGAGAGGGCAGCTGGCAATCGCTCACCTCGTTCGTGCGCGAAAGCCTCTCCAAGAAGGTAAGCGTTGCCGTCGATGAACTCATAAGCTATTGCGAGGGCTACTCTCTCGAACTCGACGACATCTACTCTTCGATAGAGCAGATTATCTACATAATGAGCGGAGAGGAATGCGACATAAACGAGCTTGTCGCAAATAACGGCGACATAACAATCGAAGAGTTCATAAAGCAGTTGTTCGGCATGCCTTCCGACATGGATTTAGGCGCCGAGGCTGAAAATATCATTGTCCTTCTCGAAGAAAATACCCTTCTGGAGGCCGTAGATACCATTACGGGCGCCGACAACAGCGTAATATGGAATATGACGGGTGCGATTGTCGAAAGCATTCAGAACGGATTCTCGCTTACAATCTCGACCGATAAGACGGGCGTGGTTACCTCGCTCGACATAGCGCTTGACGGTTGGTATTTCGACGGCGCGACGGCAGAGGGAGAGGCGATAATAGTCACTGGCACGGCTCACCTCATACCGGGCGGCGGAACGATAGAATTCCCCTATCCCGAAATGGTCACCTCGACGGAGGAGCTCATTGACTCCGTATTCTTTGCCGAGGCTAAGAAATCGGATCACGGCAACGATATCTCTGTCGACGGCTATACGATAGTAAATGACTCTTCAAGCGAGACAAATAGAGTCGGCAGCGACGGAGAATACGAGGGGCAGAAGTGCCTCGTTGAAAACGTGGTATACAGCCATACCAGCGTCACGCTGGACATAAGGACGGCGGAGACCGTCACCATAAGCTATGACTGCGGCGATTGGATAAGGTTAAGCTACTCCTTCAATAATGCAAGGGGCACAATGTATACGACCACCGAGGTCACATACATTTCGCTCGATGACGGCAGCGTTCTTCATACCGAGGTAAAGCAGAACGACGATGCTCAGCCTTATGAGTCTGCAAACTGGTACATAAATTTATACTATAACAGGGCAGACGGCACAATGGATAACCTGTCACATCACAGCTATGTGCTAAAAGACAAGGTCGTTCCGTCCAGCTGTAACTCCTATGGCAAAAACACCTACCGCTGCGAAAACTGCGGCGACGAGTATTACACCATAGAGAGCGGCGGACATGACCCGTATACGGTATACGAGCTCATGCCCGGTTCGGAGACGTGCGAGGACGGCGTATACGAAAAGTCTGTATGCCGCATTTGCAGCGAGATATTATATGTAGTTGAGCAGTACGATCATCTGGGCGATATGATTGAAAATTCGTATAACACCGAGTGCGGAAGCGTGGTAATCACACACAGCCGTTGTGCGTGCGGTCAGGTTTCGGACGTCAACGTCGACGGACATGACTGCAAGCTCGAGGGTACGACTCAGGAAATCCCCAACGATTCGGGCTATACCGATTTCGTCACTACGTACACCTGTCAGAACGAGGAATGCGGTTTCAGATATATCGTCACCGAGTCGACGCAAAAGGTCGGCTGCAGGATAGTGACGGACACATTATATCAGTTTGTCACGCTCGGAATAGAACTTACGGCAAGGGATGAAGGAGAGTACGAACATGCAATGCAGCCCGACAAGGCTAACGGCAGGGTTGAAACCGTGGAAGACGGCAACAGAAAGGTCGTCGAAACGGAAAAATATGTCTGCGAAGTCTGCGGCGCAAGAGAAGAACGGATATCTGAAAGAATATACGCTCCCGACGGCTCTGAGATATATTCAAAGCAGACAAACATCAGCGTAAATGAAGACGGCATAACTAACGGCGACGTCAGCGAATTCGCGTATAACGAGTACGGTCAGCTTACGCTTACTTACAGCTGCCAGATTCTCGGCGGCAGGGAAACCTGGCGCAGGTCCGAGATAGTATATGACGGCTGCATGGCTACGGAGACGACGACCGACTCCTACGGTTACACGTATGTAGACACTTACGAGTCTCACGTCTACGAGGATATATATGCTCTCGTGGACGGTGCAACCTCCTGCGAGGACGGCGTAAGGCATTCGTTACGCTGCGCTAAGTGCGGCATAGAGGACAATGTAACATATCTGTATGCCCACGTCGAGTTCAGCGACAAGCAAATAATTGCAACCGAATGCGGAGACATAGTCCTGATACATACCAGTTGCCCTTGCGGACAGATTGAAAGCATCAGCATGGATAGCAGTTCCTGCAATTTCCTTGAAGAAACAACGGGTAACGGCGGCGCGCTTGCCGAATACGGCTACGAGGACTATACGACGGTCTATACCTGCGAAAAGTGCGGTTACTCCTATACGCAAGAGCATCGCTACACAAAGGAAGGCTGTAACGTATTCGATAACGTAACCTGTCGTTTTGACCGCGTCGACGGCGAGACGACATATGTAGTCGACAATCAGATTTCACTCCATAATCTGGTCGGGGACGACGGCGTTACCAATAACTACACGGACGAAAACGGCAACAGAGTAACCGAGTTCAGAAAAGATCTGACGTGCAGCGAATGCGGATACAGGGAATACAACAGCAGCGTGACCGTAATCAGCCCCGAAGAGGTTGTGCTCAGATCTGAAAACGAGTACAGCTCCGTAATGAGCGACGGAACGGTCAAAAAGAACTATACGCTCACAATCTGCGACGAAAGCGGCAGAACTTTGGAGGATTATGAAGAACGCATAACCGAAAACGGCGAATACTGGACCAGGCGCGAATATTCCTACAACGGCTGCGAAGTCACGGAGAGGTGGACCGATTCCGAGGGAAAATCTGATACCCGATACTATACCGATCACAGAATGACGGAACGCTATGAGCTTGCCGAAGGTGCAACCTCCTGCGAGTACGGCGTAAACATCATATATTGTTGCGAACGTTGCGGCTATGTGGAGAGTACAAAACTTACATACGAGCACGTAACGTACGAATCTGTTCAGACTATTCAAACCTCCTGCGGCATTGTGCGGGTATTGAATAACCGCTGTGCCTGCGGATTGTATGAGGATATTAACGTTGAGCATGATGCATGCAATGTCGAATATCGGTCGGAAAACGTTGAAGGCGGAGCCTGCGAGCAGGACGGTTATTCTGATTTTGACGAAATTTTCGAATGTATGAACGACGGGTGCGATTTTGCCTATACTGTCAGACATCGCTACTCTATGGATAAGTGTACCGTCACGGAGAACGTCACGTATGACCTTTCGCAATACGACATAATTTATTCGGTTGAGCATCAACGCGGCGAAATCCATACAAATTACAGGCAAGATTATTCCGACGAACCGAGTTACGACCAGGGCAACAGGGTTGTCAAGGACGGCTATAAGGAAACCTGTCAGGTCTGCGGCCATGTGTACGAATACATGCGTACAAAAACATACAACCAGTCAGACATACTTATATCTCTTGTACAGGACGAAAACTGGTCGTATGCCGACGGCAGCATATCTTCTGCGCACACGGAAAGCACCTATAATGCAGACGGAGAGCTGGTTTCGCGTTACGTGGAAAATACTGACAGCAGCGGCAATACTACCTGGAATAAAGACAGTTACGAATATGATGGCTGTCTGGTTACTGTTCACAGTGAGTACTCAAACAGGGATCCGTACACTTACGAGGAATACAGACACGAAATGGCCATGAGGTATGAACTCGCCGAAGGTTCGACCTCCTGCGTGGACGGCGTATATCAAATAACCTATTGCACGAGGTGCGGTTATGAGGAAAACCGCGAACTCAGGCACGAACATATCACGTATACCGAATACTATTCCGTGCATACTTATTGCGGAACGGTAACCATAAATGTAGACCATTGTGCGTGCAACGAGAATATCAGCATTCCCTGGATAGATTCCAATGACTGTACGCTTGAAACGAGACGTGAAGACGTTGAGGGAGGGGAACTTGAGGATATTAACTACCGCGACTATAATGAAATTACCGTTTGTCAGGTAGACGAATGCAATTTCATATTCAGGGCGGAATACAGATATCACAGGGAGAACTGTCGGGCAATACTTGTTACTACATACAAGTGCGAACAGCTTCCCGAATTCAACGTGGTGGTTATCACCGATATGGGCGAAGCGCACGATTTTACTTCCGAAACTAATTCCTCCGATAGTCGTGACGAGTCGGGCAACAAAGTAGTTGAAGAGATAACTACATCTGTATGCACAATCTGCAATACCGAAAAACGGGTGGTAGTTCAATCTACGTATGCGCAATCGGGCGAGCGTATAGTATGCAGCAGCGAAACTTGGGAGAACGGCGAGAAGGTCGATTGGTACACCAACGAATACTCCTACGACGGATGCTATGTAACCGTAACTACAACTAACGTCGACGGTCAAAAGACTTACACCGAAGAAAACCACGCGTGGCAGGATGAAGGCGGAGCACATTCGTGTACCCAGCATTACAACATAGTCTGTGAAAAGTGCGGCGAAATTCGCGAGACAATGCCGTTAGGTCACGACATGTACTTTGATGGAGAACGCAATTTATATGTATGTGCGCGTTGCGGACTTGAAAGCGTCAAGCAAATTGACGGTTCGATAATGCTGGAGGATATGACCGAGGCAGACGGCGAACAGTATGTGGTCGGCTATTTCAACCGCGACGGAGTGACCGATGTAGTCGTTTCGGTATGGGCATATGCCGACGACGACAACCGCGCAATGCTCGAAATAGGCCTTGAAGACGACGGAGTTTCCAGGGTTGCATTCTCAAAGGAGGAGGCACAGCAGGCGCTTAAACAGAGCGGCGTTTCGGGAGACGTGAAGATTCAGGTCTGCTTTACCGGCATAACGCAGGAAGGCAACGGCGTAACGTTTGAAATAACGCTCGACTGAACGTATTATGTTGCGGAGGCAGTCAATGACTGCACGGCATAGAAAGAACGCGGCGGACGCCTCTTTACGGGGTGTCCGCCATAAGGCGTATTTAAAGCATTAAGTTATGAAAAAATTGAGGACAGCTCTGAGGGTAATACTTGTCTGCATGCTCGCCGTCGGAATGATTTTCGGCGGCGCGGCTTGCACGCCCTCCGACGGTCGCTATCAGCAGGGAATAGTCATAGAGGGACAGCCTGTCGGCGGCACTAACGACGGCGACCAAACCCAAACACCCGAAGGCGGCGACCAAACCCAACCGCCCGACGATGGCGACCAAACTCAACCGCCTGACGACGACCAAACCCAACCGCCTGACGGGGACGACCAAACCCAACCGCCCGACGACGGCGACCAAACTCAACCGCCCGACGACGGTGACCAAACCCAACCACCCGACGACGGCGACCAAACTCAAACACCCGACGACGGTGACCAAACCCAACCGCCTGACGGGGACGACCAAACTCAACCGCCCGACGGGGACGACCAAACCCAAACACCCGACGACGGCGACCAAACCCAAACACCCGACGGGGACGACCAAACTCAACCGCCCGACGAGGACGACCAAACCCAAATACCTGACGACGGAGAGCAAACCCAACCGCCCGACGATAGCGACCAATCACAACCGCCCGACGACGGCAATAAGCCGATTTATTCGGACGATGCAAGGCAAAAAGGTACGGACGTGCTTTTCGGCATAGTCAGCGCGGCGGCGGAAGAGGTCGGCGGAACTCAGCTTTCTAAGTCCCAGCAAAGCGCGTTGCGCGCGGCTGTTTCTCAAAGGATTATCCCCGTATTCGAGGACAGGTATATCGCCGAAACAGATTTTCTCGACTTTATCGATATGGCTCGGACGGGCAGCGACAATTTAACCGCTTTGGTTGCGGCGCTTATCTCTATGGGAACGCCCGACAGGCAGCAGTGGGAGCAGGCAGAAAAGTTCTTCGGTCAGCTTTCGGGACTGTTCGGCATCAGGCTAGGCGCGCTTATCGTCTACGACCTCGCCTTTGAGTACCTCGACTATCAGCTCGACGAGTACACCGCAAGGTATGAAAAGTATGGGTATTCGTGGTATCTCGACTACATAGAGGACTATAGTTTCAGGCTTGACGTGCTAAAAAATACCGTCGGCGAGGAAAACTTTATACTTCTTCTCAGGATAGGTTATGGCGGCGGCGACATAGTAATGGACTATCTTTCCGATTCCAAGAATTTCTGGGACGACCTTTCTCAGAACTTTACGGACGGCGAATTCTGCATTTATCTCAGGGCTCAGGCGGAATTGATGCAATCGCTGTCGCTCGACGCCGAGGACTGGAAAAAGATAGCGCAGTGTATGTCCCCGTCGGAGGAGGAAGGACTGTTTGCGGCGTTTTTCAATGCCGCGCTCGACGGCGGCGATATCTTAAGGGAGGCGGAATATTTACCTCAGCTGATTTCTCTTGTCGCCAATACCCTTTCGTCGGTCACGCAAGAGGACATTGAAACGCTTAGGGAGGGAAACGGCGGCGCGTTCGTATCGTCCCTTCTCTCGCGTTGGACGGATGAAGACTGGCAACTTTTCGGGCAGATAACCTCGTTGAATTTCAGCTCCGAGCCGTACGAAAAGGTAATCGGGGACTTCGGCTACGGGCAATTATACGAGCAATATCTTTCCTCGATGCAGGTAACAGACCTTGAAACGCTCAGAGAAAGCCCGTCGGAAGAACTCTGCGATGCTTTGTTGGCATATCTCAACGGCAAGGTGCCGTATTTTGTGTTTGCGTGTACAAATTTATGATAGTTGCGGAAGATATATCAAAGAGCTATAACGGCGAATATTGCTTAAGGGGCGTAAGCCTGCACGTGCACAGGGGCGAATTTGTCTCCGTAATGGGCAAGAGCGGAAGCGGCAAGACATCGCTCGTCGAAATACTTGCAGGAGTACGCACTGCGGACGGAGGAAAAGTCAGGGTATGCGGAGAGGATGTGTTTTCGCTTTCTCCTTCGGCACTCGCGCGCTTCAGGCGCACAAAGCTCGGCGCAGTCTATCAGTCTTTCGGACTCATTTCCACGCTTACCGCGGCGGATAACATATTGCTTCCTCTTACGATGGAGCGCGTTCCGCGCGGTCAGAGCGTAAAAAAATTAAACTCGCTTGCAGAAAGGCTGGGCATATCCCGTTGCCTTTGCAAATATCCCGATGACCTTTCAGGCGGTCAAAGGCAGCGCATAGCCATTGCCAGGGCGCTGATATATTCCCCCGAAGTACTCCTGTTGGATGAGCCGACAGGCAGCCTGGACGAACTGAACACAAAAAATGTGCTCAATCTTATAAGGGAGATAAACCGCGCGACGGGCATCACCGTCCTGCAGATAACTCACAGCCGTAGCGCGGCGGAGTATGGCGACAGAATTCTGACTTTAGAGGACGGGAAGATAGTGCAATGAGGCTGATATTCAGGCATCTTTTGTGCAGCATGCGCAGAAAACCCGTCCAGCCGCTGATAATAGTCGCGGTTATCGTCCTGTCGGTCATAATGGCTGTCTGTTGCTTCGGACTCATCACAGCGGCTGACGAAGAGCTGGACGTCAGGTCGACGGCATCGACGGGACGGGCGGACATATGCGTATCGCTCGGCGGAAATTCTTCAGCGAGATTCATGACGTCGAAGGCGCTCGAGTCCGTTGTCGGCGACAGGGGAGAGGTCGGCGGATATTACGGCCTTCCGCTCTATGACGACGACGGAGATTTCATATGGGGCGCCGCAACTACATTCGAAGACATAGACCGTATATTTGACTTCGCGTTTACCGGTTACGGCACGCTTACGTACGGAACTTTAAATACTTCGGCGTTTATCAGCCAACGTTTTGCCAAAGAGCGCGGCCTTTCGGTGGGCTCGCGCATAACCGTGCGGATAGCAGGCGCACAAAAAAATTATACTGTTCAGGGCATACACAGCTATCCTTTTTTCGGACAGTACGACGTACTGGTCAATTCGGAAGGCGCGCTCGGCGTACTGGCATCCCAGACTCCTTTGTTTGCCGCGCTCGACGGCAACAATCTGCCATACAGCGCGTTATTCGTAAGGCTGTATGACAAGGCGCTCACGCAGAGCGTATTGGGCGACATAATAAATTCGGGAGAATATGACGGACAGAATATTTCCGAATGCGTCCCCTCGGGCGGAGATATAGAGCTCATTCTCCTTGTCATACTCTGGACTATGACTATTTTTTCGGTGCTCGTCGCTACTGCGTTTATCTATTCGGGACTCAGGGAGCTGGCGCGCATCAGGGCGGAGGAAAACTCAAGCCTGATTCTTGCAGGCACGCCGCCGATTTATATGCTCATTGCGGTAGTCGCGGAGATGGCGCTATATGTCATTTTTGGCGGAGCTGTCGGAATTGCGCTTTCGTCTGCATTGCTTTCGCTGTTTGACGGGCTGGTGGGGTTTGAATATGTGTCAATTTCGCTCGATTTTTCGGCGGCGCTCTTCGGCGGCATCTTTGCGTTAGTAGTCGGAATGGCGGGCGTATGCACCTATCTCGCGCTTTCGCCCGAAGGCAGGGCAAAAAAGGGCAGGCGGTTAAATGTCTGGCTGTGCCTGATCGGTATGGCGTTAATGTCGGGCGGGTTGCTGTCATTTATCTGGCTCAGCGGAAAATTTTACCTCGTCGGTACTTTTGTTGCTGCGGCAGGACTTCTCGTGCTTGTGCTGTATGCCCTTCCGTTTGCAGTAAGCAGACTTGGGGATGTTGCGGCAGGAATTATTGCGCGCAGGGAAAAGGTCAGGGCTCCGTCTGCCCGCATTGCCGTCAACAATGTGCGGCGTTCCGCAGGCATACTCAATTTTACAAGGCTCGCGGCGTTTGTAGTCATAATAATGATCGCGATAATTGCCTGTCTTTCGTATGGCAATTCTCAGGCTCAGTCGCTCAACAACCTCTTTGGCGGAGACTATATAATTGCAAATCAGTCTGCCGTCGTCCGTTCGAAAGTCGAAAAACTTGAGGAAACGGGGTCGTGTTACGGCATTTACATAGACGGCGACGCCAAACTGTTCGGGTTTAAAAGTCTGACCGTCATATCTGCCGAGTCTAAGGAAATTTTTTCAGGCGGCAACGGCCCGCGCCGATTGCCGACAGGCGGACAGATTGCGCTTTCCGAGGCTGTGGCGCTCTCGTACGGGCTTAAACCAGGCGACGAGGTGACGCTCGTTATGGATAATGCCGAATATACGCTTGTCTTTTCGTCGTATTCCGACGGGGTGGACAATGTGGCGTATATCGACGGGGAGTTTTTCAGACGCGCCCCTAATTATCTCGTGGTAACTTCGGCTGACGGAGTGGGCGCAGAGCAGTATAAAAGCGCGCTCTTCAGGGCGCTTTCCTCGGTTGTGCCTATAGTTATGCGCGGCGAAGATCTCTTAAGACAGCAGATTAACGTGGTAAGCATATTTATGGCCGAAGCGTGGCTGTTTTTCGCCTGCAATCTCGCAGTCGCGGTAATCGGGCTTATAAACATTCTTGGAATAACCTACAGCCGCCGCAGGGAGGAGTTTGCATTGCTTCGCATATGCGGAGTAACGCGCGGCGAGCTCGCACGAATGATTGCCGCAGAACTCATTATAATGTTTTTGGTTGCGGCGGTTGTCGGGGCGGTCGGCGGCATTGTCGGTTGCGTATGCCTTGATTACGGTCTCAGGGCGTTCGGCTTCACGCTGATGTAAACGGGTTTATTATAACGGCATAGAAGGCTGACATAAAATAGTCGGCCTTTTATGCCGTTATATAGTTTTTGGACTTGGTTGCCTGCTTAAAGCGGCTGTAAATTTGTTAATTTAATCAGTCTGACTTTCCTTTATTTTATTTAATTAAGTTAATATAGACGATTTAAGCGCGTGCAATGCGCGCAATTTGCGTTAAATTTGCATAAATTTACGCATAAATTGTGGTTTTTAAGCAGAAATTTTAAATGCCTACTGTACAAACACGTAAAAGTAGTGTATAATGAAATACGAATTAAGGTTTTGGTTGCCGCAGCATAAAATGCGGCAATCGCAAGGAGGAAAATTTATGCTTTTGGCACTGAATATAATGGAATGGTGCAAAGAAAATGCGACCATCCTGATATGCGTGGCCGCCGTCGTAGTTGCGTTTATAATAGTGGCGATTGCGCTTTCAGTTGCTCGCAGAAGAAGTGCGGCAAAGCGCCGTAAAGCCGAATCTGCAAAGACCAAACCCGTCGAAGAGACGGCAGTCGAGGAGACTCAACCCGTAGAAGAGACGGAGGCCGAGGAGACTCAACCCGTAGAAGAGACGGCAGTTGAAGAGACTCAACCCGTAGAAGAGTCGGCAGTTGAA
The DNA here is from genome assembly GCA_944354125.1 of uncultured Clostridia bacterium. Classification (GTDB taxonomy): domain Bacteria; phylum Bacillota; class Clostridia; order Christensenellales; family Borkfalkiaceae; genus Coproplasma. The sequence continues at coordinate 28,837 of CALVPT010000013.1, read as the reverse complement.
GAGACTCAACCCGTAGAAGAGACGGCGGTTGAAGAGACTCAACCCGTAGATGAGACGTCAGTTGAAGAGGCTCAACCCGTAGAGGAGACACCGCCTGTCGCGGAAGATGACGACGAGGACGAAGAGGACGACGGCGACGAAAATTTCGGAGAAGAGGACGAAGAGGAAGAAGAGCGGCTTTCGCTTGTCGATGCAGGCGGAGTAAAGGTAGTTTTCCGCTATCAGTACAGCTTTATGGCGCGTCTCATTCAGTCGTCGGAAGAAGTACAGAGGCGTTACGGCGAAATACGCGATTACATAGCATCCTATGCAAAGGTAAAGAGCAATCTCAGCTGGAAGCAGGTAAGGATATACACGGGTCGCAAGACGCTTGCAATGCTGCTGTTCAAGGGCAAAAAGCTCTGCATTTCGCTTGCGCTCAATCCCGAAGACTATGAGGACACCAAATACCGCATCATAGACGTATCCGAGGTAAAGCGCTTCGAAAAGACGCCCGTTCTGCTCAAACTTACCTCTCCCAGGAAGGTAAGATATGCCAAGGAATTGCTCTCGGTCGTATTCGGCGCGGAACAGCTCGAACAGGGCGAAGTAGTGCCTACGGAATATCGTCTGCCCTATCAGACAACCGAAGAGCTTATAAATATCAATCTCGTAAAACTCCTTTCTAACAGGGATAAGGTACACGCCTCGCAGATGGTCGAGCCAATTTCTATCTCCGACATGATAAGGGACAGAATAACGCTCAGGGAGGCAGAGCTCATGGTTTCCGACGAGGTTGCGGCGGCGGTATATGAGCAGAGCAAGACCGAAGTACCCGAAGAAAAGCGTGCGGTAAAGCGTTCGGTCACCCGTTCCCTCAAGGGCGAGATAAATATCGATACCCTTTCCGACAACTTCAATGCGCACGACACCGTCACGCTTGAAGTGCTCAAGCAGAAAAAGCTTGTGCCGCAGAAAATTCAGTATATAAAGGTGCTTGCAAGGGGCGTTCTGGATAAGCCGCTCGTCATAGAGGCGGACGACTTCTCGCTCAATGCAATCAAGATGATTATGCTTACGGGCGGCAAGGTAAAGCTTGTATAAAATTTAGTTTAAAGGCATCGGGCGCGCGGCGTTATCGCCGCGCGCCTTTTTGCGTAAATAGCAGGATGCGAGTTTCGGCTGTGCCGAAAAAGCTGTATTACTCCGACGCGATGTTACAGGCGTAACCGTTTCAGAATTTAATGTATATCTATTAACAAAATGCTACAATTTAACATAATTTTTTGTAATTTTATTCAAAGCCTCAAATAATTATAAATTTTGCCCCAAAACAGTTGCGTTAAAAAATGTGTAGTGTTATAGTATACCCTGACAATAATTTATAGAGGTAAATAAGTTATGAAAAAATTATTTGCAACGTTGGCCGCTGTCGCTCTTACGGCAGTTTCGGCTGTGGCTTTTGCGGCGTGCGGTTCAGGCGAAAAGGTCTCCGTAAAGGACATCGAACTTACTTCCGAAGAGTATGCATTTGCAATTAAAAAAGAGAATACGCAGTTGCTTGAGGATGTAAATGCAATGATTGCTGAGTGGAAAGCTGATGGTTCACTGGATGAGCTTATCAATTCTTACTTTGACGGCACTGCAGACTTCTCCTATACAAATAAGACGGCTGAGGCTCAGGAAGGCGATTTCATAATGGTTACCAGTCCTGATTTCCCTCCTTTTGAGCATAGTACGGATAATAAGACGTTTACAGGCATTGATATTGAAATAGCATACAATATTGCTCAGGAACTTGATCGTAATTTGTTTATTATGAGTAGCGGCTTTGATTTTATAATTGCTAATATTCAGAATGGCAAAGGCGATATCGGTATGGCAGGTATGACTGTAACGGATGAAAGGCTTGAACAGGTAAGTTTTGCAACGGGTTATTATTCGTCTGCACAGGTAATAACTGTCCGTGAGAGCGATACGACTTTCGACGAATGTAAGTCAGTTGCCGATGTTGAGGCAATTCTTAAAGCTAAGGGAAAGGATTACACTGTAGGTACTCAGATTGGTACTACGGGTAAAATGTATTGTGAAGATGAATTGACAAACCTCACTTACAAAGAATATGACAGTGGTGCGCTTGCAATGCAGGATCTTTCTAACGGAAAGATTGATGCTGTTATTCTTGATAAGCAGCCTTCACTTATGATTGCTAAAAGCATAAACAAGTAAATTGATTATAAATGAGCAGTTTTGAAATTTTCTGGAATAGGGTAAGCAATCCCGATACGGCTATGTCTATATTGAATGGTTTAAAAAATACCATGATTATAGCTGTATTTGGTCTGTTGCTTGGTTTCATAATTGGTTGCATACTTGCAAGCGTTCTCATAATGCCTTCAAACAATATTGTTGCAAAGGTATTAAAGCGCATAGCCGACCTGTACATTGCCGTGTTCCGCGGTACGCCTATGATGGTTCAGCTCCTTTTAATGCATTTTGCGGTATTTGCAACTGTAAGAATTGAGCCTGTGGTTGAGGTGTCGCTCATATTCGGTTTCAACAGCGGTGCTTATATGGCAGAAATCATCCGAAGCGGTATAAATGCCGTCGACAGAGGTCAGATGGAAGCAGGTAGGTCACTGGGCATGGGTTATGCGGCTACTATGATAAGGGTTGTGCTCCCTCAGGCAATCAAGAACGTAGTGCCTACGATAGGTAACGAGTTCATATCCCTTCTCAAGGAAACTTCTATAGTTAGTGCAATAGGTCTTGCTGATTTGACTATGGTATTCAAGTCGATAGCAACGGCTACGTACGAATACTTTATTCCTTATATCGCGCTTGCACTCATCTACTTCGTGCTCGTGCTCATAGTCACGCTCATAATAAAACTTCTCGAAAGGAGGTTTGCTAAGAGTGAAAAGAGATAACATCCCCGAAGTTGAAAATACTGCTGAATGCGGCCGTGGAAACAGGTTGATAGATGCCGTCTCTCCGCAGGAAAAACCTGTCGTCCGCAAAAAGGTAAAGGGGCAGAAGTTTATAAAGACTCAGGTGACCCCCGTTGAACCCTGCGACGAAAAGGCCATGCTGGAGGTTCAGCACCTCACCAAGAGCTTCGGCGAACTTAAAGTGCTCGACGATATAAGCACCAAGATATATCCGGGCGAAAAGGTCTCCATAATAGGACCTTCGGGCAGCGGCAAGAGTACGTTTTTAAGGTGTCTGAATGTGCTGGAGGACCCGACCGACGGATATGTATTCTTCGACGGCAAGAACCTTTCCAACCTCAAAGTCGACATCAACGTAGAACGCCGCAGAATGGGCATGGTATTCCAGCAGTTCAATCTGTTCAACAACATGAACGTGCTCAGAAACATAACGCTCGTTCCCGTCTATGTAGGGCTCAAGGAGCTTGCAAAGACCAAAAGGCATAACTTCTTCATAAAGATTGCCAACATCTTTAAAAAGAAGCAGGATAAAAAGCCGCTCATACCCATAGAAAAGACCAAAAAGAGCATAAAGGAAGAGGCGGAGGCAAACGCCATGCGCCTGCTTCAAAGGATAGGTCTTTCGGACAAGGCAAAGGCATATCCCTCTACGCTTTCGGGCGGACAGAGGCAGAGAATTGCAATCGTCAGGGCGCTTGCAATGAACCCCGAAGTAATGCTCTTCGACGAGCCTACTTCGGCGCTCGACCCCGAAATGGTAGGCGAAGTTCTCTCGCTCATAAAGGAGCTTGCCGACGAGGGTATGACCATGGTCATAGTCACCCACGAAATGGGCTTTGCCAGGGAGGTATCCACAAGGGTGCTCTTCATGGCGGACGGAAAGATAACCGAAGAGGGCACTCCCAAGGAGCTGTTCGGCAATCCCAAAACCGAAAGATTGAAGGATTTCTTCTCCAAGGTACTTTAAAATTAAATTATAAGACAGGTCTTATGAGTGCGGACCTGTCTTTTTTATGCGCTTTCCTTACAGTTTTGTAAGGTTCGGATATATGGTCGCATATTGACAAAAGAGCGGCGGCGGTGTTAAAATTTAATCAGGACAGCAAGCGTCGGCATAAACTTGTCTGACGGGGAGGTTGCTCTATGGATAAAAGTCCCGAAGATATGAACGGCATAACTTATGAAGAAGAGGAGGCGCGCAGGAAAAAGGCGCTTAAGTTTGCGTTCAAAGGACTGTATATCGAGCTTTCTTCAATCATATCCGCGATTTTAGCTGCGCTCAGCCTGCTTTTAGGTTTCTGGAGCTATATAACATTTTTTCTTTTTGTCATATTTGCGCTGTATACGCTGGTCGCACCCGTAATCGGTTGCGTATGGGGCTTTGTTACTCTTTTCGACAGTTACCGTACGCGCGGCAGCATAGCGGTTTCGGTAATCTCCTTTGTCTTGCCGATCGTGACGGTGGCGGCGATAATCCTCATGTTTTCTACGGGCGTGATAGTCATAAGGCTTATGTAAAGGTGTGCCATGACTAAAAGAACGGTTAAGATAATAAAGGCGGCGGCAGGCTCGCTCATTACGGCAGGCGCTGTCGCGGCGGCAATTTATTTGCTGTGGAGGTATGAATACTTAAGTCAGTTTGCCTGCATAGACAACATAGTCGGGCTCATTCCCGTGGCGCTTGCAATAGTGTTTGTCGGCGCGGTTGCGGCGCTGTGCTTCATTCCCCATAAGAGGGCAACTGCGCCCCTTTCCATAGCGCTGGCGGCAGTAATTGCGCTTTCGGCGGCGCTTTTTCCCAATGCTCTCAGGGCGAACTGGTGGATAGATTACGGTCAGTCAATGACAAGCGACTCTCAGCCCGACATCTCGGTTTACGAGCCGTTCAAGGAAAATTCTAAGCTTGCCACGCTGGACGAGCAGTCTGCGCTTATACTTACGGAAGATTTGCCGCAACTCGACGGTGCAATCGCGCTCTATCCTCTCTATGCGGCATTCGCACAGGCGGCCTATGCCGAGGAGGCGTATACACCCGACAAGGTCATAATGACGAATACGCTCAAAGCATACAGCGGAATAATTTCGGGCGAGCGCGACGTGATTTTTGTCGCGGGAGCTTCGGAAAGCCAGATGGCGGAGGCTGAAAAGGCAGGCGCGGAACTGGTATTTACGCCTATCGGCAGGGAGGCATTCGTCTTTCTCGTCGCCGACTCCAATCCCATAGATAACCTCAGCTATCAGCAGATTAAAAATATTTACTCGGGCAAGACGGCCAACTGGGGCACGCTCGGCTGGGAGCAGGGCGGAAAGATAATCGCCTATCAGCGCCCCGAGGGTTCTGGCAGTCAGACGGGCATACAGGGCGTGATGAAGGACGTGCCGCTCATTGCGCCTCAGCCGTTGCCGGACAGAAGTCTGGTCGGCACCAACAGCTTAATGCAGCAGATAACCGTCACGTGGAAGGGCGTTCAGCCTGCGCTTGGCTATTCGTATAAGTACTATGCCACGGTCATGTATTCCAATCCCTCGGCAAAGCTCTTGAGCATAGACGGGGTTGCGCCCACACAGCAGAACATCTCGGACGGAAGTTATCCCTTCGTCGTCGACTTCTATGCCGTAACCAACGGACAGCCGACGGGCAACGTCAAAAAACTCATAGACTGGATACTTTCGCCGCAGGGGCAGGAACTCATTGCCAAAACGGGCTACGCGCCCTTGAATTGAATGATGAAAGAAGCAGGGACGACCGATTGAGGTCGTCCCTGCTTATGTATGTCAGACAAATCCTAAAAGCCCTCTCAGGGCGAATGTCTTTATGATTTCTGCAATCTTTTCGGCGCTTTCTCTGTCGTCTTTCTTTTCTATCCAGCAGCGAATGACGCTGTTGAAGGTCGACTGAATGAAGTCGGATACATAGCGCTTGTCCAGCTTGTCGGCAAAAACGCCCTTTTGCTCCCAATAGCTTATCACGGTGGCGTTAAGTTCTTCTGTAATCTTCGAAGGCAGTCTTGAATTTACGCCTCTTTCCAGCACGCATATGCGGTATACTTCCATATTGTCTTCGACAATCTTCACAAGGTTGAGTATGGCATTGAATATTTCGCCAGGCCGCTCTATCGTCAGTTCCGAAATTTTCGTCAGGTTTGCCGAGGAGAGCATATTTTCGCCTATCTCGTCCAGAAGGTCGAATTTGTCGGCATAGTGGAAGTAGAATGTCGGTCGGCTTATCTCCGCAAGCGAGCATATGTCGGCGACGGTGATTTTTTGGAATGGCTTGCTCTTCATGGCCTCCATAAAGGCTTGACGAATGACCATCTTGGTGTATTTTGTGCGGCGGTCGGTCTTCATAAAAAGTTCCTCCTGCAATTTTCTTACATCGCGCGTGCGGCTATAAGAAATCATACATATTTCACACGATTGACATTTGACAAATATCTTACAGGTGTATAAAATTATATTGTAAAATGACGACGGTGTCAAGCACGAATGACAAATTCAGGTCAGGGGATGCACAAGATGGCAGGATATATATCGTTTCAGGACGTAAAAAAGGTCTACCTCATGGGCGAGGTGGAAATCTATGCGCTTTCGGGCGTAAGCTTTGAAATTCAGAAGGGCGAATTTGTCGTGATAGTCGGCGCAAGCGGCGCTGGCAAGACGACTGTTTTAAACATACTCGGCGGCATGGACAGCGTGTCGGACGGCAAAGTCATCGTCGACGGGCAGGAGATAAACGCCCTTAAGGGCAGGAATCTCATACGCTACCGCAGGGAGGACGTCGGGTTTGTCTTTCAGTTCTACAACCTGATGCAGAATCTTACTGCGTATGAAAACGTCGAACTTGCCCTCCAGATAGGCAGAAAACCGCTCAACGCCGACGAGATACTTGCCGACGTCGGGCTGAGCGACCGCAAGGATAACTTTCCGTCGCAGCTTTCGGGCGGAGAACAGCAGAGGGTGGCGATTGCAAGGGCGCTTGCAAAGAATCCCAAGCTTCTGCTCTGCGACGAGCCGACGGGCGCGCTTGACTACGTGACGGGCAAGGCGGTTTTGAAACTTCTGCACAATATGTGCAGGGAGCGCAATATGACCGTCGTGGTGGTAACCCACAACAGCGCGCTCATGCCTATGGCCGACAGGGTCATCGAGCTCAGAAGCGGCAGGGTGACGGGCTGTACGCTCAATGAAAATCCCGTCCCGATTGAGGATATCGAGTGGTGAGGAAGTACGTATGGGGGCATCTTTCAAGGATTTTTTCAGGACGCTTGCCGCAAACAAGGGCAAGTTCATATCTGTATTTTTCATAATACTTCTGGGTGCGGCGTTCTTTTCGGGACTGCGCTCCAGCGAAAGGGATATGCTGCTTTCGGCGGAAAAGTACTATGACGACAGCGGACTTTACGATTACAGGGTAATAAGCACCGTCGGGCTTACGGAGACGGACGTCGGCCAATTGCTTGCCCTTCCCGAAGTTGCGGGCGCGGAGGGGGCATATTCGATGGACGTGCTCTTCGACGAGACGGACAATCTGGCGGTAAAGCTTATGTCCTATTCGGATACAATGAACATTCCGACGGTTACGGAGGGCAGACTCCCCGAGAGCGCGGACGAGTGCCTTGTGGACTCCTTCTTGCGTGAAAAGGGCACGTACAATCTTGGAGATAAGGTCAGGGTAATGTCGGGCGACGGAGGGGACCTTTCCGAAAGTCTGGCTTATACCGAAATGACCATAGTAGGTTTCGGCAATCTGCCGCAGTATATGGACCTGAACAGGGGTTCTGGCAGCGTAGGCAGCGGCGAGATAGAGGGGTTTGTGCTGGTCGAAAGGCAGGCTTTTACCTCCGACGTGTATACGGAAATATATCTGACCCTCGAAGGCGCTAAGGAGACGGACAGTTTCGAGAGCGCGTATGACCAACTTGCCGCAAAGGGCGAAGAGGCGATAGAGGGGCTTTCAGAAAGCGCCTGCGCGCGCCGCTATGATGAGCTTTTCGACGCCGCCTGCGAGGAGGTCAAAGCCCAGCTCGGGCTGCCTTTCCTGACTCCCGAGATAGAGGAGATGATCCGTGCCGGGATACCTCAGCCGCAGTGGTACGTGCTCGGAAGAGACGCCATAATTTCGGCGGTCAACTTCGAGAGCGATGCCGGAAGGGTTGCAAGTCTTGGCAAGTTGCTGCCCATAATTTTCTTCCTCGTCGCCGCGCTAGTCAGCCTTACGGCAATGACCAGAATGGTCGAAGAGGATCGCCAGCAGATAGGCACTCTCAAGGCGCTAGGCAGCTCCAACGCCGCGATAATGGCGCGCTACATTCTCTATGCGCTCCTGCCTACGCTGACGGGTTCTGTAATAGGCGTGCTGTTCGGCGAAAAGGTCTTTCCGCTCGCCATAATGAAGGCGTATTCGCTGCTCTACGAGGGGCTTACGAGCTATGTAATACCGTATAATCTCGTCGAGGGGCTGATTGCCGTGCTTGCCAGCGTGCTCGTCACGGGGCTGGCGACGGTATTCGCCTGCTACAGCGTGTCGCGCGCCAAGCCTGCCGAGATAATGCGCCCCGAAGCTCCAAAGCCGGGCAAGAGGGTGCTCATAGAGCGCATTCCGTTCTTGTGGAAGAGACTCAACTTCACGCAGAAGGCGACGGTCAGGAATATGTTCCGCTATAAAAAGCGCCTGTTCATGACAATAATAGGCGTTGCCGGGTGCATGGGACTCGTGTTGGTAGGTCTGGGATTGCACGACTCCATAATGGTCGTCGCGGACAAGCAGTTTGAGGAGATAACGCACTATCAGGCAACGGTCACCATAACTTCGACTCTTGACGACGGGGAGAGGAGCGATCTCGAGGGCGAAATACTCTCCGTCAGGGACGGCGTTTCGGCCTTAGTCATGTATCAGCAGACGGTCGACGCGCAGGGCGACGACGGAGTGCAGACCATAACGCTCGCCGTGCCGCAGACGACCGACGGGATTGAAGATTACTTCACGTTCCGCGAAAGGACGACGAGAAAGGCGCTGACCCTGTCTGACGACGGCGTGATAATAAGCGAAAAGACGGCAAAGACGCTGGGCGTAGGCGTCGGCGACAGCCTGAGCTTCATGGATGCGGACATGAACAACATAACCGTCACCATCTCCGCCATATTCGAAAACTATATAGGTCACTACATATTCATGACCGAGGCGCATTATGAGAAACTGTTCGGGGGCACGCCGCAGTATAACCAGATAATATTGAGGTATGCCGATACCTCGGACGAGTTCCAGGACGGACTGGGCAATGCCTTGCTCGCGCTGGACGACGTGCAGGGAGTGGCGTTCGTCTCCACCACGGTAAAGTGGGCAAACGATACGCTCTCTTCGCTCAATACTATAGTTCTCATAGTGCTCGGCTCGGCGGCGCTTCTTGCGCTCGTCGTGCTGTATAACCTCAACAGCATAAATATCGCCGAAAGGCAGAGGGAGATTGCCACGCTCAAGGTGCTCGGCTTCTACGACAACGAGGTGGCATCCTACGTGTACAGGGAAAATATTCTGCTTACGGTAATAGGCGTAATCTTCGGCATATTCGTCGGAATACTTCTGCACCAGTACGTTATAGCCTCCATTGAAGTCGACATGATAATGTTCGGCAGGAGCATATCCTGGCTGAGCTATATCTACGGCACGCTCATAACGCTGGGTTTCTCGCTCATAGTCAACCTCGTAATGTACAGAAGCCTTAAAAAGATAGACATGCTCAAGTCGCTCAAGAGCATAGAATGAAAGACAAAGCCAACGGGTCACCCGTTGGCTTTGTCTTTGGTGTGATTGCAGTATCCGCGCATATGTTTCAAATCAGCTTTCAAGTTTCCAGCCGTTGTCGCCGTGGTAAATCATAAGTCTGGTCATTCCGCCGTCCACGCATATGTTCTCGCCCGTGATAAAGGTCGCCTTGTCCGAACACAGAAAGAGTATCAGTTCGGCTATGTCGTCGGGGTTGCCCACTCTCAGCGCATATTCGAACTGCTCATATGTACATTCGTCAATGCCCTTCATCATCGGGGGAGCGTTGTTTATCAGAAAATCTATGCGCCCGTAGTCGTCAATAACTTTTCGGGCAAACCTTTCAAGCGTCTGTCTGTCGCCAATGTCTCCGCAGAAATAGCCTCCGTCTTCAATATCTATTCCGCATACCGTCGCGCCCTGCCTCTCAAAGGCGGCGGCCGTCGCCCTGCCTGTGCCATTCCTGTCGCCCGTGATGGCTACAATCTTTCCCTCGAACATGCGTTGTCCTCCTTTGCGTTCAAAGTATATCATATGACCGCCGCTCTGTAAAGGGGGAGTGCAGCGGTGTGCGCGCTGCGGAAATTTCCAGTAAAGCGGACGGCAAACGCAAAAATAAAAGGCTGCGGAGCTATCCGTAGCCTTAAAAATCAAAAAAACCGTGCAGCCCCTTTTGCCGTCGAAGACCGAAGCGTAACCCATACAGGTAGCTACTTCAAAGCAACCTTATGGCACACCCGCTTAGCCGTTTAGTGCTGCTATATCCCTATCCTGACACGGTTCGCGGCGGCAAGTTGCATAAGACCTTGAGATCAACACCCCTTATATGGGGCAGCCTTCCATCTTTGGCGTCGGGAGGGGCAGATAAGTCCTGCTGTAGCGGATTGCAGGTACAGGGCACCGCTGACTCCCCACCTAGCACGGTAGGGTAATTATAGCATAATGCCGCGCTCATTTGCAACTAAATTTTTGTCGGTTTATAAATAACTTGACTTTTTATGGTCAATATCTTAAAATAACTAAGGTATTCAAAGGAGAATTTTATGGCAGAAAATTGTTCTCATGACTGTTCTTCGTGCGGCGAAAACTGTTCTTCCAGAAAGAGCCAGAACCTTAAGAAAGCGCCGCATAAGCTCAGTAAGATAAGAAAGGTAATAGCGGTAGTGTCGGGCAAGGGCGGCGTAGGCAAATCCATGACGTGCGCCATGCTAGCCTCTGCAAGCAATAAAAAGGGCTATACGACGGCGATTATGGACGCCGACATCACGGGCCCTTCCATACCGCGCATGTTCGGCCTTAAGGACAGGGCGATGGGCGGCGAAGGCGGCATTCTCCCCGTAGAGACGGAGAGCGGCATTCAGGTTATGTCCATGAACGTGCTTCTCGACAGGGAGGACGACCCCGTCGTATGGCGCGGTTCGCTGATATCGGGCACCGTTCTGCAGTTCTGGACGGACGTCATCTGGCACGACGTAGACATAATGTTCATAGATATGCCCCCCGGAACGGGCGACGTTCCCCTCACCATATTCCAGAGCCTGCCCCTTGACGGCATAGTAATCGTCACCACGCCGCAGGACCTCGTCGGAATGATAGTCGGCAAGGCGGTGAAGATGGCAAATATGATGAATATTCCCATTCTCGGCATAGTCGAAAACATGAGCTATATCACCTGTCCCGATTGCGGCAAAAAGATAAGCATATTCGGCGAGAGCCACGTCGAGAGTGTTGCGCTCGAGCACGGCATAGCCAACATAGTAAAGGTACCCGTGGACGGCGAGCTGACCCGTGCCGCCGACGAGGGCAAAATAGAGGAGTTCGGTCACAATTATTATTCCGAATTCTTTGACAGGATAGCCGCACAGGCAGGCGTCGCCAAGAAGTAATGGCGATTGCCTCACAGCAATGTAAATATTTTTAGGTAAAGGCGCCTGCCGCAAGATTGCGGCAGGCGCCATATTTTTCCGTTCAGTCCTGACAATGCTTTGTTTTTCACCCTGCGTCCCGACGGGCAAACGGCGGCGGTTTGACTCCGACGGACGGTAAGGTGCGCCGAATTTGCGCCCCCGACAATCGGGCATCTCAATTTTTAAGCCGCGCCTTACTCGGCGACTGTCATTTGCGCCCGAATTAGTCCGTGTATCGTTCAGCGCTGTTTTTCGGGCAGGAATTTCCAGTAGCGTACGGGCATGTAGCCCTTCATCTGTTTTTCGTGGGGTCGGCTGGCTATGTTCACCGACTTATAGTACTGTTTCCACAGGTCCTCGAAGTACTTTTCATATTCCGAAAGGTATATCTCGGCGCTGTCCACGCTCGTAAGGATAATCTGCTCCCCGTCGTACAGCGCGGCAATCTTGCGCCTTACGTCGTGTATGACGAAGCGTTGGTTTTTGAACCGCTCGGCAAAGTGCGGAGCTATCAGGTCGGTTATGTCGTTGTCGGGGGAGAAGGGGGCGTATAGCACGCCCTGCGCGTTTTCCATGAAGCGCAGAAAGCCCTTGAGTTTGTGCAGTTCGCCCGTAACTTTTCCCGTTATGTCGCTCATCTCCAGCACTACAGGGTGTGCAAGCATCTTTCTCACGGGACCGCCTTTTTCGATTATGAGCCGTATATATCCGAACGCGGTGTTCTCCCTTAGTGGGTCGCAGCTTCTCAGCGCCAGGTGTATGTCGTTTTCCGCGCCGCCGTCAAGCTGCCTTAATTTTTTTCTCACTCTTTCCGCCTTTTCGGCGTCTGCGGTCACTTCGACTATGCGGCTTTCAAGCTCGGTCTGCAGATTGCTCTCCGAGGTTATGATGGCGTCCTTTTGCCTGTATGCGTCGAATACCGCCGTATAAAAGCAGTCCTCGCTGCCGTCTACAACATAATAAATCATATCTCACCCGTAATGGCGCTGACCGCGACGTCGGGAGAGGAGAACATCGAAAGCTGTTCGGCGTTCTCCGCCCTGTTGTCGAGCATCAGGGCGGCCTTTATAGCGCCTCGGCTTTCAGAGCCGTAAAATTTGCCCTTGCACGTTATGAAGTGCTTGGCTCTCTTGATTATTATGCGCATTTTTGCAAGATTATCAAAGTCAAGCGCAGTATATTTCCGCGCGTTTATTATGCGGTATGCGCCCCTCGCGCCTATCCCCGGCACCCTTAAAAGCATCTCGAGCGGCGCGGTGTTGACCTCTACGGGGAAGAGCTGCATGTTTCTCATCGCCCACGCGCACTTGGGGTCGCAGTCGGCGTCCAGATTGTCGCCCTCTCCGCACAGTTCGTCCACGTCGAAGCCGTAAAAGCGAATCAGCCAGTCTGCCTGGTACAGTCTGTGCTCGCGCAGCAGTCCTGCCCCGACGGTCGGAAGTTTAGGACTTTCGACTACGGGAATGTAGGAGGAGTAGTATACTCTCTTCAGTCCCATCTTGCGGTAAAGCGCCTCGGTAAGGCGGAGTATCTGCCCGTCGCTCTCGGGCGAAGCGCCTATAATCATCTGCGTCGTCTGTCCCGCAGGTATGACCTTGCCGCTTCTTATCTTGTTCTGCTTGTCGTATTCCCTCGCCGCGCTCAGCTTTTTCATGGGCAGAATAAGGCTGTCGCGCGTCTTTTGCGGGGCTAGCAGCTTAAGCGATTTTTCGCTGGGCAGCTCTATGTTGAAGCTCATTCTGTCCACGTACTTTGCCGCCCTCATTATGAGCGCGTCGTCGGCATAGGGTATGCCCTTCAGGTGTATATATCCGTTGAAGTTGTATATCTTCCTCAGCTTGACCACCGTCTCGCACAGCGCCTCCATGGTCCTGTCGGGCGAGGAGAATACGGCGGAGGAGAGGAAGAGCCCCTCAATATAGTTTCTCTTGTAAAAGTTTATCGTCAGCTCGCAGATTTCGTCGGGCGTAATGCTCGCCCTCGGCACGTCCGCGCTGCGCCTGTTGGGACAGTATTCGCAGTCATACAGGCAGTCGTTGCTCATCAGAATTTTAAGTAAGGATATACATCTTCCGTCGGGGGTAAAGGAGTGGCATATCCCTCCGACGGAAGCGTTACCCAAGCCCCCCTTGGCGTTCACCCGTTTTGAACCCGAAGAGGAACAGGAAACGTCATATTTGGCGCTTTCGGTTAAAATTTCAAGACGTCTGGCGTCCAGCATATGCGTTTCCTCCCGTTATGCGAACTCTATCATGTCTCACCGGACCCGTTATCCGGTGCTTAAACATATGTTCGTATAGCTATTATATCACCGCCTATGCGCCTTGTCAACAGATTTAGGGCACTTTTTTCTGGGAAAAGTTTCACTATTTTTTCATAATAAAGACATTTAACTTTGCACAAAGCCGTTTATAATGTATAATATATTTGAAATACAATCGGGGGAGTAAACCTAAGTGAAAGTCTTGATAGTTGACGATGAAGAGATGATAAGGAACGTGCTCAAGGAATATGTCGAATTCGAGGGCAACCAGGCGTTCGAGGCTGCAGACGGCATGGAGGCTGTAAGGCTGTGCCGCGAGAATGACTACGACATAATCCTCATGGACGTAATGATGCCCCGACTTGACGGCTTTTCTGCGGTCAAGGAGATAAAGAAGATAAAGGATATTCCCGTCATAATGCTCTCGGCGAGGGGGGAGGAATACGACAAGCTGTTCGGCTTCGAGATAGGCGTAGACGACTACGTAACCAAGCCCTTTTCGCCCAAGGAGGTCATGGCAAGGATAAACGTCGTAACCAAGCGCCGCAACCAGAAGGACGAGACGGGCGACGTCGTCACGTTCGAGGGACTGACCGTAGACATGGCTGGACGCAACGTATTCGTAGACGGGGAGAAGGTCGACCTTACCCCCAAGGAATACGAAATACTGTTTTACTTCATAAAGAACAAGGGCATAGCCCTTACCAGGGAAAAGCTGCTGTACGACGTATGGGGCTTTGACTTCTACGGCGATGACCGCACGGTGGACACGCACATAAAGATGCTGCGCGCCAACCTCAAGGAATACCGTAAATTCATTGTTACGTTAAGGGGCGTGGGTTACAAATTTGAAGCATGAAAAATGCACCGAAAAGCGCAAGGGGTGTAAAAAATTCAAATGCATAAACACTAACGTCATACTGTGGCGATACTTTACCGTCTTTGCCGTCGGCATAATACTCATCGTCGCGGTCGTATGCTATTCGGTGCTCGGCAACGCCTTCATGTCCCAGCAGATAAGAAGGGTCAAGGAGATAGGCGGCGAGCTCACGGAGATAGTCAACGACGATAAGCTGCCCGAACTGGTCAAGATAAGCAAGGTCAACGAATATGCGCTCTATGACAGCGTGACGGTGTTCATAATCTCGGAGGGCGGCGTTATACTCTATCCCCAGATGTTCGTCGCGCCCGAAAAGCTGGGCAACATAACCGAGGAAGTCAAATCCAATATGCCCGTATGGGAGAATAACGCCGTGACTGAATACAGCTCGGGCGAGGGGGAAAACAAGACCTTCAACTATGTTTCCTGCGTTCGCTACAGCAATACGCGCGCAAAGCTGCTCGTCAGATATCCCATATCGCCGCTTGCAGATTCCATCAAGCAGACCCAGCTGTACGTCATACTCATATCGCTCGGCGTAATATTGGTGGCGTTCATAATTTCCTATTCGCTCGCCGAAAAGTTGTCCAGACCCATACGCAATCTTTCGCAGAATGTCGGCAAGCTTGCCGAAGGCGATTTCTCAGTGCAGTTCACGTCGGCGGAATATGCCGAGGTTGCAAAGCTTTCCGACGCGCTCAACTACATGAGGGACGAGATAAAAAAGAGCGACGATTTCCAGAAGGAGCTTTTGGCCAACGTCACGCACGACTTAAAGACGCCGCTCACCATGATAAAGGCATATGCCTCCATGATACAGGAAATTTCGGGCGATAACCCCGAAAAGCGCAACAAGCACCTCAGCGTAATAATCGAGGAATCGGACAGGCTTACGGGGCTGGTGAACGACATACTCATAACCTCTAAGATACGTTCGGGACTCGGTCAGCTCAATAAAAAGGTGTTCAACCTGACCGAATTTCTCTACGGCATAATAGCCAAGTTCGGCTATCTTCAGGAGACGCAGGGCTACAAGATTATGGTCGACGTAGACCCCAACATGTACACCCTCGCCGACGAGGAGAAGATAGGTCAGGTCATATACAACCTCATATCCAACGCCGTCAACTACACGGGCGAGGACAAGACCATATACATTTCCCTGAAGTACAGCGCGGAGGACGACAGGATAAAGTTTGCCGTGCGCGATACGGGCAAGGGAATAGACGAGGAGGAGAAGAAGCACATCTGGGAGAGGTATTACCGCAGCAAGGACAGCCATACGCGCCCCGTCAAGGGCACGGGTCTGGGACTCAATATCGTAAAGATAATTCTCAATGCGCATTCCTTCAACTTCGGCGTCAATTCGGAAGAGGGCAAGGGTTCGGTTTTCTATGTCGATTTCCCCGCCGTCTCCTCCGTTCCCGAAGAGCCTGAAGAGACGGACAAATAAAATACGACTCGGCGGAGCACATTTTTCCGCCGAGTTTTTAAACGGTTATTTTTTCTTGCCGTACGGGGCATAATTTGATTGCTTTTTATGCCGTTCGGCGGTATAATCAATAAAAACTATTGTTTATTGCTAATATGGAATTCAAATTACACTCCAGATTCAATCCCACGGGCGACCAGCCCGAGGCAATAAGAAAGCTGACGGAAGGCGTACTGGACGGCATACGCACGCAGGTGCTCGTCGGCGTCACGGGTTCGGGCAAGACCTTCACCATGGCAAACGTCATAAAGGAGGTCAACCGTCCCACGCTCGTCATAGCTCACAACAAGACGCTCGCCGCGCAGCTTAGCAACGAGTTCAAGGAATTTTTCCCCGAAAACAGGGTGGAATACTTCGTCTCGTATTACGACTACTATCAGCCCGAGAGCTATATCCCCTCCACGGATACGTATATCGAAAAGGACATGAGCCTCAACGACGAGATAGATAAGCTGAGGAACTCCGCCACGAGTTCGCTCGGCGAGAGGGAGGACGTCATAGTCGTCGCGTCTGTTTCGTGCATATACGGTCTGGGCGCGCCCGAAGAGTACTTCCGCCTGAGCATTTCTCTCCGTCCTGGAATGGAGATGGAGAGGGATGCGCTTTTGCGCAATCTCGTGGAAATACAGTATCAGCGCAACGATACCGACTTTCACCGTTCGTGCTTCAGAGTGCGCGGCGACATAGTCGAAATTTTTCCTGCCAGCAATTCGGAAATTGCCATAAGGGTGGAATTTTTCGGCGACGAGATAGACAGAATATGCGAAGAGGACGCGCTGACGGGCAATATCCTGTCGGAGCTCAAGCACGTGCTCATATTCCCTGCCAGCCAGTATGCGGTTGGCAGCGAGAAGATGCAGTCGGCGCTATCGATGATAGAGCGCGACATGCACGACGAGGTAAAGGCGTTCCGCGACGAAGGCAAGCTTTTGGAGGCGCAAAGACTCGAACAGCGCACGACCTTCGACATAGAGATGATGCGCGAGATAGGCTATTGCAGCGGCATAGAGAATTACAGCCGCTATTTCGACGGCAGAAAGCCCGGCGAGCCGTCGTTTACCCTTCTGGACTATTTCCCCAAGGGCAGATTTTTAGTATTCATAGACGAAAGCCATATGACAATACCGCAGATAAGGGCGATGTATCACGGCGACCGCTCGAGGAAGGAAAACCTCGTCGGTTACGGTTTCCGTCTCAAGTCGGCGTTCGACAACAGACCGCTTACATTCGAGGAATTCGACGAGAGAATCCCCCAGCTTATCTGCGTTTCGGCTACGCCCGCGCCCTACGAACTCGGCGAGGCGGGGCAGGTAGTCGAACAGCTCATCCGTCCTACGGGATTGCTTGATCCCGAAATAACCATTCGCCCCACGAAGGGACAGATAGACGATCTGCTCGGCGAAATCAACGGCGTAGTCGGCGGCGGAGGAAAGGTGTTGGTCACTACAATGACCAAACGTATGGCTGAAAATCTGACCGATTACCTCAAGGAACACGGCATAAAGGTTCGCTATATGCACTCTGACATAGACACTTTGGAGAGGGTTGACATAATAAACGGCTTAAGAGGGGGCGAATTCGACGTCCTCTGCGGAATAAACCTCCTCAGGGAGGGACTCGACCTTCCCGAAGTCAAACTCGTCGCCATACTCGACGCCGACAAGGAGGGCTTTTTGAGGAGCGAGACGGCGCTCGTGCAGACCATAGGCAGGGCGGCGAGAAACGCCGAAGGCAGAGTAATAATGTATGCCGATACAA
The DNA here is from genome assembly GCA_944354125.1 of uncultured Clostridia bacterium. GTDB lineage: Bacteria > Bacillota > Clostridia > Christensenellales > Borkfalkiaceae > Coproplasma. The sequence goes on along the minus strand of CALVPT010000013.1, from coordinate 10,844 downwards.
TGACGGGCAGCATGAAGAGGGCGATTGACGAGACCAACCGCCGCCGCGCCATTCAGTCGGCGTACAACAGGGAACACGGCATAACGCCAAAGACGATAATAAAGGAGGCTAAGATAAGCCTCGGCATAACGACCAAAAAGAGCAGGGCGGACGACATAAAAGTCGGCGATATCCCTGCCGAGATAGAAAAACTGAAGGCGCTTATGAAAGTTGCGTCCGCACAGCTCGACTTCGAGCGTGCCATAGAGATAAGGGACGCAATTTCAGAGCTGAGAAAGAAGCTGTTGAAGGCAAAGAAATCATGAAAGACGAGATATTTGTAAGGGGAGCAAAGGAAAACAACTTAAAGAACATAGATGTGCACATACCGCGCAACACGCTTACGGTATTCACGGGGCTTTCGGGCAGCGGCAAGTCGACGCTGGCGTTCGATACCATATTCGCCGAGGGGCAGAGGAGGTATATCGAAAGCCTTTCGTCCTATGCCCGTCAGTTCTTGGGACAGATGGAAAAGCCCGATGTCGAGTCGATAGACGGGCTTTCTCCCGCCATATCCATAGACCAGAAGACGACCTCGCACAATCCCCGTTCTACGGTGGGCACGGTGACAGAAATTTATGACTACTTCCGTCTGCTGTTTGCCAGGGTAGGCGTGCCCCACTGCCCCAAGTGCGGCAGGGAAATACGCCGCCAGTCTGTCGACGAGATAGCCGACAGGGTAATGCTCATGCCCGTCGGCAGCAAGATCATGGTGGAGGCCCCCGTCGTCCGCGGCAAGAAGGGCGAGTTCGTAAAGGAGCTTGCCTCCTATAAAAAGAGCGGTTACGGCAGGGTAAAGATAGACGGAAATCTCTACGACCTGCAGGAGGAAATTCACCTCGAAAAGAATATCCGCCACAACATCGCCGTCGTCATAGACAGACTTGTTATAAAGGATGGCGTATTAAAGCGCCTTACGGACAGCCTTGAGAGCGCGTTAAAGCTCGCCGACGGCCTGGTCACCATAGATTGCGACGGAAAGGAGGAGGTATATTCCACAAAGTATGCCTGCCCCGACTGCGGAATTTCGATAGAGGAGATAGAGCCGCGCCTCTTCTCCTTCAATACGCCCTGGGGCGCCTGCCCCGAATGTTCGGGACTTGGCTTCAAGCAGGCGGTCGACCCCGACCTCATCTGTCCCGACAAGACAAAGACCTTAAGGGAGGGAGCAATAAAGATAAGCGGATGGAATCTCGATTCCTCTGCAATGACGCAGATGTATCTTACTTCGCTCTCCAAGGTGTACGGCTTCTCGCTCGACGTGCCCGTAAAGGACCTTCCCGAGGGCGTGTACAACATGCTCATGTACGGCAACGGCGGCGAAAAGATAGAACTCGACTATCACGCATATCGCTTCTCTGGCAGCTATTCTACGGCGTGGGAGGGCTTTGCGGCAAACCTGCAAAGGCGTTACAATCAGACCTCGTCCGATTCCGTAAAGTGGGACATAGAGCGCTATATGCGCACGACCGAGTGCCCCTGCTGTCACGGCAAAAGGCTTAAAAAGGAGGCGCTCGCCGTCACCGTCGGAGGAAAGAATATAGCAGAAGTATGCGATATGTCGGTGGACGATCTCAAGGCGTTCTCTGACTTTTCCTTCTTCACGCCGACCGAGCACATGATTGCGGACAACATAGTAAAAGAGATAGACAACCGCATAAACTTCCTCGAAAACGTAGGGCTGGGCTATCTCACTCTGTCGCGTTCGGCGGCAACGCTCTCGGGCGGAGAGAGCCAGAGAATCCGCCTCGCCACGCAGATAGGCAGCGCGCTTACGGGCGTTTTATATATCCTTGACGAGCCGTCCATAGGCCTTCACCAGCGCGACAACGAAAAGCTTTTGAAGTCGTTGCAGGGACTCAGGGACATAGGCAACACATTAATCGTCGTCGAGCACGACGAGGATACCATAAAGGCGGCGGACTATATCGTCGATATCGGCCCCAAGGCAGGCGTGCACGGCGGCGAGGTCGTGGCGTGCGGCACTCAGGAGGATATAATGGCGGAGCCGCACTCGATTACGGGCGACTATCTGGCAGGCAGGAGGAAGATAGAAGTTCCTCTCTGCCGCGCAAAGCCCGACGGACGCTTTCTGAAAGTATACGGTTGCCGTCAGAACAACCTCAAGGGCATAGACGTTTCCATTCCCGTCGGACTCATAACGGCGGTGACGGGCGTTTCGGGTTCGGGAAAGTCCAGCCTTGTAAACGAGATAATCTATCCCTACCTTGCAAACAACTTAAACGGGGCGAGACAGCAGCTCGGCAATGCCGAAAGGTTCGAGGGGCTGGAATATTTCGACAAGGTAATCGCCATAGACCAGCAGCCGATAGGCAGAACCCCCAGGAGCAACCCTGCCACGTACACGGGCGTATTCACGATGATAAGGGACCTCTTTGCCGCCACTCCCGATGCCAAGGAGAGGGGCTATAAGAGCGGAAGATTTTCCTTCAACGTCGCAGGCGGCAGGTGCGAGCATTGTCAGGGCGACGGCATATTGCAGATTGCAATGCACTTCCTGCCCGACATCTTCGTCCCCTGCGAGGTATGCGGCGGAAAGCGCTACAACAGGGAAACCTTAGAGGTAAAGTATAAGGGCAAGTCGATATCCGACGTCCTGGATATGACTGTCGAGGAGGCCTGCGAATTTTTCAAGCCCGTCTCGTCGATATACAACAAACTCAAGACCCTTCTCGACGTGGGACTCGGGTATATCAAACTCGGACAGAGCGCGACCACCCTTTCGGGCGGCGAGGCGCAGAGGGTAAAGCTTGCAACCGAGCTTTCAAAGCGCAGCACGGGCAAGACGGTTTATATCCTCGACGAGCCGACTACGGGACTGCATACCTACGACGTCGATAAGCTCATAAAGATACTCACCAGACTGAGAGAGGGAGGTAACACCGTAATAGTCATTGAGCACAACCTCGACGTGATAAAGACGGCGGACTATCTCATAGACCTCGGCCCCGAGGGCGGCGACAAGGGCGGCACTATCGTTGCCGTCGGCTCTCCCGAAGAGATTGCCGCCTGCGATAAGAGCTATACGGGTCAGTTCTTAAAGAAAATTCTTCCGTCTGCCCGGTAAAGGCAATCGGATGCGGCGCGACATCATCATTCGTGCGCAGACCGGCAAGTAAAGCGAGATAAATATTTCAAGGTGACAAAAACGCTCTTTTAAGAATACTTTGGTAGTAAAGTATTTTTTAAAGGAGTGTTTTTTATATGCCCAAACCCTTAATCGTCGATGCGCCCTATCCCTCGCTCGATTCACTTTGCTGCGACCCCGTCTCCGCGCGCATAATCTCGGCGGCGTATGCCACGCCTTCGGGTGAACTCAACGCGACTTTGCAGTACGTTTATCATTCGTTAAACTTCGCGCATTGCGGCTATAAGAACTATGCCGAAAGCCTCATGAGCATAGCCATAGCCGAGATGACTCACCTCGACCTTTTGGGCGAAGCTCTCATAAACCTCGGCACGCAGCCCGTATATACATTCCAGCCGCCCGCACAGTTCAACTTCTATTCAACCAAGTTCGTCGCCTATTCGCGTTCGCTTACAAATATGATAGAGGACGACATAATGGGCGAAAAGTATGCCATATACGGCTACGAAAAGATGCTCTGCCGCCTTAAGGACGGCACGCTCAAGGCGCTTATAGTGCGCATCATCGAGGATGAAAAACTGCACCTTGCCGAGCTTAAACGCATACTTGAGGAGCTCAGCTGTTGACAGCAAAGGGGCAAAGGGTGTAAAATCTTGCTATGCATAAATTTGACGTAGCGATAATCGGCGGCGGTGCGGCAGGGCTTGCCTGCGCCGTCAGCTTAAAAAAATTTGCTCCCTCGCTCTCCGTGGCGATAGTCGAGGCAGGCGCAAGACTCGGCAAAAAACTTGCCGCAACGGGCAACGGACAGGGCAATGTATCCAACACGGATATGTCGCCCTGCCATTTCCACGGCTCGTTTGCTCCGCTTGCCGCACGCCTTTGCCGCGAATACGACGTGTTGGGGCTGTTCGACAGCCTCTTTACCTCGGACAAGTCGGGCAAAATATATCCTTCGGGCAAGCAGGCGTCATCGCTTTCCGATTGCCTTATAAGAAAGGTAGGCTTATCGGGTGCGGAGGTATTTTTAAATTCAAAAGTGACGGCGGTGGGCGGCGGCTTTTCGCTCTCTCTTTCGGACGGCAAAAAACTCGCCGCAAACAAGGTGGTTCTCGCCGCAGGAGGGTGCGCCCAGAAACAGTTTCTGACCGACGGCAACGCCTTCAATCTTGCAAGGAGCATGGGTCACAGCGTAACGCCGCTGTATCCCTCGCTCGTACAGCTAAAGACGGATACGACCTACATAAAGACGTTGAAGGGCATACGCACGGAATGCAACCTCAGTGCCTTTTCTTCGGACGGCGCGCTTATCGCAAGAAGTCAGGGCGACGTGATATTCACCGACTACGGCGTTTCGGGCAATGCGGTCTTCGGCATATCTTCGCATATAGCCGACCTTAAGGACGTCACCATCTCTATCGAATTTCTTCCCGAATTCACGCGCGAAGAGGTGCTTGAAAATATGAGAAAGAAGCAGTCGCTCGGCTACGAGTATTCCGAACTCCTGTCGGGCAGCCTGCACAACCAGACGGGCAGGGCGATAATGCGCCGCGCAGACGGCGCTCCGCTCGAGCGCGCTGCAGAACTCGTCAAGAACTTCACGCTCAAAGTCACGGGCAGTCTCGGGTTCGACTACGCACAGGTCACCAAGGGCGGAGTACCCTTTTCAGAGGTAAACGAAAATCTTGAAAGCAAGCTCAAAAAGGGGCTTTACCTCGTCGGCGAAGTGGTTGACCTCGACGGCGACTGCGGAGGATATAACCTCACGTGGGCATTTTCAAGCGGAATGCACGCCGCGGCGGCAATTGCAAAGGAAAGTTCAAAGGAGGGCGCATGATACGCCGCATAGACAACATAAAATTTCCCATAACCCTTCCCGAAAGTCAGCTCAAGGCGGCGGTGGAAAAGAAATTCAGGTCGCGTTTCAGGTATTTCAGGATACTTAAAAAGTCGCTCGACGCCAGGGACAAGCGCAATATATTCTGGCTCTATTCTGTCGCCGTGTCCGAAAGGGAGGAACGCGCAGAGGAGCGGACGTTTGCGCGCATATCGTCTTCCCCTGCAGTTGCGGTTATAGGCGGCGGACCTGCGGGGCTGTTCTGCGCCATAAGGCTCATAGAGCACGGGTTTAAACCCATAATAATCGAGCGCGGCGAGTGCGTGGAGGAGCGCAGGGCGACAATTCTGAATTTTTTCGGAGGCGGTAAGCTGAATACCCAGTCCAACGTGCAGTTCGGCGAGGGCGGCGCGGGCGCGTTTTCTGACGGCAAGCTCAACACGCGCACCAAGGACAGTTTAAATGCAGACGTGCTCGATTTATTTGTACGTTTCGGCGCGCCCGAGGACATCGCGTATCTCAATAAGCCTCACGTCGGCAGCGACATTCTGTTTGTCGTACTTCAGAACATACGCAAATATATTACCCGAAACGGCGGAACATATCTGTTCAATACCCGTCTCGACGGAATAGAGAGCGAGGGCGGCGCGCTTAAGGCGCTCGTGCTCACAGACGTCAAGGAAGGCGGAAGGCGTACGCTGCCCGTCGATGCCGCCGTGCTTGCCATAGGCCATTCCGCAAGGGATACGTTCGAAATGCTGTCGGCAAGCGGAATCTATATGGAGGCCAGGGACTTTGCCGTCGGCGTGCGAATCGAACATTCGGCTGCCGATATCGGTTTCGCGCAGTACGGCGAAAGCTATAAGTTGCTGCCCGCGGCAGACTATCAGCTCGTCAGCCACGCTCACGAGCGCACGGTCTTCACCTTCTGCATGTGCCCCGGCGGAGTCGTCATTCCTGCCGCCAGCGAGGAGGGAGGCGTGGTCGTAAACGGAATGAGCCTGCACGCAAGGGACGGCAGAAATTCCAATTCGGCGCTCATGGTGCAGATGCGCCGCTCCGACTTCGGTGCGGACGACCTGTTTGCGGGCGTGCGTTTTCAAAGAGAAATAGAGCGTCGCGCATATCTTTGCGGAGGGTCAGACTATCGTGCTCCCGTGCAGCTCGTCGGCGACTTTTTAAGGGGCAGAAATTCCTCGGCATTCGGGCAATTGACCCCCACATATGCTTCAGGCACAGCCTTTGCGCCGATGGACGAAGTGTTGCCTGAGGTTGCCTGTCAGGCGCTCAGGGCAGCCATTCCCGACATGGCAAAGCGGCTTAAGGGGTTTGACTGTGCCGATGCAATTTTAACTGCGGTGGAGACGCGTTTTTCCTCGCCCGTCAGGATAGTCAGGGGACAGGATATGCAGTCGGTAAGCCTTAAAAATCTCTATCCCTGCGGCGAAGGCAGCGGCTACAGCGGCGGCATAACCTCTTCCGCGGCGGACGGCCTCAAGGTCGCCGGGGCGCTCTACGAGAGGTTTTGCGACTAATGAGTAAGCTTTCAGGATGCGTATAGTAAGGAGTGAAATTGTGAAGATATTTGCTCGTCAAATGTTTATATAAATATCTCTTTCTTTTCATATGTTTTACACATTGCCTTGCTATACTTTAAGCACAAAAAGAAACCAGACCACACTTAACTTTTTTCATATTCTCTCTTTGGAAATACGCAGTCTTAACGGGCTGCGTATTTTTCCGTATTGACAGCCGCGTGCGCAGATGGTATAATCTTATGCGAAAGAGAGCTAAATCTTATGGATGCGCATATGCCAACGGCGGAGCGCAAAACTAATTTACGAGGTGATATCATATGTACGATTATCTTATAGTCGGCAGCGGCTTATACGGCGCGGTATGCGCATACGAACTCAAAAAGAGGGGCAAGAGCGTGCTCGTCCTTGAAAAGCGCGACCATATCGGCGGAAATATTTATACCGAGAAGGTAGAAGGCATAAACGTGCACCGCTACGGCGCGCATATATTCCATACGCACAACAAGGCGATATGGGAGTATATAAATCAGTTTGCGGAGTTCAACAACTACATAAATCAGCCCGTGGCAAGGTATAAGGACGAGTGCTACAATATGCCGTTCAACATGAATACGTTCACCAAGCTGTGGCGCGACATATTCACCCCTGCCGAGGCGCAGAAGAGGATAGAGGAGGAGCGCGCGGAGGGCTATACGGATAATCCGCAGAACCTCGAGGAGCAGGCGATAAACCTCGTCGGAAAGACGATATACGAAAAGCTTGTCAAGGGCTATACGCAGAAGCAGTGGGGCAGAAAGTGCACGGAGCTCCCCGCGTTCATAATCAAGAGGCTTCCCGTAAGGTTTACCTTCGACAATAACTATTTCAACGACAGGTATCAGGGCATACCCGTCGGCGGCTATACCCAGATAATCGAAAAGATGCTTGACGGAGTAGAGGTGAAACTCGGCTGCGATTTCTTCGCGGATAAGGAAAAATACCTTGCCATGGCGGACAAGGTAATCTATACGGGTGCGATAGACAGGTACTATGACTATTGTTACGGCGCGCTCGAATACCGTTCGGTGAGGTTTGAAACCGAGGTTCTGGATTGCCCCAACTATCAGGGCAACGCGGTAATCAACTATACCGCATATGATGTGCCCTATACGAGGATAATCGAACACAAGCACTTCGAGTTCGATTCAACCTCGCCCAAGACGGTAATTTCGCGCGAGTATTCGTCGACGTGGAAGCTCGGGGACGAGCCTTACTATCCCGTCAACGACGAAAAGAACGGCAAGCTGTATCTTAAGTACAAGGAGCTTGCGGACAGGGAAGATAAGGTAATCTTCGGCGGCAGGCTAGGACAGTACAAGTATTTCGACATGGACGACGTCATAGACAGCGCCCTTGAAACGCTGAAAACGCTGTAAAAGAGAATGCGCGCAGACGGGCAAAACAGCCCGTCTGCGCGCATATTTTGTAAAAACAGAGCGCATCGGACTAACCGATGCGCTGTTTCATAGTTTAAATAAATATTATCATTACGCCGACGAGCAAACCTATCAGCATTGCAAACGCAGGCGCTTTGGAACGCCATATGAGTATGGATTCGGGCAGGAGTTCGCCGAATACCACGTACAGCATTGCGCCGCTTGCAAAACTCAGGGACAGACACAGGCTTATGGGACCTATGGTGCCGAGACCGAAACCTATCATCGCGCCTACGATGGTGGGAGCGCCCGTAATTGCCGTCAGTATAGTCGCCTTAACCTTGCCCATTCCGCCTGCAATCAGGGGGACGGAAACGCTCATGCCTTCGGGTATGTTATGAAGTCCGATGACTATTGCAAGCGCAAGTCCGCTTGTAAGTGCAAGTCCTGCGTCGGGATCCTGCGCATAGGACGCGCCTATTACCATGCCTTCGGGCAGGTTGTGCAGCGCTATTGCACAGGCCATTACAACGCCGCCTATGAACAGACTGCTTCTCGTGTTGGCTTTCTTATGTACTTCGTAGTGGTCGCTGTGAATGAGTTCGGAAAGCTGGTCGGCTGTCTTGGGGTGATTCTTGTCGATGTGCGGCACTTCGTGGTTGGTCGCCTTGTCTATCCAGAAATTCAGAAGGTATACTACGCCGTATCCGACAATTACCATGCCTATTACCATAAAGGTGTTCCATACGGCGCCCCCGTTCTGACCTAGCGCATCCAACAGAAGGTCAAGGCAGACTACGGCGAGCATTACGCCGCCGGCAAAACTCAGAAGCAGGCTGACTACCTTTTCGGAATTTCGGTTGAACAGCGCGCCGATAAGGCCGCCTATGCCCGTTCCGCCTACGCCTGCAATTGCCGTAATGATTACAATCAAAGCAAAGGTATTCAATTTTTTCTATATCTCCACATATGTTACGGTTATGCCAAAAAGTAAACTTCGGCTAACTAATTTAACAGAAGAAATAGTAGCAGAGCAAAGGTGGTATGTCAAGTAAATAAAGGCAAAAGTACAATACTTTTTTAATAGAAAAAATATAACTGAAATTTGGTCATAAGTAAAGCTTTGCGGTCGCCCGCAGAAAACTTTTCCAAGCAAGAAGACAAAATAAAAATCCGAACCCATCGGCAGAAACCAAAGGGCTCGGATTATTTTAAGGTGGTGGAGATAGTTGGGCTCGAACCAATGACCTTTTGCATGTCAAGCAAACGCTCTAACCAACTGAGCTATACCTCCGCAGTGCAGTTGACCTAATAAGTATATCATAATATCTTGCGCGTGGCAAGCATTTTTATGAGGCAATAATAAATATCGCGCATAATTTGCATAGGATAAAAAAGGTGTTTAGAAATAAAAAAAATTCCCTGCACTCAGTGCAGGGAAATATCGTAATTACCAGTTGGGGTGGACGGAGGCGCGTATATACTTGTCATAAATCGCTCTTACGCCCCTCATCTGTTCGTCGGTGAGTGCGTCCAGCTCTGCGGCGCGTATGTTGGATATAATCTGTTCCTTTCTGCTCGCGCCGGGTATGACGGCGCTTACGGCGTCGTTCATCAGTATCCAGCGGAGGGCATAGGGGGCAAGGTCGTCCGTTTTGAAAAGCGCTTTAAGCTCATCGACTGCCTTAAGTCCCGTCTCGTAGTCCACGCCCGAAAAGGTTTCGCCCTTGTCAAAGCTCTCGCCGTGGCGGTTGTATGTGCGGTGATCCTTAGCGCCGAACTTAGTGTCCTTAGTGTATTTACCCGTAAGAAGTCCGCTCGCAAGCGGCACTCTTGCAAGGATTGCCACGTCCTTTTGCTTAGCCTTGGGGAAGAGTTGCTCTTCGGGCTTAAGGCGGAACATATTATATATGACTTCTATGGCGGAGATGTTGAAGTCGAGGGCGTCAAGACCTTCGCTGACCTTTTCAATGCTTACTCCGTAGCCTGCAATTTTACCCTTTTTTACTATTTTGTCAAGGCCTTCAAAAAGTTCGGCATTTCTGAAGACGGGGGAGGGTGGACAGTGCAAAAGCACCATATCCAGCCTTTCCAGTCCCAATCTTTCAAGGCTTCCGTCAATGAATTTCTCCATTGCCTCGGCAGTATATCCTTCGGCGGTATGGGGGTTCAGTCCTCTGCCGCACTTTGTGACTATGTAGAAGTGGTCGGGGTGAGCTTTTATGAATTCGCCTATGGTCTTTTCGCTGTTGCCGTTGTTGTATATGTCGGCCGTGTCTATCAGCGTAATGCCCGAGTCATACGTCGCCTGCAAAATCTTCATTGCCTCTTCGTGATTGAACGGGTCGCCCCAGCGCGTTCCGAGCTGCCAGGTGCCCAGTCCTATTTCAGTCACCATTCTTCCGGATTTTCCGAATCTTCTCATTTCCATAATAAAAACATCCTCCCAAGTTTCAGTAAATATTGTACACCATAAATTATGCTCTTTCAAGGGGTATGCCAAAAATCACAAAAATTCAATCGTTGCGGCAATATGCCGCAACTAACGCGACTCTCCATGTAAAATTTATGGTAATATCTTGCCGATAAAAGATAAAAATGCAAAAAGCCTTTGCATAAGACAAACGCAATCGGTTTAATTTTTGGGTGGAGCGGCGGGGACTTTCACTTGAGCGCAGTGCACGGTTGACAGCCCAATCCGAGGAGACTACCTAAGTCTTCGGCAGACCCTCAGACCTGCGCAAATATTTGGTTGCCTTCCCGCAAGCTCCCAATGCTGTCCCACGGAAGAAAAAAACACAGCCACACAAAAATGTGCGTCTGTGTTTTTGGTGGAGCAGCGGGGACTTGCACCTGATAAAATTAACAAATTATGCCATATTTAAAGGATAATCAGGCACAAATCC
>CALVPT010000012.1 GCA_944354125.1 uncultured Clostridia bacterium | reverse complement strand
GCTTAGCACTCGGTCTAGTAAACTAGGGCTGTGCCCGAAAATGAAGAACCTCCCGCTAAGCGGGAGGGTTACTTTTTGTTGTATATGTGTTTTAACGCCTTTGTCCGCTGCATACTTTATTTCACAATAAATTTTAAAAAAGCTATTGACAGGAGACATACCTTCTGATATAATCAAATTAGAAATAGAATAATTCTAAAAATAAAATGTGTTTAAGACAGGGAGCCCCTAAAGGAGAGGGGAGTTCTGAAGGAAAGGCTCAGGCGGTTTGCAGCTAATTAACAAATTTCTGCGCTGACAGCCGAACAGCATTTTTAGTCGTTCGGCTTGTGTCGGAATACAATATCCTCAAATTGCAGGGCTTGAGACGGAAGAGATAAGAAGATGACGCGTAACGGAAAACTTATACTGGAAATAATTAACAACTCAGCGGAGCATTTGACTGCCGAGCAGGTGTTCTTTCAGCTTCGGCAGATTGCGCCCAAGACGGTGCTTGCGACGGTATATAACAATCTCAACTCGCTTTGCGAAGAGGGAGCTATACGCAGAGTGTCGGTGGAGGGCAGTCCCGACCGCTATGACAAGATTAAAAAGCACGATCACCTGGTATGCAGCAGGTGCAAGGCATTGTCGGACATAACCTTTTCCGACCTTACCGCAAGCCTTTCGGAGCAGCTCGGCGAGCCCATACTTTCATACGATCTGAAAGTAAACTATCTCTGCCCGAACTGCCGAAAACTCAAACAGTAAACCGTAGGTTTTTACCTTACACATATAAACATCAGGAGGCTATTTTATGAGAAGCATCACTAAACTCGAATTGCAGTATGCGCACAGGTTCTACGGCTTCAAGGGCGAAGCTCAGTACCTTCACGGACATACGGGCGTTCTTACCATTGAGGTGGAAGACAGCGTCAACGAAGGCGTCAATATGGTATTCCCCTGCAACGAAATTCAGAAAACTGCGTGGGCCGTATTGAAGAATTTTGACCACGCGCTCATTCTGAGGGAGGACGACCCTCTTCTGCCCGCCATTCTCGATGTGTACGAAAAGCAGGGCATAAAGAACGGTCATCCCAACAATCAGATGAAGGGCGAGGCGTTCAAGACCGAGCTTGCTACGGCATATCCCGATTGTCGCCTTGTAGTAACCAAGGAGACCATGACCGTCGAGGGCATGATCAAGATTGTGTACGAACTTCTGAAGGACAAGCTCAACATCGCAAAGCTGACCTTCACGAGCGGCGTAAACGCGGCATCCGAGGAGTTTGTAACCAAGAACAACATCGAGCGTTGCCCTCTCTGCGGCATAGCGCTGAATGACAAGGGTGTATGCCCCAAGTGCGGCTACAAAAAGAAGTAAGTTAAAAGTTGAACAATCAGAAGTGGCGGAGCCGATTTCATCGGCTCCGCCTCTGAACTTTATTTGACACTAAATGGATTTAGGATGATAGGGACACTTATTGCCCAGGCATTGTGCATTATTTGTATAGTAGTCGCAGACTATTTCGCCCGTTTCCAGGGGAATATTATAGTGATCTTTTACGAATTGCGCGCCCGTAGAGAGGGAGAGGAAGGCGTTGCGCTTGCAGCACCTCGCTCCTCCTATTTCAGCCATTTTGGCGATGACGGAAGAGGTGAACTTCATATTGTCCGCATAGTACTCGTTTGTTGAAAGAGGCCCCGTGCCGTGAATGATTGAGAGGGCTGCACCCACAGCCGCAACCGAGCCGCAAACTCCCCAATAACCGCACATAGCGCCGGGCATCTTAATAGTGCGCTTTGCAAGTTCATCAAGGCATATATCGGGGTTAATTGCTCCGCCGGCGTTGTAATATGCCATCAGAAACGCCGCTCCGTCCAAAAAGTGGTGTTCGGGACCGTGCATATTTACGAAGTCCTCGTCCATGACCGAACGGGCAATCTCTACGGGGTTTTTGCTGTTGCATTTAAGCACGGCTTTCTTTATTAAATCGTATTTTTCTTCAAGAGTGTATTCCATTATTTGTCCTCGCCTTCAAACCGCTTTTTAAGAACACGGTAGTGGTTTTCGTTCGACTTGTCGCCGCCGTTATCGGGGAACAGGCAGTAGGGCAGGCTGTCGGTGTCGCGGTGCTTTTTGACGCATTCGCAGCACATTCCGTGATTAGGGCAGCTCACTTTGGGGCAGATGCATTCTTTAACTTTTGCGCAGGGCATATTACTTTTCCTCCGTAATTTCAAGCCAGTTTTTAAGGCTTTCAAGTGCGTTTTTGTCTATCGAATAGTGCGTCCACTTCCAGTCCTTGCGTGCAATGACCAGACCGCAGTCGCACAAAATCTTCATGTGGTGGGAGAGGGTGGGCTGAGTTATATTCAGCCCCTCCAAAATCTTGCAGGCGCACAGCTCTCCGCCCTTCAGCATTTCAAAAATCTTCGCCCTCGTATCGTCCCCAAGCGCCTTGAGCACAGGTACGATATTTTCGGGAATTTGGTTAATCATATTCATAAGTATCTATATTATAAATCAGCCGTGCTAAAATGTCAACATGTATTGACTGAATGAGCCAAGCTTGCTAATATATTGGTATAAGTTGCAAATGTAAGTGGTGGAATATGAATAAAGTGTTTGATGCTCTGATGCAGTACGGACTGCATGACACGAAAATTGACAGAATAACTCCGGAAGGAAACAGCATTGTTTTTGAATTTGACAATGGCGTATATAGCTTGTCCGCTTCGGGGAAGGAAATGGCTTTGACGGGCAAGTGCAGTCTTAAAATTACGGCCGATATTGCCGCAACCGCAGAACTTGAAAATTATGTAAATATACGACGGTCATTAAAAAACAGAACAAAAGAGTTGACGATAACGGAGCTTACAGAGCTTGTAGATAAGTATGGCTTCAATGTTGATAACTTGTATTTTTCAGCCTTTAATAATGAAGTGCTGATTGTGGGCGGCATAGGGAAGTACGGAATAGAGATTTATATATCGGATATTTTGCAGGCAGAGTATATATTTAGTTGAAAAGCGGAGGCGGCGCGTTGGGTAAAATCAACGCGCCGTGATTTAATACTAAATTACAATATCAGATGTAAACGTTGTCAATAGTTTAGAGGTAAACTATTGAAAAAATAACGTTGCAACAATTATAAGTAAACTAGGTAAAAAAGTCACAGACGATGAATAGTCTAAAATAATTCAAAAGTTAGAAAAACTTAGTGATTGTAAGAAATTATGTCAATGATATTGACTATGATAGTGCAATTTCGCCATAAAGATTATTTTCTAAGTATGTTTAAAATATTAAAATTTAGTTTATAATTTAGTTTACAATATAGTTGACAAATTATTGAAAACGCAATTATAATTTAGTTGACAAAAAGTGAGGAATAATTAATGGAAAAGTATAAGATAGATGAATTAGTGTTCGGCGCAAATTATTACAGTATAGAGGATTTGCGGTACAACCAAAAACTTAGCATAATGATGTCAAAGGATGAGCTCTCAGATTTTTTTAATGAGAAAGATAAGCTCATACAGGAAGGAGAAGAGCGTATATTCAAATTGCCGCTAAAGACGTTTAACTCTAAGTGTTGTTATTATGTCAAGGGGCAGTATCTCTCGGAAAAAATTAATGAATATATGTCTACCTATCTTGAAGATATGGAGGTGTATCAGAAATCAATTTTCGACAGACATACGGACGATATGTTAATGTCTAGGCTTTATTCGGAAGTTGAAGGTACTCTTAACGTAGAAAATGTCAATACAACCCATAAGCGTGTTAAGGAGATATACCAAAAGCAGGAACTTAAAGACCGCAACGACATAATAATAAAAAACATGTTAGATGCAGTCAAATACATTTTCAACGATCGGCCGACTTTCAATAAAGATAACCTGCTGAAACTTTACAATATTTTAAGTAAAGATTGCCTTGATGAAGAAGATATGCTTAAAGAAGGAGCTTATTATCGTGACGATACCGTATTTATAGGCGATTTTGACGGCGCGCCGGTGTCCGAAATCGAAAAGTGTATGGACAGCTTGTTTGCCTTCGTAAATGACGCTGAAAACATTAAAAAATACGGTTTACTATTGCCGCATATCTGCCATTACTATATGGTATATGTTCATCCCTATTTTGATTATAACGGCAGAACGGCAAGGATGGTTTCATTTTGGTTAAACATACTCTATAAAATTCCTGCTGCGCCGTTGTTTATCAGTGAAGCTATCAACGACAATAAAAAAGATTATTATAAGGCGCTGGTTAATACAAGGCTGATGCACAATGACCTTACGTATTTTCTCGGTTATATATTAGAGGTTGCAACAAAATACAGTTTGCTATATAAAAATCTTGAAAATATAAACGATAGCCTTGAAAAGTCGGGCGATTCACTTACTTCGACAGAGATGGGTTATTTGAAAAAAATAATCGTCCATAATGCTGATGGATATTTCAACTATAAGACTTTCCTTGAATATATTCAGGGTTCAATGACAAAGGCGGGGGCGCTTAAAATACTCAACAGCCTGACGGAATACGGACTTCTTGAGAAAAGCACCAATAAGAAAAAAGAGGCTATCTATAAGGTTAACCAGTCAATCATCACCTATAAGTACAGCGAGTAAATTCGCTGATATTGGCTTAATAAAAATCGTAAAACGCTTTAATGCTAAGGAGGAAAATTACATGGCGGAAGAAGTAAATATAGCTGAAGCACAAAATAAATTTTCGGAATATCCAGAGGAGATGGATAAATATTTTGCCGATAAAAAATTGATTATAAAAGCAATTCCCATAAGGTATAAAATGGTATCTGAACCAGAGTTTTCTGATATTGTGATTACAAGTGCAAAACAGTATATTGATTTTATTGATAATGAGTTAAAATTCTGGGACGATAAGGACACTAAAAAAATACGCGTTTTAAATGATTATTATAATAAGTTAATAAGTGCTCAAAATTATTTTAATAATGCCAAAGAATACTATGATAGAAATGATACCAACAACGGAAGAAATTATTTAAATAATTCATATAATTATATTAAATCTGACTATCTTTATTCAAAGACTAAACTGGCTCAGTTTTTTATAAATAATAAAACAAAAGAAAACTATTATTTTGAAGGATTGGAATGTGTATTGAAAGGAGAGCCAGGTGCTCAAATACATGGATATGCAAGTAGTCACTTAGGTTTTATTGAAGGGCTTAACTATTTAAAGATAATTGAGCAAGTTCAAGGAATGACTAAAGAAGGACTTGGGCAGTTCTCTGAAAATGTAAAGGCTGCTTCCGATGCATATGCTGAATTAAACAATAGATATACAGTTGCTTTCCATTCGCAAGAACAAAGAATTGAAGAAATAAAAAATAAAAATATTGAGGCTGTTAAAAAGCTTGAAGAAGAAAGTAAGACATATTTCGATCAAAAAGAAAAGCGTTGTGCTGATTTGGAAAATCTGTATGAAAACAAATTAAGAATAGAGAAACCTGCGGACTATTGGAAGCAAATGCATAATATGTACTCTAAGAAAGGTAAATTGTGGTTTGGGTTTAGTTGTGGGGTTGCTATAGCAATTGTTGCTATGCTTATCTGTATTCTTGCGTTTGTGCCGAATGTTTTTGACGAGCAATCTCATTGGTTTGATATTCTTAAAAATTCAGCGATTGTAACAGTTGTTGCTGGTGTTGCAATCTATGTTTTACGTATTTTTGTGAAAATGGCATTAAGTTCCTTTCATCTGGCAAGAGATGCTAAAGAAAGGGAGCAGCTTTCATATTATTATTTGTCTTTAATTCAAGGGAAGGCTATAACTGACAGGGAGCGTGCATTAATAATAAATTCTTTGTTCAGTCGCTCCGATACAGGTTTGTTAAAAGGAGATGCGGCTCCTGCTATGACTACAAACATAGCAGATATAATAGAGACTGTTACAAAAAAATAAAATAAATACAGGGGTTGATTTTATTCAATCCCTGTGTTTTTCATCATGGATTATTAAGTAAAGAATACGCTAAAACCCCTCCAACGGACTGATTTGAGAGGGGTATTGAGCGGGCGTTGAGAGTAATTGGGTAAAACACAATATATGGTAGAATTATGGCGTATAAAACTACTGTATATTGCGTTTTTCATATTCGGCGAACAGCCTTAAAATCCCTCGGTAGTGATACCATGCCGAACAGTTGCTCGGCGACAGCGTTATAGTTGCCGGCAAGAGGCTGGCCGTCTCCAGACAGCAGAGAAAGGCGTTTGCCGCGGCGTTTGCGGAATATGGCGACGGCAATCTCAGAAAGTGGCTGTGATTGGCGCAGAATGTCGCTTATTTTGCGTAAAATGATTAATTTTAGTCTTTTTTGCCTTAAAAAATATGGTTCGGCAGCCGACGGTCTGGGTTCGGCTGCCGAATTTTCTGACTATCATACAGAATAATCTGAAAATGACACGGGTTAAAAAATGTATGCTATAATGCGCTACGGTGTTAAATCCGAACAACTTTAACACGTAAATAGGCAACTATCAGACGATAGAGCTCATGGACAAGATAGGCAAACCTCCCACAACCGACTCCGACGGCCCCAGCGGCTTCACCAGCTTCATGGGCGTGGGCGACAGCGTGCCTGTATACGACACCTGCACCTATGCGGCAGAGACCGTACTCGGCGCATCCTGGAACGAAGAACTTGCCTATGAAATGGGCAAGATGGTCGGCAACGAGGGCATAATAGGCAACGAGCGCGGCGACAAGATGCCTTACTCGGGCTGGTATGCTCCCGCAGTCAACATTCACAGAAGCGCATTCGGCGGCAGAAACTGGGAGTATTATTCGGAGGACGGCCTGCTTTCGGGCAGACTCGCCGCTCAGGTAGTCAAGGGCTGCGCTGAAAAGGGCGTATACTGCACGGTAAAGCACTTTGCCGTAAACGAGCAGGAGACAAACCGCGACACCAACGGCCTCATTACCTGGTTCAACGAGCAGGCTCTGCGCGAAATCTATATCAAGCCCTTCGAAATAGCCGTCAAGGAGGGAGGCACTACGGCGATAATGTCCTCGTTCAACCGTCTCGGCACTACGTGGGCAGGCGGCAGCTATGCGCTCCTTACGCAGGTCCTTCGCGAGGAGTGGGGCTTCAACGGCATGGTAATAACCGACTATGCGCTCAAGAACTACATGAACGCTGACCAGATGATAAGGGCGGGCGGCGATCTGTCGCTTGCACAGGGTGCAAGGACGCCTGACATCGACAGAAAGGGCGCCGATGCAACCACTCTGGCGGCAATGCAGAAGGCTACCAAGAACATCCTCTACACCGTCGCAAACAGCAACGCAATGAACCTCAACATCATAGGCATGAGAATGCCCAAGTGGGTAAGAATAATGCTCATCGCCGATGCGGTCGTAGTCGTAGCTCTTGCAGGTTGGGGCGCCTGGGCGATAATCTCCGCAAAGAAAAAGGCTGCAAAGAAGGAAGAGAATGCCGCAGAATAATAAGCGGCAGACAACATAAGATTCGGACAGGGCGATGTTCCCCCGTCTCCCCGTCCGACATATAAGCTTAAGACAGGTGCGCCCTGCCGCGTAATGCGGCAGGGCGCCATTCTGTATCGCGCGGCCTGAACGACTGTACGTATATATTTGACTGTGCGCGCGTGCGACATTATAATTATATATATAGCAATATGGCGGCGGTCGCAAGAGCGTGGCGCGCCGTACGGGAGGTATAAGTATGGATTATATCATAAGAAGGGCGGAGGAAGGAGATACGGACGCCGTGCTTGCGCTTTTAGGGCAGGTTCACGCCGTCCACGAAGAGATAAGGCCCGACCTGTTTGAAAGGGGCACGCGCAAGTATTCGGCGGCTCAGCTCAAGGACATATTCGCCGACCCCGACTCGCCCGTCTTTGTCTGTCAAAGGGAGGGAAAGGTGCTCGGCTATGCATTCTGTCGGATAATGCGCGAGCAGGACCCCTCCAGGACGGCTATAACCACGCTCTATCTCGACGATCTGTGCGTGGACGAGGGGGCAAGAGGATGCGGAATAGGGCATAAACTGCTTGCGCGCGTCGAAGATTTTGCCGCCGAATGCGGCGCATATAATCTTACGCTGCACGTCTACGAGGGCAACGACAGCGCTGAAAAGTTCTATCTTTCGGCAGGGATGGGCGTGCAGTATCTCGCCCTCGAAAAGATTATAAAACGCTGAAAATGCCGCCATTTTATGCCATATTATGCCCGTAAATGCACCTTTTGTTAAGTATTTATTATATTTAAAATGCGAAAAAGTGCCGTCTAACGTTTGACAGACAGGCGAGATTGTCGTAAAATAAGTTCAGATGACAAGGGGTAAATCGGTCGGGTTGACAAATCCGATCTGCGGCGTACAATTGCGTCGGGAAGTTCAGGCGAAGGCGATGTGCCCTCGCGCGTTTCTCCCGTGTCTTTAAGACGAGTCGGACGCCGCATACGACAGGTTTTTCCTGCCGCGGCGTCATTTTTTTATGCTCCGCACGGCAAGCGAGTGCGGTTAATTTTAAGTCATTAAAGTTGCAGGCGCAACTAATTTTATACTTTCCGACGTTCGGCGGCGACATCAGCGGCCGTGCGGCGGAGGCGGAGAGGTCTATGAATACAGTCAAAAAACCCGTAAGTAAAAAATATTTCATACTGGCGGCGGTGGCTCTGGTGCTCATCATCTCTCTCGTGGGGGCCATACTCATCGGCTCTGCGGAGAGGTCGGGCAGCATTTCGGACGAACTCAAGGATGCCGTTCTGCACGAGGAGAAGAAGATAAATCTCTTCGGCTGGGCGGTAAATCCCGCGGCGATTTCGGCGATGATAGTCACCGGCGTTCTGCTCCTTGCGGCGATACTCATAAGGATATTTGCAGTGCCCCGTTTCAAGGATGTCCCCGGCAAGTTCCAGCTGTGCATAGAGAGCCTTGTGTCCTTCTTTGACGGCATGGCTAAGGGCAGCAGCCCCCACAGCAACAACATTTTGGGCTGCTACATATTTGCCGCAGGCTGCTACATATGTTTCGGCACGCTGTTCGAGCTGTTCGGCATACAGTTCGTAGCCGTCAACGGCTATCCCGTTTCCCTTCCCGCGCCCCTTTCGGACATAAACGCGGCCATTGCAATGGGCTGTCTTTCCTATCTGTTCATAATGGGCGGCGGCATTGCGACCAACGGCCTCAGGGGATTCGGCAGGGCGATTAAGGAATTCTCGCTGCCCGTGTCCATGAGCTTCCGTCTCTTCGGCGCGCTCCTCAGCGGACTTCTCGTCACCGAGCTCGTGTATTACACCATCTCGCTCAGCATAGTTTTGCCCGTCGCAGTCGGCGTGCTCTTCACCCTGCTGCATGCCGTCATTCAGGCATACGTCCTCGTAATGCTCACGGCTACGTATTACGGCGAGGTGACCGAACCACCCGTAAAGAAGGCTAAAAAGCTCAGAAAGAGCAAGACGGCGGAGGCCGCAGCGGCGTAAAGGACGCAGATATCTGCCCTTCAGGCGCGCATAAATTCTAAAAAAACCGTCCGCCCTTTCGGGCGCGGCGTAAAGATATAATACATTCTAAATCAACAAACGGAAAATTTCGGAGGAATTTTTATCATGAAAACGGCAAGAAAGTACATGGCACTCATAGCAGTAGCGCTCTTCGCACTGCTCGCAATCGCTGTATTCGCTGCAGCATCTGTACCTGCAAACGCAGAGACGCAGGCTGAAGAACAGGCAATCGTAATGGTTACCGACGACCAGACGGCACCCGCAGCCGAGACGGCCGAAGAGAGCGCAGACAACAGCGTATCAGGCAAGGCAATCGCCGCAGGCGTGGCAATCGGACTTGCAGCGCTCGGCGGTGCAATCGGCATGGGCATAGCAATCGCAAAGGCATCCGAGGGCATTGCCCGTCAGCCCGAGGCAACGGGCAACATCCGTTCGTCTCTGATGCTCGGCCTCGTCTTCATAGAGACGGTCGTAATTTACGCCCTCATCGTTTCCATACTGCTGATATTCGTACTTTAAAATATTCCGCCGCAGGACGGCATGCGACGACCGCGATTTGAAGTTTTTCCGCTCTGCATTCAGACGGCACTTTATAAGTCCTAATGATTGTCATTGAGCGGCTGTAAAAATCGCAAAGCGTTACGGCGCAAAAGGTTGTCGCCCGAGTCCTCCGCAGCGGAATTGCCGCGACTTATGATATCTTAGAGCTGTAAGGCCGCGGCAGGGGAGGCAGAGCCTCCCGAAACTCGTCAAATTGGTTTTCGCCACCGGAAAACAAATTTACGGAAAGGAGATAATTATGCCTTTAAACATAGATTGGCAGCAGATTTTACTGCACGTCTTTAACTTTTTGATACTTGTGACGGGGCTTTCTCTTATTCTCTTCAAGCCCGTCCGCAAATTCATGCACGACAGAGAGGAAAAATATAAGACTACCGCCGCCGAGCACGAGCGCAAGACGGCTGAAATCGCCGAGCTTGAAAAACAGCGCGAGGAGAAGCTCGCAGGACTGGACGGCGAGATGGAAGCGCGCCGCAAGGAACTCGTTTCGCGCTCCGAGAAGGAGGGCCGCAGGATTATCGCCGAGGCCGAGGAGCGCGCCCAGGGCATAGTTGCCGAAGGGCAGAAGAGGGCTCAGGAAGAGCGTGCCGCATATATGGCCAAGGCCGGCGACGAGATTGCCGACATGGTAGTAAGGTCCGCCGAGAAGTTGCTCGTTGTCGGCAGTACGCCCGAAAACGACAGCGCGCTCTATGACAGCTACTTAAAGACGGCTCAGTCGGACATAACCGTAAGCGGCGTCTCTGCCGAGGCAAAGGCAACGCTTGCAGAGAGGCTCAAGCGCAGTCTCGAGGACTCTGACGGTGCAAAGGGCGACGACGTCGCCGACATAGTCGGAAAGGCAACGCTTGCCGCAATGGAAAAGACCAGAACGGCCGAGAGCGACGGCGCGGTATACGACGAATTCTTAAAGAGCGTGAACGGGGGCAAGGCAAATGGCTGAAAAGAAGAAAGGCGCGGAAATTAAGAGCGCAAAGCTCTACTGCATAACGCCTCCCGACGAGGGACAGAAAGCAGGCATTGCGGACTTTCTGCAGCGCACCTTCGGCACGCGCCCCGAGATAGAGGTAATTATAGATAAGTCCGTAATAGGCGGTTTCCGTCTGGAGTACGGCGACAAGGTATACGACTGGTCGGCGCAGGGCAGGGTTGAGAAGCTCAAGGAGAGCATCAAAAAGGCGGCGCCCTCTGCCGAGGAAAGACCCGTAAAGGGCGAAAAGGCGGAAGAGGTTGCGGCAAAGCTCTACTGCGTTACCCCTCCCGACAACGCCCAGAGACAGGGCATGGCAGACTTTCTGCAGCGCACTTACGGCGTACGCCCCGAGATTGAGATAATAATTGATAAGTCGGTGGTCGGCGGCTTCCGTCTGGAGTACGGCGACAACGTATATGACTGGTCTGCCCAGGGCAGATTGAACGCGTTAAAGCAGGACATAAGGCAGAACCTTTCCTCGGGCGGCGTCATACCCCTTCTCAAGGATACGGTTGAAGGTCTCAAGAGCGCCATAGAGGGCTGGAAGATGTCCCTCGGCGCGAGCGAGGCAGGCAGAGTGCTCTCCGTCGGCGACTCCATAGCAAGGGTCAGCGGACTCGACCTCGTCAGATACGGCGAGATAGTCGCTTTCGAAAGCGGCGTAAAGGGCATGGTGCAGGAGCTCGGCGAAAATGACGTCGGCGTAATGCTCTTCGGCGACGAGAGAGAAGTCGAAGAAGGCAGCGCGGTATACCGCACGGGCAAGACGGCAGGCGTGCCTGTAGGCAAAGGGCTCATAGGCAGGGTAGTAGATGCGCTCGGTTCGCCCATGGACGGCGGCGCACCCATCGAGGCGGAGTGCTATATGCCCATAGAATCTCCCGCCCCCGGCATCATAGACAGACAGCCCGTAAACAGACCGCTCGAGACGGGCATACTTGCGATAGACAGTATGTTCCCCATAGGCAGGGGACAGCGTGAACTCATAATAGGCGACAGACAGACGGGCAAGACGGCGATAGCCATCGATACCATTCTCAACCAGAAGGGCAAGGACGTCATCTGCATATACGTCGCCATAGGTCAGAAGGCCAGCTCGGTTGCGCGCCTCAAGGAAGCGCTCAAGAAGAAGGGAGCTCTGGACTACTGCATACTCGTCTGCTCGTTCGCGAGCGACGGCGCGGCTCTCCAGTACATCGCACCCTATTCGGGTTGCGCCATAGCCGAATACTTCATGCAGCAGGGCAAGGACGTCCTCATCGTATACGACGACCTGTCCAAGCACGCAGTTGCATACCGTGCGCTGAGTCTGCTCCTGGGCCGTTCGCCCGGCCGTGAGGCATATCCCGGCGACGTATTCTACCTGCATTCAAGACTTCTTGAGCGCGCGGCGCACCTGTCCGACGAAAAGGGCGGCGGCAGCATGACGGCGCTTCCCATAGTCGAAACGCAGGCGGGCGACATCTCGGCATATATCCCCACCAACATCATTTCCATAACCGACGGACAGATATTCCTTGCGGGCGACCTCTTCTTCTCCGGTCAGCGCCCTGCGGTAAACGTAGGCATATCCGTCTCGCGTGTCGGCGGCGACGCCCAGACAAAGGCAATGAAGTCGGCGGCAGGCGCGATAAGGCTTGATCTTGCGCAGTACAGGGAGATGGAGGTGTTCATGCAGTTCTCCTCCGACCTCGACGACGCCACCAAGAGCATGCTTTCTTACGGCAAGAGCCTGATGATGATGCTCCGTCAGCCGCAGTACAGCCCCATACCCATGCACAGCCAGGTAATAGTGCTTGTCGCTGCGCTCGGGCACGCGCTCACGGCGGTCAAGGCAGAGGATATCCCCGCGTGCAAGGACAGACTGATTGCATACTTCGACGAAAATCAGCCCGAAATCTGCGACGAGATAAAGACGGGCAACAAGATATCCGCAGAACTCAGACAGAAAATAATCGACTGCGCAAAGGCGTTTGCCGAGGACTACGCAAGGTCGGCGCAGTAAGGGGCGTGACATATGCCTAACTTACAGGAAATTAAAAAACGTATATCGAGCATTGCCGACATGCGCAAGATAACGGGTGCAATGTACCTGATATCTTCGACCAAGATGCGCAAAGCCAAGGCCGACCTCGACAGAACGCGTCCCTTTTTCGAGGCGCTTAAAGTCGAGATAAAGCGCATATTCCGTCAGGACGACATGCCCGAAAACCGCTATTTCTACCCCAAGGACGTCAACGAAAAGCTGACGGGTACTTTTGCCTGCCTTGTAATCACGGGCGACAAGGGCCTTGCGGGCGCATATAACTACAACGTCATAAAAAAGGCGATGGAACTCAAAGAGGGCGGCAACGACATAAAGTGGTACGTCGTCGGCGAGTACGGCAGACAGCTCTTCGAACAGCGCGGAATTCCCATCGAAAAGAGCTTTCTCTACACCGCGCAGAACCCTACCATGCACCGTGCAAGGCGCATATGCGACGTGCTTTTGGAGGAGTTCAACAAGGGCTCTTTCACCAAGATATATGTGGCATATACGGATATGCAGGGTATGACGGACAGCGCTATGCTTACAAGAATTCTGCCCTTCCACCGCAAGGAGTTCATAACGACGACGGTGGAGGAACCCATAAAGGAGCCCTTCGAATATCAGCCGTCCGTCTCCGTCGTACTTAAGAACGTAATGCAGAGCTACATAGCAGGCTTCATATACAGCGCGCTGGTAGACAGCTTCTGCAGCGAACAGCACGCCAGAATGACGGCGATGAAGGCGGCAAACGACAATGCCGAAAAGCTCATGGGCGAGCTGTCGGTGCAGTATAACAGATTGAGACAGGCGGCAATAACCAGAGAGATAACCGAAGTCGCCGCCGGAGCGAGGGCTCAGCTAAAGAAAAAGGAGGGTACTACCAGTGAATAAGGGAAGAATAGTTCATATTTCGGGACCCGTAACCGACGTTCAGTTCGACGGCGTGCTGCCTAAGATCAGGGACGCGCTGACGGTCGAAAACGACGGAAAGACATATGTGATGGAAGTTGCTCAGCACGTCGGCGAGGGCGTCGTGCGCTGCATAATGCTCGGCCCCTGCGAGGGGCTTTCGAGGGGTGCGGAGGTAACGGCTACGGGCGACAGCATAACCGTACCCGTAGGCGAATGTACGCTCGGCAGAATGTTCAACGTGTTGGGCGAGCCCATAGACGGCGGCCCCGCGCCTGAAGCCAAGGAAAGACATTCCATTCACGCAAAACCCCCTTCATTCGAGGAGCAGAGCCCCGTCGCGGAAGTGCTGGAAACGGGCATAAAGGTCATCGACCTCATGGAGCCCTACGCAAAGGGCGGCAAGATAGGCCTCTTCGGCGGCGCAGGCGTCGGCAAGACGGTGCTCATACAGGAACTCATACACAACGTCGCAACAGAACACGGCGGCTACTCGATATTCACGGGCGTAGGCGAGCGTTCCAGGGAGGGCAACGACCTCTGGCGCGAGATGCAGGCCAGCGGCGTTTCCGAAAAGACGGCGCTTGTATTCGGTCAGATGAACGAGGCGCCCGGCGTGCGTATGCGAGTCGCGCTTACGGGACTTACCATGGCGGAATATTTCCGCGACGTTCAGCATAAGGACGTGCTGCTCTTCATAGATAACATCTTCCGTTTCGTCCAGGCAGGCAGCGAGGTCTCGACCCTTCTCGGCCGTATGCCCTCGGCGGTGGGCTATCAGCCTACGCTTGCAAACGATATGGGCGAACTGCAGGAGAGAATAGCCTCGACGAGGAGCGGTTCGGTAACCTCCGTTCAGGCGGTATACGTACCTGCCGACGACCTCACCGACCCTGCCCCCGCAACGGCGTTCGCTCACCTCGACGCGACGACCGTCTTAAGCCGTAAGATTGCAGAACAGGGCATCTACCCCGCCGTAGACCCCCTCGAATCGTCCTCGAGAATTCTCGAGCCCGACATCGTCGGCCAGGAGCACTACGACACGGCGAGAAAGGTGCAGGAAATACTCCAGAAGTACTCCGAACTGCAGGATATCATAGCCATTCTCGGCATGGACGAACTGTCCGAAAGCGATAAGCTCACCGTCTACCGCGCAAGAAAGATTCAGCGTTTCCTCTCCCAGCCCATGTCGGTTGCCGAGAAGTTCACGGGAATCAAGGGCGTATATGTGCCCATGAGCGAGACGGTAAAGGGCTTCAAGGCGATAATCGACGGCGAGATGGACGAATATCCCGAAGCGGCGTTCTACAACGTCGGAACGCTCGACGACGTGATAAAGAAGGCCGAACAGCTCAAGAAAGAGGTTTGATATGCGTACTTTCACGGCGCACATATTAAGTGCGACAAGAATATTCTTCGAGGGCGAGTGCGAAAGCCTCACCGTGCCTGCCGTAGACGGTCAGTACGGCGTGCTTGCCGAGCACAGCAACGCCATAACCGCCATAGTTCCCGGCACTCTCACCTTCCGCGCCGCAGGGCAGGAAGCGCAGGTGGCGGCAATTTCCGCGGGCATAATGAAGATAGAAAACAACGACGTGCTCATTCTCGCCGACTCGGTGCTCCGCCCCGAGGAGATAGACGAGGAGTGGGCAAAGCGCGACGCCGAGGACGCCAAGGAGGCAATGCTGCAAAAGCTCTCAAGGCAGCAGTACTTCTCCGCGCAGGCCCAGCTGGCGCGCGCCGTCAGCAAGCTGAAAATCCGCCGCAGCTACCTCAAGGGCGGTCATATCATCAAATAAAAAATTCCGTACGAAATGAATGATACGGGACGGGCGCTCCGCTTTTTTTGCGGAGCGCCCGTCCCTTTTTCAGTCACGGTCGGTTGCGGCAATATTTTGCGCCATCTGTGCGCCGCCCGAGGCAAAAACATCGCATTATGCGCCGCAGGGGCAGATTTGCCTGTTGAATTGTCGCGCATGCCGTGTTATAATGGTATTAGTCTATAATCAATAATGACGACGCAGGAGGACGCATAGTGAAAAAATTGCTGTTTTGCGCCATACTTGCCGCCGCCGTGCTCTTTTCATTTTGCGGTTGCGCGGGCGGACAGGGTGCAAATTCCCCCTCGGATGACGATGCGCAGGGAAATCTGACCGCCCAGGGAGGAAACCAGTCTGACAATTCTCAGGAGGACGATGAAGAAAATATGATTCGCATAACCGTAAACGGCATATCGGCAAACATACTCACGGAGCAGAACGCGGCGACGGACGCGCTTTTCGAAAGGCTTGCGGGCGGCACGGTCAGCTATACCGCCGACGACTACGGCGGCTTCGAAAAGGTGGGCGCGCTCGGCTTTTCCCTGCCTGCAGAAAACAGATACGTAGCCGCAGAGGCCGGCGACGTCATGCTCTATCAGGGCAATCAGCTGGTAATATTCTACGGGCAGAACGGCTGGCAATATACGCCGATAGGCCGAATAGAGGGGCTTTCGCAGGCTCAGCTCGAAGAGCTGCTCTGCGCAGGACAGGGCGAAATAACCGTCAACCTGTCGCTGTAAGCGGAAGATTTTTAAGGATAAAAGGTCATAGGGGGGGGATTAAATGAAAAGCTATTACGCTACGGAGTTCGGCGCCAAGGGCGACGGCATATCCGACGACACTGCGGCATTGCAGAGGGCGATAGACGAGTGCGGACATGGCGGCGGAGGGCGCATAGTCCTCGACGGCGGCAGGGTTTACCGCTGCGGAGCAATCGCGCTCTGCGACGACGAAAAGGCGCAAAGGCTCTTCGGGCAGCACAATTAAGGGCGTGTCGTTCGAGGATATCCGCATGGACTGCGAAAACGGCATCTTCATATATGCCGACTCCGTAGGCTCGATAGGCGATATATCCATATCCGACAGCTCTCTTTTCCTCAGGAACAAGACGCATTGGGAAAAGGATACGCACGATATCCGCCCGTGCGAGGGCGAGGGAATACTGACTCAGCCAATGAATGCGCTGTATGTGAAGAATGCCTCCGTAAGGCTTGAAAACTTTACCTGGGATGCGGACGGGGACATGAAGGGACAGATGGGCGACTGGCTGTATGCCGACGGCGCCGGGATAGAGCGCGTTGTGCCGCATGCCGGCAAGGACGCCGATTGAGAGGAATTCCGTGACGGGTACGATATCCGAAATTTTCGGACACGAAAAGGCGTTTAATTCCAAGAATTTCAGAATTGAAAGAACGGCGGACGATGCCGCAATTTCCTCTGCCTTTATGCAGGCATTGCCGCCCATTTTTCGGGGTATAAATATCCCTCGGGAGGGGCGATGACTTAAAGACAAGGGGAAGAGGACAAAATAAAAATGAGTCCGCAGACTTGCGAACTCATTCATCGTTTTACAAATTAACTTATGCTCTTTCAACGGTCTTGAGGCATCTCGTGCATACGTAATCGTTTACTACCTTGCCCTCTGCGTTGACATAGGAAACCTTCTGAACATTTGCTTTGAATGTTCTTCTCGTTCTTCTCTTGGAGTGGCTGACATTGTTACCCGATGCCTGACCCTTACCGCAAACGCTGCATACTCTGGACATAATATTCTTCCTCCCGCTAAGGTTATTTTGCTAAATTAAGGTTAAAAATAAAGCCGTTTACTAAAACAGCTAATACACTATAACACTTAGCGGCAAAAAAATCAATTAAAAATGGGGTGTTAAGGGCAAATTTTTTGGGTATATGCAAAATAAATTTGCAATTCTTTTATAAAATAACCTATATTTTTAATAAAGTACTTGCAAAATGTAAAAAAAAAGTTTAGAATTGAATTATAGGAGTGATTAGGAAGTGATAATATAATTACTTCGAAGGATACTCGTCATGTCAGTTAATACGAGCAATGTATACGGCAAAATATCAATATCCGACGCAGCCATCGCCAAGGTCGCAGCAAATGCGGCCTTAGAGTGCTACGGAATAGTTGACACCGTTTCGCGCAAGTTTACCGACTCGCTCTGCGAGCTCTTGAAAAAACCTGCAGGGGGCAAGGGCGTCAAGGTCGTCACCAACGGCGACAGAATTTTCATCGACGTCTACGTCATAATCAAATACGGCGTGTCCATAAACGCGGTGGCCGAAAGTTTAAAGGAAGGAATTAAATATAAGGTTGAAAAGTTTGCGGGTATGATTGTCGATACCGTAAACGTCAACATCATCGGGGTTAAACTATAAATATCGGTTTAACTCCCTTTTGCGTGCGGCTGAGTTAAGAGAGAGTATATTGCCGCCTATCATCATCAAGGAGAAACAATGCAAAAAACCGTCAACAGCACCGAGTTCCGCAAAATGGTCGCCTCCGGTGCAAGGATGCTTGAATTAAACAGGGCAAAAGTCGACGCCCTCAACGTATTCCCCGTTCCCGACGGCGATACGGGTACGAATATGTCGCTGACCATGCAGTCGGCAATCAGGGAGATGAACGCCTGCTCTTCCAACCGCTTTCAGGAAATCTGCGATGCCGTTTCCAAGGGCGCTTTAAGGGGTGCAAGGGGCAACTCGGGCGTCATATCCTCGCAGATATTCAGGGGCATTTGCTCTGTTCTCAGGAACTGCAACGAAAGTTTCGATACAAAGACCTTCGCAAAGGCGATGGAGGCAGGCACCAAGGTTGCGTATTCCGCCGTGTCCATTCCCAAGGAAGGCACAATTTTAACCGTAGTAAGAATGATGAGCGAGGCAGCTCCCAAGCTCGCCTCCAAAAATAAGGACTTTGCGGAGTTCCTAAAGGCGGTCATAGCCGTCGGCGACGATGCGCTCGCCCAGACTCCCGAACTTCTTCCCGTCCTCAAAAAAGCGGGCGTCGTCGACAGCGGCGGCGTAGGCCTCATGACCATAATGCGCGGCTTCCTCGCGGCGCTCACGGGTGAGGATATCGGCACCGATTCCATTCCCACCGAGGCGCAGGAGAATGCAAAGGAACCCGACTTCGACGATAACTCGGATATAATCAATCTCGACCTCGGCGACATTGAGTTTGCATACTGCACCGAATTTTTCGTAATCAACTTAAAGCCCCAGACTACGCTCGCCGACATCGATAAGCTCAAGGAAAAGCTGATGGGCATAGGCGACAGCGTAATCTGCATAGGCGACCTCGACTTCATAAAGGTGCACGTGCACACCAACACGCCCGGCATCGCGCTGACGTTTGCGCTCGAGCTCGGCGAACTCGACAGAATTAAGATTGAAAACATGCTCGAGGAGAACCGCCAGCTCAAAAAGAAGCTCGAAGCCGAAAAGAAGGAGATGGGCATGCTCGCCATCTGTGCGGGCGAAGGCCTTGCGGAGATATTCAAGGACCTCATGGTCGACAGGGTAATAGAGGGCGGTCAGACGATGAACCCCTCTGCGCAGGACATAGCCGACGCGGTGCAGAAGATAAACGCGTCCAACGTCTTCGTGTTCCCCAACAACTCCAACATTATTCTCGCGGCGGAACAGGCAAAGGGTCTGGTCAACAACCGCACCATTCACGTAATACCCACCAAGAACGTTCCCCAGGGCTTTGCGGCGGCGCTCGTGTTCAATCCCGAAGTCAGCGTGCCCGAAAACAAGACCAACATGACCCACGCCATAGACAACGTGGTGGCAGGTCAGGTCACCTATGCCGTCCGCAACACTACCATGAACGGCTTCACGCTCAAGGAGGGCGACATCATCGGCCTTGACGCCAAGAAGATTCTCGCCAAGGGCAACGACATAGACCAGACCACGCTCGACCTCATAAAGAGGATGAAGAACAGCGAGCACGAGATGATAACCCTCTACTACGGCGAGGGGATAGAGGAGAGCGCGGCAGAGGCGCTCGCCAAGAAGGTTCAGGAGGCGTTCCCCGACTGCGACGTCGACTATCACTACGGCGGTCAGCCCGTATACTATTATATGGTATCGCTCGAGTGACAAAATAAAAAAACTTACGCAAGGGAAGTCCGACTGCTGCGGACTTCCCTTTTAGGTATCATGCGCATTATCCGTGCGCGCCGCAGGGAGGCATATGAAACTTACCGACTTAAAATATGTGTCCGAAAAGAGGGAGGAACAGTTCGCAAAGCTGGGTATAACCAGCCAGGAGGGGCTTTTGCGCCTCTTCCCCAGGACCTATCTCGACCTCACCAAGACAAACTCCATATTCGAGGCGCGGCACAACGACATAGTGCTCATCCCCTGCGAGGTGACGGGCGTAACGCTCAATAAATATGCCCGTCGTCCCTTCGTCAAGGCGGTATGCCGTCAGGGCTACAACTATTTCGAGGCGGTGTGGTTCAACCAGCCGTACGTCGCAAACAGACTCAAAAAGGGCGAATACTTCTTCTACGGCAGAGTGCAGAACAGGTACGGAATGGGCGCAAGCATGATTAATCCCGTTTTCGAGAGCGCGGACAAGCTTGTAAATCTCAAGGGCATATTGCCCGTCTATCCGCTCACGGGCGGACTTACGCAGGGCGCCGTGCGTTCGGCGGTCAGGCAGGCGCTCAAAAACGTGCGCGTAGAGAGCGCCATACCCTACCAGCTGCAGAAAAAATATGCCCTTTCCGACCTCAAGGGGGCATATATAAAGCTGCATTGCCCCGAAAATATGGACGACGTCGCCGCCGCAGGCGAGAGAATAGCCATAGAGGAATATTTCCTGCTCGTCTGCGCGTTCAAGGTCATAAAGGGCGACAGGGAGGTCGCAAGGCTCAACAGATATTCCGTGACGAAGGCCGACGTGGAAGCGTTCATTTCCTCCTTCCCGTTCGAATTTACCGAGGGGCAGAGGGCGGCGGTAAAGGACATATTCGACGACATAACCTCGCCGAGGATAATGAACAGACTGCTGCAGGGCGACGTCGGCTGCGGCAAGACGGCGGTTGCGCTCGCCGCCATATATATGGCGGTCAAATCGGGATATCAGGCGGCAATGCTGTCGCCTACCGAGGTGCTCGCCCGTCAGAACGCCGAGCAGATAAAGAAATATTTTCCCGACTGCGAGGTGCGCTATCTGTCGGGTTCCACGCCTGCGGCGGAAAAGCGGCGCATAAAGGCGGAGGTCGCCGACGGCAGGGCGCGCATACTCTGCGGCACTCACGCCGTAATTCAGGGCGATGTGGCGTTCAGAAATCTGTCGCTCGTCGTCTGCGACGAACAGCAGCGTTTCGGCGTCGCCCAGCGTTCGGCGCTCACCGAAAAGGGGGAGGGGTGCGACTGTCTGGTAATGAGCGCGACTCCCATTCCCCGTACTCTGTCGCTGGTGTTTTACGGCGATCTGGACGTCACCACAATCAAGGATAAACCGCGTTCGCGGCAGGATATATCCACGGCAATCGTGCCCGAAAGCAAATATAGGGATATGCTCCGCTGGATAGAGGAGCAGGCAAAGGTCGGCAGGCAGGCCTACTTCGTCTGTCCCAAGATAGAGGGCGACGACGAGGGCACGGTCATGTCGGTTACGGAGCTCTTCGAGGAGCTCAAAGCCGCAATGCCCTCCCTTAAAATCGCGCTGCTGCACGGCAAGATGAAGGACAGGGAAAAGGACGCCGTGATGACGGCGTTCAGGAACAAGGAATACGACTGCCTTGTATCTACTACCGTAATAGAGGTAGGCGTAGACGTGCCAGACGCGACCGTAATGGTCATATACGATGCCGACAGGTTCGGACTTTCGCAGCTGCACCAGTTGAGGGGCAGAGTGGGCAGGGGCAGCCTTAAGAGCTACTGTTTCCTGCTTTCGGGCAGCCATACGGACGCGGCAACCGAACGCCTTATGGTGCTCAAGAACAATTCGGACGGATTTGCAATCGCCGAGAGCGACCTCAAAATAAGGGGAGGCGGCGACTTCATGGGTACGCGGCAGAGCGGCAGGATACTCTCCGAACTCAAAAACCTGCGTTTCCCCGTGTCGGCGGTGTTCACGGCTAAGGCCATCTCGGACGAGACCTTCTCGGGCGCGTTCGAAATTACCGAACTCAGAAGACAGGCGGTAAGGCGTTACGAACAGCTCAGGGACATAGTCATGAACTGACGAGTGCGTTTGCAGCCGCATATTATGGGGGCAATCGGGCAAAATGCGGTATTTTGCGCATATGTGCCGCCCTATTGCATTAACCTGGGCATATTATGGGGTCAATTGCAAAACAAAGGGGCGCGACTGAACGTCGCGCCCCGATTTTGTATGAAAGGTGCCCTGCAATGTCCGAAAATGGGCATTGCAGGGCATATATGTCTTGAATAATTATGACGCGTCAGACAGCGCGCCCGCCGTCTTTTGGCGCTCTCTGTCTGTATTTGAGCTTTCTCCAGCTGATAAAGCAGTATGCGTCGTTTATGAGGAAGAGGCTGAAGCACAATACGCTGGGCAGTACGGATATGCCGTCTGTCGACAGTTTCATCGACCACAGAATTATCAGTATGACGTCGTTTAAGACGAAGCATACCGAAAAGTATTCGCACCGCCTGAGCATGAGGTATGCCGCCGCAAGCGAGGTGACCAGGGATATGGTGGAGACAATCAGGTTGTCCGTGCCGAGCGCCTCCAGAAGGAAGTAGAAGGCAAATGTCAGCGCCACGGCGCACACGGCGGCGATGGCGTATTCGCGCGCGGAAAGCGTGTTTATCTTTACCTCCAGGTGCTTGGCGTTCTTGTTGGGGTTTTTCAGCCATATGACTATGGAAGCGATGTGTATGGGCATCATCAGCGCGAAGTAGATTATCATTTCGCCGTAGTACGCCTTGGTGTAGGAGAGTATGCCGTACAGCGCAGAAAAGACTATGGCGAACACCTGCCCCCATACGTTGCCCTTGGCGTTGAAGATTATCAGGGTCACGCCGAACAGCGAGGAAAAGAGGGACAGGAGATTTCTCTCCGCCCCGACGAAGAATCCGACGAGTATCGCCGCCATTCCGCCCAGCCACAGCACCCATTCGAAGGGCGTGAAGTATTTCAATATTTTCTTAAGCATAGCGCGTACATTCTACCACATTAATTATATATATGCAACTCAAAAATGCCTCTTTGTAAGTCGGCGGCGTAAGCAATTTGTCTTAAAGCGGCGCAAAAAGTACGCTTTCATGCGGTTTTTTGTCGCAAAAGGCGTCGGGCGACTCGCCTTATAAAAATTTTGTTTAAAATCGTTGACATTTTGAGTCGCGTTTGATACAATAGCTTTTGCTCAATCGTTAATTTGGGTCGTTATGCTTAACCGCTCATCTGAACGATTTATTTTATTGATTTCTTTCTATCGCTTTTTTAAGGGTAAATGCGGTGAAGAGATATATTCCACAGACCGCAAATCGGTCGAGTAAAGCAAGGAGGAGCATATAATGCCCACAATCAATCAGCTTATAAAGCACGGCAGAGAAAAGCAGGTATTCAAGAGCAAGTCGCCCATCTTAGACAACTGTCCTCAGAAGCGCGGCGTTTGCCTTTCGGTTACCACTACGACGCCCAAGAAGCCTAACTCCGCAATCAGAAAGATCGCAAGAGTAAGACTTACCAATAAGCAGGAAGGTACCGTCTACATTCCCGGCGAAGGTCACAACCTTCAGGAACACTCGTCTGTTCTCATCCGCGGAGGAAGAGTCAAGGACCTGCCCGGCGTTCGTTACCACATCGTGCGCGGCGCACTCGATACGGCAGGCGTTTCCAAGAGAAAGCAGGCCCGTTCGCGTTATGGCGCTAAGCGTCCCAAGTCTTAAGGTTCTCTCGTGAATTTTGTTTGCTAAGTTGCGCAAACAAAATTGCCCGATTTGAGGACGCTGTCCTCTCGGCACATTATGCTGAGGCACACCATTATAAGGAAATGTGCCGATTCACCAGCTGAGGCGCAGGTATGCGCAAATTGAGGGTGCGGGCGCAGGGGAACCCTGCTTGCACCGTTAATTAAATGAGAACTATTTGTATTTCAAATCATTTACAGTAAAATTTTTTCCCCTACTTGTTTCGGAATATATTTACCCTTAGCCGATAAAAGTAGGCAGTATTCGCAGGATATCTGCGGAGAAGATTTGCTACCTCTCAGAAAAATGCGAGGGGCAAGCAATAGCTTATTTAAGGTAAACCCTTAAAAATTCAAAAGGAGGATAACATTATGCCCAGAAGAGGAAGCGTCCCCAAGAGGGATGTATTACCCGATCCCGTCTACAACAGCAAGGTAATCACCAAGCTTGTAAACCAGATTATGTACGACGGCAAGCGCGGAACTGCGCAGACCATCGTCTATGACGCACTCAAGATAGCGAGCGAAAAGCTCGGACAGGACCCCATGGATATATTCAACCAGGCGCTCAACAACATCATGCCCGTACTCGAAGTAAAGGCAAAGCGTGTCGGCGGCGCAAACTATCAGGTACCCATGGAAATCAGGCCCGAACGCCGTCAGACCCTTGCAATCCGCTGGCTCGTAATCAGCACGAGAAAGCGTTCCGAGAGAGAGATGAGCGCAAAGCTTGCTGCTGAACTCATGGATGCATACAACAATGCAGGCGGCGCGGTCAAGAAGAAGGAAGATACTCACAGAATGGCAGAAGCAAACAAGGCGTTTGCTCACTTCCGTTTCTAATTGAGGTAGACTATGGCAAGAGAATACGATTTATTGCATACAAGAAATATCGGTATAATGGCGCACATCGATGCCGGCAAGACGACGACTACCGAACGTATCCTTTACTATACCGGTATCAACCATAAGATAGGCGAAACGCACGACGGTACCGCCACCATGGACTGGATGGTTCAGGAGCAGGAGAGAGGCATCACCATCACTTCGGCTGCAACCACCTGCCACTGGACAAGGACGGGCAAGACCAAGAAGGACGAATGCCGCATAAACATCATCGATACCCCGGGCCACGTTGACTTCACCGTAGAAGTTGAGCGTTCGCTCCGCGTTCTCGACGGTGCGGTTGCAACCTTCTGTGCAAAAGGCGGCGTTGAGCCTCAGTCCGAAACCGTATGGCGCCAGGCTGACAAGTACAAGGTTCCCCGTATCGCATACGTCAATAAGATGGACATCAACGGCGCAAACTTCGAAAGAGCCGTAAAGATGATGAAGGAAAGGCTCAATGCCAACCCCGTTCCCATCGAACTTCCCATCGGTAAGGAAGACACCTTCAGCGGAATCGTCGACCTCATCGAGATGAACGCAGAAATCTATGACTCCGACGACGGCAAGCAGTACCACAAGGCAGAAATTCCCGAGGACATGAAGGAAGCTGCAGAGGCCGGCCACATGGCAGTCATGGAAGCTGCAGCCGAAGGCGACGACGAGCTTATGATGAAGTTCCTCGACACGATGGAACTTACCCCCGACGAAATCCGTCAGGGTCTTCGTAAGGCAACGATTGCCATGAAGGCAACCCCCGTTCTCTGCGGTTCGTCCTACAAGAACAAGGGCGTTCAGATGCTCCTCGATGCAGTCATCGATTTCCTTCCTTCCCCCGTCGACGTAGACCACGTAAAGGGCATCAACCCCGAAACGGGCGAAGAGGAAGAGAGAAAGACCTCCGACGAAGAACCCTTCGCAGGTCTTGCATTCAAGATTGCAACCGACCCCTTCGTAGGCCGTCTTGCATATTTCAGAGCATATTCCGGCAGACTTTCCGCAGGTTCCTATGTGTATAACTCCACAAAGGGCAAGAAGGAGAGAGTAGGCCGTCTCGTGCAGATGCACGCAAATACCCGTATGGAAATCCCCGAAATTTATTCGGGCGATATCTGTGCAATCGTCGGTCTTAAGGATACGACTACGGGCGATACGCTGTGCGACGAAGATCATCCCATCGTTTTGGAGCAGATGACCTTCTCCGACCCCGTTATCCAGCTTTCCATCGAGCCTAAGACCAAGGCCGGTCAGGAAAAGATGACCATGGCGCTCATCAAGCTCGCCGAAGAAGACCCTACCTTCAAGACCTATACCGATCAGGAAACAGGTCAGACCATTATCGCAGGTATGGGCGAACTTCACCTCGACATCATCGTCGACAGACTCCTCCGCGAGTTCAAGGTAGAGGCAAACGTAGGCGCTCCTCAGGTTGCCTACAGGGAAACCTTCCGTCAGGCTTGCGATGCAGAGGGCATGTACAAGCGTCAGTCGGGTGGTAAGGGTCAGTACGGTCACTGCAAGATTCACCTCATTCCCGGCGAACCCGGCAGCGGATATGTATTCGAAGACCTTACCGTTGGCGGCTCCATTCCCAAGGAATATATCCCCGCAATCGACAAGGGCATTCAGGGCGCGGCAAAGAACGGCTATCTTGCAGGCTACGAAATGGTAGACTTCAAGGTTCAGGTTTACGACGGAAGCTATCACGAGGTCGACTCCTCCGAAATGGCATTCCAGATTGCCGGTTCCATGGCGTTCAAGGACGGCATGACCAGGGCTAAGCCCGTACTTTTGGAGCCCATCATGAAGGTCGAAGTCATCACTCCCGACGACTATTTCGGCGATATCATGGGTAACGTAACCGCAAGGCGCGGCACCATCATCTCCACCGATGACAGGGCAGGCGCAAAGGTAGTCGATGCAGAAGTTCCCCTTGCAGAGATGTTCGGCTATGCAACCGACCTTCGTTCAAGGACCCAGGGACGTGGCCAGTTCACCATGCAGTTCGACCACTATGCAGAAGTTCCCAAGTCGGTAGCTGAAAAGGTGATCGGCGAAAGGGCCAAGAAGGCTAACTAAGCCATTTAAGCCCGAATTGGGAACCTAGCCGAAGGCGTAATAGTGGCTGGCGCGAGCAAGGCGAGCGCCGTCCCACTAAATCGTTCCCAAGTCGGTAGCTGAAAAGGTGATCGGCGAAAGGGCCAAGAAGGCTAACTAAGCCATTTAAGCCCGAATTGGGAACCTAGCCGAAGGCGTAATAGTGGCTGGCGCGAGCAAGGCGAGCGCCGTCCCACTAAATCGTTCCCAAGTCGGTAGCTGAAAAGGTGATCGGCGAAAGGGCCAAGAAGGCTAACTAAGCCATTTAAGCCCGAATTGGGAACCTAGCCGAAGGCGTAATAGTGGCTGGCGCGAGCAAGGCGAGCGCCGTCCCACTAAATCGTTCCCAAGTCGGTAGCAGAAAAGGTGATCGGCGAGAGAGCCAAGAAGGCTAACTAATTTCATAAATATTTTACAGCGCGGCTGCGCGCCGCGCTGTAAAGACAAATTTGTTTTTGTCACCAGAAAACAAATTTACGAAACTTCTTAAATTATTCACGGGCGCAAGCAGGCTATGCCTGCGCCAGCGCACTGCATTTGCGCATACCTGCGCCTCAGCGGTGTGAATGCCCCCGATTGAGTGATTTGAGAGCCCCTGAAATCGGGGGCAGGGAGGCAGAGCCTCCCAAGGTCGTCAAATTTGTTTTTGTCACCAGAAAACAAATTTACGAAAGTATTAATTTTTAAAAACATGCGTCAAAATAATTGTGTTTTTAAAATTTTTAATATATAATAATTTTAACGCATTAGGCGAAAATTATTGCAGCCCCCAAAATTGACGTAAGGATAGCTGCGACGCCTTTCAAGGCGTAAGTTATCATTTTATAAAAAATATAATAGGAGAAATTAAAATGGCAAAGGCTAAGTACGACAACAGCAAGCCCCACGTTAACATCGGCACTATCGGCCACGTTGACCACGGCAAGACCACTCTGACCGCAGCTATCACAATGGTTATGGCATGCAAGGGTCAGGCACAGAAGATGAGATACGACGAAATCGATAAGGCTCCCGAAGAGAAGGCTCGTGGTATCACAATAAACACCGCTCACGTAGAGTATGAAACCGGCAAGCGTCACTATGCACACGTTGACTGCCCGGGCCACGCTGACTATGTCAAGAACATGATCACCGGCGCAGCTCAGATGGACGGCGCAATCCTCGTAGTTGCAGCAACCGACGGTCCCATGCCCCAGACCAAGGAGCACATCCTTCTTGCTCGTCAGGTAGGCGTTCCTTACATCGTAGTATTCCTCAACAAGTGCGACCAGATGGACGATCCCGAACTTCTCGAGCTCGTTGAAATGGAAATCAGAGATACCCTTTCGAGCTACGGCTTCCCCGGCGACACCACGCCCATCATCCGCGGCTCTGCTCTCAAGGCTCTCGAAAAGGCAACCTCCGGCTGCTCCGATGCAGAAGTTCTTGCAGCTCCCGAATGCCAGTGCATTCTTCAGCTCATGGACACCATCGATGAGTACATTCCTACCCCTGTAAGAGATACCGATAAGCCCTTCCTTCTTCCCGTCGAAGACGTATTCACCATCTCCGGCCGTGGCACCGTTGCTACCGGCAGAGTAGAGAGAGGTGTAGCTCACGTCGGCGATCCCGCAGAAATCGTTGGCCTCATCGACAAGCCCGTTGGCACGACCATCACCGGTCTCGAAATGTTCCACAAGAGCGTTGACGAAGCTATCGCAGGCTTCAACATCGGCGCACTTCTTCGTGGTATCGACAGAAAGGGTATCGAAAAGGGACAGGTTCTCGCTAAGCCCGGCACCGTTAAGACCGCAACCAAGTTCGAAGCTCAGGTTTACGTTCTTAAGGCAGAGGAAGGCGGACGTCATACTCCTTTCTTCAACCACTATCGTCCTCAGTTCTTCATCAGAACGACCGACGTTACCGGCTCCATTGACCTTCCCGAAGGCACCGAAATGGTTATGCCCGGCGACCACGTCACCATCACTGTAGAGCTCATCAAGCCCGTTGCAGTTGAAGAAAAGCTTAAGTTCGCTATCCGTGAAGGCGGCAGAACGGTTGGTTCCGGCGTCATCGCTAAGATCCTCGGCTAATCTTAAATCAAAATTTCAAAGAGTTATCGCAGAAATGCGGTAACTCTTTTTTCGTTTGCCATAATTGTGCAGGCAGAGCAATTGCCTTGGTCGTTCGGTTTGTGGATAGCCGATAAATTTTTTCAAAACAGGTGTAACGTTTGGCGGCAAGAATCCTACCATAGGTTAAAAGTACTCAAAAATGCGGACAGGACTTGTGCTGCGTACATTTTCGTGTTACAATGACCTAAAGGAGGAGAGAATATGAGGATAAAGTCGGCTCGCATGTCTTGCGCTAAAGGTGCGACAGTCATTAAATTGTCTGCGGCGGCTGTTGCGGTTGTCTGTGCTTCGGCGGCGCTGTTTGGGTTAGTTTCGCCCGTGCGCGCGCTTTCTGCCGAGGCTAATTCAGGTCCCCCGTGGGAGGAGGGCGTGACGGCTGACGGCATCTATTCGTTGCACGAGGACAGCGTTCTAGAAGTGCAGAGCGAGGTTCTTACTTTCGACATCTCCTCGTTGCCCTCCGACATTGCCGAGGGGAAGAACTATGACGCGCGCGTCACCGCCGAATACACCTTTTATAACCCGACGGACGAATACGTCACAACGGCAATGGCGTTTCCCTTCGGAATAAGGCCGTACTATGCCGAAGAGCTTGACGTGGCGCAGATTTCTGACCCGATAAAGATAAACGGTAAGACAGC
Source organism: uncultured Clostridia bacterium (assembly GCA_944354125.1). Classification (GTDB taxonomy): domain Bacteria; phylum Bacillota; class Clostridia; order Christensenellales; family Borkfalkiaceae; genus Coproplasma. The sequence continues at coordinate 32,105 of CALVPT010000012.1, read as the reverse complement.
CGACTATGAAATCCGCCATACATACGGCAAGTACGGCGAATTTGAAAGGGACGTTCACGGCATTCTTCCAGACTATATAGAGGACGATTTCTACTCGCCCGAGATGCCCGTCACGGTCTATACTGTTAACGCATAAACTACTACGGCGGCGGAAAAAAACGCCGTATGTGCTGGTATATGTCGCCATAATAATTCTGCCTATACTCGGACTCGTATTGCTTGCCATAGCGGCAGGTCTCGTAATCCGCTTTAACCGAAAGAAAAAGGTCAAAGGCTCTTTGAATTCCGACAATATCGGTAATGACGACGGAGCAAAGTAACTGTTTTGCGGTGGGCGGCGGAAAATTTTTTCCGCCGCCTCTTCTTTGTTCGCACTTGCCGCAGTAGTGCTTAAGATAGTGCTGGTTTGCAGAAGAAAATCAAAAAATTATGATTTTTCAAAATAATTTTCCCTTTTCACTATTATATAATCGCAGCTTGTCCTGACATTTTTTACAAAAAAATATTTTACGAAGCGTTTAAAATGCGCGTTCGGGTGTTATATATAAAGTGAACGAAGAAAGCAGGAAGCATCGAGGGGCGCAAACCCCGTGATGCGCGACCACTTCCTGAGTTATAAAAATATTTATAACTTTAAGGAGATGTTTATTATGAAAAGATATTTACAGAACAGAAATAACGCAGCATATGACTTGTTCGACGCATTCAACGATATATTACCCCCCGTATTCTTTGACGACCAGTACACCCTTCGTACTAACATAAAGGAAACCAATGAGGGGTACGAGCTCGAAGTTGAAATGCCCGGCTACAAAAAAGACGAGATAAAGGTATCGCTCGATGACGGTTACCTTACGGTGTCCGCAAAGAAGGAGAACAGGGAAGAGGATAACGGCAAGCACTATCTCAGGAAAGAGATTACCGAAAGCTGCCAGAGGAGCTATTACGTCGGCACCGAGCTCTCGCAGGAACAGATTACCGCTAAATACGATAACGGTATGCTTGTTCTGACCATCCCCAAGGCTCAGCCCAAGAATACGCAGAGCCACTTCATCGAAATAGCATAAAAAGGAGGACACTCCAATCATTGCCCGTAAGCGCAGCGTACAGCGCATAAGTACGCACGTATCTAAGGCACAATAATTTCAAGGCTCGAAAATAAAGGAGGACACTCCGCCTAAGAATTCAAAGCGCGGCGCACGGCGCAAAAGTGCGCACGTATCTAAGGCACAATAACCTAAGGCTGTCAAAAGGAGGGCACTCCGCCTAATAATTCAAGGCGCGGCGTACGGCGCATAACGGTACGGATTGAACAACGGCTTATCCCCTTTAAAGACTTACTCTCGGATTAAAAGGAGGACACTCCGCCTAAGAATCAAAGGCGCGGCGCACAGCGCAAAAGTGCGCGTATAGAATACGAAAATTTTCCTTCTATATCATAATTGAAGAGAATCAGGACGCTCGTCGTCCTGATTCCCTTTTTTTATTTTACACGGTTATTGTACATTAAATGACCTTTTCCGCGCCCTGAAGCACTCTATAATATTATCAGCTTCGGCGCGGGTCAGCTCTTTAGACCAGCAAACGGGGGCAAATTCTCCGCCGCCGAGGTTGCAAAAGGCAAATCTCGCCGTCTTGTCGCGGAAAGTGTCGTTCCACTTGTCGAAGAGCAGGGGGGAAACGTGTTCCCCGACGGTGCAGTCTATAAAGTCGCACTTGCCGAAATCTCTCCACGGCCGCGCAAGGTATATGGTGCCCTTATCGGCGCCTCCGTCCGTGAAACGGCAGTTTATGAAGGCATATCCGCGCTCCTGTTTGAGGGAGTGGGAGGGCGCCGCAACATAGCCGCATTTGCGCCTGTCGCCCAGCGATATTATGTCGCAGTCATAAAAATATGCCTCCGCACCGCCGAAGATGAAGTCCACCGTGCCGCATATGGTGCACTTTTCATATATCTGCACCGACTCACCCTCCATATAAAGCTGCTCTTTCGGGATAAAGCCGTCATAGTACGTGGCATCGTCGGTAAGACCCGAATAGCGTATTACAAGGTCGTCGGGGAAGGGCGCCGTGTACAGCGTATCCTGGGTAGATACAAGCTTGACGTTTGCGGCATGAAAGCGCTTTGCGTTGACCGAAAGCGCCACGCATTGTCCTACTTTTTCGGGAGCGGTGTTGCTGTTTTCTACCGTCAGGTTTTCAAGCGTCACGCCCTCGCCCGTTATGCAGAGGGTGTACGTGCGGAACGTGTTGTACTCACTGCCGTCGGGATGGGGCTTTTTTGCATAGTCGTCCCATACGATGCGCGTTGTTTCACGGTCTTCGCCCACAATCTTTACGCCGTCGCACTTTACCCACAGTTTTTGGCGGTATGTGCCATTTGTCATATATATGGTGGTCGGGCAGGTTATGCTGTCCAAAATGCGCTGTAAATCGTCATTCGGAGTGACTTTTATCGTTTTCATGGCTTGCCTCCTTTGGTTTAAAAACAGTATATCACATATTTTTTTGTGAAACAATTAAAATACATATTGATTTTTGCCAAATGCTGTGTTATAATCTATACATAAAGTGTGATAATGCAACAGTTAAGGGTATCACATTTTGTTTGATTTAAAAATAATGAGAAAAAATGGTTCAAGGCTTATTTCAATCAACCAGTACAGATTGACGGATCTGTTTCTGTTTGCGGTAATATTATTGTTTTTTGACCTGATAACTTACTATGCGCCCCAGCTGTTTCCAGGTGGGGCGATATATTCTTTTTGCCTTACCGTGCCCATAACCCTTCTCATAATGATAAGGTGGGGCTGGCAGAGCGTGTTTTTCGCGGTGGGGGACGGAGTGCTTTTAAGTCTTCTTAATAACCCCTCTTCCTGGCAGAGCTATATAAGTTACGCGGCGGGCAATGCTCTGATGATGGTTTTGTTGCTTGCGGTAAAATTTATCGGCAAAGATAAGCTTATCGGCAGGTGGTACACTGCGGCGTGCTTTGTCATAGTCGGCTGGGCGCTCGCCAATTTCGGGGTAACCTGCATTCAGGCTATGTTCGGTTATAATTTCGGCGAGGTAGCCGCCGCCAATTTCGGATTCGGCATAAACGGCGTGCTCGCGCTTGCGATGGGGCTTGTAATAGTGCTCGTTCTGCGCAAGCTGGACGGCATGATGGAAGATCAGAAGGCATACATAAAGCGCGTTAACGGCGAACAGAAACGCGAGCGCGGAGAAATTTCCGAGGATCTGATGGAGCTCGACGACGAGAGTCTGTCAATCCTCAACAGGGACAACGACCTGTATTGAACGGCAGGTCAACGGGGGAAAGGGTAATCGGCGGAAAAACCGCATTACAAATAATTGCTTGACGCTTTGTTGAGTGATATGGAGGAGAATTTTCAATGTTTAAACTCAAGTATGACGATTTCCTTACATACGACGAGTCCAGCGGTACATATTCAATGTCCGCCGAACAGCGCGTAAGGGATGAGACTGAGCGAAACTCATGGAAGACTGTCGGGTTTACAGTGTTGAAAGACTGGCGACTGTATCTCATGCTTGTGCCCATGATTGTCGTTTACGTCCTGTGGCGATATATGCCCATGACGGAACTTCTGGGCGCATTCAAGGACTACAGCACGTTCGGCAACAACGGCGACACCGCCCTGATGAACTGGTACGGCTTCAATAACTTTATCGAGATATTCACGGGTTATAACGCCCAGTTCTTCTGGCCGGCGTTCCGAAACACGTTTATAATAGCGTTTTACAACCTGCTTTTCGGTTTCCCGGCACCCATAATTCTGGCTCTCTTCTTCAACGAAGTAAAGTCAAACGTCACAAGAAGCGTGGTGCAGGTGCTCGTATATCTGCCCAAGTTCCTTTCGACGGTTATAGTAACGTCGATAGCTCTTCTCCTCGTAAGCGGCAAGAGCGAGTTCGGCGACATGGGCGCGCTTTCGAGATTGTTTGCCGCAATAGCGCCCAATAACGAAGCTCTGCAGGCGGCGCTCAACGGCGGTCTCTTCAATTCGGCGGCTTACTTCCGCGCGATGTACGTGTTCACCGACCTTTGGGAGCACGCAGGTTACGACTCTATCGTATTCTTTGCGGCGGTCATAGCCGTTTCGCCCACCTCGTACGAGGCGGCGCAGATGGACGGCGCCGGAAAGATGGCGCAGATGAGATACGTCGTCATTCCAAGCATACTCTCGACCGTGGTCATAATGCTAATTATGAAGATAGGCGGTCTGTTGTCGGTGGGCTACGAAAAGGTATACCTGTTGCTGTCGACGGGCAACGAATCGGCGTCCCAGATAGTTGCGACGCTGGCAAACAGCTGGAACGACGGCAAGGGTATCGCGGCCGAAATGACCAACAACCTTATCGGCATGATTCTCGTCATAGGCTCCAACATAGTTGCGCGCAAGGCGGCAAACGTGTCGCTGTACTGACAGGGGGAGGAAAGCTTTATGAAAAGAAAAATGGAAGTATCGGAACTCATATTCAAGATAATTGCCTATGTCGTTCTGATAGTCTTCGCGTTGATGTGTCTTTATCCCCTCGTATATGTGCTTGCGGGCGCGTTCAGCTCCAGCGATGCGGTGCTCAATAACCAGATAGTGCTCTGGCCCGTAATCGGCACGACGGGCGGCTATACTATAGGTCTGACGATAGATGCGTTCAAGTGGGCGTTTACATACAATATGTTCTGGATAAGCTATGCAAATACGCTCTTCGTCACGTTCATAGGTACAATATGGTGCCTTGTGTATTCGCTCCTCGGCGCATATGCGCTCTCCAAAAAGAGACTGCTCGGCAGACACGGCTTCAACTTCTTCCTCGTATTCACAATGTGGTTCTCGGCAGGCATTGTTCCTACCTTCCAGAACTATAAGGCTACGGGCGAAATACTCGCAGGGCTCGTCGGCGGCAGCGCAATGGGCGACATAGACCTCAAATGGCTCATAGTTATTGCGATGGGCATGAATGCGACCAACATAATCCTCCTCAGAAATACCTTCGAGGGCGTTCCCCAGGAGATAGAGGAGGCGGCAAGAATAGACGGCGCCACCGAAATGCAGATACTCACCAAGGTGTATATACCCATGAGCAAGGCGACCATAGCGACGGTTGCGCTCTTCTTCGGAATTTCGCGTTGGAACGGCTACTTCTGGGCATACAAGGTAACTCAGGAAGGCGGACAATCCTATTCCTGGCCCATACAGGTTCTCATAAGAGACATAATTGAAAACGAGACGGACATAACGGGCAAGTACAACGCCGACAACGACCATCTGTTTGAAACTCAGGGTCAGGCGGTCAGCGTACTGTATTCGTTCATCATCTTAAGCATAATTCCCATCCTCATAATTTATCCCTTCATTCAGAAGTATTTCGCAAAGGGCGTAAATATGGGCGGCGTAAAGGAATAATGCATAAAACAAAATTTGAATTTTTATCACTCCAAAAAGTGTAAAAATAATTAAAATTAAGGAGAAAATTAATGAACAAGACAAAAAAAATTGCCATTGCCGCCGTTGCGGTGGTCATGGCAGGGTCAATGGCGTTCGGCATGTTCGGATGCGGCGGTGGAAAAGAAAACGATGGCGACACAGGCCTTAAGCCGACCGTAGACGCGGACGGAAAGCTCAGCTATACGGAAGGCACCACTATCAATGTCAACATCATCGACAGCGGCAACACTTCCAGACAGATTTCTTACACCTCCGACCAGATTGCTACCAGCTGGGCAGGTCTTGACGGCAATACCTATCAGATAGGCGACCTCAAGCCCGCATGGCAGCAGTTCGGCGAAGACCTCGGCTTAACCTTTGTCGATGTGGCAAAGACGGGCAGAAGCGGCAGCGAGCTCGAGACGGCAGTTCAGCAGAACGAGCTCTCGCAGTATAACCTCATAAATGCAAGCAGCACCCAGATAATGGGCAACATCGGCAGCCTTCTGGATATCTCCAAGTATCTCGACTACATGCCCAACTACAAGGCATTCCTCGAACAGAATCCCATCGTGCAGTATTCCCTTACGATGAGTGCAGGCGGTTCGATGTACTATATCCCCTACTTCGACGGTAACGACGATATCGAAAAGTACGGGATAGTTCAGGGTTCGTGGACCGAAAAGATTCTCGACGGCGACAAGGGCAGCAACGTGACCTTCAAGGCACAGGCAACCGCAAAGGGACTCAGCGGCACCTCCTCAAGCGCTACGTCGTTCATGGGCAAGACGGGCAGCTGGGTAGTCGAGACGACCAACCCCGCAGACGAGAACGATACGCTCTATGTATGCCTCAACTATGACAAGGTAATCGACGCGCTCGAAGATTCCTCCAGCGGCCTTGCAACGGCCGTAAAGGCAGCAGAGAGCATCAGCGGCTGGAACGCAAACAGCGCAGGCAGTCTTACGGCAAGCGGCAACATCGTAGACATAATGAACTACGTAATCAACGGCACCGCGGGCAACGTAACGGGCTCAATTCTTGCGAACATACTCCGCGAATACATCAAGGTTGCTTACTACTACGCAGACAGCGCAACGGCAGCAGCAACGTCTACCAGCGCATTCTACGGCGCAACCGTAAACGACAAGGCTACCAAGCTTTCGGACGTATTCATGTCCTCCTACGGCGCGTGGGATGCCGACCTCATGACGGCAATGTACCGCGTAGTCGTCACCAACTATGACCAGTTTACGTTTATGGCAAGCGCAAAGGCTGATGAAGTCTACGCTCTTGCAGGACGTGAAGGCAAGGCTCAGAGACAGAACGACCTCATCTCTCTTGCCGGCGAACTCTACGGCGTGCGCGGTCTCGAATCCAGACTCGAGTACACCTATATCGATTCGGAAGGCAAACTTCAGGATGCTCGTCTCAACGAAGAGTCGTACGATGCGGCAGCCAAACTCAACGACCTCGCTAAGGAAGGTCTGCTCTACACGGGCAGCACCGCAGTAGTCAAGTACTATCAGGAAGGCAAGATAATCTCCTACATGATTCACGACTACGCTCAGACCCAGACGACGGACGGCTACTTCACGCAGGGCATCGAGGGCGTTACCAATGCAAGCGTTCCTGAAGACTTCAACTTCAGACCCATAGTAACCCCCGTATCAAGGTGGGATACAAACGACGACGGCACGGCTGAAACCGTAATGAGATTCACCGAGAGCTGGCGTTCGGTAAAGAACACCGGTGTCGTCATTCCTCTCGCATCCATAGGCGAAGACAGCAACAAGCTTGCGGCAGTGCTCGCATTCGTCGATTACCTGTACTCCAACGACGGTCAGATAGTCGGCTCCTACGGCACCCAGGCATCGTCTCCCGCAACTCAGGACGGCTTCTGGTACGGCAATCCCGTAACGGCATCGGTCGGCGGCGTATCCGTAACCAATGGTTCTGGCGACCTTGCAGCTCTTAAGAATGCTGGCGTCATCGACACCTACGACGGCGAACAGTACTTCGTAAAGGGAACTTACAAGACCTCGTACTTCATGTTCAAGAACAAGCTGTATGAAGGCATCCCTTATAACGGCAGACAGATACCCATCATGACCGATAACAACATGGACTTCTATCTCGGTCTTGAAGTAAACGGCAACAAGATGAGCACGAGCAACACCACGGGCATCAAGCAGAGCTATGCACGCAGCTATACCAACTATGCGCGCGGCATCGTAGGTGCGGCACTTCCCATCGGCAACAAGGACCAGGGCTTCGAGTATCAGTGTACTGCAGATTGCGGACTTAACGGCGCGGCAGTAGTAAACGTAGCGCTTCAGAACGGCACCATCAAGCACGTAACCCAGATGGTTGACAAGAACAACTACTGGTACACCGAGGCTGCAACCGTTCTTCCCATCTCGCCTGCACAGGGCGCAACGATAGGCGACCAGGTATATCTCGACGGCAGCAGCAAGACGGTAGGCATCTACAATCCCACGTCTACTTCTGGCTACAGCAACGTATACATCGACCTTGCATTCTATGGCTATAATACCTCTATAAAGATCGGTACCTGCGGTAAGACGGAAGGTTCGTATGACATGAAGGCCAATGCAGCCGAGCTCATCACCTACATCAAGGGTCTTAACAGCAACGGCCTCGAGTCCAGACTTGACTACTACTCGAGCGCATGGAATACGCTTACGACTCTCTATGTAAAGTAATTGAACCAATAAAATAATTCATGTTTATTTCTACGCGCCCGCCTTCGGGCGGGCGCAGTAAAATAAATATCGGGGGAGATTTAGATGAAAACTCAAATGAGATTTCAAAAGATCATTGCTCTGTTGTCGCTGATAATAGCTGCACTGGTATTCGTTTATGCCCTTTACTTCCTTACGGGCAGTCCCGGCAGAGTGGCAAAGTACATTCCGCCCGAGGCGAACGAGGATATGATCAACGGGCAGGATTTCTTTGATGCCTCTCAGTCGTTTGTCGACGTTCTGACGGTTTTGGGAATAATATTCATTCTCAGCGCCGTGCTCTTGTATGTAATGGGCTGCCAGAAGCGCAGAAATTACTACCTTACCAATTACATAGCCGTCGGCATATATCTCGTCATTGCGGTCGCCGTAATAATCTACATGATAATCGGCGTTTCCAACTGCATGAATCTTTATCTTAACGGAATCTGTTGGGATTCGGGTACGGGTCAGTACGGCATATACAACGTTGCGGACAAGTTCGACAGACAGAATCCTCTTTACAAGGAATATACAAACTTCATACTCGGCTACGTAGTATGCGTGCTGGTACTGGCATGCGCCGGCTGTCTTGCGCTCTCGACGGCTTTGAAGTATAAGTTGATGAAGGGCGAAAAGCAGCTCCTTCAGGGCGCAACGGTTGCCGAACCCGTAAAGGAGGAAGCATAACTATGAAGACTTTATCGCCTACTGAACAGATAGTAAATACCGACATAATGAGGTACAAGCCGAACAGATTGCCCGCAATGCTGGCGCTGTTGTCGCTCGTATTCAATGTGCTCTATTTCTGCCTTTTGTACGGATTCAAGAACAGCTTTTTCTCCAACTGGAAGATAGGGGCTTCGGTAGTAATAACTCTGATAACGTTACTTTTTACTTTCCTCGCATCGGAAGGTATAAAGGGATACAATAAAAAATACTGCATAACGCTCATAGTTCTGGCGGTAGTGCAGATTGCAAGGATATTCATCCTTCCTCTGCAGGCGCTCGCAAACGACCAGGCAGGGCCTGAAAACCTTGCGCTGTCGGTAAGATATTTCGGACTAGATTTATCCTCCGAAGCGTACTGCGCAATACTCATAATATGGCTTTCGCTCAGTGCTGCCTGCCTTATAGCATCGGCGGTGTTGGGCTATATCAACTGCACAAAGCTTGAAAAGTTCAATTCGGCCATCGAAAGCGGCGAAATCGACATTGACGGAGCTTTAAAGGAAGAAGAGGTTGAAACCGCCGCAAATACGGAGGTAAAATAAATGCCCGAAGTAAGTATCAGACATCTGGATAAAATCTATGATGGCGGAGTGCAGGCGGTCTGGGATTTCAATCTCGACATAGCCGACGGCGAATTCATAGTGCTGGTAGGCCCGTCGGGTTGCGGCAAGTCTACTACGCTGAGAATGGTTGCGGGGCTCGAGGATATAACCAAGGGCGAGCTCATAATAGACGGAAAAAATTGTACGCGTCTGCCGCCCAAGGACAGGGATATCGCAATGGTATTCCAGAACTATGCGCTCTACGGTCACATGACCATATACGAAAACATGGCGTTCTCCCTTACGCTCAGAAAGGAGAACAAGAACATAATTCACCGCAAAGTAATGGCTGCGGCTGAAATTCTCGACCTCAAGAGTCAGCTCAACAAAAAGCCCAAGCAGCTCTCGGGCGGACAGCGTCAGCGCGTGGCGATAGGCCGTGCAATAGTCAGAAACCCCAAGGTATTCCTCTTCGACGAACCGCTTTCCAACCTCGACGCAAAGCTGAGGGGAGCGATGAGAAGAGAGCTCATGCTCCTGCATAAAAAGCTGGGCGCTACGATGATGTATGTCACGCACGACCAGACGGAGGCGCTTACGCTCGCCGACAGAATAGTCTGCATGTCAATGGGTCACGTTCAGCAGATAGGCAAGCCCATAGAGCTCTACGACCACCCTGCAAACACCTTTATAGCTACGTTCATAGGGCTTCCCCCCATGAATATGTTCGAGGGCAGGGTAGAGGACGGCAAGTTCGTCAGCGAATACTTTACATATAAGCTGGATGCAGGGCAGGCGAAACTTCTACAAAGTTATGACGGGCAGAGGGTAATCCTCGGCGTAAGGCCGGAAAACATCACCCGTACGGGCAGCGTCGAACTCAGCATAACCAACAATGAAAATCTCGGAATGAACACTCTCGTGCACGGCAAAGTCGGCGGTACGAAGAACGTCGTATGCAAGTTTGCGGAGTGGTGCAACTACAAGGTGGGTGACGTCATAAAGATAGGTTTCGACACCCAGAAGATGCACTTCTTCGAGATGCCCAGGACGCAGAAAAACGCCGACGGCGCAGAAGTAATCGTCGAATACGGCAAGGCGATAAGATAATGGAGGGCACACATATGGAAGAGAACACAAACGTTCAAAGCAACGAACAGCTGGCGCAAGTTTCCGAAAGACCCTCCGGGGGAAAGAGGTTTAAGGCCGCCCTTAAGGAAAAGGGAAGGAAGATAGTCGTATATCTCAAGCGCAATACTCACGTCATTCCGCTCATAATCACGCTCATAACTTCCTTTGTATATCTCTGCCTTATCGGTACCTATTCGGTGCTCGTCGAAAACAACAGCGGCATATCCGAATCGGGCATTACGGTATTCGTAAACGCGCTCGCCTCCATACTCATTCTGCCCCTGTTCTTAAACGCCTTCCCCAAGAGGAAAAAGCCCAACAAAGTCTATATAGTGGCAGTCTTCGTGGTGTTCGCGCTCATAATCGCCATGGATTCGCTCTTCTATGTAAGGTGCTCGGACTTCATGGCCGTGCAGGAAGAGGCAGGCAGACCCATTTCGGGCGCCAACAGCGATTATTTCGACAGCGCTTTCACCGCTACGATAGTGCATCTTGTATTCGTCAGCATATCTGTCGTCGTATTTGCGCTCATGCCGCTCTATAAGATGGGACTCAACAAGATAAATACCAAAAAAGTGCTTGAGAGCAATAAGTTTGAAGACGCTATCGATACCAGCGAAGAAGTATAATCGGTTTATTCAAATAATTGTAACAATCGGCAAAAGCAATTTTGTCGATTGTTTTTTAAAGATACAGACATGGCTAAAAAGAAAAAACAAAACAGAGAATCGAGCATAGAAAACTACTACGACCTCAAGGTTGAGGAGATGGACGAGCTTGTCGCCGCCCTCAAGGGCGAGACGCCTGCCGACTCCGACGAAGGACTTTCCTTCAAGATTTCCGAATGCACGGGCGCGGACACCGCGACCGAAGCCCCTCAGGAAAAGAAGACGGGCAAAAAGAAGGAGAAGGAGTTCGACCCGTATACGGTCGACAAGCTTTCCAAGGTGCCGACGTGGCTGAAGGCCATATTCATAAAGTTCTGGTTTTCGGGCTGCGTGTGTTACTTCATAATGATGGGCCTGAACCTGATGGGGCTGGATGCAACCGTGGTCATCGGGCTTGTCCTAGGCCTTATAGTCGACATACTCGTCAACCCCTGTTTCAGGCTTATGCAGTCTGACAGGAAGGAATACGACAACTACATGATGTTCCCCTTCCCGTTCAAGGTGTACTGGACGCTGATCGCAAACATGGTATACTATGTCTGCGTGCTCATATGCGTAAACTATTGCTACTACGGGCTTAATCTGCTGTTCAATAATCTGTGGGGGACTTCGGGCGAGCTGTACGTCGCCGTAGAACCCCTTCTCATGGGAATTCTCGTGCTCTTGTTCGACATGGCGTTCATAGGCATAAAGGATGCCGTAGTATGGCTGGTCAGAAAGCGCGGAAAAGACAAGGAGGAAAAGCAAAATGTTTAAAAAACTGTTTGTTTCGGGCACTTCGGCATGCTTCGAACTCGAAAACGACAACGCATATTACAGCCCCGAAAAGTATAAGGTGCTGCTCAACGGCAGGGAGGTCGGCGGCGAAAGGGATACAAACGTCTTTTCGCTCTTCAATCTCTCGCCCGATACGCACTATACCGTGGGCACAACCGCCGACGACTATACCCTGTCATTCCGCACCGAAAGGGAAAGCGGCACGGTAAACGTAAAGGACCTCGGCGCGAAGGGCGACGGCGTCTCGGACGATACTTACTATGTCCAGATGGCAATCGACAGCTGTCCCAGGGGCGGCAGGGTAATAATACCGCAGGGCAGTTTCTACGTGCGTCCCATCGTGCTCAGGTCGGACATAACCATAGAAATTTATAAGGACGGCGAACTTCTCGGCGACATAGCGGAGGAACACTATCCCTATGTGCCCGCAAAGATAGAGCACGATGACGGCACGGAGGAAATTCTCGCCACGTGGGAGGGCAATCCTCACCCCTGCCATCAGTCGTTAATCTCTGCATACAGGCAGAAAAATATAAGGATTGTCGGCGAGGGCACCATAAACGGCAATGCAGACAAGTCGACTTGGTGGGCAACGCCCAAGGGCAGGGCGGTAGCCCGTCCCAGACTGGTCACGCTCAATAAGTGCGAGGACGTCGTCTTTCATGGCGTCACCTGCAAAAATTCGGCAGCGTGGAACCTGCATCCCTTCTTCTCGCAGAATCTGGGATTCTACGATATGAGGGTACAGAACCCCTATACGGGGCCCAACACCGACGGACTCGACCCCGAAAGCTGCGACTATGTGGAAATAGTCGGCTGCGTGTTCTCGGTGGGCGACGACTGCGTTGCGCTCAAGTCGGGCAAGCTCTATATGGGCGCAAGGTACAAGACGCCTGCAAATCACCATACGATAAGGAACGACCTCTTCTGCGACGGCCACGGCGCAATAGTGCTGGGCAGCGAAATCTCGGGCGGAGTAAAAAATCTCACTGTCTGCCAGTGCGTGTTCAAACATACCGACAGGGGACTGAGAATAAAGTCGAGGAGGGGCAGAGGCAAGGACTGCATTATCGACGGCGTGCTCTTCGAAAACATAAAGATGCAGAACGTCATAACGCCGCTCGTCATAAACATGTACTATTTCTGCGACCCCGACGGACATACCGAATACGTCTATTCCAGGGAGCCGCATCCCGTCGGCGACGATACGCCGTATATGGGCAGGTTCCACTTCAGGGACATTGAGTGCACCGAGTGCGAGTGCATGTGCGCATATTTCGACGGGCTTGTCGAACAGCCCATAAAGGAAATTGTGCTCGAAAACGTGTCCTTTTCATTCAAGGAAGATGCAAAGCCCTTCAGGCCTGCAATGCTCGAGTTTGTCAGGGAGTACTGCAAGGAGGGCATATATGTCGACAACGTCGAAAGTCTTACGCTCAAAAACGTCACGTTCGAAGGCGTAGAGGGCGAAAAGATAATAAAGAAGAAGTGCGACAAGCTGACAATAGAGTAGTACCGACGACGGGGGAAAGACATGAATTATCAGATAATTGACAGATACATCGACAGGCTGATTGCCGAAACCACGCCCGATGCGCCCATATGGAACATAGAGAATATCCGTCACGGGAAAAAGCCGGGCTGGAACTACATCGACGGCTGCATGATGACCTCGCTGTATACCATATACAAGCAGACGGGCGACAGAAAATATCTCGACTTTATCGACAGATTCGTCGATTACTATGTGTTCGAGGACGGCAGCATACGCGGCTACGAGCTGGAGACGTATAATCTCGACAACCTCAACGAGGGCAGAATACTCTTCGACCTTGTGAAGGAGACGGGCAAGGAAAAGTACGGCAAAGCCATCGAGCTACTGCATACGCAGATACTCAGGCAACCGCGCACGGAGTACGGCAATTTCTGGCACAAGCTTATATATCCCCATCAGGTCTGGCTGGACGGCATATACATGTCGGAGGTATTCTATACCCGCTACGTCACCGAGCGCGGCGACGGCGATTATTCGGAGATAATAAGACAGTTCAAGAGCATTTACGAGCACATGTATGACAAGAAAAAGCGTCTGTACTATCACGGCTGGGACAGCTCAAAGACGGCGTTCTGGGCGGATAAGGATACGGGACTTTCCAAAAATTTCTGGTTGCGCTCGATAGGCTGGTATACCGTCGGACTCATAGATGTATTGTCGTATATGCCCGACGATAAGGTGGCGGAAAAGGCGGTGCTCGCCGAAATATTCCGCAACACCGTAGAGGGGCTGGAGCAGTATGTCGACCCTCAGACGCATATGCTGTGGCAGGTCGTCGACAGAATAGGGGATAAGGGCAACTATCCCGAAACTTCCGGCTCATCGATGATTGCATATGCAATGCTCAAGGGCGCGCGGCTGGGCTATGCTGACAAGCGCTATGCCTCGGTGGGAAAGAGCATATTCGGGGGAATATGCGACAAATACCTTACCGAAACTGACGGCAAGCTCAATCTCGGCGGCATATGTCTCGTGGCCGGGCTTGGCCCCGAAAATAACCGTCGCAGGGACGGCAGTTACGAGTACTACATATCCGAACCGGTAGTCGAAAACGACGCCAAGGGCACGGGTCCTTTCGTAATGGCGTATACCGAAATCAAAAGGCTTTAATGCCTGAAAAATAACAATGCCCCGTCCGCGGATGCGGACGGGGCATTTTGTCGCGATTGCACATAAATGGCGGCGTCTTTCAGCCGCGGTTTTCGCCGAAACGGGAGGGGGAGACGCCGTAGTATTTCTTGAATACCTTGGAAAAGTACAGCGGTTCAGCAAAGCCGCACGCCTCGGCAATCTGGGATACGGTGAATTCCGAATACCTGTTGGTCGCGCCCGAAAGTATAATGTCGCGCGCGCGTTCCATGCGCTTTTGTTCCAGGTATTCGCGCGGAGTTGCGCCCGTCTCCTTCAAAAACAGCTTGCGTATGTAGTCATAGTTGAGCGGCAGGGCGCGTATGGCATTTTCAAGCGAGTATGTCTGGTCGCCGAAATTTAATTCTATGCTCTCCATAAGCGCCTTTACTACGGGCGAATACTCTTTGCCGCCCGAATATGCCGAGACGAACGCGGCGATAAGGTTGCCGTATGCCGCAAGCAGCACGCCCTTTTCAGGGGAATTGCCGTTGAAGTATGCGCTTGCCCGTCTGACGGCGTCGAACAGTCCCTCGCTGCATTTCGCCTTGATCGCCTTTATCGTCCGCACGGGCAGCAGCGCCTGTTCGAGTATTGCCCTCAGACTGCCCTCGGCATAGCGCGTGTTGTGTGCCGTAAGCGGAGGTATCACGGCCGCGTCGCCCTCCGAAAAGGAGTATATCCTGTCGCCGCATTCCACCTCGCCGTACTGCGAAAAACATATTATCTCGAATCCCTTGTGCGTATGCGGCGCCTTGCCGTCGGCAGGGTTTGCATATCCTGCGTATACCAGATTGTTCATATCCGTATTATACCATATTCAATCCGTTTTGTCTATAAAAAGGCAAATTTTCCGCAATGGTTTGCCTTTTTTCTTGTGCGTACTATAATAGACGGGTAAGCTTTTCAAGGAGAGAACAGATGTTTTTAATAGCCCTCGGCAACGTACTCATAACGCTGTTGTACGCTGCGCCCGGCTTTGCGCTGTGCAAGGCAAAAAAAGTATCGGCGGATCACCTTTCTACATTGTCCGTCGTCCTCGTGTATATCTGCGGCCCGTGCATGATAATAAATTCCTTTCTTAAAATGGAGTTCAGCTGGCCTACCTTAGGCGAAATGGGATTGTTCTTCGTCATAACCTTTGTGTTGCAGTCTGTATTCATTGGTGTAATGTGGCTCATACTCAGAAAGAAATTCGACGATTGCAGGTACAGAGTGCTGACGATAGGCGCGGCAATGGGCAACGTAGGCTTCTTCGGAATGCCCATAATCAGTGCAATATTGCCCGATTGCCCCGAAGCAACCTGCTATTCGGCGGTATATGTCTTTTCAATGAACATTCTCACGTTCACCGTCGGCACTTTCTGCCTGACGGGGGATAAAAAGTATATGTCATTGAAGGGAGTATTCATCAACCCTACGACCTTCGGCGTAGTCGTAGCCATTCCCCTCTACATATTCGGAGTGGGCGAATTGCTGGAAAATAACGGATTCAGCATACTCACCTCCGCAATCGAGCTGGTCGGTAAGATGACGACGCCGCTGTGCATGATTATACTCGGCATACGCCTTGCAACCGTCAGCTTTTCAAGGCTGTTCATGCGGCCGCTCGTATATCTTACCTGCCTTCTGAAGCTCATAGTGTTTCCCCTGTTTTGCTATCTTGCGGTGTACTTTCTGCCGCTCACGTTCGCGTTCAAGGCAAGCATACTCATTCTTTCGTCGGCTCCCTGCGCGTCCGTCATACTCAACCTAGCGGAAATGCACGCCGGCGAAACCGAGCTCGCCGCAAACAGCGTCCTGCTTTCGACTCTCATGTGTTTCATAACCATACCGCTTTTGGTGCTCATTCTGTAATGCCGTCGGCTTTGCCGTCATAATAAGTACAGCCCGAGGCGCGGAAAAATTTCCGCGCCTCGGGCTGTTTCTTTCATGAATTTGCAGGTTGACGCCCCGTCAGACGGTCGCAAGCCGTGCCTGGGCAACCGCGCGAAAGCGAGGGGCGGAACCCGTTAGCAGATAAGTTCGGGGTGGTATTGCAGCCTTTGCTCGCGATAGGGCGGTCAGCTTTTCATGAATACCTTGTTGTCCAGTTCCTCGCAGTACTCGCCGCAGTCAGAGTAGCCCAGCGACGTAAAGAACGCCTCGGCGTCCTCCGTGGGCAGGGTATATATGCCCGAAGCGCCCTCGGCTTCAAGTCCGTCCTCGGCAAACTTTACCAATGCAGAGCCTGTGCCCTTTCTGCGCTCCTCTTTAAGGACGTATATCTCGCGTATGTCGCCGCAACCGTCCTTAAAGCACCAGTCGTTCACGGGGTCGTCCGTCTGATATATGATAAACGCCGTAAGTCTTTGCCCGTCGTCCGATACGGCTATGTGCAAAAGTCCTTCCTCATAGTCGGGAATGATGTATTCGTCGAGGAGGTGGAGGGGGTCGTCCTCGCAGTCCAGCTCCTCATAGTATGCCGCAAACAGCAGGCGGAAGGCGGCATAGTCCTTTTTTTCAAGCGCGGAAATGTTCATAATCTTACCTCGTCGAAAGATGCTTTCGCGTGCGGTGTGCCTGTAATGGGAGGGGCAGCCGCGCGCAGATTAAAGTAAAATAAAAGCGAGGGCATATCGAAAGATACGCTCTCGCCCGAAATTTTCAATTATTCAGCTACAGGGTAGATGGAAACCTGCTTGCCGTCCTTGCCGACTCTTTCAAACCTTACGGTGCCGTCGATAAGTGCGAAAAGGGTGTCGTCCTTGCCGATGCCTACGTTGTTGCCGGGCTTGAACTTGCTGCCTCTCTGCCTTACGAGGATGTTGCCTGCAAGCACGTGCTGACCGTCAGCGCGCTTGACGCCGAGCATTTTGGGGTTACTGTCTCTGCCGTTATCGGTCGAACCGCCGCCCTTCTTGTGGGCGAATAACTTAATAAATAACATATCCTTGGCTCCTCCCTTGATTATTCTGCCTTAGCTTCTTCAGCGAGTGCAGCTTCGGTCTCTGCTGCAGCCTTCTTAGCGCGGGTCTTCTTAGCTGCGCCGATTGCCGTAACCTTAATCATGGTATAGGGCTGTCTGTGACCCTGCTTCTTTCTCTCGTTCTTCTTGGCCTTGTACTTGAAGACGATTATCTTCTTTTCCTTGCCCTGAGAAACCACTTCAGCCGTAACAAGCACCTTTTCAACGTCCTTGCCGACCTTGATACCATTTTCGTCTGCAGTCATTACTACGGGGAAAGTAACGGTAGCACCTACTGCTGCGTCCAGCTTTTCCACCTTAGCGGTGTCGCCAACGGAAACCTTATACTGCTTACTTCCGTTTTCGAAAATTGCGTACATAAAAAACTTTGTCCTCCTCTGACCAGTCTCGTCGGATACATAAATTGCCAATGGCGTAGGCGGCGTATAAAAATTTGCGCACTTAAAAAGCCCGTTCCGAACGGCTCGTTAAAAAATATAACACACCGCGCAATTTAAGTCAAGCATTTTTGCCGTCCGCGCATATAAAAAAGCCTGTTGCACACAATTATTTTACAAAGCAACGGAGGATATTATGGCATTTTTAAAGAGCGACAGCGAAGTACTGGCGGAGATATACCGCAACGCGCAGCTTGCGCTGACCTCCATCGTCGACCTCCTGCCCGAGGTGGACGACGAGGAGATGAAGGAGGAACTCATGCGCGAGCACGAGGAATACGAAAAGATTTGCTCGGAGGCGGCCGGCATTGCAAAGAGGTACAACATCGAGCTCAAGGAACCCTCGCCCATAAAGAAGGCGATGATGTGGAGCGCGATTAAGATGAACGCCGCAACCGACAACTCGCCCCAGAACGTGGCGCAGATGATGGTAAAGGGCACGGTCAACGGCATAACCTCGCTCAAGACCTCCTATACCGACAGCGCGGCCATCATGGACGACGAGATAAAGTCGCTTTTAAGACGGCTCATCTCGCTTGAGGAGGGGTTCGAAAAGGACCTCAAGCGTTATCTTTGACCGGGCGCGGCTGGAATTTAATGATTATTGCGATATGACGGGGCGGCGGCGAAAATTACTTTTCGCCGCCGCCCTTTTCTTTTAGCACTTTTCCGCCTTTGTTTAATTAAAAATAGCTGAAACGTGCGGCAATATGCCTTAAATAACGCGCGTTTTTGTCTTTCAGTACAACAGTATATGTCCTTCGGGAAGGGGAATGGAAGGGGAGGTTATGCTCCTTAAGTACACAGAAGATTCGGAATAGGTCCTGTGCGGAATGACGTAAATTCTCGCCTCGGGGTAGAGGGAGGCAATGTTATCCTTAATCGCCGCATTTCCGGTCAGGGTGTTGCAGACATCTATGTTAAGGTCTACGCATACCGTCGTCGCACCCTCGCTTAACAGCGCCAGAAGTTTTCCCCTCAGCTCGGTGAGTATGGAAAGATGCGTCCTTACCGAACCCGAATGGCGGCATACGCTGCACTCCTTGAGCATGAGGGTGGAGGCGGCTACGCCCGTGCGCTTTCTGGTGAACTCTACCAGACCGAACCTCGACATGGGCAGCACTTTGCACTTTACCTTGTCGCGCCTTAGCGCCCTGTCCAGCTCGGCGACTATAGCCTCGCAGTGCTTTTCGTCGGTCATGTCTATGAAGTCTACGACGAAAAGACCGCCCAGATTTCTCAGTTTTACCTGCCTTGCAATCTCCCTCGCCGCCAAGATATTGGTGCAATACACCGTATCTTCCAGGCTGTCTTCGCCCGTGAACTTGCCCGTGTTTACGTCTATGGCGGTCAGCGCCTCCGTCCTGTCTATGATAAGGTAGGCGCCGTTTTCAAGCTCTACTTTGCGTTCAAGGCTGGCAAGAAACTGCGCCGCTATGCCGTAGCTGAGCATAAGGTCGGTATGCTCGTCGTGCACGGTCAGTTTTACGTTGGGCGGAATGTATCCGCAAATGCTCTCGCCCAGCTTTCTGTTTCCGGCATAAACCTCGTCGCCTGCCGACAGCATGGTGTCCCTTAAAACGCGCATATAAAGGGGGGAATCGCTGTATAAAAGTTCGCCCACGCGCGCCGAGGCAAACCGCTCCTTTATGGAAGCGTATATCTTGCGGTAGTGGTTTAGCTCGTCCGACTTGACGCCCTTTACCACAAAGGGGGCGGCGGTTCTGATTATTACGCCTTCGCCCTTGTCCAGCATGCGCCTTGCGCCGAAAATCATGTTCTTTCTCAGTTCGTCGTCGCCTATTTTAAGCGAAACGCCTATGAAGTCGGAGTTGGGCATATATACCAGATATTTGCCTATGAATGACAGATTGGTCGTCACCTTTGCGCCCTTTTTGCCGACGGCCGCCTTGGTTATCTGTACCATAATCTCGTCGCCGACGTTCAGATTAAGCTCGGACGGTATGTCAATCTGCGTGCCGTCGTACTTTCTTCGGTCGGCTACGAGGTCTGCAACCGAAATATAGCAATGCCGTTCAAGTCCGCAGTCGACGAACGCCGCCTGCATGCCGTTGAGAACGTCGGTAACTCTGCCCTTGTATATGTTGCCTATGACCGCGCCGTCGGAATGCGGCTCGGCGAGGAAGTCGACGAGCTGGTCGTTTTCGGTTACGGCGCATACGTCCAGGCCGCATTGGTCGTCGAAATAGTATTTCTTAGCCAAATCAGAACACTCCTTCGCCGAAAGAGTCGGTCTTTAAAATTCTCTCTGCCCTGCCGCCGAATTTATCTGCAAGGTAGGTGCAGAACAGGTCCGCCCTCAGATTGTTTTCGCCTGCGCCGAGGGTGAAAGTAAGTACGCTGCCCTGCCATTCGATGGCACATATTCTGGGGCGAATGTCTACAAGCCTGCCCCGAAGGTCGGTAATCCCGATATGTTCAAGGCCGAGAATGAGGTTGGGGTCGAAGCGGTCAATGCCCTCCGCCTCGTACCTGCACGAGGTTATGGAGTTGGCATAGTTGGGGTTATTCTGGCTGTATTTTGCGGCAAGGCACTTTATGCCCGAGGGCGAAAACTCGTTGAAAAGCGACATGAAGTCGCCGCCGAACGCCGTTGCCGCCGTGCCGTACTCGGCGACTGACGGTATGCCCAGAGGGGGCGGACTGTTGAGAAACAGCCTGGGGTGGGCGTGATAGCCCTCGCTCTTTTCCAGCTCTATGCCCGCTCTTCTCAGCGTGCGCATTATGTGCCTCATAAGGTCGAGGTGGGAGAGGTATTCCGCACCGTCCGTGCGCGTATATTTAAAGCAAATCATATCTCACCTCTCGCCGCGGGGCAGCGCTTCATCAGGCCGCAGGCGTTACATTTTTTAAGACAACTGCCCGAAACGTCGGCGGCATATGCCGCCCTGCGCTCCTTCAGGTAGAAGTCCTTGGTCACGCCTATGTCTATGAAATCCCACGGCAGAATCTCGTCCTCGCCGCGCTCGCGCGTGTATTCGTCGGGGGATATGCCGCACTCTTCGAAGGCTTGCTTCCATGCCTCGACTTTAAAGTCGGCTATCCAGCCGTCGAACACGCACCCCTTTTTATAGGCGCTCTCTATTACTGCCGAAAGCCGCCTGTCGCCCCTTGCAAGCACCGCTTCGAGCACAGAGGTCTCGAAGTGGCTCAGGCTCAGGCTTACGCCCTTTATGAACAGCAGTTTTTTGAGCGCCTCGTGGTGCGCAGTAAGTTCTTCGTGCGAAATCTGCTTTTCCCACTGGAACGGTGTGAACGGCTTGGGCACGAAGGTCGAAACGGATACCGATATCCTCAGCGCTTTCTTTCTCGGCGAAGCGTTGTATGCCCCCTTAATAAGGTCGCATATGCGCCTTATGCCCTTCAGGTCCTCCTCGGTTTCGGTCGGCAGTCCGGTCATGAAATACAGCTTGACCGCCGAATATCCCATATCAAACGCCGATTTCGCGGCATTTATGATTTCGTCCTCGGTTATGTCCTTGTTTATGACGTCCCTGAGTCTTTGGGTGCCTGCCTCGGGCGCGAAGGTCAGCGATATTCTGCGCGCGTCCTGAGCAAATTCGCCGTCGAAGCTGTCCACCCTCAGAGAGGGCAGGGCGAGCGTGACGTCGGACGGCAGGTTTTGTTTAAGGCTTTTTATCAGCTCGCGGAGTTTTGTATAGTCGCCCGTCGAAAGCGAGTTGAGACTGACTTCCTCGTATCCCGTGGAGGCGATGAGCGAGCACGCCTGACGGGTGAGCGTTTCCACCGAACGCTGCCTTACGGGTCGGTATATAAAGCCTGCCTGGCAGAATCTGCAACCCCTGTAACAGCCGCGCATGACCTCTATTATCGAGCGGTCGAATACGCTCTCAAGGTTGGGTACGGGCTGGGTAGGGGGGAAGGGTGCGCCGTCCAGGTCGTCGACTATCGCGCGCTTTACTCTTGTTATGCCCTCAAAGCCGCATATTCTGCCGTCATCTGTGTACTTTACTTGTGTAAGAGCCGGTACATATACGCCGTCGAGCGCCGAAATGCGCCTGTAAAATTCATCGGTCGCGCCGCCGCACTCAAGGTATATGTCGGCAACGTCGGCATCTATGCTCTCTCCGTCGCCTATGAACACTATGTCCACGAAGTCGGCTATAGGTTCGGGATTCACCGCGCACGGTCCGCCGACGACAATCAGCGGATATTTGCCGCCCTGCCTTTCCTCGCGCCTTAAGGGTATGCCTGCAAGGTCGAGCATGTACAGCATATTCGTGTAGCACAGCTCGTACTGCAGCGAAAAGCCCACCATGTCGAATTCGCCCAGCGGCTTCCTCAGCGCCAGCGAGTAGAGGGGTACGCCCAGCTTGCGTATGCCCTCGCCGAAGTCCTTGTACGGCGTAAAGCAGAAGTCGGCGCAGTATCCCCTGCGCCTGAAACTCTCGGCGACTATCTTGGTGCCGAGGTTGCTCATGCCCACTTCATATAAATCGGGAAACGCCATGCAAAAGTAAAAGGGCGCGTCCTCTTTTGCGTCCGCTCCGTATTCGCCGCCCGTATAGCGCGACGGCTTCTCTACGGACAGCAATAAATCTTTCAGTTTGAGTAAATCAACAGTCATATATCCAATTATAGCATCAGCATTGCGATATGGCAATCCCCGAATGACTGAAAAATTACTATTTTTTATCGCCGCCTGCGGCGCGGACGGGCGAGAGGGGAAAATGGCCGTCTCTTCGGTAACGGCGCAAAAAAAGCGGAGGCGGTCTGTGCCGCCTCCGCCGCGGGAGGAATGAAAGATTTTCCTCCGCAATATGGAGATCCCGATTTTGTCAGCCGCGCGGCTCTTATAGTCCGCGTCTTATATGTTGCCGTAAATGCATTTTGGGTTGTTTTGAATTTCGTTATGCGCGTTAAATAATTTTTGCCGTATGCCGCGTTTCAAGCCGTAATTTTTCGGCAGGTCTGTCTGCCGCAGACGGGCACGTTCTGTCTGTCATATTTAACTCAAAGACAAATTTATGCGTCTATATTTACAGTATATTCTCAATAATAGAGAACGTCAAGAATAATTCTCAAAAATTGATAGAATTTTTATTGAGGAGGGCAAAGGAACACAGATTGAAAAGAGGGGATACGATGAAATTCAGCGAAAATCTCAAGGCGCTGCGCACGGCGAGCGGCGCGGGGCAGAAACAGCTTGCGGAAAAGCTCAACATATCGCTCAAGACTATTTCGCACTGGGAAACGGGCTACAGCGAGCCGTCTATAAACCAGCTCATACAGCTGGCGGACTTTTTCGAGGTGACAATCGACGAGCTGGTCGGCAGAAAGGGCTGATTGCGCCGTTAATAAATTGCCCAATCGTCTTGCCGCGTGCTTCAACTTATGGACAGGCGGCGCTTTGCAAAGGCTTTCCTGCGGCAATATGCGCAGGACTGTTTTTCAAGCGTAGTGGGCGGTCGGAAATTTAAGTCTTTTTGGTGCATGAGTGTGGCGGAAGGGGAGGAAAACCGTCGCCCGACGCCGCAAATTTTCCGCGCTCTTACGCGCATAATAATTAAGGCGACAAATTTAAAATAAATATTGACACGGCGAGCAAAAAATGATATACTTGCAAAGTAAA
The DNA here is from genome assembly GCA_944354125.1 of uncultured Clostridia bacterium. Taxonomy (GTDB): domain Bacteria; phylum Bacillota; class Clostridia; order Christensenellales; family Borkfalkiaceae; genus Coproplasma. Next base: position 8,359 of record CALVPT010000012.1, on the reverse strand, counting down.
AAAAATTAGGAGTAATACCATGAAATACGACTTCAAAGGAATAACCGTAGAAGAACTTTCCTTCAACCTCAACAGGGTGAGGATAGAACCCAACCAGAGGCTGGACATCAAGCCCCAGTTCTCCCGTCAGGTGCGCAAAGCCAACGAAAACGCAAAGCTCAACTTCATTGCGCTTTCCGTAAAGATTCAGTCGACCGACGAAGAACCCAAGCCCTTCAACCTCTCGGCAACAGTTGTCGGCATCTTTGAACTTGCCGAAGAGCCCAACGCTCAGCAGGAGCGCTCGTTCGTCATAGAGGCGACGCAGCTTCTCTATCCCTATCTTCGTTCGGCGGTCACCAACCTCACGGCTCAGGCGTACATCGCGCCCCTCAATCTTCCCGTGATAAGCGGCCCCATCTTCCCCGAAGACAAGGACGTGTATGCGTTCGCTCCCGGCAACGTAAACTGAAACTGAATTTGTGTGGCGCGCCGCAAAGAATGCTTTGCGGCGCGCCTTCTCCTTTTGCACCGCTTTTTTGCGCGTGCGGCGTGGCGCAGACGCCTCGTTTTAAGCCGCAGCTGCGCCCTATAACTATATATAAATAATATTTGTCCCCTTTTGCCCCAAATAAATGCAAAACGCACGCAAAAAGGCTTGACAACTATATTTATTCGTGATAAAATTCCGTTACACTACCGACAGGGGTGTAATTTTTTTGTACGGAGTTTTCTAAATATGAAAGCATCAACAAGGGCTAAAATCACTTTCGAATGCACCGAATGTAAGCACAGAAATTACGACAGCTACAAGAACAAGCGCAACGATCCCGACAGGCTTACCATTTCCAAATACTGCCCTTTCTGCAAGAAGCACACCGAGCATAAGGAATCCAAGTAATTTTCCGCTCAATTTCCAAGCGTCGAACGGAGGGTCAAAATGGCAAACAACAAGGAAGTTAAAAAGCCCAATATCTTCGTAAGAATGGGCAAAAAAATAAAGGAAGTATTTTCCGAACTCAAAAGGGTAACGTGGCCTACCTTCCCCAAGGTGGTAAAGGCAACCTGCGTCGTTCTGGTCGTAGTGCTCATCTTCACGGTAGTCGTTACGGCTATCAACCAGGGCTTGCAGCAGCTTCTCAGCCTCATCACTAACATAGGAGAATAAGTCAATGGAAGAAAAACCTTGTTGGTATATTCTTCACACCTATTCCGGCTATGAGATGATGGTCAAGGACTCGCTTTTAAGGCTCATCGAAAACAACAACCTCAAAGACCAGATAGTCGATGTGAAGATTCCGATGGAACAGACCATCGAGGAGAAGAACGGCAAGCGCAAGATTGTGGAGCGCAAGCTTCTCCCCAGCTATGTCTTTATCAAGATGATATATTCCAACCAGCTGTGGTACTGGGTGACTAACACCAGGGGCGTTACGGGCTTTGTAGGGCCTCAGGGCAGACCCATACCCATGAAGGAGAACGAGATAAGGAAGATGCGTCTGGAAGAGGTCGTCACGGATGCCGATTTCAAGGTGGGCGACCACGTCAAGATAGATGCGGGCCCTCTCGAGAATTTCGACGGCGTGATAACCGAGATAAACGACCTTTCGCAGAAGGCAAAGGTCAACGTGCAGATGTTCGGCAGGTCCACGGACGTGGAAGTCGGATACATTCAGATCAAAAAAATCGAAGCGTAAAAAGCTTCTGATTATACGCGCTTTCGAGCGCAGACGTGGGAGAATGCGTTAAATCTACTTTTTCATGGCGCCTTCGCTATTACCACGATTGGAGGAACATTTAATTATGGCTAAGAAAATTACTGCGGTAGTTAAGTTGCAGCTCCCTGCCGGAAAGGCTACCCCTGCGCCCCCCGTAGGTTCTACGCTGGGCCCTCACGGTATCAATATCCCCGGCTTCACTAAGGAGTTCAACGCAAAGACGAGCGCCCAGGCAGGACTCATCATTCCCTGCGTAGTTACCATCTATCAGGACAGAAGCTTCACGTTCATCCTCAAGACCCCTCCTACGCCCGTACTCATCAAGAAGGCGTTGGGCTTAGAGACGGCAAGCGCACGTCCCAACAGGGATAAGGTCGGCAAGCTCACCAAGGCTCAGGTCGAGGAGATTGCAAAGACCAAGCTTCCTGACCTCAACTGCGACAGCATAGAGTCTGCAATCAGCATGGTCAAGGGTACGGCTCGTTCTATGGGCGTCACCGTAGAGGAGTAATAGGACTTAAAGTTTTAAGTCCGCAAGTGGGAGAGGGATAAATATTAAATTTTAAGTCGACCCCTCGTAACAACCACACGGAGGATATAATAATGAAAGTAGGAAAGAAGTACGCAGAAAGCGTTAAATCATACGACCGCACAAAGGCATACGACCCCGCAGAAGCAGTAAATCTCGTTCTTTCTACCGCAAAGGCAAAGTTCGACGAAACGGTTGAACTTCACGTTCGTCTCGGCGTTGACCCCAGACAGGCTGACCAGCAGGTAAGAGGCGTTCTCGTGCTCCCCAACGGTACCGGTAAGGACAAGAAGGTGCTTGTAATCGCAAAGGGCGACAAGGCAGACCAGGCTCAGGCAGCAGGTGCAGATTACGTCGGCGCAGAAGAGATGATTCAGCGTATCCAGAAGGATAACTGGTTCGACTTCGACGTAGTCATCACCACCCCCGACATGATGGGCGTCGTCGGCCGTATCGGTCGTGTTTTAGGTCCTAAGGGACTCATGCCCAACCCCAAGAGCGGCACTGTCACCATGGATGTAACCAAGGCTGTCAAGGAAGTTAAAGCAGGTAAGGTCGAGTATCGTCTCGACAAGACGGCAATCATCCACTGCCCCATCGGCAAGAAGAGCTTCGGCGCTGAAAAGATAGCTGAAAACTTCAATGCCCTTATGGATGCAATCGTAAAGGCAAAGCCCGCAGCAGCAAAGGGCCAGTATGTCAAGAGCGTAGTAATTACCTCTACCATGGGTCCCGGCGTAAAGGTTTACTTCAACAAGGGCTAAGCTATAAATAAAGACAAGCTAAAATCCGCAGAGGAATCTGCGGGTTTTTTTATGCCGTCCTGCACCCGCCCCCATGCCTGCAAAATAAGCGCATATTGACAAATCAAGTGCGGTATGTTAGTATATGGGTACATAACTGCGATGTAAACTGCAAGTAAAACGAAACCGTTAATTGAAGGGGAAACGATGACGAAATATGAATACCTGGCAAGGTGGTTTGCGGGCGGCTTTATTGCGTTGCTTTTTATAGCGCTTGGGCTAGTCTTGTTATTCGCAAAAATTGGCATAAATAAATATATGGGCTATCGCACTAAGCTGTCTATGCTTAACAACTATACATGGCGTTATGCCAACAGGGTCTGTTCAATGATATTGTTGTCAGGCGGAGGCGTGCTCGCCGTCGAGCTTTTGGCGTTGAACCTTGCGATGGCGCATTATGTAGTATTTCTCAGTGTTTTTTGCACTACGTTAGTTTTGACTCTCATAGTCTGCGCGGTGTTGCCACATATTTTGCTTAAGCGACTCCTGCGAAACGATAAGGGTAAGGGGGAATAACGTACTAATCGGGATATCGGTAACAGGCAATGACGGAATGGATAGAGAAGAAGTATAAAACTGAATACGACGACTGCGACGTGCAGGGGTTAAGACTTAAGTTCTATGACGGCATTACCGCTTATGAGAGGGAGGAGATAGTAAAGTTCTGCAAGTGGCTTAGGAAAAAATACTTTTTCCCCATAAGGGTAAACGTCTGTTTCGTCGCGCAGAAGAAGTTCAAATCACCCGACGACGGACACCTGTACAGCGGTATTTTTATTCTCCCGACGAAATAGAGTTTTTGCAATATCCTCGCATTTTTGTCGCAACTGAGTTCAAGGACGCAAAAGAGCGTTATGAAGTGCTCTTTACCCTTGCGCACGAGCTTACGCATTATTATCAATGGAATTTTATGGAAGATGAAAAGAAGTCGGACAGAAGCCTTGAAATTATGGCCAACAGGTGGTCAACGTATATTCTCAAGGAGTACGGTGGAAAAATGGCAGGGGAAGGGTAAGTTTCGACAAAAATAAGGGCATGTTCAGCAAAGTTATTAAATAATCAAAGTAAGTTTAAAAAAGGAAATCCAAAAAAATATGTGTTATCTGTTAAAGCTTGATATCTGCGTGAAAGACGAAGCGATAGATTATGCTAACGAAAAATTTTTTGCCGACGAGCAGGACCTCGTCGAGGATTATCTCTGCACGCTGTACATGAACGGGCAGATATATATTGATTACAGTCTGATAAAAGCCGGGCAACACAGATATTATGCTTTTGTAAACGTGCCTCAAGTGGAAAGCATTGAAGAAAAATATAACAACGAGTACGTAAATCGTTCTTATAAATATATCGATATCAAAATTCAGGAAGCAGAAAAGAATATTTCATATAATCCTAACTGTAATTGTAAAATTATACCCTATTATATCTTATCGCCGGATTATGAAATAGGAACGTCAAGTCCGCTTATCTGCGGTAAATGCGGCAATGAAATCCCTCTATATAAAATTCCGCATCTGTTCAATGAAAAGGAGCATTACTCTTTACTCAAATATCAGAAAATTTATGCAAGCGTATACGAGCTCTATTTTCAATCGCTGTCGGACAGATTTACAAAAAATCAACTAGTCAACCATAACTCGGCATTAAATAAAAAGGCGTTTGAAATAAGAGAGGAGTTGGAAGAAAAAATGGGGAAGCCGGTATATGTCGACTTGCCAAGGGGTTTGCTCAACTGGAGAGGTGCAAAAAAGGATTACGGCGAAAAGTGTCCCAAATGCGGTAAAAATCTGGTTAAATGCGAATATCAGCTATGTTCTGACGAAATGTTGAAATGTGACGATTGCAGACTGATAACCGACACGACAGAATAAATTTAACAAAATAAGAAGGGCGGAGCCGCATTAGAAAATGCGGCTCCGCCCCATAATTTGTCTGAAAATCTGTCTGCCGTGATTGCGTTGCCCTTTGCTTCCGCCCGTCAGGTATTGCCCATGTTTCTGAAAAATTTGCAGTAGGGCGCCAGCGTGCAGTTTGCGCAGTCGGGCTTGCGGGAATGACATACCCTGCGCCCGTGGTAAATGAGCCAATGGTGCGCCTTCGACCAGTCCTTTTGGGGTATGACCTCTTTAAGCTGCGCCTCGGTCTTTAAGGGGGTGTCGGCGTCGGCAAGTCCCAGTCTGTTCGAAACCCTGAATACGTGCGTATCCACGGCTATTGCGTCTTTGCCGAACGCCACCGACCAGACGACGTTTGCCGTCTTCTGTCCTACGCCTGCAAGCGACCTCAACTGGTCGAAGTCGGAGGGCACTTCGCCGCCGAACTTGTCTACGATATCGCGCGAAGCCGACAGGATATGAGCCGCCTTATGGTGATAAAAACCGCAGGAAAAGATATATTTTTCTAGCTCCTCCTGCGTTAGTTCAAGCATAGTACGGGGTGTATTGTGCTCTCTGAACAGTTCCGCCGTCACCTTGTTTACTCTCTCGTCGGTGCACTGTGCGGAGAGAATGACCGCGACCAGCAGCTCGTAGGGGGAGGTATATTTCAGCGCGGGGCGCGCATCGGGATATAGTCTTGCAAGTTCGCCTAAGACGGGCGAAAAATCTCTTGTGCTCATATATTTATTCTATCACGCGGCGCGCGTCATTTCAAGCATATGTGCGCCCGTATTTAAAAATGCGGCAAGATTGCCGCGGCGCGACATCTTCGTGTTCCTTGCCGCCAGACTATCTTAAAGGCACGGTCATGTATCCGTAAAATGCCGAATAGTTGGCACCCGTTATCACGGTTTTTACCCTTGCCGCCGCCGACTGTGCAAACCTTATCGAAAGTCCGCAACCTATGTTCGCCTCTCTCGGAGTGTTGACGAGCGAGGCAGCAATTTTAGCCGCTCTCAGCCTCTGCATGCAGTCGATAGCCTGCGAGCGCGAGCGGAAAACCGCCAATATTTCCGTCATAATTTATTCCTTCCGTAATAATATATAATATCGCCGATGGACGAGCCGGTATGCGGCTCTGTTCCCAAGGGCGTTCACCGCGGCATGCACCGCCCGGTATTCGATATTACATTTTATGTAAAAGGAGGCGTTTATGATATATTTCGACAATGCGGCGACGGGCGGTTTCAAGCCTGACTGCGTCACGGGCGCGGCATATGCCGCCCTAAGGAACTGTGCAAACCCCGGACGGAGCGGTCACAGGCGGTCGCTTGCCTGCGCCGAAAGGGTATATGCCTGCCGCAAGGCGATAGCCTCCTTCTTCGGCGCCCCTTCGCCCGACAGGGTGGCGTTCACAAAAAACTGCACCGAGGCGCTCAACATCGCAATACTCGGCGGAGTCGGCTCGGGCGGCAAGATAGTCTCGACCGTCGCCGAGCATAATTCGGTGCTGCGCCCCCTGCAATATCTCGAGGATATGGGTACAAATGTCGAACTCGCTCCGCTCACGGCCGACGGACGCATAGATTGCGCAAGGCTCATTTCCATGGCTCAGGACGCAAAGGCGGTTATAGTCACTCTTGCCTCCAACGTAACGGGCACCTCGCCCGACATAGCCAAAATCAAGGCGAATATTCCGCAGGATTGCCTGCTCGTCTGCGACGGCGCCCAGGCGTGCGGTCACCGCCCGATAGACATGACTGCCCTCGGCATAGACGCGCTTGCCGTTGCTGGTCATAAGGGCATGCTGGGCATTCAGGGCAGCGGCGCGCTCGTCTTTTCGGAGCGGTTCAACCCCTCGCCCGTCCTCTTCGGCGGCACGGGCAGCGAGAGCTTCAATCTGCATATGCCCGATTTCTATCCCGACAGGCTGGAAAGCGGAACGCTCAGCTTTCCCGCCATAGTATCCCTCGGCGAAGGCGCGCTCTATCTCAGGTCGCGCATATACGAAAACCGCGACAGGACGCTCTATCTTACCAATATGCTTATCGACGGGCTGAGCTCCATGCACGGCATAAGGCTGTATTCGCGCTCCAACGACGTCGGCATAGTCGCCCTGGCGTTTGAAAATATGCAGTCGGAGGAGGCGGCTTACCGTCTTTCGGAGGAGTATTCCATCTGCGTGCGCGGCGGATTGCACTGCGCGCCGCTCATGCACGAAGCGCTCGGCTCCGACGGACTGGTCAGGGTGTCTCTCTCGGCGTTCAACAGCGAAAGGGAGGTGGAATATTTCCTCAGCGCGGCGGAAAAACTCGCAAGGGAATAGCCCTCTTTCATCATATATGCCGCTGCCCAGTGCAGCGGCTCTTTAATTTATGTACGTCAGATTGCCTTGAGCTGAGCTATAATCTGTTTCAGCTTTTGCCGCTTGAAACCGTCCAGCATGGGATATACGGCGTTGTAAAAGTTGTCTAAGTCGGCGTTGGTCAGCGTGCCGTCGCGTTTGCCCTGTTCCGCCTGGGAGATAATCGTCTGCAAAATCTGCCCTTCGCTCTTGCCGCTCATGGCCTTTGCAAGCATTGCGGCGATGTTCATCGTCTGTTCTACGCTGCCCCTGTCGGCGTTCTGCGCGTTTGTCCCGTTCTGCCCGTCAGCCGCATTTGCTCCCCGTCCGTCCGACGGGTTTCCGCCGCCCTGGGCATAGCTCTTAAAATCTTTCATTTCAAACCTCGCATATAATGGTATTACGGGTAGCGCTAAGACTTCCCATACAGTTTATGACGGAGGAATGATTTATGCAACTTGCAGTGCTTTTGCTGCTCATGCTCATGGGCGGAAACGCCAACTTAAAGGAGGTAAGGCCGCTCCTTGAAAGCATAGACAAGGATGCGGCGGGAATGCTCGACAAGGCGGAGGAGATAGGCGCGGTGGTCTCCGCGGTCAGGGCAATGGCTTCCGCCCCGGCTCCAGCCGAAAATAACGGAGGACATAGCGCGTCCGGGACGGCAGTCTCCTGCGGCTATCCGCTCGCGCCCGTTGCGCCCATCGCCGACGAGGGCATAACCTATGCGCTTTCAAAATACATAACCCTCGGCGAGTAACCCAAATAAAGGAATATATATTATAATGTATATATAATGTGGCTTTAAGGTAAGGCGGTCGCAATATGTTGGGCAGGTACGGCACCGTTCGGTCGGGGCGTACTGAGGGGCGCATTTTGCCCGTCCGAAGCCGTGCAAAATAAATTAAATTTTTTCAAAAAAATTTTTAAAAAATGCTTGACTTATTTCAAGGGGTTTGATATCATATAAAAGCTGTCGACGAGGCAGCATGGTTTTTCTCAGAAAAACCGCTCAGACTTTTGTCTGATAACGAAGATTGACAACTGCATAGAGAAGAAATATTAAACAAGTACAAAAGGCAATTTTAATTTTTTGCAAAGATTAATTT
>CALVPT010000011.1 GCA_944354125.1 uncultured Clostridia bacterium | reverse complement strand
GAAAATCAGTCCAAAGAGGCTGCTCCTATATCTGACTTTCTAAGTTCGTACAAAGGCGATAACTCGCCGCCAAAAAAAGCAGACGAGATTTATTTTCGTCTGTTTTTTGTGTTGTACATGCATTGGTGAGTGATTATCGAAATAACGTGACGCGATTGGCTTAAATCAGCGCGCAAAATCTTATTATATTTAAGCAAAAAATGCATATCATTATGGTATGAGCAACAATCTGAAATATTTTCTTACGGCGCTGTGCATTGTTGCAGTCGCCGCTCTCGGCAGCGTATTTACGGGCTTAGGTCAGGAATGGTACAGCCTGCTGACAAAACCGACTCAGTGGCCGCCCGACTACCTGTTCCCCATTGTCTGGAGCGCGATATACATTCTTGCCTTTTTCGCCATATGCTACTGCATTAAGCAAAGCGCTTTAAACCTTAAAAAAATCATAATAATCGCCGCAATAAACGGCGTGATGAATGTTCCTTATTACCTCTCAAAATCATTTGACTTTTTCCTTTGCTTGCCTTATACTATTTTCAAAGAGTTGCATTAACCTTGATTTATCAAGGCACTAAGCCGTAAGGGCGATATTGCAACTCTTTTTTTTGTTACTATTTTTTATCGTCGCCCTTATTCTTAACGTTGTTTTTCTCATAACGTTGCCGCAAATCTTCGGGCATGTTCGCCACCAAATAAATAATGCGAAAACAGACCACCCGCAGGGGAAAATCTATTTTCGCATTTAATGATAAACTATAAATTTTTTGCAAATTATCCAAAAGTGTTTGACAAAGTGTAATATATTTAGTAAAATAATTAAGATGTCAAACAAGGCAGAACAGTTTTGCTATGTCGTTTGACTAAAAATTCAATATGCACCGTTAGCTCAACTGGATAGAGCGTTGGTCTACGGAACCAAAGGCTAGGGATTCGAATTCCTTACGGTGCACCACAAAGAAAGTCAAGTCGATTACGGCTTGACTTTCTTTGTTTCTCCGATAAAGTTCTACCCTATGTTTTTGGTTTTGTCGAACCGAAGGACGAAAAACGCATTTATGAAATCTGCCTCGGCTTGGCAGATTTCGGCGTTTTGAGATGAGCGAGCACATATTCCCGTGCGAGCGGTGACCGAAAACGGCGTTACCCTTGCGCCGTTTGAGAAGGGCGAATTCCTTACGGTGCACCAAGTAAAAGCTAATCCGAATCGTCGGGTTAGCTTTTGCTTTACGCAGCTAATCGGAACCGCATTGCGTAGCGACGCGGCATTGCCACACGTCGAAGTTGCTAAACTTAACTGCGGCGCCCGCTCGCGCGAGCCGCAGGCGAAGCTTTGCCGAGGGTTCCCTTCAGGGTTTCGGCAATATTCCTTACGGTGCACCAAGTAAAAGCTAATCCGAATCGTCGGGTTAGCTTTTGCTTTACGCAGCTAATCGGAATCGCATTGCGTAGCGACGCGGCGTTGCCACACGTCGAAGTTGCTAAGCCCAACCGCGGCGCCCGCTCGCGCGAGCCGCAGGCGAAGCTTTGCCGAGGGTTCCCTTCAGGGTTTCGGCAATATTCCTTACGGTGCACCACGATATTCCTCAACCTAAGGAAGTTAAATTTTTATTATGTATAATGCGACTGCTCACAATCGAACAGTCGCATTATTTACATGTAAGTATAGACTAATAAGCTGTTATTTTTATTTTGTGCTATCCGCCTGCCTGCTGCGGAAAGCGCGTTCCTTTTTTACATATACGGGGATTGTTACCGCCAGCGAGAGAATACCTGCTATTCCGACGCCCACAGAGCACCAGATTAGCGTATCCTTTGCCGCCGCCGTCCTCTGTGCCTCATACTGAACATAAAGCGGACTGTTTACGTAAAGCACGACCTTTAAATCTGTCGACGCTGTCCCGTTTTCGCCATCATATTTTGTGCCGCTTGCATCTATGACATTTATGCCGCCCTGCCAATAGCGATCGTAGGCATAAAATTCGTAAATTTCATTTTCCGAGTCAAACTTTACCGTATAGCGGTACTTATATATCGTGACGATTGTTCCCTCGGCCGTATCTTCCGTAAGGTAATATCTGCTCCATTCTTCGGAGAAATCGGCAAACAGGTACCTGACTGCATATTTGCCGGTTTCCGTCTGACTTTGCGGCTGTTCTTCGGACACCAGGGTATAATCGCCATCTATGAACGGCCCGTCGAGCCTGTTCAGCTTTTCCTCCGAATCGATAAAGTATGTGGTGCCCGCTTCATGGTAGTAATACATATTGGAAGATATTGCTCCCGGGGTAATTGCGCCTGCGGCAAATACTATCAGGGGGAGAATTATTATGAGCAATATATGCCCGTACCGCCACCTTGCAAGCGCGTTGGCCTTTACTGCCGCAGAATGAGCCACCTTCACTTGTTCGGGCGAATCTTCCGTCACCGCAGAGGTAAGACCGACCTTGCGGAAATGCAGATATATGGGAAACCCGAAAAGTATGGCGACAATAAGGCCGACTGCGGCGCAGAGCAACTCTATTCCTATCAGAGCCAAGCCGGGAGTAAGCCCCGTATGCACGGGTGCGAGCACGTGAGGCAGAATAAAGCCAAACGCCGCTACGTTTGCGCAAACTATCCAGAGCATTGCCCTGTCGAGCGATGCGGCTAATTTGCCCGCACTCTGATTTATCCACTCGTCGCCGAGCGAAAAGCGTATGCGGCGCAGAACTATTGCAGACGTCACTACGGATATCAGCAATAATATAAGCCCTACGAAAAAGCCGATAAGACTTTCGAACGCGGTAAAGCCTATTACTAGCGTAAGAATTATGCCAAGCGCCGTAAGTCCGCCCGATACCCAGCACACGGTTATCAGATTTATCCTCTGCTTTTGCAGCATTCTGTTTATGGCTTTATCGCGCTTTGCGTCGATATTTTTCTCCGTTTCGGCAGCCGAGATGCGTTTGCCGCGCACTATCTCGTCGCAGGTTACATCATATAGTTCGGCAAGCACGGGCAGTATTGAAATATCGGGGCATGAGGCGCCAGTTTCCCAACTGCTGACCGTCTTATTGGAAACGCCGAGATGTTCGGCGACTTCCTGTTGAGTATATCCCTTAGATTTCCTGAGGGCGGCGAGAAATTCGCCGATTTGATTTTCTGACATGTTTTCTCCTTTTCCGATCGGTGCTTAGAGTTTACCATATCTAGGAGTAAAATTCAACGTAAGAAGGGTTAAAATCGCTCCAAGCTCCTTGGAAATTCTCTGAAAAGACAGGATATTCAGCGGAATTTTCCTTATAGGCAGAAAAAACCTGCCCTGACCGCGCGGCGAAAAAACTCGGAGTAAAAACCTTGACTGATTGCACGCGCGAGCGGAAAATCAGGCAAATTATAATGGGCGGAACGCAACCGTTCCGCCCCCACATATTTTCAGCCGCCGATGAAATTTTCCTCTTCAAATTTATGCTTGTCGAATATGGCGCGCTCGCCTAGTACCAGTATGGGTACCAGCTTCATTTCCTGCAACTTATTGAATACGTTGAGGCTTATCTGTTCCGAACTCTCGCACAGGTTGCCGTTATCGTCGGTATACTCGAACTTCAGCGTATAGACATTGTAATGCGTAACCGCGCCGTTGGTGCGCTCCGTGACCTCGTTTATGGTCAGGTCGATGATTCTTCCGCGTTCGGGGTGACCCTTTCTTGAGACCTCCATCGACTTTCTGCCGTTGACAATCATCTGAACGCCGTATACGATGAATGTAATGCCTGCCAACATGAAAAACGCACCGACCGCACACATGAATATCTTGCCGCCAATCTCCTCGGGGTCCCAGTTCTGAATGGCGTTGACAAGTACGACTACGGCGACAATTATGGCTATGACGGCAATGCATATCCTTATCAGTCCGCCTGCGACCGTGCCGCGCTCGAAAGATTTTCTCTGCATATACGTTCCCTCCTTACGCCTTCATTATATCATACACCGCACGCACATTCAATAGCCTGATAAATTTATCGCCCTACTGCCTCCCTCGCACGCCGAAATCATGTAAATACCGCCATGCAGATCGTGCCGCAGGTAAGGATAAAGAGTCCCGCCCACGCCGCGACGGCGACCACGGACGTACGTATAGCCGTTGCCGAATCCGAATCGATATTCTTTACGCCGCACTTTGACAGTATTGCCGTGATTGCCGCAAATACCGCCGACATTGCCGCCGCAAATATCCACATATTCCCCTCCGGTCATCTGAAAGATTGCAAAATACATTATATCACTACCCACAATCCGTGTACAGCATTGCGCCGTCGTTTCAAAAATAATGGCAACCTGCGACTTAATGGTGTCCACTCCGCCTTAAAATACGGCAAAACATAAAAAAATTCTGCTCATTTTTAAATTTTTGGTTAAATGTCGTGACAAATGAGGTTATATATAATATAATATCTATCAATTTCTTTCAGAGGCATTTTATGACATCACTCCTTATTCGCCTGTTCGTAAAGGACAGGGATAACGTAGGCGACCCGACGGTCAGAAACCGTTACGCGCTGCTTGCAAGCATTACGGGAATAGTGCTAAACATATTGCTTTTCGCAAGCAAGCTGACGCTCGGACTTATAACCTTTTCGGTAGCCGTCGTAGCCGACGCATTCAACAATATGTCCGATGCCAGCTCCTCGGTCGTGACGCTGGTAGGATTCAGAATGTCGGGCAAGCACGCCGACAAAAAACACCCCATGGGTCACGGCAGGCTTGAATACATAAGCGCGTTCATAGTCGACATGCTGATTATAGTCGTAGGTTTCGAACTCTTCATGTCGTCGATAGACAAGATAATCACCCCCGAACTTCCCGACGTCAGCAACGCCCTGCTCATTCTGCTCGGCGTAGCCATTCTAGTGAAATTATGGCTGTTCTTCTACTATGGCAAGATTGCAAAGAAGATAAATTCCGCCGCAATACGCGCCGCCTCCTTCGACAGCATTTCGGATACGATAGCAACGACGCTCGTCCTCGTCTCGGCGCTCATTTCGCGCTATGCGAATATCGCCATTGACGGTTGGGCAGGCATCATAGTTGCGGCGTTCATACTCTTCACGGGCTTCAAAGCCGCAAAGGAGACGATTGAACTTCTGCTCGGATCTACACCCGACCCCGAGTTCGTAAAGAAGATATATGAATTCGTCAAGAACTATCCTCAGGTCATCGGCATACACGACGTCATGGTGCACGACTACGGTCCCGGAAGACTGATAGTTTCGTTCCACGCCGAGGTACCTTCCGACAGCAATTTCTGCTATGCGCACGACGTGGTAGACTGCATAGAACGCGACATGCACGACCAGTTCGGCTGTATTGTCACCATACACATAGACCCCATTGACGTCAACGACGAGAGGGTCAACGAGATGAGAAAGCTTGCCGAAGAGACGGCAAAAGAGGTCGACGAGAGCTTTACCATTCACGACTTCAGAATGACATACGGCGGCAAGCACTACAATATGATTTTCGATTTGAGCATACCCACCGACAGCAAGTATGACGACGAAGAGGCGGCAAAACTCGTGGCGGAACGCATCAAGAAGAAAAACCCCGACTGCTTTGCCGTGATAAAGGCCGAACATCCCTTTGTATAACACCCATAAAATTATTTAAGCCCGTCGGCGCATTTACTGTCGCCGACGGGCTTATTTTATTATTTCAACTTAATTTCGGGCAAACGTGAAACAGACATCAGAACGGATATCAGCCCCGCGACGCCCGAAGATATGAGCACCATCATCCAGTCAATCTGCGACATTACCGCCATGACGCCGATGTTTGCCATAGCCGTCTGCGCCATCGTCCTTACGGCGCGAATGAGCGCGTTGAGAATCCACGCGAGAACTTTTTTCTTTTTCATATAACCACCGCAAGACATTATATGAAAGGTTGACACTTGCCCGTTACGTCGGCATATTATGATTATTGAGAGCGAGAGCTCTGAATACTTTATTTATGGAGATTATATGTCGGATATAACAGATAACAAACAGACCTGACCAACCGTGGCATACCAGCTTTCCTCGGTTTGCGTTCCCGTAACCGTTACGCCCTTTGCATTGGCAGGCGCAACCGTGACCAGTGCTGCAAAAAGCCCACCGTGACGGCAGGCAAATACACCTGCAACGGCGTGAAGAACGGCCAGTGCATATTCACCATAAGTCAGGACGTGTGCATTGAAGTGCCCGTAGAATTCGGCGCAACCGCCGCCGTAGGCGACACCTATGTAGCCTGCAACGGAGCGAGCGCGGACGACATCTGCCCCGATTGTCTGATGAATGATGCAACCGACGTCATCCCTCCCGTCGTGGGCGATCTGAACATTACAGGCAACACGGACGGCACTTTAAGCTGACATCTCTAGGCGGCTGAAGACAAATATTGCGGCATAGCCGCAATCATAGTCAAAAGGCAGGAAGCGCTTAAGGCGCTTCCTGCCATATTTTTTAGGAGCAAACTGCGCTCAGGGGCGCATGTTAAAGTTTTTCTACCGACAGAGTATAGGAAAAATGCTTTCCCGTACCGTCGTCAAAGTTCATGAACGGCTTAAGCGTTATCTCGCGCGGAGCCGAAGGATAGTCGTTTGTGCCCCACCACGGCTCGACGCAGACATAGTCGCCGCCCTTTTCGTTTGACCAGAAGGCAAAGAGCGGACAGTCCGACTTATACGCATATCTGTACCCGTCGTCCGTAAATGCATAGATTGCTCCGCCCGAAAGACTGCCGAGCTGATAGGTCTTATGTTCGGCGAAAAACGCCTTGTCGAGCGTAAAGCCCTTTACCTTTCCTACAGGCACGGCGACGTCGCTGTCGAGCGGATAACAAAGGGGTTGCTCCTCGCGCTCGAACTCTATCCTCGCCCTGCCGCCAGGCGCCTTCATTCCCGGATGGCCGCCGACGTAGAAGGGCATTTTGCCCGAGAGCGAACGCACGAAATAGCTGACGCGCACGCTGTTATTATAAAGTTCATAGCTTATCTCGAAGTCAAACTCATACGGATAATTTTCATACGTCGCGCTGTCCGAACGGAAGCCCAGAGTGAGCGAATGGTCGCTCTTTTTTCTGAGCTCTAAGGCGACATATCTTATTATGCCGTGCGATCTTAAGGCGCAGCTTTTTCCCTTGGCTGTAAAGCCGCCTGCGTGGCCGACTATGGGGAAGATTACGACGTCCTGTCCCTTCCACCACTTCTCGTCGCCCTGCCAGAGCCTTTCCTCGCCCGTCGGCTTATACACGAGCGAAGTCATGCTGCCGCCGTCGCCGTTCACGCTGAGTGAAAGCACATCGTTTTCAATGGTATGTATCATATATTGCCCCCGTACTATGCCTCAATCAAAGGTCGCCGAGCTTTTCGCCGCCGAGAATGTGAATGTGCAGATGGAACACCGTCTGCCCTGCATCCTCGCCCTGATTTATTATCAGGCGATAGCCGTTTTCGCAGCCGTTTTCCCTGGCTATTGCAGGAATTTTTGTGAGCATATAGGAAAGCATTTCCATGCCGTCTTCCCCTGCCTCCTCAATGAGTTTGAAGTGCGTCTTGGGAACGGCCAGAAGGTGAACCTTTGCCTTGGGTTCGACGTCCTTGAAGACGCACATCCAGTCATCCTCATAGACCTTTGCGGAGGGGATTTCCCCCTTTATTATTCTGCAGAAGATACATTTTTCGTCAAGCATTTTTTTACCCTCCATGCTTTTATTCTGAGCGCGACGTAGGTTATTGCCGCCGCCGCGAAAATTGACGCAAATATTATGAATAGTATCGTATACCTCGGCTCCGACAGATCTCTTACGAAGTCGGCGTCATAGATGAACACGGTTATTCCGCCGTCCGATTCGAGGTTGTAGCCCGTTACCTCCACCGAGGTGTTGAGTCTGAAGAATGAGGCATACAGCACGCCGTGGTCATAAATCTGCTCTAAAATATAGTCTATTCCGTCTACCGTAACCGAAATTGACGAGGGCGAGAAATAGTAATAGTTGCCGCTGACCTCGTCATATGTTGCGGGATATGTATAGTTATAAGTCACCCCGTCCGCCTGCACGTGCTGGACGACGCGGACTATTATTCCGTCCTCCTCGAAGGGCGTGTCGCTGTCCGACATGGACGGGTCATAAGGTCTGTCAGACTGCGCTGCGTACGGCTTTCCGTCCTGCATGAAGAAGATAAAGCTCTCGGCATCGGCAAATTTCTGCGTGCCGTAGGTCTCCCTGAAGGGCACGGAGCAATATATTATGGCAATGAGCGCCATCAGAAACGACCCGATGACAAGCGCCAGATGTCCTGCGTGATGCCAGTATTCGGGCATGCGACGGTTGAGCGAATCCTCGTCCTCGACGAAATATGCGCCGTCCTCCGAGCCCTGCTTTGCCGAAAATACCTTACGGCGCGAAGTGACGAGCATTGCCGCGCACTCGCTGCACGCAACGATGACGCAACCGGCATACACGAACCCGAGCGCGACGTTGCCGAGGGGCAGATCCCACGCGATGTGCAATCCGCAGCTCAATATGAGCACGAGATAGAATACGGCATTGGAAAGATGCCTGTCGAAGAAGCAGTATGCCCAACCGACAGCCGCCGTCCACAGCGTGTGCGTGCACAACGCCGAAGCTCCCCTTGCCATGCCGACGGTTATCATTGTAGTCAGGTTCATGTTGGGGAGTTCATTGGACTCAACGAAGATGTAGCCCATATCCTCGCACACCGAAAAGCCGCAGCCGACCGCCGCGCCGAACACAAACCCTGCAAGCGGAGAGCGCTTGCCTGCAACTATTATGCAGATTATTGCCGCGCCGCCCTTGCACAATTCCTCGAAAAAGCCCGAATATACGGCGGACTGCCAGACGTCCGATGCGGGGAAAAGACTGTAAAGCACCTGCACGAGCACCTGCGCGCCCGTTCCGCCAATAAGCATGGCAAGGCATACGCCTATGAACGACAGGTCACGCTCGGGGTAGAGCTCGTACAAAAAGAGCATGAACGGCAGGTTGAAACAGATTGCTGCAAGCAGATTGACCGTGGGCGCAAACAGCTCGTTGCCCGTAAACCTGATAATCAGCAAAAACACCGCATAGAGCGCTATGAAAAGCGCGAAAAGTCTGATATATGCCCAGGGATAGTTCCTGTTCAGCTCCCCCTTTTCACCAGCTATGCCGCGCGTGAGAAGCTCGCAGTACTCCCTGCCCGTATGCCTGCGGAAGGTCTGCTTTATGAAAAAAGTAAATTGGTTTTTTACGCTTTTTACGGGTCTGAACATGGCTTTATTCTCCGCTTACGAGCACTCCGTCCCTGAATTGTTCCTTGACGGTCACGACCGCCCTTCCCGAATGTCTGCCGCGCGCATATACCTTGACGTATGCGCCCGTATATCCGTCGGTATACTCGCCGTCGAAGTCCTCGAAAATGACCTCGAAAGATTTGCCTGCGAGCGCTGCGGTATACCTGTCCTCGGCGGCCTTTCCGCGCTCAAGCAGCCTGTGCAGTCTTTCGGACTTTACGTCCGACGTGATATCCTTCATTTTCCACGCCGCCGTGCCCTCCCTGGGGGAGAACGCAAAGGCGTGCACCCTTGCAAAGCCTGCCTCGTCTATTATGGAGAGACTGTCCTCAAAGTCAGCCTCGCTCTCCGCAGGAAACCCTGCGATTATGTCCGTAGTTATGGCGGCATCGGGGAAATATCTGTATATGAGTGCGCACTTTTCAAGGTATTCCGCCCTGGTATACTTCCTGTTCATCGCCTTTAAAACGGCATCCGAACCGCTCTGCAAAGACAGATGAAACTGAGGAGCGAAGTCCTTTAAATTGCCGAGCGACGTAAGAAGCCCGGGCTCAATTACGTTGCACTCGATAGAGCCCAGCCGCACCCTCTTGTCCGTAAACGCCAGCCTGTCAATCAGACCTTTAAGCCCCTCGCCGTCGTCATAGGCGGAAATGTTTATGCCCGTAAGCACTATTTCGGGCGCGGTGCACGCCCTTATCTCCGCCAATATGTCATCGGTCGGGCGCGAGCACACTCTGCCCCTTAAATAGGGTATGACGCAGTACGAACAGAAATTATTGCACCCGTCCTCTATCTTTATGAACGCGCGCGTCCTGACCTGCTTGGGATAGCTGAGCTCGCAGGGATAGTCGCCGCCCAGATCGTGCGCTATCGCAGACAATACTTTCTGCTTGTCGCGCGCGCCGCCGACGTAACTTACGCCCTTATCTTCGAACTGTACGCCGTTCTTCTGCGAGGCACAGCCTATGACGTATATGCGCGCATCGGGGTTGAACTTTTTCGCCCTTGCCACGAGCTGACGGCTCTTTCTCTCCGCCTCCCTCGTGACCGCGCAGGTGTTGAGCACGTATATGTCGGCAGGCGAAAGCCTGTCGCTCGTCTCCCAGCCGAGTTTTTCGAGCGAAGCCATCAAGGACGCGCTTTCGACCTCGTTTACTTTACAGCCGAGAGTGAATACCACCGCCCTCATTTCAGTTCCCCCGAGGCAAACGCCGCCAGCGTGCACGCCGCAACGGCAGCCGTCTCGGCGCGGAGTATGCGCTTGCCCAGCGTCATGCCGCAAAAGCCCTTGGAGCGCGCCAAATCGAACTCCTCCTCGGAAAAGCCGCCCTCGCTGCCCACGACGAGCGCAACCGAACCGCTGAGTTTTGAAATATCGCAGTCCGAAGACGTGGCAAACTCGCAGAAAAAGAGCTTGTTTTCAAAGTCTTTGCACATGTCGAGCGCAGCGGCAAAATCGTCGCAGTACCTGACCTCGGGCGCCCTGGAGCGCAGGCACTGTTTAGCCGCCTCCCTTGAGACCCTGTTCAGCCGCTCGGTCTTGCCCTCGTTCATATACGCCGAGCAATATCTTGAATTGAATACTATTATCTCCGACACGCCGAGCTCCACCGCCTTCTGTACGACGAGTTCGGTCTTGTCGCCCTTGAGGGCGCCGCAGAGCAGGCATATGTCCGTCTTTGGCTCCTTATCGCCGACGCACGCGCCCGTAATGTGCGCGGTGAGCTCCCTTTTGCCTATCTTTGCGACTATTGCCGAATATTCCTTTCCGCTTCCGTCCAGCAGCGTTATTTCGCTGCCCTCCGTAACCCTCAATACCGTCTTGGCGTGCACGAATTCGTCGCCGTCCAGCACGACCTCCGTTACCTCGGGATAGGAGATATTGTCCACAAAAAATCTTCTGGGCGTACTCATTACGACCTGAACGCGAGCGCGTTCCACTCGCCCTTTTTGACCTTTTTATCGAGGGTAAGCCCCTGCGCCGAATATACCTCTATGACCCTGTCCAGCTTGCAGTCGATTATGCCGCTTAGAATTAGCGTGCCGCCCTTTTTGAGATTTTTGGGTATGGACGGAGCGAGATTTTCGAGTATGTCCGCCGTGATGTTTGCAAGCATTATGTCCGCCTTGAGCGAACTGTCGTCCAGAAGGTTAGAACGCGCGACCGTAAGCTTGTCTGACACTCCGTTCAGGAGGGCGTTATGCTTTGCGCTTTCGACCGCGAAGGCATCGATGTCTGTAAGATATGCGTACTTTGCGCCCAGCTTTATGGCCGATATGCCGAGAATTCCGCTGCCGCAACCGACATCTATGCAGACGCTGTCGGGCGTTAAATACTGCTGGAGAAGTTCTATGCACATCGAGGTCGTCTCGTGCTCGCCCGTGCCGAAAGCCATGTTGTTGTCCAGCTTTACTATCTCTTCGCCGTCCTGCTTATTATATTCTATCCACTCGGGAACGACGACTATCGCGCCGAGGTGTATGGGGCGGAAGTGAGTGCGCCAGATCTCTATCCAGTCGTCGCCCTCTATCTCCCTTTTAGTCATCTCCAGAGAGCCGAGGGGAAGCGTGCCCGCACAGTTTGCCGCCATGTCCTCAATGTCGCGCCTTATCTCGGGCACTACCCTGTCGGTGTCGCCGAGAGCTATGAACGCCTTTACCATGACGTCGCCCGAAGAATCGTCGGCCAGACCGTCCTCCATGTAGTCCCAGTACTGAGATTTATCCTTCTGAAGGGCGATTACGTCCTTTACGTCGGATATCGCCACGCCGTAGCCCGTATATCTCCACATTATGTCGGCAATGAGTTCGCTGCCCTCCGTGGTGGTATGTACGGTAAGTTCTGTAAATTTCATATATTATATACCTTTTTATTTCAAACCCCGTCCTTGCAGAACGGGGCGATTGTGTGCTGATATCGAAGTTTTTGTGCCTTATGTCACTTCATCTTGGTAAGGCGTTCGGCCGTTTCGAGCGAATCCTTGTCGGGAACCTGCTTTTCGCTGCCCTCCGAGTAGGAGCCGACGAAGAACTTTGCCTTTTCGGGAGAGATGACCGTGCCGACGCCGGCAACGCAGCCGCCCGGACAACCCATGCCCTCTATGAGACAGTTCTTTATCTTGCCAGCCTTTGCCTGCAACAATATCTTCTTGCAGTCGGCAAGACCTTCGGCGTGATATACGCTGACGTCCGTTCCGGGATAGTATTCGTTTATCGTGCGCTCTATCGCAGCCGCGACGCCGCCAGCCACGGCATATCCCCTGCCTGCGCCCGTCGCCCTCATGGGGTCAAGCGCGCTCTCTTCGAGCGTTGCAGGCACTATTTCCTTTGCCGCAAACATGCCGTTAAGTTCTTCGAAGGTAAGGACGAAGTCGACGAAACTCCTTATCGTGCGCCTCGACGCCTCGAGCTTTTTCGCCGCGCAGGGACCTATGAATACCACTCTCGCCTCGGGGTGGACTTCCTTTATCTTTCTCGCCGTAGCCACCATGGGGGTGAGCTCCTGCGAGACCTCCTGCACGAAGTCGGGGAACTGAGTCTTGGCGAGCATCGCCCACGCGGGACAGCAGCTGGTGAGAAGGAAGGGCAGCTCTCCCGTAACGACGGAGTTGACGTAGTGATGCGCTTCGGCAATGCAGCCGAGGTCGGCGCCCTCCGCCACTTCGTACATATCCGAGAAGCCGAGCTTTATAAGCGCCGTCTTGATTTTTCCGAGCGTTGCCTTGGGGCCGTACTGACCGACGATTGCGGGGGCAACCGCGGCAATTATCTTGTCGCCCTTCTTTATTGCCTGAATGAGCTGGAATATCTGAGATTTATCCGCAATCGCGCCGAAGGGGCAGGCGGACATGCACTGACCGCAGGCGACGCAGATGGAATTGTCTATGCTCGCCCTGCCGTACTCGTCGGAGGATATCGCCTTTATTCCGCAGGCGTTAGCGCAGGGACGCACCTTATGGCTTATGGCGTCGTAAGGGCAGGCAGCCTTGCACCTGCCGCACTTGACGCACTTGGACTGGTCGATGAACGACTTGCCGTTGACGATGGAGATTGCACCCCTGGGGCAGCTCTTGATGCACGAATGCGCGACGCAGTTGCGGCACATATTTGTGACCTCGTACTCGTTGTCGGGGCACTTGTCGCACGCCGAGGGAATGACCTGCATGAGAGGCGGTTCGTAATACTTATCCGAGATATTGCTGTCCGAAATGCCTGCCGTGACGTGCACGGGCTTGTTTGCGGGGCGGAGAGAAAGACCCATGGCAAGGCGCACTCTCTCTGCGGCAATCTGTCTCTCTCTGTATATGCTTTCCCTGTAATGGGGAACTTCGTCGGGGGTTATCTTGTAGGGTATAGCTTCGATGTCGTCGGATATGTTTTCCGAATCGTAAGCTATCTTTGCGATTTCGCAGAACACCTGTTTTCTTAAATCGGTTACAACGCTCTGTTCTTTCATGTCTTTTTCTCTCCGATGATTTTTTATTTTACGGTTCGGAAAAATTATATCATACGCGCAGGTTTTTATCAACTGCCTTTTACAATTTTTTTGGGGCGCGGCGGAGTAAATTTTACAATTGGCCGCACTTTCGGGGACATTTTACGACTTTTTACTTTTTTATTACATTTATGAAACCCCTTTGGTACTTCAATTATTGAAAATTTATTGCAACTATGATACAATTTTCTACGGAGGCGAAAAAATGAAAGGCACAGTATACGTCCTTGAGGACGACCAGTCCATATGCGGACTGATAAGGGTATCGCTCGAACTCAACGGTTTGCAGCTTAAAACCTTTTCCACTTGCAAAGAATTTCTGGAAGGAATACAGGAGGCGCGCCCCGACGTCGCTCTCCTTGACATAATGCTGCCCGACGGCAGCGGACTTGAGGTACTCAAGGCCGTAAAGGCAAGGTATCCCGACGTATGGTGCATAATGCTCTCGGCGCTCGGCAAGGAGGAGGACAGAGTAAACGGACTTAACCTCGGCGCGGACGACTATATGCCCAAGCCCTTTTCGGTACTGGAGCTGACGGCGAGAATAAACGGCGTAATGCGCAGAAAGGCAAAATCGGCGCAGATAGTCTGCGGCAACCTTACATTAGACGAGGAGACTATGCAGGTTACGCTGAACGGCACCCCCCTCACCCTCAACCGCAAGGAATTCGAACTTCTGCGGTTCTTTATGAAAAACCCCGGGAAAGTGCTGACGAGGGACACCCTTCTGACCGAAATATGGGGCTATGAATCGGGAGAGACGAGGACGCTTGACAACCACATCGCAAGGCTGAGAAAACTTGGCATAGGCAACCTTGAAACGGTCTTCGGAGTGGGATACAAATTCAATCTTTAACCGCTTGATTGCGGCATACTTAAGGGGCAATATGAGAAAGAGAATACTTATTATTTCCCTGCTTACGACGCTGCTCGGAATACTCTTTTTCACGCTGGCGTTCACCAGCTCGTATTACAGGGCGGTAATAGAACAGGCGGAGAGCGTGCTGCCCATATATTACAATATGTACAGCGACGAATACAGCTTCGACACGCAGGGAGCCGAGGCGCTTTCCGATAAACTGGGCGGCGCGCGCGTGACGTTCATAAGGGCGGACGGCGAGGTCATGGGCGACAGCCAGGGCGAAAATCTGCCCAACCACTCCGACAGGGAAGAGGTCATAGGCGCGCTTGAAAACGGCTCTGCCTTTTCGGTAAGGGCGAGCGACACCATAGGCCAGACCATGGTATACTACTGCAAGATGACCGACGACGGCAACCTTGTGAGAATTGCCGTAACCACGCAGTCGGAATGGGCATTTCTGACGCGCAGCCTTTCGACGGTCATAACATATGTGCTGTTGGACATAGTCGCGTGCCTGCTTTTCACTTACTTTGCGACATACTTCATACTCCGACCCGTCGAGGAGCTTACCAAGGAGGCGACGCTCGGCGGCGAGGTAAAGACGCAGTATTCGGAGCTGAAGACCATTTGCGCCGTGCTGAACGAGCGCAACCAGAGCATTAAGACGCGGCTGGACGAACTTGAAAACGAGCGCATGATAGTGCAGAAGGCGCAGGATTCAAAGAACGAATTCATAGCCAACGTCACGCACGAGATGAATACCCCCCTCACCTCCATCAAGGGCTATTCCGAACTGCTTTGTTCGGGTCAGCTCAGCGAGGAACAGCGCAAACTTGCGTACTCCACCATCTCGTCGCAGTCCGAAAGGCTGACGAACCTCATAGCCTGCATAATAAACTACAACGAGATAGACAGCGACGATCTGCCGCCGTACGAGCTGAATTTTTCCAACCTTGTAAAGGAGACGCTCGCCGTAGTAAAGCCGGAGGCGGACAAGCGCGGAATTGAGATAGTTGAAAAGATAGACGACAACGTGACGGTAAACAGCCGCCACGAGATGATGAGCGAACTTGCTGGCAACCTGATAAGAAACGCCATACGCTACAACAAAAAGGGCGGCAAGATAACCGTAGAACTAGATTACAGGCACTTTTCGGTAGAGGATACGGGCATAGGCATAGCGCCCGAAAATATGGACAAAGTGTTTTCGCGCTTCTTCACCGTCGACAAGTCGCACGGCGGCAAGAACGGCGGTTTCGGACTGGGACTTGCCGTATGCAAGAAGATTTGTCAGCGCCAGGGCTGGCACATCTCGGTAAAGAGCAAGCTGGGCGAGGGCAGTACCTTTACGGTAGATTTTTCGCTCAACTGATTATCCTGAAAAACATTTCAAGGGGACGCCGAAAGGCGTCCCCTTATTCTATACTTATTGACGTTTAAATTTATAAATTCCCCCTGCAATATGCCGCAACTAACCGATTTTTTCAAAGAGACGGCGAATAAAGGCATATTTTGCGATTGCCCCCGCAATATGCACCGATTAACGCGTTTTTAAGGGCTTTTTAAGGGCGCGCCCGTGCGGACTTTTTGTTCCGCGCGGGCGCGCCCTTTACCATACATTACTGAAATTTATCCTTAAATCATTCGGCAGATTTTTTGGCTTTTCGCCTTGCAGAAATTGCCGAAACGGCAATCATTGCCGAGGATATGACTATCCAGCTGACGGCAATGAGTATGGCGCAGTTAAGAAAGAACTGTTCGGGCATAACCCTTATTATCTCGTCCTCATACGGGTCGAACACCCAGTTTGATTTGCCGGGGAAGAATACCGAATGGAATGCGACGAACGCGTTGTCGAACCCGACGATGAGCACCAAAAGCGCGAGAATTACGGGCAGGGCGAGAGCTATTACGCCCGAAAGGAAGGCGCAGTTCATGCCGAAAGGACGGCAAAGGGTTATCCTTTTAAAGCGCGCCGCAAGCCCTATGGCAAGGGCGACGACGGCGGCGCCGATAAAGCCGAAGAGGTTGAGGTTGAAGAGCGCCTTGCAGTCGGCAAAGTGGCTCATTCCGCTTTCAGACCACTTTAGTTCGCCTGTGCCGAACTCGAAGCCCGGCAGGGTGAGATAGTTTAGCACGTCGTCATACGCCGCCTTGATTGTGTCGTACGACCAGCCCGTCGCCTCCTCCATTCCCAGCGTCTTTATCTGAATATAGTAAAAGAATCGGCAATAGATGGGAAGACCTATCGAAAAGGTCATGATGAGTATGACCAGCGCGGCGACGAAGAGCGCGGTGAGCGCAATATTTACCGCGCTTACAGTCTTATTTTGCATCGTCATTCCTCCTCAAAAATATTCCGCCCCTCTGCGCAGAGCAGACTATGCACACCTGCGAGGGAAGGTAAAACGCCCACATGGCGTAGGATACGAAGGTCAGGACGCCCTGCGGAAGGGCTATGCCCAGCACCGACCCGAAGTTGTTGAGCCCGACGCAGACATCGCAGCACAGAAAGAGCGCAAGCCCCACGGCAAACAGCGCGTTTTTGAGACCGCAGCGCGAGAGATATGCCGCCTCCGCCAGGTTGAATATGAGCATGACGATATAAATCGCAACCACCGCCGTCAGAAAATCGAGCACGCCCAGCATATTGAGTATTATCATCAGCGCCGCGGCAATCAGCACCCTTACTGCCAGCGTTATATATACTTTTGAAAGCCTGTCTGCATACAACCTGTAAAGATAGACAAACTGAGTAATGATGAAGGTCGACACACCCAGCTCGTAGAAGCCGTTCAGGACGAATATGAAGAAGTCCGAAATGGCGGTAAAGACCATTGCCGCCGTAAGGACAACCCCGTCGCGCCTGAAAAAGATGCACGATAAAGCCGAAAACGCAAGGCAGATGAGAATGCCCGAATACTTTAAATATATGGGGTCGCGCCCTTCCGTCGCCATAATTATGTTGAAAGAGAGGTAAATTGCCGCTTCCGTAAGAATGAAGATTGCAAGTATTGCCGCATAGGGCGAAATTCTGAATTTCATAGCCTGTTTATCGGAAACCATTATATATTAGCTTTCCCGATAAAGCAAATATTTTTTTGATTTTTACATTTTTATTACAACGATAGGCATACCTTTATTACAAGTCGCGGATATTATATACTCACGAAAATCAAAAAGGACATTCAATCAAAGAAACAAAGGAGTTTTCTATGAAAAAGTTTGTAAAAGTAGTTATGAGCGGCGCGCTTGTTGCCGCAATGGGTTGCACGATGGCCGCAATAGCAGGTTGCGGCGGCGAGGGCGACAGCGAAGGCCTCAGCGGCGAAATCAACATCACGGGCTCGACCTCGGTCAATCCCCTCATGCTCCTGCTTGCAGATGCGTTCGAGGCTGAAAATCCCGACGTAACCATTAACGTAGGCGCAGGCGGTTCGGGCGTAGGCATATCCGACGCAAAAGAGGGCAAGGTTGACTTCGGCATGGCTTCCAAGCCCGTACAAGACGCAGAGCTCACCACCGTTCAGATAGCTATAGACGGCATAGCGCTCATCGTAAACAAGGATTGCACGGTAACCGAAGTCACCAAGGACGAAGTTTATTCGCTCTATGTAGACCACACCGCCATTCAGGGCACGATTACAGACGCAGTTGCACGTGAATCCGGTTCGGGCACGAGAGACGCATTCGAAGAGCTTATAGGCATTAAGGATAAGGCGTCAATATATCAGAACATGGCTGAGTTCGGCAACCAGGGTCTCGTCGTATCCGAAATAGAGGACAACAATAACGTTATGGGATACGTTTCTCTCGAAGCGCTTGCCGGCAACGACAAGATAAAGGGCGTAAGCTATAAGGAGAACGATACGGCAGCGGCAGTTGCTCCCACCACCAAAAACATTACCGACGGATCTTACAAGCTCACCCGTCCCTTCAACATCGTATACAACACCGAAAAGGGTCTCAGCGACGTTACCAAGGCGTTCATCGACTTCATGTTCAGCTCCAAGGGTCAGCAGATAATTTCGAAAAACGGTCAGATTACCGTAGAGAGAAAGTAACAAACTAAAGGTAAAGACATGGCAAAGACAAACATCGGAGAAAAGAGAAATTTCTTTTCAAAAGAAGGTTTTGCAAATGTTTTCAACAGAGAAAATATCGCAAAGGCAATCTTTATAGCCTTTGCGGCATTTTCTATTCTCGCGGTATTTGCAATAGTCTTCTTCATACTCTACCAGAGCATACCCGTCTTTCAGGAAATAGGCTTTTTCAAATTCGTCTTTTCAAGCGTATGGAAGCCCTCCGCCGACGAATACGGCGTACTGCCCATGATAGTGACGAGCATAGTGCTTACCGTGCTGTCCGTAGTAATCGGCGGCGTGCTTGCCGTTTTTACGGCAGTATTCATGGTATACTATTGCCCCGCCTGGCTAAAAAAGATTTATTCTCAGGTCATAAACCTGCTTGCAGGCATTCCGTCCATCGTGTTCGGCTATTTCGGACTCAAACTCTTAAAGCCCCTCCTTCAGGATATGTTCGTAGTGCGCTCGGCATACGGACTGCTGCTCAGCACGATAGTTTTAAGCATAATGATTCTGCCGACGATTGCGTCGATAGCAAAGAACAGTCTGGAGTCCGTGCCCATGCAGTACTATGAAGGCTCGCTTGCGCTTGGCAACACCAAGAACCAGACGGTATTCAAGGTAATGTTGCCCGCGGCGAGAAACGGCATAGTCGCAGGCATGATACTCGGCATAGGCAGAGCGGTAGGCGAAACGATGGCCGTTCAGTTCCTTCTGGGCGGTTCGGTCAGCTACCCCATATCCTTCTTCCTGCCGATACGTTCGCTGACGTCCAACATAGTTCAGGAATTCGGCTATGCCGAGGGTCTGCACAAACAGGCGCTGATTGCGACGGGCTTCATACTCCTCTTATTCATACTCATAATCAACCTTTGTCTGTGGTTCGTGAAGAAGAACAACGCCGTTGCAGGCAACAGTTTCTTCACCAGAAAGATAAAAGAGGGCGAAACCGAAAAATATCACGACTACAAAAAGACGGGTACCGTACAGGACGTACTGTGGATTATAAGCTATATTGTCGCCGCATTCGTTGCCGCAATGCTGGTAACCGTAGTACTGTATATCCTTATAAAGGGTCTCCCCAACCTGTCGTGGCATTTCCTCTTCGGCAAGAGCACAAACGCAAACGTCACGCTTGCGCCTGCATTCGTTACTACGGGATATATAATTTTAATATCCCTCGTCATAGCTTTGCCGCTGGGCATAGGCGCGGCAATATTCCTGAACGAATACGCAAAGCGCGGCAGTAAATTCGTCAAGGTGGTAAGGCTTTTCATAGATACGCTTGCAGGCGTTCCCTCCATCCTCTTCGGTCTGTTCGGCGCAATATTCTTCGGCAGCGTTCTGGATATGGGATACAGCATTTTAGGCGGTTCGCTGACTATGGTTCTGATGATTCTGCCTACCATTATTCGCTCGACCGAGCAAAGCCTTTCGGAAGTGCCCGACTCCATGAGAGAGGCCTCCCTCGCCCTGGGCGCAGGCAAGCTGAGAACCATTTTCCTGGTCGTTCTGCCCCAGGCATTGCCCGGCATAATCACCGCCATAATACTTTCGATGGGCAGAATAATAGGCGAAAGCGCGGCGCTCATATTCACCGCAGGCTCTTCCGTAAAGATGCCTAAGAGCGTAATGTCGCAGGGCAGCACGTTTGCGGTGCTTATGTACAACTTCATGAGCGAAGGTCTTTCATCGAAAGTTCCCCTTGCATATGCCACGGGTGCGGTGCTCATAATCTTAGTGCTCATACTCAACATTGCCGTAACGCTTGTCGAAAGATTTTTCAACAACAAGAGCGCGAGCAAAAAGGGAAAAATACGCAAATTTATAGATAAACTCAGGAAAAAAGAGGTCGAAAATGCAGAAAATTGAGAACTTTAAAATTGAGGGCGACGTAGCCGTATCCGTAAGGAACATGAACCTTTTCTACGGCACGTTCCACGCGCTCAAGGACATAAATATGGACTTCCCCGTAAATCAGCTTACGGCGATGATAGGCCCCTCGGGTTGCGGCAAATCGACCCTCATAAAGTCGTTGAACCGCATGAACGATTTGGTAGAGGGCTGCAAGATTACGGGCGAGATAAAGGTCGGCGACACCGACATATATGCGCGCGGCGCAAACCTTGCAATGCTGAGAAAGAACGTGGGAATGGTATTCCAGCGTCCCAATCCCCTTGCAATGTCGGTATACGACAATATAGCGTACGGACCGAGGACGTTCGGCATAAGGAAAAAGAGCGACCTTGACGGCATTGTAGAAAAGTCCCTTAAGGGCGCGGCTATGTGGGACGAAGTCAAGGACAGACTGGGCAAATCGGCACTCGGACTTTCGGGCGGACAGCAACAGAGACTGTGCATAGCAAGGGCGCTTGCGGTAGAGCCGCAGATACTTCTGATGGACGAACCCACCTCTGCGCTCGACCCCATTTCGACGGGCAAAATCGAGGAGCTGTGCATGGAGCTCAAGCACAAGATGACGATTATCATGGTCACGCACAACATGCAGCAGGCATTCAGAATAGCAGACAAGACGGCATACTTCCTCCTCGGCGAGATGATAGAGATGGACGACACCAAAAAGCTGTTCTCCAACCCCAAAAACAAGAAGACCGACGACTATATCAACGGCAGATTCGGTTGATTTTCAACCCCCTCCGCCCGTCGCGGCACAGGCAGATTCTCCCTGCAAGTGCAGCTTAAAGCTTCGCACTTGCGGGGATTTTTTATACATTATGATAATTTGAAAAATATTTTCAGTTTTGCACTAAAAGTTTTCATTTGAGTATTGAAATATGCCCCGTCATATGTTATAATTTCGACGGTTGCACATATGCGGCGGCATTGATATAAATGCGTCAGGGCAAATAAACCAAAAAGTCAATAAGGAGGGTCCCATGGAGGACAAAACGTCATTCTGCGAGACGGCTGAGCAAAGAGCCAAGCTTGAAGCGGTGATAGAAGAATCCCGCTCTACCCCCGGTTGCCTTATGCACATTCTGCAGGAAGCGCAGGCGATTTACGGATATCTACCCATAGAAGTTCAATCGGCGATAGCAAGACAGCTGCACATATCGCTATCGGAAGTGTACGGCGTAGCCACTTTCTATTCCCAGTTTTCGCTTTTGCCAAAGGGCAAAAACCGCATAAGCGTATGCCTTGGCACGGCGTGCTACGTAAAGGGTTCGGACAAGATACTTGCCGAACTTGAAAAACAGTTAGGCATAAAGTGCGGAGAGTGTACGCCCGACGGGCAGTTTTCCATTGACAGCTGCCGCTGCGTGGGCGCGTGCGGACTTGCGCCCGTAATGATGATTAACGAGGACGTATACGGAAAACTTAACCCCGACATGGTCAAGGGCATACTCGACAAGTACAGAGAGGAGGAAAAATGATGACCCCCGAAAAGCTGGACTACATACGCAATAAATATCACGACATAGTCGCCGTACGCCGCATTGTCAGGGAAGAAGGCGAAAAGCTGGCGGCAAAGACCAAATACAGAAAGCAGGTTCTGGTATGCGGCGGTACGGGCTGCACCTCCTCCGGTTCGCTCAAGGTTCTGAAACAGCTTGAAGAGTCGCTGAAGGAAAACAACATAGACGACGTGCTGATTGTAAAGACCGGCTGTTTCGGCCTGTGCGCGCTCGGCCCCATAATGATTGTTTATCCCGAGGGCGTATTCTATTCGCAGATGACCCCCGAACACGTCCGCACGATTGCAGAAAAGCACCTAGTAAAGGGCGGCGAGGTCGTAAAGGAATACCTGTATAAGGGCACGATAACCGAAAAGGGCGACATAATACCCTTTGCGGAGACGCCGTTCTATAAAAAGCAGATGAGAATAGCGCTGAGAAACTGCGGCGTAATTGCCCCCGAAAACATAAACGAGGCCATAGCGGCAGGCGACTATCAGGCGCTTGAAAAGGTATTGACCTCCATGACGCCCGACGACGTAATAAACGAAATGCTCGCTTCGGGACTTCGCGGCAGGGGCGGCGCAGGCTTCCCCACGGGGCGCAAGTGGTCGTTTGCAAGGGCGTCCAAGGGCGACGTGAAATATGTATGCTGTAACGCCGACGAGGGCGACCCCGGAGCATTCATGGACCGTTCGGTGCTCGAGGGCGACCCCCACTGCGTGCTGGAGGCGATGGCTATAGCGGGCTATGCCATAGGCGCGCACAACGGGTTCATATATGTCCGCGCGGAATATCCCGTAGCCGTAGAGAGGCTTAGGATAGCCATTGCGCAGGCGAGGGAATACGGACTTTTAGGCAAGGACATTTTAGGAAGCGGCTTTGACTTTGACATAGAAATACGCCTCGGCGCTGGCGCGTTCGTCTGCGGCGAGGAGACGGCGCTGATGAGGAGCATCGAAGGACACCGCGGCGAGCCCCGACCCCGTCCCCCCTTCCCCGCCGTCAAGGGACTCTTCGGCAAGCCTACCATACTCAACAACGTGGAGACGTGGGCAAACATAAACCCCATAATTTTAAACGGCGCGGCGTGGTTCTCCTCGATAGGCACCCGTACATCGTCGGGCACAAAGGTGTTCGCGCTGGGCGGAAAGATAACCAACGTAGGACTTGTGGAAGTGCCTATGGGCACGACGCTTAGGGAGATTGTCGAGGAAATAGGCGGCGGAATTCCCGGGGGAAAGGCGTTCAAGGCGGCACAGACGGGCGGCCCTTCCGGCGGCTGCATACCTGCCGAATGCATAGACGTACCCATAGACTACGACAGCCTTTTGCAGATCGGCTCCATGATGGGCAGCGGCGGAATGATAATCCTGGACGAGGATACCTGCATGGTCGACATATCCAAATTCTATCTGGAGTTCACCGCCGACGAATCCTGCGGCAAGTGCACGCCCTGCAGGATTGGCACGAAGCGACTTTTGCAGCTGCTTACCAAGATTACCGACGGCAAGGGCGAACCCGAGGACATAGACAAGATAGAAGAGCTTTCCAACCACATGAAACAGTCCTCGCTGTGCGCGCTCGGCCAGTCGGCGCCCAACCCCATACTCTCCACCCTGCACTATTTCAGGGACGAATATGACGAGCATATAAACAAGAAAATATGCCGCGCAGGAGTCTGCAAGGCGCTGTTTACATATCACATAAATGCAAAAAAGTGCAAGGGCTGTACGCTGTGCGCAAGAAACTGCCCCGTACACGCTATATCCGGTTCCGTCAAGCAGCCGCACGTCATTGATACCGCAAAGTGCGTAAAGTGCGGACTTTGCATGGCTAACTGCAAGTTTGACGCCATTGAGAGAAAGTGAGGTGTACGATGCAAGAAAAGATGATTAACCTTAAAATAAACGGAATACCCGTAACCGTTCCCGAGGGAACGACCATACTTCAGGCGGCGAGACAGGCACACATAGAGATACCCACCCTGTGCTTTCTGAAGGACGTCAGCCGCATGGGAAGCTGCAGAATGTGCGTAGTTGAGGCAACGGGCGCAAGAGGACTTGTGGCGGCATGCGTGTACCCCGTAGCCGAGGGCATGGAAGTGCGCACCAACACCGACAAATGCCGTCAGTCGAGAAAGATGACGCTGGAGCTGATACTCTCCAAGCACAAGAAAAAGTGCCTTTCCTGCGAGAGAAACCACTCCTGCGAACTGCAGCGACTATCGCTGGGATACAGCGTTGACGAGGACAGGTTCAAGGGCGAGGACTTCGTGCTTCCCCTCGACGACTCCACCCCCTATCTCATAAGGGACAACGACAAGTGCATTAACTGCATGCGCTGCGTGAATGCCTGCAAAAAGCAGGGAATTTACGCGATAGGTCCCATAGGAAGGGGATTCAACGTGCACATAGGCAGCGCGTTCGACCGTCCGCTGGCGGAATCGCCCTGCGTGGGCTGCGGACAGTGCGTAGTGGACTGCCCCGTAGGCGCGCTCTCCGAAAAGAGCAATATAAACGAGGTTTGGGCGGCGCTTTCGGACTCCTCCAAAAAGGTGGTATTCATAACCGCCCCCTCCGTCAGGGCGACGCTTGGCGAGGCGTTCGACATGCCCATCGGCACGAACGTGGAAGGCAAGATGATTGCGGCAATACGCCGATTTAACCCCGAAGCGGTATTCAACATGGACGTAACCGCCGACCTTACCATCATGGAGGAGGCGAGCGAACTTATAAACCGCATAAAGACAAATAAACCCATGCCCATGTTCACCAGCTGTTGTCCCGCATGGATAAAGTTCGTCGAACAGACCTATCCCGAAATGATACCCCACCTTTCGACGTGCAAGTCGCCGCAGCAGATGTTCGGCGCGCTGCTGAAGAGCTATTGGTGCGAAAAGAACAACATTGACCCTGCCTCCCTCTTCGTGGTAAGCGTAATACCCTGCACGGCAAAGAAGTACGAGTGCGAAAGAGAGGAAATGAAGGGCGACGTAGACGTGGCAATCACGACGAGAGAGCTCGCCAGAATGATTAAGACGGCGGGCATAAAGTTCACTGAGCTGCCCGACGAGGAGTTTGACAACCCCTTTGCTACGGCGACGGGCGCAGGCGCAATATTCGGCGCTACGGGCGGCGTAATGGAGGCGGCTCTGCGTACGGCGGCGCATATGCTCGACGGCAGTTTCGAAGTGCTTGATTTCTTCGCCGTGAGAGGCAGCAATCCCATAAAGGAAGCCACTTACCTGGTTGCAGGGCATACCATAAGGGTTGCCGTCGCCTCGGGATTGGACAATGCCAGAAAGATTGTCGAGGGCATCAAGTCAGGCGAAAAGAAATATGACTTCGTAGAGATAATGTCCTGCCCCGGCGGCTGCGTAAACGGCGGCGGTCAGCCCACCCTGCCCGACAGCGTAAGAAATTCCGTAGAACTGAAAGCCGCGCGCGCAAAGGCGCTGTACTCCTGCGATAACTCCAACTCGTACCGCCGTTCGGCCGATTCGCCCACGATAGACATCATTTATAACGACTATCTCAGCTTCCCCAACAGCCACAGGGCGCACGAAATTCTGCATACGTCATATAAGGCAGACCCCAAGATTTAAATGCCGTTCCGCGCGAAAGTACGCGCCGTCGGCACAAAGAACTACATATTGAAATGATTAATTTAAAAAGGCGGAGCCGAAAGTCACCTTTCGGCTCCGCCTTGAATTTTCATAATTCCTCCGCTCTGACGATTATTTATATCATATGCGCCCAAGCATAGCATCGCCATAAGCCCCACAAGGGGGGAGATATGCCTGCGACGCATAAGCCTGCCCGTATGCACAAGTGCGCACATATTGCTTATCGTACGATTTTTTTAAGGTACGGGTCACCGCCATTTTTGCGCCTGACCTTTACTTTCACGTGAAAAAGCTCCTACCCGTCAGGCGGTAACAGTCATCGCCTGTTTTGCCCCTTCGCCGGCGCGGTGGTTTAATGCTCGGCAAACCATTTTAGACGCAATTAAGGCGCATGCACATCAAGGCGCAGCATAGGCTGAATTGCCGTAGTCAGACAACCGCACAGGAATGACAAAAGGGCATGAAAAAAGTGCATTCGCACGCATATATGCCTTAACGAACGCACTTTTCTGATATGTGAATTTATTGCTTGCCGACCTCTTTGCCGTAGAGCGCGGAGACATCGGAGGAGAACTTCTGCATTCTGTCGCACGACTTCAAAGTTACGCTGTCTTCAAACTCGCCGAGCTTCTTTATCTGGTCGCGCGTAAGCTTCTGGGGGATGTCTATCTCGACGGTGACGTACAGGTTGCCCGTGCCGTTGACCGTCTTGACGCCCTTTCCCCTTATGCAGAAACGCGTTCCGCTGCTGGTGCCTGCGGGGATTGTCAGCTCGAGCGTATCGTCTATGCCGGGCACGACTATTTTGCCGCCCGCGCACGCCGTCATATAGCTTATGGGAACGGTGACGAACAGATCCTTATCTTCACGCTTCAGAAGCTTGTGCGGCTCTATCCTGAAATATACATACAGGTCGCCGGGCTCGCCGCCGTTGGGAGATGCCTGACCATAGCCGCGCTTGCGAAGCGAGCTGTCCTTGTCTACGCCGGCGGGAATGTTTATGGTAAAGGTCGTCTGCTTGCGCGTGTAGCCAACGCCCTTGCAGTCGGGGCAGCGCTCGGTTATCTTCTTGCCCGTACCGTTACAGTCGGGGCATGCGCCAACCTGAATGGTTCTGCCGAAGAGCGTATCCTGCTGAAACTTTACTCTGCCCGTACCGCCGCATCGCGTACACTGCGAAAATGCCGTGCCGTTCTTTGCGCCCGTGCCCGAGCAGGCCTTGCAGGGCTCATTTCGGAAATAGCTGATTTCCTTGGAGCAACCCTTTATGGCGTCGAGGAAGGAAAGCCTTACAGTCTGTTCGATATCGGCACCCCTTGCGCGCTGAGGCGCGCTCTGTCTGCCGCCGAAACCGCCGAAGCCGCCGAACATGGAGGAAATTATGTCTTCGAATCCTCCCATGCCGCCCATACCGCCCATACCACCCATGCCGCTCATGCCGGGATGGTCGAGTTCATAGTCGTACTGCTTACGCTTGTTTTCATCGGACAGCGTTTCGTTAGCCTCGTTTATTTCCTTGAATTTTTCCGCCGCGGCCGCATCGCCGGGGTGGAAATCGGGGTGGTACTGCTTTGCGAGCTTTCTGTACGCCGACTTTATTTCGTCCTGGGTCGCCGTTCTCGAAACGCCCAGAACTTCATAATAATTCTTCTTTTCTGCCATTTTGCGCCTTTATCTCCGTTAGGGTAGTCTTAGCCGCGCCCGATATCGCTTATCCGTCAGGCGCGGCCGGGCTGTTTTATACCCGTTTGCAGCGCACGGGTACCGTACGCTGCAAATTCAAACTGCTATTTTATTATAGGTTATCAGTGCTGACGGAATTCGGTATCGTCGCCGTTGCCGCCGTTTCCGCCTTCGCCGCCGTTGCCCGCTGCACCCTGTGCATTCTGGTACATCTTTGCAATGACGGGCTGGATATCCTTTGTAAGCTGTTCGTAAGCAGCCTTAATTCTGTCGTTGTCGCCGCTTTCAAGCTCTGTCTTGGCCTTTGCGACTGCATCTTCGCAGACCTTCTTGTCGTCTTCGGTAAGCTTGTCGCCTGCCTCCTTTACGGTCTTTTCGACGGAGTCAATCATGCCTTCGAGATTGTTCTTGTTATCTACGGCTTCCTTACGCTTCTTATCCTCTTCGGCATACTTTTCGGCGTCCTTGACTGCCTTGTCAATTTCCTCTTCGGAGAGGTTGGTGGATGCCGTTATGGTGATGTTCTGGCTCTTGCCCGTGCCGAGATCCTTTGCCGTAACGTTTACGATGCCGTTTGCATCGACATCGAAGGTAACCTCAATCTGAGGTACGCCTCTGGGTGCGGGAGGAATATCGTTGAGCATGAACTTGCCGAGAATCTTGTTGTCCCTTGCGAATTTTCTTTCGCCCTGGAGAACTACTATTTCAACGCCGGGCTGGTTATCTGCCGCGGTCGAGAATACCTGGCTCTTCTTTACGGGGATGGTGGTGTTCCTCTCGATTAAAGGAGTGGATACGCCGCCGAGCGTTTCGATGCCGAGGGTAAGGGGCATGACATCGAGAAGGAGCACGTCCTTTACTTCGCCGG
The DNA here is from genome assembly GCA_944354125.1 of uncultured Clostridia bacterium. Classification (GTDB taxonomy): domain Bacteria; phylum Bacillota; class Clostridia; order Christensenellales; family Borkfalkiaceae; genus Coproplasma. The sequence goes on along the minus strand of CALVPT010000011.1, from coordinate 44,183 downwards.
AAAGAACGCCGCCCTGAATAGCCGCGCCGATTGCGACGCATTCATCGGGGTTGATGCCCTTGAAGGGTTCCTTGCCCGTCACGCTCTTAACCTTTTCGTATACGGCGGGAATACGCGTAGAACCGCCAACGAGAATGACCTTGCTTATGTCTGCATAGGTAAGACCTGCATCTGCCATTGCCTTCTTCATGGGCTCTACCGTCCTCTCTACGAGGTCTGCGGTGAGCGAATCGAACTTCTGCTTGGAAAGATCGATGTCGAGGTGCTGAGGAGCGCCGTCTACCACCGTTATGAAGGGCAGGTTGATATTTGTCGAGGACATGCCCGAGAGCTCTATCTTGGCCTTTTCTGCGGCCTCCTTGAGTCTCTGCATAGCCATCTTATCCTTGGAAAGATCCACGCCCGTATCCTTCTTGAAGGTCTCTACGAGGTAATCGATTATTCTGTTATCGAAGTCATCGCCGCCGAGGTGGGTATCGCCGTTGGTTGCGAGCACTTCGAACACGCCGTCGCCGATTTCAAGTATGGAGACATCGAACGTACCGCCGCCGAGGTCGTAAATCATGACCTTCTGCGTGCCTTCCTGCTTGTCGAGGCCGTATGCAAGCGCTGCCGCCGTGGGCTCGTTTATGATACGGAGCACGTTGAGGCCTGCAATCTTGCCTGCGTCCTTGGTTGCCTGACGCTGGGAGTCGTTGAAGTATGCGGGGCAGGTAATTACGGCATCGGTGACCTTGGTGCCGAGATAGCTCTCCGCATCGGTCTTGAGCTTTGAAAGGATCATCGCCGAAATTTCCTGAGGGGAATATCCCTTTTCGATGTTTACCTTATAGCTTTCGCCCATGTGACGCTTTATGGAAATGACCGTCTTGTCGGGCTGAGCGACTGCAAGACGCTTAGCCGCCTGACCTACTATTCTTGTACCGTCCGCCTTGAAAGATACGACGGAAGGGGTTGTTCTGCTGCCTTCGCTGTTAGCGATAACTACGGGTTCGCCGCCTTCCATTACGGCTACGCACGAGTTAGTTGTACCTAAGTCTATACCTATTACCTTTCCCATAATTTTATATCTCCTTAGAATTTTCTCTGTTTTTATGTGCGACCTTTCATACGGTCACGGATACCTGCGCGAATCTTATTACCTTATCGCCGCGCCTGTACCCCTTTTTGAGTATTGCCTTTACGATGTTCGGCTCTTCGCCGTCGCCGCAGGGCATATTCATAACGGCTTCCGCCACGCTTTCGTCGAACTTATCGCCGATGTTGAGGGCGATTTCCTCGACGCCGAGCGAGAGCAGAATGTTGTTGAAATTTTTGACTATCTTGTCGATGCCTGCCTTGGTCTTTTCGTCGGGCGCGGCGTCGTAAGCATAGCCGAACGTATCTGCGACGGGGAGAAGCTTTAAAATTGCCTCCGACTTGCCGTCCGCATACGCCTGCGACGTTGCCGTCTGCATACGCTTGCGGTAGTTGTCGTACTCGGCGGAAACCGAATACCACTTGCGCTTGTAGTCCTCCGCAGCGGCCAGGGCTTTATCGAGTTCGGAAGGCTCGGTATTTTCTGCCTTTTCCTCTTCGGGAAGGACTTCAAGTTCTTCTTCCTGTTGCGAATTAGAATTTTCTACGCTTTCCTCAGATTGTTCCTGAGTCTGCGCATTCTGTTTTTCATCCATAATTTATTCCTTAATGCCTGCATTTTCAACTTGCTACAATATAAATATAAACCGCAAAACCCCTGTTAAACATTTTTATCACGATTTTTTGCGGCAATTTTTTTGACCTTATCCCGACAAAGAAGGACGGCCTCCCCTTGACGGCGTTGACTATTGGTGGTAGAATAGATATATGCATATAAAGAGATTGAACTTAAAGGGTCTTCGCAATACGCGCGATTTGGGCGGCATGCCGACCAAGGACGGCGGAGTAATAGCGAAGGGCAAACTTTTAAGGAGCGGAAAACTTTATAAACTTCCCGAAGAAACCGTAAAGGCGCTGCGCGAATACGGCGTTACAACCATTGTCGACCTGAGGATTTTCACCGAGTGCGACGAGACGCCCGACACGCTGTGGGACGAGGCGGAATATTACCACCTGCCCATACTGTGCACGGCAACCCCGGGAATAACGCGCGAAAAGAGCATGTGCAGAACCATGTCCATAGAGTCCAGGCGCATAAAGTCGGAGTTCGGCAACGCCGACAACTACATGATTGAAATGTACCGCTCCATTCTCTTTTCGGAAGAGCCCAAAAGACACCTTAAGGACATACTCCGCATGATTATAGACAACGAGGGCTGCATACTCTGGCACTGCAGCGCAGGCAAGGACAGGGCGGGAATTGTCGCCATGCTCGTCGAAAGCCTTCTGGGGGTGGACGACAAGACGATAATTCAGGATTACACCATGTCCAAGCAGTTTTTAAGGCGCAAGTTCTTCTGGAACAAGTTCGGTCTGCGCATAGTCCCCTTAAAGCGCCGATTCAAAAAGATACTCATAGCCATGATGGAGGCCAAGCCCGAATATCTGCTGTCGCCCATAAGGGAGATAGAGCAAAAATACGGGTCAGTAACCGAATACTGCAAGGCCGAACTCGGCGTGACGGACGCCGACATAGCGAGAATGAAGGAAAAATACTTGATATACTGAGACAGGCAAATGACGTTCGCCCCGTAAAATCTTTAAAAGTTATACGCGCTTGTCCGCGATATTATAATTATGTACGCGCGCAACTGAACACCTAAGCCATAAAAAATATGCTCCCCGAGGATATACCCCCGAGGAGCTTTTTTTCGCCCGAAAGCCAAAAGTTTTTTCATTCGACGGTGACGCTCTTTGCGAGATTGCGCGGTTTGTCGGGATTTCTGCCCAGCCTTACCGCCGTAAGGTATGCCACGCGCTGGAGCGCGGCGGCGCTCAGAAAGGGCGCAAGACGGGGCGATACTTTCGGGAGCTTCCACACGGGCAGATATTTGCCCAGCTCCTCCGCTGCTTCGGGGACGGAGGTCAGAACTGCCGCCCTGCCGCCGCGGCAGAGAACCTCGTGCACGGCGCTCAGGCACTTGTTTGCCGTCTCGGGCTGACAGATTATGAACACGCTTAGCGTGCTTTCGTCGACGAGCGCCAGCGTGCCGTGCTTGAGCTCGCCCGAGGGATAGGCATCGCTGAATATATAGGACACCTCTTTGAGCTTTAAAGACGCCTCCACCGCCGCATCGTAGTCGGCGCCCCTGCCAAGGAAAAAGACGGCAAAGCTCTCCGCGCACATATCCGAAAAGCAGTCGGCATTCGCGTCGTCTGAGATGACTGACGGAATCTTTTCGGCTACGTCCGTCAGCTCCTTTGCCGCGGCGCGTACGTCGCCCGTACAGCGCGAAATGAGATAGAGCGCGGCGAGCTGACCCATATAGCTCTTGGTGGCAGCCACGCATATTTCCGCCCCTGCACACACGGGCACTACGGCGTGCGCTATGCGCGTTATCGCCGAATAGCCGCAGTTTGTCACGGCTATTACAGACGCGCCGCCCTCCCTCAGCTTGTGTACGGCCTCCACGGTGTCCGCCGTCTCGCCGCTCTGACTTATTGCAATGACGAGCGTGTTTTTGCCGACGGGAGGCGGATAATACCTCAGCTCGCTGGCTATTTCGACTGTCACGGGGCGGCCGAGCGCACTCTCGAAGTACCTGCGCGCTATAAGTCCCGAATTATATGCCGTGCCGCAACCCGTGATTATTATCTCGTCCGACGAGGTCAGAAGACTGCCCAGCGCATCCGCGTCCGCGCTCCGCAGGAACGCCTCCGCCGTGTCCCTTATCGTGCGCGCGTCCTCTTCTATCTCCTTTGCCATATAGTGCACATATCCGCCCTTATCCGCCGTAAACTGACCGCGCGGAATGCGACAGCTTTCGCGCCTTTGCGCGTTTAAGCCGAAGTCATAAAAGGCAATGCCGTCGTAAGTCACTGCGGCGATGTCGCCGTCCTCTAAAAAATACACGTTTTCCGCCTCGGCAGGCAGAGCGGGCACGTCGCTGGCGGCAAAGAAAGCGCCGTCGCATTCGCCTATCGCAACGGGGCTTTTATGCCTTACCGCTATGAACCCCTCGAAATCTCTGCACAGCACGGCGAGCGCGAACGAGCCCTTAAGCCTTGCCGCCGCTGCGGCTACCGCCGCGAGAGCGTCGCCAGAGTACAGGCTGTCTATGAGCAGGGCTATGACCTCGCTGTCCGTCTCGGAGATGCACAGTCTGCCCCCTTCGGCGAGTTCCTCCTTAAGTTCGGCATAGTTTTCTATTATTCCGTTGTGCACAACCGAAAACGCCCCGTAGTTATGCGGATGGGCGTTTGTGTCAGACGGCGCGCCGTGAGTCGCCCAGCGCGTATGCCCTATGGCTATTCCTCCGCTCATGCCGCCTGCCGCCGATTCGAGCTGACACACCCTTCCGCTGCGCTTGACGGTTGTAATCTTTCCGCCGTCGAGCACCGAAATGCCTGCCGAGTCATACCCCCTGTATTCAAGCCGCAGAAGTCCTTCGTAGACGCATTTTGCCGCGCACTTTCCGCGGCCGGCATATCCCACTATTCCGCACATATCGCCCTGTCACTCCCCGTTGAATTTTATAAGCGCCCGACCTACCGTCTCCGTCGCCTCCTCGCAGGCGCTCTCCGTCTCGCCTTCGGCAAGTATGCGTATGACGTTTTCGGTACCGGACGCCCTTACGACCAGCCTGCCGCCCTTGAGGACGCCCTCGGCGCGCCTTACCGCCGCCTTTACGCCCTCGTCGCCGAGCGCCGAGTTTTTATCCCTGACCCTGACGTTTTTAAGGCGCTGGGGCAGCTTTGAAAAGCCCCTGACGAGCTCGGAAGCGCGCATGTCGCGTTCGACCATTTCCTCCGCAAGCCTTAAGGCGGTGACTATTCCGTCGCCCGTGCTTTCTAGCTTGCCGAAGATTATGTGTCCCGACTGTTCGCCGCCGAGCACCGCGCCGCTCTCGCCCATCTTTGCGTATACCTCGCTGTCGCCGACGGGACAGGACAGCACCTCCACTCCGCGCTCTGCAAGGCAGGAAACAAGTCCGCCGTTGCTCATGACGGTTGCGACTATGCGGTTGCCCAGCAGCTCGCCGCGCGATTTCAGCGCAGTCGCCGCGGCATAGAGTATGCCGTCGCCGTCGATTATCTCTCCGCGTTCGTCTACGCATATGCAGCGGTCGGCATCCCCGTCGAAGGCAAAGCCGACGTCCAGGCCGTTTGCCCTGACCGCCTCCCTGAGAGCGGCGACGTCGGTAGCTCCGCACCCGTCGTTGACGTTGAGTCCGTCCGGCGAACAGCCGACGGGAAAGAGCGTTGCGCCCAACGCCTCGAACACGCTGGGGGCAATCTTATAGCCCGCCCCGTTGGCGCAGTCCAACCCTATGCGCATGCCCTTGAAAGAGCTTGCGGACAGCGCTATCAGGTGACCCGTATAGCGGTTTCTGCCTGCGATGTAGTCGACCGTTCTGCCCACCCTCTCGCCGCTGGCGAGGGGAAGGTCGCCGCCCGAACAGAAGTCGCGCGCGCCGTCGAGATAGCGCTCTATAAGTCCGAGCACGCCGCGTTCGAGCTTTTCCCCCCTGCCGTTGACGAGCTTTATGCCGTTATCCGAATAGGGATTATGGCTTGCCGAAATCATCACTCCGCAGTCGAACCCGTCGCAACGGGTGACGAACGAGACGGAGGGCGTGGTAGTTACGTGCATGATGTAGGCATCTCCGCCAGACGCGGTAATGCCTGCCGCAAGGGCATACTCCAGGGTATAGGAGGAAAGGCGCGTATCCTTGCCTATTACCACCCTGCACTTTCCGCCCCGACTGAGGTAGTACCAGCCCAGAAAACGCCCGACGAGGAATGCCTGACGGCTGTCTATTTCCTCGCCTACTCTGCCGCGGAACCCGTCCGTACCGAAATATTTACCCGTCGATATACCTCCCCGAGCCGCCGTCCTCTACCATTTTGGGTCTTACCCTCCCGACGCACAGCGCCTTTGAGGGCACTTCGCCGCAGACCGTCGTCGCCGCCGCGATGTATGCTCCGCGGCCGATGTGCGAGGGTGCTATTATATTGCAGTTGCAGCCTATGAAACAATTATCTTCGACAATCGAGCCGCGCTTGACTTTTCCGTCAAAATTCGCGAACACGACGCCGCAGCCGACGTTTACGCGCTTTCCCACGCTGGCATCGCCGACATAGCTGAGGTGCGCCACCTTGCACCCCTCGCCGAGGACGGAATTTTTTATCTCGACGAAGTCGCCTATCCTGCACCCGTCGCCTATTATGGCATCCTGCCTGATATGCGCATATGGTCCTATCTGCGCGCCCCTGCCCACACGGCAGTTTATGAGCGTGCTGGACGACACGCGCGTATCCGCGCCGACATACGACGAGTCCACATACGTGTTAGGCATAATGTCGGCACCCGAGCATATGCGGCTTTTGCCGACTATCGTGCAGGGCGAATAGAGCCTTGCGCCCCGTTCGATTGTCGCCTCGTCCCCGACGACGACGTCGCACCCGAAAATCTTCACTCCCTGTCTTTTGAGCGAACGCAGTTTCGCCCCCGTCTTCATTCTTTTTTTCATAGCGATAATGTAAGATATGCGGCAAGGGCGCAAAAAGTTGACTGTCTTTCGGTGCGCCGTCCCTGAATTACGCGGTCTGCGCGCCTGAGGCGACGCCGTCTGACATATGAAAATGCCGTCAATAACTTAAATCGTCGGCACAAAAGACATTTTTATACTGCAAATATACATAAATATACATTTATATTCAGCATTTATACACTATTATGTATTACGCCTGTTGACAAAACGCACATATGGTTGTACAATATATAAATAATAATTTATAATAAGATTATAAATATTGAAAACGCCCGACAGGGCGAATGACATCGAGGGAGACAATACCATGAAAATGAAAGGCGCTGACATATTAATCAACGGCCTTTTGGAACAGGGCGTAGACACGATATTCGGATATCCCGGCGGAACCGTGCTGGACATATACGACGCCCTTTACAGGAACGGCAAAATTCACCACATACTCACCGCGCACGAACAGGGCGCGGCTCACGCAGCGGACGGCTATGCCAGGGTTACGGGCAAAGTGGGCGTATGCTTTGCAACCAGCGGCCCCGGGGCAACAAACCTCGTCACGGGCATAGCGACGGCTTACATGGACAGCGTGCCCATGGTAGCCATAACGGGCAACGTGGGACTGAATATGCTGGGCAGGGACTCCTTTCAGGAGGTAGACATTGCAGGCATAACCATGCCCATTACCAAGCACAACTTTATTGTCAAGGACGTAAAGGAACTTGCCGAAACTATAAGGCGGGCGTTCTATATCGCCTCCTCGGGCAGAAAGGGTCCCGTCCTTGTAGATATCCTTAAAAACGTACAGATTGCAGAGTGCGACTATGAGCCCGAAAAGCCCCTGCCCGCAAAGCAGATAACCATAGACGAAAAGAGACTCGACCAGGCGGCAAAGCTCATCAACGACAGCAAGAAACCGCTGATTATTGCAGGCGGCGGCGTAGTGGCGAGCCGCGCTTTCGACGAACTTAAGGCGCTTTCCGAAAAGCTGGACGCCCCCGTCACCTACACCCTTATGGGCAAGGGAGCGCTTGCCGACAACGATGCAAGAAACCTGGGAATGCTGGGCATGCACGGCACCGTGGCGGCGGCAAGGGCGCTGATTGCAAGCGACTGCCTTATAGCGCTGGGCACGCGTTTTTCGGACAGAGTGGCGCTGAACAGAGAGCTGTTCGCAAACGGCAAGACGGTCATTCACGTAGACGTAGACAATGCCGAATTCAACAAGAACGTGCCCGTAACCCTGACGGTGCTTGCCGACGTTAAACAATGCCTTAAGAGCCTTACGCCCAAACTCGACGAAAAGAAGAGCGACTGGATGAAACAGGCAAAAGAGGCGGACGGCAAGAAGGACGCTATAGCCAACGTAAGGGCATACGACATTTTAAAGACGGCGGCAGAGCTTGCACCCGACGACAGCCCCCTCATCACCGACGTAGGTCAGCACCAGATGTGGGCGGCACAGCAATATCCCATGAACAAGCCCGCGCTCTTCTGTTCGAGCGGAGGCCTGGGCACGATGGGCTACGGCATGGGCGCGGCGATAGGCGCGGCGTTCGGCACGGGAAAGCTGTGCGTGCTTGTGACGGGCGACGGCTGCTTCAACATGAACATGAACGAACTTTCCACCGCCGTAACCGAGGGCATACCCCTTGTAATACTGCTTATGAACAACGGCGTTCTGGGAATGGTAAGACAATGGCAGAAGATATTCTATCAGCGCAGATTTTCGCAGACTACGCTGCATAAAAAGACGGACTATATAAAGTTTGCCGAGAGCTTCGGCGCAAAGGGCATATTGCTGGACAAGGACGACGACGTAAGGGCAAAGCTCAAGGAGGCGTTCGACTATGCCAAAGACACCTGCTCCCCCGTGCTCGTCGACTGCAGGATTTCCTGCGACGACAACGTGTTGCCCATGATAAAACCTGGAGCGACATATGAAACTCAGCTCAAAAAAATGGAGGAAAACTGACGTGGACAGCGCAACAAAGAAATATACGATAGGCGCGCTCGTTGCCAACAAGAGCGGCGTTCTGACAAGAATTTCGGGACTGTTTTCGCGCAGGGGCTACAACATTGAAAGCCTTACCGTCTGCGCCACGGAGGACCCCGACGTCTCGCGAATGACCATAATACTCATCGGCGACGAGTATATGCTCTACCAGATGATAAGGCAGATGGACAAACTCGAGGACGTAAAGAAGATAGGCTGCGCGAACGAGCTTGACTGCGTGTACAGAGAATTGCTGCTCGCCAAGGTGGGCGCAACTGCCGAAGTGCGTTCGCAGATAACGATGATAAACGACGTCTACAAGGCAAAGGTCGTAGACCTTTCGATAGACACAATGGTACTCGAACTGACGGGCGACCCAGAAAAGCTGGACGCCTATCTCAAAGTCATAGAGCCCTTCGGCATACTCGAAATGCAGAGAACGGGCGTAACCGTGCTTGCAAGGGGCAGGCATACCTTAAAGGACAGGGACTGTTACGGCGACCACGTGAATTAATGTTTCGTAAATTTTGTCGCTTGGCGATGGCGACAAAATTTACGATTTTCAGGGCGCCGCCCTCAGCGTGGTTACCCACTGTCCGTGTGACGCTAAGAGACCGCAACAAGCCGAGCTAAGCGTGAGGCGTTGCGGGGACGAGCAACGATGATGCGAGGCGACAAGACCAAAAAATATGTTTTTTGGACTTTCCGTAAATAATTTTGAAGTATCGTGATTTTGTTTTTTGGTAACAAATCTGAAAGCTTAAAGGAAAATAATGCAATGAAAAATATATTTACCGACGGCGTGGACATGAGCTCCCAGCGCTCGCTTTTAAGGGCGTTGGGCTGGACGGACGAAGAGATGAAAAAGCCCATAGTCGGCGTCATATCGGCACAAAGCGACATAATACCGGGGCATATGCACCTGGACATGATAGCAAAGGCGGTCTGCGAGGGCGTTATAGCCGCAGGCGGCAAGCCCGTCATACTGCCCTCGATAGGCGTATGCGACGGCATAGCCATGGGACACGCAGGCATGAGATACTCCCTCCCTTCGAGGGAGATAATTGCCGACAGCGCGGAAATTCTGCTGCGCGCGCACGGCGTACAGGCGGCGGTTTTCGTGGGCAACTGCGACAAGATTATCCCCGGCATGCTGATGGCGGCGGCCAGGGTCAACATTCCCTCGGTATTCGTATCGGGCGGACCAATGCTGGCAGGGCGCGTGCACGGCAAAAAGACCTCCCTTTCGACCATGTTCGAAGAGGTAGGCGCATACAACGCAGGCAAGATTTCGGCGGACGAGCTTAAGGACTTTGAGTGCAACGCCTGCCCGACATGCGGCTCATGCAGCGGCATGTTCACGGCGAACAGCCTGAACTGCCTGTGCGAAGCGCTGGGAATGGCTCTCCCCGGCAACGGCACCATTCCCATGGTATACAGCCAGAGGCTTGCGCTTGCAAAGCGCGCAGGCACGGCTGTAATGAACCTGCTCGAGAAGAACATCCGCCCCTCCGACATAATGACCAAGGCGGCGTTCAGAAACGCCGAGACGGTGGATATGGCGATAGGCGCATCGACAAATACCGTCCTCCACCTCATCGCAATCGCGCGCGAGGCAGGGCTGGACGACAGTCAGGTTTCAGTCGACATACTCAACGGAATAAGCGAAAAAACGCCCAATCTCTGCCGTCTTGCGCCTGCAGGAGAGCACTATATAGAGGAGCTCAACGAGGCAGGCGGCATTTCCGCAGTAATGAAGGAACTGCTCGACGCAGGTCTTTTAGACGGCGAGACGATGACGGTCAGCGGCGTAAAGCTTAAAGAAGTAGTCCAAAACGCATACAACCGCGACCCTGAAATAATACGCCCCGTTGACAAACCCTATTCGGCGCAGGGCGGTCTTACCATTCTGAAAGGCAACCTTGCAAAAGAGGGCAGCGTAGTCAAAAAGTCGGCAGTCGACCCCAAAATGCTGGTGCACAGCGGTCCTGCAAGGTGCTTCGACAGCGAAGAGGACGCTATGGCGGCAATTTCGGGCGGAAAGATAAAGGCCGGCGACGTCGTAGTAATACGCTATGAAGGTCCCATCGGCGGTCCGGGCATGAGAGAGATGCTCACCCCCACCTCCGCAATAGTCGGCGCAGGGCTGGGCGACACCGTTGCGCTGATAACCGACGGCAGATTTTCGGGAGCAACCAGGGGCGCGGCGATAGGTCACGTATGCCCCGAGGCGGCGGCCGGCGGACTTATCGGCATATTAAAAGACGGCGACATAATTGACATCGACATCACCGCATGTACGCTCAACGCAAGGCTTACCGACGAGGAGATAAAGGAACGCTATGCGCATTTCACTCCGCTCGTAAAGCCCGTTACAGGCTACCTTGCCAGGTACAGACAGAGCGTTACGTCGGCATCCGAGGGCGCAGTATTCAAAAAATAATATCTTAAAAGAGAGAGACATAAAATATTACGATATGAAAGATAAAATATGCATATTTAACGCCGAGAGCGACGCGACGGCCATTGAATTGAACGTATGCGACGCCGACGTGACGATTAACAGGGCGACGGACAGCACGCTGAGCGTCACCCTTCCCGTTGCAAAAAACGTAAATGCAGGCAGCGACAAGGGTACGCTGTATGTCAGCCAGACAAAGCGCCCTCCCCTCTTCTCGCGCAGACAGAAAATAGAGATATCCGTGCCCGAGCACATCGTACCTGCTCTCAGACTCAATGCAAGGCACTGCAACATATCCGTAGAGGGCGGGATATACGGCGAAGTCAACATGATCTGCGAGAGCGGCACAATCCGCATAGAGAACACGGACGCGGAGAGCGTTGAGATTAACGGCGGAAGGCTGGACATAGACGTGGAAAGCAGCACCTTGAAGGGCAGCCTTTATATAAATGCGCGCACGGCGGAATTCCTGGCACAGAACACGTTTGCAGGACTCGCCGTAGTCAGGACGAGGAAGGGCAATATGGGCATAGTCGCGCTCAACACCAAGGAGTGCACTTTAGAGACGGACGACGGCAACATTACCGCCACGCTTAAGGGCAAGCGCGAAGACTTCTGCCTCAAGACGACCGAAAAGGCGGGAAATACCGTGGCGGACGGCTGTCTTAAGTCCAAGAACTTCAATGCATACACGGCAAAGGGCAGCATAGTCGTCGACTTCATAGAGGATGAAAGGGCGGCGGACGAGCTGGCATTTGCCGACGAAGGACAAAATGCGAACCTTTCGGAAGAGGAAAACAAGGCCTCTTGACGCAATAAGGAGATTAAAATTATGGGAATGACGGCATCGCAGAAAATACTTGCCGCACACGCAGGACTCAAGGAGGTCAAGGCAGGTCAGCTGATATCTGCAAAGCTTGACCTGGTGCTGGCAAACGATATAACGGGTCCCGTGGCAATAAGGGAATTCAGAAAATCGGGAGCGCAGAAGGTCGCCGAAAAGGACAAGATTGCCCTTGTTATGGATCACTTTGCGCCCAATAAGGACATTAAGAGCGCCGAACAGTGCAAGACGTGCAGAGTATTTGCCAAGGAACAGGGCATTGAAAATTTCTACGACGTAGGCAAAATGGGCATAGAGCACGCTCTTCTGCCCGAGCTGGGACTTGTAGGCGCAGGCGATCTTGTGATAGGCGCCGACAGTCATACCTGCACATACGGCGCGCTGGGCGCGTTCTCGACGGGCGTAGGCTCGACGGATATGGCGGCAGGAATGATAAGCCAGACATGCTGGTTCAAGGTACCCTCCGCCATTAAGTTCATTCTGCACGGAAAGCCCGCGAAATACGTATGCGGCAAGGACTTGATACTGCACATCATAGGAATGATAGGCGTCGACGGCGCGCTTTACAAGAGCATGGAGTTCACGGGAGACGGCGTAAAAAACCTTTCGATAGACGACAGGTTCACGGTGTGCAACATGGCAATAGAGGCAGGCGCAAAGAACGGCATCTTCCCCGTCGACGAGGTGGCTCTCGACTACATGAAGGGCAGATTCAAGCGTCCCGTCAGAATATATGAAGCCGACGCTGACGCCGAATACGATGCGGTATACGAAATTGACCTGTCGACCCTTAAGCCTACGGTCTCCTTCCCCCACCTCCCCGAAAACGCCAGAACGCCCGACAAGTGGGGCGACGTTGCGATCGACCAGGTAGTCATAGGCTCCTGCACCAACGGCAGAATTTCGGACATGCGCATCGCCGCTGAGATACTCAGGGGCAGAAAGGTTAAAGACGGAGTAAGGACGATAATAATACCTGCAACCCAGAGCGTCTACAGACAGTGCCTGGACGAGGGACTTATCGGCATATTCATAGACGCGGGCGCGATTGTCTCCACCCCCACCTGCGGTCCCTGCCTGGGCGGATATATGGGCATACTTGCCGAGGGCGAGCGCGCCGTTTCGACGACAAACCGCAACTTTGTGGGCAGAATGGGGCACGTGACCAGCGAGGTCTACCTCGCCTCCCCCTATGTCGCCGCGGCATCGGCGGTCAAGGGAAAACTTTGTACCCCCGACGAGCTTTAAGGAGATAGAACATGAAGATAGACGGAAAGGTTTTCAGATACGGCAGCGACGTAGACACGGACGTAATCATACCTGCAAGATATTTAAACGACAGCAGCGAGGCGGCGCTTGCCTCCCACTGCATGGAGGACATTGACCCCGACTTCGTCAAAAACGTCAAAAAGGGCGACGTCATCGTCGCCGAGGACAATTTCGGCTGCGGCTCCTCGAGGGAGCACGCCCCCCTTGCCATAAAGGCGAGCGGAATAAGCCTTGTCATAGCCAACTCATTTGCGCGCATATTCTACCGCAACGCCATAAACATAGGGCTGCCCATAATGGAATGTCCCGAGGCGGTAAAGGCGATAAAGGCAGGCGACGAGGTTGAAGCCGACCTCTCCACGGGAATAATACGCGACAAGACGACGGGCGAAAGCTTTACGGCAGAGCCCTTCCCCGAGTTCATAAGGCGGATAATAGACGACGGCGGACTTTTGAACAACCTTGCAAAGAGGAGTAAAAACAATGAACTATAAGATTGCCGTACTGGACGGCGACGGAATAGGCCCCGAAATATGCAGGGGCGCAATTGAAGTACTCGAAAAGGTAGGCAAAAAGTTCGGCCATACCTTTGCATTCACCCACTACCCCATAGGCGGCTGCGCCATCGACGAGTGCGGAACTCCCCTCCCCGAAAGGACGGTTGAGGGCTGTCTTGCCTCCGACAGCGTGCTTTTGGGCGCGGTAGGCGGATATAAGTGGGACAATATGCCCGTAGACGTGCGCCCCGAAAAGGGACTTTTGGGAATACGCAAGGCAATGGGGCTGTATTCCAACATACGCCCTGCAAAGCTCTGGAAGAGCCTTGTTTCGGCATCTCCCCTTAAATATGACATAGTAAAAGACGGCGTTGAGATAATAATCGTAAGGGAGCTTACGGGCGGCATATACTTCGGCGAACGCGGCAAGGGCGGCGAAGGCAAGGAGCAGTACGCGTGGGACACCGAAAAATATTCGGTATACGAGATAGAGCGCATAATGAAGATTGCCTGCGAGCTTGCCTTGAAGCGCAGCAGAAAGGTGATATCCGTAGACAAGGCCAACGTGCTTGAAAGCAGCAGGCTGTGGAGAAAGACGGTGCACGAATATGCGGCAAAATACTACCCCGAAATTACCGTAGAGGACATGCTTGTCGACAATACGGCAATGCAGATAGTAAAGAATCCAGCCCAGTTCGACGTCGTCGTCACCTCCAACATCTTCGGCGACATTCTCTCCGACGAGGCGGCGCAGGTGACGGGCTCAATAGGCATGCTCGCCTCCTCCTCCCTCGGCGACGGCACGAGGGGGCTTTACGAGCCCATACACGGCTCTGCGCCCGACATTGCAGGAAAGGACATAGCCAACCCCGTTGCGACCATCTTAGCCGCGGCAATGATGCTTAGGGACAGCTTTTCGCTGACAGACGAATACCGCGCCATAGAATGCGCCGTGGAGAGCGTGCTCGAAGAGGGTTACAGGACGGCGGACATCATGAAAGACGGCAAGACAAAAGTAAGCGGCAGCCGCATGGCGCAGCTGATTGCGGAGCGCATTTAAGCACATATGATAGAAGAAAACGTAAAGAATCTGCTTGAAAGCATACCCGAGCATAATCCTCAGGGCGAAAAAATAACGTTTGTAGCCGCCATAAAGACGCAGACGGTAGAAAATATAAACCGCGCAATCAGGGCAGGAATACGCGACATAGGCGACAACCACGCCCAGGAATTCAGGGATAAAAACGACAGCATTCTGCCCGAGGCGCGCAGGCACTTCATAGGGCATCTGCAGACCAACAAGCTCAAATACCTCATAGGAAAAGTCGGGCTGTACCAGTCGATAGACAGGCTTGAAATAGCAAAGGCTCTGTCAGAAAAGAGTCAAAAAGCAGGCATAACCTCCGAAATTCTGCTCCAGCTGAACATAGGCAACGAGGAGAGCAAGAGCGGCTTTGACCCCGACGACGCCGAAAGGGCATACCTTGAGGTCAGCGCGCTTAAAAACCTGAAAATTACGGGACTTATGGCAATGCTGCCCGAGAGCGACGACGAGGCTCTTTTGCGCTCTCTGGCGACCAGAATGCGCGAGACATACGACAACCTGAACGCAAAGTACGGCGGATTTGTCCACCTCTCTATGGGAATGAGCGGCGATTGGAAGCTGTGCGTTGAATGCGGCAGCAATATGATACGCCTGGGCACGGCGATATTCGGGCCCAGACACTACGACTGATTTTAAAGCTTAAGACGGACTCAGCGTCTTAAGTATGTGAATGACACAGGGGCAGCCGACGGCAGAATAACTGCCGTCGGCTGCCCCTTTATTTAAAATTTCATTGCTTTTAAAATTGCACCCCGAATATGACGTACTTTACGACATATTCGGGGTTAAAGTGTTACTAAATTGCCCCGACAATATATGGCGACGAATGCAATTGATGCCGCAATATGTGCCGTTCAACGCATTTAATGCGTTAAAATATGGCAACCTGAGCGATTGGTGCCGCAATATGCCGCAGCGAACGAGTTTTTTGTCGTATTTTAAAGGCTGTCGCGGAGAATCTGCTCTACCTCCTTGGTTGTAAGCACCTTGTATCCGCCGTCCATAATGAGCGTTGCCTTAGCGACGCCAGGTATAATCTCCTCTGTCACCCCGACTTCGGAAGAGCGCATTGCCACGCCTATTTCGCGCATGAACTCGCCCATTTTTTCAAGCCCCTCTTCGGCGACATCCTTCTTATCCCTGCATTCGGCGTTTACGCCCCATACGTTGACGGCATAGCGCGCGAACTTATCCAGCCCGTACGGCATTATGTAGCGGTAATATGCAAGCGACACCGCCGAAAGCGTCATTCCGTGCGTGGCGTCCGTATATGCGCCTATCGCCTGACCTATCATGTGCACCATCCAGTCGGTCGTCTTGCCCTTGGCAACCAGCGTATTGAGCGCCCACGTGGCTATCCACATTATGTTGCTCCTTGCCTCGTAGTCCTCGGGGTTCTTTACGGCGATTTTTGCGCTGTGAATGAGCGACTTCAAAAGCCCCTCCATTATATAGTCCGAAGTGTTGTCGTCCGTGCCCGAGAAGTACTGCTCAAGTATGTGACTCATTATGTCGAAGAAGCCTGCCACCATCTGCTTTTTGGGCAGAGTATAGGTGAGAACGGGATTGAGTATGGAGAACTTAGGGAAGACGTTTTCGCCGAATACGTGGCCGATTTTAAGCTTTTGCTCGTGATTGGTTATGACTGAGCCGCCGTTCATCTCGCTGCCCGTGCCGACCATGGTGAGCACGCAGCCGACGGGAATGACCTTGCAGGAGACGTCCTCGAAGCGGATAAAATACTTTTCCCAGGGGTCGTCCTCGCAATATGCCGAAACCGATACCGCCTTGGAATAGTCTATTACCGAACCGCCGCCGACGGCGAGAATCAAATCCACGTTATTTTCGCGCGCAATCTTTGCGCCCTCCTCAAGCTTTACCGAGGTAGGGTTGGGCATTACGCCGCCGTCCTCTATGACCGTCTTGCCGCACTTTTTGAGTATGGCGATAATGCTGTCATACAGACCCGTCCTCTTTATGCTTCCGCCGCCATAGACGAGCATTACTTTTTTGCCATAATTTTTAAGTTCGCCCTCGAGATTATCGAGCGAATTTTCACCGAAATAGAGCTTTGTAGGATTGCAGTAAACGAAATTGCCTAACATTGTGTATCCCCTTTAATTATTTTTTATCCACAGAGCGCTTGCGCCCTTGCGCCCGCGCCCCTTACAGCATCTATATTTTAACACACGGCGCCGCAATAATCAAATAGAAAATTTCTATCGCTCAATATGCCCCGAAGCTATGCTTATACCCAATCCATGCCCGTTTGCCAGCCATTAACCAAAAGCCGCGGCGCAAAAAATTTTACGCCGCGGCCGCCGTTCCCTTCAATGAGGAACGAACTATTTTTATGAATTTGAAAGTTTTATGACAAGGTCGTTGAGAAGGCGACAGAATTTATCGCCGTCCTTCATAGGCATTGTCGTCACCTTGAGCGGATATAAATCGCGAACGGCAATTTCCGCTCTGCCAGAGTGCGCGCCAAAGAGCGAACGGCGGAACTCTGCGCCCCCGATTTCCCTGAGCCATATCGCCTCCCTAAGAAGGCCGCCTTCGGCAAGATACAGCACGTCTTTTGTGAGAATGTACTCGCCGTGCTTTGCCTTGACCGCCCTCATGATTATGGCGATATCCGCAACGGCTACCGCCGCGGCGACGACTAGTATGCAAATCCCTTGCCATATGTATGTCTGCAGGGCGAGGAGCACGATGCCTGCAATTAAGCCCATAGCCGCAATTACAAGTGCGGACGCCTTGCTAAGCATAAGCCGTCCGAAGATATGCGCAGGCGTGCGCAAAAGAATTTCGCCCTGAATTTCTTCAACGCCTACCTCCGAGAAAAAGTCGCGCGCATAGGTGTAGGAATACGATTGCTTTATGCCCCTGTTTATAACCTTGCCGTCGACGACTGCCTCGAACCCGTCCTCCTGCCAACGCATTTCGCGCACAGACGACGCGCGCTTTAAAATTATGCTGTCGCCGTCGCGCACGATATCGGCAAAATCGTCCCTGACAAGATTATACAGCTTGCCCGCCTGCCCGTCGGCATTGTCTTCCACGCGCTGCACAAACCGCACCCTCCACAGCAATTTATCGCACAATATGGTAGGCTGGACGACGTTGAAATCGAGCATATGCCTTACGCCGTTGACCGTAAGGCGCTTTGCCTCCGTAACCGTCCAACGCACGGCGTCCCTGCCTTCAAAGTTGAGCGTACTGAAATACACCTTGTCGATGAGGTCGACGTACTTCTCTTCGCGCACGCCGCTGAAATGCAGGTCGACGATAAAGCCGTAGCAATCTAGAGATGCAAAGATGTCTTTGTCCCGTCTTTCGAACTTTATCCCGGGCTCGTAAATTCCGAAGTCGAATATGTCCGAAAACTCTTCTTCGGAGGCAAACTCCATCCAGCTGTCGGGCGTATATTCCTCCACCCTGCCCGAAAAGGGCGAAAAATCGTCGACGGGCACCTGTCCGTCGTTTTCCAGCCAGTCTAAAAGTTCGCCGTCCGCAAACGCCTCGTCAAAAATCAGCCAGTCGCCGCATTTTCCGCACGGTTGCGACCACTTGCAGGTGACTGTCTTTGCCACGGCGTCATCGTTTTCGTCGTAGCAATAGATTATCTTTATGCACGTCTTATGGCGGTCATATGCGACTATTTTATTGCCGTCCATGCCGCCTTCTTTTGCAAAGACGGTGGAAACATATGCCCCCTCGCCGTCATTTATTATGCATTCCATTTGCCTTAATTTCTCTCCTCAAAATCCTATCGTTACGATTGTAACAAAAACAGGCATACCTGTCAATATCGTCGGGCAAATATGTAAAACTTAAGTTCACGACGCCTTCGCCAATGCACTCACAATCAAATTTGCCTATCGGCTTTGCGCCGCCTGTTGTCCGACTGACATACGATAAGAGGTCGGAAAACTTAATTTCCGACCTCTTGATTGAATTTTCAAGCCGCATGCTTTTACGGCATTATACGGGCAGAAAGGCACCGATGAGGGCAAGGATGAACAGCGTCCATTCGCCTATTTTGCCCATCACCATGCGGAAATCGCTAGGTTCTCCGTCGCACGGGTTGCGCTCGCTCAATGCGGAGTGCCACCTGTTTTCCCACTTGCACAGACTGTAATTGAAGTACATGGTCGGAATTGCAATTACCATGGAAATAATGTAAGGCACGAGCAATGTAAAATGCCCGTTGACGACCATCCATATAAGCCCGATTAACGCAACTATTATCTGACAGAGCAAAAATCTCTTATTTTTCTTTCCGTCCATCATTCAAGTCCTCCGCTTACCGATATAACTTTATACCCCTCTTCGAAGGCAATCTCGCCGATGCGTACCGACTGCTCGATTGTCTCCTGCTCTTCGGGGTTTCCGCTTATCGTGACCGTCTCGGAAAATTCGATAAACCCCGTGCCGCTGCTGTAATCGAAGATACGAAAATCTACCTCAAGGGTCATCCTGAAATCGGCTATGCGCGTGTTCGGCGTTACGCTGACAATATATTCGTCGGGATTGAAACTTCTTGCAGGCGTTATTTCAATCTCGATATAGTTTTTATAATTATCAACCGTCAGCTCGCGCGGTCTTGTCGCCCAACTGAAAAATCTCATGAACGAGATAAAAATAATTATGGCGATAAACGCCGCAAAGACTATGTAGCCGAACTTACGCTCGGCAGAGGAATAGCCGTTCCTGCCGCTCGGACTGATTGCGCCGTCACTTCTGATGTAATTCCCCGACTGCGAACTTACGAATTCATTGCCGCTATATGTAATGTCCTCGGAAATTGCAGGTTCATCAAATTCCGCCTGAGCGGTTTGCAAATCCTCAGAATGAGAGAAATTGATCGGCTCAGGCTCTTGCTGTTCACTCTCTTCGTCCCGATGCGCGTCGCCGCCGCGCAAAATATCCTCTACAGAAACGCCCAACAGCGCAGAAAGGGCGAGCAGATGCTCGGAATCGGGCAATTCGCCATCCTCCCACTTTCTGACTTCCTCTTCGGAGATATTGAGTTTTTCGGCCAATCCGGACACGGAAAGTCCTTTTTCCGCACGCTTTGTCGACAGATAATCGCCTGTATTCATATGCAATAAAAACTCCTGACAACAAGATTATAAAGCCGATCATAAAAATTGTCAAATAAACTGAAAAAGCATTGCCGGCATAAAAATATGCCCGAAAAGCTGAACTTTTCGGGCGAAAACTAAAGGTCTGCCGCAAATGTGCTTTATTCCATGCTGAACGCCTTCTGATGGGAAAAATATATCAGAATGGCAACCGATAAGACAACGCTCAGCAAATCTACCGCGAGGTAAATCCAGAAACCTGAGATTATCCCCACGGGAATGCAGACAATGCCGAGAATCAGACTTCCGAACACGCACAGCATTACGGGCATGCTGTTCTTTGCCACCATGGTGGGGTTAGTCCAGTCATACTTGGGAAATTTGTAGTTGAGAAAACTTCCTGCCAATGCGCAGAACGCGCTGAACAGAATTACGCTTATCAGAGTCACTATCCAGCACAATGCATCGGCTTCAAACCTGATGCAGAACACGACGGAAAAGATAACGCCTGCAGGCGCGTTGAAGATGAATGTAGGCGCCGTCTTGGCAACTATTATCTGCCTCATCGTCAGCGGCAGCACGAATAACTGCTCCCTCGATTTTCCTTCCAGCGAAAGCGCGCTTGCCCCAGGATTGCTCATGCCTATGAACAAAAACGCAAAACCTGCGCCTGCATAGGCAAATAACGACAGGGAGACTGACTCTCCTGCCTGGGCAAACAACAGTTTAGGGTCGAAAAATATAAGCGCGATTGCCGCTATAACCAGCAATATCGTGCCGCTCAAAGCATTGAGCAGGTATCCCGAGGAGGAAAACAGGCGGCGGAATTCTCTGCCTATAAGCGCCGAGTATACCGAACCCGTGCGGATATTTTCCGCTTTGAATTTAGCCCCAGCCGATTTTGCCGTAAGCGCTTCGTGCACGCGCTCATAGCAAAGGACAAGCACGACGACAAACAATGCCGCAACGGCAACAGAAATTCCTGCAAATGCGAAAATGCCCCACAGAGTGCCCGTCAACGTCATATCGACGAGTACCGCAGGCAGATATACATTCCTTACGAGCACCGAATATATGGCGCTCATATCCATCCCTTCATTGTATGAAGTAGTGAACGACACCGCAAAACTTGCAATCATGACGCCCAAAAACAGAATAAGGCTGAGTATAATCTGCAATACGTTCTTGTACCTGAATTTAGCCGTTATTGCCGTGAGCAGTGCGCTGAGAGCAATGGCGACCGCCATAGGCAAAAGCGGCGACAGAATTGTTGCCGCCAAAGTAACGGCGAGCACTGCAAGCGAAAACCCGTCCACGGCGAACAGCACTATTGTCCCGGGAATGACTACGGGCAGGGCAAAGAGTAAATTAGAGAGATATATGCACAGCAGCCTGCTTGCAAGTATCTCTGATTTTTTTACGGGCAGGGTCATGACGTGGTCATAATCTTTCATCGCGAAGAGAGAAGAACAGCCCTGCAACAGCGAGAATATCAGCGTTATCAGCGAAGTTACCGCAATCAGAAAGGCGGGAAGATGCACGCCTATTCCCTGCTCGCAAAAGCCCAAAGATAAAACTACGGAATATATGCATATGACGAGCGCAACTATCGCGATTATTGCCGCCGAACCTACAGTACGGCGCTTGGTCTTTGAATCTTTTGCATATCGCGCCTTATTGAAGTCCAATATGCCCAGAAGCTGTATTTTAGTCAGCAACAGCCATTTATTTTTCATGGCTTTCAAGCACCTCCATGAACACATTTTCAAGGCTCTCGTCGCCGCGTACCTTGTCGATATCGCCATCGGCTACAAGCTTGCCGCTCTTTATTATTGCTATCTTGTTGCAGAGCTTTTCTGCCACGTCGAGAACGTGGGTGGAGAAAAAGATGGCGCTGCCCTCGTCGCACATTTCGCGGAACACCTGCTTTAACTTGAATGCCGCTTCGGGGTCGAGGCCTACGAAAGGTTCGTCCAGCACCATAAGCTTAGGCGTATGCAAAAGCGCCGCTATGATTGCAAGTTTCTGCTTCATGCCGTGCGAATATGAACCTATGAGCGAACCCAGATCGCCCTTTATGCGGAACATATCGGCATATTTTTCAATGCGTTCCCTGCGTAGCGCCTGAGAAACACAAAAGATATCGCCTATGTAATTGAGATACTGTATGCCCGTCAGATATTCGTAGAGATCGGGGTTGTCGGGAATATAGGCAAGTACAGATTTGCAGGCAACGGGTTGCTCTTTTATGGACATTCCGTTGATTGTTATCTCTCCGCTTTCAAAGGGCAGAATGCCTGTAACCGCGCGCAAAGTCGTCGTCTTGCCTGCGCCGTTTTGCCCTATAAACCCATAGATATCGCCTTCGCACACGCTCAGACTCAAATCGTCAACGGCTTTTTTGCCGCCTGCGTACGTCTTGCTCAGGTGTGTTATCTGCAGAATTGTCTTCATATCTCTCCTTTGCCGCTCCTGCGGTACGCGGCGCTTTTAATGGTATTATTTAATCAAGACCGCACGGTTATTTTATCATATAGGCATTTTGCTGTCAATATTTTCTGACAGCAACTGCTCTATCTCACAAACTTTGCCGTCGCCTAACTTTTCACACCAGGCGACGTGACATTTTTCTGTCCTAAAAGAAAACTTCATTTTAGGAGTAAAAGCCTTTTTCAACAGCAATATATATCCGACATCTTTGCCGCCGCGATAGCAATGTTTAATGCTGCAGACCTTGAAATACCCTTTCAGACATGCACTTTCTACCCAATCTCCGACCTTTATACCTTTAAGGTCATGTATATCAATTTCCAATACAGGCACCCCCTATTTCTATTATTTCGGTAATTATATCAAAGTTTTGCCATTTAAGTCAATAGCAACGCAAACAGGACACATCTGATAAGTCCCCATCTTATGTAAATTTAATATTTTAACCCATGCCGAACGGGAAAATTTTTCCCTTGCTATATACCCAAATTACGCCGACATTATATATAAAAAAAGGTCAGAAGCCAAAACTTCTGACCTTAAACCGCATATTTTATCGTTATTTTCGATGTAACACCACCAGAGTCTCTACGTGTTTCGTCTGGGGGAACATATCGAACGGAGTTACCGACTGAATTGTGTAAGCGCTGTCGGCATCGCCGTTGGTCTTTACGAGCTGACCGTCAACCTCGGCAAGCGTTCCGCATAAAAGCCCGAGGTCGCGTGCAAGCGTTGCAGGATTGCACGATATGAGCACGACTTTGTCCGCTCCGCTCCTTGCTACCGCCCTGACAACCGAACGCTCCATGCCCTTTCTGGGAGGGTCGCAAACGACGACGCGCTTATAGCCTGCCGTCCTTGAAAAGACCTCTTCAAGTTTTTCTTCTACCGCGCCGCAGATGTTGAACATCTTATCCCTGAGCCCGTTGAGCTTTTTGAGCTCGTCCGCACACGCCACCGCCTGCGGAACTATTTCGACGCCGTATGCCGCCCTGCAGGCATTTGCGAGCATGGCAGTAAGCATTCCCCCTCCGCTGTAGAGGTCGACTGCGACGGCGTCCTCGTCCCTGCAGGCATCTGTTACAGCCCTGTAGAGCACCGAACGTATTTCGTCGTTGACCTGAACGAAAGTATTGGCGCCTGCCTTATATTTTATGCCGTCCTCGACCGCCGTAAAAAAGCCTTCGCCGTAGCATATGTGCCACTCTTTCCCGAAAATGACGTTTCCTTTGGAGGCGTTGACATTGTTGAGAAGCGTGAAGTTTTTAAAGCTCTTTCTGAGTATAGCGACGAGCGGAGAGAGGTCGACTTTGCTTGCCGATACTATCGTTATGAGCAATTTTCCGCCTATCTCCCTTGCGACGAGCTGCCTTATCTGTCCGCAGCCCTTGACCTCGTCATACCCCTTGAGGCCGCATTCATCCATGAAATCGAGCAGCGCCGAAATGAGCGTCTTTGACCACTCCATCTGCAGAGCGCAATATGAAACAGGCACTATTCTGTGCGAACGCGGCGCATAAAACCCGACTACGTTATCGCCGAATTGATCCACTCCTACGGGCAGAGCAAGTTTATTTCTGTATCCGTACTGCTTTGCGCTGGGCACGGCAGGGCTTACTTCGACCTCTATTCCTCCAATCTTTCTGAGGCTGTTTTCAACCGTCTTTCTCTTGAAGTCGAGCTGAAGTTCGTAGTCGGCGTGCTGAAGCTGACATCCGCCGCATTTTTCGAATACGGGGCATACGGGAATGGTTCTGTGAGGCGAAAGCGTGTGTACCTCGGTTAGTTTTCCGTACACGGCCGAGCCGCTTACCTTAAGCGCCTTGAAACTTACCCTTTCGCCGGGCAGGCAGAAGGGAACAAATGCCGTGCCGTCATCCGTTCTGATTACTCCCTCTCCCTCGGTGCCGAGCGAAATTACTTCCCCCACGTATTCTGAGTTTTTTATCATGCGTTATTTCCTTATTCTGTACATTAAGTAGTTTACCGCCGCCTGACACCTGAAGATTATGATGTCGTATACGAAAAATATTGCCGTGCCGACGGTGAAAATGAGAATGTATATGTTGCTGTTTATGAAGTCATAGACTTCTGCAGGCAGAAACGAGCCGCCCAAAAGTCCGCCGAAAACCAGCAGATAGCCGACGACTAAAGTAGCGTCGAACCACGCCGCCTTGACTATGAAGGCGAGAATTTTATTTATTTTAAACTTTACCTGGAGCGAGTTTACGAGCGGATGCATCCCGAAGAACATTATGAAGGGAACGAGATCCCAGAACTTTGCCGCCGCACCGAGAATGAACGTCAGAACGCACGTACCCAGATAAGCAAAAAAATCCCCGAAATAGAATTTTTTGGACAGAGGCAACATTAGCGCGACTATCCCCAGACAATACCCCGTAGCCAAAAGCACGCCGCTGAGTATGCCCAGCGACAGAAAAATTACCGCCAACGCGCAGGATATTCCCGACAAAGCTATTTCGAAGGATTTATTGTTATTATTTTTAGGCATGACAGATTAATGGCAACAGCCGTTGCACAGACAGTTGAGGCAGGCATTGAGCGCGCAGCATTCGACGCAGGTGGCGCAGAAACTGCCGCCCATCTGGTCGTCCTGATAGCCGTTCATCGTCTGTCCCTGATATACGCTCTGATGTGCGGAGGCATTTGCCGAGCTGTCGCTTGCCATCTTGTCGTTGAGCTTTTTATATGCCTCCTTATACTTCTCGTTGTCGGGCTCGAGATGCATGGAAATTTCGAGCTGTTTCTTGCTCTCGTTTATCCAGTTCTTTCTGTAAAATACCACCGACTGCAGATAGTGCCAGTAGGCGTTCCTCTCGTTGAAGGAATCGAGCACGCGCTGAGCTTCCTGCAGATCGCCCGACTTTATGAGCTCCTCCACCCTTGCAAACGAGGTGCCGCCCATATCGTCCTTGCTCTCCTCGGCAAGTTCGGCGATGAGTTCGGTATATGCCGTCTCGATTTTTGTAAGCATTCTTGCGGCTTCGTTGCCGGCCTCGCCGTCGAGGAATCTGTCTTCCTTGTACTTCTCCCTCAGCTTGGCATACGCCTCTTCGATGTCCTCTCTTGTGGCAGATTCGTCCAGTCCTAAGATTTCGAGATTACGTTTTTTCATTCCTTATCTTCCTTTTTTCCCTCTCCGCATCTGCCGTATACGAGTCGGCGCGTACGCGTGGGTATTCCTATTAAAATTATGTTGTCCGTCAGGTCGTGATTGAAGTGAAACTTTATGTTTGAAAGCCGCGCCCTCATATCGGCAAAAAGCGCATTGAAGAGGAAATTCAACTCTTCGCCGTGCTCTGCCGCCGCCTCTGCCTTGGTGGGATTTTTAAAGGCGTTGAACAGCACGTTATAGCGCCCCTTTTTCACATCCTTATCGTAGTCGTCGAGCGCATCGGCAAGGTATATCCACTTGCCTATGTCGTAAAAGAGCGCGCCCGTGTCCTCGGTTGCATATTTGCCCAGAGCGTAGTCCGACAGCTTTTTCATCATGATTGCCGTCGGGTCGCACGCCTCTTCGATTATCGAACAGCCCGCCTCCTCCAGACGGCTCTGCTCCCTCATGCTTTCTCCTATGATTTCGGCGAGCGCGGGGTGACGTTTTTTAGCCCTCTTGAAACCGCGCCTAAGTAAAAAGGCGAAAAAGCCCTTTTTGTCGCCGTCTGCCCTGTCGTCGAGCAGCTTATAATACGCGAGCATTGTGTTCATGCAGCCGATTAAAACCGATATCTCGTCGGGACGAGCCATCGGACGGCGCTTTATGAGGTGAAGCGCGCAGCGCCTCTTTTCTATCTTTACGTCGCAGTTTCCTATGTTGTGCAACATCGCCGACATGAATGCCGTATCGTAGGTCAGGGCGCTCTTTGCGGTGTTGCCGCACCCCTTGCCTATCGACTTGCACATTCCGCAATAGAGCGACTTATAGAGTATGTCGTCCTTTATGAAGAGATTGGGCGTCGACGGGTTAATGTATCCGAACATATGTCAAAGCTGATAAAATCCTATCTTCTTGTACACCTTTGAAAGCGTCTTTCTGGCCGTATGGTATGCCTTTTCCGCGCCGCTTGCAAATACCTTGTCGAGGTATTCCCTGTCGGCGAGAAGTCTGGTCTGCTCCGCCTGAATGGGAGCGAGTTTGTCGGCGACGGCTTCGCCCACGGCGAGCTTGAAATCTCCGTAGCCCTTGCCTGCAAAGTCGGCCTCCGCCTCAGCAATCGTCTTGTCCGAGAAAATGGAGTAGATGGAGAGAAGATTGCTTACGCCCGGCTTGTTTTCGGGGTCGAATCTTACCTCGTTGCCGCTGTCGGTGACGGCGCGCTTGAACTTCCTTATGACCGTGTCCCTGTCATCTGTCAAAAAGATTGAGCCGTTGGCGTTTTCGGCGGACTTGCTCATCTTCTTGGTCGGGTCGAGAAGGTCGCCTATCTTTGCGCCGACCTTCATGTACAGCCCTTCGGGCACGGTGAAAGTAGGCGAATATATGTTGTTGAAGCGGATGGCAATATCCCTGGTTATTTCGAGGTGCTGGCGCTGGTCTATGCCGACGGGCACGAAGTCCGCCTGATACAGGAGTATGTCCGCCGCCATGAGCACAGGATAGTCCATGAGTCCCATATTTATATTATCGGCGTGTTTTGCGCTCTTATCCTTGAACTGCGTCATTCTCTCCATTTCGCCGACGTACGTGAAGGTGTTGAGCACCCACGCGAGCTCTGCATGGCAGGGCACGTGCGACTGGAGATAGAGCGTGCACTTTTCGGGGTCGACGCCGCATGCGATGTAGAGCGCGAGCAGCTCGAGCGTCTTTCTGCGCAGGGCGGCAGGGTCCTGGCGGACGGTTATGGCGTGCATGTTTGCAATTGCAAAAGTGCAGTCGTATTCATCCTGAAGCGCAATCCACTGCTTGATTGCGCCGAGATAATTGCCTATGGTAAGATTATTTGTCGGCTGTACTGCCGAATATAACTTCTTTTTAGTAACTTCCATAAAATGCCTCTGTATAAAAATATTTTACCACAGCCTCGACGAAAAGGCAAAGTTTTTTTAGTCAAACTTACTCAAGTCACCCAATTTAACGCCTTTTTACACACAGATTACACATTAAAAAACATCCTCCGCTCACGCACGCACGTAAAAGGTTTGCCCTGCCCTATAAAATGCGGCTGAATTGACTTTTTCGCCGCGCGATATCCCTCCGATTTCATGGAGTGAAAATGCCGCCGCTTACATAAGCGGCGGCAGCAAATAAAAATCAGGTTACCGGAAAGGCCGTGCAATTATTTACCCTCGACGAACTTCAACACCTCGTCAAACATCTTTTCCTTGTGTACGGTAGTCTTGAAGCGTATGGGCTTATCCCTGAGAGTCGAGAGCGACTTGGGCACAGCCATTGCCGTTGCGGCGTGAAGCCTTTTTATGCCCTTGAAACTGTCCCTGACGTCGTTGCCCGTCACGGCATACAGCACGTCCTGAGGGAACTTGTAGGGGCTTGCCGTAGACACTACGACCATGTCGGTGACGTCCTTCTTGTTCTTGTACTTCCAGTCGTTTGCCACCTTCATAGCACAGCCCGTGTGCGTATCCATTGTATAGCCCGTATCGCAGAACAGGTCGTAGATGGTCTCAACGACGTCGTCCTCGTCGGCAAATCCGCCGTCGAAAATGGAGTTGATGTCCGCCTGCTCCTTTGCGGTTATCTTATATACTCCCTTCTCCTTGAGCTCCTTCATGCGCTCCGCCGTCACCTTTGCATCCCTGCCCGAAACCTCAAAAAGAAGCCTTTCGAGGTTGGAGGAAACGAGTATGTCCATGGAGGGCGAAGTCGTCTTATAGAATTCCCTGTGAACGTCATATTCGCCCTTTGCGAGGAAGTCGGTCAGAACGTTGTTCATGTTGGAGGCGCAGTGCAGTCTCCTTACGGGCAGACCCATGCGCTTTGCGTAGTATGCCGCGAGAATATTGCCGAAGTTGCCCGTAGGCACGCAGAAATCTATCTCCTCCCCCATCTCTATCTGATTGGAGGATACGAGGTCGAGATATGCCGAGAAATAGTAAGCTATCTGAGGTGCGAGCCTGCCGAAATTTATGGAGTTTGCCGAGGACAGAAGGACGTTCTTTTCCTTTAAAATCTTTGCGTATTCGGCGCTGTTGAATATGTTCTTTACCGCCGTCTGGCAGTCGTCGAAATTACCCTTTACGGCGACGACGTTGACGTTTTTGCCCTCCTGGGTGCACATCTGCAACTTCTGCATGGAGGAGACGCCGTCATCGGGATAGAACACCATTATCTTGACGCCCTCCGCGTCCTTGAACCCTTCGAGCGCGGCCTTGCCCGTATCGCCCGAGGTGGCAACGAGGACGAGAATTTCCTCCTTTACGCCGCATATGTCGCAGCCCTTCCTCAAAAGATAGGGGAGCACGGTGAGCGCCATGTCCTTGAATGCGCAGGTAGGGCCGTGGAAGAGCTCCAGAATGTAAATGCCGTCCTTAATCTTGACTAAGGGGCAGGGGTCGTTGCCCTCGAACTTGGAATATGCCGCCTCGCATGCGGAAAGCAACCCCTTTTCGTCATAGTCGTCCAGATATTTATGAAGGACCTTTGCGGCGCGCTCGGGATAGCTCATGGAGAGCATCTCCTCCAGCTCCTCCCTCGTGACTGCGGGGAAGGTCTCGGGGACGAAGAGTCCGCCGTTATCCGAAAGTCCCTTGACTATTGCGCGGGCGCCCGTTACTTTTTCTCCCCCTCTTGTGCTTATAAAATACATCTTATCACCTTTATCCCGATTAAAAATATACGGCGACACCGCAAGATAAGGGGTCGCCGCAGAAGTTCAGTTTGCCTTGTTTCAGCAATATTTAGCCACGAAATCGGGCAGGTCTTCCTTTGCGCAGCTGCAGGTTATGGTTATAACCAGATTGCTCTCGTTGGAGACCTTTTCAAGCATATAGAATGTGCCTGCAAGCTCGCTTAAGCTCTTGCCTGCAATTCTAGCTATTCCGTCGACGTATACGTTGTCTATGTCGTAGTTGCCGGCGATTACGCCCTTTATGAATCCGCAGAGAGCTTCCTCGCCTGCGACATTATAATGCGTGACATTTATAAAGCGAACATCTCTTACGACGTCGTGCATATAACGGTCGGTATCGGTAATGAACACGCTTAAACCCTTCGCCGTGGCGATGTTGGCGTTAGCCGCCTGAATAATCTGCTTTGTCTTACCTGTACCCTTGGGACCGTAAATAATTTTAATCATTATTGAACCTCCTGATAGTTTCAACTACTTTTCTCCTATTTTATCATAAACAGGCGGAAATTCAATAGTTTTTTGAAAATTTTTTGCAATTTTTTTATTTTTTCACGATTATTTCAACTTGGCTGCGAATTCGCCGATTCTACGCAGTCCCTCGAGCATGTCCTCCATGGAGAGCGCGTAGGAGAGCCTTATCGCATCGTCGTCGCCGAAGCAGATGCCGGGCGTTGCCGCAACCTTTTCGTGGGTTAAGAGCATTTCGCAGAAGTCCATGCTGCCGTTTATCTTTACGCCCTCGTAGCTCTTGCCGTAGAGGTTGTAGCACAGCAGCATTACGTAGAATGCGCCGTCGGGCTTAACGTAGTCGAGGCCGAGGGGCTTCATGCTCTCGAGAACCTCGAGCATCTTCTTCCTTCTCTCGCCGAACGCCTTTACCATGTCCTCCATGGGCTTCTGGTCGCCCTCGTATGCGGCGATGGCTGCATACTGAGTAATCGTGTTGACGTTGGAGGTCGTGTGGCTCTGGAAGGAGCCGATTGCCTTTGCAACGTGCTTGGGTGCGGCTACAAAACCCAGTCTCCAGCCCGTCATGGCATACGACTTGGATACGCCGTTGACTATTATGGTGAGCTCCTTCATTTCGGGGGATACGGAAGCTATCGAGAACTGCTTTTCGCCGCCGTATATGAGCTTTTCATACATTTCGTCGGAGAGTACCACGATGTTGTGCCTTACGCATACGTCGGCAATCGCCCTTATCTCCTCCTCGGTATATACGGCGCCCGTGGGGTTGCAGGGGCTGTTCAGGATGAGCATCTTGGTGTGGGGCGTAATCATTGCCTCTATCTGAGCGGCCGTCACCTTATAGCCGTGACGGGGAGTCGCATAGATATATACGGGCACGCCGCCGCAGCACATTACGACTTCGGGGTAGGTCAGCCAGTAGGGCTTGGGAATGAGCACTTCGTCGCCCTCTTCGAGCACGGCGAACATGGCGTTATAGATTGCGTGCTTGCCGCCGTTGCAGACGACTATCTGCGAGGGGTCGTAGTCCAGCCCGTTCTCTCTTTTGAGTTTATTTGCAATCGCCTTTTTGAGCGCGGGAAGACCAGACGCTGCGACATACTTGGTATAGCCCTTGTCCAGCGCGTCCTTTGCCGCCCTGACGATGTGTTCGGGAGTATTGAAGTCGGGTTCGCCGACGCCGAAAGAGATGACCTTTTCGCCGTTTGCCTTCATCTCGTTGGCCTTTGCGGAAATGGCGAGAGTCATCGAGGGAGAAATTTCTGAAATTTTATGCGATAATTTAATCATTGGAAACACTCCTTTGCATTATTACCACTTTATTATACACATAGCCGCGTATTTTTGCAAGCGTATGCGAATAATTTTACTTTTATGCGCAGATATGTAACTTTTTACCGCATAGCGAACGCTAATAAACGATAATATAAGGGGACGGGGCGGACGCCGTAAATCGGCGCCGCCCCGTCCGCAATATGTGGAGTGTTGTGTAGGTAAATTTATTTATCCTTTCTGCCGCAGCAGCCCGAGGAGTGCGGACAGCCCGAACAGCCGCATCCGCAACCGCCCTTCTTTCTGACCTTGCGGTAGATTATTGCGCCCACCGCCGCGACGAAGGCGACGGATACGACGACTATTATAGCTATATCCAAAGGTGACATAATGCGTACCTTCCTTTTATTGTTTTCTGCGTGCGCAGAGCTTAAGCCTGCCCTTGTTTGCAAGCACTATGGCGCAGGTTGCGACCACCGCGACTGCCAGCCATATGAAGAGCGTCCACCACCAGCTGCCCACCGTGTATATGATGCAAGACACCGTATAGCTTGTGATGAGCCAGAATGCGACAGTCCTTGCGAAAGTGCCCTTTGAAAGTTCGGCCTTAGCCGTGGCACACGCCGCAAAGCAGGGAATGGTGGTCATGTTGAAGGCTATGAACGCTATGAGCGCCGCAATCAGCTGACCCTGCGCTATGCCCGAATCGGCGGAGATTATGTTGATGAGCCCTACCAGCTCTTCCACGCCATCCTCCGTTCCCGTGCCGACGTATGCGCCTATGCAGATTGCCAGCGTAGTGAACGTGGCTATGACGTTTTCCTTGGCTATGAGTCCCGTAATTGCCGCAACCGCGAACACCCAGCCGAACTGACCGAGCTGAGAGCCGAAGCCGAGCGGCGTGAAGAGGGGCTGAACGAACATGCCTATCGAGGCAAGCATGGATGCATTCATCTCCTCGTCGGGCAGATAGTGCCAGTTCCAGCTGAGGTGCGAGAGCAGCCAGATGATTACCGTCGAGGCAAAGATTATGGTAAACGCCTTCTTTACGAAGTGTTTGGTCTTATCCCACAGGTGGAGCATGAGGTTTGCAAACCCCGGCATATGGTATGCAGGCAGTTCCATTATGAATGGAGGCGTTTCGCCCTTCAGAGTAGTATTGCGCATTATCAGCACGCACACGATTGCCGTGCATATGCCCAAAACATACATGGAGAAGGTGATTGCGTCGGCATTGCCTATGCCGAACGCCCCGACTATGCCGCCCGCAACCGCCGTGAGTATGGGCAGTTTAGCGCCGCACGAGAAGAAGGGAATTACCCTTATGGTTGCCGTCCTCTCCTTTTCGTCGGCGAGCGTCCTGGTATTTATCGCCGCGGGAACCGAGCAGCCGAAGCCCATTATCATGGGCATGAACGCCCTGCCCGAAAGTCCGAAACGCCTGAAAATTCTGTCGAGCACGAAGGCGATTCTCGCCATATAGCCCGTATCCTCGAGTATGGAGAAAAAGAGGAACAGAACGAGTATCTGGGGCAGGAAGCCGAGCACGGCGAATATTCCGCCGAGCACGCCGTCGCCGACGAGTCCCGTCGCCCACTCCGCCGCGCCGCCGTTTTCCATAAGGGTTACGATGCCGCCCGAGATATGGTCGAGGAAGAGATTGAGAAGATTAGTCAGTATTACGCCGGGCGAATAGACCGTTCCGTCATAGAACACCGCCAGAAGTTCGACTCCGAAATTTGCAGGGCCGCCGTCGGCATTCAAAAGCCCGATATCTTCAAGCGTGGGCATCCACGCCTGCCCCTCGTTAAAGCCATTGAGATAGAACAGATTTTCCGAGAATGTAAGATGGAATATGAGAAAGAGCACGACGAGGAATATCGGCAGGGCGAACACCCTGTGGGTGAGTACCCTGTCTATCCTGTCAGATCTGGTCAGCCCCTGCTTTTTGCCCTTGGACTTGGCAGAGGAGAAGTGCGCCGATATGTACTTATATCTCTCGTCGGCAATCTCCGCCTCGAGGTCGTCGGAGGCGTCGATTTCCGCAAGCAATTGCCTTGCGCCGTCGTGCTTTAATTCTATCTCATCCGACTCCAGCATCTTTACGGCGTGAAAGAGGGGCGATGCCACGCCCTGCCCTTCGAAGAACTGTCTGGCGCGCTCTATCTTTGCTTTGAGCGAGCCGCCGAGCACGGTCGAGCCCCTGCGCTCCTTCGGCATTGCCGTCGCCCTTTCCATGAGCTCCTTTATGCCGCTCTTTCTGAGCGCCGATATGGCAACCACGGGCACGCCCGTCGCCCTTTCCAGCGCCTTTATGTCTATTTTATCCCCGACCTTTTCGACCTCGTCCATCATGTTGAGGGCGATTATAACGGGGACGTCCATTTCGAGTATCTGCGTAGTCAGGTAGAGGTTGCGCTCCAGATTGGTCGCGTCGACGATATTTATTATGCCGTCGGGCTTTTCGTCCAATATGTAGTTTCTGGAGATGACCTCCTCGGGAGTGTAGGGCGACAGCGAGTATATTCCGGGAAGGTCGACGATTGCAACCCTTTCCCTCTCGCCCTTATATACGCCCTCGCGCTTGTCTACCGTTACTCCCGGCCAGTTGCCGACGTGCGCCGTAGAGCCCGTAAGCGCGTTGAAAAGCGTCGTCTTTCCGCAGTTGGGATTGCCTGCAAGCGCAAAAGTTCTCATCTCGTCTGCACCTCCACGCACGCCGCTTCCACCTTTCTGAGCGTCAGCTCATACCCCCTCACCGTCACCTCTATCGGGTCGCCGAGAGGGGCTTTTTTGCGCATTGTGACCTCCGCCTGCGGAGTCACGCCCATATCAAAGAGCCGCCTGCGCACTCTGCCTTCGCCGTTTACCTTGACTATTTTACCGCTTTCGCCTATGGTAAAATCGCTTAGTAACCTGATCATATATATCTCCTTTAAAAATTCAGTCAAATTCATGGATGGCGGACCGCACTTTCCCTGCCGCGGACACATTTATGCCCGTACGCCTGCCCGTTATCCGTACAACCTGAGGCTACGCCACTAGTATTTTGCGGGCAAGTTCGCCGTCCAGGCACAGCCTGCCCTCCTTCACCGCGACTATCACTCCGCGCTCTCCGCTCGACAGCAGGGTTATTCTGCACCCAGCCACTATTCCGAGCTCCATGAGATGCTTTTTGGTCTTATCCTCGGCCGCTATCTTCCTGACTTCCATTTCCCTGTTGCAGGGAGCCATTACAAGAGGCATATATTCACTCCTCATATAAAAATCTTAACCTTGGTTAAGTATCTATATTATATGTCTGTGTCGTAGCAATGTCAACAAAATATAAACCGTAGTTAATAAATTTTATTAAAAAATTTTCCTTAAAATGACAGGAAGGAAAAATTTTGCATAAAAAAGACGGCAACCGCGCGTTACCGTCTGAAGATATGCAATTTTAAAAATCAGTACTTGGTTATCTCCACCGTCTTTATGATTATGGGCGTAGCCGTCACCTTGTATGTGACTTCGTTTACCTGAGGGTCTACGAACTCGTCGAAGTTATCGACGTAGAGGCTTATCTCCTTGGTGAAGTTGGTAGAGCCGACGTCGGAAGAAGCTTCGGAAACGGCCTCCTTGAGGGAATCGAGCACGTCGGTATTTTCGAGCGTGGCGAAAATGCAGTAGCTGGAGTCAGACGAGGTCGAAGAATTGACCTGTATGGAGAACAGACTGGTCGCACTGTTGTACTTATAGTCGCCCATTACGCCCTTTTCGGAGCCCTGCTTGTCGAGGTATACCCTCTTGCCCTCTACGTCCTTTGCGGTGTAGAACATTCTGAGACAGCCATAGGAGGCGTTGAGAGCGCCGTTTTCTATCTTATGCTGGTTGTTGGAGAACTCGCCGATGAGCGTTGTAAGAGGCTGGCTGAGGTCGCCGTCTATGAAATCCTTGTATACGGAAGGCGTTATCTTGCCCGCGTCGGGGTCTGCAAGCACGGCATAGTCGTATTCCTTGGATGCCGACTCGAGATAGTCGAGCATGCTCTCCGAGCCGTCCTCGAAGGATGCGGTATAGCCCCTTTCCTCGCCGTCGTCATACTCGTATCCGCCGCCGTACCACTTGTCCGTCTGGTAATTGTGGATTATGGTGTTGTCATAGAAGTCGTTGTCTGCAAGCTCTATGAAGTGCTGTACGGTCTGAGGATACATGCTGCGGTATAACTTATACTCGAGCACGTAGGTCTCGCCGCTGAATTCAACGGTTATCTTTGCCTCGGGATGGGAGGTGCTGCAACCCGAAAATAAGGGTGCGGCAATTGCAAGACCCGAGATTGCTGTTGCACATATTATGCGACCTAATTTCTTGAACGTCATCTTATTACCTATAAAATTAAAGTACTTGATATACTACTTTATTTTACCCGTAACTTTGCGTTTAGTCAAGCAATTTACCGACTGATACACTCCTTTTCACAAAAACAAAGAGCTTTTTGGCGTGCGGCTATTTTTTGAGGGCGTCGAGCGCGGTCTGATAGATAAGGCTCCACTCGTAGTTTTTGAGGTATTCGCCGTTATACAGCAGGCGGTCGCCCTCGACGTAGTCCCACATGTCGCAGCGAATATTGTCCTTTATGAGCGTGAGATTTGCCCTGCCGAACGTCACGCAGTTGAACCCGACGTCGCGCAGCGTCTTTCTCAGACGCCATACGGCGTCCCTGTACAGTTTTTTCGCCTTTTCCAGCTCGTGGTCGGGCCACAGCTGGGAGATGGCGTCAGTCATCGTCAGACTCTTGCCGTAGTAAGTGATGAGCAGTGCGAACAGCTCCTTTGACTTTGCCGAAGAAAAGGGCACTATGTCGTTGCCGATAAAGCATTCGAACGAGCCGAAAGTCGTTACGGTCATTGTAGAAGAGCCGCCTATGTCGGCTAGATATTTTAAAAGTTCGCCCCTGTCGAACGGCTTATACAAAAAGCCGACGGTATGCGATTTTATGTCCTCGTCGAGGTCGCTTGCAGAGACGGCAAGCCCCGTTATGAATACGAATTTTATTTCGGGCGATATGCCGAGCAAGCGTTTTGCAAGTTCAAGCCCGTTGATGTTGGGCATATTTATGTCCAGAAATGCCGCATCCACCCTGTTTGACGCGACGTATTCGGTAATGCTTTGCACGTCGTCCTTGAAGAAGCGGTATTCTATGTCGCGCAGTTCTATTATTTCTCCCAGGATTACGTTCAACGCACTTATTTCGTCGTCAACGGCTATTATCTTCAATGTTCCAACCCCCTCCCGACCGTCCTCTACGGCACAGCCCAAGCAAGTTTAACAATTCATACAAATTATAACAAATTATGTAATAGCCGTCAATGACATTTTTTCATAAAATCGACAATAATTTTTTTGAAACCTTAAATATTTAGCACTTTTTTAGCGCATTGCCCTATATAATGTGTACGTAAATTCCGAAGAACCTGTCTTTCGGGTTTATATTCCAACCACGCACACACTGATAGTCATTTAAAAAATAGTCGGGAACGAGTTTTCCGGCTATTTTTTATTGCCGCGCAATGTTCGACCGCGGAAACAACCTGCAACACAGAACCCGACGTAAGCACTTATTTCTCATGAAAAATGAAACAAGTGTGACAAGCGACATATGCGTTTGGGACAATGCAACCGCTTACGGGTGCGTCGCCCTTCATATAAAATGAATGCATATCTGCCTGCGCGCATATGATTTCCGCCGCATACGGGCAAGACCTCGTGCGGTTGCCGCTTGCCATCCGCCACAGCAGAAGGACAGGCAATTTGCTTTTGCCTGCATATGCGTTTCAAGTCATACGGCAAAACCCTGTACGGGCACCTCTTACCCTCCGCCACACGAAAGGAATGGCAACCCGACTTCGCGCACATATGCGTTCCAACCCATACGGCAAACCCCTGTACGGGCGCCCGACCACTCCGCGGCGCAAGGCGCATTATGTTTTGCGACACATATGCGTTGTGGCGCAAATATGCAAAAAAAGGGACTTGCGGAAAATTCCGCAAGTCCCTTTGTAGACCTTTTATGCTATGAAAGATTATTCCATAACGGCGGTTGCGCCTGCAGCCTTGAGGTCAGCAACGATCTTCTCTGCCTCTTCCTTAGCTACGTTCTCCTTGAGAACGCCGCCCTTTTCAACTGCCTGCTTAGCTTCTACGAGGCCAAGGCCGGAGAATGCACGTACAACCTTGATAACGTCGATCTTCTTAGCGCCTGCGTCCTTAAGAACAACGTTGAACTCGGTCTTCTCTTCAACTGCTGCTGCGGGAGCTGCGCCTGCTGCAGGAGCTGCTGCAACTGCTACGGGAGCTGCTGCGGATACGCCGAATTCCTCTTCAAGAGCCTTTACGAGTTCGTTGAGCTCGATAACCGTCATAGATTTGATCTGTTCGATAAATGCCTTTACGTCTGCCATTTTAATTTCCTCCGAAAATTTTAATTGAATTTAATTATTTTTTGCGGCAACATTTCAAAGGGGAGCCGCCTCCCTAAATAGTTCAGGCTAAAGAACTTAAGCCTCTTTGGCCTTTGCAATGCCATCGAGCACGCGTACGATTCCGGACATAAGGTTGGAAAGCACGCCTGCAAAGTTGGCGATGGGCGCCTGCATAGAACCGAGCATCTTTGCAATGAGTTCTTCCTTAGAAGGCATAGTAGCAAGCGACTTTACGCCGGCCTTGTCCACATATGCGTTGTCTACGAATGCGCTCTTTAAGACTATCTTGTCTTCGTAGTCCTTGGAAGCCGCAACCATTACTTTGGCTGCCGCCGTCTCGTCCTGTCCGAAAGTTACAGCCGTGGGGCCGTTGAGGTCTGCATCGAACTGGTTGTAGCCGAGTTCGTTGAGTGCCTTTCTTACAAGAGTGTTCTTGTAGACCTTGTATTCGCATCCTGCCTTCTTGCACTTTGCGCGGAGTTCGGAAACTTCTGCAACGGTAAGCTTGTTATAGTCGACGAATACGACGGACTTGGAAGCTTTGATTTTTTCTGCAATCTCTTCTACGACTGCTTTCTTTGCTTCGAAATTAGCTGACAATTTATTTACCTCCTATTGTATTCGTAAAATAAAAAAACCTTACGCCGCAGATTAAAGGCGTAAGGACACAGATAAATTGACTATCTATACCATATTCACCTCGGCAAGATTTTCAAGCACGTTTTGCCCTTGCTGTCTGCGGTTGAATGATTTTTATTTGATTTACCCTGTAAGTATATATCTTTATCGCCGACATGTCAACCAATTTTAAGGTAAAATTTATAATTTATCTTAAAATCTCAGACAAATATCGCAATAAACTAATCTTTGCGCGAACGCGGCATTTTTGCCTTAGTCCCTGAAAGTTATATCTACTCCCCTTTCATACTTTTCGTTGAACGAAAAGGTCTTGCCCTTATATTTGAATTCGGGAAGGGTATCGAGCTGGACGTTGTGCAGGCTCTTGAATATGCTGGCGTCCACGTCCGGGTTGCGGCTGCGGAAAGCCTTTATGAGCTGTTTTACGTCCTGCCTTCCGGACTGCCCCTGCACGCCCTGCGGCAGATTTTCCGTAAGCTTGCACGCGCACGCTATGAACCTTAAATTATTGTACTCCTTCCAGTGCAGGATGTCGTCCTCGGACACGCAATACATGGGACGGATGAGCTCCATGCCCTCGAAATTCGCGCTCCTTATCTTGGGCATCATGCCCTGAATCTGTCCGCCGAACAGCATGCCCATGAGCGTCGTCTCGATGACATCCGACTTGTGGTGTCCGAGCGCGATTTTATTGCAGCCGAGCTCCTTTGCGCGTGCATACAGAAAGCCCCTGCGCATGCGCGCGCACAGATAACACGGATGCTCTCCGCCTATCTCCTCGTTGACCTCGAAGATGTCCGATTGAAATATCTTTGCTGGAATTTCCAACCTCTTAAGATTTTCCTCTATGAGGGCGGCATTTTCGCCGTTATAGCCGGGGTTCATGACGATGTATTCCGCAGAAAAGGTTATATCCGAGTGGCGCAGAAGCTCCTGCACGCACTTTGCAAGCAGCATGGAGTCCTTGCCGCCCGATATGCAGACGGCGATTTTGTCGCCCTCCTCTATGAGCTTATACTGCTTTACCGCCTGCAAAAACTTTGTCCATATGCCTTTGCGGAACTTGGTAATTATACTGCGCTCTATGAGCGCGCATTCGCTGAGCTCCTTAGCCATAAAAAGCCGTTATTCCTGCTCTTCGTGGGCGTGCTCTTCCTCGCCGTCTGTGTCGGGGAACTGAGAATGGTCGTACTCTATGCCGTGCTTGTCGTAGTAGTCCTTGATTGCCGCACGGATTGCCTCTTCCGCCAGAACGGAGCAGTGCATCTTATGGGCGGGCAGACCGTCGAGCGCCTCTGCAACCGCCTTGTTGGTAAGCTCAAGAGCCTGCGATAATGGCTTGCCCTTTATCATCTCGGTAGCCATCGAGGACGATGCGATAGCGCTGCCGCACCCGAAGGTGTTGAACTTTACGTCTACTATGATGTTGTCCCTTACCTTGATGTATATTTTCATTATATCGCCGCACTTGGCGTTGCCTACTTCGCCTATTCCGTCCGCATCGTCAAGCTTGCCGACGTTTCTGGGATTGGTGAAATGATCCATTACCTTTTCGCTGTATAATGCCATGATATTTTACCTCTTAAAAATAAGTATATTTCAATATATTTTCTTTGCCGCATATGTCTTTGGCGGCATATTTTGCGGCGGAGCCGCCAGACCTCGTCAAATTTGTTGCTGTCACCAAGCAACAAATTTACGACACTTCACAAAATAATCCGCGGCGCAAGCAAAATCACATTTTGCGCCAGCGCACACAATTTGTCGCTTGCGACCTGAGCAGGTGAGGCGACGCAATTATGATACTTGCGAGCGCTTAAGATTGCGTCGCCGAGGGCAGCGCCCTTCAACTCGATTGATTTATTTTGTCATCTAAAAATAAATCAATCGAATTTTATATCAAATGCTGTCTTTCGCCCTTTTCCAGCTCTTCCCAGACGGGAGAAATGGAACGGAGATATTCGACCACCTTGGGTACTTCGGCTATGATATAGTCTATCTCTTCCTCGGTGTTGTACTCGGAGAGGCTGAGCCTTAACGAGCCGTGAGCCACCTCGTGGGGAAGACCGAGCGCCAAAAGCACGTGAGAGGGGTCGAGAGAGCCCGACGTGCACGCCGAACCCGAAGATGCGCATATGCCCTTTGCATCGAGTAAAAGCAACAGGCTTTCGCCCTCGATTCCCTCGAAACACATATTTACGTTGCCGGGAAGGCGCACCTTTGCATCGCCGTTGAGCTTGCTGTGGGGAATTTTGGCAAGTCCCGCAATCAGCTTGTCCCTCAGATAGGTTTCCTTTTTGATATTTTCGGGCATATGGGCTATCGCCGTCTCAAGCGCCGCCGCCATGGCGCATATGCCTGCAATGTTTTCTGTGCCTGCCCTGCGGTTGCGCTCCTGCGCGCCGCCCTCTATGAAACTCTTGAGCACGACGCCCTTTCTGCAATAGAGCAGCCCCACGCCCTTGGGACCGTGAAATTTATGCGCGGACAGCGACAACATATCTATATTGTCTTTGGCGACGTCCACGGGGATATGCCCCACCGCCTGCACCGCGTCGCAGTGGAAGGTTACGCCGTGCGCCCTGCACACAGCGCCTATTTCCCGTATCGGCTCGATTGTGCCGACCTCGTTATTGGCATACATAATCGAAACGAGCGCCGTATCGGGACGGATTGCCCTTTCGACCTCCTCCGCCGAGATAAGCCCGTTGGAATGCACGTCGAGATAGGTGACCTCGAAGCCCTCCTTTTCGAGCTTTTTGCAGGTATGGAGCACGGCGTGATGTTCGAATGCCGTGGTGATTATGTGCTTTTTGCCCTTGGCAAGCCCGACGTATGCCGCCGAACGCAAAGCCTGATTGTCCGCCTCGCTGCCGCCGGACGTGAAATATATTTCCTTAGGGTCCGCGCCCAGAAGCTTTGCTATCTTCG
Organism: uncultured Clostridia bacterium; assembly: GCA_944354125.1. Taxonomy (GTDB): domain Bacteria; phylum Bacillota; class Clostridia; order Christensenellales; family Borkfalkiaceae; genus Coproplasma. Next base: position 3,210 of record CALVPT010000011.1, on the reverse strand, counting down.
CGCGTGCGCCCTCGAGCGCCTCCTTCGCCCTCTGTCCTACCGTGTGCAGGGAAGAAGGATTGCCAAAGTTGTCCTTTAAATAGGGCATCATTGCGGCTATTGCCTCATCGCTCATCGCCGTAGTCGCGGCGTTGTCGACATAGACCGTCTTTACCATTTGTCTACACTCCCGTTATATTTGCATTATGCGGCACCCGTCAGCGCGGTCGCGCCGCAACTTTTAATTCCTACTTAATAAGTATGATTTAATTATAAAAAGTAATTCCTATTTTGTCAATAGGAATTAGGCTATGCGCACAAAATTTTTAAAATGTGCGATTATTTCAATAAATCTGCTAAAGTTTTGGAAGTAAGGAAGTTCATAATGACTTCGTCGAGCTCCTTCCAAAGGGGCAAAGTAAGGCAGTTGCAGGCATTTTCGCAGGTAATTTCGCCGCTGATGCACGAAACGGGCGCGAGCGAACCCTCCGCCGCCGTTATTATTTCGGCAATGGTATAGTCCTTTACGGGTTTTGCAAGGCGATATCCGCCGCTCTTGCCGCGCGTAGACGTGATGAGTCCCTTCTGCGACAGTTGCGACACCGTAGATTCGAGATATTTCTGCGACTCCCTTACCCTTTCGGCGATATCTGTGAGCGACACGGGATTGCCGTCGTCGTGCTGGGCAAGGTCGAGCATTACCTTAAGGGCATTCCTGCCCTTCGTAGTTATCATCATAACTTACTCCTCCGCCGCGGGAATGCCCCGTGGCGACCTGTATATAATATGGACAGCGGAAAAATCAACCGCCGTACTCTATCATCTTCTCTATGCACCTGACTGCGGCAAGGCGTGTCTCTTCGTCCATGACAATTTCCTCTCCGCCCTCGCCCGTGAGGCAGTTATAGACGTCGACGAGCGTCGTCGCCTTCATGTTATGGCATACCAGGTCCTTGGAAAGCGGATAGAACTTCTTGTCGGGACAGTCAAACTGGAGATGTTCGACTATGGCATTTTCGGTGCCTATTATGAACTCCTTTGCCTCCGACTTCTTTGCAAAGTCCATTATGCCCGAGGTCGAACCGACATAGTCGGCGTGCTTTACGACAGACGGACGGCACTCTGGATGCACCAGAAGGAGCGCTTCGGGATGAGCCTTCTTAGCCTCGAGCACGTCCTCCTCGTCTATGCGCGCGTGAGTGGGACAGCCGCCCGAAAGCAGCTTGAAGTTCTTTTCGGGCACGAGATTTTTGACGTATGTGCCTAGGTTGATGTCGGGTATGAACAAGATGTCCTTTTCGGGCATTGCCTTACATATCTTGACCGCCGATGAGGACGTGACGCATACGTCGGCAATGGTCTTGAGCGCCGTAGTCGTATTTACGTATGCCACCACCGCATAGCCGGGGAGCGTCTTTTTGACCTGCTCTATCACTTCCTTGTCCATCTGTTCCGCCATGGGGCAACCTGCCGTAGGGTTGGCAAGGAGCACACGCTTTTGCGGCGAAAGCATTTTGACCGTCTCCGCCATGAAGCGCACGCCGCACATGATTACGTTTTTGTTGGGCGCCGTCTTTGCCTTTACCGAAAGCGCGTAGCTGTCGCCGACGAAATCGGCGATATCGCATATGTCCTGCGACATATAGCTGTGCGCGAGAATGCACGTATCCGTCTGCTCCTTGAGCGCCATAATTTTATCCTGTAACTGTCTTACCGTCATAATACTATATTTCCTATCTTTGTTGTAGGAATTATATCACAGCGCGCCGCCGCGGTCAATACAATTACCCATATAAATTCTGGAAACGCCGCCGTTGTTAAAACGTGCTATCCGAAACTTCGTTTTTCACAGCGCAATTTGCATTGGCATAGTTTCTGAAAATGGTAAATTTTTCCATTTCATTATTATATATAATATATAGGTTATTTTTACTCTGCGCAAAAAAAGTTCAGGCGGACGCGGCAATATTGCCGCGTCCGCCCCTAAGGAAAAATCTATGAAGACCTGTAAAATCCTTCAGATTTTTTTCCGTATGGCGCCGCACCGTTCACGCTGCGGCGCATTTGTGCTGAAAATTACTCCTCAGACGCATTCTGCTTCTTTACGTTCTTTCTGATTACGAACACTCCCCATACAGCCAGAGCGACGACGGCAACGGCATCGACGACGTACAGCGTAGTTATCCACCACTCGGTGTTATACCCTACTATATCGACGTTCATGGAGTTGCTGTTTGCCACTACATACAGAATGTTGTGCGAGGAATTTCTGAGTATGGTCACGTCCTGAGGGCTGGAGAAGTCGCAATCCGTCCAGAGCAGATTGTCGAGCGAAGCCAATATGAGATCATTGCCCGCATACAGCATCTGTCTGGAATTCATGACGGCGTTGTCAGTCTTGTAGTCGGAGATTACCAGGCCTTCGAATCCCCACTCTTCGCGGAGAATTTCGGTCATGAGCCTGTAGTCGCCGCCCGTCCATACCGTACCTATGCGGTTGAAGGAGGACATCACGCCGTTGGCATTGCCTTCCTTTACCGCAATCTCGAAGGACTTTGCATATATTTCGCGGATAGCCTGCTCGGTTGCGAACGTCGTGGTACCCATACGGCCGGTCTCCTGGTCGTTGAGGAAGGCGTGCTTCATGTAGACGTGAACGCCCTTATCGGTTGCGCCCTTTATTACCGCTGCCGCCATGCAGCCGCCGTGTACGCCGTCCTGGCTGTAGTATTCGAAGTTACGTCCCGAAAGAGGATTGCGGTGAATGTTGAGGCCGGGGCCATACCAGCCGTTTACGCCGAGGAAGATAGATTCGTTGCCGACAATCTTGCCCTGCTCGTAAGCGAGTTCGGTATTCCAGGTAGAGCCGATCACCGATTCGCAAGCCCACGCGTAGCCGTTGCCGTCTGCCGCGCCGCCGTGCTTTCGGTTTGGTTTTCCGGTCATTTTTCTGTTTGCTTTTCCGTGGCGTGTGCTTGGCTGCGGCGGTGCGTAGCGCCGCCGCACTCGTCTATAACAAGCTCACGCCTGACTGCCACTTGACATAGGATATTCATCTGTTGATTTTCTTTATCTGAAATCTGCTTGATAAATCAAGTTTTATATTTTTTTTCGCAAATAAATCATATCTATCAGTTGAGTGCCTGCTTCATATATTGGATGGTCATAATTATCCGTGAAGAAGTTTTTAATGCTATGCGAACGAATAAATCCACACTTCTCATAAAAAGG
>CALVPT010000010.1 GCA_944354125.1 uncultured Clostridia bacterium | reverse complement strand
AGTTTTTATTCAATACCACATCGGCAAAAGCCTATTTTGAACCCCCAGACTATCTGGGGGTTTTCGTTATACAAAAAGGAAGCCGCGGAGCGGCGCAGTATTACTGCGCCGCTCCGCGGCTTATTATATTACCGACACCATTCGTCTGAAACGTACGCGCCTGCGGTCAGCTCATGAGATAATCGAAGGCTATTATCGCGGCGAAGACGAGCACGCAGAAGCATACGAGAGCTATGTCTGCCGCCTTTATCCGCCTCCTGACCAATTCCGATTTATCCTCCAAAGAACGGGAAACTACTTTGCCGCCCTCGACGGAAATTGCCTCCGCAAAGTCGGCGGTCGTGACTACGAGCGAATTTCCGCCGTTGACCCTTATGACCGCTTCGCCCAGCGAGCAGGCGTGTTCAACCGAATTGCCTGCCTCCCTGCCGAGAATGGCACGTATTACGTATATCGCCGAAAACAGCCACCAGAAGCGCGAAAGCCAGGCATGCCTTTGCCTTACCACAATCTCTTCGCCCTTATGAATTGCGCACTCGCGCTTGTTTTTGAGTTTTTTGCCGTTGCGGTACGCATCGTAGCGCAACGTGCCGCCGTTTACGATTTCAAAATACATCGGCGCCGCCCCCTTATGCATTGCCCTATGCAATAATTATATCACCGTGCGGCGGTCTGCGCAATAGCAATTTAAAAAAATGAATGGGCGGCGGACAATTTCTTTAGCAAAGGTTATTGCGGCACGCAAAGGCATATGCGTCAGGCGACACATGCACCGCCGTTCAGATGTCCTGTGTCTGCCCGTCGTCCTTTAAGGGGCGGTATTCGAGTATGTCGCCAGGCTGACAGTCCAGCACCTCGCACAGCCTGTCGAGCGTGGCAAGGCGGATTGCCTTAACCTTGCCGTTTTTGAGCAGCGAGATGTTTGCCATTGTAAGGCCTACCCTTCTCGTAAGTTCGGTTACGCTCATCTTGCGCTTTGCCAGCATTACGTCCACATTTATGACTATCATATCGTACCGTCACTCTCTTCCTGCAGTTTTGCGCCCTCGTTGAGGCACCTTGAGACTATGTAGAAAAACAACGCCACACACAGGGCACAAAGGTCTATGAATATGTAGAGCCACAGCCAGTCGTTCGCGCCCAGGCAGAAGAACGTCAGGTTTACGGCGAGGAAAAAGAATATGTCGCAGAACAGAACAACCGCGCTGAGCTTAAAATATCTGACCGCGCCGAGCGTGAAGAGCCTGCCAGCCGCCACGAGGTCGGACACCTTCCACAAAAAGAACACAATGGCATAGCAGGGCAATGCGGAGAGCAACAGCAGACTGAGCTGAGAGGCATACATAGCCCTGAACGCCTGCTCGCCCGTCTCCTTTACGTCAGGCATGCCGACATAGCTCGCATACGGAAACCACAGCACGCAGATTGCCGTGCCGCACAGCGCGATTAACACTATTGCCGCTTTCATAAGCACGTGACAGCGTTCGGCAGGACAATCAGATTGAAATAATTTTTTCATAGAACCTCCTTTACAGCGCAGTTGCGCCTAAACCTCGCAACGCGAACGAACAGATATCGTATTCCTCCTCGCCGTCATACGCCTCAAAGACGCTGACGCGGATATATTCGTAACCAGAAAAGGCGTTGAGCCGAGAAACCGAGCCGTCCCACGCGTATTCGGCATATGCCTGATTTTCCGCCGTGTCCAGACATTCCGCGACAGTATACGGCCGTCGCGCAACGCGATTGAAAAAGCCGAGCGCCCGACCAAGTTCGTCGGCGATATCCTCCGTCTGCCCCTTACGGGTGCGTATTTCGAAGTCCGCCCCGACTGTCAGCCTGTCCCAACGCTCGTCATAAGTAAACTTAAGCTCAACCGCGCATTTTCCGTCCGAAGATAAAACGTCTATCTCCATTCCGCCGACGAGCGACGGCCGCTCGGCGTCTGCGCCGTCCAACTCTGCAATGTCGCCCCTTTCCTCGGCACAGGCAAATATCAGGCCGCAATAACTTTCCGCCAACTCTTCCGCCCTGTCAGAGCTCAGCCTGTCGTAGTCCGAAAAGAGATTGTACCCGATATCCGCGACATATGGCGAAAGGGGCAGAAATATCCACGCCGCAAGCAGAAATACTGTAAAGCCGAGAACCAGCCCCCTCTTTGCGCCCTTTCTGAAAACGATGGCAAAACCGCTGACTGCAGGAATTGCAACTATAAACCCCGAAATTATGAACAGCACCCATGCCGCCACGGACAGCATAGCCGCTTTTTCCGACGGAACGGTGACGCAGAATTCACGGATTATTTCCGCCCCGACGGCGACAAGTACCGCGCCGACTATCCCCTCGAGCACGGCAATCAGCACATTGACCCGTCCTGAGCCGTCATTATCCATTCTGCATTCCCCTCCTTTTGTTTGACTTGAGCAGATTTTAACATATTAAATGTGTGTTGTCAATAAAAATTTATCGAATTACGATAAATTTATACATTATAAAAAAAGATAGTCCCGACGATTTTTAGCCGAAACTATCCGAAGGGGAGAAAATTTTCATATGTCAATATGGCGATGACATATATTGTCCTGCCCCTGTGCAGGCAATTATATTGGATGCGCGAGCGCACTCCGAGCATTATATTTTGCAGGCGTTTCCGCCTTGCAAAACGAGAAAATTCACGCCGATTTGCCGACCGAATCGCCTGCAAAATCGGCGTGAGTCAGGAGAAAAATATCTTATAAATCTTTTCAGACGCCCGAATATGCCGAGAATCCGCCGTCTATGGGCAATACTATGCCCGTAATGAAGCCCGCCGCCCTGTCTGATACGAATAAGAGCGCCGAGCGCCCTGTCGTAGAGCCCGTAGCCCGGCTTGCCGTTTTCGTCCCAGATATTCCTGCCGTGGTCGGGCCGCACGTATCCGTCGAAGCCGTTTTCGACGAGCGCCCTGACTATGGCAGCCATATTCAGACTGCCTGCCTTTGTAAGGTGACCGACTTCGCAGAAGCTGTCCTTGTCGTCCGTATACAGCACGTTTCTGAGGTGCAGGAAATGCACCCTGCCCTGAGAGGCATATTTAGCCGCCATATGCACCAGGTCGTTTTGCCTGCCTGCCCCGAGCGAGCCCGTGCACAACGTAAGCCCGTTCCTTACCGAGGGTACCGCCGCAAACAGCCTGTCCAGATCCTTTTCATTGCTGATTATCCTGGGCAGTCCGAATACGTCCCAGGGAGGGTCGTCGGGATGTATTGCCATGTTGACGCCCGTCTCCTCGCATACGGGAATAACCCTTTCGAGGAAATAGACGAGGTTTTCAAACAGCTGTTCGTGAGAAATATGCGAATACGTCTTCAAGAGGTCCTGCAACTGGCTTGAAGAATAGCTTTCGTCCCACCCGGGAAGGCGCAGATTTTCAGGGTCAACCTTTGCGAAATCTTCGTGCGAGTAGGCCAGCGAGTCCGAGCCGTCGGCGTGCCTGAAATGCATGTCCGTGCGCAGCCAGTCGAATACGGGCATGAAGTTATAGCACACGCACCTGACTCCGTATGAGGCGACCGTGCGGATATTTTTGCAATAGTTTTCTATGTAACGGTCACGCCCTGTTCCGCCCGTCTTTATGTCCTCGTGGACGGGTATGGACTCTATGACTTCCATGGCGAGCCCGTGAAAGTCGCAGAGCGATTTCAATCGTCCGACAGACTGACTGCTCCACGCCTCGCCGACGGGGACGTCATAGACCGCCGTGACGACTCCGCTCATGTGAGGAAAAGAGAGTGCTTATGCCGTCTCAGCTCCTCAGAATACTCATAGACCTGGACTACGACGGCGGAGCGCAGCCGAACAGGGAGAACATAACCAAAAAGCCCATAATTTCCGAGATAATAGACTACATAAACGAGCACCTTTGCTCCTCCTTCGACCTCAACGACATATGCGAGGACCTGCACTACTCAAAATCCTACATATGCAACGAGTTTGCCAAGGAGATGAAGACCTCGCTCATGACGTACGTCAAATATAAAAAGATAATCGCCGCGCATAAGGAGATATGCGAGGGCGAAGTAAAGCTAACCGAGCTCGCCGAGCGGTACGGATATAACGACTACTCTACCTTTTACCGCAACTACACAAAGATTATAGGGCATCCGCCAAAGGGCGGCAGACAGTAATAATTGCAATATCCTAAGCTAAAATCTGCAATTGCAATGGCGGACAGGCATGTTATAATTGTGTTACGAGATTATTTTAAGGTAACGATACACTTATGCGCAGGATTATTAACATTGACAGCGGCTGGCAATTCATAAATTCGGCAGACGGCAGCCGCAGCGCCGTCGATCTTCCGCACACCTGGAACGCCGAGGACGGACAGGACGGCGGAAACGACTACTACAGGGGCGAATGCACCTACGAATATGTTTTCGACAGGCCTGCGCTCTGCGACGGGGACGAGCTGTATGCCGAGTTCAAGGGCGTAAACGCCTCCGCAAAGGTATACCTGAACGATTGCCTTGCGGCGACGCACGACGGAGGATATTCGACCTTCCGCGCCAGGCTTACCCCGTACCTCAGAGAGCGGAACGTGCTCAAAGTGCTTGCAGACAACTCGGTCAACGACAGGGTATATCCCCAGCGCGCCGACTTTACGTTTTACGGCGGAATATACCGCGACGTAAACTTTATCATCGTCGGCAAGAACCACTTCGATTTGGACTTTTTCGGCTGCAACCCCATTAAAATAGTGCCGAAAACCGACGGCAGAGATGGCATAGTCACGGTCACTGCCTACAATGTGGGCGAGGGACAGGTTGACATAACCATATACGACGGAGAGGGGCGCATAGTTGCGACCGCGCCGAACGGCGAAGAGATACGCCTTAAGAACGTGCGCCTTTGGGACGGTCTTAGAGACCCGTATCTTTACAGGGCGACGGCTAAGATTGTAGCCTGCGACGAGGTATGCGACGAGATATCCTCCTCTTTCGGGTTCAGAAGTTTTTCCGTCGATCCGCAAAAGGGCTTTATGCTCAACGGCAGGTCGTACCCCTTGCGCGGCGTATGCCGACACCAGGACAGATTGGGAAAGGGCAACGCCCTGTCCAGAGCCGACCACGAGCAGGACGTGAAGATGATACTCGACATAGGCGCCAACACGGTCAGGCTGGCGCACTATCAGCACGACGACTATTTCTATGACCTGTGCGACCGCGCGGGACTTGTCGTCTGGGCGGAAATACCGTACATCTCGCGCCATATGAACGGCGGCGACAGTAACGCCGTAAGCCAGATGAGCGAACTCATATATCAGCAATACAACCACCCCAGCATAGTCGCGTGGGGCATATCCAACGAGATAACCATGATGAAGACGGACAAAAAGGATATGCTGAATACGCACAGACAGCTGAATGAGCTGTGTCACCGTCTTGACCCCGACCGACTGACCGTGCTTGCCTGCTTTGCAAGCTGCCTGCACACGAACAGGACGGCGCACATCACCGACGTAGTATCGTGGAACCTCTACCTCGGCTGGTACGCCCCGGGACTGTTTTTAAACGACGTATGGCTGAAACTCTTCCATTTCCTCTACCCCAAGCGGTGCATAGGCTATTCGGAATACGGCGCTGAGGCCATGACCAACCTGCACGCAAAAAGGCCGAAACGATTTGACAACACCGAGGAATATCAGACGATATACCACGAATATATGCTCAGATTTTTCGACCGACACCCCTATCTTTGGGCGACGCACCTATGGAATATGTTCGACTTCGGCGCCGACGGAAGAAATCAGGGCGGCGACCCGGGCAAAAATCACAAGGGGCTTGTGACCTTTGACCGACAGATTAAAAAGGACGCCTACTACCTTTATAAGGCATTCTGGAGCAGCGACAAGTTCGTGCACATATGCGGCAAGCGGTACAAAAACCGCGAGGGCAAGACGGCTAAAATCAAGGTGTATTCCAATGCCGGCGAAGTATTGCTGACCAATAACGGCCGACAGGTTAAGGGCAAAACAAAGGACGGCAGGATATTCCTGTTCAGAATAAAACTTCAAAAAGTCAACAAAATTCAGGCACGTGCCGGAGATTTTAGCGACGAGTGCCAGTTTGTGCGCGTAAGAAAGGCAGACCCCGAATACAGGCTGAAAGTTGCGTCCAACAACATTTCCTGGGAAAAATAGCCCTCCTGCATTCAACCTTTAAAAACGACTGTGCGCAGGGCGAAAGAAAAACTTTCGCCCTGCGCCTTTTTTCTGCCTTTAACCAGCGTATATGAATATCTTCTGCAGGAAATTATACAGGTTTATGTGCCAGTTGCCCATGGCGTGCCGCTGAACGGGCAGGCTGACAAACGACGTGTTCACGCCCTCCGTAAGTCTGTCCTCCGCGGACAGCAGCTGTCTGTAATCTCTTATCTGTGAGGGCAGGGCAAAGTCGAACGCGCCGCCCGTAACGTAGAGATAGTTTATGTCGTAGTCGGCAAATTCCTCCGACTGCAGGGAAGAGACGAACTCCTCCCTGGTCGTCCTGCTGCCGGAAAAGGCGCCGAACCACGAGAAATAGTCTAAACTTTCGCACATCGCCGAATGGAACATCGTCACGGCACCCCTGGAAAGGCCTGCAAACGCGCGGTGGTCGCGGCTCGCCTCGAACCCGACGTCGTCGGCGGTTTGCGCATAGGTCGAATATCTGCTCTCGATATACGGCATCAGATCGAGCCTCAGCTCGTCCCTGAAAGAATATGTAAGCTCATCCAGATTGTCGGCGCAGTCGTCCTCCGTATAGAACGTCGGCGTGACGATTATGAGCGGCCGTATATCGCCGTAATATATGAGATTGTCGACCATCGTCTTATTGTATGAGTATTCCTCCAGCCAGTACGCCTCGTCGTCGCCCGTGCCGTGCATGAGATATAAAATGTCGTACTCTCGGGACTCGTCATAGCCGTAAGGCAGATATACGTATGCGCCCTTTGTGACCGCGCGGCCGTCGGTGGCGTATGCCTTAGTTGCATATTCCACCCTTTCGAGCGTGCCCTTTTCGGGGCATTCGACGCCGTCATACTTTTCGGGCACCGCCCAAAGTTCGTCGGCGGCGTACTCCCTCCCCCTTGCCGCGGAGATATAGGACGCGCAGACGACTCCGCCGAAGATAAATATGGCTATCGCGACGGCGAGCGACGAGGTAAAAGCCTTTACGGGCGGCTGTTTCCCGACTATCTGCAAGATTGTTGTCGCAAAGCCGCCGCCTGTTCCGAGCACGGCAACGGCGACATATTCGCCGAACATTATGCCCGAATAGTTTGTCAGCGTGTGCATTACAATTCCGCCGACGCCGACAGCTATGTTGAGTACGGGCAGGCGCATTGAATATGCCGCAGACGAGACGAGCGCAAACAGCACGCATATCATGGTCATAGATATGCCGAGGACTATGTCGCCAAACGCAACGTACCTGCAGGCGCAGATAAATGCCGTGACCGTCACGGCGACCGCAACGGCAAGGTTAAATATATCCGTGAGTTTTTTGCTTTTGAAATAATCGCGGAGCCTTTTCATCAGAGTTCCTCCGTAAATATAATACAACTATTGCCACCCGAGGGCAATTATTTGTCAATAATTTTATGAAATAATGACATATCTCCCGCAAAAAAGGTGACCGATGAAATCGGCCACCTTTCTTTAAGGAGAAAATATTCTGAGGAAAATTACTTATCCCTTCTTGCCTGCAACTTTGAGCGATATGCATGCAGTCACGCCCATTACGAGCATTCCGACTACGCTGAGAATTATGGAAATCAGCGCGTTCTGGCAAGCCGCTATCATATAGGGCTCGTTGGAGTGAAGTTCGGATGCCCAGGTGAGAGCCATCTCGTATACGGAAGCCTTGGCGGCATATACGCCCGTTATGCAGGCGAATACGCAGACTGCAACCACGCATACGTCGACTACTATGGAAACTGTCTTCTTTGCCGTTCCCTCAATCTCGAGCATGGGAAGGACGATAACCGCAACCGAAAGGAGAATTGTGATTATGCCGAACGCAATGACGTAGGGGAGCGAGGGATACTGCATCTCGAAATATCCGTAGCAGCTGTTATAGGCTGCCGAAAAGAGGATAATTGCAACTATCGTAAGCACGCATACGACTGCGGCGCCGATTGACGTTAAGTTTAATTTAAGTTTCATTTTATGCCTCCTCTGCGTTATTTTCGTTCTTCTTGAGCAATACCTTGGTGGTCACATAGCCTGCCGCAGAGACTGCAGTCAGAACTGCCGTCACAGTCGTTGCCGCAATGAGAACGCCGTCGTACCAGGTAAGAACCCACTTATTGTAAGCCGTTCTTGCAGAGCCGTTGGTTACGTTGGAGTTGATGAAGATGTAGAGTGCGCGATGTACGGCATCCTGAATCCTCTGCTGCATATCCATATCATCTGCAAGGCCTTCGGGAGTGAACTCGCCCCAGCCGTTGATATTGTTGTTGATGTTGTTCGCGCTGGAAGAAGTAAGCATGCCGTCGGTACCTGCCGCAATGGCATCACGGGGATTCATGTAGTAAGCAGGGCTTACCATATCCGTAAGGCAGAAGCCGTTGAAATCCCACTCTTCGCGGAGAATGCCCGTTATGAGACCCTTGTGTGCGCTGGAGAAAGTTGAACCTGCGCGGTTGAAACCTGTCATGACTGCAAGGGCCGTCTCGTTTTCGATTGCAAGCTGGAATGCCCTTAAGTCAAGCTCTCTTGCCCTCTGCTCGCTCATGAAAGGAGCAACGCCCGACCTGTTGGCTTCGGTATCGTTGAACGCAAAGTGCTTGAGGCAGGTTACAAGACCGTTCTTCTGGGCTTCGGTTGCGAAGTCGTTTGCCATGTTTGCAAGGTGAACGGGATCTTCGGAATAGTACTCGTGGTTACGCGCATTGTATGCCGTTCTGTGAATGTTGACGCCGGGGCCCCATACCTCTGCAACGCCCGACCAGAGCGCGAGCATGGAGAGCACTTCGCCCGACTTTTCTGCCATTTCGTGGCTGAAGGTTGCGCCTATTACGGGCATAGTGGGAAGAGGACGCATTTCAATCTGACCGTAAGGGTCGTCATCGGGGCAGTCATATTCGTCATTGTTGTCGTTCCAGTCAATGCTGAGCATGCCTCTTTCTGCATCATAGCCTACAGGGCCGTCTGTAGTCTTGATCTTAGGGCTCTCAATCGAGGGCAACTCATCCCAGTCCTGACCGCCGCACTGAGTGACGGCTGCGATAGCCTCTTCAAGCGTTACCTGCTGTATGAGGTTTATAAGGCGCTCGTCATCATATTCTATCCACTCACCCTTTTCAGGCTTGCACGAGAAGAATGTGTAATCGGTATCAGCACCCCAGATAACTTCCTTGCCGCCGTTATCCGTCTCGTGAACTTCATATACCTGGCAGTTGAGTCCGGGCTCCATTGCAGCCGTTGAGCTGAGATTGTCATAGGTCTTGGGCCAGGTTGCATTCCAGTCCGAACGGGAAAGTTCGACAATGTTCTCTTCGAAGTTGTCGAGCTCCATGTCCTGAAGCTGGTTTTCTATAACTTCGCCGCTCTCGGAATAGAGCATTTCGACAAAACCGAACTCTTTGGAAACTGCCTTAGCCGCATCGCCTGCATAGTCCATTCCGTCCGAAACGCCCTTGCCCTGAGATGCGAGCACGTTGTTGAGCGCGTCGTGTGCGCCGTTGCCTACGGAGAAGACATAGTTGCCCTCATCGAGCACATATGCGCCCTTGGTGTTGTGATGTTCGAATTCGCTGTCATAGGATGCGAAGTACTGGAAGTCAGCCGTGACGGTGACCGTCTCGCTCTTACCCTTTTCGAGAAGCCCCGTCTTTTCGTAGCCGATGAGCTGAATTGCCGACTTTTCGATGCCGTGCTCCTTGTCATAGTCGGTGTAAGGAACGCTGACATAGAGCTGAACGGCGTGCTTGCCTGCAACCTCGCCCGTATTCTGTACGGTAACTTCTGCAGTTACGGTCTTAGCGTTGAAATCGACATTGACGCTGTTGATTGTCTCGGAGAAGGTCGTATAGGAAAGGCCGTAGCCGAAGCTTGCAACGACTTCGTCCGAATAGTTCCACTCGGTAGCCGTAGACTTTGCCGTATCCTGATTTTCGCCCTTATGAGCGATTGACGCATTGCCCTGATCCATTACGCAGTCATAGTAGCGCGATTCATAGTATCTGTAGCCGACGTAGATGCCTTCGGTTTCGGGCATATACCAAGAGCTCTTTTCGTTGTTCACGTTTTCAGTATCGGCATTTGCGAAGGTGAACACGCCATAGTTCTGGTTAGCAGCGTTTACGCTGGACTTTGCGGCATATGTATCGACCATTGCACCCGAGGGATTTACCGTGCCGTCGAGCACCTGAGCAACGGCTACCCAGCCATAAGTTCCGGGAAGGCCTGCCCATACAACCGAGTCAACCTCGTACTCGCCGCCCTCTTCGAAGAGTTCGGGGATGTCCATAGCAGAGTCGGAGTTGACGATTACGACAACGTTGTCATAGTTCTTGTTTGCATACTTTATCGTCTCCATCTCCTTTACGGAAAGGCCGAGAACGTCGTGGTCTGCATCGAACTGACCCTCTACCGCCTTGCCCTCCTCGCCGGGGAGATAGTAGCCGTTTTCACCGCCCTGCCTTGCAAGGACGATTATTGCCGTACCGCCTTTTGCGCTCTTGTCTGCAAGTCCTACGTCTGCGGGAGAAGATTCGTTGAGAGTGAACTTGCCGCTTGAAAGGCTGGAAAGATTTGAGCTGACGGAAGTACCGCCCCAAGGGTTTTCTGTTACGGTTTCGCCATAGCCGGGAGCCTTTTCATAGGCAGCCTTAGCCGCAGGGTCTACCTTCATGCCCTGGTCGGAAAGGGCATCCACAAAGGAAATCTTTTCGCTGGTTACGGGCATTGAACCCATCGTGCCGCCGTGCCATACGCTGTATGCCGCCGTGCCGAGAAGAGTTACGTCGCTGTTCTTTGCAAGGGGAAGAGATTGGTTATTTTTCAAAAGCACGATGCCCTCGCTTGCAATCTCTATTGCCGCTGCCTTCTGGTAGTCATAGACGCCCTTGGTGGTGGTGAGGTCATAACCCGTTTCCTCTACGCTCTTTACTCTGTAATTGTAGAGGTCCTCGTTGGGGTCAACCTCGCCGTTAACAGTTATACTGTTTTTAGTTCCGAGCTGAGTATTGATCCAGGAACGATAGGTATTCACTACCGAAGTCGTTCCGATTGAAAATGCCAACAGCCCGGCAAATATACCCGTCAGACCGCGCGCGACATTTTTTGTCTTGTTCGTGATTTTCATTAAAACCCTCCTTAAATAATTCTCAAGTTGTATAAATGACTACGCCCTTAAGACATAGTTACTTACCGAAGTCCTCGAAAAACACCTCTTCGAAAGCCGGCGTCCACCACAGGAGATATCCCGCCTTATAGGGGTGAACGGGGTCGTGCATATAGACCTTATAATCCTCGTCGGAGATTGCATTGAATTCCTCGTCGTGGAAGAGGTCTATTATTTCGATCTGGTAGCCTTCTACCTCATTCCACTTTTTTGCGACGTCCTCCGCAAGGTCTATAATCTTTTCATAGTTTTCCCTGGAAGGGTCCTTGGAGCCGCGCACGCCGCTGTCCGTAAAGTAAGAACCCGAATAGAAATATATGGGGCAATCCCACGTCTTTTCCACGTACGTCACGACGAATTCCATCGCGCCTGCCGTGGTGCCTGTGTCAATCTGCGAGGGGTCGGTGTAGTATGTCTGAGACACCTCCCCCCACAGGGAGGAAAATTCCGACTTTGCGTCGTTTGTCGATATCTGGCAGATAAATGCGTCTATATCCGCGTCTTTATCAAACTCCGTAGTCGACTTGAGGCGGGACACATACGAGGGCTGTCCCTTCTTTTCGACGTCGAACAGCGTCGTGCCGGAGACGGCCTCCTTCTTGCATACGCAGCCGTTTCTCGCCGCCAGAAAGTCGGGAACGGCCTGATTTTGGCTCCTCATGCCCAGCGTTACCGAAGAGCCCAGCCAGTAAAACGTCTTGCCGTAGAGCGGACTCGACGTGTTCACCGTGCAGCCCGAGACGTCATATTTTTTGCCGTTGGACGGTTTTATGAATATGAACAGAAGAACCGCCGCTATTATGACCGCAACGACTACGGCTGATATGGATATAATGAGCTTTTTCTTCTTAGTCATATTTTCCCGTCCTTTTATTACGGTCACCGCATGTGACCCCTCTTCACAAATTTCGCATTTATTTTATAAGTTCTGCACAAAAAATCAACAGAAATATCAAAAATAGTTTTTTTTATAGCCTGACTTACACGTTTTGGCGTAACCTGTATTGTTTTTGGCATAACTTGCACTTGTTTAAAATGCCTTAATGCCTTACAATTCTGCACCCCAAAAGCCCGTTTGCCCTGAAACCTCAAGCATTTGCGGCAAACCCGTAAGACAAAAAGAGGCCGCCGTGGTTCCCTTGCATCGGGAAAACGGCGACCTCTCGGCATATCCGTACGATTTATTATTCTTTGTCACATCGGAAGAGATATGTTCAGGTAGAACATATCGTCCACCACCTCGAAATTCATTGTGCCGCGGTATTTCTGCACGATGTAGCGGATGCTTATCATGCCGAAGCCGTGATTTTTTCCGTCCGACTTAGAGGTGACGGGCATGCCCTGGTTGAGCTTGGGCGGCTGGGGACAATAATTTTCGAAATGTATGTTGATGAGTCCCGCCCTGCCGAATACCTTCATGCCCATTACGCGTCTTTGGGGGTCGGCGGACTTCATGACGCTCTCTATGGCGTTGTCCAGCGCGTTTCCGAACAGCGCGCATATGTCGGTATAGGTCATGTTTTTGAGCAGCGAACCGTCGGCGATATACGTGAACTGAATCTTGTTTTCGCTGCAGAAGAGCATCTTTTCTGTAAGGACGCAGTCCAGCGCCTCGTTATTGGTCTTGGCTATGTTGTCGTAAATCATTACGGCGTTTTTTAGTTCCTCAATCTCGCCGCTGCACGCCGCCTTGTCGTTGAGTTTCTGAAACATCGAAATCTGATGCTTGAGGTCGTGACACTTTATGTTGATAAGCTCTATGTTGCTCTGCGCCATCTCGTAATACCTGCTCTCCTGGGCGAGACGCCGCTCAAGCTCGTCCACGTCGAAGCGCATCTTGTCGTTATGGAATACGCTAATGAGCATGCTGAGTATGAACACGTCGAGTATTACCGAATACACCTCGTATACAAGCCTTATGCCGGGGTCGGCAAGCACGGCAGAACGGCCGTGCTTTACGTATACGCCGAGCACTATCATGACCATTACGAACGCCGCGGCGAGGAATATGGTTGCAAGTTTTGAATGCGGCACCGACAGTTCGAATACCTTATTCCTTAAAATGAGCGCCCAGAACGCCGCATATACGACGACATAGGCGACGGCATATGCGCCGAACGCGCCCCAGAAATACGACTCCATGTCCGTGCCCGTAATGAGGAAAACCGAGCGCGTGACGAGCTGGCAACAGTGATGGGCAAAGTTCTGAATGGCGAACACGACCACGCAGAAAAACAGCTTGTCTATGCCGTCCATTTCGAAGAGCAGATTGGCAAGAACGAATACCGCCACATAGCTTGCGAGATAGTGGCAAAGCCAGCCGTACGGCGAGGCAATGAGCGCAAAGGCAAAGTTCAGCCCGTACAGTGCGGCTATTATGCCGACTATGCCCAGCGGCGCCATCACGTAGAAATATCTGCGCTTTTTGAACCGCCAGAATATTAAAAAGAAGGGGATTAACAGCTGTATTATGAAAAAGTCGTTCATGTCATCTTCCGCAATTGAATGCCGTAACCGCGTTCATGAAGCTCTTTTTGAACGAACGGCTTATGGGCACCACGTCGCCGCCGACCTCCACGACGTCCTTTTTTACCAGAGTTATCTGGTCGAGATTTATGAGGTATGAATTGTTGCACCTTACAAAGTCGAAAGGGGCGAGCTTTGCCTCCACCTCCTTTATGGTGTTGCGCTCCCTGTACACCCCGTCCTCGGTGTGATACAGAACGAAGTGTCCGTCGCTCTCGACATAGAATATGTTCTGCACCTTGAGCTTTACTATCTTGTCGGGGCACTCTATAACGTAGGAACTCTTGGCATACTTTCTCTGAATGCGCACCGCCTTATCCATCTTTGCGTGAAAAAGGAAATATTCGACGGGCTTTATGATAAAGTCGAGCGCGCTCACCTCATAGCCGTTTATGGCGTACTTTGCCATATTGGTGACGAATATTATGGATACTTCGGAGTCGACGGCCCTAAGCCTGCGCGCCACCTGCATTCCGTCTATATGAGGCATCTCGATATCGAAAAAGGCAATGTTGCACTTGCCCGAATAGTTGCTGAGGAAGTTGAACCCGTCCGAGAACACCTCCACCTTATAGGATTTATCCGTCTCGGCGAAATATCTGTCTATATAAGACCTGAGCAGATTCGCATCGGCGGCGTTATCCTCTATTATAGCTATGTTTATCATTGCCACTCTCTCCTTTCCTTACCCGTAAACGCTGCCCGTCCGCGGCAAAAGACGCCCTCTCCTGTCCGTCCGCGGCGGCAATATTCCAGCATATCTGTGAACAGCATAACACAATTTATTACAAAAATCAATATATGTAAGATAAATTTGCCGCCGCCATAGCCCGCAGTTGCAACGCGGCGTGTACTTATAAGCCATAGCGAACGAAAAAACGGGCGGAAGAACATCCCGTCCGATTCAAGCGCATTAAATTTTTACTCCGCCGCCTTGAGTTTCCCTTCGCGCGCCGAAGCCATGAACCTTTTGTAGAATATGAACCCGACTATCGTGACCACCGTTTCGGTGACTGGGTATGTAAGCCAGAACCAGGTAAGCCCGAACCGCGAAAAGACTGTCGACTATGTTATAGAGCGCCTGAATGAGCTGGGCGAGCATTACGGGCGGAGCCAGCTTTAAGAGAACTTTGCCTATTTTTTCCTTTCCGAAAAACTGTCTTGCATCCATGGAAACTCTCTGCCGCCGTCCGCATTGCCGAACGCGCGTAACTTTGACGCGCGGTATATTTCGGGCGACTTCCTTAAATGTGCAGAAAACGACTCAACGCAGTCAAGCTGCTTTCAACGCCTCGGAATTATACTCCCCGTAAAGCCGTAAGTCAATAAAACAAATCATAATAACAATAAAATTTTCCGCCCTGAAAACCGCGACGGAAAGATAGCGGACGGAAATGACGTTCAGCGGCGGATTTAAGCAAAGCGGCGCCCGACAAAAGAGAGTCGGGCGCCGCAAAGCATTTATCGGCATATGCCGTTCAATTGTTATATATGCAGGCCTGACGCGCAGAAAACGCGCATACGCCCTTTAAACTTCGTGACTTAACAGGTAATTCTGCGCATCCACGGGGTCGCCTATCGCCTCCACCTTTCTGTAAGTTGCTTCGGCGGTCATCACCCTTGCCTTGACGTTGTCGGCAAACATTATGCCGAGATAGTCGGATATGCGCTTTTTGATGCCCTTGTCGAGGACGGGCGCGGCGATTTCCACCCTCTTGTCGGTGTTTCTGGTCATAAGGTCGGCGCTGGAGATGTACATTACGTTTTGCTCGCCGCTGCCGAAGGAATATATGCGGGAGTGCTCGAGGAAACGCCCGACTATGCTCCTTACGGTGATGTTCTCCGTCTGTCCTTCAACCCCGGGAACGAGGCAGCATATGCCCCTGACTATGAGGTCGATTTTAACGCCGGCCTGGCTAGCCTCTATGAACTTATCTATGATGGCCTTATCCGTAAGGCTGTTCATCTTTGCGGCTATGCAGGCCTCCCTGCCCTCCTTTGCCGCGGCAATCTGGCAATCAATCTGCTCTATTATGCCCTTTTTCAAAGTGGAGGGCGCGACGAGCAGTCTCTTATAGTCGCCGTCGAGATTGCATATGGCTATGTTGCGGAAGAAGAGCGAGGCATCCTCGCCCGTCTGTCTGTCCGCCGTGATTATGTTGAGGTCGGTATACTGTTTGCTGGTCGACTCGTTATAGTTGCCCGTGCCGAGATGGGTGATATAGCTGAGCTCGTCGTTTTCGGAGAGCACGACGGAGATTATCTTGGAGTGCACTTTATAGTTCTGCATTCCGTAGATTATCGTACAGCCTGCCTCCTGCAATATGCTTGCGGCGTTGAGGTTGTTCTCCTCGTCGAATCGGGCGCACAGCTCTATGACGACAGTGACCGCCTTGCCGTTTTCGCTCGCCCTCTTGAGCGATTCTACTATCCTCGACCCGTTTGCCAGTCTGTATATGGTTATCCTTATGGCGATTACCCTGTCGTCCTCGGCGCACTCGTCAAGGAGGCGCAGAACGGGCGACATGCTGTCGTAGGGATAGGACAGATACACGTCGCGCGATTTTACGAGTTCTATCATTGACGGGGCGGCGTTCACGGCGTGCGCAACCCTGCCCTTGAACGGAGGATATCTGAGCTTTGCCGCGCTGTCAGCAGGCAGGTATGAGCCCAGCGAGAACATGTATTTATAGTCGAAACAGCCCTCTACGAAGAAACAGAACTTATTCTTGAGCCCGAGCACTTCGAGCACGAACTCCTTGAGCTTTTTGCTGTTCTTGTCTACTTCCAGCCTTACGACGGCGAGCTTGGAGCGCAGCTCTATCTTCTCCTTCATAATGACCGAGAAGTCGTGCTCGACGTCCGAATCGTCGACCTGCGTGTCGAAGTCGGCGTTTCTTGTAACCCTCATCATCATCTTGTCGTTTACGGTATAGCCCGTGAACGCCAGATGTCCGAACGTCCTTACCAGTTCTTCGGTCGTGACGAGGTTTATCTTTTTGCCCCTGCCGAAACGGTGAAGGCGTTCGGTAGCCGTGGGTATTGCCATTACGCCTATCATTCGCCTGCCGCCCTTTTCGAGGTCGTATATCATGTACATCGATTTGTTTTCGAAGCGCATCATGGGATGCTTGGCGTCGAGCACCATGGGCGACAGCATGGGCAGAATGTGCGAGAGGAAATACTGTCCGCACTCATCCTTCTGGCGCGGGGTGAACTTTTCGCCGTCAGCCAGCCTGAGCCCTGCCGACGCCAGCTCGCGCCTTAAATTTACATATGTCCTGTAGGACAGCTTATAGTACTTCTTGACTACGGAGAGTATGCCGTCAATCTGCTCGGCGGCGGTCAGCCCCGTCTTGTTGTCGCGCACCTTGGGGTGCACCAGATTTTCGTTGTACAGACTGCCCACTCTGACCATGAAAAATTCGTCGAGGTTGCTGTGGAATATCGACAAAAATTTGCACCTTTCGAGGAGCGGATTGGTAAGATCGTCCGCCTGGTCCAAAACGCGCTTATTGAACTGCAGCCATGAATATTCCCTGTTGACGTACCTGCCGTTTACAAACTTGCTTTCTATATCCTTTTTAGCCTTTTTGAGTTGACCCTTCATCATTGGCAATGTTCGCCCTCCGATTATTCCTTTGCCCCGTCGACGGCGTCCCCTTCGGTCTGCACGTCAGCATTTTCGGGAGCGGACTGCTCCTTACCTGCAACGCTTTCGTCCTGCTTCTTTTTTCTTACATACTTTCTCTTGGGCGCGCCGTCGGGTCTGGTCTCAGACTTCGGTTTTTTGCCCGTCGGCTTCCTGCCCCTCTTTACGGGCGCAGGCTGACTTTTTTCGTGAGGCTCGCCCTCGAAATTGTACTCTTCGCCCTCTCCGTTCTCTAAAATGAAGCGCAGATATCCCTCCTTGACGCCCCTGTCGCTGACGACGACGTTTTCGGGTCTGAACCTCTTGAAGATAGCATTTAAGACGACTGCCGCCGTCGTAAGCATATATATCCTCTCGGGCGCGCTCTTGAGCACGAGCGCCGACCTGCCGGGGTCACCCGTAAGGTGAGCCGAAAGCTTTTTGAACTGCTTTATGTCTATGCGCTTTTCCTCGCCCTCGGTCTTGGCATAGTCGGCATATACGTCGTAGACGGCATTGTTGGTTGCGCCTACGAGCACTACCGTAGAATATGCGCCGTCCTTGGGGAGCTCCGCCTCGGCGAGCTTCTTCTTGACATATTTTTTAATCTTCTTCGCCTCATCCTCGGTGGGCTGAATGTCGTCCACAAACTTGCGGTTAAGGTCGAATATGCCGAATTTAAGGAACTTGGTGCCCTCTTCGGAGGGGTCTGCGAAGTCACATATTTCAATGCTTGCGCCGCCGATATCTATGAGTACCGCGCGGTCATATGTAGCATAGCCCGAGTTGGCCATGAGGTCGAAGCGTCCCTCCGCCTTGCCGTCAATGAGCTTTATCATCATGCCCGTAGCCTGCGCCGCGGCGTCGTGCACCTCCCCGAAGTTATCTATCTGCCTTAGCGCGGCGGTGGCAATAAGATATGCCTTTTCAACGCCGAGCGCGGTACACTTCTGCTTTGCCGCATTGATTGCCGAAATGAGCTTTTCCGTACCCCTTGCGGAGAGCGACTTGCCCTCCATATACTGCGTGAGGCTTAAAGTTATCCTGTCCTTGAAGATAACTTCCGCGCTGCCGCCGTCTACGTCTGCCACGATGAACGACAGACTGCTGGAACTTATGTCTATTACCGAATATTTCATAATATTGTCCTCTCAATAATATTTCCGCACCAAATCTGCGGAGCTGAGCATCCGAAATTGTCAGTCGCCGAAGGATATGCCTATATCCCTCGCGGCCCTTATTACCTGGCTGTCCGCAGGCACGAACTTGGTCTTGCCGGCAACTTCCGTCAGGGCGTTATAGGTTATCTGCCCGTTGACTATCGCCGCGGTCACGCCGAACTTGCCGTCCAGACAGAGCTGAGCGGCAAAACTGCCCAGCCGCGTGGAGAGCAATCTGTCATATGCCGAGGGATTGCCGCCCCTTTGAATGTGCCCGGGAACAACCACCCTCGTCTCTACGCCGACGTTGTCGCTCACCCATTGGGCGAGATGGTTGGTTACGGTCGCCTCGTTGAGCGTTCTGCGCGCAAACGCGCGCTCCTTTTTCTTGAAATTTACCTCGCTGTCGAGCACCGCACCCTCCGCAACGGCGACTATGTTGAAGGGTTTGCCGCCCTCTATGCGCCTTTTAAGCGCCTCCGCCACTTTTTCGAGATTGAAGGGAATTTCGGGAATGAGTATGATGTCAGCGCCGCCTGCAATGCCTGCATACAGCGTCAGCCAGCCGACCTTGTTGCCCATTATTTCGACGAACATAGTCCTGCCGTGACTTGCGGCGGTGGTGTGAATTCTGTCTATGCACTCGGTGGCTATGTCCAGCGCCGAATGGAACCCGAAAGTCGTATCCGTGCCGAAGATGTCGTTGTCTATCGTCTTGGGCAGGCCTATTATCCTGCACCCCTCGGCGAACAGCAATGCCGCCGTCTTGTGCGTGCCTGCGCCGCCCAGCGTAAATATGCAGTCGAAGCCGAATTTCTTATAGTTTTCGACCATCTTTTCGAGGCGCGTGGTGCCGTTTTCAGGCAACGTCATCTGCTTGAACGGACGCCTTGATGTGCCGAGTATTGTGCCGCCGACGTTGAGTATGCCCGAAAAATCTTCGGCGCTCATTCTGCGGAATTCGCCGTCAATAAGTCCCGCATAGCCGTCGGTTATGCCGTATATCTCCGTTTCGGGAGAATTGTTTATGAGATGCTTGCCAATAGCGCGTATGACGGAGTTAAGCCCGGGGCAATCTCCGCCGCTCGTCAGTATTCCTACTTTCATATTTATGTCGCCCTGTAATGTTACATATATCAGTATATAATACAATCTGCCGTCAATCTACCCGAAAGCGGCAAATTTATTGTAATATTATTGTAAAATTGCGCGAAAATTGTAATAAGTTTGTCAACTCCGCGCCTTAAGCCCTTAAAATAAGGCAAAACCTCTGGCATTTTCGCGGCTGACCGCAAAAAGACCTTGCATATGTGCGGCCGGCGGCCTTAAGACAATTATCTTTGATTTGCCGTTCAGGGTCTAAAGAACTCGTTTCTTACGGTTATCTCTATGGTCACGCCCGTGCGCTCGAATGTCAGGGCGTCGTCCTGATACGCCGCGCCCGAGGTGACGCTTTCGTTGAGTTCGAGGCTGTTGCCCGAACCGTCGTTTATGCCTGCGGTTACTCTGTACTTATGCCCCTTGACGTACTCTATGGTCAGAGTTACGGTATCATCGTCGGATATCTCGTACTCGCCGGCATAGAAGTACTGTCTTTCCTGCGAGTCCATATTGCTGCCGTAATCGGTGTCGGTGAAGCAGAAATACAGATCTTCGGTATCTATGCCCGAGGACAGAGTGAACACGACTGTTTCCGTCCACTTTTCCACCTCGGTCACGGTGCCCTCGGCGGTGACGGTTATCTGAACGCATACCGTACCCCTGGAAGTGGACGAGTTGTTGCTCTGAAGATATATTTCAAGCCAGGTCTTGCCGGGATTTATCTTTGAAGTATCTATGAGTATCTGGGCGGACGTGAAGTAGAAGTTATTGCCCTTGTCGCCCTCCTTTATGGTTACGGCGTCTGAGGGTATTACCGTCTCATCCGACGAGGTTACCTTTGAGTTTGAGCTGAATGCCGCGGTATTTCGCCAGCCGAGCGATATGTCGAATGCCCAGCGGTCGACGAGATTGTTGTCCTCGTCCCATACCTTGGTATTGCCCGAATTGACGGCAATTTCCCTGGCATTGTCCGAAACGAATGTCACTCCGCCGTCCGAGAGAACCTCCTCGAACGCGCGCGCGTCTATGACTATTTTTACGGGTTCGGCAGGCATTGTGAACGAATATGTACCGTCATCAGCGCCGCTGAGAGCGTAATATGCCGAAGTTGAAGGCTCTACGCCCACTTCCGAGAGCACGCTGTTTTCGGGATCGCTCAGCACGACTTTGAAAGTCACCTTATCGTCTTCATATGCGCCGTCGGGAAGTCCCGTAACTGTGTATACGTCCGAGGTCTGTGGCGTCTGAATTGAATAGCGCGTACCCTTATCGTCTCCGCCGCCGTTGCCGCCGCCTTCATTGCCGCCGTTTCCCGAGCAAGCCGCAAGTCCGAGACTGAGCGCAACTGCCGAGACAAGCGCAAAAATTATGCCTATGAACTTTTTCATGATTAACCTCCTTTAGAATATGCCCTGAAGAATAAATTCTTCTACGTATATAATTATATGCCTCTATGTCCGCGTTGTCAATGAAGAAAAAATAATATGCGCCGCACCCTTTTTCCGCGATGCGGAGATATATGCAATCCTTCTTTACCCCAAACAGCTGTTCGGAAAATTACGGGCGTTTATCTTGCATATTCTGTTCAAACTTTTATTATATGTTTTCTGCTATGAAAAGCAGATTATTGTTTCATCAATATAACCTGCCGTTTGCGTTTTGTATTGACAGTTCCCTGCCTTTATGCTATCATTATTGAAGTCATGTCAGTTTGGAGAAAATAATGATAAAAGCTATCAAAAATCTGATTATAACCGCGCTGACCGGCGGCATTATAATAGGCGGCATAGGCTTTGTGCCCAGCCAGTCGGCGGGCTACGACTATACGGTAGGCATTGTTCAGCTGGTGCGCCACGCCGCGCTTGATCAGGCAACCCAGGGCTTCAAAGACAGGTTGACAGAACTTGTGGAGGACGCAGGCAGGACGATTAAGATTGACTATCAGGATGCGCAGAACGACACGGTAAACTGCTCGGTAATAGCCAACAACTTTACCGCAAAGCAATACGACCTGATTATGGCAAACGCCACCACCGCGCTTCAGGCGTGCTATAACGCCACGGACGACATTCCCGTTCTGGGCACATCGGTCACCGTATACGACGTGGCGCTAAAACTCGACAACTACGTTCCCGAAAACGGAACGGGTACCAACGTATCGGGGACGAGCGACCTCGCTCCCCTCAAGGAACAGGCAAGAATGCTGCACGAACTTGTGCCCGACGCGAGGAACATAGGGCTTATGTACTGTTCTTCGGAGACCAACTCCAAATACCAGATAGAGGAAGTAATAAAGGCGTTCGGAGAGCTGGGCGAAGAATACGGCATAAAGTACAACTGCACCACCTACTCCTTCTCCGACTCCAACGACATCCAGTCCGTCGTAGAGAAAATGGCAGCCGAAAGCGACGCCGTATATCTGCCCACGGACAACACCGTTGCCTCCAACGCGCAACTCATCGACAACATCTGCTCGCCCAAGGGCATACCCATAGTTACGGGCGACGAAGGAACGTGCACGGGGTGCGGCATAGCCGTACTCGGCATAGATTATTACAGGCTGGGCGAGATAACCGCAGAGATTGCCGCGGAAATCCTGCTGGAGGGCAAGGATGCAGGCAGCATTCCCATTGCATATGACGAACAGCCCATACACAAGTATAACGCTGAAATATGCGCGGAACTGGGCATCACGGTGCCCGAAGGGTATGTACCCATAGGTCAGTAAAGGAGGAAAACCGACATGTTCTTCGACGCTCTGCCGGGAGCCATTTCTCTGGGATTAATCTGGGGCATTATGGCGATTGGCGTATTCATAACTTACAAAGTTCTCGACTTCCCCGACCTTACGGTAGACGGCTCTATATGCACGGGCGGCGCGGTATGCGCAGTACTCCTTGGACTGGGAGTAAATGCCTGGTGGGCGCTGCTGGTTGCAGTCATAGCAGGGGCTCTGGCAGGACTTGTAACGGGCATATTCCATACCCTTCTGGGCATCCCCTCCATACTTGCGGGAATACTTACACAGCTCATTCTGTGGTCCGTCAACTTAAAGATTATGGGACAGGCCAATACCCCCGTCGATACGCGAAATACATATGTCATAATCACCCAGTTGGAACCAGGCTGGTCCATACTCATACTCTTCGCGTTCATAGCGCTCATAGTCGGCGGTCTTTACTGGTTCTTCGGCACCGAATTCGGCTGCGGCATAAGGGCAACGGGCAACAACCCCAACATGAGCCGCGCCCAGGGCATAAACGTAAACCTTGACAAGATTGTCGCGCTCATGGTCTCCAACGCTCTCGTTGCGCTTGCAGGCGCAATGCTCGCACAGTATCAGGGCTTTGCAGACATCAACATGGGTCGCGGAGCAATAGTCATAGGCCTTGCCGCCGTAATAATAGGCGAGGCGATAGTTTCGAGAATATCGCGCAACTTTGCCGTTCAGCTTTCCAGCGCGGTCATCGGCGCAATACTCTATTACATTGTATATCAGTTCGTCATATGGCTGGAACTGGACACCGAATACCTCAAGATGTTCTCGGCGATAGTCGTTGCTATCTTCCTTGCCATACCCTACTGGAAAAAGACATATTTCCGAAACTTCATAAACAAGACGAAAAAGCATCTTCCGCGCGGCGGAAACAGCGGCGGAGCTCAGGGAAGCGTTACGGACGAAAACACCGAGGGGGCGCAGAACAATGGCTGAAAAAGTTATGCTTAAACTGGAAAACGTGTGCAAGACCTTCAATCCCGGCTCGGTAAACGAGAAATCGGCGCTCAAGAACATTGACCTTGAAGTATACGAGGGCGACTTCATAACCGTAATCGGCGGAAACGGCGCAGGAAAAAGCACGCTGATGAACGCCATATGCGGCACATTCCCCATAGATGCAGGCAAAATCATTTTGAACGGCGACGACATTACGCGCCTGCCCGAATACAAGAGAGCGAAATACCTGGGAAGAGTATTTCAGGACCCCATGCTGGGCACCGCGCCCAATATGGAGATAGAAGAAAACCTTGCGCTGGCATACAGGCGCGGAAAATTGCGCTCGCTTATGCCCAGAATCACAAGGCAGGAAAGGGCGTTCTACCGCGAACAGCTTGCAAGGCTTGAACTCGGGCTGGAGGACAGACTTACGGTAAAAGTCGGACTGCTTTCGGGCGGACAGAGACAGTCGCTCACCCTGCTTATGGCGACGATGAAAAAACCCGACTTGTTGCTTTTAGACGAACATACCGCCGCACTCGACCCCAGAACAGCGGCAAAAGTTTTAGGCCTTACGGAGGAAATAACCGCCGAAAACAAACTTACAACTATAATGATTACGCACAACATGATGGACGCCATACGCTGCGGAAACAGGCTGATTATGATGCAGGAAGGCAGAGTTATCTACGACGTAAGCGGCGAAGAGAAAAAGTCGCTTTCGGTCAGAGACCTGCTTGAAAAATTCCGCGAGTCGGGCGGAGAAATCAATGACCGCATGGTGCTCAGCTGAGATATTCCGACCAAAAGCAACAGATCTGATATGCACAACTGAATTCTGAACAAAGTTATACGCCCGATCAAAAGCTATAAACCTTCGATCGGGCGTATAATTTAAAGAAATGTATGTAGAAGTTAACTGTATGCTGTATTAAATGAGCGACTGACACGCGCCATAATTCCCGTTACAGAGACCTTAGCCGCCTGTCATAATCATTTTTATATGACATCTCAAATTACTCAAATCAGAAAGCGTATTCTCCTGCGCCGACAAACTGCTTTCTTCCGTCGGGCAGCACTACCTCCGCATTGCAGTTAGACGGAACGACAACACGATAGGTTATGCCCTTCTCTCCCTTTTTCCAGCCGCAATATACGCTGCCGTAAATGCTTTGGTACCAGGCTTCGGCAAAAGTAAGGCTGCCGCCGGGATTGGGCGATATTAAAAACCTGTTTTCTCCCGCCACGTTTATGCCGCACATGCGTGAAAATATCCATTCGCACGCCGCACCCTTGGAATAGTGGTCAAGAGAGGCGACTCCGCCCTGCGCTTTAGTTCCTTCCCAGCTTTCCCAGATGGTATTCGCCCCAGACTTGGGCATAAACAGCCAGCTCGGCATTTCCTCGTTTTCAAGCAGACGGTAGGCATAGCGCAGCGTTCAAGATAGCTGTTATAATGGATATGCGCGAGAACCATCTGAGTTATAGCCAGACCGTTCGCAAGTATGGATTGGGAAATCTTCAAGGCGGAGGGGCTAGATATATATTGCACAGGTGGGAGCGCATATATCTTGAAGAAGGAGTAGCAGGATTTATGACAGAACGTCGGACAAAACGCAGCACTTTGCGCTAACCCGCTTGCAAATGCGCTGCGTTATTTTTTGTCTCGTCGTGTTCTGTTACGCTGTTTCCCTCAGAATAGCGTAATTTTAGTTATAACACTTGTTTGTATTATCCCCGATAATTTACTCGACTTAACCCTCAATCACCGTCAGAACGCTAATTAAGAGCTTCTATGGCTATTCTGTGTTTTTGGTTATACCTCCACCTTTCTCTTTCGAGGGGATATTTTGGCATAGCCGTTTACCCCAGTCAATGTCGCTCGTAAATTCCATAAGGACACAAAAGTACCGACAGCAGGAAATTTCCTCTCTCTGTTGACAGGGGATGCCCTTACATAATAGTTCTGCAATCAATAAATCGCCTATGCCCTTTTTACCCCGTCGAAAGACGAAAAAATCCAAGGAGGCATGTTGACTTGGATAAAGCTTACCGTTTAGAGGCGCAAGAAGTTTATAAAGCTGACGACAACGATCACGAAGTTGTAGAGCAGATGATGGATACAATGCAGCTCGATGACTACCAGCGCAAAGTACTCACTCACCGTATGGCAGGTCTTAGCATGGGCGAAATCGGACGCATCCTCAACAGAAGCGTCGGAGCAATAGGTTCTGTGATATACACCATTCAAAAGCGTTACAACAAGTGTTTCGGAGACGCATGATATGAACAGCCAATACACATATATCAACATTAGAGCACAGCCATAGTGCTATTCCCTACCCCATTTAGTTGGGTTTTGTTGGGGTATAGTTGGGGTGAGTTGTATAAGTTGTGGGAAGATACCGATTTAGTTCCTTTTAATTGGTAAAATTAAGAATTATAATAAAATTGCTTAAGCGGCAGGACGATACCTGCCTTTCGGAATTACAACTTTAAGGAGACCACATTGCAACATCTATAAAGCTGTGTTATACTGTAAATGCACTTTAGGTTGCACAAATCAAACAATAAGGAGAATTGAACTATCGAAAGAAATTAGGTAATCTAGCACACTGCGCCTTGGACGATCCGTTCACAGCACTATACGGACAACTCTCTGCTATCAGAAAGACGATGGACGAGATTGTCAAGACCAGGGAAAACATTTCTGAAAATGGCAAAAGCGGCTTTAAATTTACTAAACAGGAGATTAAAGCCATACCGGAACATACTAGGAAAATATTTATAGCAAACAATTACATAGTAAATTACAGAATAACTTCCAACGAGTACTTCGAGGCTCGCATACGCCGCAAGGGAATGTATATCGAGGCTTCGGGGCTAGATTTCGAGACGATGCGCACTCGCTTTATGCAAAGGCTTGCCGCCTTCTATGACCGTCCTGCCGTACAGCCACAGGTCGAAGAGATTACTTCCGAAATACCTACAGCTCACACTGTACTATTCAGAGATTACGGTCGTGACTGGCTGAAAATCAAAGAGCAGACGACAAAGCCCTCTACCTATAAGGAATACGAGCGTTCTTTCCGTGTAGATTTAGAGCCCATGTTCGGCAACAGAGTTCTTGCAGAAATTACGAGAAACGAACTGCAAAATTATCTCTTTGGAATAGTCGGCGAAAATAAGCACAGGAAAGCGGATAAACTTGCTCTTATGCTCAACTGCATATTCGATATGGCGGCAGAGGACTTTTCTATCCCCTCCCCTATGAAGAAAGTCGTACTGCCTAACTATCAGACAAAGAAAGGCAAGGCATTCACCTATGAAGAGGAGAAACAGCTTGTCGATTACTGCAAAGCTCATCCAGAATTAAGCGCATCGAGCGCACTGCTCGTATTGCTCTATACGGGTATGCGAAGAAGCGAACTTCCTACCCTCACAATTCTCGACGATAACTGGATGCAATGCGAGACGAGTAAAGAGAAAATGGGTCAGGATGTTGTATGCCGCCGTATCCCCTTCACGCCTATGATGAGAAAGGTTTTGCCGTTCATTGACTTTGAAAGAGCCAAATCGACAAACTTCAATACGATAAACACGACGATAAAAAGGCTATTTCCAAACCATCACACTCACGAGTTGAGATATACTTTTATAACAAGAGCGAAAGAATGTCATGTTGACCCCGAACTCGTTATGCTGTGGGACGGACATTCCTTTGACAAAGACGTAAAGACATCCGTCGTGGACAGAGGATATACTGATTTTTCGGAAAAATACCAATTACAGGAGGCGCAAAAATATGATTATACGCTATAGTGCAGCCGTATTTAGTCCCAAAAGTAGTCCCAAATGAGCTAAATTCGCCAATAAAACTGAGAAAAATAAGCAAATTTACGCCCCAAAATATAAACAAAAAGAGCAAATTCTAACTTATTTCAGTTAAAATTTGCTCTTTATGGCTGGGGTAGCTGGATTTGAGCCAACGAATGACGGAGTCAGAGGCAAATTTAGCTTTCAAAAAACCACTGTTTTTGCATGTTTTTTACCTAAAAACCGCCGTTTTGGCTTATTTTCAGAAAATTATTTCCCCAAATTTCCCCAATTCAGTTTCCCCAAAATTACAATTTGAAAAACAAAAATTTTTGTTTATTCAATAAAAAACAATTTCATTTTAGTATTAAAAACAAGGCAATAGCCATTGCAGCACTTACTACAAATGCTCAATGGCTTTATGTATACTTATTCACTCGTCGATTTGTTCGTAATAATATGAATAATCTATGCCCTTCATAAAAATTTCACGATCATCTATTTGCGTTGTCTGCGCATTTTTTATAAGTTCATATATATGCGCCGCACCCACGGGACTTTCTCTCATTGCATCAAGATATTCTCTCTTATTTATCCTGCTCCAATCTGTGCAAGTTTTAAGATTTTTCTTTTATAAGGTAAAGCCAAATCCTTGTACTTCTGCCGTTTCCTTCCATGAACGGATGCGCTACATTCATCTCCACAAACTTTTTTATGAGATTTTCAATCGTGTCCTTGGGCATTTTTCCAATTATGTCGAGATTTTGCCGATGATTAAAACTGTGTGCCAATCATGCACCCAAATTTACCTATAAGCGATTTCGACCTCGTAAAATTCCCCTCGACAGAGAAAATATCTGCCGAGGGGAATTAGTTCATCTAAAAGACATATCGCCTAACATAACGAAATTCAATCAGAATAATCGCTTTATTATTTACAAATTATTCTTCATCAGGCTGCTGTCCGTCATGGGGCAACCACTTGCACTCCGAAAGTGAAAAATCAGAGAATTTTACCGTAAACGAGCTATCCTCGGGAGAGCAGGCGTATATGCCGAAACTTATCTTTCCCGCACCCTTTGTAATATGACAGATGCGCATCTGCGAAAAGTTCACGCCGTCGCGCGAGCACTCTATGCGATAGTCGGCCTCCCTTCTGCTCAGGCGATACCACATTACAGTACTATCCTTGCCTATTTCGGTAGTCGCCCAATCTGAGTAACCCCCGTTCGTCACCACACTGCCGAGATGAGAAAAGCGTTCGTTCTCATATTCCACCGACGCCTTTAACCAGTTTTCGCTGTCGAGATACATTACTATTCCGCACTGGTCAAACCTGTGATGCGCACCCGAAAAGTCCGTCTTTACGGTAAACGAAAAGAACTTTTCCTCCGTATCCATCTGTAATACGGGTGCATTGTCGTTGCGGAAATGATAATAAGTTCTCTGCCAAAGGTCTGTATGAGGCAAGGTTTCGATTGATACATTATCATCCTGAACTTTAAAACTTTTTGGTTGTCTTGTCCATTTGAAGTTATTCAAATCAAATTTCATTTTACATTCCTCCAATACTTTTTCTTATCCTCTTCGGTTATTTTGCGCAACACCATACACGGATTACCTACTGCAACAACACCGTCGGGGATATCACGATTGACGAGACTTCCCGCACCTATTACAGTATTACTGCCTATTTTTACGCCGGGCAACACGGTTACAGATGCACCAAACCATACATTATTGCCAACCGTAATAGGATAAGCATATTCTAACCCCTTGTTGCGCTGTTCTGTATCCAGAGGATGTCCTGCGGTAGAAAATACGCAATTCGGAGCAATGAAGACGTTATCCCCGAACACTACCTTAGCACCGTCAAGTATAATGCAGTTATGATTGGTATAAAAATTCTCTCCAATCTCTATATTGCATCCATAATCGCACCAGAACGGGGCAGTGATACAGAATTGCTTACCCGTTCTTTTAAAAAGCTTCCTTATTATCTGCTCCTGTTCGGAAGTATGCGAGGGCGGCAACTGATTGTATTCAAAGCACAAATCTTTACATCTTATTCTTTCTGCCAATAATTCCTCATCATAATTGGCATCATAGAGTAGCCCCTGCTGCATTTTTTCACGTTCTGTCATTTTATTCCTCCCTTTATCAAACATCTATAAGCGTTGTACACGCTTATATAATATTTGTTAAACATAGTCCTTGTCAATATATTTTTTAATCTTGAATAAGTAAAAGATAATCCCTGAAATTCTGTGAGTAACTCGGGGATTATCTTTTAAACTTTTTTATGATTTCAGGAAATGATGTTTATCTGTGTTATTAAAATCATTCCTCGGTGGAAACATTACGCTTTTGAAAGCGCCCTTTATGGCAAAGAAGCCCCAGACAGCAAGCCCCGCAACTATTACGCAGTCTACAGCAACCATACAGATCTGCCATACAGGCATACCGTATCCGATTATTTCGCCGTTCATAGCGTTCGAGTGCAAAACTGTATAGAGAACATTTTTCGCACAGCGGCGGAGCACCGCCACATCGTTGACGTTATTTTCATCAAAATCGCTCCAGATATACTTTTCCTGATTGTTGAGGTTGAGGTCGCCACCCGCATACGCCATCTGGCGAGCATTCATATATGCGCCGCTGGTAAAGTCGGTTATGACAGTACCGTTAAAGCCCCACTCGCCGCGAAGTATTTCCGTGAGCAAGCGATAGTCGCCGCCTGCCCATACGCCGCCAATGCGGTTGAAGGATGACATTATCGCCCTCGTATTCCCCTCTTTGACAACTATTTCGAAGGCGCGCAAATAGGTTTCGCGGAGCGTCTGTTCATTGAGCCATACCGAAACGCCGTTACTTGAACGGTGAGTTTCCTGGTCGTTGACTGCAAAATGCTTTACAAAGCAGTAAACACCCTTTGACTGGCAACCCCGAATTTGTGCAGCCGCCATTTTACCCGTCAGAAGGGCATCTTCTGAACAGTATTCAAAGTTACGACCACCGAAAGGCGAACGATGTATGTTTACGCCGGGGGCATACCAACCCGAATAGGGCATACCGTTGCCGTGCCCGTCAGAACCGATTATTCCCTCGTTGCCGACCATTTCGCCAAAGCCCTGAGCAATTTCTTCGCTCCAGCTGGAAGCGACGACTATCTGTGAAGCATAGTAGCACGTTCCCCAATAGGTACCGTCGGTAAGCATGAAGTTTACAAAACCCGAAGGGCCGTCGGTATCGTTCGTCAGCGGTTTGCCGATGCTGGGTATTGCCCCAGACTGGAACGCTCCGTAATTTATCATATTGATAAGCTCGTCGGAGCTTGCGGCATTCAGAAGATACTTCCACCTGCCATCGTCATAGTCGGTAAAGGAAAGCCACTTTTGCTCGTCGTCCTCGCCGAAGGCATATACACCTTCATTGTAAAGCATATCCCTGTAACTTACCACAAGCTCTTCGCCGAACGCGACATCGGTTTCAACATCTTCGTCACTGAAATTCGTGTTGTGTTTTTCACCAAGAAAAGCTATGAGTTGGTCGCTGACCTCTCTTTCGTCCTTCGTGTCCGTAACGGCTGCAGTGGGCATAGTACCGCTCCAATCGCCCCTTGTAAGATACTGCGACCCCGAAGACGTGATGTGATAGTCCGAGTCATACCTTGCATCTTCGTTGCTGGTATATCTGTTCTCGACATCGTTGCCCGTAGTAGGATCTTCGGCATACTTTATTCCTTCCGCAGGCACATTGAACTCTATAGCGTTTGTAAAATCGTGCGAATTTGCTGAAATATACAGACAATAAGGTGCATCGGCAGAACTGTCGTATGCTTCGAGCTCATAGCCCGAGAACCCGTTGCCGTTTACATCGTTATAGTCGTAACTTGCAAGATAATACGGGTCGAAAGTCAGCGTAACTTCCGTGCTCTTGCCGGGCTGAATAAGCGGAGTTTTGGCAAAATCGAGCAAAGTGACATAGGGCTTTTCTATACCGAAATAATAGTAAGGCGCATGTCCGTACAATTCAACTACGTCTTTGCCCGCCACATCGCCCGTATTTGTAACTTTTACGGTTATCTCATACTTACCGTCGGCGGCAATTGTCGCTCCGCGCAGCGAATCGGCATTTATTTCCCACTGAAACTGCGTATAGGAAAGGCCATAACCGAATGGATAGATTACATTCTGGTCATACCAGCCGCCATTACCTGACTGTTTTTCGTCATATCCGCGCGTTTCATAATATTTATATCCTACATATATGTCTTCTTCGTAGTCTACAAAATAATATCCGCTGTCCTTGCCGCCTACGCGGAGGGAGTCGTAACCGCTCTGACTTTCACCGAAATTATTCCACGAGGGATTGAGCGTAAAGTCCGCAGCGTAAGTGTCGACCGTCCTGCCGCTAGGATTTACATTTCCGTTGAGTATTCTTCCGACAGCCATTGCACCGCTGTTACCGGGGAAACCCATCCAAAGGCAAGCGTCAATCCTGTCGTTGTATTCAGGGGCGTCTAAAAATCCCAATTCCATAGACGTACCGACGTTGAGAAGCACTACGACTTTTTTGAACGGTCCTGAACATACTGATTTCAAAAGCGCCTTTTCGTTTTCGTCAAGTTCGAGGTAATGAGTATCGGGAGAACCTTCCATAGTGCGAGGCAAATCGAACCCTTCGCCGCCCATTCTGGTGAATACGACTATGGCAACATCTGAATACTGCTCATAGCTCTGCGTTACGGCATCGGTGTACATCGATTGAGGAGTTTCATATGTCGGTATGGTGACAGTCTTACCGTCATCAAGGTTAGAACCTTCCGGCTTTGCGGGACGAGCCTTGCCGGAGGCATTATTGTCAGAATAAAACTTTTCAAGTTCGGGATTAGTGATGTATCCCGCCTCATGCAGACTATCATAAAGCGTCTTAGCAGAAGCACCGCCTCCACCACCCGAACCCGAACCGCCGTATGCAAGGTTGACGCTGTTCTTGCCGAATATGCTTACTTTAGGCTTTTCAGCGGTAGCATGTTCCTGACTTTCGGGGGTATACACAGGCAATGCATTGTCTTTATTTTTCAACAGTACAAAGCCTTCTTCCGCTATCTTTTCGTTATACTTTTCCGCTGCAGCCAAAACAGCTTCTTTGCTGTCGTAATCAGGAAGATATATTGCTTCGCTTCCCTCTGCATACTTAGCTCTACGACCACCAAGCACACTGGCAAAGACCGTATAGAAAGTCGTACTGGCAAGCACGTTAATTACTATCAGCAGCGCAAGTACTACCGCAGTGACTATAAACCATATGCGTGAAATTTTTTTTGCAAATATAGTTCCAAATATATTTTTCATGGTGCGCTCCTTTATTTTTCGTTTGCAGGCAGATTATAGTTCTGGTCCCATATCAGCACAGACGATGTCGTAATTTTTATGCAGTCTATTACCGGTGCCGTTCCCTGATAAGTACCCTCTCCCGGATTGCCCCAAGGATGCCTGTCGTTGTTGGTGAGGAGCTGAATAAAATTGTATCCCTCTTCAAGCGTTACGCCCTTAATGACAATCTTATCGCTGAATTTTTCGCCCTTAACAACGGTAAAATCAGAAAATTGCATGGGCTTGCCATTGACAATGACCTGATATTCATCGCTTGTGAAAGTGAGCGTACCCGGCTTATCCAGAGCATTGTCGTAAGCTACGGCGACGGTTATCTCGGCGTCGGTTACCTTTTCGCTGCTGGCAATATAGAATTCAAGCCCTAGCCCCTTCTTGTACAGCGAAGAAACGTACCTTCCGCCACTCGCGCCAAGATTATTCTGCCCCGCAACATCGGTGACTATCATATCCGCGCCGAGAGACTCGCCCGAGAAACCGGGGCCTACTTTGCCCGTAAGGTCGGTATTTTCAGCCTCGAACGTATAGGTCTTGCGTTCCGTAGAGATACGGTTCCACTTTGCACGTATGATTGTATCTTCGGTTATTGCCTCGCCTGCCTTATACTCATCTGTCAGAGCCTCGTCAGTAAACCAGCCGCCGAATGTAAATTCTGCTCTTTCAGGTTGCGCTATCGGGCGCGCAGCAGCCCCGTATGCAACTATCTGGGAATATTCTTCTCTTGCAACGCCGTAGTAATTGAGGTCATAAGTTACGACAAAGTCGTTGCTGCCCTTCCAGCTTGCATAGACAGTGACATCCTCGGTTATTATGTCTTTGCCGAATTCGTATGAGATTGTACATGCCTCGTCGCTGTACCAATCAAAGAAGTCATATCCCGAGCGGACAGGATCTTCAGGTTTAGCTATCGTACGACCTTCGCCAACCTTTACCAGCATATCTTCTGCTCCGTCGTAATTCATATCGAATGTGACGATGCCTGCAACGGCAATGACGTTTATGGTAAAGTTGGCTTTCTTTCCGCCATATGTCACGCTTATTGTCTTTGAGCCGACACTTGAAGTATCTGCCCCCGTAAAGGTGACACCTGCTGTCGTAAAGGGTATTTCTTCCGATGTTCTGTCGGTATAATTTACAGTAAGCATGCCGCCGTCCGGAATAAACTCATCGCCCACAAAATACTCATTCTTTTCAGGACCGTTTTTGACTGTAATGCGCGCAACGGGTTTTGTCGGTTCTGTCGATGGATTATCCGGCTGTTCAGGCTTATCATCAGGCTTATCATCAGGCTTTTCATCTGGATTATCCGGCTGTTCGGGAGTGGTATCCGTGGGTTTTTCGGGCACAATGCTCGCCTCGTCTATGGGTTGACCGCAGGTATCGCAAATTCCGTTCCAATCGGTATCTATATGCACTTTGTGACCGGATTGCGCATCCGACTTATTGCAGGCGGGCAGAACAGCAAAGGTTGCCGCCACGCCGACCGTCAGCAATATGGCAATAATTTTTTTGAGTTTCATAATTAAAATCAGCCTCTTTCTGTTATTCATAAAACGCAATGCCAACCCTTTGACAGGGTTGGCATACGCTGTATTCTATGTCGCTAATGCGTGCCAACCGCCTTAGTTTACAGTAATCTTAACTACAAGCGTCGAAATTTCGCGAACCGCATCTACGGCAATATGTTCTGCATTTGTCTGGTTGGTTTCATCCGTAAGACCTATCCAGCCGTCAACTACGCATTCGATTGTGAATTCGTATACGCCAGATGCTGTAATGGTCACTACTCCGTCCTCCGACACACTGATGTTGTCGGGAAGGGCAGTTAAAACTTTTACGTTTGATAACTTATGACCGTTACCGATCTCAACAGTTATCGAATTCGACCATCTTCCAAACTCAGCAGTAATTTCTTCCGTCTCACCGTTGACCCAACCATTTCTGTTTCCCGACGAGTTTGCTGCAGTATACAGAAGATGCATTACGGCTCTGCGTACGGATGCGTACAGTGTAGGCGATTCAACATTGAGAACGCTGTCCGGCTGCTGAACGACATCGCCGTAAGCAGGAGCATAACGCTGAGCGCCTACATATACCATATTGGTCTCCTCGTCCCATCTGTTCTGTTCAAGGAAGTAAGTGCCGTCTGCGTTGCTGCGCTTGCCGACGCCGCTGAGAGGAATATCTGTACCGCTACGCATCATTGCATCTACAGTCTTGCAAGCCATTCCGCTGTAAGCATCTGTTACAACTACGCCCTTGAAGTTCCACTCGCCGCGTATCACACTGTTCATAAGTGCCGCATTTGCCTCCGCGCTGACCTTTCCTACACGGTTTTTAGCAGCCATAATGCCCATTGCGTGGCCTTCCTTTATAGCCATTTCGAAGGGCTTTAAGTAAATTTCGCGTATTGCCTGTTCTGAAACAAAAGTAAACAGAGTATCGCGGTCGGTTTCCTGATCGTTGAGGAACAAGTGCTTGATGTAGCATACAACACCCTTGGAAGATGCGCCGCCTACAACTGCCGCAGCCATCTTTCCGGAGAGTACGCCGTCTTCGGAATAATACTCGAAGTTACGTCCGCCGAAAGGTGAACGATGCAAATTCATGCCGGGGCCATACCAACCGTTGAGGTTGACGAAGAGTGCCTCATTGCCGATTGCTTCGCCTATGTCTTCAAGAAGGGGCTCGTTCCAGGTCGAAGCCTGAATTACCGCACCTACCCAGCAGGTACCGCCGCCCAAGGTTCCGGGAGCACGGTCAACAATCCAAAGGTAAGGACCGGCAAGCTGCGAAGGACCGTCGGTATCTGCCTGGAATGCCATGCCTATCGTATCGAGACCAAGCCTTCCGTACCAGCCGTACTGAACAAGTCTTGTCATTTCGTCCCACGAAAGCTGATTGAGGAATTGCTCCCACTTCTGACTGCCTGCATCTGTACCTACAATGACTTCACCGTCTTTAATTTCATATTCCTGATAAGGAACGCCTGCCATATCCCTGAGCTGGATTGCATATTTACCGTCCTCATCGGTTACGCCAGCACCCTGCGTCCATCCTTCGGGGACATCTGCCACATACCAAGGGTCGGTTTCTTCATCCTTGCAGGATGCCATATTGTCGAGTGCTTCAACCTCATCGACAAACGCAGCAGTCATCGTTCTGTCGGCTACGCTTGCAGCCTCAGGAATGGCTGTCAGATCCATTCTGGACAGCATGTTTGCCGTAAGAGAAGCACTGGTAGAGTTGAATTCTGCCCAAGTGCCGCTATCCTGGCTGAATACTGCGGTGATTTCATCGCCCGTCGTATAGTCGGTTGCGCACTTTATGTCCTCTTCAATTGTGCGGACTACGCTTAAAACTTCGTCGTGCGCATTACGGTTTAAAGAAACTTTATATTCGCCTGCCTCGAGCTCATAGCCCTTGAAGCCGTTGGCGTTCATATCGTTCCAGTCGAACGATGCAAAATCCTGAGCGATGCACTGAAGAGTAAGCACCTGGCTCTGTCCCGGCTGAAGGAGATCAGTCTTGGCAAATGCCATAAGATTTGCGCTCGCCTTTTCAATTTCGCCGTATGTATAAGGAGGATTTACATACATCTGAACTATGTCCTTACCCGCAACATCGCCGATATTCGTAACTTTTACCTTAAGAGTAACCGTTTCGTTTGCAGCGGTTATTGCACCCTGTCCTGCGCCGACAAGCTCCCACTTGAACGACGTATAGGAAAGACCATAGCCGAAAGGATATACGACGGCTTCATCGTACCACTTGTCAGCGGCATCCTTGTCTTCCGCAGACATATCGTCGTATAAAGTTTCATAATATTTGTATCCGACATAGATGTCTTCTCGGTATTCTACAACGTGATAGCTTGCGTTTACGCTGCCGTCGGTGTTGTACAGATTATTGTTCCACCCCTCTCCGTTCTGGGTCATAGAGCTGAAATTCTTATACGAAGGATCTTTCGTGAAATCTCTCGTCCAGGTATCTACCGTCTTGCCGGAAGGCGACGTAGTACCGTTTAAAATTTCTCCGAGAACGGCAAAACCGTCGTTGCCGGGATGACCTACCTGCAAGATTGCGTCTACACCGAGGTTATCTGCCGTCTTGGGAGCGTTGAGCTCGCCAAGCTCTATCGTATTTGCCGAATTGATGAGCACGATAACCTTGTCGAAGTGCTGCTTTGCATACCTTATGAGTTCCTCTTCATTGTCTTCGAGCTCGAGGAAGTGGTCTGTCTTGTCCTTGTGTCCGTCGACGTTGTTTATCTTTATGTCGCTACCTTCAGAGCCCGAACGGCCGATTGTAATGATAGCGGCGTCGTCATATCTTTCATACGAATCCTCAGCAGCTTCCAGAATGGAAGGCGACAGTTCCGTACTGCTGGACATTGCTCCGTTTTCTTCATATACCCTTTGCACTCTGGGGTTTATTTCAAAGCCGCCGTTTTTAATACCGGTTACGAGGTTGGTATAGGGAACGCCATAAGCTCCTACTATGCCAGAACCCGAACCGCCGCCACCCGTCATGGGATTGTACGAACGGAAGCCGAGCAAGGTTACAGACTTTTCCTTTGTAAGAGGAAGAGCATCATTGTCGTTCTTCATCAATACAAAGCCCTCTCTCGCTACCTGTAAATTGAGTTCACGGCTCGCTTTGAGATTTTCATCTAAATTTTCATAGTCTGCTACAAACTTACCATCCGCATATAAGTATCCTGAAACATCATGCGTTATAGGTGCCTTCGTCTCATTGAGCGCCACCAAGGGGTCGGGTGTTGTACCGGCATTTATGCCGAGGTCTGTATCACCTACCCACCAATTTCCATTTTCGCCTATGTAAGGCGTTTCACCATCCTGTCCTGCAGGACCCTGAATACCCTGTTCACCCTGAGGGCCACGATCACCCTGAGGGCCTATAGCACCCGTGCACGCAGACGAGAAGACCATTGCCCCTGCAAGTACAACTGAAGCAATTGCAATTGCAAATCTTCCTTTACGAGTCTTTACCATCTCATTTCCTCCTAACAAAAAATTCACCGAAATTCGCTTCGGTGAATTCAATGTAACATTATGAATTTGAAATTTAAACAGACTTTTCGTTAATTGTCATAAACTTTGCGTATTTTGTCTGAACGGGAATAACACATTGAGAACAAATCTGTCATCATAGGTAAAAAACTGAACTGATCCCCCATATTTTTCAGCAATACCGATTATACTCTTTGTTCCGAACCCGTGATTTGCGCTGTCTTTTTTTGTCGTCTTAGGCAATCCGTCGACCATCTGAGGAGGCTTTGCGCAAAAATTTTCTACGCTGAGCATAGTCATTTCATTGCGTGAGATTACACCCATATTTATAATTCGCTGTTCTTTGGGCAATTCGCATACAGCCTCTATGGCATTATCCAAGGCATTGCCAAGCAGAATATACAAGTCAACTTCGTCCATAAACATCAGCTTTTCGCCATCGATCATATACGTGAAAAGAATACCTTTCTTATCGCACAGAAGACTTTTTTCCGTCAGAAGTATGTCTATGCCGCCATATCCGGTTTTTGCTATCGAGTCATAAATCATGACGTCCTTTTCAAGCGCGTCTACGGCATCGTCATATACCTTTGAATGGTTACCGTCTGCAGCAAGCTGCCTGAGTGCGACAACCTGATATTTTAAATCGTGACATTTCCGATTTATGGCTTCAATATTCTCCTCTGACAGTCGCCGTTGTTTTTCACCGTCAATCAGCATCTGTTCAAGTTTTTGCTTTTCGGTCTTGCTGCGCAGCACCGCACTGAGAAGAAACGGGAGCGCAACAAAAAATATACATAACAGAACGCGCACTATATACAATGCTTCGGAAAACCATCCCCTGTTATAAAACCAATTATTCAAAAGTATGGTAAACGCAACGTTTACTGCGGCTATTATGACCGCAACCGCCTTATATTCGAGAAGATAGTCCAACTTCTCCAACCGCTTGGCCAACAAAAAGTAAATTGCAAAACCTATGGCAATTCTTATTCCAAGAACCGCTGCATTGACCCAAATAGCATTAAAACCGTCGATTTCAGTCAAAATAAGGGCGAACTTAAGATTAAAAATCATGTGTTCTATGACATAACACAACGATTGATAGAAAAGAGCCTGCAAAAAGCTGATTTTAAAGCAGAACCACATAGCCAGCACAGCTATCGCCCAACCGATAAAATAGGGCATTGTCGATATACTTCCTCCGCCTCCACCCATGGAAAGCGCGTTGCGGTAGAAATCGGTACTTAAAAATATGCCTGCCGCTATTACGGGAATGAGCCGCAGAATAAAATATTTTCTTTTAGGCTGAAGGCAGCAGAGTATAAAACCGAAAGCCAGAAGCGTTATGATATACGAGTTGGCAAATTCAAGACTTTTTTCAAGAATACTCATCGCTAACCTCCGTTCCGCATCGAAAGCATCAGCTTCTCCATAAATTCTTTGCGTTTGGGTCTGCTTATTTTCAGTTGAGCGTCGGCAACGTAAACTGTATTGTCCTGCACATACTTAACGTGGCTTAGATTGACCAGATAACACGAATTGCATAGGGCAAAACCATATTTTTCAAGTTCTTCTGTAACTTTATAGAGCGGCGACCATGACTCTATCGTATTGTCACCAAGGTGAAACAGAACTTTGTGGTTGACAACTTCGACATAGTCTATATCCCTCACGCTGACGCGCTTTTTACTGCTCTGGTTTGTAATGATTATTTCTGCTTTCGGATTACTTCTTACCTTTTCCATTATGCGCTTGAAATGAAATTCAAAAACTTCATAATTAACAGGCTTGACTATGAAGTCGAATGCCTGCACCTCATAACCTTTTATCGCGTACTGACGCATATTGGTTATGAATACAAGACATACGGTAGGGTCAATTTCACGTAACGCCGCCGATACTTTAAGTCCGTCTCGATAAGGCATTTCTATATCCATAAAAACCACGTCAAAATTTGCCTTATAATCCGTAAGAAACTGTACCCCGTCGGCATAAACACTGACTACACAAACATCTTCATACTTCTTTGCATAAGCACTAATACATTTTTTAAGCACTTTTGCATCTTCTTCTACATCTTCAACTATCGCAATATTCATATCCCCCCCCTAAGTGACAACATTTTACGCCGCAAGGAATGTTTTGCTTCCTTGGCGACTAAGACAATTATAATCAGTATATTTTGCTTGTCAATACTTAGTCGAAAGAATAATTATTTCCAAGTGAAAAATAATTTTATACAATAAAATTAAAATATCTGTCCCCTCAAAAAAATTTAATTTTAAATATTTCATACGATTTCTCAAGAAAACATTGAATAAGTCAAATTTGAATTAATAACGAAGAAATTACCTTGGAAAGATTTACTATTATCATTATTTTTTATTAACAATGTAGGCTCCCACTTATTGAAAGTAAGTAAAAGACAAATTCGGCAAGCCGCTGAATGGCGAATTATGCTACTCAGCGGCACTGTCTGCAACTTATTTGCAGGTATCTTGGAGAATGGCATATATCCCAATCAATAACCAATCTCTTTAACCTGCTTTAACATCCCCTGTTTAGCATAATTATCCCACCTTTCGATAACATTTTGTACCTATTAATCCTTGCCCCTACGTTAAATTGGTCATATATGCTAGGCAACTGCCATGAATACATCTTCTGTAAAATAAAAAAATCCTTTAATATTATCTATTTATGGTAAATCTTAAATATTGAATATTTTATAAAAAAGAATAAATAGATATTTCTTGATCTATGTCTTTACTTGTGAAAATACCCCTAGTATATGTAAAAAATTGTCTTAAATTTTACCGTAAAAAACAACAAATGACCGCAGTGTGTGCGCTTGGTTATTAACAAGCGGCGGCATTTTGCTGGCAGTGCGGCTGACGCCGCTCTGCCACCTGCTCGCTTCGCTCGCAGGCGCCGACCAAGCGCACACCTTAAAGCAATTAAATCAACGAAATAACACTTAAAATTGACACAATCGAAAGCCCTAAAATTTATATTCAGCACTATCACATAAGCATATTCAAAAATAACAAGTGGCAGTTAGACGTGAGCTTGTCATAGACGAGTGCGTCGGCGCTTCGCGCCGCCGCAGACAAGCTCACGCCCACTTAATTCAACGATTAACATAATTTAATCAAACTCAACATAATTGCCGAAACATAACAAACAGCAATTAAAATCGACTTGCCTTGATACAAGTAAACCAACTACAACTACCGACAGAACGTCGGACAAAAACGCAGCACTTTGCGCTAACCCGCTCGCAAATGTGCTGCGTTACTTTTTTGTCCCACCGTGTTCTGTTAGCTGTTCCCCTCAGCGTTGCGTAATTTTAGTTTATAAACACTTGTTTGTATTATCCTCGATATTATACTCGACTTAACCCTTAATCGCCGTCAGAACGCTAATTAAGAGCTTTTACGGCTATTCTGTGTTTTTGGTTATACCGTCA
The DNA here is from genome assembly GCA_944354125.1 of uncultured Clostridia bacterium. Lineage (GTDB taxonomy): Bacteria > Bacillota > Clostridia > Christensenellales > Borkfalkiaceae > Coproplasma. Next base: position 35,264 of record CALVPT010000010.1, on the reverse strand, counting down.
CCTTTTCTCTTTCGAGGGGATATTTTGGCATAGCCGTTTACCCCTGTCAATGTCGTTCGTAAATTTCATATGGACATAAGCATAGTACTTTAAGGAAATTTCCTCTCTCTATTGACAGGGGATGCCCTTACATCAGAGTTCTGCAATCAATAAATCGCCTATGCCCTTTTTACCCCGTCGAAAGACAGAAAAACTCAAGACGGAGGTAAATCACCTATGAAAAAGAAAATTGAAAGAAGTTTCGACATACTGACCGAGGTCATATCCCGTGAGAATGTACTCGATATGGCTGAACTTCTCGTATGCAAGGAAACCAAGTACCTAATTCGCTTTTCCGGCAGGTACATTGCAAAGGCACACTTCGGTGTTTGCGAAGACATCTTCAACAAAGATAACCCAGACTACATTATGTCGGACAATTACGACATAGTTCAGACTGTGGCACTCTTCCTCTGTGAACACTTCGGGAAACACTTAGAAGATACTTACGAGATAACCAAAAAGGGCAGAGTTATAACCATTAAATACCACTGCTATAAGCTGGTCGATCGCATGATATGTAGCAGATACCGCATAACTACGAAACACGTTGACCTTGAAAAGGCATATCATCTGGAAACATCCCAAATACATAGTGCAGATGAGGACGAACTCAAAGTTGTTGATAACATTATCGATAAAATGCAACTCGACGACTGCCAGCGCAAAGTACTCACTCATCGTATGGCAGGTCTTAGCATGGGCGAGATCGGACGCCTGCTTAACAGAAGCGTAGGAGCAATAGGCTCAGTGATATACACCATTCAGAGGCGTTACAACAAGTATTTGGGAGGTGTTTAATATGAACATCCAATACAAATTCAACTTTATAAGAGCCTCTCCCCTCTCCATTTAGTTGGGTTTTGTTGGGGTATAGTTGGGGTGTGTTGTATAAGTTGTGGGAAGATACCGATTTAGTTCCTTTTAATTGGAAGATTTAAGATTTATAATAAAATTGCTTAAGCGGCAGGACGATACCTGCCTTTCGGAATTACAACTTTAAGGAGACTACATTGCAACATCTATAAAGCTGTGTTATACTGTAAATGCACTTTATGGTTGCACAAATCAAATAATAAGGAGAATTGAACTATCGAAAGACATCAGGTAACTTAGCACATTGTGCCGAAGGCAATGCGTTGACGGCACTATACGGGCAACTCTCTGCCATAAGAAAGACTATGGGCGAGATTGTCAAGACCAGGGAAAACATTTCTGAAAATGGCAAAAGCGGCTTTAAATTTACTAAACAGGAGATTAAAGCCATGCCGGAACATATCAGAAAAATATTTATAGCAAACAATTACATAGTAAATTACAGAATAACTTCTAACGGATACTTCGAGGCTCGCATTCGCCGCAAGGGAATGTATATCGAGGCTTCTGGTCGAGATTTTGAGACAATGCGTACTCGCTTTATGCAAAAGCTTGCCGCCTTTTATGACCGTCCTGCTGGTCAGCAACAGATTGAAGAGATTACTCCCGAAATTCCTACTCCTACTGCTGATACGGTACTATTCGGAGATTACGGTCGCGACTGGCTGAAAATCAAGGAGCAAACGACAAAACCTTCAACTTATAAGGAATACGAGCGTTCCTTCCGTGTAGATTTAGAGCCTATGTTCGGCAACAGAGTTCTTGCAGAAATTACGAGAAATGAACTGCAAAATTATCTCTTCGGGATAGTCGGCGAAAATAAGCACAGAAAAGCTGAAAAGCTCGCCCTCATGCTCAATTGCATATTCGATATGGCGGCTGAGGACTTTTCTATCCCCTCCCCTATGAAAAAAGTCGTGTTGCCGAATTATCAGACAAAGAAAGGTCAGGCACTCACAAAAGACGAGGAAGAAAGACTTATAAAATACTGCAAGTCGCATAGAGAAGTTGAAGGCACGGATGCACTGCTAGTACTGTTACTCTTTGGTTTAAGAAAGTCAGAACTTGCCAGCATAGAGATAATAGATGGCAAGTGGTTGCAATGCGAGACCAGTAAAGAGCGTTTGGGGCAGAATGTCGTTTTACGAAAGATACCCTTTACGCCTCAGGCTAAGAAATACACCTCTTTTATCGACTTTGAAAAGGCTAAGAGAACTAATCTTAATACCATTTCAACCAGAATGAAAAGGCTTTTGCCCGAAAGACATCCGCACGAACTTAGGCATACTTTTATCAGCCATTGCAAAGAATGCGGAGTTGCCTCAGAGGTCGTGAGCATATGGGCTGGACACAGTTTAAGCGGTACAATTACCTCGACAGTGTACACCCATTATTCGGAAGAATTTCAGCTTAAAGAAGCCGAGAAGGTAATTTACTGACGGGAATTTCCCCAATGACTATTTTTGAAAGAACAAAAATCAAATAAAAAAGCCCGCATAAGCAGGCAAAACACTTAAAATTTAGGGCAACGAGCAAAAATTACTCCGTAAAGTTTCCCCAATTCTTTCCCCAATTTGGGGAAGAGCTTAAAAAAAGACAAAAATTAAAACACTATATATTGATTTTTCTTAGTGAAATTTACAATATATAGTGTCTTATGGCTGGGGTAGCTGGATTTGAACCAACGAATGACGGAGTCAGAGGTTTAGGGGATATCCTAAAACAGGGTAAAATTTAATAAAAAATCGCAAAAATGCCTCAAAAACAGGGCTTGTTAAATCCCTACCCCACACTCATTCCCTTTTTGATCCAATTTAACATCAACATATTTTTATGTATTTTTACGGTTAACAACCTTGCATAAACTAAACAAAAAAGCCGCCACTTTGTAGATGACCGCTTTTAAGTTAAATTAAGTAGGACGATTTATTCTCCGATATTATTTAGTCCAATCACTTTAAGCATAGATATATTTATCTGTTTCCATACATCTTTTCGTAATAGTTCTTATACTCGCCAGATATGATGGTCTGCCACCACTCTTTGTTATCGAGATACCACTTTATCGTCTTCTTTATGCCGTCCGAGAACTTAGTTTCGGGCAACCAGCCGAGCTCGTTGTGAATTTTCGTCGGATCAATTGCATAGCGCATATCGTGACCCTTTCTGTCCGCGACATACGTTATGAGGCTTTCGGGCTTGCCAAGTTCCTTGCAGATGAGCTTAACTATGTCGATATTTTTCATCTCATTATGACCGCCCACGTTGTAGACCTCGCCTACCCTACTCTTATGAATTATGAGGTCAATTGCTTTACAGTGGTCTTCGACATAAAGCCAGTCGCGCACATTCTCGCCCTTGCCGTAGACGGGAAGAGGCTTGTCTGCAAGTGCGTTGACTATCATAAGAGGTATGAGCTTTTCGGGAAAGTGATAGGGACCGTAGTTGTTCGAGCACCTCGATATGCTTACGGGCAACCCATACGTGCGGTAATATGCCAAAACCAAGAGGTCTGCCGACGCCTTTGAACTTGAATAGGGACTGGACGTATGGAGCGGCCTAGTCTCCGTAAAAAACAGGTCGGAACGGTCGAGGGGCAGGTCGCCATACACCTCGTCCGTAGATACCTGGTGATATCTCTTTATACCATACTTGCGGCATGCATCCATTAAAACTGACGTGCCGATTATGTTGGTCTGAAGGAAAATTGTGGGGGCCTCTATGCTCCTGTCAACGTGGCTTTCTGCCGCGAAGTTGACGACTATGTCGGGGTGCTCCTCTTCAAAGAGCTTATACACGCCCTCGCGGTCACATATATCCAGCTTGACGAAGCGAAATTTTGGGTTATCCATTAAGCTTGCAAGCGTCGAAAGGTTGCCCGCATACGTAAGCTTATCGAGACATACTATGCGGCAATCGGGATATTTCTCGAGCATATGAAATATAAAGTTACTGCCTATAAAGCCGGCACCGCCAGTAACTATTATAACAACCATTCATCTACACACAAAAATAATTTAATGTCTTGCAATCAAATACTTTAACTTACCTAAAATCCACTTAAATTCAGAAGTCTTAAAGGTTAATAAGATTATCAAACAATTTGGTAAAAACACACATATTATGGCTTTTAATATAAACCACCCTATACCATTTGCCGGCAAAAGCCCGCAAATAAAATATGTGAATGCAGCAATAGCCACTAAACATATTGTATATATGAGTAATTTTAAATAATATCTGCCTTCACCTTTACCCAAGTATCCCTTAAAAAAAACATGAGTTTCCCACGGCAAGCATATTACAGGAATACTTATTATTGTCGCAACTAAAGTACCAGCTATGCCCCAATACTTAATAAGTACAACATTTAGAATTATATCTATCACCGTGACTACGTATGGTTTTAACAAATCTGCTTTCCACATACCGGCGGCTTCTTTATAAGTACAAAGTAGATCCTTGAATTTCCAACTATAAAAATAAATTACAAAAAGTACTACACAATAAAACGGAAGCGTAAGCTCTTCCCCAACCCATATAACCATAAATGGTTGATACAGACATAATAAGCAAATAGACATCCAACCTATAATCCAAACATTTAAAAACGTCAGGTTGTTAAATTTAATCCTATTAGCTTCAATACTTTCTGTTACTATACTATTTCCAAGTCCTGCTGTTATAGAAACATAAACTACACCAACAATAGCCAACAAAGCATTAATCACATAATAATAGTTATCATATATAGCCACTTCTGTTAATCCAAGCATTGCTGATATTATTATATGGCTTACTGGTGCTACAGCAACACCACTTAATCTATGTCCTATTAACGCACCTATGTTGGCATAAACCCTCTTTTTTGTAATAGCATCAACCATACCATTAGCGATATATTCAGGATATTTTTTCTTAACCATGTAGGACCTAAGAAAATTAATAATGAGAGTAGAAACAGGTAGCATTATTAAATATACATAATAATTCTGGATGGTTAATAATATTATTATTTGTGAAACATACATTATAACATAAGCAATAGTTGTAATATTATTTTCTATATCTGTTTTGTTATGCGCCGATAATAATACACCCTTATATGCAAATAAGAAATAACTTATTGCCGTATTTATTAAATAAATTGAATATAAAATATATAAATTAATATCTTGCGGATAATCACCTTCAATAAGATACGTTAAGAAAGGCATAACAGCTATGCCTAATATAAGTATAATAATACCGACCACCCGATAAATCTTTTTAATTAGATTTAAAAGAGCACATATCAGCTCTTTGTTATCTTCAGCAATAGGTTTGTACATACTATAAGCGACAGCCGTTGCAAAACCTAGCTCAGATAATGAAAGAACTTGCAAAATAGAAGAAAATAACGAATTAAGACCTAGATAATCAACTCCTAATTTTTTAATTATTAAAGTACGAATAATAAAAGGCATAAGCATTGATATTATTCGCATGATAAATCCGCTAATGATATTTTTTGCTGAGTTTTTAGTTCTTTCTATTTGCATTATTGTGTAACCTTATAAGTTCGGAATAAAATTTTTTAGATGTTATTTCCCAAGAAAATTTAGAAGCATTAACCTTGCCTTTTTCAATCATTTTGTTTCTTAATTCAGCATCAGTTAATGCCTTCGCCATTCCAGCAGCAATATCGGCGGGTTCATATGGATTAACAAGCAGTGCAGCCCCTCCTGCAACTTCAGGCAGACATGACACATTTGAAGCTATAACGGGTATGCCTGCTGCCATTGCTTCCACCAAAGGCAAACCAAAACCTTCGGAAAAAGATACCAAAGCTAGCAAAGAAGCTGACTGATATATACTTACTACATCGCTCTCTTCGATACCATTCAAAAAAACCACATCTCTGTCTATTCCTATTTTTAACGCAAAATCAATAAGCTTTTTATTTGAATTTGCAAGCACAAGTTTAAATTTTTTCTTTAATTTATCAGGCAATAATGAATACGCTTTGATTAAGTTAAATAAATTTTTATTCTCTCTAGCTTGCCCCATAAACAAAATATATTTACTATCAATATTATATTTAAGCAAAGACTCAGCTCGCTTGGCCTCATCTATAGCTGTTGAAAATTTCTTATTGTCTATCCCACAATAATTTACAATTATTTTCCCATTTGCAACTGGAAACCTATTACATATATCTGCCTTTGAGTATTCAGAATCCGTGAATATTAAGTCTGCGTTTTTGACAGAATGAAGATACCTTTTATAATATATTTTTTTCTTTTTTTTCGATAATCCGTCTTGATAAAGTGGTGTCAAATCATGAATTACTACCACTTTCTTTGCATTTATCCTTATCCTTGGCAAAAAATTATGAAAAAATACCACTACATCTGGCTTAGTTCCAAAAATCTTTTCGTATGAAAACGGCATACGAAAATCAGTAAACTTATCCAGCGTTCTCATTCTGAACGGAGTTTTTTTTATATTTAACTCTACCGAAGGCAACACCGATTTAAAATAAGAACTAACGGTTTCTTTTTTATCTTTTATAGTTATAAAAGCATCCCCTTGTAACCGCAAGTCACCCCCTGTAGGAATTCGTTTTATAATCTCGTGCGCATAATGAGTAACCCCGTCACGCATATTTCGATTCTGCGTAAGATAAAAATTTATTTTCATTTAATAATTCCTCATAATCTCAAGCCACTGCATTGCAGCTCTATCCCAACTGCACTTAGATAATACTTTTTCAGGAGAAGCAACCACTTTATTTAAAAGTTCATCTAAATCAACCTCATAGTCATCAGGGTCAAAATAACGCGCACAATCTTCATAAATTTCTGGCAAACACGTCGCATTAGATATAATTATTGGTGCTCCGCACGCCAATGCTTCAAGCGGAGGTATACCAAACCCTTCATATTTAGAAGGGAACAAAAAGGCCTTACAATTTTGCATCAACGCCTTATTTTCACCATCAGTAATATAACCAGTAAATATTACATTCTTTAAATCTCTCGTTTCTATGTTATCCTTCCAATTTTTTAAATTTTTACCGCCGGCAATAACAAAATTATGGTGTGGGTTTCGTTTAGCTACTTCTATAATCCACTTAAAATTTTTATGGGGCGCTAATGACCCTAACGCAAAATAATACTCTTTAGGTTTTATTTTATCATACCTATGTAAAATACTATCATCTGACTGTATAGAATTCATATGCTCCCAACCCATATAGATAGTAATTACATCATCCTCTTTAACTTTAAGATATTTTACTATATCATTTTTCTGATAATCTGAATCCGTAACTATTTTTTTTGAGAACATCTTAGCAACAAGCATCATCATTCTGAACTTCATTCTAAATTTAAAAGAATCATAATTCCTAAACAATAAAGGTCTAAGATCATAAATGGTGTTAACACAACCCTTAGCCCCTAACATCTCCAACGATATACAAATCCCCTTACTATGCTTTTTTTTAATATATCGAGGCACATAAATAAGCTGGTTTATCGTTCTGTGTACGCTGTCCATTTCTACAGGTTTAATATTTTCAAACTCTGACACTCCAATAATATTGTTTTTAGCGCCGTGATTGTATATATATTCTACATACAAATCATTATATTGAGGCAATAACTTATCTATTCTTAAGATAATTTCCCGGCACGCACGCTGTATTCCAGTAATACGATCTTCTGTCGATAAATTTACTGCAGACAAAGTTATATTTTTCATAATTTACATCTCCCCAAAATTCATAACCCGATTTCCAATATGAGGTTCATAACAGCCGATAGTCTAACTTACAAAATTAAACTATCGATATTTGTCTTTTAATTCCTGATTCCCGTTGCTTTACATATCCATTTCGATAACTATTAGCTTTACCATTTGCCGACAAGCCTGCTGACAACATGATAACAAAAGGATAATACACTTTTGCCGCATATCCTATTCCGCCCAAATATAGCATTGAAAGCAAAATTATAAATATTAACCACTTTGTATTTCGCCTACCTTTAAAATTAAGCCTTATCAAGAACAACAACCACAACAAAAAACCTGATAGCCCGCAATTTGCAAGCATAGAAACCAATGTAGAGTGTGCATCTGTAGTTCCAAGCCCCACTCCAAACATCGGTCTTTTTAAAAAAACGAAGATGCTGTCGAAAATACTTGTCAATCGCGCTCCTTCCGATGTAGGCAACACATTGCCGCCATTAAACAGCTGGCAAATTACCGTCAAAGTTCTTTCTAATCTACCAATTATTTCAGACTGCATTGTAAATGCAAGCAGTACAACAGCCAGTAAAATCATCCCCGTAACTATAAAGCGCCATTTACTATTTAGGCAAGTAACTATAATAAGCAAACAGATTAATATAAGATAATAGAATGCACTGAAAGACGTCGAAAAAATTAACAATATCATTGCAAGTATAAAGCGCATATAAATTCTACTAGCATTCTTTAAACCATTAATTCTATCATTTTGAATCTTCAAAACATATAAAATTACCAGTAAAAATAGAGACGTTGCGTACTGTGAAGCTTCCTTAGTAAAACCAATCAACCTATCAGTTCCGACATACGTTTCACTTTCCCCGAAAAAAGTAAAAAGAAAAATCTCGGTTAATGAAATATTAAAAATATATTTTAATACCAGCTCCGCATAACCATACAAGATTATTATATCCGATATGCGTATGCTTTTATTTAAAACAACATTGAAGTCATCGGTTTTTGTAAAACATTTACTGGCAGCACAAAATATTACAACCATTCTAATAAAGGCAAATAGCAATAAAAAAGTCTCTGAAAAATCTACCCAGACCCCATTGTCCTTCTCTACATTGCCCAACACATAGCCATCCCAATCGCTTATGTTATGAATTATTTGTCCTTTAAAAGGATTTACCAGCAATAATAATATTCCAAAAACTAAACAAATTATAAGTAGAAATGCAAGAATAGATAATTTTTTATCTGTCTTTTGCTTATTTGCTATCAGCACAACTATTGCAAATAAAAACAAAACGGAAGAAACAGCCGTATCATACCCAATGGAAACTGTGCCTATCTGAATAAAACTGCCAGTACTGATAAAAATCGAAACAAATACGGTAAACAACAACAACTCTCTGAAGATAGAATTGATGCCGTATCTGTTGTTTTTTACTATACAATAACATATTATTGCTACAGTTATTAATGATGCAATACTTATCCCCATTAATTCTCCTAATTTACGACATTACACATTAGCGTCTCTTCAAATTGTTTATAATTAAATTTTTTCGTTATCAACTCTTTACAATTACATACAGTACTATTGCTATTCGTTATTGCGCGTACTAAATCCTGAGGATTCTCGCCTTTAAAATATTCAACATCGAAATCGCCATAAATTTCTTTAAATATTGGTATATCCGAAACTATAGGTTTAGTCCCCAAATACAACGCTTCAAGTGGTGGCAACCCAAATCCTTCATATAATGACGGCTGAACTAAAAAACTTGCCGATGCGATTTCAATCATCAAATCATTATTTGTCAATTTACCTGTAAATTCAACTCCTTCTGCATTGAGTTCTGAGCTATCCATTCCGGTTAAAAACCCCTCTCTTTCGCCTATAATTTTCAATCTGTATTTCCCAGCAGGAAGCATTTTATAGGCTTCAATTAAAGTTTTTAAACCTTTATGAGGTTTTACATTTCCAACATATATTATTATGTTTTGCTTTTCTTTTACATCATTTTTGTAGTTCAACACGTCCTTGGAAAGCCCGATATAATTAATATAAAACTTATCGGAAAACTTAGGATAATAATGTTCGCATCTGGACTTAGTAAATCCCGAAACACATGCTATTTTTACTGATTTTTTTACACAACGTTTTAAAAGATGTTTCTTTATATTTCTATCAATAAAACCGTTAGTAGTTATATTGGGCAAGTCTAAAAATATTAAATCGTGTATAACAGAATATACAGGAATTCTAACGCCAAAAGGAATTAGAAAATTAGGTATTATTATGCAATCACATATTTTATTTAAATACTTTGGAAAACAAAGTAGTCCTTTTATTGAAAAAGGATTCGTTAAATCCTCAACAATAATTGCTTGCTTATAAGAATTTAATTTTTTTGGATCACCCAACAGATAATATTCATTCTCTTGGTAGTTTAAATTATCAAGGATTCCTTCACATACTCTACCTATTCCTGATTTGCCTAAATATCTACAATCAACTACAATCTTCATATTCAGAATCCTCAATTAAACACTTGAAACCAAAACTTTTAATTTTCCCTTTACAGTTACGCAATCTTTAGCAGCTATAAAGAATGTATCGCCGAACTTACAGGGCTTTGAAACATTGCCGTCGGAAATAGTTCCTTCGCCTTCAATTACAACTACAGACTGAAAACTCATATCCGTTATGGGTAAGAGACATTCTCCGTCAACATAATACTGGGTGACCGTAAAGTATTTACATTCACCTATTACTGTCTTAACATACTCGGAATATACCTGCGCTTCTCCGTAACGGTGTTCATGCGGAACCATCGCCTTCATATTTAGAACGTCGAGCGCCTTGTCAATATGAAGCTCTCTCTTCTTTCCGTTCTTATCCTTTCTTCCGTAATCGTAAAGACGATATGTTACGTTCGAAGATTGCTGTATCTCACAGATAAAGCACCCCGCGCCTATTGCATGAACCGTACCCGCCTTAAGAAAATACGTATCTCCCTTTTTTACAGGTACCCTGTTCAAAACTTCCATCAGCGTATCGTCTTTGATGCGCTTTCGTAGTTCTTCCGCAGTTACATCCCTGTTAAAGCCTATATAAAGACAAGCATCCTCATCAGCCTCAAGCACATGCCACATTTCATTCTTACCGTACTCGCCTTCAACAGAAAGCGCATACTCGTCGGCAGGATGAACCTGAATAGACAGATTCTGTTTGGCGTCTATGAACTTAATCATTAAGGGAAACATCTCGTACCCCTGCGCCTTCCAGCCAAGGCTCTCCCTGCCAATCGTCTTAAGATAATTGGTAAAACTCATTCCGTCGAACAGTCCGCCATCGATATGGGCTTCACCGTTAGGATGAGCTGATAACTCCCAGCTCTCCGCAATTATCTTCATATCTCCGACATTCTTATGCAACACGTCACGTATCCTCGTTCCGCCCCAGAGATTATCCTTGAAGGCAGGAGCGAGTTTAACGAGCATATCGTTTCTGACATGCGTATCCTTTATTGCATTGCTATTCTTTAGAGTATATACAAGCAGTAGATTGTCTTTCCCTTTATTGAATATCCTGTATTCTGCACCGTCGGAAACGACTATCGTCTGATCGACATCATAATCGATCTCGTCAACCTCACTTTCCAGGCGGGCAGCCCCTCTCATGATAAGAAAGTTAGCTACATACCCTTCGCCGCATTTAAATTCATACGATGCACGAGGATATATGACAAGCTTAGTGACCGTTACCCAGTCCGTTGTATACAGGGTTTCTTCCATTCCCCACGTCTGATATCTGAGAGGCTGGATGTCAAAATACGATTTTTTGAAAGGGTAGTACTGCTGCATTATCTCCTTGATATCCGCTTCGCTTGACTTGTCAGAGACAAAAACAGCATCTCTTGTGTTTACTATTACTATATTTTTGAGTTTGTTGGCAACTATTAGCCGCCTTTCAACCGTGTTTACAATCTCTACGTCTTTGCAATTATGCGATACAGTATTAGAATTATTTTTAGTCTGCTTATCTAAAAATTCGTAGTAAGAAGAAATATCTGTTATACGCGTCCAATTAAATGTCGCCGTTATTAAATCGCATTTATCCGTATGGATAAGCTTTGCAAGGCTTATCGGCGTAACGATTGAATCTGAAACAATTTCTCCGTTTTCAATCTTTATCTCATTGCAGTTTTCAACAGTTTTAGCAGGTAAAATCTTTAACAACACGCCTGCCTTTACTGCCATTATACCACAGTCCCAAAGACTGTGCTTACCTTTTTTATAACTGCATGAAACTACATTGCCGCGCTTATTTATAAAATTATAACCCGTTCTATTATTTGTCGGCTCGCATACTATGATGCCCATCCTGTTGTTCAGGGCGACCTCTTTTACCTTTGCGATGCTTGTAGCATAATCACCGTCAATTATACATTCGGAAGAAACAATGAGAAGCTGTTCGTTCAAGACGCACATATGTGCGACAGCAATTACGGGCGGTGCCGTTTTCAACGCTTCATTTTCAAAGATAACGGAATACTTTACGCCCTGAAATGCCTGCAACTGTCCCTTAACTACATTCTCATAGCGCTTGTTGGTGAGTATTACGAACTCGTCGCAGAACGGAATATTCCTGAGGATTGTCTCTTGAAACATCGAACGCCCCTCACGTATTTCCATAAATTGTTTGGGATATTCCCTTCTCGAAAGCGGCCAGAGTCTGTCGCTGCTGCCGCCTGCCAGGACAAGGCATTTCATATGATTACTCCGCTTCTACCTCTTTAGTCATATCGTCTTTAACCGCAGAAAGCAGTCTTTCTGCGTCTTCTAAGGTCTTTTCCTTAACGCCGTAATAGAACTTAATCTTCGGCTCGGTGCCGGAAGGACGGACGCAACACCACCCGTCGTCTTCAAGCTCAAAATAGAGCACATTGCTTACAGGCAAACCTGTAGGCGCACAATTACCCGTAGCAAGCTCACGGCGCAATCCGGACTTATAGTCCCTGACAGCAATGACCTTTTTCCCTCCGAGCTCGACAGGGCTGTGCTCGCGCAGCTTTTTAATTATATTCTGTATCTTTTCAGCGCCGTCTGCACCGCCAAGAGTTACAAACGAAAGCGTCTCGAGATAGCACCCGTATTTTTTGTACATATTGAGCATTACATCCCAAAGAGTAAGCCCCTTCTGTCTGTAATACGCCGCCGCTTCGCAGAGACATACCACCGCTGTAACCGCATCCTTATCCCTTGCATGCGTGCCTACCAGACAGCCATAGCTCTCTTCGTATCCGAACTCATACTCATATGCGCCTTTTGCCGCACAGAGCTTACCGCCGTTAGCCTTTCTCGCCTCTTCGAACAGCTTTATCTGCTCCCCAATATACTTGAAACCCGTAAGCGTCTCTATGACAGTCAAGCCGTATTCATCGGCTATGGGATGAGCCATATTTGAAGAAACTATAGTAGTAACTAACGCTCCATTCTTTGTGTCTGCAGGAAGCAGTCCCTTTTCGCGACGCTGAGATAGTTCGTATTCGGCAATGAGCAGACCGCTCATATTGCCGGTAAACGGCATATATTCGCCACTCAATTTATCTTTTGCATATACACCGAGACGATCGGCATCCGGGTCGGTTGCAAGAACTATTTCCGCATCAACTTTTTTAGCAAGATCAAGCGCAAGTTTGAACGCCTTCTTATCCTCTGGATTGGGGTAACTTACCGTAGGGAAATTGCCGTCGGGTTCTGCCTGCTCGGGAACTATCCATACATTTTCAAATCCCAATTTTTTGAGTATGCGACGGACGGGAAGATTGCCCGTACCATGTAAGGGAGTATATACTATACGCATATCTCTGTTTGCACTTATAGCATCTCTGTTGAGAATGAGGCTCATTACGGCTTCGTCAAACTTATCGTCAATTTCCTTGCCAATTGTCACAAGAAGACCTTTCTCTCTTGCTTCCGTTTCGGAAATGCGCCTGATATCAGCATAGTTATCTATCTTATTTACTTCATCTATTATGAGTTTGTCATAAGGAGGAACTATCTGTCCTCCGTCCGTCCAATACACTTTATATCCGTTGTATTCGGGAGGATTGTGGCTTGCAGTTATGACTATGCCTGCGGTAGCTCCTATCTCTCCCACTGCAAAGGAAAGTTCAGGCGTAGGCCGAAGACTTTCGAAAAGATATGCCTTAATGCCGTTAGCGGCAAGGATTTTCGCCGAGTCGAGCGCAAATTCAGGGGACATGCGACGGCTGTCATATGCAATGACGACGCTGCCGTTCTTGGTCTGCGAATTTATAAAATTAGCAAGTCCCTGAGTAGCTTTGCCTACCGTATATATGTTCATGCGGTTGGTACCGGCACCTAAAACACCCCTTAAGCCGCCCGTACCGAAAGACAGCGACTTATAGAACCTGTCCTCTATTTCTTTTTCGTCGGTAAGCGATTTAAGTTCGCGCCTTGTATCCTCGTCAAAGACAGGACTTTCGCACCACATCTCATATTGACTTCTGTAATCCATATATTCTCCTCAAAACAAATCTGCTCTGCCCTTCTCTTTAAGAGCATCAACTATCTTCTTAACGTCCTGTGCCTTGTCCTTAGGGCATATCAGAACGGCGTCCGGGGTTTCAACCACAACCAATCCGCTTACTCCTACAGCCGCCACCAGTCTTCCGCTTGAATATGCCGTAGTATCTTTACAGTCAATGAGCAGCGTATCGCCAAGCTGAATGTTACCGTCATTATCTTCAGGATGAAGCACATTCATCATATCCCAGCTACCGACGTCATTCCATCCGAATTCGCCGGGCACAACGAGGATATCGTCGCAATGTTCAAGTATGCCGTAGTCTATTGAAATCGACCTTATCTTGGGATACACGTCGAACAATACTTTCTCTTCCTCTTGCGTACCGAAAGAAGATGCTATCTTTTCAAGATCCGCATAGATATCGGGAAGGAGCTCCTTGAACTTTTCAAGTATGACGCTTGCCTTCCAGACGAACATTCCACTATTCCATACGTATTCGCCACTCGCAAGATATTGCTTAGCACGCTCGAGATCAGGCTTTTCCACGAACTTGAGCACGGGCTTGTAATCGCCGTCAGCCTGTCCCATGCGAATATAGCCATATCCTGTAGCAGGGAACGTCGGCGTAATGCCTACGGTGACAAGCTTATTTGTACTGCTTGCGGCATTTACTGCAATTTCAAGAATGCGAGCGAACTCTTTTTCATCCCTTATATATGCATCCGAAGGAGTTATCACAAGGATACCATCTCCGCAGGTCTTTAAAATTTTCATTGCAGCATATCCGATACAAGCCGCAGTATTTCTTGCGGACGGTTCGGAAAGAATATGCTCAGGCTTAATGTTTTTCTGCGTTACCTCGCGCATCTTCGGCGTCTGAGTATGATTCGTGACGATATAAATATTGTCGTATGAAGTGACCTGAGCAAGTCTCGAAGCCGCCTCGTTGACCATTATATCGTGTCCGCTCAGATTGAGAAGCTGCTTAGGTGTCTGTTTTCTTGAAAGGGGCCAGAATCTCGTTCCGCCACCTCCAGCCATAATAATTCCGTAAACTTTAGAAGACATTATCATCTATCCCTTTCGTAACTTAAAATTTCTTCTATTGAATTTCTTATTGAATATTTAGGTTCCCAACCAAGTTTCTTTAATTTAGTAACATCTGCATAAATATAAGGAATGTCTATCGGTCGAAATTTACTTGGATCCACAACCACATCTATTTGCTTATTTGAAATAGATAATATTATATCCAAAATAGTTTTTATCTGAATTGGAACCCCGCTACCCACATTATAAATTTCACCACATTCGCCCTTTTCCACAAGAGTAATATAAGCTGTCACAACATCCCTAACATCTGTAAAATCGCGATATGCCGCCAAATTACCTACACGAATAATAGGGTCCTGTAACCCCTTTTCAATTAAAGCAACCTGATGACAAAAATCAGCAACCACAAATTGATGCGCCTGCTTAGGTCCGATATGATTAAAAGACCTTGTCATTACAACATCCAAGCCATACGCTTTATTATAAATTTCAGCAAGCTGTTCCTGAGCATGTTTTGTCAAAGCATAAATATTCTTAGGTACCGGTATAAAATCCTCTCTTACTGCTTGAGTATAATCTATTGCGCCATATTCTTCACTTGAACCTATAAGCAATATCCTAATATTTTTCGATGCTACTCTCACTGCTTCTAAAACATTAATTGCTCCTACAATGTTGATATTAGCTGTCAGTTGTGGACGTTCCCAAGATAATTTCACCGAACTTTGAGCAGCTAAGTGGAAAACAACATCAGGCATCACAGTAGTCAATACTTCTTTAGTCTGCAAAAAATCAGTGATATCCAAATCTAAAACTGAAACCTCGCCAATGTTTAACGTTTCATGTTTTAACTTTGTTGCAAACACCTCATACCCTACATTTTGTAAGGCGTGTATAAGATACTCTCCGACAAATCCTGCCGCCCCTATAATCAAAGCTTTCATTTTATTTCTTTAAAAGCAATTCTTTTTTTGCAAGTTCAAGATCATGTTCTGCCATAATTCGACACAACTCCTCATAACTCGTTTTCTGAGGATTCCAGCCAAGTACGGTCTTTGCTTTTGTAGGATCACCCCAAAGATTAACGACATCAGTAGGTCTGAACCACGCTTTATTAACACAAACAAGCATTTTACCCGTCTTCTTATCATAACCTTTTTCATCAATACCATGACCTCTCCATTCAAGGTCTATACCGACATATTTAAAGGCCAATGTTGTAAACTCCCGCACAGTATGCTGAACGCCAGTTGCAATAACAAAATCATCAGGCTCACTATGCTGAAGAATCATCCACATACATTCAACATAATCTTTAGCATAACCCCAATCACGAAGAGAATCAAGATTACCAAGTTCTAAATGGTCCTGAAGACCACACGCAATTCGGCCAGCAGCTAGAGTAATTTTCCTTGTAACAAAATTATCTCCACGTCTCTCTGATTCGTGATTGAAAAGTATGCCGTTACATGCAAACATGCCATATGCCTCACGATATTCCTTTACCATCCAAAAGCCATACTGCTTTGCAACTGCATAAGGGGAATACGGATGGAAAGGAGTCTTTTCATTCTGAGGACATTCTTCAACCTTGCCGTAAAGTTCCGAGGTAGACGCCTGATATATCTTAGTCTTCTTTTCAAGTCCAAGCATATGAACAGCTTCCAAAATTCGCAAAACACCTAGCGCATCAACATCGCCTGTATATTCACACGCATCAAAACTTATCTGCACATGCGACTGTGCTGCCAAGTTATAAATCTCGTCGGGTTCTACACCCCTTATTATACGAATAATACTTGTTGAATCGCTGAGGTCGCCTTCATGCAATATAATTGAGTTAGTTGCAAGCAAATGATCTATTCTTTGCGTAGTAGAAACTGATGCTCGACGAATCATTCCATGTACTTCATAGCCTTTCTCAAGCAGAAACTCCGCAAGGTATGATCCGTCTTGTCCTGTGATTCCTGTAATTAAAGCCTTTTTCATAAATTACCTCTTACTAATTATAATTTTTTTAATAAATTAATTAAATTTGATTTAAATTTATTAGTTGTAAAATTATCTAAAACTCGCCGTCTAGCAGCGTCCCCATATTGTTCTCTAAGAGCCTTTTCGTCCGCCAGTTTTATTATCGCATCTGCATATGCTTGTACATTTCTGTTTTCAACCTCAATTCCTGTAACCCCATTAAGAGATACATAATTGACTCCGGACCCTTCAATCGTAAAGGTCACAGCAGGCTTACCGAACGCCATAGCCTCTGCTAGCGCAAGACCAAAAGCCTCATTTTTAGTTACAGAAGGAAAACAAAAAATATCACACGCATGCATATATGCCCTTACTTCAGAATCGGACACAACTCCAAGAAAGTAAATTTTTTTATCTTCAGCAGCCATATTTTTTAACTCTTCCGTTAAAGGCCCTTGCCCTCCTATCAAAACAACAAATTTATCGTCTAAAAATCTACTTGCATGTACTAAATACTCCATACCTTTATATTTTACATGACGTCCTAATGCAAAACAAATAATTTTATTGCTAAACTCTTTTCTAATATTCGAACTGATTTTTAACTCTTTCTCACTTAGAGGCAGTAATGCGCTCTTTGCACAGCTTGGAATAACCACACATTTTTCCTTCACCATTTGAAGCCACTTGCTTCCTGCAATATAATTAGGACTTGTCGCCACTACAGCTATCGCACGATTTAAAAGCCACTTGTTTTGTCCCTCAAAAAGTTTACCCAGCAATTTTTGTTTGGTTATATCCAAATGCCAATACATTACAAGTTTACAATTTGGATATTTCCTTAAAACTTTTATTAAATATCTTGCACCAAAAGGATTAGGATAATGAAATATAACGATATTCGGCGTAAAATCTTTAAACGTTTTTTTCAAAAGTTTTCCATAAGACAAAGACAGCGACTGAGATGCGACCTTTGCAAAGCATCCAGCTCTTACAACTTTTACGCCGTCAACCTCATCAATCTTATCCCCCTGCTCGTGATTAAAACAAAAAACTCTCTGCTCGTTATCAGTATCTTTAATTGCCGTAGCGATATCATGTGCAGTACTCTCAATTCCGCCAATATGAGGAGGATAATAATTACTAATTTGTAATATTTTCATTCAGCAATTACTCTCCAAAAAACTTATCTTCAAGCATTAAACAAAGCGTATGATATACAGGAAGATGTAATTCCTGTATCATATATGTCTCAGTCTCAGGAACTTTTATTGCAACGTCGGCAACTTTCGCAAGTTCTCCGCCCTTAGCACCAGTCAATCCTATGACCTTCATACCCTTAGCGTGCGCTACGACTGTTGCATACATTACATTTTTAGAATTACCTGAAGTAGAGATACCTAAAAAGACATCCCCTCCTTTACCGTACCCATTGACCTGCTGAGCATACATCAGAAGTCCGCCATTTTCCACGTCGTTTATATAAGCTGTATTCAATCCTTGATGGCCATCAAGCGCTATTGAAGGAAGTCCTCCCTGCAATCTGTTGGCAAGTTCCTCTCCCCTGACGGGATCAATTGCCTTTAGCCTTTCGGCATATTCGGCAGAGCACTTACGAGGAAGCTTAAACCCCTTCATAAGTTCGCCGACTATGTGTTCGCTGTCCGCACAACTTCCTCCGTTACCGGCAATCAAAAGCTTATTTCCATCCAAATAACACTTTTCTAGAACTTCATAGGCTTCTATAATATCATTTTTGCAAGCGCTTAAACAAGGATAACGCTTTATCAATAAATCAACATGTTTTAATAATTTTTGTTCCATAACTTAATATTCTCTCGCTAAAATTTTACTTACGCATTCGTACAAATTATTTCCCATTAAATCAGCACCGAAATCACCTTTTATGGCAGCGGTATGACATCCGCCATTCTTTCCGCACTGCACATCAGTTTCTCCGTCGCCTATCATCCATGAAGCCGAAAGATCAATGTTAAAATCTTTTGCCGCTTTCATAAGCATCCCAGGTTTAGGTTTTCGGCACTGACATTCAATCTTATATTCCGGGCGTTCCCCTTCATATCCCTTATGTGGATGATGTGGACAGAAATAAATAGCATCAAGATAGGCTCCATCAAGTCCTAGCAAAGTCTCCATTTTATTATGAATCTCTTGAAGTTCCTTGAGACTGACTTCTCCGCGAGCGATAACCGGCTGGTTAGTAACCACAATAGCAAGATAGCCGCTATTATTTATCAACTTTATAGCATCAACTACATCATCTTCAAGTTCAAAATCATCAATATTCCTAAGGAATCCGACATACTTATTTATTGTCCCATCACGATCCAAAAATATTGCCCTTTGTTTATATCTGAGATTTCTTGCTGAAACTTTACCGCTTTTTACATCTTCACTGACAGCATAGAACCTGTCCGGAGTCCCCATATCTTTAACGTATTCGGGTGAGTCATAGACAAACATCTTGCCTGTATTAGCCAAAGGTTTTAAAATCTGCCTGTCTAAATCAATTTTGGGGGTGTCTATCTTCCTCTCGAGAAGCTCAGGCGAAATAATATGAAGTCCTGCATTCACTCTGTTTCTGTAGTATTTAGGTCTGACATCTTCTTTTGCCAACCATTTTACAACAGCACCATTATCGTCAGCAATTATTAAGCCGCTGTCATACGGGTGGCTGTTCGGATGAGTAAAGAGCGTCACCAACCCGCCTTTCGACCTATGATATGCTACAAATCTGTTGAAATCTATGTCAAATAACGAATCTGCATTTAAAAGAAGAAAATCGTCCGTCAGTTTATCCCTAATTTTAAATAGCGCACCGGCATTACCTAAAGGCTGCTCTTCGAAATAATATTCAATCTTTACACCCAAAGGCTTACCTGTGACAGGAGAAATTTTACTGCCGTCCCCGAAATAATCCATTATTATATTTCCAAGATGACTGACAGTAATTATAATGTCGATAAATCCTTGAGTTCTAAGGCACTCAATTTCTCTTTCGAGAACAGGTATCCCTTCAATCTTTATCATAGGTTTAGGTATATCACTGGCGATCGACGATATCCTAGTACCCTTGCCACCAGCCATGATTACAGCTTTCATAATTTATTTCTCTCTGCTCTCATTGACATCAAAAAATTCTGGCGAGTAATAAATTACCCTAGTGCCACTGTTCTCAAACTCGAAGGGAACCTCCATAAGATTGGAGAAGACACTGCGTACGCTTTCCTGCTTATCGGGCTGCACGTAGAATAGTAAGAATCCGCCACCGCCAGCGCCGAGAAGTTTACCGCCAAGGGCACCCGCTTTAATACCTTTATCATATAGTTCATCAATTGAACCTGTAGAAATCTTACTACCGGTCTGACGCTTAAGTTTCCAGGTCTGATCAAGCAACCTTCCAAAATCGTCGATATCCCTGTTTTTATTTTCAAGAACATCCTGCGCTTCGTCTACGAGGCTATACATCTCTGCAAGCTGATTAAGTTTATCTTGCATAGTGACTTTTGTCGACTTCTGAATTTCAGCAGAAAATCTTGTAAATCCTGTGAAGAACAGCATCAGATTATCATTGAGACATTTCTTCCTTTCGGGTGATATTATTATAGGATTTACGTGATACCTGTTATCCTTGAAATCTATACGATTCAACCCGCCAAAAGCCGCCGCTATCTGATCCTGCCAACCGCCAGCTTCATTACAAAGCGTCCTTTCTAAATATATCGCATCATTTGCCAACTGTTTCTTAGAAGCATATTTGCCTTTTAGACAATAAAAAGCATTCAAAAGTCCCACGGCAAACGTACTCGATGTACCTAATCCCGTCCTTGCAGGCAGATCAGCATCATATGCAATATGAAGTTCTTTCATATCGAGCATTTTAATTGCATTCCTGACCATAGGATGCTCGATTTCATCTATACTACGAACACGCTCCGACTTAGAATATATAACTTCGGTAGTATAATCAAAAAATCTAGGCAGATGTCTTACTGTCACATAGACATACTTATCGAACGAAGTAGATATAACCGCACCGCCATGTTCATTGAAATACGACGGCATATCTGTTCCACCGCCAAAAAATGACATACGAAAGGGTGTTTTAGTAATAATCATACTTTAGTTTTCCTTTTGTTTTTAATCACTTAGCGCCGTCGCGCTTAATCACTTTCCAAATTGTCTTGAATATAATTTTAATATCCAACCACAGCGAACAATGATCGACATAATAGAGCTCTAATTTCTGCCGCTCACCACTCTCATAAGTGGTATTGCTTCTGCCGTTTGCCGCCCACCAACCTATCATTCCTGGCTTAACCGACAAAAGCTTGGCCGCATCTTCGCCATATTTATCTTCAACCTCTGACTGCATCAGCGGTCTGGGTCCTATTACAGATATATCACCCTTGAATATTGCCCATATATTAGGCAATTCATCCAAGCTAGTCTTTCTAAGGAAGCTGCCAACCTTGGTTATTCTGGGATCGTTATCTATCTTATATTCTCTCTTATACTGCTCAAGCTGCTCAGGAGTAAGCATATCCTCAAGCTTATCCGCATTCTTTTTCATACTCCTGAACTTTGGAATATAAATTGTCTTGCCATTTTTCCCGACCCTCTTGTGTCTATAAAATACAGAGCCACCGTCACTGCATTTTACCACGATTGCGAGAATGAGATATAGCCAGCTGAATACAAGTAAGAATAAACCCGAAGAAACTATATCAAAAGTTCTCTTTATAAACAGATAACAGCCATATCTAAAACCATGTTTTGCATGAGACTCATATCTGATTTCAGCCATATCGTCGCATTCTTTGTCGGTTCCACCTATACCTGACACGGCAACGCTGGCACAAACTGCAGTTTCCGGCTCAACCAAATTCGCATCATCTTCAGCATTGTCAACAGCCGAAATATTATCTGCACTCTGCATCTTGACTTCCTCTGTGGTTTCAGCATTTTCTTCTGCTGAAAGCTTTTCTTTTTCCAATGTGTTCTGCATAAAAATCTCTCTTACCTACTAAAATTTTCGCACTGATAGTCCGTTACTTCATATCTCAAAAAAGCATACAAAAAGGCGTATCATGTAAATCTCTGTCGAAACACATACTAAACCGCAACAAGAAATAACAAATACGCCAAAAACTCACGACCGCTGCCGTGAGCAGAATATTAAATTTTTATGAATTGTATCTCGAATATACGAGAAATGATTTCAAAGGAAAACGCTGCTCGCAGGATGTCGCCGAAACTCTGGGCTCCTGTTTATCGCTGAACGCAATGACGTTATCCTCGAAATAGGTCTGCACGCCCTTTACGAATATTGCACCGAGACCAGAGCAGCAACTTACGAGCAATGAATAGACAGTTACGGCCTCCACTGCCGAAAGTACCGACTCAGACCTGAATATGAGCTTGATATAGAGCTTTATCTGCTCCAAATTCTGGGCAGGCAGAAGGTTATTTACGAGCTCTTTAGTCTGCTCGTAGCTCAATGCAAGCAACAAAAAGAGGATGAATATTATGCCTGCATAGCGGGAAATGCGGACATAGACGCGCTTGAGAGTATCGCATACGCGATCCCTGCTTATGTTGTAACGTCTGAAAACCGTAATGCCTGCAATCAGAAACATGATGGCAAAAACGATTACGATGAACGTCAAGCAGCCCATGGCATCCCCCTCCTATAATATTATGGATAAGATTTATCTGTACTATATTATAGGATAACCGAAAGCATTTGTCAATAATTAGAACAAATATGTACGGGAGGGAAAAAAGTGAAAGTTTAGTTGATATCGCCATCGTTTTTACGATAAAACAGTACACGGAATGGAAAATTTATACATCCATTTTTAACTATTTTATTGACGTTTTACGCATATACATGCGTTCATTAAGCCATATTATAGGGGCAATTGCATTTTTTGAAGCGCAGTCCGATATTGTGTTAAAAAACACTTAAATTTATTTAGTATACACATATTCCCTCGTTAATTTCAAAAATAAATTTTTTGTGAAATTTTTAATTTTTTTGAAACCGACAAGATTCTAAAGTAAATTATCCATAAAAACAAACCTATCTATCTGGACATATCATATTGCTTACTTAAGCGATACCGTATTGTTACCACTAATGCAACTATTCTTGCTTATATCGCCCTTTAATGCCTTCTATGCCCCTATACTGCACTATATGGTCACCTTTGCCGACCAGCGTAATTGCCTTTTTCGGACAGCTGTTCACGCACCTGTAACAAAACACGCAGTTACCCAAAGGCTGAGCTCTACCATCCGACACGATAATATTTTTGACGGGGCATTGTCTTGCACATAGTCCGCATCCAATGCATTTCTGAGCATTGATATGCAGGCTGTTTCTCTTTGCATTCTGACACCTGCGCCATAATTTGCGCTGACAAAAATAGCCGACCGCATGAGAGACTACGCCATATCCGCGGCGGAATGACCTGCCTTTGATTATCCTTTCAGCAAATACATCAATTTTATTTTCAGCCCTGTTTAAGGTCTTTCTGAGGTCCTCGCCGTTCCTTATGGAAAACATACTGCAGTCTGCAAGGTTGTTGGGCATAAAGAAATGCTCGGCAAAGGTCACATTACCCCGAGCTTTTCAACCGTTCGTCCAAGACTTGACGCTCCGTCGCCAGAAAAAAGATACTGCGTAACGACAATTATGACCTCTTTACATGCGATATCTGCGCCATATCTGCGCACGAATTGGCACATAGGTATGGGCGGAGCCGACCCGTAAATGGGATACGCCAATAAAATAATATCCGCTTCCTTCAGAAGTGCAGAAAAATCAGCCTTATCAGTTATATCGTAAACAGACGTCCTGAACTTAACAGAAAGTTTCCGGCAAAGACAGCGTGTGACATAGCGCGTGTTGCCCGTTCCCGAGAAATAAAAGGCGTTAAGAGTGCGCATACATTTCCTCCTCCGACGTCTCCATTATATGAAGATTTATTTAATTCGGACACTTTGTAAGCCCATATTTTGCGTTAAGTGCCACATATTGCGAGGGCAATTATAATTATGCGATTACCTTATTTCCTTAAACATTTCCGAAAGGCGGGTCTCGTCTATTTCGAGATAGTCTTCGCCCATCAGCTCCTTATATTCGGCTTTGTCAACAGTCTTAAAAGAGCTGCAATCGAGGCACATAAACCTGTTGAACGCCATGCCCAACATGTTTTCCGAGCCGCAATAAGGGCAGCAAATATACTCTTCGGCTTGCCTTTCATTTTCGACATCGCAGTCGAGTTCCAGATCCTGCCTGAGCTTGCTTTCCCAACACTTGCGGTATGTAGCAGGGCACAGACGTTTGCATCTTGACAACCTTACAAAGTCATTGACCTCCTCGCAGAAAAATGTATAAGTCTTTAAATTTTCAGGTAAATTATAATTCATATTATCCTCCGGATTTTATATTTTTTAGTTGTTTTTTGAGCGTTAAAAAACGCTGAAATTTGTCAAAATTTTGAAAATGACGATATTACGTGTGCCTGTCTTGATACAAGCGGCGCCGCGCTGACGCGCGCCGCCGAGACAGGCACACGCAACGAGCCAACGACTTAAAATGGCGACGGAGCGCGGCGGGTTTGCGCTGACCCGCTTGCAAATCCCGCCGCGATTTCTCCGCATCGCCATAGCCGCTTTATACGGTCTTTGGCAGCTTTGCGATTGTATCCTTTGAGACCTTGCCTAAAATCTCGCCCTCGTTTACGCAGGTAAAGTCGTCAAAGAGTATCAGCCTGTTGTCAGTCTCGTCGTCTGGCTTCAGTTTACAGATTACGTCGTCGCCGCATATGTCCGAATGGAAATAACTGTAGAGCCCCTTGGAATATACAGCCGCAGCGTTCTGTTTTTCCATGTACTTCATTATGTACGCCATCGCTTGTCCGTAGAGCGGTCCGCCTATCTCCTCGAACTCGTTCCGTCCGAACCTATCGACAAAAAACGTATTCTGCACTATCGTTCTGAGCTTCCCCGATTTTCTGTTGTAGTCGGTAACCTCCTCGAACCTGCCGCACATGGCACCTTCGGGGACGTATAAAAAGCCGTGAAAGTGCACCCTTCCGTTCTCGTTTCCGCGCTCCCATACTCCCATGTACAGCCAACCTTTGCGCCGCGCGAAATTGCTGAGCGTGCCGATGAGCTTTTTCCTGAAACTTGCCTCGTCGTGCTTTCGGTCGTCATACGTGAAGGTCACAAAGTACTGAAATTTCTGATTGTACGCCTTTCTTGCAAACCTCTGTCTTCTCGCTATGACGTTCCTTCTGCGCCGCCTGAAATTATCGTCGATAAACGCTATAGCCGCCTCGTCATTTTTGAAGAGATTGCGCATCTCGTCGAATATCCTTGTCCTGCGCTCGCCGTATTTCAACGGCATATATCTGTCGTACAGCTCCTCAAAGATATCCTTGGCGGTCGTTCGTATCCTGAATGCGCTAAAAGCCGCGTCATTCGCCGTCTCAGAGCCTTTTTGCTGCCGTTCGATAACTTCATCGACCGTAACCTGAACGTCGTCAAACGGCGATTCTTCGTCGTCAATGTCCTCCTCGAGCTTTACTTTCGGCTTTTCGGCAAGCACGTATTTATCGTCCCTGCGCACGACGGTAATGACTTTATGGTGCGGCTTTCTGCGCCTGGCGGGATTGTGCGTCTTAGGCAGAGCTATGTAGTTGCTTCCGTCGAAATATACCTTGCAGTCGGGATACCATTCGAAATATTGCTCCTTATCCATATCAATCACCTCCTTTCCCCTATTGGGCTTTATTCATGGCGCAATTATCTGCCTGCGTATGGGCGGAAACTGTGCCATTCGCTCTCTAATACATAATTTCACCCGGGTGAAAAGAAAAAAGACGAAGATTTTTTCTCCGCCTTTATCACCTCGTCGTGAAGTCGCCGCAGAGCATGAACTCCTCTGCCATATCGCCTTCCAGCCGCCTT
Organism: uncultured Clostridia bacterium; assembly: GCA_944354125.1. Classification (GTDB taxonomy): domain Bacteria; phylum Bacillota; class Clostridia; order Christensenellales; family Borkfalkiaceae; genus Coproplasma. Next base: position 9,016 of record CALVPT010000010.1, on the reverse strand, counting down.
TCAAACGCTATTAAATTTTCGCCGAACCAACTGAACGTTGCCTGCTTTTTACCCTCTTTCAGGTCATAAATTCTGACCTTGGGGTCAGACGCATTGCCCATGTAAAACAATAAAAGCCTGTGCCCGTTTATCCGCACTATGTCATATTGGCGCTCCGTCTTAAGTTCAAACTTGTATGTCCCGTCCCTGGTCGCCCTGAAAAATTCACAGTCGTTATCGACGTCGTACGAACATATTTTATATGCCTCCCCCTTCCAATAGGAATAGCGCAGAACGATGTACTTTATCCCATTCGGAACGACTCCCTTTATTCCCTTATCTTGAAGATATTTGCGCCTTGCCTCGTTCGCGCGGAACTTGGAAAACACCTGACACATAACGTTGTGCCATCTGCCGTCGTGTCTGAAAGCGAAATCTTTCCACGCCCAATGCCTGAACCCTGCGGCATTTTCGCTGTCGTACAAACTTTCAAGCGTCAGCCCCGAGCCGTATACCTTGCAGGGCGGACCGATATAGCGATATCGGCTGGACAGCTGCGCCCCGTTCTTGCCGTAGACGCTGACCGCTTCTATCAGCCCGTCCTCCCTCAGACTCTTCAAAAGCGACTGAACCGTCCTTTGGGATACGGCAAGAAGCTCGGCAAGCCGCCCTATCTTAAATCGTCTGCCGCTGTTTTGCATTATTAAATTTATTACAATCTCCCTCCGCTCAGCAGGCGATGGCTTGCGCATAAGATACTTCATTTCGTCAACGTACGTTTCGCCGAAACGTTCGTCATAGAACTCGCACATATATTCGGGATTTCTTATCTCCACAAAGCCGTATTTATTCTTATATTTTTTGTCTGCGTGATTCAAATCTTTAAACATTCTGTCCCCATTTTATAAACATTGGTTTGTATTGTAACACAAAAGGTCAAGAATGTCAATCGGGCAGGACATTTTTCCCTTATGTTTTTCTTTCGAGGGGATATTTTGGCATAGCCGTTTCCCCCTGTCAACGCCGCTCGGTAAATTTCACCGCGACGTCAAGGCTTAAACAAGAGGAAATTTATTCGCTCTGTTGACAGCGGCATTGCGATAAAAAGAGAATACAACTTTTAACCGCCCATGCCCTTTTTACCCCGTCGAAAGACAAAAAAATAACATACGGAGGTAAAAAAAGATGACCAAATCAGTAAAAGGTTTCGAGGTTTTGACGGAGGTCATATCTCCCGAAAACGTACAGACCATGGCAGAACTCATTGCCCTTAAGGAAACCAAAGCACTGACAGCTTATTCGGGATGTTTCATCCTGAAAATTCACAGAAAACTTATTTACGATATCGCCCACAGAGGAGACTTAGGACACGTACTTTCCGACAGCTATGAACTTGTTCAGGCTGTCGCTCTTTTTTTATGCGAACACTTCGGAAAGCACCTGGACGACGTCTATAAAATCACGCGTAAAGGAAAGAAGGTAACGCTCAAAATTCAGTGTTACAGAATAATTTCTCGAATAATCTGTGCAAAATACCGCAGGCTTTATTCAGATTTAAGCGCAGAAAATCTCTACCCCAACTTAGAACCGAGAGCAGAGATTGAACATAACGACAGTAAGGACTATACCGCCGCCGATGAGATGGTCGCAAAGATGATGCTGACCGAAACGCATAAGGAGATCTTAAATTACAGGATGTCGGGCGCAAGTTTAAGGGAGATTGGCAGACATCTTGGCAAATGTACGGGAACAATATTCGACCTTCTATCCACAATCAGAAGAAGATACTTTAAATATATCCTCAACATCTGACTAAGGGGGTGAAATTTGACATTAGATGAAAATCTATTGTCGGAATTTTCCGACCCGAAATACGGATAAGGAGGATAAAGCGGCAAAGAACCTAATGCCGCACTACACCAAAATGACACAGGAACAAGTAACCGATATCTTAAAAGAACTGTCAGAGGTTGGCTTTATAAACCCTAAGTTGCAGGGCAAACTTTTACAGCTTGCCTCAGAGGCGATCGCCCTCTCTACCCTGCAGACAATGATGGCAAATCTGCCCGAGTCTGCCGCCAAAAAGCCAACCAAAGACGACAAAAGCACCAGTAAAAGCTTTAAACTCAACAAAAAGGAGTTAAATGAAATACCCGAAATGTACAGAAAGATTTTTGCCTGTAAGGATAAGATTATTTCCTACCGCTATCATAAGGGCGTTTATGAGGCACACTATCGCGGCAACGGAATGGACGTCTATGCAAGTTCCAAGGACTTCAACGAGATGAAGCGCAAGTTCATAGCTAAACTCAACGCACTTTCGGAGCAGGGCGTAGAGCCCACATTCCCCCGAAAAAAGGGCGAAGAACCCGTTACTTCTCAAAAACCCAAGAGAATACTCTTCAACGACTATGTAAACGAATGGCTGGAAATTAAAAAGAGAACAACCAAGCCCTCTACTTATAAGGAATACGAAAGGTTGTGCAGATATAACCTTATTAAGGCGTTTGATGGGCAGTACATAGACGAGATTACAAGACCCGACATACAGAAATATCTGTTTTCGATTGTCGACGAGGGCAAGCATCGCACTGCGGAAAAGCTGCAACAGATTATGACCTGCATATTCGACATAATATGCGACGATCTGAATATTACTTCGCCCATGAAGAAGATTACCCTCCCCTACTATGAGGCAAAGAAGGGCAGCGCGCTCACTAGGGAGGAAGAAAAGAGGCTTGTCGACTTCTGCATTCAAAACATTGAAAGTGCTGCAAGTTCGGCGCTTTTGATACTCCTTTATTTCGGACTGAGAAAGTCAGAGCTTGCAACCATTTCCGTCGAGGGCGAAGAGCTGACCTGCATAACCAGCAAGACAAGGCTCGGAAAGGGCGAAGTCAGGCGCACCATTCCCTTTACTCCCGTATTTAAGAGGGTGCTGGAATATGTAGATTTCGAAAAGGCAAAGGCGACGAACGTGCATACGATAGACTCGGCAATGAAGAGGCTCTTCCCCTCCCGCCATACTCACGAATTGAGGTATACCTTCATAACAAGGGCAAAAGAATGCGGGGTCTCCGGCGAAGTCGTAATGCTGTGGGACGGTCATACCTACGACCGAGATGTTAAAACTTCGGTAATCGACCGCGGATACACGACCTACAGCCGCGAATTTATCTTAAAAGAAGCCGAAAAGGTAGATTATGAACTGATATAGCAAAGTTTTAAAAGCTGAATATATGAAAACCCCTCGGTATGGCCAAATCATACCGAGGGGTTTTTCTGATTGCCGCTTATAGTTGCATCTATACTGATTTTGAATACATTTTATATGCGTTGGCTACCTTTTCCATGAATTTGTTATTCGATTTTCTGTCATGGGTTCGGGTAAGGAAATCGCCGATTTCATCCACGCTGTCCTCTATCTCCTCTTCGTCAAGTCCTAACTTGTCCGAATAAGACAGATATTTGATTAGCGTCAGACTATACTCCATGTCAAGATTTTCTGAAATTCTGGAATCGATTGTGCCATGGCTGAAATTCTTCCTCAATGACGCCTTTTCCTTTTTGGTGCGCTTGAGCCATTCGACTGCCTGCTCATCGCCGAGGAAATCATATGCGATAAATTTGTGTTCGTAAATATATGACTTGAACAGCGATAAAATGCCCACGTGGTCATTGTTTTCAATTATCGGAGCTACCGTCTGAAGCTTTTCTATGAGCTCAATGCACTTATCAGCCAGTTCAATAGTCCTGTGGGCAATTTTGTTCTTTCTTTCCGCGCTCAGTTCGGGGTCACCCAAAAACAGGTCTGTCGCAAAGACCATATAATCACATACGAAAATCTTAGCCCATTCGTCAAAAATTCCCGTGTCGTCTTCGTGAATATCGGCATCTATGCTGGAGAATTTTTCTTTTACTCCGCGATATGTATTTTTATCTATATACGCAACATTGTTCTCGTCAATTTTTATGCCCGAATACAGATCGAAAAACGTAAGACAGATGTCAACCGACGTGCTGAGTTCTGCCGAAAAGTTGTATTGATACGTCTGTTTGAACGCCATAAGTTCATTGCGAACCGTGCCTACATCGTCGAACATCTGGGCTGCCTGAACATAAAACAACAGATATTGCGCCAATTCATAGTCGGAACACTTAGAGCCCTGTTCAGAAAAATGCCGCTTGATATATTCCCTTATCTGATACCTGTTGTTGATAAGCTGCATCTTATTGGTATTGACCGACAATTTCTGCCGTGCGAGGAAGTATTCGACTATTCCGTTGACGAGCGTCTCGCTGTCATCATCGTCTATGGGCTCTACAAAAGAATTATCGAAATCAGACGGCAACAACAGCGTTTCGTTCTTAGGGCGGACACAGTGTACTTTAGTCTGCCCGTAACTTGCCAGAGCATAGCCCAGCTCGAAGAACAGATTATTGCTTATAAAGCCGTCCTTCCTCTTCTGAAATATTATTATCGCCTGATTGCAACTTTTGATTTGCTGCAATACCGTATCTCCTACCGAGGCAAAGTTTGAGTCGTTTGTCTCGTTGCCGCCGATAAAGCACTTGTAATTACACCTGTTTTCCAACACGTGCTTTACCTTTAAGGCTATTTCGTTGGTACCGCTCCACGCAATAAAAACTCTGTCCTTCATCTTATTCCCCTTCTCATATTTAAAATTAAAGAAAACAACTTTAAGCCGACCGTGATTTCACGTCAAAGTCTGAATAATCGCTTCAGCCGCTAATGCTAAGCAACTTTTCTTTAAGTTCCCTGTAATTGCACACGATGTCCTTAGCGTCGATTATCTTCAAAAGTCGTTCATACTTATATTCCGAATGAGCCATGCCTATAAATTTACAGCCGGCGGTTACCGCACATTCGTAATCCCTAGAAGTATCCCCTATAAGAATTGTATTTTGAGCGACGCAGCCCATCTTATTCATGACCGTGACCAAAGACCATGCATCGGGTTTCATAAGCTCGGGTCTTTCGCCCACTCTGCCAACTACAGGAATGGCGACGGTGGGACAATACCTTGACATAAATGCCGAAACGCACTTTGCCGAATTATTTGTGGCTATGCCGAGATTGAACCCCTCTTCAAACAGTTGAGTCAAGCCCTCGGCAACGCCGTCTACGGGTTGTCCCGTTACTACCGCCTCCAACTCCGCCTCCGTAAGTACGGTGTCTGCTTCTCTGTACGCCTCAGCCCTCCTCGTATCCGTCGGAGAAAGAGCGCAAGAAATTACCGAAAAAACGTCAAAAGCATCAAGTTTATCGTCAAACCCGACGCCATACTTCTTTACGACCTCTTTAAGATGCGAGGAGGTTTTTTTTAGATTATAATTGCTGAAAAGCTTTACCATGGTTCCGTCGAAGTCGAAAACCAAGGAAGGCCTTGTCAATTTGAAATTATCCACTCTGCCGCCTCCTTTGCATCCTTGCAGTCTGAAACATAATCTTCTATTTCCGCCTCCTTTGCAACCGCCCTGGTCGTGAGCACATATGCGTTGGGATGGTTTCTCAAAATGGTAGCAGGAATGCCTGCCGTTATGGTTCCGTTGAACAGTCTGTGAAGTATGCCTGCCTTTTGCAAGTCAAATGCCAGTATTAGAAGCACATCTGCCGAAAGCGCCGTCCCCATTCCTATGGTTATTATTGATTTTGACGGCTGATTGGGGTCTATGTACTTCTTGCTATGTTCGCCTACTTCCACTATTTTCGGCGCATCATTTATGATATCTTCCGTATCGTTGTATGTACCGACCTCATAGGCAAGTATTTCACCGAGAGGAGATACGGAGACCGCGTGTACTACGGGAGGATACATCCTTATTACCTTCTGGGCATTTTTGACGGGGTCGCTGTCCGTATATATACCCGAAAGCAGATGCAGTTGGCTCTTTTGAGGCGCTTTGCCCATCTCCTGAAGAGGCTCGATGAGCATTTCGTTTATGTGACGAGTGCGGCTTGTCTCGTGTCCGCTCCAAACTCCGAAAGTTTCGGTATCGGAAATGAGGTGAGCTTCGTCGAACGGACAACCGTCATATTCTCCCGCAATTCTAATCATTGCCCTGAACAGTTGAGTGGCGCTTCTGCCCGTCGGCAACACGAGTGACCCATCCGGAAATTTGTTACCCAAACAGAAATATACCCTGGCGGCACATTCCGCGATATCGCGCACGCTGTCCAACGCTATTACTCCCTTCGCCCAGTTGCCGTGCTTTTTGGCGTGCTGGAAGGCGGTCATATCATCGGTCGGAGAGGAATTGTCTTGGGTAACCTCCCCTCCGTTCTTGACGCTCTTTATGTCCTGCACGAGCTTTTCAAGAGTAATATCGCGCATATCCATCCAGTCAAGCCACTGCGTAGCGCTTAAAAAATAGCTGAGATTATTGGGCTCAACCCGTTCCACCCTCACCCAGAAAACAGGTTTTTTGTACTTGTCGGCAAGGGACATTTCCCTTTTGACCTGAACGCTGGCGTCTGCCTGAGAACAGAACAGCAAAACGACGGCGGTACAATTCCTTATGGCGGAATGAATGGACTCGTCCCATTCCTCGCCCGAACGGATATCGCGGGCGGCATACCACGACTTTATGCCGTTGCGCTCGAGATATTTTGCAAGATGTTCGACAAGTTCGACTTTGCTCGAATGATAACTCAAAAAAATCTTTTCTTCTTCCATAACTTAAATCTGCCGTGTCTGATTGTCTACTATTTTATATCCGATTGAAGTAATCTCACGATATATGCGGTCGAGGTCCATATAGTCATAACGATATATGTTATACAGTTCGCGCAGCCGCTTATCCGAAGGGGAAACTTTTGAGATGTCCTCTCCGCCGTACATGACCTTAAACTTGTAAGAAATCAATTTTTTCAGCCCGTAATATGTCGTAATGCAGGCATGCCGCTTGCGCGCGGCATCTTTATGCGGCGCAGTTATGCGCACATTGCCGTCATTATCTTTAACTTCTTTTGCGACTATGTCCTTCTTCCTCATCTGCTTATAGTCATAGAGAATATAAAGTGCATTCCAGCGCGAATGTTCTATGAACGCCAACACGTTTGACGATTGCGTACCGAAAAAGAACTCGGGATCTGCATAGTCGTCCGCCTTACCCGTATTTATATAGCGGATGTCGAACTGCTCTTCGGATATTCCCCTGTCGTCCTTGCCGCTACTCTTTACCATATCGAACCCAAGAAGATTGAGCTTGAAAGGAAGGCTGAGCGCGTGATACAGGTTAGATGCCTGCTCTATCATCGGGCGGCTTTCCCAGTTGACCCGCATGAGCTCAATATTCCTCTCGTCTTTAAGGCATCTGTCCAACTCCTCCGCCTGGCGCTCGGGAGGAAGTTCTCTTATTTTACGCAACCATTCGGGAGGGTTTCCTATGCTGTCGTACAGCATATTTATGCGTAGCGCAAGTTCGGACAAATCGTCGTTCACTATGCACCCGTGAGTGTATATCTGCCCCTCTTCGCCGAAATATATTATGCCGTCGTCGCACAATCTTTCCGCATTGCTCTTATTCCTGACGAATATGCGATATGCCGCATTGTCGGGAAGCATGCGCTTCAACGTCTGTGCATAGGCGGCGTCTTCCAGATCTGCATTTAGGGATATGATGAAATAGGTAAAGGAATTGCCGTTTGCCACTTCGCAGAACTTTCTGCGCGCCTCCACCGAATTGATGTCCGTCTGTCTGACCTCGGCTATGCGGCATATTCTGTCCGGCCTGGGAAAATCGCAATCCTTGAAATCCTCGTCGAACTCATACGTTATGCGCGACAGGAACTCGTTGTGCAGCGCCTGGTCGCGGTTATCGTAGATATAATAGTTGACAGGCTTTGACGCCAGTCTGTCCCCCTCCTGCTCGGCAAACTGAAACTGCATGCAGCACATTCTGAAGAGCTGATAGTTCATTTTGCCGAAGCCTATGAATACTACGTTTATTTCCTTGTCATGTTTCAGGGTGCAATTATCGTTGAAAAAATGACGGGGAATATATTTGGTTATGGGATATTGGCATACGAATTGCCTTGCGACAATTTCATGCCTGCTGAAACAGTTGATATATGCCGCTACCTGCTTGTCCGCCTCGGCAATGAGTTTTTCCTTGATTATTTTGACTTCGTTCAGCTCCGCCTCCATATTCAAAGCGACCTTGCGGCCACATTTTTTGATGGCTATGAACTGGTCTGTCACGTCCGAATAGGATATCTTGCCGTCGCGGAAAAGTATGAGATTGTACGGTACGTCCTTCAAAAATCTGTTCAATGAGCCGAGCGGACACGTCATGACGGTAAAGCCGCTTCTTATGAGGTCTGCATACGTGTTGCGCGCCATTGACGGGGCGAGCAATATGCAGCCTTTATTGTTTTTGAGATATCTCATAGAGCCTTCGGAATAACCTATGACTATGTCACAGCCGCGGCGCAGATATCTTAGTCTTGAAAAGTAATTGCGTATGCGAGGGCTGAAAAAACTTGCCACGCTTAGTATTACCGATGCACCGCCGGCGACATATGCAAGCACGAAATCGGCATAGTATACGGGATATGCTTCACATACGGGCAGCACTAGGGACGTGTCCACCTTGAACTTGGTTATTACCTCCAGCGCGGAGCCTAATAGCGAAAAGCCGCTGAAAAAGTCAAGGCCGTTACCGTTATAGAGCCAAGCCGACATATGCAGAACATATATGAGCAGATATGTCGGAACGAGATATATGAGATTTTTTTTCGAAATGACAATCTCGCCCCTAACCTTAATCTTGCGCGCCGTGGTGAAGGCTATTGCACAGATTATGACAAGCGATATTATTAACAATATAATTCCCGTCGCAAGAAACATATATCCTCCGCATTTAATGCACAAATAAATTCAAAGCATAATAGTACAGACAATGAAAGTTATTGTCATAAATATACCACAAAAGACCAAAATCGTCAATAGTAAAACAGACAAAACCGCCAGACGCCAAACTCAATTTGCCTATTGCAAAACGACAATAAATT
>CALVPT010000009.1 GCA_944354125.1 uncultured Clostridia bacterium | reverse complement strand
GAGCGTAAACTTGAGGAAATAATAAAAAAGAACGGTACGGCTGAATGTGGTAATGGATTTTGGTATTTTGCCCCGCCTAAATATAAGTCTTATAGAGTGGTTGAAATAAGTGACGAGTTGGCAAATATTTTGACTAACGCAAGAGATAGACAGCTCAAAGCCCGTGATTACTATGGGATATTTTATAAAAACTATTACGCGGCAAATCCTTTATATTTTGACGGGACAAAGCCTGAACGGGAGTGTGGCATAAATAAAATCAGCGATGATGACTCCGGATACCATATTAATCTAATATGTATAAGAGAAAACGGTACCTATGTATCTCCCAGAACAATGCAACACGTATCAAGGGTAATTAAGAAAGAAATTTTTCCTGATTTCGATTTTCACTCTTTGCGTCATACTCATGCGAGTATGTTACTTGAAGCCGGTGCCGAGCAGAAATATATTCAAACACGCCTTGGACATAGCAACTTAAAAATAACTATCGATGTCTATGAACATACGACGGAAAATTTAAGGAGCAGAGGCAGAGCTGTAGTTAATAAACTGTATAATTGAATAGACATAGTAGAATGATGTTGAATTTTTGCCGAAAAATTCAACATCGGTAAAAAAATCGGACGTTGAACTCAGTTCAACATTGGTAATGAATGTTGAACTAATGTTGAACTGAGAGCCCGTTCAACCCTATGGTTGAGAAATTTAACAAGAAAAGTGGTTTTGGAAAATTTCCAAAACCACTTTATTTTGTTATTTAATTGAGTTAAAACACAGTATCTTGTGTGTATTACTTGCTCATGCCTTCCTGAACGGCAACTGCAACGGCAACCGTAGCACCGACCATGGGGTTGTTGCCCATACCGATGAGACCCATCATCTCTACGTGTGCGGGAACGGAGGAGGAACCTGCGAACTGCGCATCGGAGTGCATTCTGCCCATCGTATCGGTCATGCCGTAGCTGGAAGGACCTGCTGCCATGTTGTCGGGATGAAGCGTTCTGCCCGTGCCGCCGCCGGATGCAACCGAGAAGTACTTCTGACCGTTCTCAACGCACCATTTCTTGTAGGTGCCTGCAACGGGGTGCTGGAAACGGGTGGGGTTGGTGGAGTTACCCGTTATGGATACGGATACGTGCTCGAGCTTCATGATTGCTACGCCTTCGGGTACGTTATCTGCGCCGTAGCACTTTACCTTTGCGCGTGCGCCGTCGGAGAATGCAACGCTGTCAACTACCTTAACCGTCTCGGTATAGGGGTCGAACTCCGTCCTTACATAGGTGAAGCCGTTGATACGGGAGATGATATAAGCCGCATCCTTGCCGAGACCGTTGAGGATGACTCTGAGGGGCTTAACTCTTACCTTGTTTGCGTTTTCGGCAATCTTGATTGCGCCTTCTGCTGCAGCGAAGGATTCGTGACCTGCAAGGAAGCAGAAGCAATCGGTGTCTTCGTGAAGGAGCATGGAACCGAGGTTGCCGTGGCCGAGGCCGACCTTTCTGTTTTCAGCGACGGAGCCGGGGATGCAGAAACTCTGCAGACCGATACCGATTGCGGCTGCGGCGTCAGCGGCCTTCTTGCAGCCCTTCTTGATGGCGATTGCAGCGCCGACGGTATATGCCCAGACAGCGTTCTCGAAGCAGATGGGCTGGGTGCCTCTTACGATTTTATCGCAGTCGATGCCCTTTGCAAGGGTTATGTCCTTGCATTCTTCGATGGAATTGATGCCGTACTCTTTAAGTACGCCTAAGATCTTGTCTACTCTTCTTTCATAGCCTTCAAAAAGTGCCATAATTAGTCAACCTCCTTGTCGGTTCTGGGGTCGATGTGCTTGACAGCACCCTGTTCCTTGGTGTATCTGCCATACGTGCCGATGGACTTCTCATATGCCTCGTTGGGGGTAAGACCCTTCTTTATGAAGTCGGTCATCTTGCCGAGGGAAACGAACTTATAGCCGCATACTTCGTTGTTCTTATCGAGAGCAAGAGCAAGAACATAGCCTTCAGCCATTTCAAGATATCTTACGCCCTTTGCAGCCGTGCCGTACATGGTGCCGACCTGCGAACGCAGACCCTTGCCGAGGTCTTCGAGACCTGCGCCGATGGGCAGACCGTCGTCGGAGAATGCCGACTGGGATCTTCCGTAGACTATCTGCAGGAAGAGCTCTCTCATAGCGGTGTTGATTGCATCGCAGACGAGGTCGGTATTCAGAGCTTCGAGAATGGTCTTGTGGGGAAGAATTTCTGCTGCCATAGCTGCCGAGTGGGTCATGCCGGAGCAACCGATCGTCTCTACAAGGGCTTCCTGAATGATGCCGTCTTTGATGTTAAGGGTAAGCTTACAAGCGCCCTGCTGGGGTGCGCACCAACCTACGCCGTGGGTAAGACCTTTAATGTCCTTGATTTCCTTTGCCTGAATCCACTGACCTTCTTCGGGAATGGGAGCGGGGCCGTGCTCGAATCTGCCGGAAACGCCCTTGGCAACGCAAATCATGTTCTCAACGTCTTTTGAATATTGCATTACTGTCCTCCAAAAAATTTAAACGCGCGTGAGGCGTTGCAAGGCCGTGCCGCGCGCTCATTTACTACTTTTTCATTATAGCACAGCGTCTTTGCGATTTCAATTAAAATAAGCAATATTTTCGCCAAAAATATTAATCGAACGTGCGCTAAAGTGTTTACATGCCGCGAAAAAGTCTTATAATATAAATAGGATTTTTTTATTTTCGGGGAATATCGGCTGATTATGCTCTGTCAGAATTGCAAGAAAAGGGAAGCGACAATAAACCATATCGAATACATAGGCAACACGCCCTGCGAACTGCATCTCTGCGCGGAGTGCGCCGCATATACATACGGCGAGTTTGAAAGCAACGTCGAGGGTGCCATTCTGGCGGGGCTTTTCGGCGAGGAGGAGACGGGCGAAAAGGTATGTCCCGCTTGCGGAATGCGCTTTTCGGACTATGAGAGGACGGGGCTGTTAGGCTGCCCGAGCTGCTATGACGTATTCAATGCCGAGCTTCTGCCGCATATCGCCAAGATTCAGGGCAAGACGACGCACATAGGCAAGGGCGGAGGGGTATATACTTCCGAACACGACTTGAGAATGCAGCTCTCGTCCCTTCAGGACGAACTCGAACAGGCGCTGAAGAGCAAAAATTATATAAAGGCAAGCCGCATAAACGGCAGGCTTGACGAGATAAAGAAAAAACTCAAGAGGGGAAAGAATGACTGATTTCATGCAGGGCACGGTAGTATCGTCGCGCATAAGGCTTGCGCGCAATCTCAACGGCTATCCTTTTCCCGAACGGCTCAAAAGCGACAAGCAGGCAAAGGAAATAATCCGTTCTGTAAGTTCCGCCATAAACAAAGTCGACGAGTTCAGACTATATTATATGGATTCGATATCCGACGACGATGCTCTGAACCTCGTCGAAAATCACCTTATAAGTCCGGCGCTTTTGAAAAAGCCTGCCCGTTCGGCCGCGCTCATCAACGAGGCGGGCAATGTGTCCATAATGATAAACGAGGAGGATCACCTCAGGGAACAGTGCATACAGAGCGGACTTTCCCTGCGCTCCTCCTATGCCATAATGAGTGCCAAGGACTCTCTGATAGCGCGGTCGATAGCCTTTGCGTATGACGAGCAACTTGGCTACCTCACGGCGTGTCCCACCAATCTGGGTACGGGACTCAGGGCGTCGGTAATGATGTTTTTGCCTGCGCTGGCAATAGGCGGACTCATGCCCGAACTGGTCAGCAGGGCAAGGCGCAACGGACTGACGATAAGGGGAGCGTACGGCGAGGGCAGCTCGGCGGAGGGATATACCTATCAGCTCAGCAACGAGGTGACTCTCGGCGTCAGCGAGGAAGAGATTTTAACGCAGGTGGAGGAGGCCGTGTCCAAGGTTGAGGAGCTCGAAGCCGTCGAGAGAAAGAATCTCAGAAACGGCGCGAACGGGCTTGCGCTCAAGGACAAATGCCTCAGGGCTTACGGCATACTTACCAACTGCGCGCTCATGCCCAGCGAGGAATTTTCTTCGCTGTGCGCCGATCTCAAACTTGCGGCGTGCCTCGGGTATCTCAATTGCGATACGACCCGGATAGACGAGTTGACAATAAAGATGAAACCCTCCAACCTCAACGTGCTCGCAGGCAGAAAACTTACCAGCGAGGAGAGGGATTCATACCGCGCGCAATACGCCTCAAACAGGATAAAGAGCATCGTTTCAAAATGTTGATTGCCCCCATACTATGTGCCGACGAACGCACATTTTGCCCATGATATTTAGGAGGAAAAAAGCACATGGATACACAGAGATTTACGGGGAATTTGCAGACCGTTCTCGCCCGTTCCAGGGAGATTTCCAAATCGCTTGACATTACATATATAGGCAGCGAGCAGGTGGTCTATGCAATGCTTGCCACGCCCGAGTGTACGGCGGCAAAGCTGTTGAGTTCCTGCGGAGTAAAAAAGGAAGATTACCGCCGCTATCTCGACAATATAATCGACAGGGACTGCACGATAGTCGGCTTCACGCCGAGGACGAAGAACACGCTCGAAAGGGCGATAATTCTGGCGATAGAATACAACGGCGAAGACGGGCTTGCAGGCACGGAGCATATGCTCAAGGCGATAATGGAATCGCACGATTGTTTTGCCGTGCGCATCTTCCACGCGCTGGGCGTAAATCTTTCGCTGCTTGCGGCAAAGGTCGAGCTGTCGCTGTCGTCGGGAGGGTACTTGGACGACGAAGACGAGGACGAGGAGGACGATGCTCCCTCGTACGGCATTTTCAGGGGCGGATATGAAAAGAGCGGTTCGGCGCACAGACTTTCCTCTGATAAGGGCGAGCGCAGGGAACAGACGATAGACGAAGGGCTGATGCAGTTCGGCGTCGATCTGACGCAGAAGGCCAGGGAGGGCAGGATAGACCCCGTCATAGGCAGGAAAAAGGAAATCGACAAGGTAATACAGGTGCTTTCCAGGCGCACGAAAAATAATCCCGTGCTGATAGGCGAGCCGGGCGTGGGAAAATCGGCGGTAGTCGAGGGGCTTGCGCAGGCAATCGTCAGAAATCAGGTTCCCGACCTTCTCAGGGGCAAGACGGTTTTCTCGCTCGACCTTGCCAGCATGGTCGCGGGCGCCAAGTACAGGGGCGACTTCGAGCAGCGACTTAAGGATGCCATTTCCACCGTGCAGTCAAACGGCAACATAATATTATTCATAGACGAGATTCACCAGCTCGTGGGAGCAGGGGCTACGGGAGAGGGCAAGATGGATGCCGCCAACATCCTAAAGCCTATGCTTGCGAGGGGCGAGTTGCAGACTATCGGCGCGACGACGCTCGACGAGTACCGCAGGCATATCGAAAAGGATGCCGCGCTAGAGCGCAGGTTTACGCCCGTGCAGGTCGAAGAGCCGTCTGTCGAGGATACCATAGAGATTCTGCGCGGACTCAGGGATAAGTATGAGGCGCATCATAAGGTCGTAATCTCCGACGAGGCGATAATCGCGGCGGCTACGCTGTCAGACAGGTATATCACCGACCGCTTCCTGCCCGACAAGGCAATCGACCTCATAGACGAGGCGGCGTCGAGGGCGCGCCTGGACAGCTATAATTCTCCTGAGGAGCTTAAGGAGCTTGAAGAGCGCCTGAAACGGCTCAACATGGAGAAGAACAAGGCGGCGAGGGGCGAAAAATACGACAAGGCGCAGGACCTTCTTAATGAGATAAGCGAGGTTCAGGAAAAGATAAAGGAGCTCAACTCCGAGTGGCGCTCTAACAAACAGTCCTCGCCGACGATAGGCAGCGACGACATAGCAAAGATTGTCAGCGGCTGGACGGGAGTGCCCGTGATAAAGCTCACCGAGCAGGAAAGCCAGAAACTTCTGCATCTCGAGGAGAATCTGCACAGCCGAATAATAGGACAGGAAGAGGCGGTGTCTGCCGTGGCAAGGGCTATAAGACGTGCCAGGGCAGGACTTAACGAGGCAGGCAAGCCCATAGGTTCGTTCATATTCGTAGGTCCAACGGGCGTCGGCAAGACCGACCTTGCCAAGGCGCTTGCAGAGTGCATGTTCGGCGACGAGAAGCAGCTGATAAGGCTGGATATGTCCGAATATATGGAAAAGCACACCGTCTCCAAGCTCATAGGCGCGCCTCCGGGATATGTCGGATATGACGAGAACGCAGGCGGTCAGCTCACCGAAAAGGTCAGGAGAAAGCCCTATTCGGTGGTGCTCTTCGACGAAGTCGAAAAGGCGCATCCCGACGTGTTCAACATACTCTTGCAGATTCTCGACGACGGCAGACTGACAGACAGCAAGGGAAGGGTCATAAACTTCAAGAACACCATCGTAATACTGACGTCGAACGTCGGCGCAAGCCGCATAAAGAAGGTGGCGTCCCTCGGGTTCGCATCCTCTTCGGACGACGGCTACGAGGACATGAAGGAGAGCATAAACGACGCCCTTAAAGAACAGTTCCGCCCCGAATTTCTCAACAGGTTAGACGACATAATCGTCTTCCGTCAGCTGACAAAGGAGGAAGCAGGCAGCATCTGCGTAAAGATTATCGAAGAGCTGCGCTCGCGCCTCAAGCAGAGAAATATTTCGCTTTTCGTCACCGATGCCGCCATGGATAAGCTGGTCGAGGAGGGATATTCCGAAGTTTACGGCGCTCGTCCGCTCAAGAGGACTATACAGAGAAGACTTGAGGACAGGTTGTCCGACGAGATTCTCGCAGGCAACATTCTCCCCGGCGAGGTCGTCACCGTCGACGTCTGGGAGGGCGAATTTGCCTTCCGTTCGGAGCCGCGCAAAAACTGATCCGGCATATAATTTAAGAGCCGCCGTCACCGCAAAATTTCTGCGGTGATGGCGGCTCTTATTGTCCTTAGTGTATGAAGTTTACGATGTGACCTAGATTTTTTTAAAGGGAGAGATTGCCGAACGGAGTGCGTTGCAGATGTCGGCAATAAGCTCGTTTCTGCGCTGAGCGCATTCGACGTAGCCCAGTTCTTCGGCTACCGAGGCGGTATAAACGCCCGTGCCGACTATAATGCAGGTAAGTTCGTCGGAGTCGAGGTTTACGATGCCCTCCGTAAGTATGCCGCAGACCTGCTTGCCGTCGGCAAATATGCGGTTTCCCCGTCTTTGCGTGCGGCCGCCCGAAAGTTTTGCAATGAGGCCGGCAACCGCGCTCTCGCAGGCTTCCGCAACCTGACGGCGGCAGTCGGCAGATGCATTAAGAGAGAAGGCGCAGCTTACGTAAACTCCCTTGTCCTTAGGCGAAGGGAAGTTTTGTCCGTCCTTTGTCCTGCCGTCCGATTGGCTCTCTGCGGCTATCGCACAGTCGCCGCGCTTTAAAAACAGTTCTTTAGCGAGGGTATTGGTAGATGTGACCTCTTTGTATGCTTCAACGTACATTCCCGTTCGCTCTTCAAGTACCGCGGAGGACAACTTGTCGCATTCGCGGCCGAGGGCGTAGCCCCTGTTGGTCACGCAGTCTATGCGATATCCGTCGGACTGCAGGCTCTTTATCGCCTTCCATACCGACTGACGCGTGACGTTCAGCTTTTTGGCAAGTTGCTCGCCCGAGATGAATCCGCCGTCCGCGCGCTCGAGCTCAGAAATGATATAATCTTTGACCTTCATGCCATTATTTTAGCACCTCTATAATATTTAGTAAAGCGCGAAAATGCAAAAATCATTGCAAACCGCGCGAGTATGTGTTAAAATAAAGAGGAATATACTTTTAACCTTTAATCGCGCCGCGGCATATCCTGTGTTATGCAAAAAACACTTTCGGTAATCGACCTTTCGGCGATAAGGAACAATGCAAAGAGGATAAAACAGCTTTCAGAGGGAAAGCTGTTCTATGCCGTCGTCAAGGCGGACGCCTACGGACACGGCGCGGCGGAAGTCGCCGCGGAAATTGAGGACATAGCCGACGGCTTCTGCGTGGCTATAGTCGACGAGGGGGCAGAACTCAGAAATTCGGGAATAACCAAGCCCATACTCGTGCTCGCGCCGCCGCTCGACTTTGAAGATGTCGAACGTGCGCGCTTTTACGACCTTACGCTGTCCGTCGGCGATATGGACAGCGCGCGGCTGGCAAAGGGGTGCAGAGTGCACATAGCCGTAAATACGGGCATGAACCGTTACGGGTGTACCCTGTCACAGCTTGCTGAGATAGTCAGGGCGGTGGGCAAGGAAAACGTTTACGGCGTGTATTCGCATCTGTATGCCGCCGAAGACGATGCGGCAAGCGCCCGTCAGCTTGAAATTTTCAAGAGGGCGGAAGAGCTGGTAAAACGCTTTCAGCCCGAGGCGACGGCGCATCTTTCGGCGAGCGGAGGTCTGCTTAGAGGAGGCGACTTTCTTTGCGACGGAGTAAGGGCAGGCATAATGCTCTACGGCTATGCTCCCAAGGGGTTTAAGTGTACGGGTCTGAAAAAGGCGCTTAAGGTATATGCAAGACTTGCCCAGAAAGTCGACTTTATCGGCGGCGGAGTGGGTTATAACAGGGCGGAAAGGCGGTACAAAAAGCTGTATACCTATCGGCTGGGCTATGCCGACGGGTTCAGCCGAACGGTTCCGCTCGGCGAAAAGACGCTGTGCATGGATGCGTTTATAGGGTGCGGAGCGCTCGACTATATGCCCGTAATGACCGATGCCGACGAGTATGCGGCGCGGTGCGGCACGATAAGCTACGAGGTGCTCTGTTCGGTTACGCGCCGAAGTTTGAGGATATATGAAAGAACGGCTGAGATATGAATACAGGCAAATACGCAAGGATATTCAATCGTGCGCAAGGGAGGCGGCGGACGGCGCGATAGCCGACGCCGTGCTTGCGGCGTTTGCGGACAAGCAGTCATTTTTCGTCTATTTCAGTTACGGGTCGGAGGCGGACACGCACGCGCTGGTAAGCAGACTTGTCGCGCTCGGAAAAAGCGTGTATCTGCCCAGAGTCGAGGGAAAGGACATGGTTGCCGTTGCCTGGACGGGCGGAGAAGACATGAAAAAATCGTCCATGGGAATATGTGAGCCCGAGGGCAGGGCGTTCGAAGGGTCGGCAGACGTCGTCATAACGCCGCTATTAGCCGTCAATCCGTCGGGCTACAGGCTGGGCTATGGCGGAGGCTTTTACGACAGATATTTTTGCTCGCACGGCGGAATAAAAGTCGGTATAGGCTACTCGGTGCAGTTTACCGACGAAAATTTCCAGGACGGAACGGACGTTCCGCTGGATATGTTCATAAGCGAGAGGGGGATAACTTACTTTGGAAAATAACTATGTTCTGGAAGAGATTACCTATACAAAGAAGAAAAAATTTCTCTTCGAACTCAAGGATATCCTTGCAGGCACGGCGTTCCCGTTCATCATATCCGTGCTGTTCAGCGCGACTATAATCGCCTATTCCGCCTACAGGGAGGATCTGGGCGTAAGTCTGCTCGCTCTCATTGGCGGCGAGGCGCTTTTCATAATCTCCCTCGTTATCTTCGGCAGGGCAAACGGAGCGGCGGCATACAGGAAATTCGTGCTCAACGACAAGAAAAGGCAGCTTGGCTCCTCGGACGAGCGTGCGGTTTACCGTACTGGCGAATATGCGCTGTGGAAGGGCGCGCTCATCGGATTTCTTATTACCGTTCCGTTCATAATAATTCAGATTATCGAACTTATCGCAAGCAACGTCTTCTGTTCGTTCTGTCTCGAGTACATATTTGCCTGGGCGTATTGCCCGTTTTCTTACCTCGGGGAGGAGTACGAGGCGCTCAGCTTCATAATGGTGCTCATGCCCGTGGCGGTGCATATGATCGCCTATTACCTGGGAAAAATCAAGGAAGAAAAAATTCAGGAGCAGATAGCCATCGAGAGCGAGAAGGCAAAGAAGAAAAAACGCAGAAAATGAGAGTCATAAGCGGTAAATACAGGGGGCTCAACCTCGTCCCGTTCGAGGGCGACGACATCAGACCTACGGCGGACAGGGTAAAGGAAAGCCTCTTCAACATATTGTCGTACAGGGTGACGGGAGCAGTCGTCGCGGACGTGTTCTGCGGCAGCGGCAACCTCGGCATAGAGTGTCTGTCGCGCGGCGCGCAAGAGGTGTATTTCAACGACCTGTCCAAAAAGTCGCTCGAAGTGCTGAATAAAAATCTTAAAAAACTCAAGGGCGGCGAAAAGTACAGGATATCCCGGTTAGACTACCTTAATTTTTTGGGCTCGACGGGCGCGCGGTTCGACCTCATCTTCATAGATCCGCCCTACCGCTTCGATTACGGAGAACCCGCGCTTAAGATAATTGCGGAGCGCAATCTTCTGAACGAGGGCGGCGCAGTCGTATATGAGAGGGACAGACCGTTTGCCGGCAGTTCGTCGGGACTTGAAAAGTACGACGAGAGGAAGTACGGCAAGACATACATAACATTCTTTTCAAGGGGAGACGTAAGGTGAAAAAGTGTGTATTTGCAGGCACGTTCGATCCGCCTACCACGGGTCACGAGGGTGTGGTGCTCGACAGTCTTAAGATATTCGACGAGGTAGTCGTAGCCGTGCTTGAAAATACGGGCAAGAGTTGTTATTTCAGCACGGAAGAGCGCATAGGGCTCTTAAAAAAGCTCTTTGACGGTCAGAGCCGCGTAAGGGTTATAAGCTTTTCGGGCGCGGCGGTTGACCTTCTCAGGCGCGAGGATACGGTGTTTTATGTGAGGGGAATACGCGACGGAATAGACCTCGACTATGAAAACCGCAATCTGTATGCCAGTCTTGCGCTCATGCCCGATATGGTAACAATCTATCTGCCTGCAAGACAGACGCAGACGCACGTAAGCTCCACGCTCGTCAGAAACAGCATACATTTCAATAAGCAGTTCAAGGAGTACATCCCTTCCAAAATAGCGGAAGACGTCATAAAATTATCGGAGGAAAAACAATGTTCGAAAAACAGTTAAGAATTCCCGAACCCGAGGAAATCAAGCAACTTCAGCCCCTTACGGGCGAACTCAGAAAGATTAAAGAGGAGAGGGATGCGGCAATTGCCGACGTATTGACCGGCAAGAGCGACAAGCTCATAATAATAGTCGGACCCTGTTCAGCCCATGCCGAAGCGCCCGTGCTCGACTATGTGGAAAGGCTGGGAAAGCTCAACGAAAAGATCAAAGACAAGCTCGTGCTCGTTCCCAGAATATACACCAACAAGCCCAGAACCAAGGGAGTAGGGTATAAGGGAATGTTCTCCCAGCCCGACCCCACCAAGTCCGAGGATATCCTCAGGGGCATACAGACCATAAGGGATCTCAACATAAAGGCGATAGAGGTCAGCGGACTTGCCGCCGCCGACGAGATGCTCTATCCCGAAAATTATAAGTATCTCGACGACCTGCTCTCATACGTAGCCGTCGGCGCAAGGAGCTCGGAAAATCAGCTTCACCGCCTGACTGCAAGCGGAATGGACGTCGCGGTCGGAATCAAAAACCCCATGAGCGGCTCGATTTTAGTGCTGCTGAATTCCATCTATGCCGCACAGTCGGGGCAGGTATTCATGCTCAACGGCTGGCAGGTAAAGACCGAGGGCAACCCTCTCGCTCACGCTATTTTAAGGGGCGCGGTGGACGGATACGGCAACGACATGCCCAATTTCCACTACGAGACGGTCATGCAGGTCATAGACGGCTATGCCAAGTCGGGACTCAGCAATCCTGCTATTATTATCGATGCCAACCACTCCAACAGCGGCAAGAAGTTCAAAGAGCAGATAAGGATATGCGAAGAGGTCATGAACAACCGCCTGTACTCCTCCGACTTCAAGAAGAACGTAAAGGGATTCATGATAGAGAGCTTCATAGAGGAGGGCAACCAGAGCGAGGACCGCATATACGGCAAGTCGATTACAGACCCCTGCCTCGGTTGGTGCGATACCGAAAGGCTGCTTTTGGACATAGCCAATAAAGTTTAAGGCAAATTTATCTTCTGAATGCTTATAAGCGTCAAACGAGGGCAATAAAATGAGAAAAAAAGTCGGCTATCTCGGGCCGAAGGGCACATACAGCGAACTGGCGGCAATAGAACTTTCGGGCGATGCGGAACTCGTCAGCTTTTCCTGCTTTCCGGAGGTATTCAAGGCGCTGGCCGAAGGGCGGACTGATGCCGCCGTCATACCCATAGAAAATACTGTAAACGGCGCGGTAACGCAGAATCTCGACCTCATGCAGGAGTACGACAAAATATTTGCCATTGCCTCTTACGACAATCGGATAGACCACAGACTTGTGACTATGAAGGGCGCCGACAAGGGTAAAATCAAGCGCATCTATTCGCACGCGCAGGCGCTCGGCCAGTGTTCGCAGTATCTCTCAAAAAATTTTCCCGCGGCTCAGTTGATTGCGACATCGTCGACGGCGGACAGCCTGATGCGAATAACCTGTCCCGAGGAGGCCGGCATAGTCGGCGTTCACTGCAAAAAAGACGGGTTCGAGATTTCGGACTTCAACATTTCGGACGATAAGAACAACTATACCACTTTTCTGCTCGTCGTAAGGGGACAGCCCGAGGAGGCGCTAATGCTTCGCGGCGAGTACAGCGGAGCGGCGAAAACGCGTTCCGACAGGGTTTTCTTTTCCGTGACCTGCAGGCACGAGGTGGGCGGACTTTTAAACATACTTACAATACTCAGCGACCACGGCATAAACCTCACGGAAATAGAGAGTCGCCCCATAAAAGAAAGACACGGCGAATTCCGTTTTTTCATGGAGACGGAGGGGGATATGCATGCTCCCGACGTAGCCGATGCTCTCAGAGCGCTCGGCGAAAAGGCACTGTCTTTCAAGCTTCTGGGCTGCTATTGAATACCTGAAACCAGCTGAACGAGACACAGGATAAAAAAGCAGACAATGCCCTGCACCAGCTTGAAGGAAATGAAGAAGGAGTATCTGACTCCGCACTTTTCAAGAAAGCACATCTGTTGCAATACTATCGAGGTTCCGCCGAACGTGATTAAAAATCCCGTGAGCGGCAGGGCGAAAAATCCCCCCGCGTTGGCCAGGGAGAAACAGCCGCCCGTCGCCTCGACCATGCCCGTGCATAGCGCGGCGGCGCATTGCCGTCCGAAAACGGGGCTTAAGACCAGCTCCAAAGGGGCAAAGACGTGCATGTCTTCAAGCACTTTTGACAGGGTATAGAAAAAGACTATAAAGCTCCCTGCCAGCAAAATTGCCGTCACCGCGCCGTAAAAGCTGTCGGCAAGCAGGTTTGTTCGGCTTTGATTTTGCCTGAAAAGGCGTGCCGTTGACCTTTCGGGGCTGACAAGGCAGTAGATTATTGAAGTTATTGCAACCGTGCCCAGGCAGGCGGCAAGCAGGATATAACCTTTCAGACTGTCCCCGTATGCCTTGACTCCTACGGTTCCGACTATGAAAAGCGGGCCAGAGGTAGAGCAGAGCACGCTGAGTTTTTTGGCGTCGCCATAGTTTATGAAGCCGTAATTGAGGTATTCGGCGACGCAGCGGCTGCCTGCGGGGTAGCCCGACAAGCAGCTCATCATGAACAGCGGCAGGGCGGACGGCGGCAGTTTGAATCTGGCGCATATGCCGTTCATCGGCGCGGATATTTTTTGTGTAAAGCCCGTGCCTATAAGGAGGGCGGTTATGACCATGAACGGAAAAAGCGAGGGAACAACGCTCTCCGCCCACATGGCAATGCCGTTACCGCACTCGGCAATGTATTCCGACGGTCGGACGATGAGTGCGGCTCCGAAGAGTACCAGTACGGCAGTCGCCGCCAGATATCTGAGTTTCATACATAACATTATTATTTAAGAGGTAAAGCTTTTATGAGTAAAAAATTAGGTCTTGCGCTCGGTTCGGGCGGCTCGCGAGGGGTTACGCATCTCGGCGTTCTGAAGGCGCTCGAAGAGGAGGGTATACGCCCCGACTATATTGCGGGCTGTTCAATGGGCTCGGTTGTCGGCGCGTGCTATGCAAACGGTATGACCGTCGAGAGAATGCTCTCCACGGTGCGCAAGCTCAAGACCGTGCATCTCATGGATTTTGCCGTTCTGCCTGAGCCCAGACCAGGCTTTTTCAAGGGCGAAAAGATGCAGAATCTTCTTTTAAAGAACATAGGCGACGTCACTTTCGACGAGCTGACCATTCCCTTCTGCTGCGTGGCGACCGACCTGCTTTCGGGTCAGACCATACTTTTAAATAAGGGCAAAGTGGCGCCCTGCGTGCGCGCGTCGAGCACCATACCCATAATTTTCAAACCGCTGGAGATGGACGGAATGATGCTCGTAGACGGCGGCGTGCTCTGCCGTGTGCCCACCGAACAGGTCAAGGCAATGGGCGCCGACGTCGTCATCGCCGTCGATGCGCTCTCCAATTCCTACGTGCCCGTAAAGGAAGTCAAGGGTATGATAGCCATGATTTTAAGGATGTTCGACGTCATGGACAACAATGCCCTTAACATGAAAAAGAAGCTCACGGCCGACACTTTCGACCTCTGGCTCGCCCCCGAAATCAAGGATATGAACCAGTATTCGATGAAGGATATCGAGCGCGCCTATGAGGAGGGCTATGCCGTCACCAAGGCGAACATGGACAAGATAAAGCAACTCTTAAAGTAATATAATTACTTTAAAATTTTTCAGGTTATGGATTTATTCGATTTAAACGACAACAGCGAGAAGGCAAAGCCCCTTGCCGAGCGCATGAGGGCGAATAATTTAAACGACTTCATAGGGCAGAAACACATAGTTTCGGAGGGTTCGCTTTTAAGGAGGGCGATATCGCTCGACAGGCTGGGGAGCTGCATATTTTACGGCCCTCCGGGAACGGGCAAGACGACGCTCGCCAACATCGTTGCCTCAACGACTCACGGCGAATTCATAAAGCTCAACGCCGTACAGGCGGGCGTAGCCGACGTCAAGGCGGCTGTAAAGCAGGCGGAGGACAACCTCAGAATGTACGGCAAGCGTACATATCTCATGCTCGACGAGTGTCACCGCTTCAACAAGACGCAGTCGGATTCGCTCCTTCCCGCCATAGAACAGGGTACTATAATTTTCATAGGCTCTACCACGGAAAATCCGTATGCCTCAATGACGCCCGCAATCGTCTCGCGCTGCAGGGTGTTCGAGTTCAGGCGCCTGTCCGTAGAGGACATAAAGGGCGCGCTGAAGAAGGCGCTTTCGGACAAGAAGAAGGGATTGGGCGAGTACAGCGCAAAGGTCGACGAGAATGCGATAAACCATATCGCCACTATGTGCGGCGGAGATCTGAGGAGCGCCTATAACGCGCTCGAGCTCGCCGTCCTGACAACGCCCGTCGGGGCGGACGGAACGCTGCACGTCACGCTTGCCGATGCCGAGCAGTCCATACAGCGCAAGGCGCTTTCGTATAACCAGGACGACTATTACGACTATCTGTCGGCGTTCTGCAAGTCGCTGAGGGGAAGCGATTCCAACGCGGCGCTGTACTATGCGATGCGCCTTATCGAGGGCGGCTGCGACCCCATGCTGGTTGCAAGGCGGCTCGTCGTGCACTCGTCGGAGGATGTCGGCATGGCTGACCCCAGGGCGCTCCAGGTCGCAACTTCTGCAATGTATGCGCTCGAAAAAATAGGCTATCCCGAGGGGCTCATACCGCTTTCGAATGCCATTGTATATGTCTGCGAGGCGCCCAAGAGCAATGCGGTGGTGGAGGCTTACCACGCCGCGCGCCGCGATGCGGTAAACGTAAGGGACGACGATGGCGTGCCCGATTATCTCAGGGACAATTCCTACGGCAGCAAGGAGGACAAGGCTGCGTCAAAGAGGTACAAATATCCCCACGATTTTCCCAACGGCTATGTCGAACAGCAGTATCTGCCCGACAGTCTCAAGGACAGGGTTTACTATGTTCCCAAGGACATAGGCTATGAAAAGACGGTCGCCGAGATAAGGAAGTCCAAGGGTAAGAAAAGGTAACTGCGCAAAAGACGCCTGTCGCCCTAAAATTTCTTAAAGATGCGGCAAAGCGTTTGACAAGCCTGCAAATAAATAATATAATTTGGTTATAATAGTTTAAAGGCGTTTATGAAGACATGTCCGTAAAATTGCTCGCCTGAAAGAGAGCGGCGGTAGGGTGAAAGTGCCGCAGGATGTAGAGTTTACGGGTAACCCTTCCCAGCCGTTCGTCCGAATCCGCAGGAAATTCCGTGCGCAAAGTAGGGCGTTCCGCAAGACCTGCGTCATTGGTCGGGTTGCAATCTGCAACCGCAGAGAGGTCGGGAAATTTCCCGTCAACTTAGGTGGCACCGCGAATATACCGTTCGTCCTAAGAAATAAAAGCGTATTTTATTTCTTCAGTCGGGCGGTTTTTTGTTTTTTCGTCCGACGGAAATGAGCAAAATAACAGGAGAAGTTTGAATATGGGAAACATTTACCGCACTTCAACTGCCGACAAAATCGGCGAAGGAATGGTCGGCGAGCAGGTAACGCTTGCAGGCTGGGTTGAAAACATCAGGGACCACGGCGGCGTGTCCTTCATAGACCTCAGGGATTTTTACGGCGTCGTTCAGGTCGTAATGCGCGATACGTCGCTTTTGGAGGGACTCAACAAGGAGGACTGCATATCCGTTTCCGGCATAATCGAAAAGCGCGACGAGGAGACCTATAATCCCAAGATTCCCTCGGGCACGGTAGAGCTCAACTGCAAGTCGGTAAAGATGCTCGGCAAGGTGAGGGAGCAGCTTCCCTTCGAGGTCATGACCAGCAAGGAGACGAGGGAGGATATACGCCTTAAGTACCGTTTCCTCGACCTCAGAAACAGAAAGGTAAAGGACAATATAGTTTTCCGTTCGGAGGTCATCTCTTACCTCAGGAACAAGATGACCGAAATGGGCTTTCTGGAGGTGCAGACGCCCATACTCTGCGCGTCCTCTCCCGAAGGCGCAAGGGACTACATCGTGCCTTCGAGAAGGTATAAGGGCAAGTTCTATGCCCTTCCCCAGGCGCCTCAGCAGTACAAACAGCTTTTAATGGTATCCGGCATAGACAAGTACTTCCAGATTGCGCCCTGCTTCCGCGACGAGGATGCAAGGGCAGACCGTTCGCCCGGCGAGTTCTATCAGCTCGACTTCGAAATGGCGTTCGCCACCCAGGAGGACGTGTTCAGGGTAGGCGAAGAGGTTCTCTACTCCACGTTCGCAAAGTTTGCGCCCGAAGGGTATGAGGTTACCAAGGCGCCCTTCCCCGTAATTCCCTATAAGCAGGCAATGCTCGAGTTCGGCAGCGACAAGCCGGATCTTCGCAACCCCTTGAGGATTATGGACTTATCCGAATTCTTCAACAAGTGCACATTCAAGCCCTTCCAGAACAAGTGCGTCAGGGCTATAAAGGTTCACGCAGACATGAGCAAGGGCTTCCACGAAAAGCTGCTTGCGTTTGCGCTCTCCATAGGCATGGGCGGCCTCGGTTATCTCGAAGTCATGCCCGACATGACCTATAAGGGACCCATAGATAAATTCATTCCCGCAGAGCTCAAGGGCGAACTCCTCGCGCTTGCAAAGCTCGAGGCAGGGGATACGATATTCTTTATCGCCGACACGAAGGACAAGGCGCCCAAGCTTGCGGGACAGATAAGAAACGAGCTCGGCGAAAAGCTCGGCCTTACCCGTCACGACATGTATGCGTTCTGCTTCATCAACGATTTCCCCATGTACGAACTCGACGAGGAGACGGGCAAGATTGGCTTTACTCACAATCCCTTCTCTATGCCCCAGGGCGGACTCGAGGCGCTCAACCAAAAGGACCCTCTCGAAATACTCGCATATCAGTACGACATCGTATGCAACGGCGTAGAGCTGTCCTCGGGCGCGGTCAGAAATCACGACCTCGACATAATGGTCAAGGCGTTCGAGATTGCAGGTTACGACGAGGAGACGTTAAAGCAGAAGTTCGGCGCGCTGTACACGGCTTTCAAGTTCGGCGCACCTCCTCACGCAGGCATGGCTCCCGGCGTGGACAGAATGATTATGCTCCTCAAAAACGAGGAAAACATAAGGGAAGTAATCGCGTTCCCCATGAGCGCATCGGCGCAGGATCTGCTCTGCGGAGCTCCCAACGAGGTCACCGAAACCCAGCTCAGGGAAGTGCATATCAAGATAAGGCAGTAAATTACTATGGCAATAAGTGAAAAGGAAATAAAGACGCTCGCAAGGCTTGCAAGGCTGGAGTTCTCGGAGGAGGAAACCAAAAAGTTCGTTCCCGAGTTCGAGGAGATCATAAACTTTGCCGACAGCATAAATCAGCAGGTAGAGGGCGACACGGCGAGCATAAGGGAGGTTACCACGCGCATAGCTACGTGGGACGAGCTGAGGGAGGACGAGGTAAAGCCCAGTCTGCCCTCTGAAAAGATTACCTCAAACGTGCATTCGGATAACGGTTACTTTGCCGTGAGGAGGGTTGTAAAGTGAAAAGCGTAATAAAGACCCTTTCCGAAAAGCTGCGTTCGGGTCAGATTACCTCCGTCGAGCTCACCGAAAAGTATATCGAGGCTATAAAGAGGGTCAATCCCGTCATAAACGCCTACGTTCACGAGACGTTTGAGGAGGCGAGACGGGATGCCGAATATGCCGACAGGCTCATAAAGGAGGGCAAGGGTACGCCGCTTACGGGCATTCCCTTCACCCTCAAGGACAACATAGCCACCGACGGCGAGCTTACGACCTGCTGTTCCAAGATATTGGAGGGCTTCAGACCCTATTACGATGCTACCGTCTGGAAAAAGCTCAAGGAGCAGGGCGCCGTCCTTCTCGGCAAGACCAATATGGACGAGTTTGCCATGGGTTCGACCAGCGAGACCTCGGTTTACGGCGCGCCTCTCAATCCCAGAAATACCGCAAGGGTTACGGGCGGCTCGTCCGGCGGCGTTGCGGCTGCAGTCTGCGCGGACATCGCGGCATACGGGCTCGGCTCGGATACGGGCGGTTCTATCCGTCAGCCCGCGTCGTTCTGCGGCATAGTCGGTTTCAAGCCGACGTACGGCGCCGTATCGCGTTACGGCCTTATCGCATACGGCTCGTCGCTCGACCAGATAGGTCCCATGACCCATTCGGTGACGGATGCGGCGCTCGTTTATGACGCCATAAAGGGCGAAGATTGTGCCGACCAGACGAGTGCGCCCGTGCATATGGGTCCGACGGCGTTGAACGGCGACGTCAGAGGCATAAAGATAGGCGTTGCGAAGGAGTTTTTCGACGGCATAAATCCTCAGATCAAGGGCGCAATCGATGCCGCGATAGAGCAGTATAAAAACGCAGGGGCGGAGGTAGTCGAGGTCAGCATACCTGCCTTAAAGCTCGCCCTTCCGGTCTATTATATTATAGCCTGTGCGGAGGCATCTTCCAATCTCGGAAGATATGACGGAATACGTTACGGCTACCGCGCGGCAAACTATTCCTCTGTAGACGACATGATAACCAAAACGCGTACCGAGGGCTTCGGCAGAGAGGTCAAAAAGCGCATAATGCTCGGCACTTATGTGCTGTCCTCGGGTTACTTCGACGCATATTACAAGAAGGCCTGCCTCATACGAAAGAGAGTTGAAAGCCAGCTTGCCGAGTGCTTCGAAAAGTGCGACGTGCTGTTCGCGCCCACGGCGCCCGTCACGGCGTTCCCTCTCGGCTATTCCGGCGGCAACGCGCTGGAGACCTACCTTTCGGACGTCTGCACGGTTCCCGTAAACATAGCCGGACTTCCTGCAATCGCCCTTCCCTGCGGAAAGGATAAGGACGGATTGCCCATAGGTATGCAGATTATAGGCAAAAAATTCGACGACGAGAGAGTGCTCGATATCGCGTACTTTGCCGAAAAGAGCAAGCTCTGCGAGCTTGAAGACGTAGAAGGGGGTGTCAGGTTATGAAATATCAGCTCGTTTCGGGCCTTGAAACGCACGTAGAACTTGCCACCGCCACAAAGATATTCTGCGGCTGCACAACGGCTTTCGGCGGCGCGCCCAACACTCGCTGCTGCCCCGTATGCACAGGTCAGCCGGGCGCTCTCCCCATTCTCAACAAGAGGGTTGTGGAGTTCGCAATCCGCGCGGGCCTTGCAACCCATTGTACGATAAATACGACTACGCATCTCGACAGAAAGAACTATTGCTATCCCGACCTGCCCAAGGCATATCAGATTTCGCAGTTCGACAAGCCCCTCTGCGAGCACGGCTATGTCGAGCTCGAGAGCGGCAAGAGGATAGGAATTACCCGTATCCACATAGAAGAGGATGCAGGCAAACTGGTTCACGAGAGCGGCTTTACGTTCATAGACTATAACAGGGGCGGCGTTCCGCTCATAGAGATAGTGTCCGAACCCGACATATCTTCGCCCGAGGAGGCGAGGGAGTATGTCGAGAAGTTGCAGCTCATAATGCGCTATATCGGCGTCTCCGACTGCAAGATGCAGGAAGGCTCGATGCGCTGCGACGTAAACATATCGCTCATGCCCGTCGGCTCGACTAAGTTCGGCACGCGTACGGAAATCAAGAACATGAACTCTCTCAGCTATATCGAAAAGGCCATGGCGTACGAGTATTCGCGCCAGGCGGAAATACTCGACAACGGCGGAGAGGTCGTGCAGGCGACAATGCGCTATGACGAGCACACGGGCGAGACCTCGGTCATGAGGACGAAGGAGGATGCGCAGGATTACCGCTATTTCCCCGAACCCGATATCCTCACCGTCGTCATTCCCGAAGAAAAGGTGGAAGAAATACGTGCATCGCTTCCCGAACTTCCCACCGATAAACTCAAAAGATACGTCAACGAGCTCAGGATAAACCCCGCAAACGCTCAGCTTCTGTATAAGTACAAGGCTGTGTGCGACTTTGTCGAAAAGGCGATATCGCTGGGCGCAGGCGTAAAGAATACCGTAAATCTCACCGTAGGCACTCTCTATTCCAAGCTAGAGACCGAGGACGACAAGGAGAGGTTCAACCTGCCCGTCACGGCGGAGGAAATGGCTAAGCTCGTCAAGCTTGCCGACGAGGGCAAGATAAACATAACCCTCGCGCAGAAGACGCTTTCAAAGATGGCGGAAGAGGGTAAGCCCGTCAGCGCATACATCAGCGAAAGCGACCTTGCAGGCGTCGACGAGGGCGAGCTCGAGGGCATATGCAAAAAGGCCGTCGAGAGCAATCCCCAGGCGGTTGCCGACTTCAAGGCCGGCAAGGAAAAGGCGATTTTCGCGCTTTACGGCTTCATAAAAAAGGCAACGCAGGGCAAGGCGGACATAAAGAAGGCGGATGCCATTTTAAGACAGCTCATAATGAAATAAAATTTGCCGCCATTGCGGCTTAAGAAAGAATGCGGCGACGGAAAAATTTCCGTCGCCGCATTCTCACATATTGATAAAAAAACAGGCGCGCGGCTTTAGAAAAAGCCGCGCGCCCGACATATAAAATGTTTAAGGCGTAACTCTGTTTATGTCTCTGGGGAACATTGCCGCATTTCTTACGTTCTTGAAGCCTAAAAGGTGCATTGTAAGTCTTTCAAGACCGAGGCCGAGTCCTCCGTGAGGGGGAGCGCCGTACTTATGCAGCATGAGGTAGGTCTCGAACTCGTCGGGGTTCATTCCGAGCTTTTTCATCTTTTCTACCTGCATGTTGTAGTCGTGTATACGTTGTCCGCCCGAGGTTATCTCTATGCCTCTGAAAATGAGGTCGAACGACAGGGTGACTTCGGGGTCTTCGGGGTCGTCCATCGTGTAGAAGGGGCGCTTCTTGGAGAGGTAGTGCGTGACGAACAGGAAATCGGAATTGAACTGCTGTTTTGCCCACTTGCCGAGGAAGGCTTCCTCTTCGGGTTCGAAGTCCTTCATGTCGGTGATGTGCTTGAGCTTCTTGACGCACATTTCCTTTGCATCCTTGAACCTTATGCAGGGAATGGAGGTAATTTCGGGAATGTCTACTTTCAAAAGCTCTACTTCGGGGGCGTATTCGGTTTTAAGCAGCTGCATAATATACTTAAGCACGCCCGTTTCCATGTTCATTATGTCGGTGAAGCTCTCGATGAAGCCCATCTCGAAGTCCATGGAGATATACTCGTTGAGGTGTCTTGACGTATCGTGGTGTTCGGCTCTGAACACGGGTCCTATCTCGAATACTCTTTCATATACGGGTACGAGTGCCTGCTTGTAGAGCTGGGGGCTCTGTGCAAGGTAAACCTGTTTTCCGAAGTAGTCGAGCTTGAACACGTTCGTGCCGCCCTCGGCGCCTGCAAAGTTTATCTTGGGAGTGTGAACTTCGGTGAAGCCCTGACTCATGAGATATTCTCTGAACCCCCTCTGAATGCCTTCCTGAATCTTGAAGATGGCCCTTTCCTTGGGGTTTCTGAGCGTTACGGGTCGATAGTCAAGGTTGACGTTCAGATCGCAGTTAATCTGCTTTTTGGAGATTACGACGGGGGGTATTGCCGCAGGGGTGGAGAGTATCTCTATATTGTGAATCTGCAGTTCATATCTTTCGCTGCCGTCTCTCGTCTCGCTCTTTACGACCTTGCCTGAAATCTTGGCGGAGCACTGTTCGACGACCTTGTCGTCAAGGCGATAGTCTGAAAATTCGGGCGAATATACGCACTGTATGAGTTCTCTTGCCGTCCTTACGATTATGAAGGCGAAGTCGGACATGTCTCTGATATTGTGAATGGCGCCCTTAATCGTAACTTCTTCGCCTATGTGATTTTTAAATTCGGCATAGGGGGTGGAAGTGCAGGGGATAACGCCGGTCATCTCTTCCATAAGTTTACCTCTTGAAATTTCTTTGTAAATAATTTTACTTTATAGCAAATCAAAAAGCAAGTAAAAAGCAATTATATGCGGCAAAAATAAAAATTAATCTTCTATAAATTACCTGTTGCATTTTGCAAAAGAGTATAGTATAATCTAATTGATAAGTCTGCTGTGTGCGTGGTATGGAATATTCGTAATCCACAGTTTATTTTATCGGGAGCGCTTGTTCGCAGCAATAGGCAAGGTCTGCAATAGCGGAAAGTCCGAATATTTGTTGCCTCGGCGCACCCACCTGCGAGAAGCGGGTTAGTGATTTTCATATACACGGCATAAGCGGATTTAGCATTGAATTTTCAGCACCTCTGTATGAGGTGTTTATTTTTTTACTTATTTTATAGGAAATTACAAATGTGAAAGAATAATATTGCAAGAAATTAACTTAAAGTGTTATAAATTTGCAAACAGGTATTGACATTGCCAAAGAAGGGTGATAGAATTACAATTACTAAATATGTTCAGAATGGGCGGAAATTTTTACCTGATTCTGGCGGAGGAGAATTAATGAGTAAATTAACTAAGTTGCTTTCCGTATTTGTGATTGCAAGTACGGTAACGGCAGGTGTAGCAGCCTTAGCCGGTTGTCACACGCATACCTATGACGAGAAGTGGTCGACAAGCGAGACGCAGCATTGGCATGCCGCCACTTGCGCGCATGAGGATCAGAAAAAGGATCTCGGCGATCATGTGGATGCAAACGACGACGGCAAGTGCGACGTCTGCGGATATCAGATGGAAGTCGAAGAAGAGCATACGCATACATATTCGAATGAGTGGACTTCCGACGCGACGCAGCATTGGCATGCCGCAACTTGTGAACATACCGACCAGAAGAAGGATGCCGCAAACCATGTGGATGCGAATGAAGCGGCAAATGCGATGTTTGCGGATATCAGATGCAGACTGCCCCC
This sequence comes from uncultured Clostridia bacterium, assembly GCA_944354125.1. Taxonomy (GTDB): domain Bacteria; phylum Bacillota; class Clostridia; order Christensenellales; family Borkfalkiaceae; genus Coproplasma. The sequence continues at coordinate 57,598 of CALVPT010000009.1, read as the reverse complement.
GAAGTTGAAGGCATTCCTGCACCCGAAGGGACGAGCGGCCTTATAATCGAGAAGACGACCACTACGTATACGCTCAGCGCAGCTTCGCCCACGGTAGACATTTCAACCGCCGATTTAAAGGTATATTATGCCGACGCAGCAAGCGAAAAACTCGGGGAGGTAGATCTTTCCAAGGCTACAATAACATATTTCAAGGGAAGCGAAACTCTTGAAAATCTCAACGGCGTATCCTCTGCGGGAACGTACATGATCTATGTAAAGCTTGAAGGCATCCTGCCCGAAGGAGCGACCGAGACGGTTGACTTAAGTGCGTTCATAAGCATTACGGTTAATGACCCCGTAGTTGCAGATACTCTTGCGATAAATGCCGATGCCGTCAAGACTCAGACGCAGAGCACGACCGACAGCATGACTTCCACGTGGAAATTCACGGTAACGCTTGCAAGCGGAGCCAAGGTCGATGTCACCGAAGACGTCACAATCAGCGGAGTAGAGACTACCGCAGTCGGAGAACGCGAAGCGACTGTTACCATTACTTATGATGAGGTGAATTTCACTTTGAAAGTGCCTTATTCGATTACCGCTGACCAGAACTCGCACAGCGTTTCGTATGCAGTCAACTTCGGCGGAATGGAAATTGCGCCTACACCCGTAAATACTGAACTGAAGCAGGGAGACGTGGTTGTAGGTAAAATTCTTGCCAGTGACGGCAAAGCAAAAGTTTCTGCTTCAACCAAAGAGATTGACGGCAAGATATTTACTCAGAGGTTCCAGTTCGGCGGAGGTTCTTTTGATAAAAACGGGAATGTTCAGTTTGATAGAGTAATTGAAATCAATACCCTCGGGGCAGCTAAAATTACGATATATTGGGCAACTGCAGATGCTGATAGAGGAATAGCTCTTTACGACGTCGACGATTATACTACAATTACGACTTCAAGTCAAAGTGTAATTAAAGATCTTTCAGCCGAGAGTAGTGTAATGAAGAAGAGCGTTGCGAATGTAAGCGAAGAAGGTAAATATTATCTTACATCAGCTAATACATCAGATGTATATATTTTCTATATTCAGGTTGACAATATAGTCAGCGGAGCAGGCGAAGACGTCGGACTTCCTACGGAAACGGAGACGCAGTCTATCGATGTTGAAACAGAAAATGCCACCACAGTTTATAAGGTAGGCGACACGTTTACGAGTGAAGGGTTGGTTATAAAAGAAGCCGTCGTAAACCCTGTAACGTGCGATGCTACATATAGGACTGTTTCCGATACGTCTACCGTAACCTATACAGGCTATGATATGACTAAGCTCGGCGAGCAGACGGTAACGGTAACTTATGGAGAATTCAAAACGACATATAATATTACTGTAGAATCGGCTGTTGCCGGCATTACAGGCGTCTCGGCCTCACTTAAGGACGGATTCAACAATCAGCTTGCCGAAGGTCAAACTACGTTAACTGTAAAGAAGAGCGACATAGTTGTTTCGCCTGTGGGAGAAAATGCCGAAGCAACGGTAACCTCATATACGGTAAAGCTTAACGGCGAGGAAATTGACGAAACAGGCAAAGCCCTTGCCGCAGGTGAGTATACCGTAACTGTCGAAGCTGTTGTCGGCGACGGAACGAATACCGCAAACCTTACGTGTACATACACATTCAGTATCGTTGGTCAGGGGCTTCAGGACGTCAAGTATACTATAACGGCGGAAGACGTTGACGGAATTGGCGGAGATAAGATTACCGAAGAATATGTACTTGTACCTGGCACGATAACGGTAGGAACGGGCAATAAAGCAGGTTCTAATGATGTTACTATCGACGATATCAAATACACAAACAGAGTACAGCTCGGCGGTTCGTTCAAAGCCGATAATGTCGGTAATAATTCCATTAAATTAAACCTCGTTTCCGGCGCAACTATTAAGGTCATTTATGCAAGCAGTGGCGCTGATGCTAGAACATTGAGCTTGTATAATTCTAACGGTGAAAAAGTTGTGGCAGGAACTGCAGTTGACAAGAGTGGCGTTTTGCAGTCATATACGGTTGATGCTGGCGGCACATTCTATCTCGGCAGTGAGGGCAGTTCAATCAATATCTGGTATATCGAAATTGACTATGCAGGCAATTGAGATGGTTGTATAAATTCAGAGAATTGAATTTTTTGTAAATCTTTACACTCAACGGCTAAAAATGCCGTTGAGTGTAAGATAATTTTGCGGACAAAAATTGAAATAAGGATATTTATATGAGAAAAAAGGAACTGGCAAAGATTTTTACTAAGTTTTCCGTCCTTGCCCTCTCAGCCATGATGGTCTTCAGCTTCGGAGCTGCAGGCTGTAAAAAAGGCGGAGACAGCGGCAACGGGGGTGACGGAGGCGACGGAGGAGATGGGGGAACCACAGTAACGGAAGGTAAAACTTACTACGTTTCCACCACAGGTTCGGCAAACGGCGACGGCTCCGAAAGCAACCCTTACGATATCTATACTTTGCTCCATAATTCGGGCTCAATCGAGTCGTCTATTTTAAAGCCTGGCGATACCGTTCTCGTTCAGCCGGGTACATATTCGCTCTCACAGCGCATAGTCATTGACTACAGCGGCGCCTATAACAATCCCATAACTATAAAGAATGCAGATCCCGAGCAGGATGCCGTCATAAGTTTCTATAAGATGAACTTCCTTTCGACAAACCGCGGCGTTGAAATCAAGGGCAACTACATCGTGTGGGACGGCGTGGACATATGCGGAGCAGGCGATAACGGAATGTACATCGGCGGCAGTTATAATACCGTCCTCAACAGCGAATTTTACGATAACAGGGATACAGGTCTGCAGCTCGGCAGAAGCGAAAGCGGCTATAACAGCATAGAGCAGTGGCCGAGCTACAATCTCATCAAAAACTGCACGTCGTACAACAACTATGACAACGAGACGTATGGCGAAAACGCCGACGGGTTCGCGGCAAAACTGACCGTAGGCTATCATAACGTATTTGACGGCTGCATAGCTTACCGCAATTCCGACGACGGTTGGGACCTCTATGCAAAGACCGAAAGCGGCAATATCGGCTGCGTAATAATGTATAACTGTGTGGCGTTCGAAAACGGTTACCTCCTCGAAACTCAGGAGGAATTCAATTCCAAATTCGAAACCTACAACAGCGATTATGACGAGGCGAATACCAACGTTTATTCTACGCGCGACGGCGACGGCAACGGATTTAAACTGGGCGGCGGTACGATGGAGGGCGACGTAATTCTTGAAAACTGCCTTTCATTCAATAACAGAATGCACGGCGTTACGGATAACTCCAATCCCGGCACTATCTCCGTAAGGCAGGTAACTTCCTATAATAATTCTGCGCTCGTCGATACCCGTTCGCATATGAACATAGTCGATGAAAACGGCAAAACTTCTCAATACTATAACGCCATAGGCTCAGACGGATATATTCTCTACTCGGATAACGAGTATAAGACCGTATATGCCATCGTCGACGAGAGCGGCGTCTGCAAGGGCAAGAGCGTCTATGCATCGCTTGACGACAATGGCTATATTAAAAACAGCGAGGGCAGCTATGTCGACGCTGATGGAAATTCTGCGACTGACCCTCAGATAAAGGGTACTTATGTCAAGGCAAAGCAGGACGGACAGACGGAAAACGAGTCCTTCGGCAATATTTTGCAACTCGGCCAGGATACGATGGCGGACCACGGCAACATCGACCTCGCGAGGGACGGAAACAGCTATAACAACCTTTCCGAAGTGCTTTCGATAAACAATAACGCAAACGGCGTTGACAGCGACCGCTATAAGGGCTCGGTGGAATATTCCTTTTTCAGCGTCAGCGGCGGCAAGACGGCTTACAAGATAGGCGAAGCGGCAGATGCTGAAAATGCGGGCGAAAAGGCCAGCGGAACAAAGTATCTCGGCGAATCGGTCGCCGCTCCTTCGGCAACCGAAATATTTGCCGCTCTTCCCGAGGAAGATATGGGAATGAGCAGGGAAATACACGAAATCTACCGCAACGACGACGGTTCGGTCAATATGGGCGACGTCCTCAGAATAAATGACTACAGCCTTTTGTTCGGGGACGAGCATAAGATAGGTTGCGATTTATCCAAATCATCGTGGAATGATTACGCGCATTATGCCCAGTCCGACCTTACGGCATTTGACAGCGAAGACGAGGCGATAATGCAGGCAATCAAGGACTCGCTCTATGTGCCTGCCGACACGAGACACGTATATCAGGACTTCAACGTGCTGACTAAGATGTACGGCGCAACCATTGCGTGGACGTCGTCCGACAGCAACGTGCTGAAAGTTACGCAGGATTACGGTCCCGAACCCTCGATTTCCCAACTCGAGTATGTCAGGATAGAGGTATACCGCCAGTCGGAAGTAAAAACCGTAAACCTCATGGCTGAAATAACCTATAAGGGCATTACCGAAAAGGTAGACATAGGCATTACCGTTGCCGAGGCCAATCCATTCATAGGCGGAATAGAAGTAGAAGACGTTCAGGACGGCGTAATAATCAAGAACAAGAACGAAAATTACAAGGAGCCTGACCTGATAGTCTACGACGGTTCGGATTATAACGGCAAAATACTTAACGAGAACCTGTATAATGTGACTTCGAAATATATGCACGCGCCTGACGCTAACAGTCAGTTTACCGAAATCAGTCCGATAATCGGATTCTCTACGGGTACTGCAGGCGTATACGAAATCACCAAGACGGTCACGCTTAAGTCCAATCCCGAAGACAGTGCGTCGTATACTTACAGAATTTACGTAGTTGACGCGAACGGAGACATAGACTTTGTGGGCGAGCCTTCGCTCAGCGTAAATAAGGTCGGTTTCATTATCTCGGGCGAGCTTTCCAACGTTTCCGGTTCGGTATACGCAATGGTGACCGACGGGGACGTAACCGCCGATACTCTCAAGGCGGAGGGTACCGAAGTGGAGATATTCGGCGATAAGTTCAACCATCAGTTTGAAAACGAAAATTCGGGAGCTTATACCGTAAAGTTCGGCGTATTCAATCCTAACGGCAAGCTTACATCCGAAATTTACTCCGTAGACGTCGGAACCGTAAACATCTCTACTCTCGACGAGTTCCATAATCTTGCGGTAAACGGCGGCGATGCAAACAAGATATATCTGCTTCAGAACGACCTCGACTTCTCTGACTATGCGTGGACGGTCGGACAGAGCGGATTCGTCGGCCTGTTGAACGGACAGGGCTATACCGTAAAGGGAATAACCTCGACTGCGACAAAGGACGGAGATGCCAACGTATTCAGCTCGCTCAAGGGCGGCACGATTATGAACATCACCTTCGAGGATATCAGAATTACCAATTCGGGCACTAAGGTAGGCATTATCGCCGAAGCTTACGGCGGATATCTCTACAATATCAAGCTGAAGAATATCTTTGTGCTCTCCAACAGTCAGAGGGCAGGTTCTCTCGTCGGTCAGGCGCTTGAAGCCTCAATGCCTCTCTACATCGACAGGGTTTCGCTCATAAATGACAGAGATGATACGGGCGTATTTGCCGATACTCAGAGAGCGGGCGGCATTGTCGGATTCATTCAGGCGACCAGCGCGCCCACGCTCGACCTCGAAGTTTATATAAGCAACTGTTTCGTCGATGCTACGATAGAGGGCACTTCAGGTCAGGCGGGCGGCATTGTCGGCACCTACGATACCCAGAAGACGACCATCAATTTCACGCTCGAAATAAGCAACTGCTACTTTGCGGGCGTATGTAAGTCGGGCAACAGGGCAGGCGGCATACTCGGCTATCAGCAGGGCGTCGGCAAGCTCAGGATAACCAATTGTCTCAACTATGGCGACCTGTACCATGCAGGTTCTACCGCACCCATAACGGTTGCCGAAAAGAACTGTTCGGGCATAATCGGCGGCTATGTGACGACGGCAGATTGCATAATCACCAACTGTTTCGCAAAGTTCGAAGAGCATAACGCAGATTACGGCGTAAGCGTCGTTCCTCTCGGACGTCTTCAGGACAAGAGTTTCTGGGTAACGTGGATGTTCCTCGATATGGAAAATGTCTGGGAGTACATCGAAAGCCCTGACAATGAAAACCTGCTTGTCGGAACGTTCGTAACTCTTAGATAAAGCAAAGATATCGGCAGACAATTAGCCGATATCCCATAAAGAAAAAAGCGGCTGCGCAGTTTTCTGCGCAGCCGCAAATATTTTACGTTGAATTTACTGTATGGTCTCGACGTTGATGAGGTTGGAGTTGCCGCTCTTGCCGTTGGGGGTGCCGCCGGTAAGGACGATTTTGTCACCCTTCTTAACCAGGCCGGTATCAATCGCAGCCCTCTTGGCGTAGTGGAAGAGTACGTCGACCGAATAGAATTCCTCGCTCATTACGGGGATTACGCCCCAGCTCAGCGCCAGCTTTCTGTAAGCGTGTTCGTCCGTCGTCATGCCGACGATGTCTATCATGGGGCGGAATCTGGAAACAGTCCTTGCCGTGCCGCCCGTTCTCGTGCAGACGACTATGACCTTCGCGCCGATGTCCTGGGCGAGCGTGCAGGCGGAATGGGAGAGGGCTTCGGCAAGGTTTTTGATGTGGTAATCGCTCTCCTTGATGTATGCGATGTATGCGGTGTTTGCCTCGGCCTGTTCGGCTATTCTTGCCATGGCCTTGACTGCCTCGACCGGGTAAGCGCCTGCCGCCGTTTCGCCCGAGAGCATGATGGCGGAGGAGCCGTCATATACGGCGTTTGCGACATCGGATATTTCCGCTCTGGTGGGACGGGGCTGCTTAATCATCGATTCCAGCATTTCCGTAGCCGTTATGGAGCGCTTGCCGTGAATTCGGCAACTGTTGATTATCATCTTCTGTATGGCGGGGAGTTCCTCATAGGGAACTTCTACGCCGAGGTCGCCCCTTGCGACCATTACGCCGTTGCAGACCTCCATAATCGATTCGAGATTATTGACGCCTGCGCGGCTCTCAATCTTTGCTATTATTTCGATGTCGCCCTTGGTGTCGCCGCATTCGTCCAGCCAGTTTCTGACGTCTATGATGTCCTGAGCCTTTGAAACGAAGGAGCAGGCGACGAAATCTATGCCCTGTTCCACGCCGAATTTAAGGTCGGCCTTGTCCTGTTCGGAGAGGTAAACCATTTCAAGTTCCTTGTCGGGGAAGAACATGGACTTGCGGTTGGAGAGTTCGCCTCCGATTACGGTCTTGCATATAACGTCGGGCTTTTTGACCTCTACGACTTCGAAAACCATAAGTCCGTTATTCAACAATATTTTGTCTCCGGGATACATCTGGTCGCATATGCCTTCGAAGGATACGGATACTCGGCTCTGGTTGCCTATGATGTCCTCGGTAGTAAAGGTGAAGGGGTCGCCCTCCTTGAGGATTATCTTGCCGTTTTCGAACGTCTTGATTCTGAATTCGGGGCCCTTGGTGTCTAGCATGATGGGGAGAGGGACTTTTTTTGCCTCTCTGACTTTCTTGATGGTTGCTATTTTCTTTGCGTGTTCTTCGTGCGTGCCGTGGGAAAAGTTAAGTCTGGCAACGTTCATTCCCGCGTCTATGAGCTTGGACAATACCTCTTCGCTCTCGCTTGCAGGTCCGAGAGTACAAATAATTTTTGTTTTCTTCATAAAAATCTCCTGAAAGAATTACGCCTATATTTTAAATTAAAAATAAAAAAAATGCAATTATTATGGAGTATTAGTTTTACTAAAAGCCAAAAGTGTGATATTATTTAATAAATCCGAGCAGATTATACGGTTGCGGGCAAAGAAATTTGCGTGAGGAAAGTCCGAGCATCGCAGGGCAGGATGCCTGCTAACGGCAGGTGAAGGCGACTTCAAGGAAAGTGAACAGAAATATACCGCAGACAATTTTGTCTGTAAGGGCGGAATGGCGAGGTAAGAGCTCACCGAGGCTGCGGTAACGCGGCCTGCCAGTCAAACCCCATCCGATGCAAGATTGGGATAATGTCTTGTTTTAATGCAGAGGGCTGCCCGTCCGACATTATCCGTCAACATCGCTCGAACATGCAGGCGACTGTATGTCTAGATAGATAACCGTACACGACAGAACTCGGCTTACAGATCTGTCTCGGATTTATTTTATTTTAAGTTTCAGGGGGCGCGCGGAAAATTTTTCCGCGCGCCCCCTTAGCCGTAAGTGCGTACAAAAATGTCAGAGGGCGGTCAGACGAGAATCATCTTCTGGTTTACGTTGTCCTCGCCGTGAGGATAGTTAATGTAACGCCAAATGCGATAGCTGTCGTCGGTAATTGCCGTAAGCCTTTTCACGCATTCGTCATCGTCCCCGTCTGAGCTGAGAAGGGGAAGAATGGAGGCCGCCAAGGGTTTTCTGACGGCAAGCACTTTTACGGGCAGTCTTTTAGTCAGCGCCTCGTCTGCGCATTTTCTGTCTGAAGAGAGCATGTTCGCGCAGATAATCCGCCTTATTCTCGTCGAGGAATAGCGCTTGTTGGTGCATTTTTCTATTATTTCGTCGAAGGAAAACCCTGTACTGAGGTTTTTAAGCCTGTTTTCCAGCCCTTCGCTGCAGCCGTAAATGCCCTTCAGCTTTTGCTTGTCGGCAAAGAACAGACAGTCGGCGGCAAGCTGCTTGAACCTCTCCGTTCTGTCCTCGGCTTGCTTAAGGTCGTCAAACACGAAGTCTGGCACGAACGCGGCTGTGTCAAGGCAATGGAGGTTGCCGCGTATGGCTCTGGCGGAGGCAAATTTTCCGCTCAGCTTTTCGCTGTGGTAGCCGTTTCCCTGTCGCTTTACGGGAAACAGCGCAAGGCGCGAACCCTCTTTCAGGTTGGCTTTCGCGTATTCGACGGCTAAGATATTGTTCGGGGAGGAGAGCAGTCCGGAATACTTTTCCGCCGCCTTTGAATACGCAAAGGCATAGCCTTCGCCATTTTCAAGCAAAGAGCTAAGCCTCTCTCTGAACGCGCCGTCCTCGTCTGAAAGGTATTTTGCGACCGCGCCGAAATCTGCCACTTCCTCGCAGCCGAAACAAAGTGACTTGACGTCGGGTATCGAAGAGAGTATTTTGACGGCGCCGCGCGCAAATATTTCGGCGGGGGCGACGGCGAAGGGGGCAGGCAGCTCTATTACGGCGTCGGCTCCGCTCAAGATTGCGTGGCGCGCCCTCACATATTTGTCGAGAATGCACATCTCGCCGCGCTGGGTGAAACTGCCGCTCATAATCAGAAGCACGGCGTCGCAGCCCGTCAGTCTCCTTGCGCTCCCGATGAGGTAGGCGTGACCGTTATGCAGGGGATTGAGTTCACAAATAATTGCGCAAATATCCATTTTTACCTTTACAATTGACTAAAAGTATTATATAATTATGGTGTTATAAGACGGCGCTCGGTTTTTTAATATTATAAACCAAAAACGCGGATAAATAAAGCAATTTTTTAAGGAGTTATTTGGTATGGGGTTACTTGAAGACATCAAGGCAAAAGCGGCGGCTCGCAAAAAGACCATAGTCCTTTGCGAGGGCGAGGACAAGCGCGTGGTAGAGGCTGCGGCTAAGATTACGGCTGAGGGCATCGCGAAGATAGTCCTCATAGGAAATGCAGAAGAATGCGCAAAGGTTGCACCCGGCGTAGATCTTACGGGCATAACCCTCATCGATCCGCTTACTTCCGACAAGACCAAGGAATATGCAAAGATATTGTACGAAGCAAGAAAGGCAAAGGGAATGACTGAGGAACAGGCGGCAGAGCAGGCAAAGGACAGGACGATGTTCGGCGCGCTCATGCTCAAGGCCGGCGACGTAGACGGATATGTTTCGGGAGCCTGCCACTCTACGGCAAACACCCTTCGTCCCGGACTTCAGGTAGTAAAGACGGCTCCCGGAATCAAGACGGTTTCGAGCTGTTTCATAATGATAGCGCCCAAGGACGAAAACAAATATAATCCCGACGGAGTCGCAGTATTTGCAGACTGCGCCATAAATATCGAGCCCGATGCCCAGCAGCTTGCAGACATCGCCGTATCCTCGGCAAAGACGGCAAGGGACATAGCAGGCATCGAACCGAGAGTGGCAATGCTTTCGTTCTCCACCAAGGGCAGCGGCAACGACGACAAGTTCTTCAAGTCTGTTCCCAAGATGCAGGAGGCAACGGCGCTTGCAAAGGCAATGGCGCCCGACCTCGCGCTCGACGGCGAATTCCAGTTCGATGCAGCCGTAGCTCCCGAAGTAGGCCAGCTCAAGGCGCCCGGCTCCAAGGTTGCGGGACATGCAAACGTATTCGTATTCCCCAACATAAATGCAGGCAACATCGGCTATAAGATTGCCCAGCGTTTCGGCGGCTATATGGCAATAGGTCCCGTATGTCAGGGCTTTGCAAGACCTCTCAACGACCTTTCCAGAGGCTGTAACGTAGAGGACATAGTCGCAACGGTTGCCGTGACCGCGCTTCAGGCAGAATAATTCATCCGAGGGGACAATATGAAAATATTAGTTGTAAATGCAGGCAGTTCATCGCTCAAGTATCAGCTCATAGACATGGAGACCGAGGCAGTGCTCGCCAAGGGCGGCTGCGAGAGAATAGGCATTCCCGGCTCCGTGCTCAAGGCCAAGGGTAACGGCCGCGAAAAGGTATACGAGCAGGAAATGCCCAATCACAAGGTAGCAATCGAACTCGTGCTCTCCGCACTCACCGACAGCGAGATAGGCGTCATCAAGTCCATGGACGAAATAGGCGCAGTAGGTCACAGAATAGTCGCCAGCGGCGAATATTTCAAGAAGACGACGCTCGTCACTCCCGAAGTTTTAAAGACTTTAGAGGAAAAGACCTTCGAGCTTGCGCCCCTTCACAATCCCGCAGCGGCTACGGGACTGAGGGCATGCATGGAAGTTATGCCCAACACGCCCATGACGCTCGTGTTCGATTCGTCTTTCCATCAGACCATGCCCGAAAAGGCATACCTTTACGGCATCAAGTATGAAGATTACAAGCAGTACGGCGTAAGAAAGTACGGCGCGCACGGCACCAGCCATAAGTTTGTCTCGCAGGAGGCGGCAAAATATCTCGGCAAGAAGCCCGAAGAGCTCAAGATAGTCACCTGCCATCTCGGCAACGGCTCGTCCATAACGGCGGTAGACGGCGGCAAGTGCGTGGATACGTCAATGGGCTTCACGCCCCTCGCAGGCGTGCTCATGGGTACCCGTTCGGGCGACATAGACGCATCTGCGGTTGAATTCCTTGCAAGAAAGAAGGGGCTCAGCCACGCCGAAATCGTCACCTACCTCAACAAGGAGTGCGGCGTTGCGGGCATATCCGGCGTTTCCAGCGATTTCAGAGACCTCGAGGCAGGCGCGGAAAAGGGCAACGAAAGGTGCAAGCTCGCGCTTGAGATGTTCTCATATCAGACCAAGAAGTTTGTCGGCGCGTATGCTGCCGTAATGGGCGGACTCGACTGCATAGTATTCACGGCGGGCATAGGCGAAAATACGCCAATCGTCAGGGAAGGCGTATGCGAAGGCCTCGAATTCCTCGGCGTTAAGCTGGATAAAAAGGCAAACGAGGCAAAGAACAACGGCGCTATCCGTGAAATTTCCGCAAAGGACAGCAAGGTCAAGGTTCTCGTAATTCCCACCAACGAAGAGCTTGTAATTGCAAGGGAAACGGCGGAACTTTTATAAAAATATTTGCACTCGCTCCAAAATGAGTTGACAAATATAGTGCCTTATAATATAATTTGGAAGTCGGCTTTGAGTATGATTATTGAAGTTAGAAAATTGCTTACCAAAGGTAAATACGAAGGCACGTTTGCGTTTGACTTCGTCCCCGAAAAGGACAAGATACTCGTACCGCTCTCGTCTATCGATAAGGTGGACGTAGAGGGAAAGTATGAAATCTACGACGATGACAGCGTTGGCGTAACATTTACCTTGAAATACAATCTGAAAGGACAGTGTTCTTACTGCCTTGCAGATGCGGAGCAGGCTATCGAATACTCGACCGAGGTGTTGTTCGTGACCGACAAAAACGATTGCGACAACTATGTTTACGACGGCGTAAAGGTAGACCTTAAGGTTGCCGTAGACGATGCGTTGCTTTTCAGCCAGCCAGCGGTTTTATTGTGCAAAGAGGGCTGCGAAGGTATAAAAATCAATTAAGATAAATTAAGAGAGGTGTTATAGAAATGGCAGTACCCAAGGGAAAACAGTCGAAGAGCAGGACGGATAAGAGATTTGCAAACTACAAGGCTACGGCTCCCACGCTTGTTGAGTGTCCTCATTGCCACGAGCTCATGCAGGCACACAGAGTATGCAAGAACTGCGGCTACTACGATAAGACTGAAGTCGTTGCAGAAAAGCCCAATAAGGACTAATTGACAATTAAAAAACAGGATGCTTTAAAGCGGACTTAACGGGTCCGCTTTTTGCTGTACAAAAAAATATATTTATACGGGCTATAAGTTTGATTTATGGCGAAAAACGCGCTATAATAATCAAAATGGATAAGTTGTGTTTTGTTTCGGTCGAATTTCCCGACGATGAAAACGTCGTCGGGCGGACATATTGGTATCTTTGCAGATTCGGCGGCGCCGCCGAGGGAGACCTCGTGGACGCTCCGCTCGGCAGACACAACCGCATACAGCGCGGAGTCATTCGCGCGGTGACGTATGCCGCTATGGAAAATTCGCCATATCCGTGGTATCTCATCAAGGACATAAAAAGGCTTATCAAACTATGAGGAGTTGTTTCAGATGTATAAAATTGTAAAAAAGCGTCAGCTCAATCCCACCGTCACGATGATGGACATATATGCGCCTCTCGTGGCAAAGAAGGCGCAGGCGGGGCAGTTCATAATTCTTAGGGCTGACGACGACGGAGAGAGAATACCCCTCACCGTAGCAGGCTACGACAGAATAAACGGCACGGTAAAGATAATATTTCAGGTTGTCGGCGACTCTACAATGAGTCTCAATGACAAGAAAGAGGGCGAATACATAAGCGATTTCGTCGGTCCTCTTGGCAAACCTACCGAGACGGAAGGCATCAGAAAGGTATGCATAGTCGGCGGCGGCGTGGGATGTGCGATCGCCCTGCCCGTAGCTCAGCGTTTCAAGGAGCTCGGCGCCGAGGTGCATTCGATTATAGGTTTCAGAAATAAAGATCTGGTGATTTTGGAGGACGAATTCAGGGCGTGCTCCGACAGGCTTACGCTTATGACCGACGACGGAAGTTACGGCACTAAGGGAGTTGTAACCGCTCCTTTGAAGGAGGCCATAGAGAGCGGCGAGAAGTACGATATGGTCATTGCCATAGGGCCGCTGGTTATGATGAAGTTCGTAGTGGCGACAACAAAGCCCTACAACGTTCCGACCACCGTCTCGATGAACCCCATAATGATAGACGGTACGGGTATGTGCGGCGGCTGTCGCCTTACTGTCGGCGGCAAGACAAAGTTCGCCTGCGTCGACGGACCCGATTTCAACGGTTTCGAGGTGGACTTCGACGAGGCAATGCTCCGTTCTACAATGTATTCCGACTTTGAAAGGCACGAGAGAGAGGAGCACTGCAACCTCTTCAAAAAGGAGGCAGAATGATGGCAATCCAACCTAAAAAGCACGAAATGCCCGTTCAGGATGCAAATGTAAGGGCAAGAAATTTCAAGGAAGTAGCGCTCGGATATACTCCCGAAATAGCAGTAGCAGAGGCGCAGAGGTGCCTGAACTGCAAGAACAGACCGTGCGTCGAGGGCTGTCCCGTAAATATCGCCATACCCGACTTCATCACAAAGATAAAGCAGGGCGATTTCGAGGGCGCATACGGAATAATTTCGCAGAGTTCTTCGCTCCCCGCCGTCTGCGGAAGGGTCTGCCCTCAGGAAACGCAGTGCGAGAGCAAGTGTACTCTGGGAATCAAATTCGAGCCCGTCGGAATCGGCAGGCTTGAAAGGTTTGTCGCGGACTACCATAACGCAAATTTCAAGGGAAAAATCAGCGCGCCCGAAAGCAACGGTCACCGCGTGGCGGTCGTAGGTTCGGGTCCTTCGGGACTTGCGTGTGCGGGCGACCTTGCAAAAAAGGGCTATAAGGTCACCATCTTCGAAGCTCTTCACCTTGCGGGCGGAGTACTCGTCTACGGCATACCCGAGTTCAGACTTCCCAAGGCGATAGTCTCCAAGGAAGTCGAAACGCTCAGGGAATACGGCGTAGATATCGAGACAAACGTCGTCATAGGCAAAACCCTGACCGTGGACGAGCTGTTCGAAAACGGCTACGAGGCGGTTTTCATAGGTTCGGGCGCAGGCCTTCCCAGATTCATGGGAATACCCGGCGAGAGTCTAAAAGGCGTGTATTCGGCTAACGAGTTCCTGACGAGGAGCAATCTCATGAAGGCGTACAGCAAGGACAGCAGAACGCCTATCATGCACGCCAGGAAGGTTGCGGTAGTCGGCGGCGGCAATGTCGCCATGGATGCCGCGAGGACGGCTTTAAGGCTGGGCGCGGAAAAGGTCTACATAATCTATCGCCGTTCGATGGCGGAAATTCCTGCAAGAAAGGAAGAGGTAGAACATGCCATGGAGGAGGGTATCGAGTTCGATATTCTCCGCAATCCCGTTGAAATAATCGGATATAACAATCCCGATGACAGACGCGACCCTAAAAACGGATTCGTCACGGGCATAAAGGTCATAAAGTGCGAACTCGGCGAGCCCGACGAAAGGGGCAGAAGACGCCCCGTCGAGGTCAAGGGCAGCGAGTACGTCATAGACGTCGACTGTGTGATTATGTCCATCGGCACGAGTCCCAACCCTCTCATAAAGAATACTACCGAGGGGCTTGCGGTCAACTCTCACGGCGGAATAATAGTCGAGGAAGAGACGGGCAAGACTTCGAAAGAGGGCGTATATGCAGGCGGCGACGCCGTAACGGGTGCGGCTACGGTCATTCTCGCCATGGGCGCAGGCAAGACTGCCGCCAAGGCGATAGACGAATATCTTTCCGCAAAGAATAAATAACCTCAAACAAGGCAAAATATCAGTATGGTAATCTTTGAAAATATAGAGCAGGCTTTCCCCGAGGCGGACGAAATATACGTCTACCGAGAAGGGCAGGTAATAAGGTGCGCTCAGGGCGGCGATGAATACGACCGTATAATGGCGGTATGGCAGAGCACGCTTGAGGAATGCAGGCAGATGCCTGCGTTCGGCGTCAGCCTCAACGACATGACCGTAAAGGCAATGCAGAAGGGTGTCTGGATAGAATTCAGGTACAGCGGCGTCTGCGAGTGTCAGGGCATGGGCTTTGAGAGGCTTGCAGTCAACGTAGTCGGCTCTTTCAAGGGATTCAACATCGTCAGGTATTGCGACGGACTGTACGAGGGCAGGTGTTACTATGTCGACCTCGTCCGCGGCGATATGTCTGAGGTATATAATTGTCTGATAAGAATATGATAATATGGCAAAGGCGCCGCAGAACGTGTTCTGCGGCGCCTTCGTCGTACAATTTATTTTATGCTCTCTTTGTATGCCTCTATGGCCATTGCCAGCTGATCGGGGCAGGAAGTGCCGTTTCGGCACAGCACGCCTTTCAGAAGGCCGTGAACCTTATCTATGTCCATGCCTTCTACAAGACGGGATACGCCCTGAAGATTGCCGTTGCATCCGCTGACAAATTTTACGGAGTGAAGTCTGTTCTGTTCGTCCACGTCGAAGGAAATGCTCTTCGAGCAGGTGCCCTTTGTCATATAAGTAAACATAAGTAATTACCTCTCATCAGTCGCACAGATTTTCATAGATTACCGAATAGACGTCGGCGGCCTTTTCTTCCCATTTTTTATAGATTTTATTGGCTGTCTTTCTGTCAGGTACTACAAACTTAAGCTCCATCAGCGGCTGAACGGGGGCAAGTATCTTTAGAAATACCGTATAAGTGCCGTCCTTGTTCTGATAGTAGTCGGAGCGGCATTCCTGGCGGTTGCGGTACTTTGCACTGTTCTTCTTTACAAACCGCGAAATCTCCTCTCTGACGCTCTTGGGAATGTTTATGTAGAAGTTTGCAAGCGTCTCTCTGCCGTCGGGCGTAATGGAGTAGAGGGGATCTTCGTCCTCGTTTACGGCATAGATGAAGTTGTCGTCTATGAGCTTATGGATGACGTTTACGCAGTCCATATAGCCCATCCACTCGTTGGAGGATGAGCACATATCGACTATCGTGCGCTCCGAGAGGGCGCTTTCCATCTTGTCGAATACGAAGAGTATTATGAGTTTGTTTGTAGAAGTTTCGGTGGATTTAATCATAATCTGTCTTAATAAATATTTTCGTGGTGAAAATACTTAAATATTATACATAATCTTGCCCCCAAAATCAAGATATTTGGACGAAAAATATTTTAATTTAAAATTGTTTGTGATATAATGTATAAAAACACTACACAGGGTGATGGCGTGGAAAGCGTAAAAAAGCAGGTCAGCGACTTTTTGAATAAGTGCGAAGAGATAAGAAAGTGTAAGTTCATAATGGCTACCACAAAAATAAAGGACTTGTTGAAGTCGATAGTCAACAGTCCCGAGCTGTATGAACTGTTCAACACCGTCGTTTCCAAGTTCGACTATATGGCCGCCAAGCAGCGCTGTCTTCTCGACGGCAACAACGGTGTATATTCCAACAGCTTCGTCGTCCTGCCCGACACCGTCGGCGAAAGGCTGGCGTTCATATTCTGTCTGCTCGTCGAATTCGACAGGGACGAGATAAACTTCAACAGCTTTTTGCAGCGTTACTATCCCAAGGACGGCAGTTACTATGCTAGTTATCACGCCTTCTGCGACGAGGTGATAGTAAGTCTTGAGGAAATAATAAAGGACGTTTTCTCCGCCGAACTTCAGGAGGGAGAGGCTCAGCCATCGGCGGCGCCTTCTGCCGTCGATGCAAAGCCCGATTCTTCGCTCGCCTCGAATATAAGCTATATAACTCTTCTGATTGCGCGGGAGATCGATTTCGTCACTCATTCGCCCCTTCCCGATGACGACAAGGAGGCGGCGCTCAAGATACTCAATCAGCTCACCGTAGCCGTCAGGGCGTGCGACAAGGCGCAGATAGAGGCGCTGGTCTGCGGATACAATTATTTTGTTTCATATTCCAACGAAGTAAGCCAGGATCTGGACCTTCTCTTCAACGCGATAGGCGAATTTGTGGAGTAGAAAAATGGATTTCGAAGAGAAAAAGATAAGTTCGGAACACATCTTTAAGGGACGGGTGGTCGATCTGTACGTCGACGAGGTATTGCTTCCCGACGGAACGCGGTCAAAGCGCGAATACATAAGGCACAGCGGCGGCGCGGCGGTGCTCTTCATAAAGGACGGAAAGGCGGCGCTCGTCAGGCAGTTCCGCTATGCATACGGCGAGGAAACGTACGAAATTCCTGCAGGCAAGCTCAATCAGGGCGAAGACCCCGAGGAGGCGGCGTTGAGGGAGCTGACGGAGGAAACGGGTTACAGGGCGGAAAATTGCAGCCATCTCATAGACATCTATCCCACGCCGGGCTATACTGACGAGGTCATACATATCTATCTTGCGACGGAAGGCATATTCGTCGGCGAACATCTTGACGAAGGGGAGTTTCTGAACTGTTCGTACATTTCCCTGGGCGAGCTGGAAGGAATGATAGACAGGGGGGAGATAAAGGACGCAAAGACGGTTGCGGCATATTATTCATATATCATAAAAAGAAATAAGGGACTGAATTAATCAGTCCCTTAAGTTTTTACTTATCAGTGATTGCAACCGCAACCGCAGCCGCAATTCTGGTTGCCGCAGAGAATGCTGCTCAAGGTTCCGTTCTTCCACATCGTGTAGATTATGGCGATAAGTATGGGCGTACAGCTACCGGCAAGGACGCCGTCTATGCCGTTGCCGCTACAGCTTGCCGCAATAAATAACAGAATAAGTATCCACAGACAGCTGTTGCAGCCGCAGAACTGTGAAAAGATGTTCATAAGTTTTCCTCCTGTAAATTTATCTGCAAGGTGTATGTAAAAAGTTTTTTCCCCTTGCATGTAAGCCACTTTCGTTTTGCTCTATACTAAATAATATTAAAATTCCGTCTGAAATGTTACCCCTTTCATTTGCTTGCATAATTTTTCCCGTAATGATATAATGTAAAACAACTTTATAACCTTTTGGTACTTTCGGCGGATATTCATAAAGAAGTCCGACCGTATAAAAGTATAATATTTTTTTGCTACGGATATCCTGAACTCAGGAATCCGATGGAGGTTTTCTATGAAGAATGTGAAAAGCACATTTTTCACCGCCAAGAATGTAGCAGTTCTTGCGGTACTTCTGGCACTTGTCATAGTGCTTCAGGTCTTCGGGCTTGCAATACCCATGCCCGGCGGAACATCTATGTCTTTCGTACTCGTTCCCATTATTCTCGGCGGCATGATTTTAGGTCCGGGCGCAGGTACGTTTCTCGGTCTGGCATTCGGCATCATAACCATCTTCGATCCGCTCGCCATGACGCTCATGAACTACGTTCCCGCGATAACCGTGCTTACGGTAGTTCTGAAGGGACTGTGCGCAGGTCTTGTGCCTTCGCTTTTGTTCAGACTCATCTCGCGTAAGAATAAGTATGTCGCGGCATATGTCGCCGCTTTGTCTGCCCCCGTCTGCAATACGGGAATATTCTTCCTCGGCTGTCTTCTCATGCAGGAGGCGCTCGTGGCAAGCGTGGGTATGGCTTTCTGGGCGTTCATCTCGCTCATAATGATAAATTTTGCAATAGAGCTCGGAGTAAACGTCGTTCTTGCCCCTGCAATCTATTCGGTTGACAACGTCATTGAAAAGAGACTGTCGGGCAAGGTTAAAAACAACGCCGCGTAAATGGCGTAAAGAAGCAGAGTAATGATAATTTGCATTGACGTAGGTAACACCAACATAAAATATGCGCTGTTCGAGTGGAATGAGCTTAAGCTGAGTTTCCGCGTTGCGACCGAACACAAAAAGACTTCGGACGAATACGGCGGACAGATAATAAGTATACTAAAGAACAGCGGAATACGTCCCGAGGACATAGACGGCGGCATAATTTCCTCCGTCGTTCCGCCCCTTGACTATACAATAGAGCGAATGTGCCGCACATACCTTAAGATAAAGCCCATGTTGCTCGCTCCGGGGCTGAAGACGGGACTCAACATAAAGGTTGACAACGCCAGGGAAGTCGGCGCGGACAGAGTGGTGAACAACGTCGCGGCAATAAAAAAGTATGGCGCGCCGGCAATAGTCATAGACTTCGGAACGGCGACGACGTTCAACGTAATAGATTCAAACGGCGTATTCATAGGCGGCGTAATCGCACCGGGGATAAAGGGGTCGCTGGACAGCCTTGTAAACGGCACAGCCAAGCTTCCCAGGGTGGAGATAGAGCGTCCGTCTCACGCAATAGGCACAAACACCGTCACCAATATGCAGGCAGGCATAGTATTCGGCTTTGCAGGACTCGTCGAGTATATCGTAAAGAAGATAAAGGGCGAGATGAAGTGCGACGGAGTAAAGACGATAGCTACAGGCGGTTTTTCTGAAATAATCGCCAAGGAAATAGGATGCATAGACAAGGTAGACAAGCTTCTCACGCTCGAAGGGCTTAAATACCTCTACGATTTGAACAGTACGGAGGGCAGACAATGAAGAAAGTAGGCGTTGCCATATTGGGGCTAGGCGTAGTCGGTGGCGGAACATATCAGATTCTCACAAAACACAGAGAGGACTACAAGCGCAATCATAAGGTAGACATAGTCGTCGAATGCGTGCTCGAAAGGCGCAGGGAAAGGGCGGCAGAGCTGGGCATAGAAGAGAGCAGGATATGCTCCAACATAGCCGAAATTTGCTCCAATCCCGAAGTCGACATCGTCGTCGAGGTTATGGGCGGCGTAGAGCCTGCAAAGACCTTTGTGCTTGCCGCTCTCAATGCGGGCAAGTCTGTAGTAACGTCGAATAAGGAGCTCTTCTGCAAGTTCAGTCACGAGCTTGAAAAGGCGGCGAGAAAGAATCACTGCGGACTCTTCTACGAGGCGAGCTGCGTAGGCGGCGTACCCGTCATAAGGACGCTTCTCGATAACCTTCAGGGCAACAGAATTACGTCCATGATGGGCATAATCAACGGTACAACCAATTATATTCTCTCCAAGATGTCCTCGGAGGGAGCATCTTATGAGGATGTTCTCAAGGAGGCGCAGAGGCTCGGCTATGCGGAGGCAAACCCCTCGGCGGACGTCGAAGGCTACGATGCGACCTATAAGCTTTCCATACTTTCAAGCCTTGCCTTCCACACCAAGATTCCCTATACCAACATATACAGGGAGGGAATAAGCGGCATATCTGTAAAGGATATCAACTACGGCAAGCGTCTCGGCTATGCTACAAAACTGCTTGCAATAGGCAAGAACGGCGAAAACGGCATAGAGGTCAGGGTTCATCCCTCGTTCATAAGGCTCACTCATCCGCTTGCCAGCGTAAACGACAGCTACAATGCCGTCTACATCACGGGCGACAGCGTCGAGGACGTTATGCTGTACGGCAGGGGCGCAGGCGCTCTTCCCACGGGCAGCGCGATAGTCGGCGACATAATATACTGCGCAACTCATTCCAGCTTCCAGTATTCGCCCTTCGAAAACACCGAAAAGGCGGCGCGCACGACTAAGTTTATCGAAAATTTCGAGAGCGCATATTACATCAGACTGGACGTAATAGACAAGGCAGGCGTGCTTGCAAAGGTATCCTCGATTTTCTCCAGGTGCGGCATAAGCGTCGCGCAGATGGTGCAGGAAGATTTGCCCAAGACCGAAAATGCAACCGTTCCCCTCATATTCATAACTCACAATACGAGGGAGCACAGCGTAAGAAAGGCGGAGCAGGAAATCAACGCTCTTCAAGGCGTTGCCAGCGTTGCCTCGATTATAAGAGTAGTAAATTAAATTGAGAGCAGGGCGCATCTGCCCTGCTTAAATGTTATATGAAAGCAATAATCGCAGTAAATGCCTACATAACCAATCCGTCGCAGATCAACCAGGCGGAGAGAATTGCCGAGGAGCTTAGGGAGCTGAAAGTCGAGGTGCAGATCTTAAGGAACTTCAACCTCGCACGGATAGAAAATGGCAACGTCGTCGTGCCCGAGTGCGATTTCGTCGTCTATCTCGATAAGGACAAGGTGTCGGCGCGCCTGCTCGACAGGGGAGGCAAGCGCCTTTTCAACAGCGCCGAGGCAATGGAAGTATGCGACGACAAGATGCTCACCCACATACGCCTTGCAGGCACGGGCATACCCATGCCCGACTGCATGTATGCGCCGCTGTGCTACAATAAGTCGGCTCTGCCCGACAGGATATATCTCGGCGACGTAATGCGCACGCTCGGCTTTCCGCTCGTCGCCAAGGCGTGCTACGGCTCTCTGGGCGCTGGCGTAGAGCTGATAGAGGACGAAGAGGCTCTTGTCGCGTACGAGAAGAACAATATGCTCCTTCCGCATTTCTATCAGCAATATGTCGACTGCGGCAGGGGTGAGGATATAAGGGTCATACTAGTCGGCGGAAAATATGTCTGCGCCATGAAGAGGATAAACGACAACGATTTCCGCTCCAATATAGAACTCGGCGGACGCGGAGAGAGGTTTGAAGCCGACGGCAACCTCATTGCCATGTGCGAAAAGGTCGCAGCAGAGCTGGGACTCGATTATTGCGGAATGGATATTCTCACCGATAAACGGGGCAAAAGATATGTATGCGAGGTCAACTCAAACGCATTTTTTGCCGCTGCGGAGAGGGTGTGCGGCGTAAACATAGCTCGGGCGTTTGCCGTCCATGTTGTTGAGAGCATGAATAAATAGCAAAAGCGGGTCATATCTCAGACCCGCTTTAATGATTTACAGCCGACGGTTTCCGTCGGCTGCACGCATTTTATTATGTTTTACTTTTTTGCCGCGCCGAGAGCCGCGCTGATTCCGCAGAGCAGACCGCCTGCAGCCGTCAGCCAGGCCCCGATTGCGGGGGAAGACTTGGATTCTACCCAACCTTCGATTACGGAAGCCGAATAGGAACTGCAGAACGTGAATGAAGTGATTATCGACGCTATTGCGGCGATTACGGCAATCACGCCCAGAAGGAGTGCGACCAGCTTTATAAGTTTCAGTCTTATTATGAGCGAGCATCCGTAAAGTATGGTAGCAATTCCGCCTGCGGCAACAGTTGCAAGCGCAAACGAAGCCATAAGTGCAAAGTTTTCAATCTCTGCCTTTTCGTTGATTTCGAAGAGATCGGACAGGGTAGCCGTCGTCGTTGTGCTAAGGCCTACCGTCGTGGTAGTCGATATCCAGTCAATGCATACGCCCGTAATGGCAATTGCCAGCATTACTATTGCGATTAGGAATATAATCGGCCCTGCCATGTCCTGTTTTTTTCTTCTTTTTCCCATATTGTTATCTCCTTTATCATTGCGGCGGACGTTATTAAATTTATATGACAGTCATATATTTTTTCCGCCTGCCTATTAGATTATAGCCCATATGTCCCGTTTAGTCAATACTCAATTTTTATTCTGCCGTTTTTACGGCATAACATGCGCCTGCGGATTCCTGCAAAAACAGGCGTTTTGTAGTCAGAATATGCTTATATTGTCGTAAATCGGGTCAGGTTATTTACATTTAATCAATTTTTTGCTATATTATAGAGGAAAAATGTTTTCGGGGGGGGGCGAAAGGCTTGGAACGCATATTCATTGCAGAAGACGACGAGGTTATTCTGGGAGAGCTCAGAAAACTGCTGACTACAAACGGGTATCAGCCCGTAAGCCAGCCGCCTTGCGAACTCGCGCTTTTGGACGTCAATCTTGCGGAGGGCAACGGCTTTTCGCTCTGCCGCGAACTCAAGAGGACGGGCGACGTGCCCGTAATATTTCTGACGGCGAGGGACGGCATAGAGGACGAGCTGCACGGTTTCAGCTCTGGCGGGGACGACTATATCCGCAAGCCGTATAATGCCGACGTGCTTTTGGCGCGCATAGAGCGGTTGCTCAGAAAGAAGAGCGGAATAATTTCCGTGCGCGGCCTGACTCTCGACGAAAATTCATTCGCGCTCTGTTACGGCGAAGAGAGACAGACGCTGACCAGAACGGAGATGCGCATAATGTACTGTCTTATGAAAAAGACCGTATGCACTAAGGAGGAGATAATCGCCGAACTCTGGAACGACAGCAACTACATAGACGAAAATGCGCTCTTCGTCAACATAAACCGACTGAGGGAAAAACTGAAGGAACTCGGGGCAGACGGCTTTTTGAAGACCATAAGGGGCGTGGGGTACAGCCTATGAGGTTCGGAAAATTCCTGCTTTCAGAAATAGTTCCGCTGCTCGCCGTCCTGCTCATCACTGCGGCGTGGAGCATATTTGCCGTTGCGGCGGACGTAAATCGGCTGTTCATTCTGCTCAGCGTCTGCATTGTCGCCGTGTCGTCGGCAGTCTTTTTCACGGTTAAATTCATTGTCGTGAACAAGCGCATAAAAAAGCTCAACAGGATAGCCGACGAACTCGACGAGGGGTATCTCCTCGGCGAGACCTTGCCAGAGCCTTACGGCGCGACGGAACGCGAATACTTTTTCGTAATGAAACGCATTTCGCATTCGGCGATAGCCAGGATTGAGGAGCTCAGGCGCTCGGGCGAGGAGTACTCCGATTACATAGAAAAGTGGATTCACGAGATAAAGACGCCGCTTACGTCCTGCGCGCTGATAATTGCCAACGGCGGCGACAGGGCAAAGCTTATGGCTGAATTCAAAAAGGCCGACAACCTCGCCGAGAGCGTGCTTTACCATGCGCGGCTGAGGAGTATGGAAAAGGATACGGCATTGACCAGGGAGTCCGTAAGAAAGACAGCTGACAACGCCGTCAAAAGTCAGGCAGAACTGTTGATGGCTGCAGGAATAAGCGTAAATATAGACGGTGACGCCATGATAAGCACCGACCACAAGTCGCTGGCATTCAGCATAAAGCAGTTGCTCGTAAACTGTGCTAAGTATTGCCGCGGCTGCAAAATACAAATAGATATATCCGACAGATGCCTTACGCTGACTGACGACGGCAGGGGCATACCCTCTCACGAGTTGCCCTGCATATTCAACCGCAGTTTTGTCGGCAGTGCAGGCAGGAAAGCCGGCGGAGGTACGGGAATGGGACTGTACCTTGTAAAGGAGACCTGCGAAAGGCTTGGGATAGAGGTCAGCGCGCAGTCCGAGCCCGACAGATTTACGCGCTTTATCTTTAAATTTCCATGACAATGAAAGGCAACCTTACAAATTTGTAAGGTTGCCGTAATGTTTTTGTAAGGTACTTTTGCCGCAAAGCGTGTTATAATGTAAAAAAGGGTGGATATCATGGAACACATTCTCAGCGTAAAAGAAGCAGTAAAATACTTCGCCAACGGCAGCGTCACGGTCTGTGCGCTCGACGGTCTGTCTTTTGACGTCGACAGGGGCGAATTCGTTGCCGTAATGGGCGCATCAGGTTCGGGCAAAAGCACGCTTTTGAATGTCATTTCAACGATAGAGTCGCTGAGCGCGGGAGATATAATTGTCGACGGGCAGTCCATTCTCCGCCGCAGGGACGGCGAGCTTGCCGCCTTCAGACGCGATAAAATCGGCTTTATATTTCAGGAATATAACCTTCTGGACACGCTTACCGTAGGCGAAAATATCGTGTTGCCGTTGAATCTCAGGCGTGTAAACGCGGCAACTGCCGCCGCAGAACTTAAAAGGGTGAGCAAGGCGCTCGGGGTAGACGACCAGCTAAAGAAGTTCCCCTATGAGTTGTCGGGTGGACAGAGGCAGAGGGTTGCCTGCGCGCGTGCCGTCATATCAAACCCTGCAATAGTGCTTGCGGACGAGCCGACGGGTGCACTCGACTCGAAGAACTCCAAAAATCTTATGGAACTCTTCTGTCTTATGAATTCGTCGCTGGGCTCAACCATTCTCATGGTTACACACGATGCAACCGTCGCGTCCTATTCGGACAGGGTAATCTTTCTCAAGGACGGCGCAATATATACCGAAATTTACAGGGGCGACAGGGAGAGAGCGGCTTTCAGACACGAAATTCTCACCGTCTCCGAGGCGTTAGGGGGTGAGGCAGATGCTCTTTAAGCTTGCCTTCCGCAACGTAAAGCGACAGATAGGCAGTTATCTCATCTATTTTATAACCATAACGCTGACAATCGCTCTCGTATTTTCGGTGAACAACTTAATTCAGAGCGATATGATGGACGTCCTGCTGGAAGATTATTATGATGGCACAAGGTCGATTCTCATTGCGCTTACGGCAATCCTAAGCCTCATAATGGCATTCGTGCTCGGATATGCAACCAACTTTCTTTTGAGAAGGCGCAAAAAAGAGTTCGGCGTCTATCTGACTCTCGGAATGAGCCGACTGAACATAATAACGATATTCCTCTGCGAAACGGCGATAACTTTTGTAGTCGCTCTCTTTGTCGGCGTCGCACTCGGACTTGTCATATATCAGGGGCTTATGCTCGTATTCATAAGCTTTGTCGAACTTGAATATACTGTCGGCGGCTATTCGGCGGCAGCGTTAGCATATACCGCAATTATCGTAGGTGTCGTGTTTCTGCTTTCGTCGGTTGCATCGCTTAGCTATCTGCGCGTTGCAAAAATTTCAAAACTTTTGAACGGCGACAGAATTGTCGAAAAGAAAGTGCAGCTCCCCGCGCTGTGGCTTGCCGTTGCCGTAATATTTCTGGCTGTATCGATAGGCTGTTTTTATATGTTCCTCGGATGGCTGGATATGCCGGACTTTTTTGATAGAACAGACCTGGCTTTCGGAATAGTAATGCTGTTCATAGCGTCCGTCATATTGTCGGCGGTAGGGCTCTGCAGGGGCGTGACCTGGCTAATTGTAAAGCTGAAAAGCGGCAGGGCGAAGGGTGTGGGAATGTTTACCGCGCGCCAGCTTTCGGGTAGGACGAGCGCCAATTCCGTCATGATAGGGCTTCTGACCCTGCTTATGACCTTCGTCATAATAGGACCGAATATCTTTCTGTCCATTTCGGACATCATCGAGATAGAGTACGACAGACAATATCTTTATGACATTGAGGGCTACTACTTTGCAAAGGAAGATGATTCTCAGTCTGCCGAAGAGGAAATTGAAGAAAGTATAGTTGATACGATAGAAAGCTATGCCGAGATTGATAAAAGTTGTTTCGTCAGGATGTACCGGGAGAGTGGTACGGGCATCCGCAACAGGGAATATGTCGCCGAAAGCCAGTTCAGGGAACTCTGTTCAATGTTTGGCTATGATTTGCCGCAGCTCAATGGCAAAATTTTAGAGTGTTCGGAGGTTACGGAGGGCGAGTTCATACTCAATGTCTCTGATTCTGGCAAATACTCCTTATCCTGTCCGTCCGGAATGATAAGCACTAACTTTAACATAGATCAATGGAACGTCCTGCCCGATGAAGAATTGGTTGAAGGAGAATTCTTTCAGTATAATCTCTTCATAAATCTCAAAGAGGGCAAGTTTGATGCCAGGGGATTGGATAAGACGCTTTTCAATCTCAATGAACGCTATGACTATTACATAAGCTTTGATATTAAGGAGTGCGAAAGACTGTATAATATCGGGGCGGTCGGTCTGTTTCTTCTGGGCGATTTGTACATTTCGGCAGTATTTCTGCTTATGACCATGGCAATACTGTCGCTTAAGATGCTGACAATGATTACCGAGGACAGGGAAAAATACAGGACATTGTGGAAACTCGGCGCTACGGAGGGCATGCTGAAAAAATCGCTTGTATTGCAACTGATGTTCTTCTGCATGGTGCCGCTCATTCTGCCGATAATCTTCAATTTCCCGATAGCGTCAATCATGTCGTATATGTTGGCGGAGTCGAAAATCTTCGGACAGACGGCAATGGTGGCGCTTCAACTATTCGGCTATTCTGCGGTAGTGGTTGCCATATGCGCTATATATTTGATTGCGGCGGCGGTAGTTTCCTGGACAGACATAAAAAAGTCGCTCAGGGAGTGATTTTAAGCTAAATAATATTCAGAATACACGATAGTCAATATATTTCCTTGATGGGTAAGCCCGAGGGCGGTAAATGTTGTCCTCGGGCTTATCGCGCTATAGAAATCGGGGGTAATTTTGGGGTACAAGAAATTAAGCAATAAAAAAGTGCCGCATTTTGACTGAAAATGACTAAAAATCAATCAAAATCGGCACTAATCTATGGCGCAGTGACCGAATTAAAATCCGAACCTTGAAGCTCGTCAAGGGTAATGGTTTTCGTATCGTTTTTGTAGTTCAGAATGAGTTTTGCGTGGTCGTCGTAGAGGTAAATGGCATTTACAAAGCCGTCAATCAATGCTTGTTTGGCTTCCCGCGTGGATAAATCTAATTGTCTGAACTTATAAATCGCAAAAGCAATTTGGTCTGTCGTGAACAGCGGCGTTTTGATTTGCTCCTGTATGAGCGCGATTTCCTGTTGTTTTTTGGTTTCTTCCAGCTCTTTCAATCGTTTTGCCGACGACTCCGAAACAAAGCCTTGCTCTGCTGCCTTAATCAGGTTGTCTATGCGCTTCTGCGTTTCGGTTATCTGTTCTTCCAGCTTGGGAATATAGGTGTTTTCCGCGAATTGCAGCTCGTAAATGCGTTCTACAAGCTCGTCAATCGCTTTTTCGTCCTCTAAAAACTGCATTATGCGCTTTATTACAGCGTTTTCTATCTTTTCTTTGGCAATGGGCTTTTTCTTACATTTCTTCTTGCGCGAGTTCACGCATTTATAATAGCGGTAGGTCGTGTTGGTGTGGCTCGTTCCGCTCTCGCCGTTCATTATCGCACCGCAGTGACCGCAAAAAAGTTTTGTGGTGAGCAGGTAGTCGTCCTCTGCCTTGTGGCGCGAAGGGGCTTTCTTGTTCTTGACAAGCATTTTCTGCACTTTCTCGAACAGCTCCTTGTCCACGATTGCAGGCATAGAGTCGGGAATTGTTACTTCGCCGAAATGATATTCGCCTATATACTTCCGGTTTGAAAGCATACGCTGTATCGTGTTAAAGGTAAATTCTTTCCCACGCGAGTTGGTCAAACCTTTTGCGTTCAAAATGTCCTTAATCTCTTTCATTGTCTTGCCGTCGGCGTAAAGCTGAAACACCTCGCGCACGATGAGCGCGGCGGGCGGGTCAATCTGGTAGTGCCTGTCGCTGTCAACCGTATAGCCGAACGTGCAGGTTCCGCCGTTTGCCTTGGCTTTCAATGCGTTCTCCGTCAAGCCGCGCTTAACCTTTTCAGCGAGTTCTATTGAGTAGTACTCTGCATAGCCCTCCAACATAGATTCGAGCAGAATACCTTCCGCGCCCTCAGAAATGGTTTCCTTTGCGGAGAGCACACGCACACCATTACGTTTGAGTATGGTTTTATAGTGTGCGCTATCGTAGCGGTTGCGCGCAAAGCGGTCTAATTTCCACACGAGGACAACGTCAAATAAACCCTTGTAACTGTCCTTAATCATACGCTGGAAGTTAGGGCGGTTGTCAGTCTTTGCAGAGAGCGCACGGTCTATGTAGCTGTTCACGACGTCTATGCCGTTGAACTTGGCATACTCCATACATTCACGGAGCTGACCGTCAATGCTCTCTTCTCTTTGGTTGTCGCTTGAATAACGTGCGTAGATTACGGCTTTCATTGAAATTGCTCCTCATTTTGATGAGGGTATTATAACATAGTATATATGACAGATATAGTCATATATTAAAAATTTTCTTTACAATTTTTGGATAGCGAGGTACGCAAGTGGCAAGCCACTTGCCGAGCGCAAACGCTCGCCTCGTCAGGGGAAGCCTTCCCCTGAAACCCTTTTCTCTTGCGTGGAACAAAAGCCTCGCAGAGCCCACGACTTCGCTTGCGAAGTATAGTGGGCTATACTTCTATTAGAAGTTATAATGAAAACTATTTAGTATTTGTCGTCTGATTACTTAAAGTTTTTGTCCGCTTTATGTCAAGTAGCCAAAGTGCAATTGCAACGGCTGTCGTCAGTAGAATCCCGACAATCAATATCAAGTTCAGTTTTAACACGAATGACGACAACATCACATTGACAAAACCGTGAAAGAGCATACACAGCGGCAGGCATTCAGACCGCTTATAAATTATGCCAAGCCAGAAACAGAGGAATATGCCAAGTGTAGCTTGTACCCAAAATGGCATTGACTGATTAGGGTGACCTTCTATAAACCAAAGCGGTAAATGCCATAACGCCCATATAACGCCGCACGCGAGCGCGGCAAGCGGGAATGTTATTTTCTTTGACAATGCAGGGTGCAAAATACCGCGCCAGCCTAATTCTTCCTCACCGCCGTAAATAAAGGTGGAACCAAGCAGGGAGATAAAAAAGTTCAACGCCGTCATTTGCGGGTTCCATTCCATTGAAGAAAGTCCCACAGTGAGCGTAACGAGGGCGGCAAACAAAAGGAAAAACCATATCCCGCGTTTTTTGTATGAAAACAAAAATTTTTTCAGTGAGTGTAGATATGGTCTGCCGTCAATGCAAAATAATGCTGCAATGGCTGGACCGAAGTTACCTATAATATATATAATTGTCGGCAATATGTCGCCATATACAAAATCAGTATATGCAACAAGTGCAGCTACGCCCCACCAACAAGCATAAGTTATGACAAATGTAATAATAAGATATTTCACAACCGCTTTTATCTTCATATAGCTATTATAGCATAGTAATGGAACGAAGTCACCTGTATGGGGTTATAAAAAAAGAAATAATCCGAACGCTCCGCCGACTAAAATCGGTTTCAGGT
This sequence comes from uncultured Clostridia bacterium, assembly GCA_944354125.1. Taxonomy (GTDB): domain Bacteria; phylum Bacillota; class Clostridia; order Christensenellales; family Borkfalkiaceae; genus Coproplasma. The sequence continues at coordinate 27,721 of CALVPT010000009.1, read as the reverse complement.
TCGGATTATACTCGTTTGGCGCAGAGAAGAGGATTTGAACCTCCGGACGGGGTTAGCCGTCACACGATTTCCAATCGTGCGCCTTAAACCGCTCAGCCATCTCTGCAAACGCTTGAAATCAAGCATAAATATGATATAAAATCACGGCGAAAAAATCAAGCAATTTTGAGCGGTGTTTGAAGATTTAATAAAAAATTTATGAGAGGAGTAAGCAATATTCTTTACTCGTCAGACGATTCGTGATAAAATTATTCAAAATATATAAACTATAAACGGAGCTTACTCATGGAACTTACTCAGAAACAGAAGATGCTTGCCGTTGCGCTCTTCACGCGCAGGATAAGAAGAGAAAATACTGCGGCAATACTCATGGTGCTTAAGACAGACGATGAAATTGACGACCTCATCTGGTATATGGGTCAACACCCTCAGGCAATGGACGAAGAGTTGGTGGCCGTGGCGTATCAGCTCGCTAAGGAGGCAAGAGGTAAATAATGGAAAAATCAAGGCTTGAAAAATATGCTCATCTCATTGTAAAGAGCGGATTGAATATTCAAAGCGGGCAGGAAGTAGTCATTCAATGCGGGCTCGACCAGCCTGAATTTGTGGCTATGGTAGTGGAGGAGTGTTATAAACTCGGCGCCAAGAGGGTGACGGTAAAATGGTCTTATATGCCCGTCTCCAAACTTAACCTTATCTATCGCACGGAAGAGACCCTTTCGGAAGTTACTCTGACGGAAAAGGCAGAATGGCAGACGAGGGTAGACACGTTAAGTTGTCTTCTCTGGCTCGATTCGGACGACCCCGACGGACTTGCAGGCACGGATAATGCTAAAATTTCAAGGGCAAATATGGCGAGATATCCCATAATCAAGCCCTACCGCGACGCCATCGAAAATAAGTATCAGTGGTGCATAGCGTCGGTTCCCGGCAAGGAATGGGCTAAAAAGGTCTTCCCCGAACTTTCCGAAGAAGATGCGGTAGAAAAACTTTGGGAGGCAATTTTATATACTTCCAGAGTGGACGACGACCCCGTAGCCGCCTGGGATGAGCACAACAAGAACCTTGCAAAGAGGTGCGAATTTCTGAACGGTTATAAGTTTGACAGCCTGGAATACAAGTCGTCCAACGGCACGGATTTCATAGTCGGACTCAACGAAAGGGGAATCTTCTGCGGCGGCGGCGAAACGACGCTCGGCGCAAATGTCTACTTTAATCCCAACATCCCCTCGGAGGAGGTGTTTACAAGTCCTATGAAGGGCAGAGCGGAGGGTAAAGTAGTCGCTACAAAGCCTCTTTCCTATCAGGGCAAACTCATTGAAAATTTCTGGGTAGAATTCAAGGACGGCAAGGCTGTAAAGGTCGGCGCTGAAAAGAATCAGGATCTGCTCGAAAAGATGATAGCCATGGACGAGGGTGCGGCATATCTCGGCGAGGTTGCGCTGATTGCCTATGATTCGCCAATCAACAATACGGGCATACTCTTTTTCAATACGCTCTTTGACGAAAATGCAAGTTGTCACCTCGCGCTGGGCAGGGGCTTCAATAACTGCCTTGCAGACTATGAAAAGTACACTAACGAGCAGTGCAATGAGCTTGGCATAAACAACTCGATGATTCACGTCGATTTCATGATAGGCAGTAAGGATATGTCCATCGTCGGCGTTACAAAGGACGGTAAGCGCGTTCAGATATTCAAGGACGGTAACTGGGCGTTCTGATTGCAATGAATATAAAAAACTCTGCGAAAAACTCGCAGAGTTTTTTTATTTGCCGATTTCAGATTACCTGAAGTACAAAGAACTTTAGGTACTGTGTTTCCTCTGCGCATAGCAGAGAGGGGTGGTCGGGCGCCTGAGTCTTTACCTCGACGCTTCTCACCGTCCTGCCGCTTTCCCTTGCCGCCTCTATGAGCATCTTTTCGAACAGCGGCATGGTCATATAGTGCGAGCAGGAACAGGTTATGAGAAATCCGCCGCTTTTGACTATCTTCATTGCGGTCAGGTTAATGTCTTTATAGCCCCTGTATGCGTCCTTAACCTCGTCTGCGGTCTTGCAGAAGGCGGGAGGGTCCAAAATTACGGTATCGAACTGCCTCTTTGCGGCTTTGAATTTTCTCAGTTCGTCGAATACGTCGCCGCACAGGGTGGTTATGTTTTCAATGCCGTTGAGTTTTGCGTTGTCCTCTACGTTTCTGAGCGCAAGGGGAGAGATGTCTAAGGATATTACTTTCTTCGCTACGGTTGCGGCATTCAGCGAAAAACCTCCGCTGTTGCAGAAGCAATCCAGAACTTCTTCCGCGCCTTTGCAGTATTTCCTGACGGCAAAGCGGTTTTCCTTCTGGTCGAGGAAGTAGCCCGTCTTTTGACCGTTCCTGACGTCGACAAGCATTTTCAGCCCGTTTTCGGTTATTTCGCAATAGTCGCCGACTTCGCCTGAAAGCAGTCCCTTGTATTCGGCAAGACCTTCCTTTTTTCTTACTGCAACGTCGCTTCTTTCATATATGCCTTCGGGGTGGAAGAGCTCGTTGAGGCAGTCGACTATCATATTTTTTCTCAGGTCTATGCCCAGCGACAGACACTGCATAACCAGTACGTCGCCGTATCTGTCAATTATGAGTGCGGGCAGGTTGTCCGCCTCGGCAAATACCATGCGGTAGCAGTTGTCATACCCGAGTTTTCTGCGGTAATCGTCGGCTTCTTTAATTCTCCTTAAATACAGTTCTTTTCCGTCCTCGGAGTTATCCCTTATGAATATCCTCACGAGTATCTTGGAGGCGTGGTTTATATATCCCTTGCCTATGTATCTGCCGTCGTGCGAATATACGGTGGCAAGCGAGCCGTTTTTATCCTTGCCCTCGATTCTTGCGACTTCGTTGGCATATACCCAGCTGTGACCTGCGACAATTCGCTTTTCTTCGTTTTTTTTGAGATAAATTTCGTATGCCATACCATAATTTTAACAGAATAACCGACCAAATGCAAATAAAAAAGCACAATCGCCATAATTAAGCGATAAGCGATTGCTTTTTGTCTCTCCGTTTGTTATAATTTAACGGTATGAAGGACTTGCTCAGGTATCTGAAAAACTACAAATTGTGCAGCGTGCTTGCGCCTTTGTTCAAGTTGATGGAGGCGGCGTTCGAGCTCATAATTCCGCTCGTCGTCGCGGCGATTGTCGACAAGATAACTGCCGTTCAGGACGGCGTGGCTGCGGCTGGCGACGGCACGACTTTTGTCGTGTATATGTGTCTGCTTCTCGTGGGACTGGGCATAATAGGGCTTGTCAGCGCGGTCAGTGCGCAGTACTTTGCCGCAAAGGCGGCGGTCGGCTTTTCCAAGGAGCTCAGAAGCGATCTCTTTGGCAAGATGCAGACTCTGTCCTATTATGAGATAGACGGACTCGGCACCTCTGCAATGATTACGCGAATGACAAGCGACGTAAACCAGATTCAAACGGGCGTCAATCTCGTTCTGCGTCTTTTTATGCGTTCGCCTTTCATAGTGTTCGGCGCAATGGTCATGGCGTTTGTGCTCAGCGTTACTGCAGGCTGGGTATTCGCCGTTACGATCGCCGTACTCTTTGTCGTGGTATTCGGCATAATGCTCGTGACCATTCCCATGTACAGGAAGACTCAGGGCTATCTGGACAGAGTTACGGCGGCCACGAGGGAAACGCTTGTCGGCTCCAGGGTCGTCAGGGCTTTCTGCAAGGAAGAGGAAGAGATATCCGAGTACGACAGGCGCAACCAGCGCCTTACGGCTTCTCAGAAGGCGGTAGGCAGAATTTCTGCCCTCATGAATCCGCTTACATATGCCATCATAAATGCGGGCATAATCGTGCTCATATATGTCGGTGCGCTCAAGGTTGACGGCGGAAGTCTTTCGCAGGGACAGGTGGTCGCGCTGTACAACTACATGTCGCAGATTCTCATCGAGCTTATCAAGCTCGCCAACCTCATAATAACGGTTACCAAGTGTTTTGCGAGTGCCGACAGGGTAAACGAAATTCTCAAGATGAACCCTTCGCTCGTGCACGGAGAATGTGCAAAGCTTACAGACGGCGCGCCATTTATAACCTTCGACGGCGTTTCCATGAAGTACAATAAGGGCGGAATGGAGGCTCTCAGCGACATTAGCTTTACCGTGGAAAAGGGACAGACTGTCGGAATAATAGGAGGTACGGGCTCGGGCAAGACTACGCTCGTAAATCTCATTCCGCATTTCTACGACGCATCCGAAGGGCAAGTGCTCATAGACGGACAGAACGTAAACAGCCTCGGCGACGAGGAACTGAGAAATATGTGCGGCATCGTGCCTCAGCGCGCCGTGCTCTTCAAGGGGACGATAAGGGATAATCTTAAGTGGGGCAACGAAAACGCCAGCGACGAGGAGATTATGACAGCCGTAAACTATGCGTGTGCGGCGGATGTAATAAATTCCAAGCCCGACGGACTGGACGAAATGGTCGAGCAGGGCGGAAAGAACTTCTCGGGCGGACAGCGCCAGAGGCTTACAATCGCCCGCGCCCTCGTCAGAAAACCCGAAATACTCATTCTCGACGACAGCGCGTCTGCGCTCGACTATGCAACCGATGCAAGACTCAGGAATAATCTCCGCCTGCTGGACTATAATCCTACGGTATTCATAGTCTCGCAGAGAACCAGCTCCATACACCACGCCGACAAGATACTTGTGCTTGACGGCGGCAGGCTCGTGGGGTGCGGAAAGCACGCAGAACTGTTGAAAAACTGCGAAGTTTACCGCGAAATCTACGAGTCGCAGTACGGAAAGGAGGGCGCGTGATATGAAGACTGGTTCGCAGATGCGCATAATAAAGCGCGTTCTGAAACAGCTTAAGAGATATATTCCTGCAGTCAGCCTTTCGATATTCCTCGCGCTTCTGACAGTAGTGGGCAATCTGCTCGCGCCCATATTCTTCGGCAATGCGATAGATTGCATAGTCGATGTCGGAAACGTCGATTTCGATAAAATATTCTTTTATTTCATTGTCTGCGGCGCCATAATTATAGCGACCTCGCTCGCGCAGTGGATAATGAACGTAATAAACAACCACGTCGTCTACAGCGTTGTCAAGGATGTAAGAGAGGAGGCGTTCAACCGCCTTCAGCATCTTCCGCTTAAGTATATAGACGGGCATTCGTACGGCGACATAGTATCGCGCTGCGTTGCCGACGTCGATCAGTTCGCGGACGGCCTTCTGATGGGCTTCACGCAGCTGTTTACGGGCGTTCTTACCATTGTCGGCACGCTGGCGCTGATGTTCTTCTATAACTGGATAATCGCCCTTGCGGTGTTCGTCATAACTCCGCTTTCGCTGTTCGTCGCTAAGTTCATTGCAACAAGAACGTACAGCATGTTCAAAAAGACTTCGGCTTTAAGGGGCGAGCAGACGGCATTCATAGAGGAGATGATAGGCAACTTAAAGGTCGTCCAGGCTTTCGGTAGAGAGGATGAAAATCAGGTAAAGTTCGATAAGATAAACGAAGAACTCTCCAGGGCTTCGCTTTCGTCTACGTTCTATTCTTCGCTTACGAACCCCTGCACGCGATTCGTGAATGCAGTGGTCTACGCGGCGGTCGCTCTTTCGGGCGCGCTGACGCTCATTTATCCGTCGGTGCTGCCCGTGTCGTTCGGCATAGGCAAACTGACTACGCTTTTGAGCTATTCCAACCAGTATACAAAGCCGTTCAACGAGATTTCGGGCGTTCTTACCGAACTTCAGAACGCGATTGCGTGTGCAGGCAGGATATATGAACTCATAGACGAGCCCTGCGAGATACCCGATTCCGAGGATGCAAAAGTACTAGAAGATGTCAGCGGCGACGTTACTTTCCGCGACGTAGAGTTCAGCTATGAGCCCGAAAAACCGCTCATAAAGCACCTCAACATAACGGCAAAGGCAGGAAAGAGAATTGCCATAGTCGGACCTACGGGCTGCGGCAAGACTACGCTTATAAACCTTCTCATGCGCTTCTATGACCCCGTAAGCGGACAGATAGCCGTCGACGGAAACGACATACAGAATGTTACAAGGCATTCGCTCCGCAAGAACTACGGCATGGTGTTGCAGGATACATGGCTCAAGAGCGGAACGATAAGGGACAACATAGTCATAGGTAAGCCCGATGCCACGGACGAGGAGGTAATTGCCGCGGCAAAGGCGGCATATTCGCATAACTTCATAATGCAGCTCGAAGACGGGTATGATACGGTGATAGGCGAGGACGGCGGAAGTCTTTCGCTGGGACAGAAACAGCTGTTGTGCATAACCAGAATTATGCTCTGTCTGCCCCCCATGCTCATTCTCGACGAGGCGACCTCGTCCATAGATACCCGTACCGAGATGAAGATTCAGAGCGCATTTTCCAAGCTTATGGAGGGAAGGACGAGCTTTATCGTCGCCCACAGACTTTCAACCATTAAGGAAGCCGACCTTATACTCGTGATGAATAACGGCAATATAATAGAACAGGGCACGCACGACCAACTTATGGCGGCAGGCGGCTTCTACAACAGACTTTACAACAGCCAGTTTGCAGGCTGACGGAGGAAATAAATGTTACAGGTAAACAACGTATCTTTGCAGTACGGCAGCAAGAAGCTCTTCGAGGACGTAAACCTCAAGTTCACCAAGGGCAACTGCTACGGCATAATAGGCGCAAACGGCGCGGGAAAATCTACATTTTTAAAGGTGCTGAGCGGCGAGATAGAGCCCAATAAGGGCGACGTCACGATGGATAAAAACGAGAGAATGTCCGTGCTCATGCAGAACCAGAGCGCGTTCGACGACGTCACCGTTTTAAGGGCGGTAATGCTCGGGCATAAGCGACTTGTCGAAATAATGGACGAGAAGGATGCGCTCTATGCCAAGCCCGACTTTTCGGAGGCTGACGGCGTCAGGGCGAGCGAACTCGAAAGCGAGTTTGCCGAGCTTGGCGGCTGGGATGCAGAGTATGAGGCGCAGACGCTTTTAAATGCCCTCGATATAGGCGAGGACTGCTACGATACGCTCATGGGCGATATGGATGCAAAGCGCAAGGTCAAAATATTGCTCGCTCAGGCGCTCTTCGGCAATCCCGACATTCTTCTTCTGGACGAGCCGACGAACAACCTCGACATAAAGACCGTGCGCTGGCTGGAAAACTATCTTTTAGATTTCGAGAATACCATAATAATAGTATCGCATAACAGGCATTTCCTCAATAAAGTCTGCACGCACATCTGCGACGTTGACTACGGCAAGATTAACATGATGCTCGGCAACTACGACTTCTGGTATGAGACCAGCCAGTTGCTTGCCCGTCAGCAGAAGGATCAGAACAAGAAGAACGAACAGCGCGCCAAGGAGTTGCAGGAGTTCATAGCGAGATTCGCCGCCAACGCCTCCAAGTCCAGACAGGCGACGTCGAGAAAGAAGGAGCTTGAAAAGCTTACTATAAGCGACTTCAAGCCGTCGCTCAGAAAATATCCCTATATAGACTTCAAGTTCGAAAAGGAAATAGGCAACGACATTCTGATGGTGGAGGGACTGACTAAGGAAGGATATTTCGAAAATGTATCCTTCACCGTTCAGCGCGACGACAAGATAGGCATAGTCAGCGACAAGTCTACGACCATTTCCATGCTCTACGACGTTCTCACGGGCAAGGCTCAGCCCGATTCGGGAACTATCCGCTGGGGCAAGACGATTACGACGTCATATTTCCCCGAGAACAACAACGAATATTTCCAGGGCTGCGATCTGACCCTCGTTGAGTGGTTGAGTCAGTTTTCAAGCGACCATTACGAGGAGTACCTAAGGGGCTGGCTCGGCAGAATGCTCTTTTCCGGCGAAGAGGCGTTAAAGCAGGCAAAGGTGCTTTCGGGCGGAGAAAAGGTAAGGTGCATGCTCGCCAAGATGATGCTCGAGGGCAGCAATTTCCTCATCTTTGACGAACCTACCAATCACCTCGACCTCGAATCGATAACCGCGCTCAACAACGGAATGAAGAACTTCAAGGGCTGCATGCTCTTCACCTCGCACGACCAGGAGCTCATGAACACCGTCGCAAACAGGATAATAGAGATTAACGGCACTAAAAAGTTCGATAAAAACGTAACTTACGACGAATATCTCGACATTGTAACCAAATAATTTAACCGTTCGATAATATTCGACAATATTGTACAAAAATATTCAAAATAATTTTTAATTATTGTACAAAAATCTGTTTACAACCGCAATTTTGTGTATTATAATTGTCTTGTAGTCAAAAAAGGAGATAATTATTATGAATTCATACAAAATTGTCATATTGGTAAGCAACGACGAATTTTTGTCTGAACTTAAGAACTGTTTTGAAAAGCAGGGTAATTTTACGGTTGTCGGCGTCAGCAACAGCGGAAGCGTGGGCATAGCTCTCATCAACCAGCACCGACCCGATTGCGTGCTTTTGGATACCGTACTCAGCGGCGAGGACGGGTTCGGAGTTATGAATTACATACGGGACAACAACATTCCCTGCAGCATATTCATGATATCCAACTTTTCTGACGACAAGCTTGTCAGCAAGGCGGTGGCAAGGGGAGCCAGATACTATTTCGTCAAACCCGTTCCTGCCGAAACCGTCGTCGAGAGAATGGTCGAAGTTTTGGAGGAGCAGTCTCCCGAATATCTCGTCTCCGAGCAGATAAGGGACAAGCGCAGGGTCAGCTCTCTCGATGAGAAGATAAGCAACATATTTATATCGATAGGCATACCTCCTCACATCAAGGGCTATCAGTACCTCAGGGAGGGGATTAAGATGACGATCGAAAACCCCTCGATTATCAATAACGTCACCAAGGAGCTCTATCCCAGCATTGGCAGAAAATTTTCAACTTCTGCAAGCAAGGTAGAGCGTGCAATCCGTCACGCGATAGAGGTCGCGTGGAACAGGGGCAGGGTAGAGGCAATAAATGCCATATTCGGAGTTAGGGTTTACATAGGCAGCGAGCGCCCTACAAATTCTGAATTTATCGCGCTTGTAGCCGACAAGCTCATTCTCGAAGGCCTTATGTAACATATACGGGCGGCGTGTAAAAGTCCGTAAAAAATGCACCATTGATATTGTCGATGGTGCGTTTTTTATGGGTACGTATTCAAAAAAACACACCCGATCTGCTCGGATGTGTTTAGTAATCTTATTCAAGTGTGAAGTTTATGAAGTCGAATGCGCCTTTGCCCTCATAGGTAAAGCAGAGCGACTGAATGCCGCCGTTTCCCGTCCATTTTCCCGTAAATTCAGCGGGGGAAGAGGTCGGCGATATGAAGATTCTGGCTACGGCCTGCCCGTCGGGGGAGTTCCTTACGGTCATCATGCCGTCAGCTCTTCCCTTTACGGTTACGGATATGTTGCTGAGTTCGTCTATGTCGAAGTATCTGAATACCGCCGTGGCTCCGTTACGGAAGTTAGCTATGTATTGGTCGGGGTTATCCTCTCTGTCCTTGCCGCTCTGCGTAAAATAGGGATGCATCCTTTTAGGACGCTTTATGACTCCGTAGCAATACGCTCCCTCGCAGGAGTAGAGGTTGCAGGCAATTCTCGCCTCATAAGTGCCCTTTCCTTTAAGGGGTTTGCCGTTAAGACCGCACGAGGTGAGTTCGGCCTGTCTGAATTTGCCGTCTGTAAATTCTATGCGCTCCGCACATGCCTGGCGTGAGAACTGGTGCCTGTTCGTCTGTCTGTGGTAGAAGACGTAATAGTTTCCGTCTATTTCTATCAGACTGCCGTGGGTGTTGCCAAGGTAGTTTGCTGCGCCCCTGCGCGTTCTGCCGTTAATGCCTACGTCGCCTATGGACACTAGCGTTCCGCCGAATTCGAAGGGACCTAGCGGACTGTCGCTGTGTGCATAGCAAAGTTCGTGTCCCTCGAACGAGCTGTAAATGAAATAATACCTGCCGTTAAATTTTCTTAAGGATGATGCCTCAAAAAATTCGTGCCCCTCATATGGCGTGCCCTTGCCCTCAGTCTTTCCCTTTACGCCTATGTAGACGGGGCCGTTTTTTATCGTCAGCATATCCTTTTCGAGTTCGAATCCCATTGCGCCGTGCTCTGAAGCTCTGTGTCCGCCGAGCAGAACGGAGGGATATTTTACGGGGCCGAAGCCCGTAAACAAATAAATTCTGCCGTCGTCGTCAATAAATATACCGGGATCGAACTGCAGCGGTTCATTCTTTTTGCCGAGTATGGTGCCGTCGGAATATTTTACGTGGTCCAGATATTCATACTTTCCTGCCGGGGTGTCGCATACCGCGACGGATATAAGTCCGGTATAGCCTACGAAATAGTAAAGATAATACTTTCCGTCTGTGCCGCGGCAGACGTCGGGCGCGAACATGGCGTTCATAAAGCCGCGTTTGCCCTTAGGGTCCTGTCTGCGCCTGTAAATCACGCCTTCGTATCTCCAGTCCGAGAGGTCGTCGACGGGCGCCGACCAGCATACGTAGTCGTTTACGCAAAAACTTATCGCGTTGAATCTGTCGTGCGAACCGTAAATATAAACTCTGCCGTCAAAGATGTGCGGTTCGGCGTCTGGCACGTATTCGTAGGAGGGGAGATAGGGGTTGAAAGCCTGGTTTTTCATAATTACCTCGCATTTGCGCGCATATATATTTTACAGTGACAATTTTATCACCAATGCAAAAATTTGTCTATAATATTTTAAATTCACCCCGTGTTTTGTCGTTTTAGGCGCGTTAATTGCATGGCCTTATCAATTCACGGGTTTACTTTGCACACCCGGAGGATTTAATGAAGCTGCTAAAAAATATTGTAAAATTTATCTCGGCGTTTGCGCTTATAATTTTGCTTATATTTGCGGCGTTTATGGCGATAAATGCGGTGGTTTGCAGGTTGCGCGGCCGACCTGCAAGTTTTTTCGGCATTTCCTTTGCAATCGTTATGAGCGAGTCGATGGAACCTGAAATAAGCAAAGGCGACCTTATTATTTTTAAGCGCTGCGACTATGGCGAAGTAAATATCGGCGATACCATTGTCTTTGTCGGAGGCGAGGGGTTCGGCAGTCTTGAAGGACAGTTAATAGTTCATTCTGTCGCAGAAATTAGCGAAAACGGAATAGTTACAAAAGGCGTCAATAAGGATACAAACCCGATGCCCGACACCGATTTGGTAACCGAGGAAAATCTCTTCGGAAAGTGCGTCTATAATTCTGCCTTATTTGGTAAAGTTTTCAATATCTTCTCACGGTATGGCATACTTATTATGGTTGCCCTGATATTCTTATCTGTCTTAATTTTTAAACTTATTGAGGACAAGCGAAAGAAGTTACGGAATTGAATCATTGTTTAGCTTAAAAAATTATATTGTTGACTTATTTACGGTATTGAGTTAAAATAATTAAAAGCTTCAGCGCAATAATTATATTTAATAGCACAAAAGACGTTAAAAAAATAAGACTTAAAACGAAAGTTTTAAGTCATGAAAATGGTGCCGGTGGTGGGAGGGCGCAAGGAGCGGAGCGACGGCATAGAGATTGTTGCGCGTAAGCGCCAATCTCGTCACGTCATTTCATAAATCCCCCCCAGCGGCCAAAAAATAAGACTTAAAACAAAAGTTTTAAGTCTTGAAAATGGTGCCGGTGGTGGGGGTCGAACCCACACGGTATCGCTACCACGGGATTTTGAGTCCCGCGCGTCTGCCAATTCCACCACACCGGCAAATTACTTGTATATTATATTATAGGACAGCCTAAAAATCAAGCTTTTTTCAGACAAGGTTAAGTATTTTATGGATAAACTCGTTTTAATCGACGGCAACAGCCTTTTAAACCGTGCATTCTACGCGACTCCCGTATTCAGCACATCGTCAGGTCAACCTACAAATGCTATATTCGGATTTGTCAAGCTCATATTGAAGATTATGGGCGATTTGCGCCCTGAATATTTCATAGTCGCTTTTGACTTGAAGGCGCCCACTTTCAGACATAAGATGTATGACGGGTATAAGGCGACGCGGCATCCCATGCCTGATGAACTTGCCTCGCAGGTAGAGCCGCTAAAGTCGCTTCTTGCGGCAATGAAGATAGCTACCTGCCAGAAAGAGGGATTAGAGGCGGACGATATAATAGGTACACTCTCGTCAAGCTTTGACGTACACAGTTATATCTATACGGGCGACAGGGACAGCTTTCAGCTTGTCGATGAAAAGACGGATGTATTCTTCACCAAGCGAGGCGTCAGCGATCTTCAGAAGCTCTCGGTTGCAAACTTTAAAGAAGAAATCGGCTTTGAACCGAGTGCGGTAATCGATTTTAAGGCGCTTATGGGCGATAAGTCCGACAATATCCCCGGTGTCGCGGGAATAGGCGAAAAGACGGCAAGGGGCTTGATTGAAACATACGGCAATTTATCAAATATCTATGCTAACATAGACAATATCAAACCTGACGGGGTCAGAAAAAAGCTTGAAAGCGGAAGAGATATGGCAGAGCTTTCCTATACGCTTGCAACGATAGACAGGCACTGTCAGCTGGACGTATCGCTTGAAAATTGCAGGACGCCAGAACGATATTCGGCAGAAGTTAAAGATATGTTCAAAAGGTTCGAATTCAAGAGCCTTCTGTCCCTCGACATATTCGAAAACAGTCAGGGGCAGGCAAAGGGTGAGGAATATCCTGTGCCGGAGGACATAGACGACTATGACGAGCTTGAATCGTTTTGTTCGGTAAATGGTACATTCTTTGTCGATATCAAAGATGACGGCGCTCAGATTTACTTCGACGGAAAGCTTAAGAATGTAGTATGCAGTTGCGACAGCCTTTTCTGTAAGCTTTCGTATGACGGACTTGTTTCCTGTCTTGAGAAAATGATGGACAATGCAGAAAATACCGTTGTGCTGTTTGACTATAAGAAGTATCTGCACGCCAGACCTTGCGGATATGCTCCGAAATGCAAAGTCGAGGACCTGTCCGTGCTTTGCTATCTTGCCGACAGCGATGTGACGGTAAGCACGTTGAAGGCGCTGTGCGAGGATAAGGGTTTCGGAGCGGAATATTCCGCCTATGCCATGAGCGTGCTGTATTCTCAGTACGTCGAAACGCTAAAAAGCCAGGATATGACGCGACTGTATGCGGATATTGAACGGCCGCTCATCGATGTCTTATATGAGATGGAGGCATACGGAGTCAAGGTTGACAGATCCCAGCTTGAGGCTTTCGGCGTGGAATATACCAAAAAACTTGACGAGCTCAGCCATAAAATATATTCTATGTGCGGACAGGAATTCAATATAAATTCGCCCGCTCAGCTCGGAGAGGTACTCTTTGACAAGCTCGGTCTGAAGTCGGGCAAGAAGGGAAAGACGGGTAAATACTCGACGAGTGCCGAAATACTCGAAAAGCTCGCCGAGGATAACGAGGTCGTGCGTTACATTCTCAGATACAGACAGTATCAGAAGTTGTATTCGACTTATATTGAAGGTTTCAGACCCCTTCTGGAGAGCAGGACAGACCTTGTTCATACGACTTATAACCAGACGGTTACGGCAACCGGTAGGCTTTCCTCGGCAAATCCCAATCTTCAAAATATTCCGATTAGGGAAAACGAGGGCAGAGAACTTAGAAAATTGTTTGTCGCAAGGGAAGGCAATCTGTTTATCGATGCCGACTATTCGCAGATTGAGCTCAGGCTCTTGGCTCATTTTTCGGGCTGTAAGGAGCTTATAAAGGCGTATGAGGACGGGCAGGACGTGCACGCATTCACGGCTTCGCAGGTATTCAATGTGCCTATGGACATGGTAACGCCTGAAATGCGCCGTCAGGCAAAGGCAGTCAACTTCGGCATCATATACGGAATCAGTGAATTCGGACTTGCCAAAAACCTCAATATTCCCGTAAAGACGGCTAAAGAATATATTGAGAAGTACTTCGAGCGCTATGGTGCGGTCAAGGAGTATATGCAGGCCAACGTCGAATTTGCAAAAAAACACGGCTATGTTGCGACGATGACGGGCAGGAAGAGGTATATAAAGGAGATTAACTCTTCTAACTACAACTTAAGGCAATTCGGGGAAAGGGCGGCGATGAATATGCCTCTGCAGGGCACAAGCGCGGATATAATTAAGATTGCCATGGTTAATATATCAAGGGCTTTAAAGCAAGAAAATCTAAGGGCGAGGCTCATTCTGCAGGTTCACGACGAGCTTGTATTGGAAGCTCCCGAAGACGAGGTGCAGGCAGCCCAGTCCATCCTGGTGAGGGAGATGGAAAACGCCGTCAGACTCAATGTTCCTCTGAAGGTCGACGTGCACAGCGGTAAAAATTGGTATGAAGCAAAGTGATGTCAGGATAGCCGTGACGGGCGGAATAGGCAGCGGAAAGTCAACCGTCTGCAAATTTATAGGCGAGCTGGGTTATCCCGTTTTCTCGTGCGACGGAATATATTCCGAATTGGTGCGTGACAGAGAGTTTGTGTCTGTGCTTGCAAAAGAATTCGGGGAAGAAATTGTCAGGGCGGACGGAAGTCTTGACAGGGCTAGACTTTCTGCCGTAGTATTCGGCGACGCAGAAAAATTAAAGAGATTAAACAGCATAACGCATCCCGCAATCTTTAAGCAGATGTTCGCAAGGGCAGAGGGCAAGGGACTGTGCTTTTTTGAGGTGCCTCTTCTGTTTGAGGGCGACTATCAGACGCTGTTTGACGGGGTGATAGTGGTGCTGAGAGAGAAAGAGAGCCGCATTGCGGGCGTAGTGCGCCGCGACGGACTTTCAAAAGCTGATATATGTCGCAGAATGGCTAATCAGTTTGACTATGACAATGGACAATTGGACGGCTACTATGTGCTGAATAACGACGGGAATACCGACGATTTAAGGTCGGAAGTAAAAAAACTTATTTCAAAAATAACAACAGAAAAATAATTAAAAAAATTTAAATTTTTTCTACATATTGCCGCATTTTTAGCTTGACTTATGCTTTAAAATATTATAGAATAACTATGCTTTTGAAAAGGGCTACGCACTCATGGCGGAATTGGCAGACGCGCAAGACTAAGGATCTTGTGGGCGACCATGCAGGTTCAACTCCTGTTGAGTGCACCAAAAACATAGCACAGACTTTTGTCTGTGCTATGTTTTTTTATATGCGGAAATACAGAAGTTGAGAGGTGGAGTCGGCTAAATCCATCGCTGACAAAACAGTGGACACCCGCCGTCTTCCGTGCGCCGTGCTCAAGCGGCAACTTCTGTTGAGGGAACCAAGGCAAAATAGGATATAGATATGCATTTAATCAATATCATTATTTTTCCTAAATAGAATTATCTATGAGTGCCAAATCTAACCAATAATGCAAATATTAGTGGCAGGTCAACCGTAGGTTGGAAAAAATTTAACCTTTAGGTTGACTAATTCGCTTAAAAGGTGCTTGAAAATGTTTAAATACGGTATTTACGTATTTCAGTAGTTGGGGGGAGACAAGCAACGGACTGCTTAAGTAAGAGGGTTAGACCGACAACTTATAAGCATAGGTTTGGCAGTTCGCCGTGAGCTGTGCTAAACCATAATATTAAAAACGCTTTGCTCCAGCAAAACGCCTCCCAACCCCCGGCTCCCGTCGAGATAATCGATAAGTTAAAAAACAAAGCCCCCACAAAAGTGGAGGCTTTGTTTTTTGGAGCAGGCGACGGGAGTCGGACCCGCCGAAATCAGCTTGGGAAGCTGACGCCATACCGCTAGGCGACGCCTGCATTCAACATAACTAATATAACATATTTTTTGTCAAAAGACAAGTTAAATCAAGAATTATTTACGCTATCGTCATATAAATTATGTCACATTATGTCTGTAATGAGCTTAGCCGTTTATTGTTACGACCAATAATATCAAGCGGTTGCAATTTTATCGTACGGGCGCAATGGCGGAGGTATGGAATGCAAAAAACAAAGAGAGCAAGTTAATACATAACCTGCTCTCTTTTGGTTGAGGTGACGGGACTTGAACCCACGACCTTCTGGTCCCTAACCAGACGCGCTACCAAACTGCGCTACACCTCAGCGCCGTCAACGCTATATATTATACTTAATTTATAGTTAAATGCCAAACGTTTTTAAGCTCTTTTTTTAATTTTTTTAAAAAAATATTTATTTATTCTTTTATCAAAATATTTACAACTGACAGATAATAAAGTATAATGAATCATATGTGGATGTTGATTGTTCAGGTCGTTCTCTTGGGCCTTTCGCTTTCTATGGACGCCTTCGCCGTTTCAATTACCGACGGCATGTGTTACAGGGACCTCAACAGGCGTAAAGCAGTCGCCATTTCTCTGACGTTCGGAGTATTTCAGGCAGTCATGCCCCTGTGCGGTTATTTCCTCGGCTCGCTGTTTTATGCGTACATCGATGCCTTCGATCACTTCGTCGCTTTCGGATTGCTTGTAATAATAGGCGGCAAGATGGTGCTCGACGGCATTAAGGAGCTAAGGAGCAGCGAGGAAGAGGTTACGATAAAGAAGTTCTCCTATCCTGAAGTAGCCGTTCAGGGCGTTGCTACAAGCATAGACGCCCTGGCTGTCGGACTGAGCATGCTTGCCATGGAAGGCATAGATAAGTTCAACATCTTCGGCTGTGTAGGAATAATCGGAGTAATTACCTTCTGCCTCAGCATAGTCGGAATCATTATCGGTACCCGCATAGGCAAGCTCTTTAAAAACAAGGTCAGCATTGCCGAAGTTATCGGCGGACTTGTGCTCATTGCAATCGGACTCAAAATACTTATTGAGGGCGTCATTGCCTGATTGCTGAATTTATTTCTCTCAATATGTTAGCGTTGCCGCACATCGGAGCGTATCTTCCGAGTGCGGCTTTTAATTTGTCGTCAGCTATAAGATTTTCTATTTCTTCTATCAGGCTGTTTGCCGTAAGGTCTCCTTCGCGCAGTATGCGGCAAAGCCCCTTTTCCCTGAAGTATTCGGCATTCTCCACCTGGTCGCCGCGGCTTGAGGAGTTTTCCAAAGGTATGAAAAGTGTTGGGATTTTCAGGGATATCAGCTCGTTTGCCGCATTCGAACCGCATCTTGAAACGGCATAGTCGCTCGCTGCGTATATAAGTCCCATATCGTCAGCAAATTCCAATGTGATTAAACCGCGCTCGTCGCGGTCTTTTTTGTTGCCTTTGCCGCACAAATGAATTACGTTATACTTGCGGCACAACACGGAAAGCCTTGCGTTCAGGCAGTCGTTTATCTTTTTTGAGCCGCTTCCGCCGCCGAAAACCAGTATTGTCGGACGCATATCCAGACCGAGTTCGCGTTTGCACTTCAGCTTATCCCTGCCCATAAGCGAAGAGCGGATGGGCGAACCTGTACATACGCCGTTTCTGAATTTCTCGGCTGTTTGGGGAAAGGTGGTCAGAATGCGGCGGCATTTTCTTGCTATTAGCTTGTTGGCAAGTCCCGCAGAAAGATCTGATTCGTGCGTGATTACGGGAATTTTAAGCCTGCTTGCGGCGAGTGCCGGTGCAAGGCTGACATAGCCGCCCTTGCAGAATAGCAGGTCGGGTTTTTCTCGGCGCAGAATGTCCTTGCACTGCGCCAAACTTTTTGCCAGTCTGAACGGTATTGTAAGGTTGCATAAAAATTTGCCTCTCGCGAATTTGACGGCGTTGTACGTTATAAAGCTGATGCCTGCCTTTTCACAGAGCGTTTTTTCTATGCCGTCCGTGCCAAGGTAGCATAGTTCGGCTTTGCCTTCAAGTTCGCTGCAGATTGCAAGGTTGGGCGTGACGTGTCCGGCGCTTCCGCCGCCGCAAAACATAATCTTTTTCATCGCAATATTATATACGCAAAGAGCGCGTTTTATGTAGACCGTCTGTGATGATATAAATATTATGATTGACAAAGCGGCTTTCAGACAGTAAAATATAGGTATGGGAACAAAAGAAATACTGCTCATATGTGCAGGCGCGCTGTTTTTAGCGCTGTTAATCGCATACATAGTCATATCCGTGCGCAGGAATGCAAAGCGAAAGGAAGAAGCCGTCATGCTCAGTTCGGCATATACCGACGGAGACATAGCGAAAATGGAATACGACATCGCCTTTTACGATGTGGATATGGGTGACGGAACCGCCAAGGAGGCTCCCCATCACCAGATGAGCATAGACGACATCGAGTCGGGCGACGATAAAGCCAAAGACGGCGAGAAGGCGGAGGACGCCATTCTTACGAGAGTCGACGACGAGGGGGTCGAGGAGATTACGGGCAATTACAAGCCGGAAAACGAGACGTGAAATTCTGCCGCATCCGCAAGGGTGCGGTTTTATTTTACTTCAAAAACCATTATGAGCGGTCTGCCGAGTATTGGCATGGAAAGGGTAAATTTTCCGTTTTCTATTATGGTCGTCTGCCTGAATTTAAAGCCGAGTATTCCTATTTCCGCAGTCAGTTCGTTTGTGTCCTGGTTTACCGAGTATTCGCATACGTAAGAATGTGGGTTTCCGTTGTATCTTTTAAAGCTTACTTCAAGATTTTTGTCGTCCTTAAATGTAATTATAAAGTATTCGTATTTTTCAAGCAGATTCTCGTCGCCAAGCTTTGCCGAAGTGCATTCGTATGTGTTGATATAAGGGTGCGTGAGATCTTTCAGCGTCGATGTCTTGTCGAACGTGAACGCGCACAGCGTGAGCACGCAAAGAAGTAGAGGGATAAGGAGTAAAATTCTGCGTCTTTTCATCTCGCTTAGTTTGGGCAAAAAACAAAAAAATAACCTCCCGAAGAGATTCGGGAGGTTATTTTTTTAAATTCTTAGATTAAGCCTTGCCGATGCAGCCGAAGATTTCCATCTTTTCCTTTACGGTCTCTTTGATTGCTGCAGCGCCAGGAGCGAGGAGCTTTCTGGGGTCGAAGCCCTTGCCTGCAAGGTCCTTGCCCTCTTCGATGTACTTTCTCGTTGCGGCCTGGAAGGAGAGCTGGCATTCGGTGTTTACGTTAATCTTTGCAACGCCGAGAGAAATTGCCTTCTTTATCATATCGGTGGGGATACCCGTACCGCCGTGGAGAACGAGGGGCATATCGCCAACCTTTTCCTTTACTGCTGCAAGCGTATCGAAGGAAAGACCTTCCCAGTTAGCGGGGTACTTGCCGTGAATGTTGCCTATGCCTGCCGCAAGCATGGTTACGCCGAGGTCTGCAATCTTCTTGCACTCTTCGGGGTCAGCGCATTCGCCTCTGCCGATTACGCCGTCTTCTTCGCCGCCGATTGCGCCGACTTCAGCTTCGAGCGAAAGACCGAGCTGCTTTGTAACTGCAACGAGTTCCTTGGTCTTTGCAATATTTTCTTCAATGGGGAGGTGGGAGCCGTCAAACATAATGGAGGAGAAGCCTGCCTTGATGCACTTGTAGCATCCGTCATATGTTCCGTGGTCGAGGTGAAGAGCTACGGGAACGGTGATGTTCATCTCCTCTATCATAGCCTTTACCATAGCGGCAACCGTCTTGAAACCGCACATGTATTTGCCCGCGCCTTCGGAAACGCCTAAGATTACGGGTGCCTTTAATTCTTCAGCGGTCTGTAAAATGGACTTTGTCCATTCGAGGTTGTTGATGTTGAACTGACCTACCGCGTATTTTCCGTCTCTTGCCTTTTCGAGCATGTCCTTTGCCGAAACTAATGCCATAGAAAAACCTCCGTTAAAACATAAATAAAATAATAAAAGACAATGTCTTCACGCATATAAGTATAATTCAAAATCAAATAAATTTCAAGCATATATCCGTACTTGTTTTTAATTTTTATTTAAGGTTTATGCGGTCGGGCAAGAGGTGTAAAAAAATTGCTCAAATGCAACAAATCTGTAAAATACTAAAAATTGTCATTTTGAGGGGCAAATATTTCGTATAATTGTTGACTTAAATAAAGTCATTTGCTATAATAAGTACGCTAAAAAGATATAATTTTATTGGAGGAATTTCAATATGGCAAATGTAAAAGTTGCTATCAACGGTTTCGGCCGTATCGGTCGTCTTGCTTTCAGACAGATGTTTGATGCTGAGGGATACGAAATCGTAGCTATTAACGATTTAACCAGCCCCAAGATGCTCGCTCATCTTCTTAAGTACGATTCTGCTCAGGGCAGATATAAGTATGCTGATTCCGTTGTTGCAGGCGAAGACAGCATTACCGTAAACGGCAAGTGCATCAAGATCTATGCAGAGAAGGATGCAGCAAATCTTCCTTGGGGAAAAATTGGCGTAGACGTTGTTCTTGAATGCACCGGCTTCTATACTTCTAAGGAAAAGGCTTCTGCACACATCAAGGCAGGCGCAAAGAAGTGCGTTATTTCCGCACCTGCAGGCAATGATCTTCCTACAATTGTATACAGCGTAAACGAGAATACGCTTAAGCCCACCGATACGGTTATCTCCGCAGCAAGCTGCACGACCAACTGCCTCGCTCCTATGGCAGCTGCTCTCAACAAGCTCTGCAAGATCAAGAAGGGCTACATGACCACCATTCACGCATATACCGGCGACCAGATGGTTCTCGACGGACCTCACCGCAAGGGCGACCTCAGAAGAGCAAGAGCTGCAGCTGTGAACATCGTTCCCAACTCCACCGGTGCTGCAAAGGCAATCGGCCTTGTTATCCCCGAACTCAACGGCGTGCTTGACGGCTGCGCTCAGCGTGTACCCGTACCTACCGGTTCGCTTACCCAGCTCATCGCAATCTGCGAAGGCGAAATCGACGCTGCAACCGTAAACGCAGCAATGAAGGCTGCTTCCAGCGCATCCTTCGGCTACAACGAGGATGAAATCGTATCCAGCGATATCGTCGGCATCACCTATGGTTCGCTCTTCGATGCAACTCAGACCAAGTGCATGCCCATCGGCGACGGCACGACCCTTGTAAAGATCGTTTCCTGGTACGACAACGAGAATTCTTACACCTCCCAGATGGTAAGAACTATCAAGTACTTCGCTGAACTTGCATAAGTTTAACTGAAATTTAAAGGCTTTCGGGTTTTCCCGAAAGCCTTATTTCATTTTAAGCAAGCCATAAGCGCCAATCGCTCAGGTAACATATTCACGTCCCCGACGAACAGGGGGGTAATTTAAAAATTTTATGCCCATTGTATGGCAAATGAGTTGATTTTTATGTGAGTTTGTTGTATTATATTTAAGCTTTAATAAATGCGCTTCCGTAGTTAAATGGATATAACAGCCCCCTCCTAAGGGGCAGTTCCGGGTTCGATTCCCAGCGGGAGTACCAAAAAGACCGAGGTTCAGCACCTCGGTCTTTTCTCTGTGCGTGAAATGCGAACAGAATAAAATATTGGCATATATCTGCCATTTTTTCTGTATGGTATTTGACATTGCGGCTTTTTATGGTATAATTCATTATGTAATATATCAAGGAGTGAATGTGAAATGAATATCTGGCACGATATTGACGAAGAGAGAATCAAGGAAAACAAATTTGAAGCCCTTATCGAGATTCCCAAGGGTTGCAAACTCAAGTACGAACTCGACAAGGAGACGGGACTTCTCAGGATGGACAGGGTACTCTATACCTCGACCGTATATCCCGCAAATTACGGGTTTATTCCCCGTACGCTTGCCGACGACGGCGACCCTCTGGACGTTCTGGTCCTCTGCAACGAGAGCATCTATCCCATGACGCTCGTCACCTGCATGCCCATAGGCGTAATAAAGATGGTGGACAGCGGCGAGCTTGACGAAAAGATAATTGCCGTTCCCCTGAACGACCCTAACTACAAGCACTATTACGACATTCACGAATTGCCCAAGCACGTATTCGAGGAGATGATGCATTTCTTCGAGGTCTATAAAATGCTCGAACATAAGGTGACAACGGTAAAGGAAATCTGCCACAAGTATGAGGCGATCGAGATTATCCGCAAGTGCATAAATGCCTATAACGAAAAATATAAGAAGTAATACGTCATACATAAAAGCCTCCGCATTGTCTGCGGAGGCTTTTTAAGTGCCTTGAGATTATGTCTCAGACGGGGTTGTTTTTGCCTTTGCGGCGGGGAAGGGATGGAAGTCTGTAGCGCAGTTTGTAGACGACGATGAGCGCGCCGAGGACGACTATAACGCCTGCCGTGCTCCAGACAACGACGGGGTTGAAGTCGAGGAGGTCGGGGCATCTTACGTTTATCCACATCTGGTTTATCGCACCCAGCCTGTCGCCGAAATCCTGCATCACGACGCTTCTTTCAATGACCGATTCGGGAGGATACTGGGCAAATGCCTGTCTTCCGCGGCTTATGTCGTCAATGCCGGAGTAGACGGTATATTCGATGTCGTTGCCGTATTCCTCGCCCAGGCGTTCAATTGTCTTGTAATCGGCGTATTTTTGTCTGTCGAAGTCTATCGCTGAGGCGTCGATATAGATGGTATAGTCGCCCTTTTCGCCGCCGAAATAGTAGCTAACGTCATATTCGAACACTTCGGTTATTTCCTCGTCGAAATATTCTTCGTCTTCGGGGTCGAGCGACAGTCCGTAATACCAGTCGAAATAGTCGAACATCGTGTCGCTTGCTATCGCAGAGGTGTAGCCGATATAGTACATGTTTCTCACCGCGTTGTCGGGACGGGAGAGGAAGTTAACGAATGCCTCGGCGGCCTGCTTTTTGCGCTCGTCGCCGCCGATGCCGTCCTTGAGCATTACCCAGCCGTCAAACCAGAGGTTAGTGCATTCTTCAGGCACCGAATACCACAGCTCGGTGGGGTTGGTTTCGTCGCTTTCGGCTTCGTCCATTATATATACCGAGTCGCCCGACCATTGCGTGTTCGCCGCAACCTTGCCTGTAATCATGTCCGCCTTGCCGCTGTCCGTCTCGAACGAGTAAACGTTTTCCTTTATTCTCTTTAAGATGTCCTCTGCGGCGGCGACCGTCTCTTCGTCCGTGGCGTTCAGAAGGGCGGTGCGCTCTTCGGCGGTTATGTCCCCTTTGAGGAGCGTATCCTTGTTGAGTATGCTGAGCGCGGCAAAATATGCATCGCGCACATTGTCCTTAACCGTGACCTGCTTATAATAATCTTCGTCGAGCAGAATGTCGAAGTTGTTTATGTCCTCGACGTCCTCTATCGTTTCGGGGTTGTACATTACTCCTACCGTGCCCCACATGTAGCAGGCGGCATATTGCGTCCAGCCGTTGTCCGAGAAAACGCCTGCAATATAGGGGGAGACGTGGCGCGTGTAGTAATTGCTCTCGTCTTCGGCGTCTAGGAAGTCGTCAGAGTACGGCTCTACCGCGCCTTCGGCAATGAGTTTCATTATGAGGTAGTCGGAGGGGCAAACAAGGTCGTATACGTCGCCGAGTTTAAGTCGGTTATAAAGGTCCTCGTTTGTGCCGAAGGTAGAATATTCGACCTTAATCTCGTAGCCGAAGTTCTGGCTGTTGAACCATTCGGTAAAATCGTCGACTATGCTGTTGCGGCCTATTATTCCGTCGTCGGGATTTTCGGCGTAGGGGTTTTGGATATCTATCAGCTCGTCTTCTCCCCAGTCGCCAAGGTCGATATATTCTTCCCAGTTTGCCACCCTCAACGTCAGAACCTCTTCGGATTTTGCACAGGCGGAAAGGGGGATGACGGAGGCGCCCAAGACGCCGCAGACCGCGGCAAAGCTTATTAATTTTTTAAGCCCTTTCATCTGCTTTTGCCTCCTTTGCATTGTTCTTGCGCGACATCAGGTTCATGCATGCGACGACTATTACTACTATAACGAAAATCAGCGTGCTCAGCGCCCAGAGAGCCGTCTTTACGCTCGTCTGGCTGCCCTTTGTCGCGTTGACGACGTATGTGCTTATGGTGTCGAATGTAGAAGGCTTTGTGTAGGTCGTAATGAAGTAGTCGTCGAGCGACAGCGTGACTGCAAGCATGAATCCCGAAAGTATGCCGGGTATAAGCTGGGGCAGAACGACTTTAAAGAGCGCCTTTGCGGGACTTGCTCCCAGGTCAAGCGCGGCTTCGTAGAGGCTGTTGTCAAGCTGTTTGAGCTTGGGCTTTATGGACAGGTAAACAAACGGCGCGCTGAGCACAGTATGACCTATTACAAGGGGCACAAAGCTGTCTTTGCTGACGCCGAGCATTATTATGAGCAGTACGCATATCGAAAAACCTGTGACGACGTCGGCGTTGACTACGGGTATCTGGTTTGCCGAATCGACTAACGTCTTTCTTATTTTCTTGGAATAGTGAGCGCCAACCGCGCCGAGCGTGCCGAGAATGGTGGCAATGAGCGCGGAACCGAGCGCGAGAGCCAGCGTGCCGAAAATCATTCCGCGCAGCTCCTCGTTTGCAAACAGGTTGAAGTAGTTTTCAAACGAAAATCCGCCCAAGCTTCCGCCGACTGTAGTTGCCTCGGTGAAGCTGTAAACGGCCAGAATGAGTATGGGCACATACATGAGCGCGAGTATGAGAACCAGCCATATTATGCATACAGTCTTTTTCACAGTACTGCCCTCCCCGAGTTTTCCTCTTTGTCGGTAAAGCGGTTAGTCACGAGCGTGATTATGAATATTATCACGAGCAGAACCAGCGATATCATCGAACCGTTATTCCAGTCATATGCGCTGAAGTAGCTGCCTATAAGGCTGCCCATGATGTATGTGCTGTTGTAAAGCATGTCAAGCACGACATAGTTGGTCATGGAGGGCAGAAGTACCATTGTTATTCCCGAAATGATTCCGGGAACGGACAACGGCAGCGTAACCCTTAAAAAGACCATAAACCTGTTTGCGCCAAGGTCGGAGGCTGCCTCCATGAGGTTTTTGTCGAGCTTAAGAAAGCAGGTGTAGAGGGGCAGAATCATGAAGGGCAAAAAGTCGTATACCATGCCGATGACTGAGTTCAGAAACGTATAACGCGCTATGTTGCCCTCAATCAGCGCGAGTACTTCTTTGAGCGCAGTAATTCTCAGCGTGAAGTTTATCCACATGGGGAGGATGAACAGCATCAAGAGAACGTGTTGTTTTTTGAATCCGCTCCTTGCAAGGATATACGCTGTAGGATATGCAATTATGAGGCATACAACGGTCGTCACTGCCGCAAGGAACAGGCTGTATATCAGCGTGCCTATCGTGTTGGTGCTCGAAAAGAAGTTTATAAAATTTTCAAACGTAAATTGTCCCTGACCGTTAGTGAATGCGTAGTAAATTATGACTATCAGGGGAGCTATGACAAACAGTATGAGGAACAGGGCATACGGGATGCACAGCTGGCTTCTGTTAAAACGCAGTTTCATCTTCAGTTGTTTTCCTCCGTCGCCTTGAGGGTCAGTTTAATCTTTTCGCGTGGAATGATAAGGCTTACGTAGTCGCCCGTATTCCACAGGTCGGGGCAGGAGAGGACGTAATCTTCTTCGTTTTCTTCTGTCCTGACGATATAGCGGTAGTGGTCGCCCTTATATATCATTGAAATGATGTTGCCCGTGACGCCGCCTGCCGTCTTGTCGTCGCTCATGAATATGTCGTGGGTATCTACTTCGACGGTAACTTCTGTGCCCGTCAAATCGAGTTTTTCGCCGTTAGCGGTGATGAGATACCCGTCCTCGTCGAGGTGGGAACCCTTATACAGCGAGGTTACGTCGCAGTCGAATTCGCCGTCGCCGAATTCAACGGTGTTGTTCTTGGTTATTACGCCGTCGTATTTGTTTACGGTATAGACCTTCCGCATGAGGTGTATGCCGTCGGGGGCTATTTTCATTCCTATGGTAGTGCCGACTTCGGCGGAGGAGGTGCTCTGTATGACTATCTCAAACTTGCCTACTGATACGGTTATCTCGTAGTGGACGCCCTTGAAAACGGTGGAAATAACTTTGCCCTTAAGCTGTCCTTTCGAGGGTTCGCAGATTTTTATGTCCTCGGGGCGGACGACGACGTCGACGAGCTGGTTTATCTCGAAGTCGTCAAGGCAGTCGAAGGTTGCTCCGCAGAACTTGACCTTCAGTTTGCCTACGACGGCGCCGTTGAAGATATTGCTTTCTCCTATGAAGTCGGCAACAAAGGTGTTTACGGGTTCGTTGTATATCTCGGTGGGGGTGCCTATCTGCTGTATTTCGCCGTCGTTTATTACTACGACCTTGTCGGACATTGTGAGCGCCTCTTCCTGGTCGTGCGTGACGTATATAAAGGTTATGCCCAGGCGCCTGTGCATCTTCTTCAGTTCAATCTGCATTTCCTTCCTCATCTTGAGGTCGAGCGCGCCCAAAGGCTCGTCTAAAAGCAGGATTTCGGGCTGATTTACTATCGCCCTGGCTATGGCTATACGCTGTTGCTGTCCGCCCGAAAGAGTAGTGACGCTGCGCTTTTCAAAGCCCTCGAGGTCGACTATTTCAAGTGCCTTCTTTACTTTTCTGTCGATTTCGCTCTTGTCGAGTTTTTGTTTTTTTATTCGCGTTCTGCCTTTTTTGTCGACATATGTGCTTTCCGTCCTCTTAAGCCTCAGCCCGAAGGCGATATTTTCGTAAACGTTGAGGTGGGGGAAGAGCGCATATTTCTGGAATACGGTATTTACGGGGCGCTTGTTGGGGGGTAGCTTGCTTATGTCCTGTCCGTTGAGCAGAATCTGCCCCGAAGAGGGAAGTTCAAACCCCGCAATCATTCTCAGCGTGGTAGTCTTGCCGCAGCCCGACGGTCCTAGGAAGGTTACGAATTCGCCCTTTTTGACCTGAAGGTTGAAGTTGTCGACGGCAATCGTGTCGTCCTCGAATTCCTTTCTGACGTCTATAAGTTCGATGATGTTCTCATTTGCGTCCATTTTTTCATATCTCCTTAAAAATTAGGCGGGGTTGATACCCATATAAATTTTGCCGTGCTCTTGCCTGCGTTGGATATTTCGTGCGCCTTGCTTGCGCCGTAATAAAAGCTCTCGCCCTTTTTGCAGACGTGCTTGACGCCGCCGAGCGAAATGGTTATTCTGCCCTCTAAGACATATCCGAATTCTTCGCCCTCGTGGGGAAAGTCCATTCCCGAAGATGCGCCGCTTTCAAGCTCTACAAGCGCAGGCTCCATCTCGTTTTTCTGCGCGTTGGGGATAATCCACCTGAACGTCATTCCGTCCTCGCGCTTTTCGATGAAGTCGTCCTTTGAAAAGACAATGCGTTCGTCGTCCTCTTTTTTGAAAAATTCCGAAAGATCTGTGCCGAGTGCGGACAGTATGTCCACAAGCGTTGCGATTGACGGGGAGTTGAGGTCATTTTCCAGCTGGGAGATGTAGCCTTTCGTCAGTTCGCATCGGTCGGCAAGCTCGGACTGAGACAGGTTGAGCTGTTGTCTCAGCCGCTTGATTTTAGAGCCGATTTCCATTATTCACCCACCTCTTTAAACCTTAGGTTTAATAATACTGAACGATTATTGAAAATAAACAAAAAGTTTACTTTTAGTAAACTCAGATAAATTATAAATACTGCGTGCGGCCATGTCAACATAATTGCAATTATATTCTGCATTTATAAAAAGATTTTTTGCATGCAGTTCAGGGGTATTTTAAAGGAAGGGGATATGCCCGGTAAAGAGGGAGATATAATGCCCGTTGTCTGACAAATAAAAAGACTCCGCACAGAGCGGAGCGCTGTAAAAAAGTCTATTTAAATCAACGTATCGGTTGTTTCGCGCATGAAAAAGTAACCCTCCCGCTTAGCGGGAGGTTCTTCATTTTCGGGCACAGCCCTAGTTTACTAGACCGAGTGCTAAG
>CALVPT010000008.1 GCA_944354125.1 uncultured Clostridia bacterium | reverse complement strand
TGGTGGGAGGAGGTGGATTCGAACCACCGAAGTCGGAGACGTCAGATTTACAGTCTGATGCATTTGGCCACTCTGCAATCCGCCCGTATATATGTCTTTATTATTGGTGTTGTGGAGCTGGTGACTGGAATCGAACCCGCAACCTGCTGATTACAAATCAGCTGCTCTGCCAATTGAGCTACACCAGCAAAAGACAGATTTTGTGTGGTGCCTTGGGGTGGAATCGAACCGCCGACATATGGATTTTCAGTCCACCGCTCTACCGACTGAGCTACCAAGGCATTTTTAAGCGCCTTTTGATGGGCGCTTAAAGATATGTTATGGCGACCCGAAACGGGCTCGAACCGTCGACCTCCAGCGTGACAGGCTGGCGCTCTAACCAACTGAGCTATCGGGCCATAAATATTAAATAATTTTGAGTGGTGGGCCTTCACGGACTCGAACCGCGGACCGATCGGTTATGAGCCGACTGCTCTAACCAACTGAGCTAAAGGCCCTTAAAAGCTTGCGCTTTAAGTCGTCTGACGGTTTACCGCCGCAACGCTCGTATATAATAATATAACCAGACTTTTTTGTCAAGCGTTTTTTATAAAAATTATTTATTTTTTTATATAGATTTTTTTGCAACTTTTCAAGCCGCGTAAGGTCAGGCGGTGCGGACTTTTTTAAGGCGTAAAATATGTACCATATGCCGTTAGTCGCGCCATATATGCGCACATGCCGCATTTACTTTCGCCAAATTAATACAAAAAAAATTACAATCTGTCAGATTGTTCGCCGCGTGGGATAGTAATATTTTATAAAAACGAAGGTAATTTGTATGGTAGTCAGATACGGACTGGCAGGCGGCAGCCTGCACATAAAATTGATCGGCGAAATGGATGAGTGTTCGGCGTCCTCCGTAAGGGAAAAGTGCGACGCCATCATAGACGGCAACCTGTCGGTAAAGAGCATTATAATAAACCTCTCCGAAGTGGCGTTCATGGACTCCACGGGCATAGGCTTTTTGATCGGCAGATACAAAAAGGCGCAAAAGCTACATATTCCGCTTTACGTGCAGTCACCCAATCTCGCGGCGGACAAGATATTGAATATAAGCGGTATATATACACTGATACCCAAGGCGGAATGATATGACAAAGAACTATTTAAAACTTCAATTCTATTCACTTGCGCGCAACCAGGCATTCGCCCGCGACGCCGTTGCGGCGTTCTGTCTCGAACTCAATCCCACGCTCTCGGATTTGTCCGACGTAAAGACGGCCGTCTCCGAGGCGGTTACAAACTGCACCGTGCATGCATACAGGGGCAATCTCGGCATAATCACCGTCGAGTGCGAGATAGAGGACAACAGTCTACATATAAAGGTCAGCGACACGGGAAAGGGCATAGCCGACGTAGAGCAGGCAATACAGCCCTTTTTCACGACGCAGCCTGACGACGAGCGCTCGGGTATGGGGTTTACCATAATGCAGACGTTTATGGACGAATTCAGGGTAAATTCCGTTCAGGGAGAGGGCACCGTAGTCTATATGGTAAAAAGCTTCAAGCCGGAAGTGGAGAATGTTTGATGCAGAAAAGACCAACCAGCTGATAAGACTTGCCAAGGCAGGCGACGACTCCGCCAAGGAGAGCATGCTCTTGGAAAACACCAATCTCATAAAGTCGATAGTAAGGCGATATCTGAACAAGGGCGTCGAGTATGACGACCTCTTTCAGCTTGCCAGCATGGGGCTTTTAAAGGCGATAAACGGCTTTGACGAGAGCTACGGCGTGCGCTTTTCTACCTATGCCGTGCCCATGATTTCGGGCGAAATAAAGCGTTTCATGCGCGACGACGGCAGCATAAAGGTATCAAGGGCCATCAAGGCGGCGGCAAAGGAGATAAATGCCTTCGTCGACGAATATTCCGCCGAACACGGCGCTCAGCCTACAATAAAGATGATATCCGAAAAGTTCGACATGCCCGAAAGCGAGGTCGTGTTCACCATGGGTTCGTCGCATATGCCCGTATCAATCTACGCGCGCAGCGACTACAAGGACGAAAAATCGCAGTTTCTGCTCGATAAACTGCCCGTAGAGGACGGACAGGAGGACCTTTTGGACAAGCTCGAGCTCAAGGCGGCGATAGGCGAACTCGGCGAACGCGACAAAAAGGTCATAATGCTTAGGTATTTCAGGGACATGACGCAGAGCGAGGTGGCATCAATGATGGGCATATCGCAGGTGCAGGTCAGCAGGATAGAGAACAGAATCATGGAAAACTTCCGAAAAAAGCTGACGGGTTAGCGCAATGACTTATTCATATGCCGCATTGTCGCCCGATTTTCAAAAATAAAATAGTGCTTTACAAAAGAGCTGCGCGGTGGTATAATTTGCCCTGTAATGTAAGAGGTGAATTATATGATTAACGGCACAAACGTAAAACTCGGCAAAGTCCGTTCGGCGATAAGGGAGCTGTTCGAATACGGCAGAAAGCGCAAGGCGGAGATAGGGGAGGAGAACGTATTCGATTTCTCTCTCGGCAATCCGTCGGTACCCGCGCCTGAAGAGGTCAAAACCGAACTTTTAAGGCTCATTTCTGAAACGGACCCCGTATTTTTGCACGGGTATACCTCGGCGCAGGGTGATTATTCGGTCAGAAAGACGCTGGCAGACGACATAAACGCGCGTTTTGGCACGCGCCTTACAGCCGATTGCCTTTATATGACCTGCGGTGCGGCGGCATCGCTGTGCATAACGCTCAACGCGCTCGTATGTAGCGGCGACGAGGTCATAACCTTCGCGCCCTTCTTCCCCGAATACTCGGTATTCGCCTCCCGCG
Source organism: uncultured Clostridia bacterium (assembly GCA_944354125.1). GTDB lineage: Bacteria > Bacillota > Clostridia > Christensenellales > Borkfalkiaceae > Coproplasma. The sequence continues at coordinate 80,120 of CALVPT010000008.1, read as the reverse complement.
CGGGGGCAAAGCTCGTGGCGGTGAAGAGCGATCCGCTTTCGTTCCAACCCGACCTCGCGGCGCTCAGAAGCGAGCTTTGCGATAAGACCAAGGCGGTCATAATCAATTCTCCCAACAACCCCAGCGGCGTGGTGTATTCCGAAAAGACCATAACCGCGCTTGCAGAAATCTTAAGGGAGCACGAGGAGAAGACGGGTAACGAAATATATCTCATCTCCGACGAGCCTTACAGGGAGCTCGTATTCGACGACAGCATAAGCGTGCCGTACATAATGAACTATTATGACCGCGCAATAGTCTGCTATTCGTATTCCAAGAGCCTGTCGCTCCCCGGCGAAAGAATTGGGTACATTGCTGTAAGCAATAAAATGGAGGAGCTTAGCGAGGTGTATGCAGGCATATGCGGCGCAGGCAGGGCGCTCGGCTACGTGTGCGCGCCAAATCTCTTCCAGCAGCTCGTCAAGGCGGTCACGGGCAAGACGGCGGACATATCGGTATACAAGCGCAACAGGGACATTCTCTGCGCTGCGCTGACCTCGTACGGCTATACGGTGATAAAACCCGACGGCGCTTTTTATCTGTTTGTCAAAGCGCTCGAGGAGGATGCCGAAAAATTCGCCGAAAAGGCTAAGGAGTACGAGCTTTTGCTCGTTCCGTCCGATTCCTTCGGCGTAAAGGGGTATGTGCGCATATCATACTGCGTCGATACGGCTATGATAGAGCGTTCTCTTCCCGCCTTCAGAAAACTTGCCGAAAGCTATAAGGCGTAGAATTCGGCAGACGGCTAAAGCATTATCTTAGTTTGCAATCATAAGAAATCGCCCCCTTGCGGAAAGGAAGTTCCGCAAGGGGGCGAACCCGTATTTACGGGGATTAATCCGTATATTTTTTAAGGCGCTTTTTAAGGCTCTTTATTTCCTCTTTCACGCAGACGGAGGAAGCTCCGCCGTAGGAAGTTCTGGCGTCGGCGCACGCCTTTGCCTTTACTGTTTCGACTATGTCGTCGCCGAATACGGGGTCGAAGGAGCGGTACTCGTCGGCAGTCATGTTCTGCAGCGTTCTGCCGTTTTCGATGCACCAGCGCACTATTTTGCCCGTAACGGAGTGTGCGGTGCGGAAGGGTATGCCCTTCTTTGCCATATAGTCGGCAACGTCCGTGGCGCAGCAGAATTCGCTCTCGGCGGCTTTAGCCATTCTTCTGGGCTTATAGGAGATTGCAAGCAACATTTCTGCCATTATGTCCAGGCAGTTTATGACCTGTTTTTCGGCGTCGAAGAAACCCTCTTTGTCCTCCTGCAGGTCCTTGTCGTATGCAAGGGGTATGCCCTTGACGGTCGTGAGGAGCGCCATGAGGTGTCCGTAGACTCTGCCCGTCTTGCCGCGCATGAGTTCGGCGATGTCGGGGTTTTTCTTCTGGGGCATGATGGAAGAACCCGTGGAGTACGCGTCGGAAATCTCGAAGAAGCCGAACTCCTCGGTGGTGTAAAGTATTATGTCCTCGCACAGTCTGGAAAGGTGAGCCATTATAAGCGATGCGTCGAAGAGGTACTCCAGAATGAAATCTCTGTCCGAAACGCCGTCGAGCGAGTTTTCGCACGGTCTGTCGAACTCCAGAAGTTTACAGGTGATGTCCCTGTCTATGGGGTAGGAGGTGCCTGCAAGGGCGCCGCTGCCGAGGGGCATTACGTTGGAGCGTTCCCTGCTTGACGAGACTCTTTCGGCATCTCTCATGAACATCTCGGCATATGCGTTGAAGAAGTGTCCTGCGCACATGGGCTGAGCCTTTCTCAGGTGGGTGTAGCCCGGCATTATGTACTTTACGCCCTCGCCAGCTTTTATTATCAGCGAATTGACTATGTTTGCAAGGCTGACCTTAAGCTGATCGTATGCGCCCCTCACGTAAAGGCGCATGTCGGTTGCTACCTGGTCGTTGCGGCTTCTTGCCGTGTGAAGTTTCTTGCCAGCGTCGCCTATGCGTTTTACAAGCTCGTTTTCGACGAAGGAGTGTATGTCCTCCGCGCCGACAATTTCAAGCTTGCCCGAGGCGATGTCGTCGGCAATCGCGCTCAGTCCGTCGCAGATTGTCCTTGCCTCGTCCTGCGAGATTATTCCGCAGTTTCCCAGCATCGTCGCGTGTGCGAGGGAGGCGGTTATATCCACCGCCCAGAGCTGTCTGTCGAAGGGGAGAGAGTCGTTGAATAGGTCGGCATTTTTAGCCGTAGGGGCGTCGAAGCGTCCTTCCCAGAGTTTCATAGTTATTTTATTCCTTATAATAAATTGACTTGATTGTGTAAATTATAGTATAATTAAAGGAGTTAATCAAGTCAATTGCGGATATTTGGTCAAATTTATGGCGCGCCGCGGCGCAACTTGCAAAAAAATGATAATCTTAGGCATAGACCCGGGGTTCGGCACCATGGGCTTCGGGGTGATAGAAAAGAAGAATAACGGCGATACGGTGCCCGTCGATTACGGCGTGGTCACGACCCCGAAGGACGAAACCTTTCCCGTGCGGCTTGCCATGCTCGAGGAGGGGCTCAACCGCATATATGCAAAGTTCAGCCCCGAAGAGATCGCCGTCGAGGAATTGTTTTTCTCGAAGAACGTAACTACGGGCATACAGGTTGCGCACGCAAGGGGGGTTATACTCGTGTCGGCGATAAAGTTCTGCGGCAGACTTTTCGAGTATACTCCCAACGAGATAAAGCAGGCGCTCACGGGTTACGGCAGGGCTGACAAGGTACAGATGATGCACGTCGTCACGTCTCTTCTGCACCTCAACAAAATTCCCCGTCCCGACGATGCGGCGGATGCGCTCGCGGTGGCGCTCTGCCACGCGCACACTTCCCGTTTCGGCAGGCTCTACGGCATAAAGTAAAAGGCGGTGACCGAAAACGGCGCTTTCATTACGCCGTTTGAAAAACGCTCTCAAACTCGTCAGATTTGTTTTTGTCACCAGAAAACAAATTTACGAAAGGAAATTATTATGATTGGATATTTAAAGGGTAAAGTGCTTAAAATTTATGCCGACTACGCCATTGTCGTCATCGGCGGAGTGGGCTACGAGGTATACTGTTCGGGCTCGGCGTTTTCAAAGATGACCGAGGGTGCGGAGGTCGAACTCTACACCTATATGCAGGTCAGCGAGGCCAGCGGAATATCTCTCTACGGCTTTTCATCCGACGAGGAGAAGTCGACCTTTTTGAAGCTAATTTCAATTTCGGGCGTAGGTCCCAAGATGGGCATAGCCGTGCTGACCTACATGAGCGTAAACGACTTTGCCGCCGCCGTTGCGACGGGCGACATAAAGCGGCTTTCGTCCGTAAAGGGTCTGGGCAAGAAGACGGCGGAGAGGATAATTCTGGAGCTCAAGGACAAGATGGCGCTGACCGCCGACATAAGCGCAAAGGGCGGTGCCGTGCAGGGAATGCCTGCGGCAAAGGTCTCCTCGGGAGACGAGGACGCCGTGGTCGCGCTGATGAGCTGGGGCTATTCTCGCGCAGAGTCCGAAAGGGCTATTGCCAGGGCTAAGGCGGACGGCGCAAAGACGCTCGAAGAGATAATATTTGCGGCAATCAAGGGAATGTAAGCTATGTTTTTTGATGAAATTGACGGTGAAGAATACGGCGAGGACAGGCTGGTAAAGAGCACAAAGGGCGAATATGACGCCGAAGAAAACGCTCTCCGCCCCAAGACGCTCGAAGGCTATGTCGGTCAGTCCAAGGTAAAGGACAATCTGACCGTATACATGAACGCCGCAAAGACGAGGGGGGAGCCGCTCGAGCACGTCCTTCTCTACGGCGCGCCCGGTCTCGGCAAGACGACGCTTGCGCACATAATAGCCAACGAGATGGGCGGACAGCTCAAGATGACCTCTGCCCCCGCAATCGAGCGCAGCGGCGACCTTGCGGCAATACTCACCAATCTTAACGAAGGCGACGTGCTGTTCATAGACGAGATTCACAGGCTCAATCACAGCGTCGAGGAAATACTCTATTCGGCGATGGAGGACTATGCTCTCGACATAATCGTCGGCAAGGGTCCCAGCGCCAGGAATATACGTTTTTCGCTCAAAAAATTCACGCTGATAGGCGCCACCACCAAGGCAGGCATGATAGCCAATCCCCTGAGGGACAGATTCGGCATAGTCTGCCGTCTCGAGATGTATACGCCTTCCGAACTTGAGGAGATAGTCACGCGCAGCGCAAAGACGCTGAATATATCCATAGAAAAGGATGCCGCAAGGGAGATTTCCACGCGTTCGAGGGGCACTCCCCGAATAGCCAACAGGCTTCTTAAGAGGGTTAGGGATTTTTCTACGGTAAGCGGCAACCAGACGGTGACGCTTAAGGACGCGAAGTATGCCCTTTCGCGCATGGAGATAGACGAGCTCGGGCTTGACGAAACCGACCGCAATCTTCTCCGCGCCATGATAGAGAAGTTCGACGGCAAGCCCGTGGGGCTGGATACGCTCGCCGCGACTGTCAACGAGGACAGCGGCACAATAGAGGACGTGTACGAGCCATATCTTCTCCAGCTCGGGTTCATAGCCAGGACGCCGAGGGGCAGAATGATACTGCGCGGCGGCTACGAGCATCTCGGATACAAGCCGTCCGAGGAGCAGAAAAAGCAGATAACGTTATTCGATAAGGACTGATAAGATGTCAGAAGTAAGATACAAAAAGAGCGATTTTTATTACGATTTGCCCCCCGAGCAGATTGCGCAGACTCCTGCCGAGCCGAGGGACTCCTCGCGCCTGTTTGTCTATGACAGGGCGAAGGATAAGGTGGAGCACAGGATTTTCCGCGACATAACCGACTATCTTAAGGCGGGCGACGTGTTGGTAATAAACAATACAAAGGTGCTTCCTGCAAGGCTGTATGCCCATACCGAGCACGGCGGACTCATAGAGATATTGCTTTTAAAGCGTCTGGAGCGGGATAAGTGGGAGGTGCTTGCAAAACCCGGTAAGAAGTGTGCCGTGGGCAAGAGCTTTAAAATAGGCGACAAGCTGTCGTTTACCGTAGAGGGAATAACCGACAGCGGCGAAAGGATAATAAATTTCTCCTACGACGGAGTGTTTGAAAATATATTGGAGGAGGTAGGCTCCATGCCTCTTCCCCCGTATATAAAGGAAAAGCTCAAGGATAAGGACAGATATCAGACGGTATATGCCAAGACGGACGGCTCTGCAGCGGCGCCTACGGCAGGACTGCATTTCACGCCCGAACTTCTCGAAAAAATCAGAAGTATGGGCGTCGAGATTGTCGAGGTTCTCCTCCACGTCGGGCTGGGCACGTTCCGCCCCGTAAAGGAGGACATCATAACCGACCACAAGATGCACGGCGAGTATTACGAGGTAAGCGAACAGGCTGCCGCCGCGCTCAACAGGGTAAAGGCGGAAGGAAGGCGCATAATAGCCGTCGGCACAACTTCCGTGCGCACGCTCGAAAGCGCCACGGGCGAAGACGGCGTCGTCCGCGCCGGCAGCGGCGAGACGTATATATTCATATATCCGCCCTACAAATTCAAGTGCGTCGATGCGCTCATAACCAACTTCCATCTCCCCGAAAGCACCCTTATCATGCTCGTCGCCGCCTTGGTCGGCCGCGAAAAGATATTAAGTCTTTACAAGACGGCGGTGGATGAGGGGTATCGGTTCTTCTCTTTCGGCGACGCTATGATGATTATATAAGCTTCGCATAACTTCGTTGCGCTGTGGTAACCCTCAGTCGGTTACCTCATTGTAAACTCCTTCGGGCTGTCCGCGCGCGCCTTGTTCTGCTCGCTTCTATAATCCTCATATCCGCTTGGGACAAGCGCTGTTTAAATTGCAATACTTCGTCGGACTTGCGTTTTGCCTTGGTCATTTACGTTTAAGTAAACTCCCGTCGGCAAAGCCTCGTCCTTCTTGTTGAGGGGCAAATAAATGATATAACCGGGTGGCGGCAGATGCAGCGTTCAATGTGCCGCAATCAAAAAATTTACCGCAATAATAAGGTCATAAATGTCTAAAAATTTCTGGTTTGAATTACAGCACGTAGAAAAATACACGGGCGCGAGGGCAGGCGTTTTCCATACCCCTCACGGCAACATACAAACGCCCGTATATATGCCCGTAGGTACTCAGGCGACGGTCAAGGGGGTATATCCCAAGGAGCTCAAGGAGGCGGGCAGTCAGATAATACTTGCCAACACCTACCACCTGTATGAGCGTCCCGGCGACGAACTCATAAGGGAGGCGGGCGGCCTGCACAAGTTCATGAACTGGGACCGTCCCATTCTCACCGACAGCGGCGGATTTCAGGTATTTTCTCTCGCCAAACTGAATAAAATTACCGACGAAGGGGTATATTTCAATTCGTCGATAGACGGAAGAAAGCACTTCTTCACGCCCGAAAAGGCAATTTCCATAGAGGAAAATCTCGGCGCGGACATAATAATGGCGTTCGACGAGTGCAGCGAATACGGATTCACGCACGCCCAGGCTGAAGATGCCATGAACCGCACTTCCAAGTGGCTGGAAAGGTGCGTAAAGGCAAAGACAAGGGAGGACCAGGCGCTTTTCCCCATAGTTCAGGGCAATTTTTTCAGCGACCTGCGCCTCGAAAGCGTCAAAAGGACGAGGGAGTATGCCGTCGACGGAATTGCCATAGGCGGACTGTCGGTGGGCGAACCCAAGGAGCTTATGTATGAAATGCTCGACCTCATCCGTCCCGAAATGCCCGAGGGAGTGCCCAGATATCTGATGGGCGTCGGCTCGCCAGACTGTCTGATAGAGGGCGTAATGCGCGGCGTCGACATGTTCGACTGCGTGCTTGCGACGCGCATAGCGCGCAACGGCACGGCGTTCACCTCAAAAGGCAAAGTAGTCGTGAGAAACGGCAAATACAAGCAGGACTTTACCCCGCTTGACGACGAGTGTTCGTGCTATTGCTGTTCCAACTACACCAAGGCGTACCTAAGACACCTGATAAATGTCGGCGAAATGCTCTCGTCAATGCTCTTAAGCCTGCACAACATAACCTTTTTGCATAAGCTCATGGCGGACATGCGCAGAGCTATCTTCGACGATTGCCTGACCGACTTTGCGCGCGAGTTCTATTCAAAGTATTCGAGTGTGCAAACTAGATGAAAATGTCGTGTAAAATGATATACATTTAAAAAATCGCTTGCCAAAGTCGGCGTATAATGCTATACTCGTAATAAGTAAAAATTTACTTGACAAGTAAAAAATTAACGGAGAATATAAAAGATGTCAGCAATCCTTTCAGTATTATTGGCAGAGGGAGAACAGCAGTCCACCAACGACTGGCTCTCCTATGTCCTCATCGGCGTTCTCGTCGTCGTGCTCATCGGCGCGATGGTATTGATGAACCGCCGCAACAAGAAGCGTCAGCAGGAAGCCGAAGATCTCATCAACGCGGTAAAGCCGGGCAATAAGGTCAAGACGATCGGCGGCGTATGCGGCATAGTAGTCGAAGTCGACGAAGAGGAGAATACCTTCGTGCTCGAGACGGGCAGCGAGACGAGCGGCAAGTGCTACATGAAGTTTGACCGTCAGGCAATACTTCAGAGCGACGCGGTAGTCGAAAAGGCTCAGCCTGCGGACAAGAAGGACGATAAGAAGGAAAAGGAAGAACAGCCCGCCGAGGAAAAGACGGAGGAAGCTCCCGCAGCCGAAGAGGATAAGCCTCAGCAGTAATGGCTGGCATAAATCAAAGGTCATAAACGATAACCCCTCCGCATATATGTATTGCATAGGCGGAGGGTTTTTCTATGCGCAGGGAAATTGCATTTCAGATAATAAAGGCGGCGGTTGCGTCGGTTGTGTTCTCGCTGATATTCGTGCTTGCGTTCGCGGCTATAATTCAGCTGTTCTCGGTCGGCGCGGGGGCCATAAAGCCCGTCAATCAGGTATTCAAGATAATATGCCTCGCGCTCGGCTGCATAATCTTCCTCAGGGGAGACAAGGGACTTTTGAAGGGCGCCGTGGCAGGCGCGCTGTACATAGTCGCAACATACCTTATATTCGGCGCGATAGGCGGAGGTCTGACTTTCGGCTGGACGACGCTTGCCGAGCTGGCGATAGGCATATTTTCGGGCGGAGTTTCGGGAATAATTGCCGTCAACGTAAAAAAAGCCTGAAAACGCTTGATTTTTGCGCCGCTATATTCTATAATTAAATAAAATAAGAGTACGCAAGGAGAATAATATCATGATTAAGACCATTGCTAAACCTGCTGAAAAGAAGATTACGGGCTGCGGCGAATGCAGAAGCACCTGCCAGTCGGCATGCAAGACCAGCTGCACAGTCGGCAACCAGAGCTGCGAGAGAATTACCAGGGAAGAAAATCCCGAAAAGTCGGCAAAGTAATCTGCCGCAAGGACTATAACTTAAATTCAAAGGAGCAGGCGTTTGTCTCTGCTCCTTAATTACTGTAATTATGGTTCACGTTTTCAAGTATAAAGAGTATAACTACATTTACGATTCGGGCAGCGGAAGTCTGCACGAATGCGACGACAAGACGTATGACTACCTTGCATATAAGCTGGGCGAAAGCAGCGCAAAGCCTGCCCTTTCGGAGGCGGAGATTACCTCGATAGAGGGCGACCTTAAGGCGCTTGAGGATGAGGGTCTCCTCTTTAAAGAGGAGGTTAAGACCCATCCCGCAAAGTCCAACGAGGTCAAGGCGCTCTGCATACATATCTGTCACGACTGCAATCTTCGTTGCCGCTATTGTTTCGCCGACGAGGGCGCATATCATTCCGCAAGGGAATTCATGAGCGAGGAGACGGCGAAAAAGGCGATAGATTTCCTCATTTCCAACAGCGGAAACCGCAAGGTGCTGGAAGTCGACTTCTTCGGCGGCGAGCCCCTCATGTGCCTTCAGACCATCAAAAACGTAGTCGCGTATGCCAGGGCGGAGGCGGCAAAGGTCGGCAAAAAGTTCCTGTTTACCACTACGACTAACGCCCTTCTTCTCAACGACGACGCGATTGAATTTTTCAACGCCGAGATGGAAAACGTCGTGCTCTCGCTCGACGGCAGAAAGGAAGTGCACGACGCCATAAGAAAGACCGTAAATGGCAAGGGCAGCTTCGACTATGTAATCGGCAACATCAAGAAGTTCGTAAAGTCGAGGGGGGACAAGCATTACTACGTAAGGGGTACCTTCACGGCTAAAAATCTCGACTTTTCCAAGGACGTTCTCTTCCTTGCGGACAACGGTTTCGACAGCATCTCGATGGAACCCGTCGTAACCGACATAGACGACCTTGCCATAAAGGAAGAGCATCTTCCTGCAATACTTAAGGAGTACGAAAATCTCTGCGACGAATACCTTGCAAGGTATGAAAGGGGAGAGGGTTTCAATTTCTTCCATTTCAACGTCGACCTCGAGGGCGGTCCCTGCCTTTCCAAGAGGGTATCGGCTTGCGGCGCGGGCAACGAGTATTTCTCGGTTGCTCCCAACGGCGACATATATCCCTGCCATCAGTTCGTGGGCGATAAGAAGTTCCTCATGGGCAACGTGTACGAGGGCAGGCTTAATTCGGACATCCGCTCGACGTTTGCGGAAAACTGCCTTTTCACCAGGGAAAAGTGCGGCGACTGCTTTGCCAAATTCATATGCAGCGGAGGGTGCAGCGCCAACAACTATCACTTCGAGGGCGACATGAACAAGCCCTACGGCGTAACCTGCGCAATGATGAAAAAGCGCATAGAGTGCGGCATGCACGTATATGCCCGTAAAAATGCGTTAAAAAATGGCGTAAAATAAAAAAATTTAACATAACTGGCGGAGTAAAATATTTCTTTGATATGAAATTATTTGACTACTCCGCCGATTTTCTATATAATTGTAAGAGTTATATACATCTTAGGGCGTATTGCGCCTGTGCGCGCGCCCGTAACTAATTAAGGAGGGTCAGGATGAGCAAAGTAAAATCAACCGTGATAACTGTGCTTTTGGCGCTTGCTATTGTGGTTGCGGCATTTTTTGCCACTATCTCGTTCCCCGTAGGAGAAATTTACAGGATAAATTCCATCTCGAGCGGTATTCATCTCGGCGCAGACCTCTCCGGCTACGCCTATACAACCATATATCCGGAAGGTGTAATCACTGCAGAAGAATTCAGCGGTCTTTCGAAAGAGGATGCTGAAAACTACGAACTCGTCGGCGGTCTGTACGTCGACAGGGCGGAGTATGACGACGACGAACTTGCTGAACTCAAGGCAAATGTACAGAGCGATGCCAGGATTCTTGCGGACAGGTTCGGCAAGAAGGGCTATTCCTCGTATTCGGTTTCGGTCGAGGACGAGCTTTCCATAAGGATAAGCGTACCCACCAACTTCACGTATGCTTCCTATAAGGGCAACGATTCGCAAAGTCACAGCACTGACCTTTCTACGGCTACGGCGTCTCTCACCACGCTGTCGGCAGACGGCAAGCTGACCTTAAGGACGGTCGATTCTTCCATAGAGCAGACCGATGCTGACGGCAACACGACGACGTACAATCCCAGAAAGGACGATCTGTACGATACGGCGCTCGTCGACGGCTCCAACACCTATTCTATAGCCGGAACGGACGACGTGTCGGAATACCTCGAGAGCGTTACTTCGACGACTTTCGGCACGACCACCGCGGTAACGCTCAACTTCACCGAAGAGGGACAGGAGAGCTTTTCCGAGATAACCACCAGGGCGGCGTCCTCCGACAGCCAGACAATATATTTCTTTGTCGGCGACACTCAGGTGCTCAGCTTTAACTGCACTTCGACTGTAAACCTGCGTTCCATAAGCCTTCAGGCTTCGGACAAGAGCGCGGGCGAAAACTCGGCTATAGCCATTCAGTCGGTTATCAGCGGACAGTCGCTCAGCGCGGAATATCAGGCGGTTTCCAACGTCATAACCTCGACGGCTGCTGCAGGCGACAGCGCGGCGCTCTGGATGTTCATTGGCAGCGTAGTCGTGCTTGCGGCGCTCATCGTTGCGTCGATAGTCAGGTATAAGAGGCTGGGCGGCGTAAACGCGCTCGTCATACTCATATTCGCGCTCGTAATCGTATATGCGCTCTATCTTCTCGCCATACAGACGACTATGGCTGTAGTCCTCTGCTCGTTCATAGGGCTTGCGCTTCTCATGGTATCTAACGGCGTCGTATTCACCGAGGTCAAGCGCCTGGTTGCGACGGGCAGAACCATACAGGCTTCCGTCAAGGAGGCGTACAAGAACGTGCTCATGACGGTTACGGATATGCACATCGTGCTCGTCGTCGTGTCCATACTGCTTGCGGCAGTCGGCGTGGGCGAAGTTGCGGCATGCGGTCTCATAATGGTAGTGGCGTCCGTCGCTTCCTATGTACTCTACTGGTTCACAAGGCTTATGTGGTACGTCTTAAGCGCGCCCGTAAGGGATAAATTTGCCTTTGCCGGCTTAAAGAGGGTGGTGTACGAAGATGACTAATAGTAAGCTTGCGGTAAAGAATCGCGTATTGGCAATAATATGCGCGGTAATCATAGTTGCCGGAATGGCGGTAGGCACTGTCTGCCATTTCCTTTTCGGCGGATTTTTCAACTACGGCGGCGAGTTCGCGTCCTATAAGAGCGTAGTCGTCACCTATTCCACGGCGGAATATTCGGACGTGGAGCTCATAAAGCCCACTCTCGACGAAAAGCTGAGCGCGTTCAACGCATATGAAGTCAGCTGCGGCGACAAGACGACGGGCGGCGAAGTCGTATACAAGTATGCGCCCTCCGTCAGCAGCGAGGAGCTTGCAAAGGCAGTCGCTGAAATCAACGCAGTCATAGATACCGAGGACAGCGGACTCAACGTCGCCGTCCTTCACGAGGCAGAAAGCCTTGTAGGCGGTTCCAAGGCGATAATTTTCGCCTCGATTGCAGTCGCTTCCGCGGCGGTATTCGAGTTCATATATTTTGCTTTCCGCTATAAGCTCCGCGCGGCAATCTCCGCGTTGGTCGGCTGCATTGCAAACGTCGGTCTTTTCGTGTCGCTCGTTGCGCTCACAAGACTTCCCGTCGGAACTTATCTCATCGCCCTCACGGCGGCTGTCGTTCTCATTACGATGATAGGTTCCTGCGTGCTCTTCGACAGAGTGAGAAAGAACTTCAGAAACGATGCCTATGCAAGGAGCGACAGGAGCGAAGTAATCGCCATATCCGCTGCAGAGAGCAAAAAAATCAACCTCGTCACGGTAATCGCGCTTGCATTGCCCGTCGTAGTGCTCGCGATCTGTGCGGTAATTGCATTCTTGAATCTGACGGTGCTCACGCCCTATGCTGCCGCAATACTTGCGCTTATCAGCTGTTGCTACGGCACGGTATTCGTAATGCCTGCAATACACAGCGGCGTAGATGCGATTTTTGCGCGCGGTAAGGCCGTAAATTCTGCAAAGTCTGAATCTTAAATAATATAAAAATTATGGGCGGGCATGACCCCGCCCGTTTTGCTATTCAAAAGTCGTGAAAAAAATCAAGCGCGAGGCCGATTTTTCGGCAGAACAACTTAATACGATAAGTGCGCTCGCATCCTCTACGGGACTGTGCAGGCAGACGGTGGCAATACTCCTTGCAAGGGGCATAGATACGCCCGAAAAGATGTCCGCCTTTCTGCACCCTTCCAAAAAGCACTTTTTAAGCCCCTTCCTGATGAGCGGCATGTCCGCCGCGAAGGAGCTTATCACGCTTGCCCGCGATGAGGGGTGGGAGGTAGTCGTATACGGCGACTACGATGCCGACGGCGTATCGGCAAGCACCATAATGGTTCGTTCCCTGCACGATTTCGGCATAGACGCGCACGTCTTTGTGCCCGAGCGGCGCAACGGCTACGGACTTAACATACCCTCAATCGACCTCATTTTCGAGGAGTACTGCCCTCAGCTCTTCATAACCGTCGACTGCGGCATCTCCAATGCGGCGGAAGTCGAATACATCAAGGAGCAGGGCGCGGAGGTCATAGTCACAGACCATCACGAACTCCCCGCCGTCCTTCCCGACTGCATATGTATAAATCCCAAGATAAAGGACGATTATCCTTATGACAATCTCTGCGGCGCAGGGGTTGCATTCAAGGTCGGCTGCGCGCTCAACGGCAGGAACGCGTATGATTATCTCGACTATGCGGCGATAGCCACCGTCGCGGACAGCGTTCCGCTTACGGGTGAAAACAGGGACATCGTCGCCGAGGGTTTAAAGCTCATAAATGCTCATCCCAGAAAGAACTATGCCGAATTCCTCTCGCGGAGCGAAAGGGTGACGGCACAGACGCTCGCCTTTTCGGTAGCACCCAAGGTCAACGCCGCGGGGCGCATGGGCGATGCTGGGGCTGCGCTGACGCTCTTCCTCTCGGAGGACCAGGAGGAGATATATCAGTATTCCGTAAAGCTGGCCTCCTACAATCTCGAAAGGCAGAAGTACTGTGACGAGCTGTATGCCTCGGCAAAGAGCAAGATAAAGGAAAAGGGCATAAGCGGCAGGGTAATCGTGCTGTGGGACGAAAGCTGGAACACGGGATTTGTCGGCATAGTTGCGGCAAGACTGTGTGAGGAATATTGCCGCCCTACGTTGCTCTTCGTCAAAAACGGAGACATGCTCAAGGGCAGCGCGCGCTGCATAGAGGGGGTAAACATCTTCGAGGCGCTCAAGTCCTGCGAGGATATAATCTCCGAATTCGGCGGACATTCCCAGGCGGCAGGCGTCAACATAACCGAGGAAAACCTCGGGCTTTTGGAAGAGCGCCTCAATAAATACATGTACGACAACTATACTGCCGAGGCGTTCGCGCCCACCGCATACGTCAGCGGCAGGTTCGACCCGTCGGAGGTGCGCAAGCTCGTCGGCGAGCTCGAAATGCTCGAACCCTACGGCGTAGGCAATAAGCGCCCCGTATTCGTGATGGATGCAGGCGCGTTGCCCGTCCGTCCCCTCAAGGCAGGTTCGGCACATCTCACCCTCAGGGTAAAGGGGCTGGAGATGATGTATTTCTCGGGGCTGAGGCAGGCTCCTTTGCTTACCAGCGCCATTCCCAAAAAGCTCATCTTCGAATATAACCTCTCTGTATTCCGCGGAAGGGAGTACGTAAAGGGATTCGTCAGGGACGTCGTGTACGACGGCAGCCTCAATCTGCCCGTCGGGGAATATCCCGCGATGGTTGCGCTCAACGCGCTGACCAATCCGCCCGTCAACTGCGCGAGAAGGGAGATAAGACACGCGACGGCTCAGCATTTCATAGACAGTTGCGGCGAGTACGGCACGGTGTTCATTGCATACGACAGGGCGACTCTGAATGAGTTCAGGCTGCGCAATCTCGAAGTCAACGTGTTCTACCCGGCGGAGGGCAAGCTGAGCTGCATAGTGCTGCTCGCCCCCTGCGACGACTGCGACCTCTCGGGATACGAAAGAGTGGTATACCTTGACAGCGTATGCGCCGTAAGGCTGAAAAGTCTGGAGGGCAAGCAGGTCGCCGTATGTACGGAGCACAGCGGAACCGAACAGTTTGCGTCGCTCGTGTCGGACAGGGATACGATGCTGACGGTATTCCGCGCAATAAGCGCCAATTGCGGAAGGTTCTGCGGAGAGACGGCGATAGACTCGGCGCTTTCGGTAGAGCTGGGGTTCAGCGGCAGTCAGACGCTGTTTGCTATGAAGGTGTTCGAACAGCTCGGACTTCTGTCGATAAGCGGCGGACGGGTCAGTCTTACGAGGGGCGTAAAGACCCAGCTCGGCAACTCGCAGCTGTATAATTTTATTTGTTCGATAAAGTGAAGAATATGAAAACCGTATTAGACAAGATAAACGAATCATACGGCGAGGCGGACAGAACTTTTCTCATCAAGGCGTACCGCTACGCCGAAAAAATGCACGAAAACCAGAAGAGGGCTTCGGGAGAGCCCTACTTCACGCACCCTTGTGCGGTTGCGGAGATACTCGTCGATCTGGGACTCGACGCGCCTACCGTCGCGGCGGCGTTTCTGCACGACGTAATCGAGGATACCCCTGCAACTCCCGACGACATCAAGCGCGAATTCGGCGACGAGGTGTATCATCTCGTCGACGGCGTCACCAAGCTCGACAAGATTAAGTTTCAGTCGCACGAGGAGGAGGACGCCGAAAACTTTAGAAAGATTTTCGTCGCAATGGCCAAGGACGTCAGGGTCATAATCATAAAGCTTGCGGACAGACTGCACAACATGCGTTCGCTCAACTATCTCTCCAACGAAAGACAGCAGAGAATCGCAAAGGAGACGCTGGAAATATTCACGCCTCTTGCAGGCAGGCTGGGCATATCGCAGATAAAGTGCGAGCTCGAAGACCTCTGTCTCAAGTATCTCGACCCCGAGGCGTACGAGTACCTCGTAAAGAACATACATCAGAAGATTGAGGAGCGCAGGAAATTTGTCGACACCGTCGTCGCAAAGCTGACGCAGATGCTCAGGGAAAACAACATTAAGGGCGAGGTATTCGGCAGACCCAAGCACTTCTATTCAATCTACCGCAAGATGAAGAACAAAGGGCTGACGCTCGACCAGATATACGACCTCACGGCGGTAAGGGTAATCGTCGACAAGATAGAGGAATGTTATGAAGTCCTGGGCATAATTCACAAGCAGTGGAAGCCCGTCCCCGGCAGAATAAAGGACTATATCGCAACTCCCAAGCGCAACATGTATCAGTCGCTGCATACAACCGTCGTCACCGATTTCGGACAGTACTTCGAAATTCAGATCCGCACGGTGGAAATGCACAAGATGGCTGAATACGGCATTGCCGCGCACTGGAAGTATAAGGAGCAGAAGTCGGGCGAAAGCAACTTCGACCAGAGGCTCAGCTGGATAAGGGACGTAATGGACTGGCAGGGCAGCCTTACGACCTCGAAGGAGTTCGTCGACTCGCTCAAAAAGGACCTCTATACGGGCGAACTTCTGGTGTTTACGCCGCACGGCAAGGTCATTTCGCTTCCTCTGGACGCGACCCCCGTCGACTTTGCCTATGCCATCCATTCGGAGGTGGGCAACAAGTGCGTGGGCGCAAAGGTCAACGGCAAGATGGTGCCGCTTTCAAGCGTGCTCAAGACGGGCGACGTAGTAGAAATTCTTACTTCGCCCAATACGAAAGGCCCTTCGTGGGACTGGCTCAAGTTTGTAAAGTCGGGTTCGGCAAAGGCCAAGATAAGGCAGTTTTTCAAGCACGCCATGAAGGAGGAAAACCGCCAGACGGGCAAGGCAATGCTCGAGGCGGAGGCAAAGCGCAGGGGATATACCCTCGGCGAACTTCTTACCGACGAGGCGTTCAAAAAGCTGTCGGAAAAACTCGTCTACACTTCTGTCGACGAAATGATGGCGTCCGTGGGCTACGGCGCCGTCAGCGTCAATCAGATAATATATAAGCTCATAGACTACCGCCGCAGGGAGCAGCCACTTCAGCTGCCCAAGGTAGAGGCGGAAAAACTCAAGCACACGCCTGCAGGCAGCGTTTCCGTAAAGGGAATGGAGGGGCTGCTCGTAAGGTTCGCGCACTGCTGCAACCCCGTGCCGGGCGACGACATAGTCGGCTTCGTGTCGAGGGGCAGGGGCGTAATCGTCCACCGCAAGGACTGTCCCAACCTGAAGGACTATGACCCCGCGCGCATTCAGCCTGCCAAGTGGACGGGCGACGCCGAGCAGGGCTTCCTTGCAGGCATTAAGATAATTGCCACCGACGACAGCGGACTTACGGCGTTCATAACCATGGAAATTTCCTCCATGCAGCTGTATATGACGCAGATAAACGGCAGAGTCGGCAAGGACGGCAAGGCGGTATTCGACATATCCGTCAAGCTCAACAAGCTGTCCGACCTCGACCTTCTCATAAAGCACCTCAAAAAGGACAGGCGCATAATAGACGTATACAGGACGACCAACTGATGAAAGTATATAAAATCTATCCCAAGGGCTTTGCAAGCAACACCTATGCCGTCACCGCGGACGGGAAGAGCTGCATACTCGTCGACTGCGCGCAGGAGCGAGTTGCGGAAGAATGCCGCCGCCTCGAGCTTAAGCCCGTAGCCGTGCTCTTAACCCACGGTCACTACGACCACATAGGCGGATGCGGCGCGCTCTTCGAATCGGGCGCAGAAATATATTGCGGCAGGGACGAGGATAAACTCATATTCTCGGATGCCAACCGTGCAATCTTTCACGGCATAACCATACCGCACTTCGAGATAAAGCGTACGCTCAGGGACGGCGAAAGGCTTTTGATTGCAGGTCTGGACATAAGGGTAGTCGCAACCCCGGGGCACACGGCGGGCGGAGTCAGCTATATAATCGGCGACTCGCTGTTCACGGGCGACACGCTCTTTTTCGATAGCGTGGGCAGGACTGACTTCGAGACGGGCAGCGCCGTTCAGCTCGTAAGCTCTGTAAAAAAGCTGTATTCTCTCGAAGGCGATTACAGGGTATATTGCGGTCACGGCGAGGACACGACTCTCTCGCACGAGCGCGCGTTCAATCCCTACGTGAGGATGCAATGATAGAGTATATCAACTGTGCCTGGCTGGAGCCCGAGATAATGGACGTAGTCCGTCTTTTCGGCGCGCAGGACGAGAATTTCGGGCACTATTTCGACTATTCGGGCGGAAAGTACTATAATTCCATAGAATACGGCGGACAGTTTTATGACTTCGAAAACTTTGCCGATGCCGCCGACGAGGTCGAATATAAGAGGTATGCCAAGAGGTTTGCAAAGCTGGCGTTTTACTCGGTGCTCTCCAAGGCGAAGGGAATAAATTTCCCGTACGGTGCGCTGACGGGCATACGGCCTACAAAGCTCGCCTATCAGGAGCTTTCCGCAGGGCGCGACTTCAAAGACCTCTTCAGGACGATGGGCGTAAGCGAGGAAAACATCGCTCACGTCGGCGAAGTAATCGGTACGCAGAAGGCCGTCTACGACGACTGCGGCGGACAGGATCTGTTCGTGTCGCTGCCTTTCTGCCCGACCAAGTGCGAATACTGCTCGTTCATAACCGCGCCCGTATCTAAGACGGGGCACCTCATAGACGGCTACATAGAATGTCTTGAGCGCGAGATCGGGGCGATAAAGGGCATAATGAGCCGACCCAAGAGCATCTATATCGGCGGAGGCACGCCCTTTGCCGTATCCGAAAGTCAGCTCGAAAGGGTGCTCAGTGCCATAAAATCTCTCGGCCTTACGAATGTCGAATATACGGTGGAGGCAGGCAGACCAGACACGTTCACCGATGCAAAGCTTAAGCTTTTAAGCGACTTCGGAATAAACAGGATATGCGTCAATCCGCAGTCGTTCATTGACCGGACGCTCGTAAAGATAGGCAGAAAGCACACCGCTTCGGATACCTTAAGGGCGTACGAAATGGCAAAGGCATACGGGTTCGACATAAACATAGACCTCATAGCAGGGCTGGCGGACGAAAAGCTTGCGGACTTTGAATATTCGCTAAGAAAGGCGATAGAGCTTGCCCCTGCCAACATTACCGTGCATACGCTGTCGCTGAAGTCGGGCGCAAAGCTCAAAGAGGAGTGCGAACGGCTGAACGTCGAGGGCATAGGCGAGATGATAATGCTCTCGCGCAGACTCCTCAAGGAGGCAGGATATGCGCCCTACTATATGTACAGACAGAAGTATCAGGCAGGCGGCTGGGAAAACTGCGGCTGGTGCAGGGACGGCAAGGTAAACGTCTACAACGTCGACGTCATGGAGGAGCGCGCGGACAACGTGGCTGTCGGTGCGAATGCAATCTCCAAGAGGGTGTTCGCGGATGAGGGGCGCATAGAGAGGTATGCTTCCCCCAAGGACATACCCTCATATATGGCCAAGGTCGATAAAATAATTGAAGAACGCGCCAAACTTTTTGAATAAATGCGCTCAATTTTATTGCTATTTTTAAACGGCTGTGTTAAAATAATTACGTTACGGAGGTCTAAGCGAGGCGATTACTCTACGCTCGTCCTGGATTTCCGCATATAATAATTCCATATGGAGGATAAATGAAAATGGAAAAGTCTGAAATCATTGCAAAGTACGCAACAAAGCCCGGCGATACAGGTTCGCCCGAAGTGCAGATAGCGCTTCTCACGGAGAGAATCAATCACCTCAACGCACACCTTCAGGAGCACATCCACGACAATCATTCCAGGCGCGGACTTCTGAAAATGGTAGGTCGTCGTCGCGGACTTTTGGACTATCTCAAGGAAAAGGATATCGAAAGATACCGTGCAATCGTTGCGGCTCTCAATTTAAGAAAGTAATGTAAGCGGGGCGGGCATAGTGTAACTTTGCGCGCCCTTTTTTCATACAGCACCCCGTGACGGCGTTGCGGGGGAAATAAGTTAAGGAAGTTAAGGAGTAGACAAGTCAAATGGCACAAAACGCAAATTACAGACAGTTTTCCCTTGAAATCGGCGGCAGAGAAGTCGTCATTGAGACGGGAAAATATGCAGAACAGGCAAACGGCGCGTGCGTTGTCCGTTGCGGCGAGACGGCGGTAATGGTAACCGTATGCATGTCGGCTACGCCCAGGGAGGGCATGGATTTCTTCCCTCTTCAGGTAGACTATGAAGAGAAGATGTATTCCATCGGCAAGATTCCCGGCGGCTTCAAGAAGAGAGAGGGCAGGGCAAGCGACAAGGCAATACTTACAAGCCGTCTTATCGACCGTCCCCTTCGTCCCCTTTTCCCCAAGGGACTTTTCAACGACGTGGTCGTAATAGCTCAGGCGCTGTCGGTAGAACCCGACATCTCCCCCGAACCCCTCGCAATGATAGGTTCGTCGGTAGCAATCGCAATTTCGGATATTCCCTGGGCAGGTCCCACCGGCTCGGTAGTAGTCGGAATGGTTGACGGCAAGTACGTAATCAACCCCGACCTCAAGGAGAGGGCAAAGAGCGACATTCACCTGAACCTTGCAGGTACCAAGGATGCAATCCTCATGATAGAGGCCGGCGCAAACGAAGTTTCCAACGAGGAAATGGTCGGCGCAATCATGTTCGGTCACGAGGAAATCAAGAAGATATGCGCATATATCGAGGACGTAATCGTACCCGCAGTCGGCAAGAAGAAGCTTGAAATCGAGCTCTACCACGTTCCCGAAGAGCTTGACAAGGAAGTCAGGGCATATGCCTCCGAGAAGATCGACTGGGCAATCGACACATTCGACCGCAAGGAGAGGGAGACCCGTCAGGCTCAGGCAGAGCAGGAAATTCTCGATCACTTTGCAGAGATATATCCCGACAACAAGAGGGAGATAAAGGACAGCATCTATTACCTTACCAAGGAAAAGGTGCGCGCAAAGATATTCGACAAGGGCATCCGTCCCGACGGCAGAGGCTTAAAGGACGTTCGTCCCATCTGGTGCGAGAGGGGAGTTCTTCCCAGAGTACACGGCTCGGCAGTGTTCACCAGAGGTCAGACGCAGACCCTTACGACCTGTACGCTCGGCATGCTCGGCGAGGTTCAGAAGCTCGAAGGCCTCGACGAAGAGACATACAAGAGATATATGCACCAGTACAACTTCCCCGGCTACTGCACGGGCGAAGCTAAGGCGCTCCGTTCCCCCGGCAGAAGGGAGATAGGTCACGGCGCGCTTGCAGAGAGGGCGCTCGTTCCCGTAATTCCCTCCGAAGAGGAATTCCCCTATGCAATAAGGGTGGTAAACGACATAATGTCCTCCAACGGCTCGTCCTCCATGGCTTCCGTATGCGGCTCCACCATGGCGCTCATGGATGCAGGCGTTCCCATCAAGGCTCCCGTAGCAGGCGTTGCAATGGGTCTTATCAAGAACCAGGAAACGGGCGAATTCAGGGTAATGACGGATATCCAGGGTCTCGAGGACTTCCTCGGCGATATGGACTTCAAGGTAGCAGGTACCATGAAGGGCATCACCGCAATCCAGATGGATATCAAGATTAAGGGCATCTCCGAAGAGATAATGCACACGGCAATCGACCAGGCAAACGAGGGCAGACAGTTCATTCTGTCCAAGATGCTCGAGTGCGTTCCCGAAGTTTCTCCCAAGCTCTCGGCATACGCTCCCAAGATAATAAGCTTCGAAATCGATCCCGAGAAGATCGGCGACGTCATCGGCAAGCAGGGCTGCGTAATCAAGAAGATTATGGAGGAGACGGGCACCGAGATAGAGTTCAACGACGACGACAGCGGCAGGGGCTACATTTCAACCATGGGCCCCATCGAAAATGCCGAGAGGGCAAAGGGCATAATCCTTTCGATAGCTCACGACCCCGAAGTAGGCGACATGTTTGTCGGCACGGTCGTAAGGACGATTGCAATCGGCGCATTCGTAGAATTTGCTCCCGGCAAAGACGGCATGATTCACATCTCCAAGCTCTCCAACAAGAGGGTTGAAAAGGTAGAGGACGTCGTCAAGGTGGGCGATACCGTAAAGGTAGAGATAATAAAGATAGGCGAAAAGGGCGTTGACTTAAAGCTTCTCGAAAAGCTTTCCTGAAATTCCTGAACTTATAAAATCATTGCCATAAATCAAGGCGTTTTGCCGCCCCGACCAACTCGGTCGGGGCGGCATTTTGTCTTAAAAAGGCGATTTTTTTAAGATACGTATGTGCGTATTCTGTACACCCGTAAATGCAGGGCAATCATTTCAACCCCGACAGATAGCCTACCGCGCCCTTGAAAATGGCATAGGCAATGGCGCGCTGAAATTCCTCGTCGGCGAGCAGTTTGTCGTCCTCCGTATTCGACATGAAGCCGCATTCGACTATGACGGAGGGGCTGTCGGTGCACTTGAGCATATAGTAATCGCCGAACAGCGCGGAGTTTTTCGAGCCGCACTTATCCATCGAGTTGAGCTCGTTCTGTATGCTTGCGGCGAGCGAGGCGGAGGATGCGCTCGACTTGTCGAAGAACACCGTTCCGCCCCTGCGCGAAGGAAGCGGGCAGAAGTTCTGGTGCACGGAAATTACCATGTCGGCGTCGCAGTCGGTAATGACCTTTTTGCGCGCCTCCATGTCGCGCTTTTTAAAGCCCGAGGAAGTATTGCCGTACAGTCCCGACTGCGTCGTTCTCGTCATTACGCAGTTGAAGCCTGCGGAGGTAAATTGCCCCTTGAGATAGCGCGAAATGGCAAGGTTGATGTCCGCCTCGTCGTTGCCCGTAATCACGCCCGTCACGCCGTTGTCGATGCCGCCGTGCCCGGCGTCGACAACTATCGTCGGCATGTCGGGATTGAGAGCCGACTGACTTTCGGAGACAAATCCTGCAAGCGTACCCAGCGCTATCGCCGCCGCGATGAGTATCGACAATGTGATGATAAAACTCTTTCTGACAAATAAGGTTTTCACGCTATATAGTATTGATTTCTTGATTTTTTTATGCCTTGGTGATATAATATACTAAATAATAATGCTTATTTTTCGGCGGTGAAATTTGTTCGGATTATTTTCTAAGATGGATGCGGACAGGGCAAGGCAGCTCGGTCCCGTAACGCTCGCGTTTGTCGGCGATGCCGTCTATTCGCTGTACGTCCGCGCGAGGGAGGTTGAAGGGTCGGATATGCGCCCTTCCGAACTTCAGAAACGCACCTCGGCAATAGTGTCGGCGACCGGTCAGAGCGAGCTTGTATCGCGCATAGAGTGCAGGTTTACCGAGGAAGAAGAGGCCGTCTATCACCGCGGCAGAAACGCAAAAAAGGCGACCAAGAGCAAGAACGCCTCGGTTGCGGACTATAACCGCTCGACGGGTCTGGAGGCGGTTTTGGGGTATCTGTACCTTACGGGACAGTACGAGAGAATATCTCAGCTTATAGAGGGGGATAATTTATGAAGACCGAAGGCAGGAACGCCGTATATGAGCTTTTAAAGACGGATAAGACGGTGGAAAAGATAATGCTCGAAAAGAACGCGCAGGGGAGCCTTGGCAGGCTGTTTGCCGAGGCGCGCAAAAAGGGCATAAGGGTGCAGTTCGTCGACAAAAAGGTGCTCGACAAGGAGAGCGTGACGGGGCATCATCAGGGCGTAATCGCCATAACCACCGACTTTAAATATTCCTCGCTCGACGACATAATTGCCGCCAGGGGCGAAAAGAGCGGCTTTGTCATCTTATGCGACGGCATAGAGGACGTCCACAATCTCGGCTCCGTCATAAGGGTGGCGGAGTGCACGGGCGCTGACGGCGTGGTCATTCCCTCCACCAATTCGGCAAGCGTGACGGAGGCTGTCGTGCGCATCTCGGCCGGCGCCGCAAATCACGTAAAGGTAGCCAAGGTAAATTCGCTCAACCGCGCCGTGGAGGAGCTCAAAAAGGCAGGATATTGGCTGTACGCGCTCGAAGCCGACGGGCAGAGCATATATTCCGCCGACCTTTCGGGCAACGTTGCGATAGTCGTCGGCGGCGAGGACAGCGGAGTCAGGCATCTTACGCGCGAAAAGTGCGACTTTGTCGTATCCCTTCCCATGTGCGGCAAGGTAAATTCGCTCAACGCCTCGGTTGCGCTCGGCGTGGCGGCATACGAAGTGCTCAAAAAGAGGATGGAAAAATGAGTTCGCCGCTCACCGACGAACAGCTGGTCGCGCGGTTTCACGGCGGCGACAAGGGCGCGTGCGAGGAGATTCTGTCGCGCTACAAGAACAGGGTGCTGTCTGTCGCCAGGCGCTTTTTCCTGTCGGGAGGGGATACGGAAGATCTCGTCCAGGAGGGAATGTGCGGACTGTATTCGGCGATAGTCGGATTTTCGGGTGACGTCGGTTTTCAGGCGTACGCCGATGCCTGCATAAAGAACAGGATACTGGACGCCGTCAAGCGTTCGTATAACAATAAAAATGCCGCCATGAACGGCTTTTTGCAGCTTTCGGACGAGGGCGAGGAGGCCGTATCGGGCAATGCCAGTCCCGAGGAGCAGATAATCTTCAGGGAAGCACGCCGCGAGATGATGGAAAAGATGAGCGGCGCGCTTTCGGACTTCGAATACAGGGCTATATGCATGTACATAGAGGGCGCGACTCTTCCCGAGATATCGGGCGCGCTCGGCAAGACCTATAAGCAGACGGATAACGCCATAACAAGGGCGAAGAATAAGCTACGCTCAGTACTCGGCGTAAAATAGGGCGGCTCGATGCGTTGAAAGGCTGAACCGCCGCGCGACAAATGGATATCATAAAATCGGGGGCAAAGATGGCATATCTTGCATTTTACCGTATGTTCCGCCCCTCAACCTTCGACGAGGTGGTAAGGCAGGAACACATAGTCAGAATACTCAAAAACCAGATAGAGACGGACAAGATAGGTCATGCCTATCTGTTCTGCGGACCGAGGGGCACGGGCAAGACGACGCTCGCGAAGATATTCGCCAGGGCGATTAACTGTCAAAGCCCCGTAAACGGCTCGCCGTGCGGAAAGTGCGCGACCTGCAGGGCGCTTGCAAGCGGTGCGGCGCTCGACATCTCGGAGATAGACGCTGCGTCCAACAACGGCGTCGACGAGATGAGAGACCTGAGGGAAAAGGTACAGTATCCCCCCGTCAACGGAAGGTATAAGGTATATATCATCGACGAAGTGCATATGCTCACACAGTCGGCATTCAATGCGGTATTGAAGACGCTGGAGGAACCGCCTTCGCACGCCGTGTTCATTCTCGCCACTACCGAGCCGCAGAAGATTCCCGCGACAATACTTTCAAGGTGCATGCGCTTCGACTTCAAGCTCATTCCGCAGGGCGACCTCGAAAATCTCATAAAGAGCGTATTCGACCGCACGGGCAAGGAGTACGAGGACGAGGCCGTGGCGGCAATAGCGAGGGCGGGCAACGGCAGCGCCAGGGACAGCCTTTCAATCGCCGATATGTGTGCGTCATACTCACAGGGCAGGCTGACGTATGACGACGTCAACGCCGTTCTCGGCAAGGCCGATTTCGAGTCGATAGGACAGATAGCCTCGGCGATAGTCTCGCAGAACGCCGGCGAGGCGCTGACGTTATGCGAACAGGTTCTCTCCACGGGCAAGGGCGTGGGCGTGCTTCTGCGCGACCTTCTCAGCTATTTCAACAATCTCGCCATTGCAAAGATGTGCCGCGGCGCGGACAGAATACTCAATCTTCCCAAGGAAAAATATGCCGCCCTCAAGGCTACGGCGGATAGCGCGGACGGTCACGCAATACTCAGGGCGACGGAAATTCTCGCCTCGACCGAGGGCGCTTTAAGGTACGCGGTCAACGGCGCGATAACGCTCGAGAACGCCATCGTCAAGGCGGCAATGCCTCAGGCTGATTACGACATGGAGGCGCTTTTAACGCGCATCGCCGCACTCGAAAAGGCGGTCAAAGAGGGCGTGAAGGTTACAGTAAATCAGACAGCCGTCAGGCGCGATGCCGCGGCGGAGAACGCAAAGGAGCGCGCGCCTTCGGTTTCAGCCGTTCAGCCCCCTCGGGCTAAGGCGGAAATGCCGACGACGGATGTGCCTTCGTCGTTTGCGAAGTCGGAAACGGAGCAGAGCGCACCCTCGCAGACGGCAAAATCTCCTAACGAAAAATCGTCGGAGACGGACGGAGCGCAGGGCAGCATGTTCGACGGTGCAATGCCCTCACAGCCCAAGGCGGTCGGCTCGCTTTCGGAGGCGGACAAAGCGACGCTCTTCGGCAGGTTCATAAGGATGTTCAGGACGACGAGACGCAACGCCGTGCTGTTCACGCTGTGTTGCGACCTTGAAAGCTCTTTCGAGGGCGACAAGTTCATTCTCGCCACTCACGTGGAGGCGGTTTATAAGTCGCTGAACAGGGAGGACAACAAGGCATTCATAGGCGAAACGCTGGCGTCTTTGGGCGTATTTTCGTACGAAATACGCTTAAAACCAAAGGGCGAAGACAAGTACGAAAAGGCAATAGACCAATTGAAACGCAATTTCAGCGGAACGGATATAACCATAAAGTAAAAAGTGAGGTAAGACAATATGGCAGGATTCAGGGGCGGCGCAGGCAACATGCAGAACATGATGAAGCAGGCGCAGAAGATACAGGAGCAGATGGGCAAGGCCGAAGCCGAGCTCGAGGAGATGGAAGTTCTCGGCTTTTCGGGCGGCGGCGAAGAGGGCGACGAGACGGTAGTCGTCTATATGAACGGCAAGAAGGTCATAAACGGCATAGAGTTCGGCAGCAAGATATCCGAGATGGTCGACATAACCGACGAGGACGACGTGGAAATGCTCGAAGACCTCATAATGGCGGCAATCAACGACGGCTACAAGAAGGCTGACGAGGCATATAAGGAAAAGATGGGACCGTTCGGCAACATCGGCGGTCTCGGCGGACTCATCTAAGGGGCACGGAAGGCGTCAATGGATACTTTTATAGAGCCCATAGGCAGACTCATAAACGAGTTCACCAAGCTCCCCGGCGTCGGCAAAAAGACGGCGCAGAGGTATGCCTATAAGATAATAGACATGTCCAAAGAGGAGGCGGCGGCGTTTGCGCAGAGCATACTCGAATGCAAGCGCAAGGTGCGCTATTGTTCGGTGTGCGGCAACTTCTCCGAAGAGGAAGTGTGCGAAATCTGCAAGAAGAGGGATTCCTCCGTGATATGCGTCGTAAAGGAGCCCAAGGACGTCGTCGCAATGGAAAAACTGCGCGAATTCAAGGGCGTGTATCACGTATTGCACGGCGTAATTTCGCCGATGGACGGCATAGGACCGAACGACATAAGAATCAAGGAGCTTCTCTCAAGGATAGACGACAAGGTGACGGAGGTCATAATAGCCACCAATCCCGACGTCGAGGGCGATGCTACCGCGCTGTATATAGCAAAGCTCTTAAAGCCGCTGGGCGTAAAGGTGACCAGGCTTGCGCACGGCATCCCCATCGGCGGCGAGATAGAGTATACCGACGAGGTGACTCTCTCCCGCGCATTTCTCGAAAGGAAGCAGATATAGTATTTTTGGGAGGCAATGCATGAATATTACCGTGCTCGGTTGCGGCAGATGGGGTTCGTTCATCGCGTGGTATCAGGCAACCGTCTTAAAAAATAACGTCACGCTTTACGGCGAAGAGGGCAGGGCGGCATACGACGTGCTTAAAAATACGGGCAGGAACGAATATGTCGAGCTGGACAAGAGCATCTGCCTTACTTCGGATTTGAAGTATGCCTTAAGCGCGAGCGACATAATAATAATCTCCATAAGCTCCCAGGGACTGCGCGAATTCATGTCCAGGGTAAACAGATATCCCGTATCGGACAAGACGTTCGTGCTGTGCATGAAGGGCATAGAAGAGGGCACGGGCAAGCGCCTTTCCGAGGTCATGACTGAAAGCGGCGTAAAGAGCGAGCATATAGCCGTATGGGTAGGTCCCGGGCACATTCAGGCATTCCTTGCGGGCGTGCCCAACTGCATGCTCATCGACAGTACAAACCAGTCTCTCAAAGAAATGCTTGCAAACAGCTTCAAGTCCAACCTCATACGCTTCTATTACGGCAACGATTTAATAGGCACGGAGGTGGGCGCCGCGGCAAAGAACGTGCTCGGCATAGCCGCAGGCGTGCTCGACGGAAGCGGATATACCAGCCTTAAGGGCCCCCTGATGGCGAGGGGCGCATTCGAGGTGGCGTCGCTCATAAAGGCGATGGGCGGAAGTTTCAATTCGGCATACGGGCTTGCACATCTCGGCGACTACGAAACTACGCTGTTTTCTCCCTATTCGCACAACAGGGCGTACGGCGAAATGCTTGCCAGGGGCAAGAAATTCGACAAGCTTGCCGAGGGTGTCATGACCTCCAAGGCAATGAAGGAGCTGGGCGAGAAATACGGCGTCGAGCTGCCCATAACCGAGGCGGTATGCGAGGCGTGTTTTTCGGAGGAGGCGTTCGATAGCAAAAACGGCTGCATGAGCGTTATTCTCAGGCTTTTTGAGCGACAAACAAAGTCAGAATTTTATAAAAAATAGGTAAAAAATTATTGCATTTATGCCCCTGTTGGTATTAAAATTTACAGGTAGAACATATTGAGTTTTCATACATAAAGAGGTTTGAGTTTTGATAAGAGAAGATTTGAGAAATGTAGCAATAATCGCGCACGTAGACCACGGCAAGACGACGCTCGTGGATGCAATGCTCAAGCAGAGCCATACTTTCAGGGACAACCAGGCGGTTGAAGAGAGGGTAATGGACTCGGGCGATATCGAAAGGGAAAGGGGCATAACCATACTTGCGAAGAACACGTCGCTCCACTATAAGGGCGTCAAGATAAACGTCGTCGACACTCCGGGACACGCAGATTTCTCGGGCGAAGTCGAAAGAGTCATGATGATGGTAAACGGCGTGCTCGTGCTCGTCGACGCGGCTGAAGGTCCCATGCCTCAGACCAGGTTCGTAATGCAGAAGGCGCTGGAGATGGGTCACAGGCTCATCATAGTCGTCAACAAAATCGACCGTCCAGATGCAAGACTCAACGAAGTGCAGGATGAAATTCTAGAGCTTTTGCTGGAGCTCAACGCCACCGACGACCAGCTCATGTCGCCCGTCGTATGGTGCTCGGGCAGGAACGGCACGGCGACGCTCGACTTAAGTCAGGAGGGCAAGGATCTTACCCCTCTCTTCGAGACCATATTGAGCCATATTCCCCCTATGGAAGTAGATGCCGAAGGTCCCACGCAGATACTCTGCTCGTCTATAGACTACAACGACTATGTAGGCAGAATAGGCATAGGCAGGATTGAAAGGGGCGTCGCGCTTGCTGGACAGTCGGTGGTAGTTACCAACTATAACAATCACGACTTAAAGCTTCCCGGAAAGATAGTCAATCTCTATCAGATAGAGGGTCTGCAGCGCGTACCCGTAGAAAAGGCGGTTGCAGGCGACATAGTATGTTTCTCGGGACTTGAAAAGATAAACATAGGCGACACGGTGTGCGCGGCAGGCTTCCCCGAAGCACATAAGTTCGTAAAGATAACCGAGCCGACGGTCGAAATGACCTTCTCGGTAAACGATTCCCCCTTCGCAGGCAAGGAGGGCAAGTTCGTAACCACAAGACACCTGCATGACAGGCTGTTCAGGGAACTTCTCAGGGACGTATCCTTAAGGGTAGAGGAGACGGGTTCGGCGGATTCCTACAGGGTATGCGGCAGGGGCGAAATGCACCTCTCCATACTCATAGAGGAAATGCGCAGGGACGGATATGAGTTCCAGGTATCCACCCCCAAGGTAATGTATAAGGAGATTGACGGCGTCCGCTGCGAGCCCATCGAAAGGCTCATAGTTGACGTTCCCGACGACGCTACGGGCGCGGTATTCCAGAGCATGGGCAACCGCAAGGGCGAACTTCTGCATATGTCTGCGGTCGGCAGCCGTACAAGGCTCGAATTCCTCATTCCCGCAAGGGGACTTTTCGGCTACAAGTCGGAGTTCCTCACCTCGACGAAGGGCGAGGGCGTAATGAGCAGCGTATTCTTCGAGTATCAGCCCTATAAGGGCGACCTCGTACGCCGCAACACGGGTTCCCTGGTTGCATTCGAAACGGGCGAAGCCGTAACCTACGGCCTGTTCAACGCGCAGGGCAGGGGCACGCTCTTCATCGGTCCCGGCACCCCCGTATATGAGGGAATGGTAATCGGCGAATCTCCCAAGAGCGACGACATAAACGTCAACGTATGCAAGACCAAGCACCTCACCAATACCCGTTCTTCGGCATCGGACGACGCGCTCAGACTCATCACCCCCAAGAAGATGAGCCTTGAAGAGTGCCTCGAGTTCATCGCCGACGACGAACTTCTCGAAATAACCCCCAAGAGCATCCGCATCCGCAAGCGCATACTCGACAGCGAGCTGCGCGCAAAGGCTGCGGCTAAGGCAAGAAAGGGTCTCTGATATCATAAAAGGCATATATATGGGGCGGCAACCGCAATCGGCGGTTGCCGCCCCTTTTAAATTGCCCAATGAGAAATAACGTCGCCAATTCGGCTGCTGCCACATACGAACATTGCCGCCGCGCGCAGTTTCCGCGCATCGGTTGCCTGCGGTCATAATTTAATCGCCGTCCGACTATAATATAGTAAAAAACGGGCGGTGAAATTATGGAACAGACCGAACAGCATATAATCTCTGTGGAAAACATGAAGAGGGTGACGGCGACCAAGATAGAAAACGTAGTCAGTTTTTCGCCTGCGCAGCTCGTGCTTGCGTTTTCGGGCGGCAGGATAGTCATAACGGGGTCAGACATGAAGATTACGGCGTTTTCGGGGCAGAGCGGACAGTTTTCGGCAATCGGCACGATTTCGGGCGTGCGCTATGCTAGCAAGGGCGCGTCCATAAGGCAGAGGCTCTTCAAATAAATGCAGCTGTTCATATTCATGACCTGCATGCTCGTCGGCATATCGTCGGGCATAGTCTACGATTTCCTCTATGCGGCGCGCATTTTTGTCTGCGGCACGGAATTTTCGCGCTATAAAATCAAGGATAAAATAATGACCGTGGTCTGCGATCTCATCTATTTCATAGTCTTTGCGGCCATGTTCGTATTCACTTCGGTGCTGTTCGAATTCTATTCGTTAAGGCTGTATATGCTGGCGGGATGCGCGCTCGGGGCGATAATTTATTTAAAAAGTTTGCATATAATTATTGCATTCATGCTCAAAAAAGTGTATAATATATTCGCAAAAAGACTACGACGGAGGAAAACGCATGAATGAAGAAAAGCGCAATCGTCTTATTGCGGCGATAGTCGTAAATGCAGTCATACTTGTATTTATCATCGTTTCTGTCATAATCTACCAGATAGTGCAGATATGCGTTCTGTCCGCGCGCAAGAAGGAATTGATGGAGCAGTACAACGCCCTTGCCGTTGAGCTTGAGGAGGATAACAGTTTTCTTACCAGGCTGGAGACAGACGAAGAATTCAGGGAGATAATAATCGAGCTGAGCAAGCTCGAACAGAACAAGTAAAAGTTATAAACTTATGAAAATCTGTGCAATAGATATCGGATCGAATTCCGTTCGCCTTATGATGTGGGCGGACGGAAAAACTTTATATAAGAAGATGACCACTACCCGTCTCGGCGAGGGACTGGACAAGAGCGGTGTACTTCTTTCCGGGGCTATGGAGCGCACCGCGGAGGCGGTTGCGGCGTTCGTAGCCGAGGGCAGGGCGGAAAAGGCGGAAAGGATTTATGCGTTCGGCACGGCTGCCGTGCGTTCGGCGTCCAATTCGGCGCAGTTTACCGCGCTGGTCAAGGAGAAGTGCGGCGTTGAAGTCGACGTCGTAAGTGGCGAAAGAGAGGCGTTTTTAGGGCTTTCGGGCGCGCTTAAGGGCGCAGACGGAGGAATTATAGACGTCGGCGGAGCGAGTACCGAGGTGACCGTAAGACAGGGCGGCGAGATTGTATTTTCGCACAGTTTCGGCATAGGCACCGTCCGCATCTTCGACGGCGTAGGGCGCGACCTGGGCAAAATGAAAAAATTCATTGACGACAGGCTCACCCTGCTCGGCGGCAAGTCGTTCCCCTCGGTCAGCTTCTGTGCCATAGGCGGCACGGCGTCAAGGCTGGGCGCAATCAAAAACAACCTTACGGAATATAAATCGTCCGTAATCGACGGCACGCAGCTGTCGCTTAGCGAGGTGGAGGGGTATGCCGAAATGCTCACATCCATGCCCGTTGAGGAGATAGCGCGGACGACGATCTGCGGCAAATCGGCGGAGGTCGTGGGCGGCGGAGCGGCGCTCCTTGCGGCGGTTATGGCAAAGCTCGCAATAAGTCGCGTCACCGTCTCCGAAAGCGACAATCTCGAGGGATATGTGGCGCAAGCGCTCGGCGCGGAGGCGGAGAGTTGATCGGTGCGCGCGCAACGGCGGCAGCCATTGTCGCCTTCATTGTCGGGTTGGCGCTTGCGGCGTATTGCGGATATGTATTCTGCGTCAGAGTGTTGCCGTACGGCTATCACGCCGCGCTGGTAATTTGCTTTTACATCGTTGAAGTCGTCGCCGTTTCGGTCGTGTGCGACATAGTTCACGAGATGGCGCATTTTCTCGTCGGGAAATGCCTGAAACTGGGCACTAAGATGCCCAGTTACAGACCGCTCGCCTCGTCGTCCGTAGAAGTAAATCCGCGCGTTTCAAGAGGACTGAGGGCGAGAATGATTGCAACTTCCGCCGCAGGGCTTATAACGTCGCTGGCATTTATCGCGCTCGGCGCATGCGCGCTTGCAATAGAATGTGTGCCTCCTGTATTTATTGCCGTTCTGCCCTATTCGGCATACTCTTTGATTTTGAACGCCGCTCCCGTCGAATACCGCTCGGGAAAGACCGACGGGCTTGTTCTTTGTGAGCTGATTGCGCTCAGCGACAGCGCGCGCGTAATGCTCGCCGTTCTCAGGGTGCAGGGACTTTTGAACGAGGGTACGGCATTGAAGGATATCGACAAATCTCTGCTCTTCGGGCTTCCGCAGTTGCCCGAAGACGACATAAATTTCATAGTGCTCACTCAGCTGAGGTATGAATATTTTTCGGCTGTCGGCGACGAGGAGCAGGCAAAGGCATATCTCGGGCGCTACAATGAGCTTAAGCAATATCTGCCCGAGGGCTACGCGGATATGCCGCTTTCGGATAAGGCTGAAAAATAGCGCTTTGCGGAGCAAAACCTACAGCTTAATAAAATCATACGGACGAGGGGTCTGCCGCACGGCAGACCCCTTTTTCAGCTTATTCTGATAAGTCTTGAAAAACAGTGCGGACATATTCCGCCCCATACCGCGGCGCGCGTCGCACTGACCTTTGCAAGGCACTTTTGGCATATATATATTTTCCCTTCCGACCAATGTCTTTCCATATGGGTAATATACGCAAAATCCGCCCATAAAATACCCTTTGCGGCAAGTATTTTGCTCTAAGTTATTGCGTTATTTCTAATAATATGGTATAATGATATAAATAAAATCAAGAGGTGAAATTATGCCCGAAAAAGTTCAAGGCGATTACGACGCTAACAGCCTGAAGGCATTGAAGGGACTCGAGCCCGTAAGGGAACATCCCGGAATGTATATCGGACCCACCGACGAAAAGGGTCTGCACTGTCTGGTGAGGGAGGTCATAGACAACTCCATAGACGAAGCGCTTGCGGGCTATTGCGACAGAATAGACGTAACCATCTCCGCGGAGGGCTACTGCACGGTCAAGGACAACGGCAGAGGCATCCCCACGGGCATCAACGAGGAGGAGGGCATTTCGGGCGTAGAGCTCGCGCTGACCAACCTTAATGCAGGCGGCAAGTTCGGCGGCGGCAACAAGGCAGGCGGCTATAAGATATCGTCAGGTCTGCACGGCGTCGGCGTATCCTGCGTAAACGCGCTGTCCGATACGCTCATTGCCGAGGTATGCCAGCGCGGCCACAGATTCCGCCAGGTATATCACTGCGGCGTGCCCGAACATCCGCTGGAGATTATCGGCGACACCGACGAGACGGGAACTTCCATATCTTTCCATCCCGACCCCACGATGTTCGAGACGATTGATTTCAACTATGAGACCTTAAAGACGCTTTTAAGGGAACTTTCCTACCTCAACAAGGGACTTACGCTCACGCTTGCCGACTATCGCGAAGGCAAGGAAAGGCAGGATACTTTCTGTTACGAGGGCGGCGTAGTTCACTTCATACAGGACATAAACGAGGGCAAGAACGTGCTCTTCGCCCAGCCCGTCTACTTCGAGGAGAGCGATGGCGACGACAAGTTCTTAGAGGTTGCCATTCAGTATAACGACGGCTATTCGGAGCAGATTTTCCCCTTCTCCAACAATATCCGCCAGCCCGACGGCGGCACGCACCTCGACGGCTTCAAGCAGGCACTCACCAAGGTTATCAACGACTGCGGACACAAGCTCAACATACTCAAGGAAAACGACAAGCTCTCCGGCGAGGACGTCAGGGAGGGCATAACCGCCGTCGTTTCCGTCAAGATTGCAGACGCACAGTATGAAAGCCAGACAAAGTCCAAGCTGTGCTCTACGTACGTCAGGGGTTTTGTATATAAGGCGGTCGTCGATAAGTTCGGCACGTACCTTGAAGAGCATCCCGCCGAAACGCGCGAACTCGTATTGCGCTGCGTGACGGCGCAGAGGGCGAGGGATGCGGCAAGGCTTGCCAGGGAAGAGACGAGGAGAAAGGGCGTGTTGGAGTCGACAAAACTCCCCGGAAAGCTTGCCGACTGTTCGGATAAGCGCCCCGAACTCTGCGAAATATACATCGTCGAGGGCGACTCGGCAGGCGGCACGGCAAAGCAGGGCAGGGACAGAAGATTCCAGGCAATTCTTCCCCTGAGGGGCAAGATTTTAAACGTCGAGAAGGTAAGAATCAACCGCGTGCTCGAAAACGAAGAAATCAAGGCGATGATAACGGCGTTCGGCTGCGGCATACAGGAAAACTTTGACGAGAGCAAGCTCCGCTACGACAGAATAATCATAATGACCGATGCCGATGTCGACGGCTCTCACATAAGAATACTTCTTCTGACATTCTTCTTCCGCTATATGCGTCCGCTAGTCGAAAACGGGCACGTATATGCCGCACAGCCTCCCCTTTACAAGGTATCGGGCAAGGGCATAGAGGATACCTATCTCTATGACGACAAGGCGCTTGAAAACTTCCGTGCGGAGCACCCCGACGGCAAGTTTGAATTGCAGAGGTATAAGGGTCTCGGCGAGATGAACAAGGAACAGCTGTGGGAGACGACCATGGACCCTGCAAAGCGCACGCTCGTCAGAATCAATGTAGAGGACGCCGTCGAGGCGGATAAGATGTTTGCCCTTCTTATGGGCGAGCAGCCCGAGCTCAGGCGTCAGTTCATAGAAGACAACGCTAAACTCGTCGAAGAGTTGGACGTATAAGAGGGGGGAATGAAAGAGTATGGCTAAAAAACAAACCAGCCCCGAGCTTACCGAGGAGTTTGTCAAAACCCTCGCAATGACCAAGATGCTCGAAGTCGAAGTCGACGAAGAGCTCAAAAAGTCATTCATAGCATACGCTATGGCGGTAAACGTATCCAGGGCGATACCCGACATAAGGGACGGTCTCAAGCCCGTTCACAGGCGAATTTTATATTCGATGCACGAGCTCGGCCTTTACAACGACAAGGCGTTCAGAAAGTGCGCCAGAATAGTCGGCGATTGCCTCGGTAAATATCACCCTCACGGCGACAGATCGGTGTACGATGCGCTTGTAAGGCTTGCGCAGGACTTCACTATAAATATGCCGCTCGTCGAAGGACACGGCAACTTCGGTTCGGTAGACGGCGACCCCGCGGCGGCAATGAGGTATACGGAGGCAAGGCTTTCCAAGATTTCCGCCGAAATGCTGCGCGACCTCGACAAGGACACGGTCGATTTCTACCCTACGTTCGACGATACGGGCATGCAGCCTACCGTGCTTCCCTCGCGCTTCCCCAACATGCTCGTCAACGGTTCGGACGGCATCGCCGTCGGCATGGCGACAAACATACCCCCTCATAACCTCGGCGAGGTAATTGACGGCGTATGCGCCATGATAGACAACCCCGACATAGACATAGACGAGCTCATGCAGTACATTCCCGCCCCCGACTTCCCCACGGGCGGACTGATTATGGGCAGGGGCGGCATAAGAAAGGCATACAAGACGGGCAGGGGCAACATAGTAATCCGCTCGCGCTGCGAGATAGAGGACTATCAGAGCGGCAATCAGACCCGTCAGCGCATAATAGTCACCGAAATACCCTATCAGGTCAACAAGGCAAAGCTCATAGAGACTATGGCAAACCTCGTCAAGGACAAGCGCATAGAGGGAATATCCGACATACGCGAGGAATCTGACAGGGACGGCATGAGAATAGTCATAGAGGTCAAGAAGGATGCCAACGCGCAGGTCGTTCTGAACACGCTCTACAAGCATACAAATCTCCAGATTTCGGACGGTCTCATAATGCTTGCACTCGTCGACGGCGCGCCCAAGATGTGCAATCTGAAGGACTTCATCTATTACTATCTCGAGCATCAGAAGGAAGTAATCAAGAGGAGAACGCGTTTCGACCTTGCAAAGACGGAGGAGCGCGCGCACATATTGAAGGGCCTCGTAATCGCGCAGGCATCCATAGACGAAGTCGTCGAAGTCTGCCGCAATGCGGTGGACAAGGCGGACTGCGTCGCCAAGCTCACCCAGCGCTTCGTGCTGGACGAGCGTCAGGCTACGGCTGTTGCGGAATTAAGACTTTACAGACTGTCCCACCTCGAAGTCGACAAGCTTACGAGCGAACTCGAAGATCTCGAAAGGCAGATTGCCGATTTCAAGGACATACTCGCAAACGAGAGCAGGGTATATGACATAATCAAGACCGACCTTCAGGAAATCAAGCGCAAGTATCCCACCGAGAGAAAGACGGAGATTGCCGTCGATTTCGGCGACATAGAGGATGCTGACCTCATTCCCGAGGAGCAGGTAGTAATATCGCTGACGCATACGGGCTATGTAAAGCGTCTTCCCGTCAGCGAGTACAAGGCACAGCACCGCGGCGGAATGGGCATAACCGCCCATAAGCCCAAGGAGGAGGACTTTGTCGAGAATATGTTTGTCTGCTCGACGCACGACGACATATTGCTCTTCTCCAACCTCGGCAAGGTATATTCCATCAAGGGCTATCACATTCCCGAGGCGGCTAGAAACGCGAGGGGCAGGGCAATCGTCAATATCGTCCAGCTCGCGCAGGATGAAAAGATTTCGGCAATCATTCCATATAATGCAGAAAAGAGCCATATAGTGTTCGCAACCAGACA
Organism: uncultured Clostridia bacterium; assembly: GCA_944354125.1. Lineage (GTDB taxonomy): Bacteria > Bacillota > Clostridia > Christensenellales > Borkfalkiaceae > Coproplasma. Next base: position 43,345 of record CALVPT010000008.1, on the reverse strand, counting down.
GGGCATGATCAAAAAGACGCCTCTTTCCGAGTTCGAAAACATCAACCGCAACGGCAAGATTGCCATTAGCCTTCACGATGGCGACGGGCTTATCTCCGTTCAGTATTGCTCTGAGGGCGACGAGATAATGGTCGCAAGCAGTGCTGGCAAGTGCATAACGTTCGACCAGGAGCTCGTGCGTTCGATGGGCAGAAATACCTCGGGCGTCAAGGCTATGAAGCTCGGCGAGGGCGACGAACTCGTCGATATGCTCGTCGTGGACAAGTCGAAAGATGTCCTTACGGTCAGCGCCAACGGCTACGGCAAGCGTACCGACATAGGCGCATACCGCGTTCAGGGACGTGCAGGCAAGGGCATAAAGGCAGGTACGTTCAACGAAGTTACGGGCAAGCTGGTATGTCTCAAGCAGGTCTCCGACGAGGACGATGCAATGATTATCTCCGACGGAGGCACGATAATAAGAATGCACTGCTCGGATATCTCCAGATTCGGCAGAGCATCCAGGGGTGTCCGCCTCATGAGGCTCAAGGAGGGCAAGGTTGCAACCGTCGCTCTCACCGAAAGGGACGACGATGCGGAAACGCAGGCACCCGTCGAGAATGCGGCAGACGTCGTAGACGAGCCCTCTGACGAGGAGTAATGCACTCCGTATAAAATTATAACCAACGCAGCGCAAAGTCGCTGTTCAGGCGATTCAGGCGCAAAATCAGGCGTTCATATTACAGAACATCAGGCGCGCCGACGGGCAATTACCCGTCGGCGCGCCTTTCGCCATTTCAAATGCGACTATAATTTTTCTCATGTCTGTATATTATACTTGCCATTTCGTCTACATACGCCCGTCAGCTCTCTACAATCGTATTTTCACCCAACCGACACCCGTCCGTTGTCACGCTTTATTTCCGTATTCAGCTCTGCCCGACGCCCGTTCGTCGGAATGTCTTGCGGCAAATAAAAATGCAGGCACGAGAGTTTTCGTGTCTGCATTTTTACTATATTTTATTCGAATTATAAAGTTCAGCCGTTTGCCTTTTCGGGCAGTTTTTTGTGTGCGGTGGAGGAGGGCATTATAATTTCCATAATTCGTATGAGCGATTTGGAAATGGGGAATGCCGCCTCTATGACTACGGCTATTATCAGCAATTTCGAATAGTCCCACTCAAGCTCGCTCCAGTCCGAATACAGCATGTCTGCGAGCTGAGGCACCGACAGCGCTACCGCGCATATCGCAACGTTTGCGAGGAACAGAACAAGCCTGTAAGCGTTGAACGGCTGGCACACTCTGAACAGCATAACAAGACCGGAGAAGGTCAGCGCCATCATGCACATGGGCGTATAGTAGTGTTCGAATGTCTGGCTGTCTATGACGTATGTCAGATACATCGACATGACGCACAGAATCATTACAATTGCACCCGAAATACTTCGGCTCATGACGTGCGTAATGAATTTTCCCTCGACTCTTGCGTTGTTCGGCTGCAGGGAGAGGAATACCGAAGGTATGCCTATTATGCAGACCTCGAGGAGCAGCATGTTGCTCGGCATGAACAGGTAGGGCGAGGACATGAGTATGCATATCGTCGCAAGAAGAGCGGTAAACAGCGTCTTCATGAGGTACAGCGAGGAGGAATTCTTTATGTTGTTTATGACCCTTCGTCCTTCGCCTACGACCTTAGGCATTGAGTTGAAGTTGTTGTCCATGAGGACGAGGTGGCTGACGTTTCTCGCCGCCTCGCTGCCCGATGCGACCGATATGGCGCAGTCGGCCTCCTTCAAAGCCAGAATGTCGTTTACGCCGTCGCCCGTCATGGCTACGGTGTTGCCCTCGTTCTTTATCGCCCTGACGAGAATGGCTTTCTGTTCGGGCGTAACTCTGCCGAATACGGTGTACTTATTGGCAACGTTTTCGACTTCCTTGTCGTTCAGACCCTCCAGCGATATGAACTTTTCGGCGTGCTCAATGCCTGCACGCTTGGCAACTTCGGAAACTGTTATGGGGTTATCGCCCGAAATTACCTTTACCTGAACCTCGTTGTCCTTGAACCACTTTATGGTGTCAATGGCGTCCTCGCGGATGTTGTCCGCAATGGAAATTATGGCTATGGGCTTGAGTATGGAGGGCAGTTTATCGCCGACGATGGGGGTGGAGGAATGCGCAAGAACTATTACTCGCAGACCCATCTGGGCGTATTGCTTTACTATTTTGTCTACCTTTGCGGGCAGGGGCTTAAGCACGAATTCGGGCGCGCCCATTACGAACGTTCCCACGTCCTCGAAGCATACGGCGGAAAGTTTTCTTTTCGACGAGAAGGGTATTTTAGCCGTCGGCGACAGCACGTCGCTGTGTCCGAAGTGGTTATACAGGGCAATCGACGTCTGATTATTGTCGTCGAGTGAGGCGAGTATGCTGCCCATAATGTCGTTCAGCGAATATTCCCCGACGGTATTGAGAATTACAGTGTCGCTCACCTTCATGCGGCCGTCTGTAATCGTTCCCGTCTTATCCAGACACAGCACGTTTACCCTCGCCAGCATTTCCAGCGAGTACAGGTCCTGCACCAGCGTATTGTTCTTGGCAAGCCTGAAGACGCCGACCGCGAGCGCCGTCGAAGTCAGGAGCAGCATTCCCGAAGGAATCATGCCTATGACCACCGTGCACATTCTCTGGAGCGCGTAGTTTACGTCGGCGGAGAAGATGTAGTCGGTCACGGTATTGGTCGCGGGTATATTGTTCTTGGAGACGAAGAATATGCCTATCGCGATGGGGATGATGAGTATGCTTACCGCCTTTATGATGTGCTTGATGGAGTTCATCAGTTCGGAGTTGGGGCGGCGGTATTTCTTTGCTTTTGCGGTCAGCTTTTCAAGGTAGGTCTCCTTGCCGACCTTGTCAACGCGGCATTTTCCGCTGCCGCTTGCAATAAAGCTGCCTGCAAACAGGGTGTCGCCCGCGTGCTTTTTAATTGCCACCGATTCGCCCGTAAGCAGACTTTCGTTGACCTCTACGGAGCCCTCGGCGAGGATGCAGTCGGCAGGCACCTGATTGCCCAGCTCGAGTATGATTATATCGTCCAGCACAATTTCGTTTGTCGGAATCTCGCATATTTCGCCGTCGCGCACGGCTTTTACTGAGGACGAGGCGAGAATGGACAGTTTATCTATCGCTCGTTTGGAGCGGATTTCCTGGTACACGCCGATTATGATGTTTGCCGTCGTAATGAATATTACCAGGTAGTTTGTTATGCCCTTTGTTCCTGCGAGCAGCAGCATTATGAATGCAATCAGGCAGAGCAGGTTGAAGAAGGTGAAGATATTGCCCATGAAGATGCTCGCATATGACTTGGAGTACTTCTTGTTTGTGTCGTTGAAGAGGAACTGCGTGAACCTCGTCTCGACCTGATTGGGCGTAAGACCGCGGTTTATGGGCGGATAGAAGCGCTTTACCTTGGTGTCTACTTTGGTCTTGGGGTGGCGCTTGAAATATCTTATAATTCTCTCTTTGTTAAAGCCTTCGACCTTGGGCGGTTCATAGTCCTCGCCCTCGGGGATATGTTCAGCCGCGGCAATTTCCTGATTTTCCTCGGCTACGGCTCCCTGCCGGCTCTCGTCCTTTTCGGTGGAGAAAGGCGAGGAATTTGCCCCGTCGGAGGGCGCCTCCGCGCTGTCGGGGGCATGCTGTCGGGGTCGTCTGGGGGAAGATGTCGCGCTTGTCTGCCTTTCGGAAGGCGTCTCCGCCTTGTTGCTTTGGACAGAAGTTTCCGTAGCCGCTTGCTCTTTGAGGGGAGCATCGGCCGAGGAATCGCCCTGCGTGGCAGGTCTTTTTCCCTTATAATAGATTTTGCTCATAATTCTCCTTGCGGCCGCATCGGCCGCCAAGCGTCGTAACTTGAGTCAATTATATCACGTTTGCGCTTTTTTTTCAATAGAATAAAGGCTAATTTAATTGCTTTTGGACAATATTTGCCGTATAATATCTGTAAATTCAAAGGCAGAGGGAGAAGAACTTTTTATGATAGATATCAATCTCTTGAGGACAAATCCCGAACTCGTAAGAGAGAACATAAGAAAGAAGTTTCAGGACAAGAAATTGCCGCTCGTCGACGAAATTCTTGCCCTTGACGAGCGCAACAGAGCGCTCCAGCGCGAGGGCGACGAGAGAAGGGCAAAGCGCAACGTATATGCCAAGCAGATAGGCGCGCTCATGCGCGAGGGAAAGAAGGCCGAGGCCGAAGAGGTAAAGGAACTTTCCAAGCAGAACAACGACGCCGTGGCAAAAATTGAGGCGGAGACGGCAGAGGTTGCCGAGCAGCTCAAAAAGGACATGATGATGATACCCAACATCATCGCCGACGACGTGCCCATCGGCAAAGACGACAGCCAGAACGTGCAGTGGAACACCTATCTGGAGGCAAAGGAAAAGCCATTCGAAGTGCCCTATCACCTCGACATACTCGAAAATCTGGGCGGCATAGACCTCGACAGCGCAAGGCGCACCAGCGGCAACGGCTTTTACTATCTTACGGGCGACATTGCAAGGCTGCACTCGGCAGTTCTCACATATGCAAGGGACTTCATGATAGACAAGGGCTTCACCTACTGCATACCTCCCTTCATGATAAGGAGCAGCGTCGTTTCGGGCGTCATGAGCTTTGAAGAGATGGACGGCATGATGTACAAGATAGAGGGCGAAGACCTCTACCTCATCGGCACCAGCGAACACTCGATGATAGGCAGATTCATGAACACCACTTTAGACGAATCTCAGCTCCCCCAGACGCTGACGTCCTATTCGCCCTGTTTCAGAAAGGAAAAGGGCGCGCACGGCATAGAGGAGAGGGGCATCTACCGCATTCACCAGTTTGAAAAGCAGGAAATGATAGTCATCTGCAAGCCCGAAGAGAGCGACTATTGGTACGACAAACTGTGGTCGTACACCGTCGAACTGTTCGTGTCCATGGAAATCCCCGTCCGCACGCTCGTGTGCTGCTCGGGAGACCTTGCAGACCTCAAGTATAAGAGCCTCGACGTAGAGGCGTGGAGCCCCCGTCAGAAGAAGTATTTCGAGGTAGGCAGCTGCTCCAACTTAACTGATGCTCAGGCAAGAAGGCTGGGAATAAGGTACAAGGATTCCAAGACGGGCAAGAACGTGTATGCGCATACGCTCAACAATACGGTCGTAGCGCCCCCCAGAATGCTCATAGCCTTCCTTGAAAATCACCTTCAGGCAGACGGCAGCGTATATATTCCCGAAGTGCTCAGAAAGTATATGGGCGGCAAGGAATACATCCTTCCCAAGAAGAAATAAACAGCCATAAAATAAATGCCGACCGCGCTCAAAGTCAAGCGCGGTCGGCTGTGTTTTTGTCACCTCTTTATTGCAAGTTTTATTGCGGTAAGGAGGGGTATTTTTTCAAAGCGCGATTGCCTCAGTTTTTTAAGCGGCGCGAAAGTCAGACGCCGCTCCGCATATTCGTACAGTTTGGCATCGGCCTGCTTTATGGCGTCGTCGAACTCCGCGGCGCGGACTGCGTAAATCTTGTCCTTTGCAACCTGGAGTATCGCCGCTATGTATGCCGCCTCCAGGCAGGCATACAGCGCGTCGAAACAGGACTTGTACATGAGGGTAGAGGTGCGGTTTCTCGGCGCGTTGAAGCTCTTTGCCGCAATTATTACGGAGGACTGGAAGCTCTCGCCGTAGGTTTCGGCCAGCCTTGCAAGATATCGTCCGCCGCAGTCGAAGGGCTTGAATTTGACCTTCTTATACGATTTGGCGGCTATGTAGGCGTGCAGGGGGATATTTACAAGCTGCGCTTCGGAGGCGGACTGACACAGGTTTCTGAAAAGTTTTGTGTCAATCGCCGCGCAGGTCGGGCAGTCGGCTCCCGAAAAGATTATTACGTTGTCGCACGGCTTTTCAATCAGCTTTAAAAGCGCGCCGAACTGCTCGCCGAAGACGGTTGCGTCCGGCGGTATTACTGCGATATATCTGCCCTTAGCCATGCCTGCGGCGACCTTTATGAATCTGCCGTAGTCTGAAACCGAAAGGTCGGTTATGCCCTCGGGCATGGCCCTGCTGAGCGAGTGGCATATAATTTCCGTCCTGTCGAAAAACGGCAATAAAGCCTCATAAAGCGCCTTGGGCTTGTCGGCGGCGGCATTGCCGTCGTTGAAGATTAAAAGTGTAAGTAGTTTCTTTTGCATATTTTTATTATAAATGCACGCGGGCAAAAAGTCAATAGTCAAAGATGAGTGCAAGCGGCTTGCCAATCGTGCTGCCGTCTGCTATAATAACACCGTATGAACCTTTTGTTTTTCGATATAGAGTGCGCAAGCGTGTACAAGACGTCTGCAAAGATATGCGCATTCGGCTACGTCCTCTGCGACGAGCAGTTCAATATAATAGAAAAAGAGGATATCCTTATCAATCCCAAGGGCAAGTTTCACCTTACCGATTCAAGGGGCAACAGGGGAATAACGTTGCCGTACGAATACGATAAGTTCAAAAAATGCCCCGTATTTCCCGAGGTATATCCCAAAATCAAGGCGCTTTTGGAGGATAAGAATAACCTCGTATACGGTCACGCAACGCACAACGACGTCAAGTATCTCGAGCTGGAGACCAACCGCTTTCACCTGCCTCCCTTAAATTTCAGCTTTTCAGACAGCCAGCTGATGTATATGACGGCAATAGGCGACTTTTCAAGGCAGTTCGGGCTGGAATACATAACCGCTCAGCTCGGCGTCGAGTTCACGCCCCACAGGGCGGCGGACGATGCCTATGCGACGATGCGCGTCACCGAGGCGCTGTGCAGAAAGTATTCCTGCAATTGCCAAAGACTGGACGAGCTGCTCGAAATAAAGAGGGGCAAGGTGGCAAACCACCGCATAACCCAGCCCCTGTCGCGCAAGTTCACGGAATACAGGGACGAGGTGCAAAGGCTTAAAAAGGAGCGCAGCGAACGCCGCGTTACCTTTTACATTCATCTCAGCCGCTGCAAAAAGAAGAAGGGCGGCAGGCTTTCGGGCAGGGTGTTCAACTTCTCGCGCCTGCTCGAGGACGACATAGCGCAATCTTTGCCCCTCGTAGACAGAATATATGCCCTCGGCGGCAGATATACGCAAAAGCAGAGCGAGTGCAACGTATATGTCAGGGAGGATGGCGATTCGTCCGTCCGCACGAAGAACGCCGAGAGCAATGAGAATATAGAGATAATTTCGCTTGAGGAACTCAAAGGGTGCCTGTATGATACAACTGCCTGAGAAGTTTCTGGAGCGCATGAAGTCGCTTTTAAAGGAGAATTTCAACGATTTTCTGGCATCGTACGAGCTTGCTCCCTGCAAGGCTGTAAGGGTCAACACGCTTAAGACGGATATAGATAATTTCAGGCGGATATCGCCGTTTGCGCTCGAACCCGTTCCGTGGGAGCCGTGCGGCTTCTATGTCGGCGAGGAAAAGGCCGGCAAGACGGTATTGCACGCCGCAGGCGCCTACTATGTGCAGGAGCCGTCGGCAATGTGCGCCGCGCCCCTTCTTAGCGTAAAGGGCGGCGAAAGAGTGCTGGATTTGTGCTCCGCCCCGGGAGGAAAGGGCACTCAGCTTGCGCAGAAGATGGGCGGAGAGGGCATAATCGTGCTCAACGAGATAAACTCGTCCAGGGCAAAAATTCTCTCCTCCAACGTCGAAAGGCTGGGCATAAAAAACGCCGTAGTCACCTGCGCGACTCCTGACGAAATAGCCTCCCGTTTTGAGGGGTATTTCGATAAGGTGCTCGTAGATGCGCCCTGCTCGGGCGAGGGCATGTTTAAAAAAGAGGTCAACGCCATACCCGAATGGAGCGTCGAAAACGTAGAAAGGTGCGCCGCAAGGCAGGCGGAAATACTCGACTGCGCGGCGCAGTCGCTTAAAGGCGGCGGCAGACTCGTCTATTCCACCTGTACGTTCTCCCCCGAAGAGGACGAACTGCAGACGGCAGATTTTTTGAAAAGACATCCTGAATTTGCGCTGATTGAGCAAAAAAAGCTGCTGCCGCACGAGATACGCGGAGAGGGGCATTATGCCGCCCTGTTCGAAAAGCAGGGCGGAGAGAGCGGAGAGGTCCGTCCCTTTAAGATGTGTCCGCCCGACAGAAAGAAAACCTCGCTGTACAGGCAGTTCGAGGAAGAATATCTCAAGGTCAGGTTGGGCAATCTTCACCTTGCGGCAGACACGCTGTACTCCATTCCCGAAGATTGTCCCGAGGTAAAGATCAGCATATTGAGGGCAGGCGTGCGCCTGGGCGAGTTCAGGGGCGACAGGTTTGAGCCGTCGCATTCGCTTGCAATGTGTTTGAGTGCGGAGGAGGCGGCGTGTATCGCGCTCGACGAAAAGACGGCGCTTTCGTACCTTAGCGGCAATACCTTCGACTGCAATGATGCGAAGGGGTGGGCTGTCGCTGCATATCTCGGCTTTCCTCTCGGCTGGTGCAAGTGCGTCAACGGCACGGCAAAAAATCATCTTCCCAAGGGACTGAGAATTTAAAGACTTAAATATTATAGGGGCGCGGCCTCGGGTTAATTTAACCCGAGGCCGCGCCTCATTTTATAGTAAATCTTTCATCAATAAGCGTAGGTTATGCCGCCGCAGGGCGTCAGAGTGACTTGTAAAAGCTCTCATAGAGGGTATTCTTGAGCCTTGCAAATTCGTCGGCATCTATTTGCCTGCCCGATGTCATAATCATGAGCGGTAAAGGCGGACGCCCGACCGAAAGGGAGGGCTGCATATAGGGGTGATTGTTCAGGAAAAGTCCGTTGCGCTCATAGAAAGCTATGCGCCGTTTGGCAATGTCGTTTTCGGGCGGTTCGACCTCCAGACATACAAGTCTGCCGCGGTTCAGTTCAATAAGTTCTCTCAGCGCCTTTCCGCCCAAGCCGTGATTGCGGTAGGTCGTCCGCACTGCGAAATGCTCTATGAAAACTATTCCCTCGTCCTGCCAGAAGGCTATAAATGCCGCAATTTCGCCGTTTATACGTATGCCGCACACGTTGTAGCGCTGTCTTTCAAACAGCGCTTTCTGTCCGTCATATGTCCTGTATTCGGCCAGGGGAAAGCTCTCCTGCATTATGTCAAATATTTCGTCAAAGTCCTCGATTCCAAATCTTTCAAGCATAATTCACCTGTATTCAAAGTTCTCGCAAAGCGTACCTCTTTGCGCCGCAGATTATGTTGCGACGTCAGCCCTGCGGCAAAGTCTCAAAAGTCGCTCAGACATATTACCCGAAAGTCATTTATCTTTCCGGCATTCGGAAAATGTCGGGCGTCTGACCAACAGTTGTCGCCTTAATGTACGCATAAATGCCCGTCGTACGCCCTTGACTTTCCTACGTTCACACTTTGGTTTAAGTTCGTAAGTCTTTTGACGCAAAGTCTCAAATATGCCAAAACCTGACCGCGCCGCCCTGTAAACACAAAAACGCTCCGCTACAAAATCTACAGCGGAGCGTTCTGTTCAGTTTTCAGTGACCGTGAGTAGGGGGAGGACTATCAGTCCTTCTTTTCCTCGCCGTCATCGCCGTTTTCTGACTGTTCGCCTTCGGAGGGAGCAGTTTGCTCGTCCTCTGCGCTTTCTTCGGTGTCCGAAGCGCCTTCAGTCGTATCTTCGGGCGTAGCGCTCTCCTCGGGTGCGGCGGTTTCAGCCTTGTCCTCAAGAAGGCTCCTGTCTACGTCTTCTTCCTTGACTTCGGGAGCTTCTCCGTTGGCCTTTACGTACTTTCTGACGTAGCGCTTGTTCTTGTTGAAGTTATAGCTGTTCTTGCCGGCAGTCTTTCTGCGTCTGTGCCTCTTTACGATATCCCTTATTACTATGGAGATTATCGCAATGAGTATGGCGATTACGATTGCAATCGAAGCTGCAAGCAGCCAGATATTGGAATCGTTTTCGGTCGTCTCTTCTTCGGTGGTATCTTCTTCCACGTCGGTAGATCCGCTGAGCTCTATCGTCTTGTCGACTACGGAGTAGTCTATGAAGGCCGACATGGAGATTTCGTTGCCGCCGAGCGTATCGTCCTCAATCTTGAGGAAGCCGAGGCTCTCGGAGTAGTCGCTGTAGGTGTATGCGTAACCGGTTGCATCCTCGCCTGCCGTCTCTGCGTTGAAGGGAACGTAGGTTGCCGAATCGTAGAGGGTATAGGTGTAGTAGGTTGCCGAGTAGTTATAGATATCAAGCTTCTGACCTGCAAGCTTTTCGAAGTCTGCAATCGTGCCGTTGTTGTCGGCAAGTTCGCTGTCTACGACCTTCTTGTACTCGTCGAGAATTTCGCCCGTGTAGTAGGATACGAGGTCATTGAATCCCGACTCGTCTATCGAAGCCGCGCTGTAGTCGAAGAGTACATAGCTGCCTTCGGTCTGTCCGCTCGTCTCCTGGTCGCGGTAACCGCTCCAGAGCTCGAGTCTGTAGTTCTTTGCGGAGGAACCGCCGTGAACGTAGAACGTAACGGTTATCCACTTGCCTGCATACTTTGCCGCACCCTCATCGGTGGTGGCGTCTATGGTGAACTGGTAAGGCGTTGCCGCATTGTTCGTGTTGTCGTATCTGAGCGCTGCCTTTGTCGTGTCTACGCCGTATACAACCTTATCTGCATCAGCCTCGTCGTTTACCATGTAGAGGTAGGTAGCAGAGCTGCCTACGCCCGAGTTGTACTTGTATACCTTGGAGGTATTGCTGCCTGCGATGAGGTAGTGGGGAGCGTAAGCCGTCTTTTCTGCATTTGCGTAGTAGATTTCGCCCTGAACGAGGTCTTCGAACTTGACCAGCTTTCCGTCCTCGTCATAGAAGTTCTCGTGTTCGAATTCTACGTCGTAGTATCTTTCAAGGTTATAGAAGTTAGCGTACAGCTTGCCGTCGCCGTTCTCATAAAGGCCGTCCTTGCGGAGCTTGTATGCGATGTTCTCCCTGAGTTCTGCAACGCTGGCATTTTCCTTGGGTTCGCCCTTTAAGATGTTGCCGTCGTCGTCATACCAGAAGGTATATTCGGGAAGCTCCAAGCTGAGCACCTGCTTGGATGCGGGGTCGGTGTCGGTGAGGTAGATGTTGGCTACCGCGCCTGCGCTTACCTTGACCCTTACGCTTATTGCCATATATCCGCTTGCGGAGATGGTGCTGTCGTTGCCGATGTAACCGTAATTATATATTGCCGAAGTTCTGTCTGCAATCGTCCTTGCGGTGTTTACTATGAGCAGTGGCTGTACGGAATACTTGCCTGCAAGCGTGTTCCATATCTCTTCGTTGTCGTTGAGGTTCTTGAGGGCGGTAATCGCGCTGTACCACTCGCAACCCTTGTAGTTGTCGAGGTATTCCTTGTTAATCAGACCTGCATAGGGATTTCTGTTGGTGTCGTCGTATTCGGTGAGCTCCTTGCCGAGGTTTACGACCTCTGCGCTTGCTCCGTTGACTCCCTTATAAGTGGAGGGGATTGCCACGTCTTCCTGAATGACGTTCTTTTCACCCTGTTCGCTGTCGAAGTATCCTGCAGTGCTCTCGCTGCTCTCGCTGAAGGAAAGGGTTGCAAGGTAGGTGCCCGAAGAGGTATATCCGTATACGTCCTCGTCGAGTTCGATGAGGGACATGTTGGTTATTGCCAGCCAGCCTGCCGTGTAGGATGTGGGAGTGGTGCCCTGAATGGTCGTGATGCCGAGGTTGACGCAGATCTTGAACGTCTGTGCCTCTTCGGTGGTATTGGAAACCCTTACAAAGCACTGAACCCAGCCGTTGTAAACGTCTTTCTGGTCATTTATCGTGACCGTGCCGACATCGGTGGAGTCAAGCGTGAAGTTAGAGCTGTTGTTCTCGTCGTTTACGTCCTTTACGGTGACGGTTGCGGCGGTCTTGTCGTTCATGTCAGCCGTCTTTACCCAGAAGGATACGAGGGCGTAGGACTGAGGCTGAAGGGTGAACTTGTCGTCGGTTATCTCGGACTGGTAAGCCGCGCCGTTTGCGCTGAGCATCACGAGCGCCGATGCCGAGCCGTCAGCTCCGGGAAGGCTTGCCGCGCTCTTAAGGGCGCTGGTCAGTATTTCCGAATACTCTCCGCCGAGGCTGGTCGTCCAGTCTTCGGCGTCGGTCACGCCGAGCGTTGCCAGAAGGTCGTCGCTGACGGTAAGACCGTTATTGGTGAGCTTGGAGGGAAGGTAAGCGTTTCCTGCACCGTTTTCGAGCACGGAAACCGAATTGCTCGAATAGTTGTTGTTCTTGGAGGAAACATAGCTTCCCGTATTGGTCTTTTCAACGGTCAGTCCCGCAGCAACCGTGTCTGAGCCGAATTCTACGAGATTCTTCGTCGAAGAGCTTGCCAGGTCGATGTAGAAATGCCTGTCGTTGAAGTTATTTTCCTTGGTGTTGGTCGTAACCGAGCCGTCGGATGAGTTGGTCTGGGAAACTTCCTTGTCGACTCTGAACACATCCTTGCCGTCGGTCGAGAGGGGAAGGCTGGTGGAATTTTCGACTAGGGAATCGAAATAGGTGTCGTCGTGACCCTCGTTTACCGCCTCTCTCATCTCGTCGCCGTTCATGTACTTGGTGATGGAGATATCGTCGAAGAAGGCATAGCCCTCGACCGTATAGATGCTGTCCTCGCCGAGGCCGACGGATATAGATACCGTAGTGCTTGCAAAGCTCGAAGCCTCTACATAGACGGTATACTGTACCCAGCCGTTGTTCTCGCCGTCGGGGTTAAGCTTTTCGGTGTCGATGTTTCTTATCTTGAAGCTGTCAAGCGAGTTGCCGCCGACAGTGGTGTTTACCTGAATATAGGCGCCTCTCTCGCCGTTGACGGGCGTTCTCTCGTTGGTTGCGCCGTCGAAGTAGAGGTTGCTCGTCTTGACCCAGACGGAAATGGAAGCCGCCGTGCTCGCCTCGAGCGTTACGGTAGAGGAGGACTGGCAATAGCTCTCGGTACCCGTATAATAGCTCTTGCGATAGTTGTGCAGCATGAGCACGGATGTCTCAAGGGGCTTTGTGTGCTCTTCGTCGAGGTAGACGTTTCCGTCCTCATCCTCGTAAGTCGTCACCTTTTCGCCTGCCGCATTGAGGATGTTTCCGTCGGCGTCATAGCTGTATTCGTGAGTATAGGGGTTGGCTATATACTCGCGCTCGTCGGTGGTCTCGTCGGTATTGGTTGCCTCGTGGGGGTTGGCGAAGGGCAAATCGTCCGTCAGCGCGCCGTTGTAGTCAACCTTATTGTCGTCATCGTCGTCAAGGTCGTCGTTGGTTTCAAGCTTTTCGGGAAGTTCGGGGTCGGTGAGCTCGTCCCAGCCGCTCTTGCTCGTGTCGATTATGCCCGACATGGAGTTGGAGGAGTTACCCGTAGTGCCTATCGTCCAGTTATCGGGCGAGCTTATGAAGTAGGTTCCGTCATTGTCGTCGTAAAATTCAAAATTTCCGTTCTTTATGAGCTGAGTGTCCTGCTTGGTACTCGTGTTCTCGTCCTCTTCGGTGCTGTCGCTCGTAGTCGAGCAGGCAGGGGCAAAGGCGAGTGCGCACGAAGTAGCAAGTACAGCTGCGCCCGTAAATAATTTTTTGAATTTTGCCTTGTTCTTTTCGTTCATATAACACCTTATTATATTGTTAGTTGCAAAAAGCGGAGCACGCCTTACGCGCATTTTTTTGCGCATTCGGCACAGTTCCTTTCATACCCTATCATTTTAATATAAAACCATATTTTTGGCAACTGATTATCGCCTTAATAGCGTTAAAAAAATTCATTATTATAAAATTTTTGCGGAAAATATCTATTAAACTGTCTGTTTTACACAAAATAACTCTCGGGGAGAATAACATTGAAAAAGACAAGGGCTATAACAAGCGGATTTTTGGTCGGTACGGCAAACGGATTGTTCGGCGGCGGAGGCGGCATGATAGCCGTTCCGCTCCTTTCGGGCAACCTTTCGTATTCTGCAAAGGAGGCGCACGCAACGGCAATACTCGTCATTGCTCCGCTGTGCCTCATAAGCGCGATAATATATACGGTCAACGGATTTTTTGATTCGTCCGTGGTCATTCCCTCGGCGATAGGCAACGTGGCAGGCGGTCTCATAGGCGCGGCGCTTCTCGATAAGTTGCCGGCCGTATGGGTCAAAATAGCCTTCGTCGCATTAATGCTCGCCGCAGGCATAAGGATGGTAATAGGCTGACATGGCGTTCATAATATATCTCGTTGCAGGCGTGCTTGCGGGTCTTCTTGGCGGAATGGGCATGGGCGGAGGCACGGTGCTGATACCCGTTCTGACCATATTTCTTGGCGTAAGCCAGCACGTCGCGCAGGCAACAAACGTAATAGCCTTTCTGCCCATGGCGGCGTTCGCGCTCGCCGAACATAAAAAGAAGGGGTATCTCAGGACGGACGGGCTGTGGTGGGTCATCGTGCCTGCGCTGGCGTCGGCCGTCGTTTTCAGCATTGCGGCGGCGTTTCTGGATGCCTCGCTGCTGCGGCGGCTCTTCGGCGCCTTTTTAATCGCGCTTGCCATAAAGGGCATTCTCTCGCTCGCGGAGGAAATAAAAAAGAACAAGCGCCGTTGACGTGCGGCATATGTTATCGTGTCGCAATGCAGGAGGGCGCGCCTTATGTAAGGCGCGCCCTCCTGAATAAACCTGAAGCAAAAATGACACGGCGCAGAGCAACTGTCGAACGTCGGCGATGCCATGCGAATCACCTTTTGGCAAATAGTTTTTTAAGCGGCTTTGCCGTGACCATCTCCATTCCGAAGAAAGCTGCGCAGGCGAACAGGAAGACGGCGCCGCCGCTCACAATAATCCTCGCAAAAGGCGCAAAAGTCACGGGCAGCAGGTTGTCTGCAAGCTTGCCGAAAAGGCAGGCGACTACGGCGATTATAAAGCTCTTTAAGGTGTATGCAGCATAATTTATGTCGGGGCAATTCTTTCTCAGAAGCCGCAGGTTGAGCGCCGCCGTGACCACAAAGTCGAGCGATTCTCCGACCATGTAGGCATATATGCCTATTCTGGGCGTAAGCACGAATATGCATGCCAGCAGCACCAGCGCGCCTATGAAAAAGTGAACGAGCGTCTTGACCTCGAAATTCATGGAATTAAGCACGGTGGTGGAGATTATCGAAAGGCTCATGGGCAGCATTATAAAGGCAAACCGCCTTATAATCACGCCGCTGAACTCGTTGTCGAAGAAGAAAATGCCGAGCGTTTCGCCGAGAGTGAACATTACGGGAATGAGCACGGCGGCGATGAGCACGGCGGCGCGCAGGGTGCGTTCAATGTCGCGCTTTAAGTTTTCCTTGCGGCCCGCATAGAAATCTTCGCTCAGTTCGGGCGATACGACTACGGCAATCGAACCTATCAGCGAATTGGGGGTAAACAGCATCGGCAGACTCATACCCATCACCACGCCGTACAGAGCAACCGCCTCGTTGTCGGTATAGCCGCAGGCGGACATCAGCAGCGCGGGTAGGAACATGGCTATCACGGAATTTAACAGCGATGTAGAGGTGCGCATTACGGTTATCGGCATTGCGGAGGACAAAAGCGGCTTGAGCTGAGGTCTTGGGTCTACGAATTTTCCGCCGTTGACGCGGTACCAGATAAGCGAAGCGGCGAATGAAAATATATATGAAACGAGCACGGCGATAATTGCCGCTTCGGCGCCGCCTTCGGGAGTATGGGCAAAGCCTATGAGTATGCAGCCGACTATCACCATTACGCTGTTTTCGGCGAGTTCTATCGCGCTGTATGACAAAAATTGCTTGTTTCCCCAGAACGAGCCGCGCATTACCGCATAGACGGAGGTCAGAATGAGGCCCGGCAACAGCCAAAGGAAGATGTTCAGACAGTTTTCGTCGGGAAAGAGAAAGCCGTACAAATTTTTTGCGAGGAACAGCACCAAAGCGACGGGCACGGTGAACATGAGAGTCAGGGCGATTCCGGAGGAGACTGCGCCGTGCTTGGCGGCAATGTTGCCCGATGCGCTGTGCTTGGCCATTATGCGCGATACGGTTATGGGTATGCCGCTCGATGCGGCGGTCAGGAATACAGCAAAGACCGAAAGACAAATCTGATAGATGCCCACGCCTTCGGCGCCTATCGTGCGCGAGAGTACGATTCTGTAGATAAAGCTGAGCGTCTTCTCGATTGTCGAAAAGACGGTAACGAGAGCGGCAGACCGATAAATATTGTTCTTCATCATAGATAGTTTACTAGCCTAAAAAATCAAATATGAACACATTTTGTAGCAAAGACATATAATATACAATATGTTGACGCTTATTATCGAAAGGGGCGCGTATCTGCGCGTCAGAAAGGGCATGGACGGAGAAAGCATTTCGTCGGTGTTTGATTGTCCCGTTCCCGATAATATCGGGGAGGGGCAGATAATAGCCGTCCGTTCGGGATGTCGCAAGGTCTATGCGGCGGTGGGCGACAGCTATGCCACGATTGCCAGCCGAACGGGCTGCAGCGAGGAGGAGATAGCGCGCCTTAACGGGCAAAGTCCAGTGTATCCTACAAAAAAGGTCTGGCTTCCGCCAGAATAAATTGAAAAAGTCGTAGCCGTTGCGCCGAAATGCCGTGCAGTAAGAGTTTGTGGCGCAAAGAAACGGTATTTGCACGGTTGCGTACGGCAAAGAATATGGGCAACGTG
This sequence comes from uncultured Clostridia bacterium, assembly GCA_944354125.1. Classification (GTDB taxonomy): domain Bacteria; phylum Bacillota; class Clostridia; order Christensenellales; family Borkfalkiaceae; genus Coproplasma. Next base: position 26,710 of record CALVPT010000008.1, on the reverse strand, counting down.
CATTTTTCGCCGTTAATTTTGAGCCGCGCTTTAAAGGCAATGAACGCGAAAACAAAAAATGTAAGCGACTTCCCTGCGCAGTTCGGAAAGCAAGTTCCTGTAACGCAAAGATGCAGGGAGTGAGAATTGCCTGGCATTACGCGCATAGTCGGCATAAAGTATCATGGTTGAAAGAGCCGCCTTAATTTGCGGCATGGTTTCCGATTTGCGGCATGGTTTCTGTAAAGTAAGCCGCGATAAAAAACTTTGCTTTATGGTTTGTCTGAGAGCGGACACGCAAGAGTGCGAGGGCAAAATAAAGCCTTTTCCGTCTGATTGCATAAAATATGCATACTAATGCATATAAATAAATAATGTTATGCGACAAAAGAAAGAAAAGGACTGAAAGCATTATGGCAAGTGCGGCTGCGCGCCTGAATGATTTTGCAGGCTGACCGAATCTCGGCGCTATGACGTAAGCCGTCTTAAGTAACTAAAATGCAAGGGTACGGCATATAGTAAAGTAACGGAACATACTGCTGAAAAGCGTATATAAAAACGGAGGTTAAAATGTCATTCTTTTCCAATTTTCAGTCGGATAAATGCCCGGGCACTATAACGGGCAATCCGCTCAACGGTATGTGCGAAAAGGTATGCATACAGGCGCAGAAGATATTCGACGCCTGCATCAAACAGGTGCAGATTGAAAATTATACTTTAACGCTTACCGATATGGTACCGGCGAATCCTACATACCCCTTGACATTCATAAGTGCGCGTTCGGTCACCTCTAAGGTTTCGGTGTCCGACCTCAACGTCGACCGTCTCGCAGATAAGCCCGGGTGCGCAAGGGTGCAGGCTAAGGTTACAATTCCCGTAGAGGTCGTCTATACGGACGCCAACGGAACGGAGGGGGTTGCCGATGCGGAAATAACCGTGTCGGAAGATGTGCTGCTCTTCGTGCCTGCGCCGTCCATAATGCCCTACAGCGTAGTTGCTCAGGCATCGGCGGTCTGCACGGAAGGGGTATTCAACGCCCAGAACAACACCTTTACCGTAAATGCCTGCGTTACGGTAATACTCAAGATAGCCATAGATGTGGAGCTGCTCGTGCCCAGTTACGGGTACTGCGCAATTCCCCCTGCACAGGACTACTCTAAGGAGGTGTGCGCAGGCTTTTTCGAACTTCCCCTGTATCCTCAGGGCAAGAATTGTTCGTGCAAGTAAAGTAAAATTAAAAGGCACCAATCGCCGTCCTGCGGACGCGCGGGAGTGTGGAGGGGTGGTAAAATTTGACATTTTACCACCCTATTTCACACATAATCAGCAATTTAAGTAGTACTATGTCTGACATAATAGCCTATATTTATGCTAATATTGCCATTTATTGTTGCCTGAGGCAAAATGCTTTAAATAAACGGCGGAATGTGGTATAATCGTGCTATGAACGTATATGCGATAAGCGATTTGCACCTTTCGGGTAAGGCGGACAAGCCTATGGATATCTTCGGCGTCGGCTGGGAGGGGCATCTCAACAAGATAAAAGATGACTGGAAAGCCAAAGTCAAGGACGAAGATATAGTCCTTCTTTCGGGCGATACCAGCTGGGGCACGACGCTTGAGGAAGGCGTCTACGACCTTGCGGAGCTTAGGGAGCTCAAGGGGAAGAAGGTATTCATACGCGGCAACCACGACTATTGGTGGAACGGCATTTCCAAGCTCAGAAGAGCGGCGCCTGACGAAAATTTTTATTTTCTTCAGAATGACTGCGTAAAGTTCGGCAACGTCATCATCTGCGGCTCGAGGGGTTGGAGTTGTCCCGGCAGCGCCGACTATACCGAGCACGACGAAAAGCTGTATTTAAGGGAAGCCGAGCGGTTCAGACTGTGTTTCAGACAGGTGGAAAGCATAAGGCAGGAGGGCGACGTATTGCTTGCAATGATTCACTATCCGCCTATGGGGCTCAAACTTCAGCCCACTCTCTTTACAAAACTGTTTGAAGAGAACGGGGTGGACAAAGTCATTTTCGGGCATATCCACGGCGAGGCGTATTTCCCTTTCCGCACCGTGAGAGGGGGCATAGAATACATTCTGACCTCCTGCGATAAGGTTGGTTTTACTCTCCAGAAAATTCTCTGAATCTGCACGTCGGCCCTCGGTTTGCATTGCCTTAGTTCGGCGTGCCGAGGCGCACGGTGTTTTTATTATGGTGGGTTTATTATCAGTATTGCGTAAGCTTAAACGCCTGTGAGGTAACGGCGCCATAATGTATAAAAAATGAATATTTTTTGATGCTTAAAGCATTCGGGCGGCAAATTTATCGGTAATTCATCGGTTATTTTCCGCCTTATTTTATGACGGAACATTTGAGGCGGATTTGAATGCCCGTCTTTTCCTTTTTATGTATACGAATATATATCTGCGTAACCGAATGGTATCGCCTTCTCAGGTCTGTCGCAGAAAATAACTGCTGAAGACATACAAAAAGTACTTGGCGTACAAAAGACTTGTTTTGGCTCAAAAAATGGATGTCGGCGGTATCCTGAGTGATGTCCTTTTTCTTTTGCTGCGGCAAATACGCGGAGCTGTTGCTCTTTCATATAGATGACTTATTTTTTGATGGTTTCCTAAAGTTTCGGTATATTTTTTGTCCGCGAGGCAGCTTTGCGGTCGGGCTTTAAGACTTCGCCGCAAGCCGCATAAAAAATTGCGTTTTTTTTCGGGCAATTTCTCTTTACTTTAGGCGAATGCTATGGTATAATTTTTTAAAAATTAAGGTGTTTTAAGACGATGGGGAGAATGAATTTCGCCAGAGCGGCTGAAAGGACTTTGGTAAAAAATTTAACTTAAAATTTGTCTGGCGGAATTGGTTGCCGTAAATATTATATATTTAACGGTACTGTTTCCGCTTTTTTAACGCCTGTATTCAAAGGAATTACATATGCTTAAACGTAAAGATTTGTTGGGACTACGCGACATTTCTGCGGACGAGATAACGCTCATACTCGACAACGCGGAAGATATGAAAAATCTGGTTAACGGGGGGCATAAGAGCTTTGACCTTCTCAAGGGCAAGACGCTCATTACGCTCTTCTATGAAAACAGCACGCGCACGCGTTCCTCGTTCGAGCTTGCAGGCAAGTACCTCGGCGCGACCGAAATCAATATTTCGGCGGCGTCCAGCTCGGTTCAGAAGGGAGAAACGCTCATCGATACGGGCAAAACTTTGCAGTCGCTCAAGGCAGATTTCATAGCTATCCGTCACCCCATGGGCGGAGCGCCTCATCTCCTTGCCAGGACGGTCGGCTGTTCGGTACTGAACGGCGGAGACGGAATGAACGAACATCCCACCCAGGCTCTTCTGGATATGCTGACCATGCGCGAAACGTTCGGCACGCTCAAGGGACTCAAAGTCGCCATACTCGGCGATATCAAGCATTCCCGAGTGGCAAAGTCAAACCTCTTCGGCCTTACGAAAATGGGCGCGGAAGTGTGGGTCTATGCGCCCAAGACGCTCATTCCCAAGGGCTTTGACGAGCTGGGTGCGCATATCGCCTCCTCGCGCGAGCAGTGCGTCGACGGCGCCAACGCGGTTATGGGACTGAGAATTCAGCTTGAAAGGCAGTCGGGCGGACTGTTCCCGTCGCTTTCCGAGTATTCTAAGTTCTACGGCGTCAACGACGATATTCTCTCGCTTGCAGACAAGAATGCAATAGTGCTTCACCCCGGTCCCGTAAACAGGGGCGTGGAACTTACGCCGCAGGTAATCGACGGGCAGAAGAGCAGGATAGAAGATCAGGTAACCAGCGGACTTTCGGTCAGAATGGCCGTACTTAAATTGCTCAACGAATACAGGGAGGCAAACGCATGAAGAGACTGATTAAGGGCGGCGAGGTCGTGTTTTCGGACAGGACGGAAGTCTGCGATTTACTCATAGAAGACGGAAAAATAGTCAAAATAGCTAAAAACATAGCGCCCGACGGCGATACGGACGTAATCGATGCGTCGAATAAGACGGTATTCCCCGGAATAATCGATATGCACGTTCACCTTCGCGAGCCTGGTTTCGAGGGCAAAGAGGACATTGAAAGCGGCAGCAAGGCGGCGGTAGCCGGCGGCGTTACCCAGATATGCTGCATGCCCAACACCAATCCCGTATGCGATAACGCAGTAGTGGTAAAGTATATCAAGACGCGCGCAGAGGAAGTAAATCTCTGCAAGGTTCACCCCATAGGCGCCATAACCAAGGGCGAAAAGGGAGAATCGCTCGCCGAAATAGGCAAGATGGCAAAGGAGGGCGCGGTTGCGCTTTCGGATGACGGCAGATCGGTCATGAATTCGCTCATAATGCGTCTCGGCATGGAGTACGCGAGCGGCTTCAACTTAAAGTGCCTGTGCCATTGCGAGGACCTCAATCTCGTAGACGGCGGCGTCGTCAACGAGGGCAAGAATTCGACGCTCACGGGGCTCAAGGGCATACCCCGCGCGGCAGAGGACATAATGATTGCAAGGGACATCTCGCTTGCCGAAAGTCTCGACGTCCCCGTGCACATCTGTCACGTATCGACGTACAGCGGAGTCGACATAATACGTTCGGCTAAGGCGAGGGGCGTAAAGGTTACGGCTGAAACCTGCCCCCATTACTTCATTCTTACCGACGACATCATAACCGATTTCGACACGTTCACCAAGGTCAATCCCCCCGTAAGAGAGGAAAGGGACAGACTTGCGATAATAGAGGGGCTCAGGGACGGCACGCTCGACTGCATAGTCACTGACCACGCGCCTCATTCGAGAAAGGACAAGGAAGTCGAGTACAATCTCGCGGCGTTCGGCATGAGCGGAATTGAAACGAGCTTTGCTCTTTCGTACACCTATCTGGTAAAGAGTGGAATAATGACTCTTCCCGAGCTTTCGCGCCTTATGGCAAAGAATCCGGCAAAGGTGCTCGGGCTCGAGGGCGGAGAGATAACGCCGGGCGCGCCTGCGGATATCGCCATAGTCGACCTCGGGGCAAAGTATGTGATAGACGGCAACAAGTTCATATCCAAGGGCAAGAATACGCCTTTCAACGGATATGAAGTATACGGAAAGGTATGCGCAACCTTAGTTGACGGCGACGTAAAATACAGGGCGTAACTAGGACAAAAAGGGGATAAAATCCCGTTGAATGAGAAAATAATACCGAGAGGGAAATTATGATTGATAAGTTAATTGACAGGATAATTGAAATGCAGAACCCCACGTGCGTGGGTCTCGACACCGATTTCGGGTATCTTCCCGACGAGATGCGTGCCGATATGGCGACCTTTGAGGGCGTTGCGGAGCAGATTATCGAGTTCAACATGAACATAGTCGATAAGGTCTGCGACATAGTGCCTGCCGTAAAGGTACAGGTAGCGTACTACGAACAGTACGGTTTCGAGGGGCTCCGCGCTTTCGACTATACCGTAAACTACGCAAAGGGCAGGGGAATGTTCGTAATAGCCGACTGCAAGCGCAACGACATAGGCTCGACGGCTAAGTGCTATTCTACGGCATACCTCGGCGAGACGGACATAAACGGCAAGAAGATTTCGGCATTCCCCGCCGATATGCTGACCGTCAACGGCTATCTCGGCACGGACGGCATAGCTCCCTTCCTCGAGGATGTCAAGGCTCACGACAAGGGTATCTTCGCCCTCGTCAAGACGTCCAATCCCTCGAGCGGCGAACTCCAGAACTTAAAGCTCGAGAGCGGCGAATACCTCTACGAGCGCATGGGCAAGCTCGTTGAAGGATGGGGCAGGGACAGAATAGGCAAGTACGGCTATTCGGATGTCGGCGCGGTTGTAGGCGCAACTCATCCCGAAGAGGCAGAAAGGCTGAGAAAGGAACTCAAAAATACATTCTTCCTCATTCCCGGTTACGGTGCGCAGGGCGGCAACGCTCAGATGCTCAAGTGCTGTTTCGACGAGAGGGGACTCGGCGGCATAGTCAACAATTCCAGGGGCATAATCTGCGCATACAGAAAGCCTGCATACAGCGGAATGAACTATGCGGAGGCGGCAAGGGCGGCATGCATAGACATGCAGCAGGATCTTGCCAATACTTTGGGTAAAATAGGCAGATGAAAGAAGTTATTTCAACCGTAAAAGAGGTCGTGCGCATTGCCGACAACGTATATTCTCTTACCGTGGCCCTTCCCGAACCCGTGGGCGAAGTGAGGGGCGGACAGTTCCTAAATATCTCTACGGGCGACAATTCCCGCCTTTTGAAGAGGCCTTTCGGCATAGTCAGGGCGGAGGGGTGCGACGTCACCGTATGTTTTCAGGTCAAGGGCGAGGGTACTCAGGCGCTTGCAAATGCGCGAAAGGGCGATGAGCTCTCCGTGCTTTTGCCCCTCGGCAACGGATTCATATTGCCCGAAAGCGCAAAAAATATAGTCGTAATAGGCGGCGGAGTGGGAATTTTTCCCCTCGTGCCCGTAATCTCAGGCAATAAGGATAAGAAATTCTATTCTTACATAGGTTTCCGAAACAGGGGATGCGCCTGCCTTCTCGACGAGTTCGGAAAGAGCCAAAAGCTGACCATCGTCACCGACGACGGCAGCATGGGCGAAAAGGATAACGCGGTTAATGCCTATCTCAAGGACAGGGAGAACGTCAAGGCAGACATGATCATCGCCTGCGGACCTCCCGTAATGCTCAGGGCGCTCAAAGCTCAGCTCAAAGAAAAGGGCATAACCACGCCCTGCCTGGTATCTCTTGAAGAGAGAATGGGCTGCGGCATAGGCGCGTGCCTCGTCTGCGTATGCGCAAAGAGCGACGGCAGCAGGGCAAGGGTGTGCAAGGACGGCCCCGTATTCAATATAGACGAGGTCGAACTTTGAGCGTAAACAGAGTCTATACGACGGAGATAATACATACAGATGGCTAATTTAGGTGTAAAAATATGCGGGGTAAACTTTAAAAACCCTGTAATAGCGGCAAGCGGCACATACGGTTTCGGCAGAGAGTTTGACGAAATCTATGACATAAGCGCAATCGGCGGCATATCGACCAAGGGAATGACCAATCTTCCCAGGGTCGGCAATCCCGTTCCGAGAATTGCCGAAGCTCACGGCGTAATTTTAAACGCAGTCGGACTTCAGAACCCCGGCGTAGAGCATTTTATCAAGGAGGATTTACCCTTTCTTAAAGAAAAGGGAGTCGCGATAATCGCAAACGTCGCAGGCTCTACCCTTGAAGATTACGGCAAAATATGCGCCCGTCTCGACGGGCTCGTGGATATGATAGAGCTCAACATCTCCTGCCCCAACGTAAGGGCGGGCGGCATGGCTCTCGGCATAAAGCCCGAAAATATCGAGGAGGTCACCGCTCTTTCCAAGGAAAACCTCAAAAAAACGCCCCTCATCGTCAAGCTTTCGCCCAATGTGGAGAGCATACCGACCAACGCAAAGGCGGCAGAAAAGGGAGGCGCGGACTGCATATCGCTCGTCAATACCTTCACGGGAATGGTCATAGACCTTGAAAAGCGCAGACCGATAATAGCCAACAATACGGGCGGCGTTTCGGGCGCAGGCATCAAGCCCATCGCGCTGAGAATGGTGTATGAGGCCAGCCACGCCGTAAAAATTCCCGTAATCGGCATGGGCGGAATAATGACGGGAAAAGACGCTCTGGAATTCATGATGGCAGGCGCAAAGGCGGTACAGGTCGGCACGGCAAACTTTGCGGACGTCAATGCAATGCCCAGAATTATCAGGGAAATGGACGAATGGCTGACAAGCCACGGCATCGCCGATGTCAATGATATTATTGATACGTTAAAACTCAACTAAGGAGAGACAGATATGACTTACAAACAGCAGTTTATCAAATTTATGGTCGATAACGGAGTGCTCCGCTTCGGCGAATTTACCTTAAAGAGCGGCAGAAAGGCGCCCTATTTCATAAATACGGGCAACTATAAGACGGGTTCACAGCTCGCGCGCCTCGGCAAGTACTACGCCGCGTGCATAAAGGAGAACGGACTGGAGGCCGATACGCTTGTCGGTCCCGCATATAAGGGCATTCCCCTTGCCGTAACGACAGCCGTTTCGCTTGCAAACGACTACGCAACCGACCTCAATTACTGCTTCGACAGAAAGGAAGTCAAGGACCACGGCGAGGGCGGACTGTTTGTCGGCAAACAGCTCGAAGACGGCGAAAGAGTCATAATAATAGAGGATGTCATGACAAGCGGCAAGGCGCTCCGCGAAATGCTTCCCAAGCTCAAGGCTGCGGCAGACGTAAAGGTTGCAGGCATGATTATTTCTGTTGACAGAATGGAAAAGGGACTCGACAGCAATCTCTCGGCAGTGCAGGAAGTATATAACGAGTTCGGCATCAAGGTCTATTCGATAGTCACCATGAACGACATTATAGAGGCAATCGAAGAGGGCATAATCGATGGCAAGGAGTACCTCGATAAGATGAAGGAATACCGCAAGGTATACGGCGTAGGTTAAACGGGAGTAATTCGTGCAGGGCGCGATTATTGCCCCTTAACGAAATGATAAACGGAGGCGGAGCCCGAAAAATTTTCGGGCTCCGCCTAATATTTCTGACAATGAGAAGGTCGAAAGCTGAATTAAATAAGTAAAAATGTCGGCATAGGTTATTTCCGAATGCCGTGCAAGGTCAGAATTTTCTGAATTCATAGCCCTTATCTTTGAAATAGTGAATGACGTCGCGCAGAGCCTCGGCAGTTGCGCTTTTGTCGGTCGAATCGTGTGCCAGCATAACTATTCTGTTGTGACCTGCCGCGGTCTCCTTTGCGGCTTCAAACAACTGTTCGGGTTTGGGGTCGACAATCTCGGCATCGCGGAAGCTTGCGTTCCAGTCGACAAAGTAAAATCCGTTGTCGGTCACGGCGGCTTTAAGTTTGTCTGAGGCCATAAAACTGCCCCCGGGGAAGCGGTAGACCGATGAGAAGCTGCCTGTGACGTCATATATCAGCTTATTGCATCTTACAATGTCGTCTATAAGCGTTTTGGTGTTTTTGTATATGTTGTCGTACTCGTGCGAATAGGAGTGTACGGCGACGGTATGTCCCTCGTCGTATTGGCGTTTAACCAGGTATCTGCGCGTTTCGGCGCGCTTGCCGACGATGAAGAATGTGGCTTTGACGTCCTCTTCTCTGAGGATATCGAGTATGACGGGTGTCACTCTGTCGCTGGGTCCGTCGTCGAAGGTCAGGTATATGCACTTATTGTCGCAGTCGTCGGCAATGGCTATGCAGAAAGTGCTCCTGATCGAGCGCATTGCGAACTGCATTACCAGCGCGGAAAGGAGAATGAGGGCGGCGCATATCGCGGTAATTTTTCTGTTCATACAGATATAATGTGCAATGCAGGCAAAAATAGGCGCGCGCAGAACATTTATATTATAAAGTATGTCAGAAATTTTTTCGGATATTTTGAAATTGTCGCGGAAAACGCTTGCATTTATTTTAAATTTAATATAATATATTTAAGCAATGCGAAAGAGATATATGCTACTGTGGCTCAGCCGGTAGAGCAGCTGATTCGTAATCAGCAGGTCACCAGTTCGAATCTGGTCAGTAGCTCCAAAAAAAGCACGTTTGCCGTCAGGCGGGCGTGCTTTTTTAAGTGTAACCAAACATACGAACTGTCAGACCTGCTGATTAAAAAGACGGGGTCCCCGAAAAAAGACGGAGTATTTTTTCGGGGTGTACAAAAGGTCACCAGTTCGAATCTGGTCAGTAGCTCCAAAAAAGCACTTCAATCTTTTGATTGAAGTGCTTTTTTAGTGTAACCAAACATATGAACTGTCAGACCTGCTGATTAATAAAGACGGGGTCCCCGAAAAAGTTTTTTTGAAAAAACAAGGGGAGAGTGATTAAGAATATAAAAAAAGTTTTTTGGGGTGTACAAAAGGTCACCTCGTCGAAATGCGCTCAATTTTGCGCGGCGTCCTCAATGGGGGAGGACGCCGCGCCTTAAAAACGCATTTCTCCTCTTACGGCAAAATCTTGCTTTGCAATCTTTTACCGTAGGCTTAAGGCGAGATATTTATTAGCAACACTTTCGAATTATTTCGTCGACAGTCAATCTGAATATCTGTCCGTTCTCAAGATTTATGAGAACGGATTTTTCATTTTGTTCGATTATACCTTTAAAATAGTCGTCAAGCGCAACAGCTATTTCTTCTGCAAGACATTTTTCGTCAGTTTTATAGTTTTTCTCTTTGTTTTTGTTCTGTATATCAATCATAAAATAGATTTACCTCTTGAAAAATTATTTACTCCTAGCTGTGCGCACCGCCTTTGTATACCTATATTATAACCTCTGAACTGAAAGATAGCAAGAGAATACTCACAGTTTAGAGGATAATATATTGTAGAAAAAGGTCTGTTTTATGGTTAATTTGTCGAAACTGTCTGAAAATTTAAAAGAGCTTTTGAATGAAAGGTGTCTGACACAGTCTTCTCTTGCAGAAGCTATGAATACTTGCAGTTCAAAGATGTCGTCATACATAACGGGAAAGCGCGCTCCGAATTTTGATACGTTTGTAGCATTGATTGAGTTCTTCAATTGTTCGGGAGATTTCCTTCTCGGGCTCAGGGAATATCCGTGTGAAGATATTGCATACAGACCCGTGCAACCTTTTGGCAAAAGAATGCGCGAGGTTCTCAACGAGAGTGGAATAACGCAGTATTTGTTTATTAAAGAGACGGGTATTTCATGGGGAGTGTTTTATAATTGGCTTGCAGGTAAGAGCAAGCCTTCGCTCGATAACCTTGTAAAGATTGCAAATTATTTTGATTGTTCTGTAGACTTCCTCTTAGGCAGAGTTTAATTATTAATAAGGAAGGGCGGGCGGCTTTATTTCAAGCCGCCCGCCTACATATTTTTTAACTGAAAGCGGCAGCAATAAAAAAATATTTTCGATTATGTGATATTGTCACGGAAAAGAGTTTATAAAATGTATATACTTACAGTGTAAAAAACACAAGGAGGACATAAATATGTCAGCAATAAAGATAACAGATAAGAACTTCAATTCAGAGGTAATAAATTCCGAAAAGCCCGTTTTAATCGATTTCTGGGCGAGCTGGTGCGGTCCCTGCCGCATGATGAGCCCCGTCGTCGACGAGATAGCATCCGAGCGCGGAGACATAAAGGTATGTAAGGTCAATGTCGATGAGGAGCCCGCTCTTGCGTCGCAGTTCGGAATAATGAGCATCCCCACGATAGTGGCGATAAAGAACGGCAAAGTTACGGGTAGTCTTGTCGGGGTAAGACCCAAGCAGCACATACTCGAGCTCGTATAAGGTGAGCATATGGGTATATTCTCATTTTTACGCCGCCCGGGCATTGACGAGGGCGTGGAGGAATGCAGAAGCACGCAGGGCGCAATGCTCATCGACGTCCGCACGCGCGAGGAATATGCATACGGTCACATTCCGGGCAGCAAGAACCTGCCCTTGCAGCAGATAGACAATATAGGAAATCTTGTAAGTGACAAGAATACTCCCATATTCGTATATTGCCACAGCGGAAGCCGAAGCGGCCGCGCAGAGTCCATACTCAGGGGTATGGGCTATACGCGCGTCACAAACATAGGCGGAATTGCCTCGTACAGGGGAAAGGTGGAGAGATAATGAAAGTAGTTATTGTCGGCGGAGTTGCAGGCGGAGCCACGGCTGCCGCGAGAATTCGCAGACTTGACGAGCACGCCGAAATAGTCGTGTTCGAGAAGTCGGGCTATGTCTCATATGCCAACTGCGGTCTGCCCTATTACATAGGCGGAGAGATAGAGGACAAGAGGGAACTGACGTTGCAGACTCCCGAAAGTTTCTATGCGCGTTTCCGCGTCGATATGAGGGTGCATCACGAGGTCATAGCCGTAGATATAAAGGCAAAGACCGTAAAGGTCAGAAACCTTGCAAGCGGAGAGGTGTTTTCAGAGAGCTATGACAAGCTCATTCTCTCCACGGGAGCGCGTCCCATAAAGCCGAATTTCGAGGGTATTGACAACGAGCGCATATTCACCCTTCGCACGGTCGAAGACACGCTGAGAATAAAGCAGTTTACCGAGGATAAAAGACCTGAAAGCGCAGTCGTCGTGGGCGGCGGATTCATAGGCATCGAAGTCGCAGAAAACCTAAGAAGGCTGGGTATGGATGTTACGCTTGTCGAGGCCGCGCCTCAGGTTATGGCGCCCTTTGACGGTGATATGGCCGCACTCATACACGCCGAAATGGTAAGAAACGGCGTAAAACTCATGCTCGGGACTATGGTTGAGGGATTCACTGCCGAGGGCGGCGTTACCGTCCGCCTTAAGGGCAAGGAGCCGCAGACCGCCGATATGGCTGTACTTGCAATAGGCGTTGCGCCCGATACGACGCTCGCAAGGGATGCAGGGCTGGAACTCGGCATAAAGGGCAGCATAGTCGTAGACGACAAAATGCAGACCTCGGCGCCCGAAGTATATGCCGTCGGAGATGCCGTGCAGATTAAAAACTTTGTCACGGGTAAAGAGGGACTGATATCTCTTGCAGGTCCTGCAAACAAGCAGGGCAGAATTGCCGCGGACAACGTGTGCGGCAGGGACACCAGATATACGGGCGGACAGGGCAGTTCAGTAATAAAGATATTCGGTCTGACAGCCGCCTGCACGGGCATAAACGAGCGCACGGCAAAGTCGCTCGGCTTGGATTGCGATAAGGTGGTTCTTTCGCCCATGAGCCACGCGGGCTACTATCCCGGCGGTTCGGTAATGACAATGAAAGTGCTGTTCGAAAAGGGCACGCTCCGCATTCTCGGTGCGCAGATAATAGGCCGCGACGGCGTGGATAAGCGCATAGACGTAATCGCAACGGCAATAAGGGCGGGACTTAAGGCAACCGAGCTGACGGAGCTGGACCTTGCCTATGCGCCTCCATATTCCTCGGCAAAGGACCCCGTCAATATGGCTGGATATATGATTGAAAATGTCTGCGACGGCGTGTTGAAGCAGTGGCATATAGAGGATGCGGACAGCATAGTTTCAAGGAAAGCTGTCACCCTTCTCGACGTGCGCACGCCCGAGGAGTTCAAAATGGGTCACATTGAGGGCTTTTTGAACATTCCCGTGGACGAGTTGAGGGAAGGGCTTTCAAAGCTCGATAAGAGCAAGCCCGTATACGTAATCTGTCAGAGCGGACTGAGGAGTTACATTGCCTCGCGCATACTTGCAGGCAACGGATACGAAGCCTATAATTTCTCGGGCGGATACAGGTTCTATGCCGCGGTAAAGGGCGATCGCGCCTGCACCGAGCGCAGTCTGCCCTGCGGAAAGGACATATAGCGGTCACTCCTTAAGAATAAGGGCGGCGACTGCACCAAAAAGGCGCAGTCGCCGCCCTTCATTTTATCAAATTTTATGCGTTTGCAAGTTCCTCCAGAGCCTTTTCGTCGGTAATTTCAATTACGCCGCGCGAAAGTCTGACCATGCCTTCGTCTGCAAAATATTTGAGCATTCTGGTCACTACTTCACGGGGGTTGCCCAGGTGGTTTCCTATGATTTCGTGAGTGGTATGCAGCGTGTCTGAGCCCTCTATTGCCGCTTCGTTCAAAAGAAATTCGGCAAGTCTTTTGTCAAAGCTCTTCCACATTACCTGATCGACCAGCCACATTACGTCAGAAAATCGGCTTGCCATCACCTCGTTGGTGAAGTTGGCAAGCGGCGCCGAAACGTTCATGATTTTCTTATACGTCTCGGAGGGAATGACTACGACCTCGCTGTCCTTTTCAGCCGCCAGAGTTATGTCGAACTGTATGCTGTTCATTATGCATGACGCCGAAAACAGGCATATGTCCCTGTCGAAAAGGCGGTACAGCGTAATTTCTCTGCCGTCGGACGAGGTGGTATAGGCGCGTATCTGCCCCGAAAGAATGAGCATCAGCCCCGTACATTCTGACGAGCCGTGGTGAAGAAAAGCGCCCTTTTTGAATGTGCGGCGCACGGAAGAGGAGATTATAGTATTTCTCTGATTTTCGTCCAGTTTATTCCAGACGGGGATGTAATCTGCATAGTTCATGGGTATGGGCTCCTTGACCCAAGACATTATAACACAACAGAATAAATATTTCAATTGCAATATTGACACGGGTGGCTTTTTATTGTACGATAAAGGCGAAAAATATCTGTCTTATGGCACATAAGCTTTCTTGTTTTGTGATAATGTCACGGAAAAGGGCGCGTCATTGTGATATTATATGGGCAGAAGGAGGGGGAAAGGCATGAAAGAGTATGTATGTACGGTATGCGGCTATGTCCACAAGGGCGAGCTGCCCGAAGATTTTGTCTGTCCCGTCTGCGGAGCAGGCAGGGATGCCTTCAGGGAGGTAAATCCCGACGGCGCGAAAAAGGAGGAAAATCCCGTCCTCGCACCTAAAGAAGTTCCCCATGCAGACAGGGAGTTGTCCGCAATGGAGATGAGCGTGATATGTTCCAATCTTGCGCGCGGCTGCGAAAAGCAGTATATGCCTGACGAGATGGAAAAATTTGCACAACTTGCCGAGTTTTTCCGCTCAAAAGCGCAGTCGTCGGGCGGAGGAAGTTTTAAAAATTTAGAGTGGCTCGCAGGTCGCGATATATATGAAAACTTTCCCTATGCCATGAATGTCGCCAAAAACGCTGGCGACAGGGGCGCTCAGCGCAGCCTTGTATGGTCGGAAAAGGTGACCAACATGATTAAATCGCTGCTTTCCCGATACGAGCGAGAGGGCGAAAGCATGCTCGAAAATACGGGCGTATATGTCTGCACGGTATGCGGATTCATATATGTGGGCGACGTTCCGCCCGAGATATGTCCCGTCTGCAAGGTTCCCTCGTGGAAGTTTGAAAGGCAGGAAGGGAGGGCAAAGTAATGGCTGAAAGATACGCTGTCAGAAATTTAAGGCTGTGTACCAAGGACTGTCTGTGTCTTTATGTCTGCCCGACGGGTGCGACGGATACGGAGAACAGCATAATCGACGTTGCAAAGTGCATCGGGTGCGGAGCGTGCGCCGATGCCTGTCCGTCAAAGGCAATCTCCATGGTGCCCTATGAATATCCGCCCCAGCAACCCAAGACCGACGGGGTACGCGATGCGCTGAGGGTAGTCATAGACAGCAAGACGGAGGCGGAGCTCGTCTCCTCCAAGATAGACGGAAGACTTGCCCGAGCTATCGAAAAGTCCTCAAGGCTTATGGCGGAGGACCTGTGCAGGGAAAGCGGCTATATGCTTCCCCAGAGCGCGAATGCGAGGGCGTTTTTAGAGCAGATACTGAGCTATCCCGATATCCCTGCGGACATCGTGGAAAGCCTGTTAAAGACAATAAAATTCAATGAAAACATAAGGACGGAGGAAAATATTATGGAAAAATGGAAATGTACGGTATGCGGCTATGTTCACGAGGGACCTCTTCCCGAGGATTTCAAGTGTCCCGTATGCAAACAGCCTGCAAGCAAATTCGTAAAAATAGAGGATGCACCCAGGAAGAACCCCTATGCAGGCACCAAGACCGAAAAGAACCTGTGGGAGGCATTTGCAGGTGAATCGCAGGCGAGGAATAAGTACACCTACTTTGCATCGGTGGCAAAGAAAGCCGGCTACGAGCAGATAGCCGAACTCTTTTTAAAGACGGCTGAAAACGAAAAGGAGCACGCAAAGCTGTGGTTCAAGGCGCTCGGCGAGCTGGGCGACACAGCTGAAAACCTTCTGCACGCCGCCGAGGGCGAGAACGCCGAATGGACGGACATGTACGAGCGCATGGCGCGCGATGCCGAAGAAGAGGGATTCAGCGATTTGGCCGCACAGTTCCGCGGCGTTGCGGCAATAGAGAAGTCGCACGAGGAGAGATACCGCGCGCTTTTGCACAACGTGGAGGCAAAGGAAGTATTTGAAAAGAGCGGCGTCACCGTATGGGAGTGCCGCAACTGCGGACACATAGTCGTAGGCACCAAGGCGCCCGACGAATGTCCCGTATGCAAACACCCTCAGGCATATTTCGAGGTCAGAAAGCAAAACTACTGATAATCATTGCGTCAAAATCTGCAATTGTAAATTAAAATGTACGTTCAATGTACATAAAAGTTTATTGCAAATTTTCGAGCAGGAATATAGAATATAGAACGTTAGATAAAGGCATAATCCGAACTTGTAAGTAAGGCTTCTATTCTATAAGGTTACCGCGAAAGCGTGACCTTAACACTCTATAAACTCCATATTTGAAAACATCCCGAAAAAACTCAGTTTTTTCGGGATGTTTTCTCTTATCTTTGTCAATAGTTCCGCGTACTGCGTTGACGGCGTGCTCCGAGTCTGCTATAATGTATTCTGGCGGGGCAGAAAGCAGACTGAACGGCTTTTTGCCTGTAAGCCATGTCGCGGCTATGCTTTGGCATATGCGATGCAATGTCGCGCCGCGCAAATTTTTTCGCGGAATAAAATGTTCAGAGGGAAATATGGGAACGCTGGGAAACAGAATAAAGAGATTGAGGAAAAACAACGGTCTGTCGCAGGAGGAGCTGAGCAACGAACTCGGAGTAAGCAGACAGACTGTGCTCAAGTGGGAAAACGGTGCAATGTGCCCCAATGCCGAGAGCCTTAAAATGCTCTGCAACTATTTCAACGTATCGACGGATGCCATTCTGTCGGGCGAAAAGGTTGCATCGTCTGAAAGTGCGGTGACGGAAGATAAAGGCGGAGCATTGACCTTTACGGAAGGGGCGGAGGAAGAGTTGTCGGGGAACTGCCCTCAGGCGGACTGTACCTCGGACGGATGCGATTGTCAAAACGGTTGTAAATGCGGCGAAGAAAAGCCTGCCGACGGGCATAAAAAATCAGTAAAGCTGAGTTTTACCGTTCTGTCCGTGTTGTTCTTTGTTGCCCTTCTCGCTGCGGCTGTATTTACGGTTATCTGCGGTTTCGTCGTTTATTCGGACAACGTCGGCATAGACAGCGTATCCACTTTCGAGACCGGCAGGGCATGGTTCTATATAGGCATAGTTCTGTGTGCGCTTTTCCTTGTGCTTGCCGTAAGGTTCTGTCACATGGCGGTAAAGTCGACAAAAGTTAAGTGATATTTACATTATATAACACAAATTTATCTTGAAATTGTTCGCTGCGTCCTTTAAAATGAATACAACGACAAAGCGGAGGTATATTATGAAGAGAACGAAAATTTTAAGAAACATTATGCTCGCAGTGTTTGCGGCGCTGTTCTTCGTGCTTATTTCGGGCGCGATTATGGTCAAGCCTTACAGCGCATATGCGCAAACCGAAGATGAGGCAAACCAGACGACAGATGCAGGCGAAGAGGGTACGCCCTCCGAAAGATTGTTTACGCAGCTTTCTGTATCCATAAACTGCGGAGACGGAAAGGTATGGGCGACGGCAAAGAACGACTTTACGCTCTTCCCTTCGACGGTTGTGGTAATAGTGCAACTCTATTCGTCCGATACATATGCCGAATCGTACGAGCAGATGACGCTTGTAAGCGCCAACTCTACGTCAGACCTCGATATGGGTAATACCATAACGACCGAGGCAAGCACGGGCGGCGTGGAAAAATTCTGGCTTGCCAGAATGAGATACAAGATAGATAACGGCAGCTGGGAATACAGACAGACGGCGGCATGCAGAATAAGCGGAAGCGGCGAATTCTTGGGCTACGTATAATGCTTTTCCGCTCACAATATTCTAAAAATTTAATCGGAAGATAAGGCTGTCAGACAGCAAATAACCGCCGTGCGGAAATGAATTTCCGCACGGCGGTTTTATCGTCTCAGCCTATGTCCTGTTCTGTCTCCCTTTTCAGAGCGTCAAGGAAAATCTGGGCAGGCCGCGAAAATACGGCATATTTTTTCCAGATTATGTCAAGGTTGGTCGAAAGGGGAGGGTTAAGCGGTCTGAAAGTCAGTTCGCTGTCGCCCGTCGTGTTTATCAGTCCGTTAAGCCCTATCGCATAGCCCATGCCTGCCTTGACAAGCAGCGAAGCGTTATATATAAGGTTATACCTTGCGGCAATGTGTTGCTCTTTGATATTTCCGCCGAACCATTCGCCGAGTCTGCTTCCCTTTGTCAGCGATTGCACAGAGCACAGCAGCGGCACTGCGGCAAGGTCGCCCCTTTCTATGCTGTCCTTTTCGGCAAGAGGGCTGTCCCTGCGCATCAGTACGCCCCACTCGTCGGCAAGCGGCAGTCTTATAGAATTGTATTTCGAGACGTCCGGGAGGTCGACTACTATTCCGAAATCTATCAGTCCCTTGTCAAGCTTTTCAAGGATGTCGCCTGCATCTCCGCTGAGAAATTCAAAACGAACGGAGGGATAGGAGTTCTGCACGGCGCGTGCAGCTTCGGCGACGGTAATCACCGAATAGCTTTCGCCGCCGCCTATTATCACCTCGCCGCAGACGTCTTCGGGCGGAGCGGACAGCTCCGCTTGTGCCCTTTCATACAGCGCAAGCAACTCTTCCGCACGCTTTTTGAGCAGAAGTCCCGTCTCGGTAAGCGTAATTTTTCGGCTGCCCCTTATGAACAGCGGTCGCCCTATTTCGCGTTCCAGGTTCTGCATCTGCCTCGTCAGACTGGGCTGCGCAATATACAGGTATTCGGCCGCCCTGGTTATGCTCTGCTCCTGCGCGACGGCGAGGAAATATCTCAGTTCTCTCAGTTCCATACCCGAAAATATGCTCCTTTTTTTCGATTATAACATTTAAAACTATAGCCGTCAACTATGAATGGCTATTCATTATAAGTATTTGACATATATTCATGAGCTGCAATATAATTTATTCAGACAAAAAGGACGGGCGGAGTTGCCGCATACCGCGGCAGATCCCATATTGATTCAAGGACTAAATTTATGACGATTAATGAATACAGGCAATACGTAAAGAGCAACAGGTACATTGTCGCGCATTCGGAGGCGCACGAGTGCATGCACTTCGCGGCGACGGAGGCAAGGCGTATAACCTGCCTCATTAACGGCGGATTTCATACGGCGGAAGAGCTCAGAAAGCTGTTTTTCGAATTGATAGGTAAGGAGGAGGATAAAACTTTCGGCATATTTCCTCCCGTATATACCGACTTCGGCAAGAATATAACCGTCGGCAGAAATGTCTTTATAAACGAAGGGTGTTGTTTTCAGGATTAGGGCGGCATTGAAATCGGCGACGGGTGTCTTATAGGACATCAGGTGGTGATTGCGACAATCAATCACGACCTCGCGCCCGAAAAGAGGGGGAATATGATTCTTGCCCCCGTTAAGTTGGGTAAAAATGTATGGGTAGGCGCGCACGCTACCATACTTGCAGGCGTGACGGTCGGCGATAACGCCGTAATTGCGGCGGGCGCGGTGGTAACAAAGGATGTGCCTGCAAACACCGTCGTCGGCGGCGTGCCTGCAAAGATAATTAAGCGGATACAGACCTGACCCGTGACTTAAAAACATGCGCCGCCAATGATGCAAATCTCGCCTTCAGGCAGAGGACTTTTACAGAACTTATTAAAATAACTCATAGGCCATAATATATAATGAAAGAGCGCGGCATCCGCCGCGCTCTTTCATTTTTATGTAAAATATACGAGCGCTAATGCCTTTACGTATATTAAAAACCCGGACGGCAGACGATTATTTTGTCAGCCGAAACATATAGGTAAAATGCAATAACTTTGTAGAAGAATTGCAATTGACAGATAAGGTGTCGACTGATATGCTTTAAATATACAGAAAATGAGAGGTTTTAACGAAGATGGCCAGGCATTCTTCGGGATTGAATATTCTTGCAAAGATGCTTTCAGTCGTAGTTGCGGCGGCGTTTTTCTTCTGCGCAATCATGTATTTTTCGGCGTGCGGAGGCAATCCAAAAATACAGCACGAGGGATACCTTAAGGACATCTATGCCGACTATTTCACCGTCGGAGCGGCGCTCAATTCGCAGGACTTCAAGGCGTATGACGACCTGCTCGGCCATTACAACAGCGTGACGGCAATGTATGAAATGAAGTGGGGACACCTCGAGCCCGCGGAAGGACAAAAGTACTATCGTCAGGCAGATTCATTTATTGAAAGCGCCTCACAGGCAGGCATGGGCGTAAGGGGACATACTCTCGTATGGTACCGCAACGTGCCCGAATGGTTTATAATTAAGGAGCCCGACAAAGAGCAGGCATTGAGCATAATGAGCGAGTATATAGCCGATACGATAGCGCATTTCAAGGACGCGCCCATCTATGCCTGGGACGTCGTGAATGAGGCGTTGCACGACAGCATTACTCAGGAGCGTCTGGACAGCGGAAATCTCTACCGCAACGCTGAGGACGACGCAAGTCACTTTGACAGGGAAGAGGTTTTCGACTGGTACGGAGTATGCGGAAAAGATTACATAGAACAGGCGTTCATAGCGGCTGACGAGGCGTGCATGGAGAACGGACTGGAAGATGTCAGACTGTTCTATAACGACTATCTGTTGAATCTGCCCCTGAAAAGGCAAGCCTGCGTCATAATGGTAAAGGGACTTTTAGACAAGGGCGTGCGCATAGACGGCATAGGCGAGCAGGCGCACTATATGCTCAAAGACTACCTTAACGATAAGGACGGCTGGGTTGCGGATTTCGATCAGGCAATAAGGGCGTATACGGGACTCGGACTCGAGGTGCACATAACCGAGCTGGACATTGACCCGGGGACGGATTCGCTCGATGAACAGACCGAGAGAGAGCAGGCGGAGATGTTCGGCAGGATATTCGATGTCTGCCGCAAGTACAGTACCCCCTGGAAAGAGGGTGCGGGAACGGTTACCAACGTGACGACCTGGGGCATTACGGATAGTTCGTACAGCGGATGCAAGTATTTATTTGACCAAAATCATCAGCCAAAACAGGCGTTCGATGCGGTCACTTACTTTTAAAATTGTATATGAGGGCGAAAGTCCTTTATAAATGACATTACAAATGGAGGAAAGGGGGATGAAAGCAAAAATTTATGTTATGTAAACTCAGGGCGACATAATGCAAACAGAAAGTGGCAGACAATCGGATATATTTTAGCATATAATTATGGAACAGGTGCTGAATATGAAACTTACAGACGTTACAAAGGTATATAAGATAAAGGGCGGAGGGGCGGTCAAGGCGCTGGACGGCGTCAACTTCGAACTGCCCGAAAGGGGAATGGTCTTTCTCCTCGGCAAGTCGGGGAGCGGCAAGACTACGCTTTTAAACGTAATGAGCGGGCTTGATACTATAGACGGCGGCGAAATAGAGTATAAGGGCAGAAATTTAGGAAACTTTACTCCCGCCGAGATGGACAGCTTTCGAAATACCTGTTGCGGCTTCGTCTTTCAGGACTATAACTTGATTCCCGAACTTACCGTCGGCGAAAATATAGCGCTTGCTCTTCAATTGCAGGGCGACAGAGATACGAACGCGAAGGTTGAAAAGGCGCTGAGAGATGTAGAGCTTGAAGGCTATAAAAACCGAAGGATATACGAGCTCTCGGGCGGACAGAAACAGAGAATCGCCATTGCAAGGGCGCTCATAAAGAACCCCGAAATAATCTTTGCGGACGAGCCGACGGGCGCGCTTGACAGCGCTACGGGCACAACTATCCTCGACCTATTGAAGGAAATATCCGCGGAAAAGCTGGTAGTCGTAGTCACGCACGATCGCGAAAGTGCCGAAAGATATGCCGACAGAATAATAGAGCTTGCGGACGGCAGGGTTATATGCGACACGCTTACCGAGCATAATACAGAGCAAATCAAGGCGACAACCATAGAGTGGAAGAAGCCCAAAATGCCCTTGAAAGCGGCGATAAAAATAGGTTGCAGCAATTTTAAGCATCACCCTGTAAGGCTTGCGTGGACAATACTTCTCGCCGTGATTGCATTTACTTTTTTAGGTGTAAGTTTAACTCTTTCGCAGTATGACAGGGTTAGGACTTTTGCCGATGTCATCCATTCAAGCGGAGCGCAGACGGCTTTAATCTATAAAGAGCTCAGCTATTATGATGAAAACGTCATAAACCAGTCGCTCGACCAGTTTTTAGGCATGGGTAGCAAGGTCAAAAAGTATGTACATCTGACGGGGGAAGATTTAAAGCTTATCTCATCTCATAAGGCGGGGGTTTCTTTGCTTGAATATAACACTGGGAGAAGTCAGATAACCTCTTTTCAGGACTCGATAGTTGCATCTTCCGAAGATAGAGAAAGCGCACAGCAGCAGACGGATAAGCATATTGCAATCAGCGCATTTGGGTTTATGGTACTGACGGAGGCGGACTGCGCCGGTTTGGGCTATACTGTTACGGGCAGACTTCCTGAAAACTCTTCGGAAATAGCCATAAGCGAATGTCTGGTAAATACCTTTATGATTGCCGGCATCGAGGAGGACGGGGAGGTCTACTCCATTAGCAGTGCGGAGGACATTATAGGTCACAAACTTCCCATAAATAAAATCATAAGCGATAACTCGTGGTCAGGCGATACGGACGATAAAACAATAACGGGGGTTGTATATACGGGGTGTACTCGTGAAGAGGCAATAAATCACGATTCCAAACCGAGTTTTCACGACAAATTATACATAAGTTCCGACTATTTTGATGGATACACGCGCATAGTGAGCACTCTTCCCGAAGAGTATGGCGATATCTATGACCTTGCCGAGTTTGTGCTCAACTATGCTGACGGCGATTACAGTTATAAGTTCTCAATCGAGGAGATAGGGCGTCTTTATAGCGCATCAGATATGGCTCTTATGCTCAAAAACCTCTGTCTGTATTTAAGTGCAATCTTCTTCGTGTTTGCTACATTGCTCATAATAAACCTCGTTTCGGTGTCCGTAAGGCGGCAGATGAAGGAGATAGGCATACTAAAATCGCTGGGCGCAGATTTCAAGAACCTGTGTAAAATCTACGGAGGAAGTATCCTAATTTTAGGTTCAATAATAAGCGTTATAACGCTTATCGCCACAACCGTGGGAGTGCACTATGTAAATGTGTACTTCAACTCTGCGGCAGGCGTCGTGAATATCATAAAATACAGTGCTGTCGCCTGCATTTCGCTTGTGGCAATAATACTTGCGGTTTCGGTCATGGCAAGCATAGTGCCGCTCATAAAGCTAAAAAAGCGTTCGCCGTCGTCAATTATCAGTCAGGGGCAATTACGATGAAACTTACAGACGTTACAAAGGAATACAAGATAAAGGGCGGAGGTGCGGTCAAGGCACTTGACGGCATCAGCTTCGAACTGCCCGAAAGGGGAATGGTCTTTCTTCTCGGGAAGTCGGGCAGCGGTAAGACTACGCTTTTGAATTTAATGAGCGGGCTTGATACTATAGGCGGCGGCGAAATAGAGTATAGGGGCAGAAATTTAGGAAACTTTACTCCCGCCGAGATGGACAGCTTTCGCAATACCTGTTGCGGCTTTGTGTTCCAGGACTATAACTTAATTCCCGAACTTACCGTCGGCGAAAATATAGCGCTTGCTCTTCAATTGCAGGGCGACAGAGATATGGTTGCAAAGGTTGAAAAGGCGCTGAAAGAGGTAGAGCTTGAAGGCTATAAAAACCGTAGGATATACGAACTTTCGGGCGGACAAAAGCAGAGAATTGCCATTGCAAGGGCGCTTGTAAAGAACCCCGAAATAATCTTTGCGGACGAGCCGACGGGCGCACTCGACAGCGCTACGGGCACAACTATCCTCGACCTATTGAAGGAAATATCCGCGGAAAAGCTGGTAGTCGTAGTCACGCACAATCGCGAAAGTGCCGAAAAGTATGCCGACAGACTAATAGAACTTGCGGACGGCAGGGTTATATGCGACACGCTTACCGAGCAGAATACAGAGCAAATCAAGGCGACAACCATAGAGTGGAAGAAGCCGAAAATGCCCTTGAAAGCTGCGGTAAAGATTGGTTGCAGCAACTTCAAGCACCACCCCATAAGGCTTGTGTGGACAATATTTCTTGCGGTAATTGCCTTTACATTTTTGGGCATAAGCCTTGCAGTATATTCGACCGACTTTGAAGACCTCGTGTTGAGGGCGATGGATAAAAACGGCGTCACATATACTCAGCTCAGAAAGAGCAATTCGTCCTATTCTCCCTTAATAAAGGAGGAAGAGCGTAAAGCCGCAGGTGAAAAGACGGGTATTTCTCCGCTCGGCGTAGTTGAATACTATCCAACCATCGACGGACTCGACGGGTCGGACATGGTATATTATTCGGCTTTGCCCTATAAAGTCGTAGAGGCGGACGGTGAGAGCCTTAAAGCCCTTGGCTTGACATATGTCGGCAATCTGCCCGCAGCAGACGGCGAGATAGCCGTGACGGAATATCTTGCAGAGATGTTTTCCGTCTTCGGAATTATTGATGACGGCGACATATGTGGCACCCAAATCAATGTCGACGGCAAACCCTATACCATAACGGCGGTTGTTGACACTCATTTCGACGGCGAAAAGTACAGCTCTTTGAAAGACGTGTCGCAAGATGCCGAAAGTTCGCTTGTGACTATGTTTTACGGGGATATGGTTTCCTCGCTGCATTCGGCTCTGTTTTTTAGCGATATTTCTGACTATTACGACGACGGCGTAATCAATACAAACGGAAATTTAATGGTTACGGCTTTCGGGGCACCGATTACCGTTCGCACAATATCGAAAGTCAAAAGCGCCGATAAAATATTTTCGTTTGACGGTACCCGTGACGGCAACTTTTTGCCTGCCGGCTTAATTCCCACAATGCTCGGAAGTATGTCCTGCAATATTGATTATGGTAACAAAAATGTGACTACGTATGGCCAACTTTTCGGCATTCTCTTAGAGGAAAGATATGGCGAAGAGAATGGCGGAGGGGATAAGTACATAGAGATATACAGGGAAATGCTCGAGCAGTATGACATCCCGACAAACTTTGAGTTCACCATGTTTTCGAGGGACGGGGAGCTTTCCTATAAGTTCAATGTGGACGGGTTCTTTTACAGGGAAAATGCAGACTCTTTGGTAGTGCTTGGAAACAGCGATTATTCTGAGCTTTATGAAGTGCTTGGCGGCAGATATTCATCGATTATAATACCCGTAAACCGAGCAAACATAAATAATTATCTCGGCGGCGACGGACTTGAAATATACAATTTCGTTGCAATAAACCTTGAAAGGATACACGAGGATATTTCCAACCTGTCTAAGGCATTCGGCATAATTTCGGTTGTGTTTCTCGTTATGGCGGTAATGCTTTTAAGCTACTTCGTATCGCAGAGCCTTATGGATAAAATGCAGACGATAGGCGTGTTGAAGGCATTCGGGTGCAACGCTTTAAATCTTGTAAAAATCTTTGTCTGGGAAGGGCTTATCGTCAGGGGAATGGTAATAGTTTTGAGCCTTCCTATAGTCGCAATAAGCTGCGCCATAATCAACGGAGTAGTAAATGCTCAGGCGGTTGCAGGAGTGGCAATCTTTATGCTCAACCTGTTTACCGCGGCGGCACTCGTAATCATAACGCTTGCGCTGTCCCTTTTAAGCTGTATAATTCCCATACTAAGACTGTCACGCTTCAAGCCCACCGACTTTGCTCAGCTCGATATATAAAAGAGAGGTTCTTCAGACCGAAGAACCTCTCTTTGTCATTTATTGAACTTATTTCTGAAGATAATCAGTAAAACGAGTGCGCACAGACATATGGCAACCATGGTAAATATTATTATGAAGAACCACCAGTCTATGCTTATGCTTGACGCGGATATGTATCCGTCCGTCGGCTCGAGATAAAAGTAAAGGAAAATTATAACCGCTACGGCAAAAATGAAGAGCAGGAGTGAAGATATAATAATTCCCGTCAGCCATAAACGGTTGACTTTTTTAACCTCAGTCCCGTCGGGTGATGTGCGGCTCACGAATGAAATCTTTTCCGCATCGTTGCTGCGGGAATAAAATAAAGTATCGGCAGGAATTTTGAACAGCCTGCATATGGCAACTATGTTGTCCGATTCGGGAATGGCCTGGTCGGATTCCCATTTGGAAATCGTCTGGCGTGAAACGTTCAGCCGACTTGCCAGCTCTTCCTGAGAAAACCCGGCACTTTTTCTTAAGTTTTTAATTCTTTCGCCTGTAGTGTCCATATTTTATTAATCATCTGATAAGTTATTTATTATAATTTTACACCAAAATTGGCTGATATGCAAACATATCGATTAATTAATCAGGCGGCGTTCGGAAAACCAAACGCCGCCTGAGTTTAATTTTAAATGTTTTAAACCAAAGGTTAATACCTTAAATTATGCCTCTAGAGGCACTCTGCTTACTTCTTCATAGCCTCTTCGACTGCAACTGCAACAGCTACCGTTGCGCCGACCATGGGGTTGTTGCCCAACGAAAAACAGCAATTTTTATCGTCTTAATACGTCTCAAAAATACTCATTTTTGAGCAAAATCAGCGTATTTTTGGCTGAAAAGCTTCTGTTTTTGCCTTTTATCGTGTTTATATGTTTTAATGCGTTTTTACCTGAAATGTTGAACTAATGTTGAATTTTTTGCTTGGTCATACCAATGGTTTTAATAAAAAATTCAATTCTAAAACTCATTCATATGGTTTATGCAGAGTTTTATTTTGAATAAAATGACTCAAACTGTATATATGGCATACAGTTATAAAGGCAGCATAAGTTTCGGACTTGTTTATATCCCTGTCACGCTCCACAGCGCGGTGAAGG
>CALVPT010000007.1 GCA_944354125.1 uncultured Clostridia bacterium | reverse complement strand
CTTAGCACTCGGTCTAGTAAACTAGGGCTGTGCCCGAAAATGAAGAACCTCCCGCTAAGCGGGAGGGTTACTTTTTCTCGTTTTCAGCCGCCATAATCCGCACCCGATACGGAGGCGCGTATTGCCTTCCGCAAGCTGAAAAAATCGCTCACATATGCGCACGCCCGGACATTTTTGTTAAAAATTAACATAAGATTTCCGATGCGTCCTTGCGTGCCGAAAAATCACGAATTTTGTCAAATTATTTTGTTTTATGCCCTTAAAAAATCTTGACTGTATTGACAAGATATTGATATAATCATTCCAATATTTGTAAATTATTAACTATTTTTGCAAATATTTGTTTATAATAATCAAAAGTTTACATTTTTTGGAGGGCAGGATTTTTATGAAGAATGCAGCTAAATTTGTTGCTTTTGCAGCGGCGGCAGTCACTGGCGCCGCGCTGGTCGGCGTAGGTTTTGCGTCCTGGGTAATAGGCGGTCAGACCATGGCGTCGGCAGGCGGAAACATACAGGTAGACACCGTCGTTGACGGAATAAATCTCGAGGTATCGGTAGCGGAGGACTCCGCCGTCGTATATGGCGGACCCCAGCAGCCTAAAGCCGCGGAGTATTCCTGGCTTGAAAATGACAGCACTGCCGAACAGCTTAAGGTCAACCTCACCATAAGCTATACGGGCATAGTCGACAATATCACTATAGATCTTGCCGTATTAAGGGACTCCGTCGATATTACAAGTTCATACAACAGCTGCATAACGCAGGGGATAATTTCAGATTATTCGGTAAAGTTCATGGCAAATGGCGACTTTAACAGTTCATATGTCGACGACTCCGAACAACATTTGACTGCGGAAGACGTCTCTGCCGGAAAATGCACTATAACAAATCTGCCCGAATCGGAAACCACGGTTACGCTGTACGTACAGCTCGAGTTCGGTTGGGGAACTTTATTCGGATGTACCAATCCCGTCGACTTCTTCAACGACTTTGCCCCCGACGACATGCTCAAACAAAACGGCGGCATTCTTGAAAAGACTCAAGAGCCCGGCAACAAGACGGCAAGGGAGTGGGCGGACGAGCTGCTCACCAAACTCGGCAACTCTCTCACAAACTATAACAACGGCGTATCGACTACATTCCATCTTACATTGACGGCCGAATAATTCGGAGGAAATATTACACTTTAAGCCTGATTTTATGCGCATATAAGCGGCGCATGAGGTCGGGCAGTTAAATTATATGGCAAGATTTACTGGCAAGGAGCATAAAAACTTAGGTATTCTGCGCATCTTTGCTGCGTTAGTCGGCATAGCGGCGGTAACTACGGGCGCAACTTTATGCTTTGTGGCGGCGGACAGTTCAAAGAGTTCGGACGGCGGCGTAGCCGTGGAATATGTGGCAGGCGGCTCTCTCCGCATAGACGGGCTGGCGCTCGACGGCACAGCCGTTTCCGCCCTTTCGGACGGCGCCGACTTCGTGTTCGACAGCGCCGCTGGCGACTGCGAAGGCAGAGTGCGCTGGGACGGGGTCAGCGGAGAAAAACTCGAGGTAGTCGTCAGCGGCACGATAGTCAATGCAGGCGACCTCAAATCGCTCAGCTATACACTCACGCTGCCCGTCGGCGTAACGGAGGCGGCAAAGCGGGGATATATCGACATATCGCCCTATTACGATGCGCTTACAGACAGCCAAAGGGAGATTGAAATAGCCTTTGCGCCGTCGGAAATTTATTCGGGTGAGGACGGCGCGGAGCGGTTGGATTTCACGTTTACCGTATCTCTCGGCTGGGGAGAATATTTCCGCGGAGTCAACCCGAGCATCTATTACGATACGGTATACTATGAGGACGGCGCGGCTGAGGAGGATGTCGGGGCGTATGTTCCCGACGGGGAAATGCTGGAAACTCTGGACAAGCTGAGGGACATATTGTCCGACGACGGGGGATACAGGATAGTAATTACGGCCGAGGCCGACTGACTCAGGCAGAGGTGCAAATGCAGGAGATAACATCCGCCATAATTGCTCTCGGCGGCGCAACGCTCATAATCGTCGCATTCGCCCTGTTCATGCATTCGTATGAGGGCAATGTAAAAAAGCGCATCGAGGGCGGCGAAGAGGATGCCGCGTTGCGGCAGAAATCAGAGGTTGCAAAGAAAAAGAGCAGGGCGTTTAAGGTGCTCGGGACGGCGCTTTTCTGGATAATAATCGCGCTGTTCGTGCCGTTTGTCGCACTGTCTGTCTTAACGAAGATAAACGGCGGCAGACTCGTCGCGCCGTCAGGCATAATGGCGGTTGCGACGGGTTCGATGGGCGAGGTCAACCCTGTAAACGCTTCCTCCGCCGAAAAGTGGAGCCTGAAGGGCTTCGGGCAGTATTCGCTCATAGTTCTGGAGAGGGCGGAAAGTCCCGAAGACATATCGCTCTACGACATAATCGCCTATGTAAACGGCGACGGACTGACGATAATACACAGGGTAGTCGCAATCGAAGGCGATGGCGACGGCGTGCGCTACACGACGCGCGGCGATGCGAACGGCGCAGACGATAAATACCGCCCGTCGTTTTCGGATATCATAGGCAGGTATAACGGCGTTCACGTCGAAAAGATAGGCATAGCGGTGCTGTTTATGCAGTCATACAGCGGAATGATTACGGCGGCGGCACTCGTAATAATGCTCATAATTGCCGACGGGTCGCTCCGCCGAACGGAAGGTTACAGGCGCGCCCGCGCCCGAAGCCTTGCCGTCGGGGATAGTACAGAATGCGGCAGGCAAAAGGAGAATGTGACGGAAAATGGAAATGATGGATGACAAAAGACGTTGCTTCACGGCGAAAAACAGGATTGTGCTGTCGCTCGTCGGACTGTTTTCTGTGGCGCTCATATTCGTAGCGCTTGCCCTCAATCTTACCGAAAAGGTCAGGTCGGACGGACTTATATACCTTGCCAATCCCGTGACCCTGCTCAAGGACAATGCAATTGCCGAACTGGCGTGGGGAATGGGCATGCCCAAGGTGTGTTGCGGCGCATACGGCATGGCGACGGTCATACTCTTTGCCGTATATCTCAGCGTATGTGCCTTTGCGCTCGTTTACGAGTCGAAATTTGCCGCCTCGGGCGGCGTCGCGTCCACTGCAAGGCAGACGGCGATATATGCGCTGACCGTCGCGCTCTCATTGATTGCATCCATAGGGATTTCGCTCATAATACCGCTCGGCGAAGAGGAGGAATACCTTGCCGCGCGCTACATATTCCTGGCCGAATGTATTGCCGTGACGATTATCGTATACGGCATAATATGCCTTGCGGTTGCGCTAGTCGGCGTGCTGATAACAAATATCGTAAGGAGGGGAAAGGCGGCAAACGTCTGCGGTTCACCCCTCGCGCCGTCCGTCGAAAACCTTGCGCCGACATATGACAGACAAAAGATTTTTCCCGCGCTGTGCGCCATAGACAGCGCATATTCGTCGGTTGCGGATGACGGGGAGGAGCCCGATTTAGATGAGCGTGCGCTTACTTTAAAGTCGCTCAGTTCGGGTTTCCGCAATTTCCTCGCATCGCGGCATAAACTCTACTACGAGGAGGACGTCATACGCCTGTTTTTATGCGCGTTCGGCGCGACCAGGCTTACCCTCCTGGAGGGGCTGAGCGGCACGGGCAAGTCCTCTCTTCCAAGGTATTTTGCCGAGTATACGGGCGGCAGGGCGGTATTCGTTGCCGTGCAGTCTACGTGGAAGGACCGCGCGGATATCCTGGGATATTTCAACGACTTTACGGGCACATACAATCAGACCGACTTCCTCTCGGCTCTGTATGAAGCCAACTATGACGACGACAGACTGTATGTCTTCGTGCTCGACGAGCTCAATATCTCAAGGGTGGAGTACTACTTCGCCGATTTCCTTTCCGTGCTCGAATATCCTCAAGATGAGCAGAAACTTAGAATCTTTCAGCCGCCTTCGGGCTTCATTCCGCCCGAAAAGCTGCAGGGCGGATGTCTGGCTATACCGAGTAACTGTTTCTTCGTGGGAACGGCTAACAGGGACGGCTCGACCTTTGCAATCTCGGACAAGGTGTACGACAGGGCGGTGACCATAAGTTTTGAAAACCGCAACGCACCCTTTGCCGCCGCAGACGAATATCCCGTACATCTGGGAGCGGCAAAGCTCAAGGCGCTCTTTAATGAGGCGGAGGAAAATTATTCGGGAGCGTTTTCCGGGGAGGAAAGGGCAAAGTTCGACGCCGTATGTGCATACCTTTATGAAAATTTTGACGTGGCGTTCGGCAACAGAATTGCCAATCAGCTCGAAAAGCTCATTCCCCTGTTCGTCGCCTGCGGAGGGGAGGCGGACTCGCTCATAGATATCGTGCTCTCGCAAAAGCTTGCGGCAAAGCTCGAGGGCAGGTTCGAAGACTATATGCGCGGCGGACTTATGGGGCTTTCGCGCCTCATTGAAAGGACGTACGGCAAGGGCAGGCTCAGACGGTGCGAGCGCACGGTCGACCGCCTGGTCAGAAGGCTCTGATATGACCCGAGATGCATTAGGAACGCTCGGCGACGCCGTAGGCTCGCTCGATAAAAGGGCAATAAATTGTCGGAATACGGAAGAGTATATTGCAGGGGCGGAGGAAGTGTTCAGAAGTTTTGGCGGACGCTCTTACCCTTCGGATGAGTTTTTCAGGCAGGTTTCGGGCGTGCTTGCCGCAATTTCGGACATAGTCACAGACCCCTGTCTTTCGGCGGAGAGCAGGGAGGAAATCTGCCTTGCGGCAAACGCCCGTCCGCTCTCGCCGCGCGACTTCAACGCCACCGTCAGGGACGGCGCGCTGTGGCGCAGAAAGGGCGGCGGCATGTCGCCCGAAAGAGTGCACGTCACAAACTTCGGCCATACGATACTGAATGCCGAAAATGCCTTTGTCGCGCGGCTCATTGCGGAGCTTTCGTCAATGCTCGGGAAGTATTGCTCGGTCTGCTCCGAGGCGGCAAAGAGCATAGGCGACGACGGCGCTTTAAAGGAGAACTCGCAGGCGTTCGTTCAGGCATATATGCGGCTCAATCGCCTGCATGCAAAGGCAAGGCGGCTTATGAATACGCCCTTTTACCGTCAACTTTCTGCCGCTTCGGACAGGGGTGCGGAGTTGTCGGCGTCAAACGTGCTCTGTCACGAACCGCGCTACAGAAAGTGCTATAAATTCTATCTTCGCAGGCACATATGTACCGACCAAACGACAATTTTAAGTATGCTTTCGGCATATTATTCGGCGCTGCTCGCCGTGCGGCTTTGGCGGCTTGGTTATATCGTTGAGAGTAAGGGGGAACCGTTTGACGCTTATACGGCGTTTGTCCGCCCCGTCAGGTTTTTGCGCGGCGACTTTGAAATTACGCTTACCGCCCTCCCGTGTTCGGGCGGCGCACGCGTCGACGTATATAACCGCAAGTTCGCCCCTTCGCGCTTCAACCCGTCCGCTGGCATCGTGTTCTTCGGGGACGAAACGGAAGCCGAACGGGAACCCCTCGTCAAGCAATTTTCGGCGGTTACCGTCGCGGCAATTTCAGGGTCGCGTTATGTCCGCCTGGACGGCGGAGAGAGCGCAGTGTGCGGACTTCAGGGCGAGGACGAGTCAGCTGACAGATATATTGCCGACAGAACGGCGTGCGCAAGGGCGGAAGAGGGCATATATTCGCGCCTCTGTCCCAATTGCAGGGGTACTTCGGTCACGCTTTCGGACGGACTTTACACTTGTCCCGATTGCGGTGCGGCATATGCATTTTCAGGCGGTGAAATGTGGATGGTAAGACAGGGCAGAGTAAACATTTAAGGAGGATAAGGTCAATATGAAAGGACGCATTCGTGCATTTATTGCGGCAACCGTGCTTTCCGCGGCGGTGTGCTGTTCGCTCGGCGGATGCGCCGTCCGCGGCGGACTGTCGGTGGAAAGCGTAACGCACAGCCATACCGACGAAGGCACTACAAAGGTAGTCATAACCTATTCCGACCAATCGGTTGCCCCTACGGTGTTCTACATACCCGACGGCGCCCAAGGAGCAGGCATAGCAGATGTCTCGGGCGTTCCCAATGCCGAAAATACGGCGACGGTGGTAACCATATCCTACACCGACGGCAGGCAGGACAGCGTTTTCAGCCTCCCGTACGGAACGTTCATAAGCGGAGTTACCTCCTCGGTGGACGCCGATACGGGCGACACCTATCTTACGATTAACTTTTCCGACGACTCTTTGGAGCCGTATACCGTAAAATTGCCGGCAGGCAAAGACGGAGAGGACGGTTCCGAGATTACCTCCATAACTTCCGTCACCGACCCTATAACGGGCGAGACGACTGTAAACATAGTCTATGACGACGGCAAAACGAGCTCGTTCGTCGTTCCCGGCGGTAAGGACGGGGAGAACGGCGTGGGCATAGAAAAAATTACTGTAAACGAGCAGCTTACGGCGTCCGACCCCGACAATATATATCTCGACATATTCTTTACGGACGGGGAAAGTCAGCGGCTGACCATTCCCAAGACCAACCGCTGGCTTATCGGCGAGGGCGAGCCTTCGCCGTCTCTTGGCAACGTCGGCGATTACTATACGGACAGAGCGGCCGCAAAAATATACGTAAAGTCCGCCGACGGCGGCTGGAGCGTGCTGTTCGACTTTTCGGACTACAGCAAACAGCGGCATGTCGTGCGTCTTGTCGTAGACGGCATCACGTTCGGCACCGAGACCATTGCGCACGGCTTCAACTTCTATTCGTCGTCAAAGTCCCTTCCCCTGCCAGAAAAGGAGGGGTATGAGTTTGTAGGCTGGTATACCTCGGAATCGCCCACCGTCAACGACGGCAGGTTCGACAATCTTACATACGTATTGTCGGATATCACGCTTTACGCGCAGTTCAAAGCAGTCTGAAATATTAAAGCGGCGCACCCGAAAATTTCGGGTGCGCCGCTCTCGCTTATTATGTGTCTTTACGTGTATGCAATTTTAAAATGTAAGGTTGCGGCGGAAAATTTCCGCCTTGAAACCGACTTTTTAGAGGCGGGCTAAACTTATGGGTTAAAATGTCGTAATGCATGGGACGGTCACTCCGTCCTCGCTCTCGCCGCCTATCTGCCAAGCCGCGGAGCCGGTGGCGCATAAGAGCGCGGCGGCCATTATCAGGGTTATCACGATGTATTTTTTCTTCATTCTTTGTCCGTAAAATAGCAAATATTTGCGATGCGGCGGACGTTGCCGTCGCATCTTGTGAAAACAACTTTTTTATCATGAACAATTTTACCATATTTTGCATACGGTTGTCAAGGGATGAAGGGCACAGGCAGCGCATAAATGCGCAATCGGCAAAGGCAAAAATTATCAAACTTTACGGGTTAAAAATGCGGTCGGGAGTGTATAAGATAAATGATTTCAGACAATAATCGGAAAGTACTTTCAAGGCGGCGCAAATGACGTCGTTGCGGCCGTAAAAATATGGTAAATGCGCAAACGTGCAAAAATTCTGTTGACATTATCGCCCCCGTCGTATTAAACTTGACCTAAGGTGTATCGCAAGTGAAATTTTTGTGTCGCTTTGCCGTAAGGCTTGAAATGAGTGCGGACAGATGATATAATGTTTGACAGGAGGAAAATGCACATATGCTCACTATCGACTGGATAGTACTCGCCGTTCTTGCGGCTTCCGCAGTTCTCGGAATGCTCTTCGGGTTCGGAAAGTTACTTAAATTCTTCACCGGCGGCATCGTCGGATTCATAATTTCTATTTTCGTCGTCTACTTCTTCACGGGCATAGTCTCGGGCTGGGGCTTCGTCAAGGAGCTTATGGAAAGGCTTCATACGGTAATGGAGGAGGCGGACAACGGCTTTGTCGACTTCCTTATGGATATCGGCATAGAAAAGATAATTCTTTACGTGGCGCTCTTTATAATCGCGCAGATTATAAGGATTATCATAGTCAACATAATAAAGGGCATCGTGGAGATGAATAACCCCGTCATGAAGGTAATAAACAAGTTCTTCGGCCTCGTCTTTCTCATTGCCGTCGTGTGCTGTCTGACGCTCATAGTATTCCAGATAGTCCACGCAATCGGCGGCGAGACGGCGGAAAACTTCAGACAATCGATAACGGGCACGTTCCGTCTCGAATGGGTATTCGACAACAATCCGCTCAACGCCCTCTTCGAAAAACTGGGCGAGGCGGCGGAAGGCTTCGGCTCCGTCCTAGTTCCCTTCAAGGCGGCATAAATCTATATTTCGACATATCTGTATGCGGCGCACAAATAATCTGTGCGCCGCATATATATTTATATGGAGTTTTTGTATAGCAGACTGCGCCGTATGGACGTCATTTCATTGAACGACGGCAAAAATCTCGGGAGGGTGTACGACCTTGCGTTCACCTTTCCCGAAAACAGGGTGAAGGGCTTTTATGTCACGGGGTGCAAGGGGTTCAGACTGACCCGTTCGGATATGTTCATACCCATAGCCGACGTATCCAAGATAGGCGAGGACGTCGTGCTCGTCCGCTGTGAGCCAAAGCGCGAATGTCCGCCCGAAAAGCGGCGCGACCGTTGCCCTCACGGCGAGGGAGAACGAGACTGTTTTCAGCCCGACAGGCGCAGGGACCTCGGCGAGTACGAGTAGCCCGTATCTGCGGCATATATAAGGGGCAATTGCAAAAATTTAATCTCTTTAAAAGATGTTTTCCAGTGCTACGGAATAGGCATCGGGCAGGTTTTTTACTATTTCTTTAAGCACTTCGAGTTTGCCCAGCGCAAGCTCATAGTTGCCCGTATAGATGAGCGAGCACGCCTCGCTCAGCCAGTAGTCGATGTAGGATATGTCGTTGTGCGGAATGAAGATGTGCAGCTTTTGTTTTTTGTCCGACCACATGCTCTTTACGGCATATGCGTCTTCGCGGTTGGACAACTTCTCCTCGGTCTTGTCGTACAGCGTTTCAATCGCCTCGCCGAACTCCGTAAACTGTCCGTACAGATACCCCTGCGTCCAGAAAAAGAACCCCAGGCACAGCGCCAGGGCGGTAACGGTATAGATTATTGACTTCACCATCCGCCCTTTACCTCGCACCGAAGAATTCTGTACGGCTTTTTATTTTCCTGAAAATACACTCTGCCGTTGCCGTCCACGGTCATTACGAGCACGTTTTTGATTTTTGTGCCCTGCGCCCTGACGAACTTATCAAGCGACTGTCTGTCAAGGCCGCACAGCGCCATATTCTTCTTGTCCGTCTTGCCGCCGTCTATGATGACTATGGGCAGGGTGGGGGTAAGTTCTTCCTTGGGCAGGGCGGAAAAACTGCCGTTTGCCTCGTACAGACCGTAATAAACGTCGTCCAGATTGAAGTAACCTGCCGAGCGCATGCTCTCGATAAGGTCGGTGACGTCCAGGTTGTTTTGCCTCAGCTGATAGCCGTCCACGCCCTCTTTTGTAATGACGAGCGACGGCTTGCCGCAGAATACCTTTTTCATGGGTTTGAACCACAGGTCAATAAGCCATACTATCTGATGCAGGACGAATATGGCGAGTATGGATATTACGCCGTACAACAGGGGTATGGAGCTGTCCGCCATGGGTATGCAGGCGAGTTCGGCAATCAGAAGGGTTATGACGAATTCGAAGGGCTGCATTTCGCCTATCTGACTCTTTCCCATAAGCCGCATTACGGCGAGCAGGGTTATGAAGATTATCGCTGTCCTTATGAAGATGAGTGCCATAACCTAAGTATGCGCGCAGTACGGCAAAATATTTAGTCGGAATGCGCGTTCATTGCATAAAATCCTTGCAAAATCGACATTCGGATGTTATAATTCTGTGCATATAGCTCAGTCGCGTAAAGTGGTGCAGGTAGGACAGCCTGTGCACGAAAGGCGAAATGCCTGCGGTGACTGCGTGCGTCCTAATATCAACATATCCGAGGGACGCACTTTTTTCAAGGAGCGTCCTTTTTAAGTGGAACGGGATATTATAGACATAATTTTAAAGTATGAAGTCAAGGGCAGCAAATACGGCCCGGAGCGCACGCGCGCCCTGCTCGATGCCTGCGGATCGCCCGATAAAAAGCTCAAAATCGTGCACATCGCAGGCTCCAACGGCAAGGGCAGCACGGCGGCATACATCACTAACATTCTGCTCGCCGCAGGCAGGAGGGTGGGCACTTTCACTTCGCCTGCCGTGTTCGACTATGCCGAAAAGTTTCTTATAGACGGCAAACTGCCAGAAGATGCGGCATTGCGGCGGTGCCTTGGCGAGGTCTACGACGTATCTCTGACCTTCGAGGACAGACCGACGGCGTTCGAGATTGAAACGGTCGCCGCGCTCAGACTGTTCGCGGATAGCGGCGTGGAATATGCCGTCGTCGAATGCGGCCTCGGCGGTCTGGAGGATGCGACAAACGCCATATCGCATAAGGAGGTCGCCGTCATAACCTCGGTTTCGCTCGAACACACTGCCATTCTCGGCAACAGGATAGAGGATATCTGCCGCCACAAGGCAGGCATAATAAGGGACTGCCCGTCCGTCGTATCCGCGCTGCAGAGCAAGGAGGGCAGGGCATATTTTGCGGCGCTCGGCGTGAAGTTTGCTGGCGACGATATTTCAGACATACGCTCCGCCGACGGCGGACAGACTTTCACCTGCGGCGGTCGGAAGTATTTTATATCAATGCTCGGCAGGGCGCAGTGCTACAACGCGGCAACTGCCGCGGAAGCGTGCCGCATGCTCGGCCTGGACGAGGAGGCGATAGCCGAGGGGCTTGCGCGCACCCGTCTGGACGGCAGGGTACAGATCATAAAAAAGCGCGGCACGACGTACATACTCGACGGCTCGCACAACCCCGACTCCTTCGGACCGCTCACCGACGTCCTAAGGGGCACGGAGGGGGCAAAGACGCTCGTCTTTTCCTGTCTTTCGGACAAGGACGTCAACGCCGCGGCGGACATACTCTCGCCATATTTTGAAAGGGTCGTGCTGTTCACGTCGCCGAGCTACAGAAAGATGGCATTGGACGGCATATATGCCGCATTCAGCCGTAAAACAGATAACATAATCTGCGCGGAAGACACGGCCTCTGCATTGGAGGCGGCGCAGGGAGATAAAGTAGTTGTGCTGTGCGGTTCGTTCACGGTACTAAAGGAGGGCAAGCAATGGATAGAGAAAGAGCAATGAAGGCTATAGCCGAGTTCCTCGACGCGATAGGCGAGGACGTCGCGAGGGAGGGGCTTTGCGACACGCCGCGCAGAGTAGCCGACGCCTTTGCCGAATTCACCTCGGGCACCCATATGTCGGCGGAGCAGATACTTTCAAAGACATTTTCCGTCGAGGGCGGAGACATGGTAGTCGAAAGGGATATCTCGTTCTCGTCGGTGTGCGAACATCATCTCATGCCCTTTTTCGGCAGGGTGGCAATCGCTTACATTCCCGATAAAAAGGTCGTCGGGCTTTCCAAGCTCGCGCGCTGCGTGGACGTGTATGCAAAGCGCCTTCAGCTTCAGGAGCGCATGACATCGGACATAGCGGAGGCGGTTATGAGTTATCTCGCCCCCAAGGCCGTCCTCGTCTGGTGCGAGGCGGAGCACACCTGCATGACGTGCAGGGGCGTAAAAAAGATGGGCAGCAAGACGGTCACCTATAAGGTGCTCGGCGATTTCCCCAAGGACAAACTTTCGGAGGCGTTTGCGTTCATAAGATGATAATTGGCGACAGAAATTTCGACGGATACACTTACGTCATGGCAATAGTCAACCTCACCCCCGACAGCTTTTTCAAGGACAGCAGGGCGACGGAGGACGACGTCCTCTTCCGCGTCGAGCGCGCCGTAATGCAGGGCGCGGCGGTCATAGATATCGGCGCTCAGTCCACGCGCCCGGGGTATAGCGAAATCTCCGCCGAGGAGGAAATCGGCCGCCTGGAGGGGGCGATATGCCGCATAAAGCGCAATTTCGACGTGCCTCTGTCCGTCGATACATACTTTTCTAAGTGCGCGGAGGCGGCTCTGGAACTGGGCGCGGACATGATAAACGACGTATGGGGGCTGACGCACGATGCCGACATGGCAAAGGTCATAGCCGCGCACGGTGCGTCGGTCTGCATCATGCACAACGCCGGGAAGGCGATAGAGGGCGACGTTTTCGCCCCCGTTATTTCCTTCCTCAAATCTTCGGCGGAGCTTGCCGAAAAGTCGGGCATACCCTCCGACAGAATATGCGTCGACGGCGGCATAGGCTTTGCCAAGTCGAGAGAACAGAATTTTATGCTGCTCGAGGGATACGAGCGGCTTAAGGAAGTCGGCTATCCCCTTCTTCTGGGCACCAGCCGCAAGTCGCTCTTCGGCGGCAGGGTGGAGGACAGATTGCCTGCGACGTTGCAGAGCACCCGTCTCGCCGCGCGCAAGGGCGTGCTCTTCGTCAGAGTGCACGACGTCGCCGAAAACGTACAGGCGATAAGGGAGGTATACGGTGATTGAGATAAAGGGATTGACTTTCAACGCCTGCCACGGCGTGCTTGACAGCGAAAAGGTTACGCCTCAGCCCTTCGTGTTCGACATAAGGCTGGATTTTGACAGCCGCGCCGCCCGCTCCTCAGACGACGTAAGAACTACCGTAAACTATGCCGAGGTGTGCGAACGCGTAAAAGAGGTATGCCTTTGCAACAGATTTAACCTCATCGAAAAGCTCGCCGACAGCGTCCTTAAAGACATTATGCTTCATTTCGGCGGCGTAACCTGTGCGGAGGTAACCGTGCATAAGCCGCACGCCCCCGTCGACTGCGACTTTTCGGACATAAGCTATACGCAGAAGATGTGCAGGGAAAAGGTCGTGCTGTCCCTCGGCTCAAGCAAGGGCGACAGAAAAGCTTATCTTACCGCCGCGCTCGACGCATTAAAGCTTACCGACGGGTTGAAGATAACTAAAATTTCCGATTTCATAGAAACTCAGCCATACGGCGGCGTTGCAAAGGGGCTCTTTCTCAACTGCGCCTGTCTTGCCGAATGCCTGTTGTCGCCAAAGGAACTTTTAGACAGAATTCACGGGATAGAGGCTTCGCTCGGCAGGGAGAGAAAAGTCCGCTGGGACGACAGGACGATTGATATAGATATCATATTTTTTGGCAATAAGATAATAGCCGAGGAGGGACTGTGCATACCCCACCCCGACTACGAGTCGAGACAGTTCGTGCTGGCCCCCTTAAAGCAGATTGTGCCCGATTTCGTCTGCCCTAAGCTTTTAAAACGCGTTTCGGACATGTGATGTTGCATAAGTTGCCGTTTTATCGCCATAAACTGTTAATAGTTTGTGCACATTGCACAAACTTTTTTAAAATATCTATACAAGAACGGACAAATGTGATATAATCTCGCATAGTGGTAGGAATGCAGGATTTACATTTAAGGTGTAAATGGGAGCGCGATTGACTTTAGGTTTCTGCATTGAGAGGGATAGAAGTTCAGCGGCTTTCAAAGGAGTATATTTTGGAAAAGATAGGCATCATAGATCTCGGTTCTAATTCTGCGAGATTGGTAATCGTCAATATGTTCGAAGACGGCTATTTCATGGTTGTTGACGAGCTCAAGGAGAGCGTCCGCCTTGGTCAGGATATGGAAAAGGACGGCTTTTTAAAGCCTCAGCGCGTGGCTGAGACCATAAAGACGCTGAAGATGTTCAAGCGCCTTTGCGACGCAAGCGGAGTTACGCATATTATCGCCGTAGCTACGGAGGCGGTGCGCAGGGCGAAGAATCAGCGTTCTTTCCTTGACGAAATCCAGACGAGTTGCGGAATAAAGCTGCGCGTGCTTTCTGCCGAGGAAGAGGCCATGCTCGTCTATCGCGGAGTAATAAATACCATGGACATTCCCAAGGGAATCATTCTGGAGATAGGCGGAGGGTCCGTCAAGGTCATCTACTACAACCGCAGGAATATGCTCAACTATGCCAGCCTTCCCTATGGCGCCGTCACTCTTACCGATATGTTTGCCGACAAGGAGTCCCGTCCCGAAGACCAGGTAAAGAAGATGGAGGAGTTCTTTGCCGACAAGCTCAACGCTCTCGAGTGGCTGTCCGACGTCGAGCCCGACGTTCAGATGATAGGCGTAGGCGGTTCTTTCCGCAACGTGTTCAAGATAAGCAAGATGGTGCATAAATATCCCCTCGACACGGTGCACAACTTCGTGCTCGCAACCGAGGACTTCATGCCCCTCTACGACATGATAAAGGTGCTC
Source organism: uncultured Clostridia bacterium (assembly GCA_944354125.1). Taxonomy (GTDB): domain Bacteria; phylum Bacillota; class Clostridia; order Christensenellales; family Borkfalkiaceae; genus Coproplasma. The sequence goes on along the minus strand of CALVPT010000007.1, from coordinate 72,295 downwards.
GACCTCGACAAGAAAAAGAAGATAAAGGGACTTTCGCAGGAGCGTGCGGACATTCTCCCCGCGGCGCTCGCCATAATAAAGGCGTTCATAACCAAGATGAACCTCACGGGCTTCACCATTTCGGGTTCGGGCTTAAGGGAGGGGCTGATGTTCGGTCAGGCGCTTCCTTCGACGCTCGAAAAGCCCATATCCGACGTCATGAACTACTCGCTGACGACGCTCGTCAAGTACTACGACTGCGATGCAAAGCACGTCGAGCACGTTGTAAATCTGAGCGTGCAGCTCTTCAAGCAGCTGAGAGTTCTGCATAAGTTCCCCCGTCAGTATCTTAAGGTGTTAAAGATAGCCGCAACCCTTCACGACTGCGGCATGAGAATAAAGTATTACAACCATCAGCGTCACAGCTGCTACATGATACTCAACTCTACCATCTACGGCGCAACGCACAGGGAGATAGTGCTCGCGGCGTTCACCGCCTGCTGTCACAAGAAAGAGGACATCAACGCATACGACTGGAACAGATACCGCGATATTCTGCAGGATGACGATATAGAGATTGTAAAGCGCCTCGGCGTAATGCTGAGAATTGCCGAAAGCCTGGACAGGTCGATGTCGGGCGTGGTAAAGGGCATCAACTGCGACATACTCGGCGATTCGGTAATAATGAAGACCGAAGTTGAGGGCGACGGTTCGCTTGAGATAAGGGATGCTCTCGGCGCGGGTGCCGAATTCAGAAGGGCGTTCCGCAAGAATCTCGAAATTCTCTGATTTTTGAAACGTAAAGACTATGCCGCTTCGCCTGAGTAAGCGGCATATAGTGTTTTTTGTGCTTAAAAGCTGATGTCTATGCGTATTGTGCTTGCAAGCGCCTCGCCGAGGCGCAGGGAATTATTGTCCCGTATAGTAACTGAATTTGACGTCATACCTGCAAAGGGCGAGGAATGCGTAAATCTTTCGCTCTTTCCCGAGCAGATAGTCGTTTCCCTTGCAGAGGCCAAGTGCGACGAGGTGTTTTCGTCCAATTCCGATGCCCTTGTAATCGGGTGCGATACGATAGTCGTCTACTCGGGCAGGATACTCGGTAAGCCCAAAAACGAGGAGGACGCAAGGGCGACTTTACATATGCTGTCGGGCAAGACGCACTATGTAATGACGGGTGTATGCGTGCGTTACCGCGACAGAAAGCTGACCGATTTCGAGCAGACGGAGGTGCGTTTCAACCGCCTTTCGGATGAGTTTATAGACGACTATGTCAGGGGCGGTTCGCCCATGGACAAGGCAGGCAGTTACGGCATACAGGACGAGGGAGTCGTAAGGGAATATTACGGCAGTTATACAAACGTCGTAGGAATGCCCGTCGGACTGGTCAAAAAAATGATGGATGAAGTGCTGAGCGATGGTAAGATTGATAATTGACGTAGGGTCGTGGACAACAAAGATATACATGCTCGGGTGCGGCGTAGTTCTGTCGGAGGCGACGTGCGTAGCCGTGCAGGATGCCGAGGGCGGAAAGGTAAGCATAAAGTCGTTCGGCGACGATGCGCGCGCACTTTCGGGCAGAGCGGCGTACAATACGCGCATAATAAACCCCGTCTGCGAGGGCGAAATAGTGCAGCCAAAGCTGTTGAGCGCGCTGCTTTCGCATTTCCTCGAAAAGGTGGAGGTCACCCGCCGCAAGGCGCGCAACTGCGAGATAATGTTCATAGTCCCCTGCAGCGCCACGGAAAAGCTTCTCAACTGTTACAGGTCGATTGCCGAAGAACTCAACGTCGGCAGACTGTACTTTACGCGCACGCCGTACGCCGCGCTTTTGGGGCAGGGGGTAAATCTTTCGCCCTCTCACCCGGTGTTCTGCGTCGACGTGGGCTACGGCAAGACGGAAATTGCAGTATTTTCGCTCGACGGAATGATTTCGGGCTTTTCCATAAATCTCGGCGGAGGAAACATAGACGTACATATAATGGATCTTCTCTATGAAGATTTCTCGGTAAAGATAGGCGCGCTGACGGCTGAAAAGCTTAAAAACGTCGTCGGCAGCCTCCTTAAGGACGACAATAAGATGACCGTCGTCGACGGCAGGGATGCCGTAAGCGGCGCGCCCTCGTCGGTGGCGATAAATTCTTCCCACCTCGAGGAGGTCATAAAGCTGTACGTCGACAAGATAATCGAATATACCCGTTCGGTGCTCTCGGAGCTCCCTGCAGAGGTCTCCTCCGCGGTCGTGCACGGCGGAATATACCTTACGGGCGGTCTTACCCGCCTCGACGGATTTGCCGAATACTTCGCCGAACATCTCGGCGTAAGCGTCAACCAGAGCGACGAACCCATATTCGCGCCCGTGCTCGGCGGCTGTACGATTCTCTCTTCGCCGCAACTGTGCTCGGCGCTGGCTACGCTCGGCTGAGTTTTTCAAGTCACCGCCGCTTGGCGGTGCCCTCTGAGTGAGATTAAGGGGCGCGACGGAAAGATTTAATCTTCCCGTCGCGCCCCTTTTGCATAGGACAATGCCTGCAACCTGCATGCGGTGCAGGGCTGCGCCCTTAATTGTCGCGCTGACAAACATAAAGTCCGCATGAGCAGGGCAGGCATGTTAAGTCCATAAAAAAACGGGCGGCATCGGAAAATTTTTCCGATGCCGCCCTAGCGTTTTCAATTAAGTGCAAATCAGTGGCTGGCTCTGTCGAGCTTTACGTTCTCGATGGAGAGTTTTGCCTTTGCCGCAACGTTGGCTGCGGTAAAGCCGAAGTATTCGAAGAGCTGCTTTGCGGGACCCGAAGTACCGAAGGACGTCATGGTTACAAGTTCGCCGTAGTCCCTGCAGTACTTGTACCACGAATAGTGGCTTGCAGCCTCCACGCAGACTCTTGCCTTTACGTTCTTGGGTATAACGCTGTCGCGGTATTCCTCGCTCTGAGCCTCAAAGAGCTCCATGCAGGGCATAGAGATGACTCTTGCCTTTATGCCGTCTGCCTCGAGCAGTTTCTTTGCGTCCATGCACAGTTCTACTTCCGAACCCGTGGCAATGAGCAATACGTCGGGCTGACCCTTGCAGTCGTCGAGCACGTATGCGCCCTTGAGCGCCTGCAATCCCGTATTTTCATATGCGGGCAGATTCTGTCTGGACTCGACTATGACGGTGGGATTTTTTGCGGTGAATGCCGAAATATATGCCGCCGCAGTCTCCCTGCCGTCGCAGGGACGGAATACGTTGACGTTGGGCAAAGAGCGCATCATTACCAGCTGCTCCATGGGCTGATGGGTGGGGCCGTCCTCGCCTACGCCTATGGAATCGTGCGTCATTACATATGTTACGGGCAGACTCATAAGCGCGCTCATTCTGATGCCTGCCTTCATGTAGTCGACGAAGGAGAAGAATGTCGAGCAGATTGCGCGCAGACCGCCGTGAATCTGAATGCCGTTGCATATTGCCGACATTGCGTGTTCCCTTATGCCGAACTGAATGTTGCAGCCCTCTCTGTGTTCGGGCGAGAAGTATTCGCTGCCCTTTATTTCCGTCTTGGTGGAGGGGGCGAGGTCGGCAGAGCCGGACATGAGGTTGGGAGAAACCTTGGCTACAAGGTTGATTATCTTGCCGCCGCAGCTTCTGGTTGCCTCGGGCTTGTTAAAGTCGGAAAGTCCGTCTATTGCGTTGAAGTCGGGGGTTGCGCCGCTCATGAACTGCTTGTACTGCGCTGCAAGCAGGGGATAGTTGCTCTCATAGGAAGCAAAGAGTGCGTTCCAGCGCTGTTCTGCCGCGCATTTTTCCTCGGCTATCGCAAGGCAGTGCGCCTTTACTTCGTCGGGAACTTCGAAGGGGTCGCTCGTCCAGCCGAGGTTTTCCTTTGCCTTTGCAAGGTTGCTCTCGCCGAGGGGAGCGCCGTGGCAGGCAGCCGTGTTCTCGAGGGGGGAACCGTGTCCTATCTTGGTTTTGCATATTACGAGCGAGGGGCGGGTAAGGTCGCTCTTTGCGCGCTCGATTGCAATCTTAAGCGCAGCCAGGTTAGTTGCGTCGTCTACGCGTATAACCTGCCAGCCCTGCGCAATGAAGCGCGTTGCTACGTCCTCGCTGAAAGTCGTCTTTATGTCGCCCTCTATGGTTATGTTGTTGCTGTCGTACAGGAGGATGAGCTTGCCGAGCTTCTGGGTGCCTGCAAAGGAGCACGCCTCATAGCTTATGCCCTCCTCAAGGCAGCCGTCACCGCAGAGCACATAGGTGTAGTGGTCGACTATGTCATAGCCGGGCTTGTTGAAAAGGGCGGCAAGGTGAGCTTCCGCAACCGCCATGCCGACGGCGTTGGCAATGCCCTGGCCGAGGGGACCGGTAGAGGTCTCTACGCCGTCCGTCCTGCCGTATTCGGGGTGTCCGGGCGTCCTGGAGCCGAGCTGACGGAAAGCCATAAGGTCTTCCTTGGTCACGTCATAGCCGAAGAGGTGCAAAAGCGAATAGAGCATTGCAGAGCCGTGACCTGCCGAAAGAATGAATCTGTCGCGGTTGTCCCACTTGGGGTTTTTGTAGCTGTAATTGAGAAAGTCTGCGAATAATTCATATCCGATGGGAGCCGCGCCCATGCATATGCCGGGGTGACCCGATTTTGCCTTCTCTATGGCCTCTGCCGAGAGAATCCTGATTGCGTCAACGCTTTTCTGCTGAACTGACATTTTTGTTTCTCCTTAAAGTATTATGTGCGGCCGCGCGCTTTGCTGCGCTTTAGCCGAATCATCCTATAAATTTTTCTATTGCCGTAAGGTCGAGGAAGGGATATTTCCTTAAAATCGAGTAGAAGTATTTTGCCATTCTGACGTTTCCGCCCTTTACGCGGCTCTCGAAGTTGAGGGGCATCACGGGGTCGTGAACGCTCATTCTGAGGAGCGCCCAGCCGTCGCCGCTTGCCTCGTCGAAGCTCAGCCTTACGCCCTCATAGTTGTCGGGGGCTACGGTTATGTGGCTGTCCTTTCGGGCAAAGTGGGTTATCTCGTCTATTACCCTCTGACCCTCCGTGCGGAAGTTTACAGACGCGGCGGAAAACTTGAGCCTTATTTCGTCCTCTTCCTCGGGAGTCTCGAGAGTGGAGATGAGGGAGATGAGCTTTTCGCCCTTTTTAGCCTGTTTTGCCATTGCAATCAGAAGGCGGCATACGAGGTATGCGCCGTCGTCGAGGAAGTAGTTGTCCCTGAATGCGGCGTGACCGCTCGTCTCCATCGCGAGGGGGCAGTTTTCGCCGAGCTTGTTGCGGCGTACAGCCTCGTCTATGACGTGTTTATATCCTCTCTTAAACCTTATGTGTCTGTATCCGCGCTCTTTCAGGAACTTTGCAAGTCCGTCGCTAGTCACGCTGTCGGTGACTATGCTCGCCTCTTTGTCGTCGAGCGTCGCCGCGGTCAGAGCGATAAGGCGGTTTCTGTTGAGTTCGTTGCCCTCGGAGTCGACAAGACCAGCCCTGTCGACGTCGGTGTCGAATATTATGCCGAGGTTAGCGCCCGAGGCGAGCACCGCGCGCTTGAGGCTTAAAATCGCCTCCTTGTCCTCGGGGTTGGGGATGTGGTTGGGGAAATATCCGTCGGGCTCTAAGAACTGGCTGCCCGTCGTGTCCGCGCCCAGCGGCTTCAGTACCTTGTCGGTGAAGAATCCGCCCGCGCCGTTGCCGGCGTCTACTATTATTCTCTTGCCCTTAAGGGGGGTATCGGAACCGCACGCGCCCCTCACCAGGGAGACAAGTCCGTCGCAGTATCTGTCGAGATAGGATATCTCCGTAAAGGTGCCCTTGCCGCCCTCGATTCTCTCCCTGTTTTCCGCCATGGAAAGTATTTCGGATATGTCGTCGCCCTCAAGTCCGCCCTCGGGCGTAAAGAACTTAAGTCCGTTCCTGTCGTAGGGCAGGTGGGAGGCGGTTATCATTATGGACGCGTCCAGGTCATAGCCTCCGTCCTTGAGCAGCATGAACATAGAAGGGGTGGAGCACAGTCCGCAGCACATTACATCCGCTCCGCTGTTCAGCGCCGAATGTTTAAGCGAAAAGAGTATTGTGGGGCAGGAAATTCTGACGTCGTGACCGACGGCGATTTTAAGTTTGGTCTTGCCCGATTTTGCCGAGAGCCACTTCAAAAAAGCCCCCGTAATGTCGTATACGGCGGAGCTGGTCAGCGTGACCTCGTGCTCGCGGCTTGCCACGGCATATCCCCTGACGTCCGTTCCGCTCTTAAGATTTCTGTACGTTAGATTGCTCATAGTGTCTTTATTATACATTATTTTGCCCGTCAATACAACTAAATGACGGCTTTTTTTGATTTTGCTTTGACTTATTTATTTTTGAATAGCATAAGCAAATCACTTTATTTTTGATGCGGCGTGTGTTATAATCTTAGCGAAAAATCATAAATTTGAAAAGGGCAGAATATGGCAAAAGACACTTTTGTAGAAAATCTTGCGGATATCGAGACCAACTTTCCGCAGTGGTACACCGACGTAGTCATTAAGACTCAGCTTGTAGATTACGGTCCCGTAAAGGGCACAATGGTAATCCGTCCCTACGGCTATGCGATATGGGAAAATATTCAGAAAGAGCTCGACGCGCGCTTCAAGGCGACGGGTCACTCCAACGCATATTTCCCCCTGCTCATTCCCATGAGCTTTTTCACCAAGGAGGCGGAGCACGTCGAGGGCTTTGCGCCCGAAGTTGCGGTGGTTACCCACGCAGGCGGCGAACAGCTTGCCGAACCTCTCGCAATCCGTCCCACGTCGGAGACCATAATAGGCACCATGTATGCCAAGTGGATACAGTCGTACAGGGATCTGCCCATACTCATAAACCAGTGGGCAAACGTAATGCGCTGGGAAAAGACCACCCGTCCTTTCCTCCGCACGTCGGAATTCCTCTGGCAGGAGGGTCATACCGTTCACGCCACCGAGGAGGAGGCAGAGGCGGAGACCATGAAGATGCTCGGCGTGTATAAGGAATTTGCCGAGAATGTACTTGCAATTCCCGTAATCTGCGGCAGAAAGACCGAAAAGGAAAAGTTTGCAGGCGCGGTTGCGACATACGGAATGGAGGCAATGATGAAGGACGGCAAGAGCCTTCAGGCAGGCACCTCGCACTATCTCGGACAGAACTTCTCCAAGGCGTTCGAAATAAAGTATCTCGACAAGGACGGCGTATTGAAGTACGGCTACACGACCAGCTGGGGCGTGTCCACGCGACTCATAGGCGCAATAATAATGGCTCACGGCGACGAGAGGGGACTTGTGCTTCCTCCCAAGGTTGCGCCCGTACAGGCGGTAATCGTTCCCATAGCCGCAAAGAAGGGCGGCGTAATCGAAGCGTGCGAGGAGATTAAGTCCGAACTCGAGGCGGCAGGCGTTAGGGTAGTGTTCGACAATACCGACAATTCTCCCGGCTGGAAGTTCAACGAGTGGGAGATGAAGGGCGTTCCCGTAAGAATAGAAGTAGGTCCCAGAGATCTCGCGGCGGGCAACGTTGTTATCTTCCGCAGGGATAAGTGCGAAAAGGGCGAAAGCGCAAGGGCAGGCGTCGCGCAGACGGTCGTCGCCCTCCTCGACGACATTCAGAAGAATATGCTCGAGAGCGCAAGGGTAAGAAGGGACAAGAAGATTGTCCGCGCTGAGGACCTCGACGGCATCCTTAATGGCGTCGAAGGCGGCAACTTCGTCAAGGCCGGATGGTGCGGCTGCAGGGAGTGCGAGGACAAGATAAAGGAGACGACCGCGGCATCCGCGAGAGTGTTCGCCGAAAATCTCGAGCACGAGACGTGCGCCGTCTGCGGCAAAAAGGCAAAGCACACCGTATACTTCGCAAGGGCTTATTGATTATAATTTTAACGCGTAAAAATACAGTGCCGCGCATCATTGAGATGCGCGGCACTGATTTTTTAATTCCGCATTATTTTAAATTCAAACATTCGATATGTACTTAAAAATTAACGTCGTCGTTGCGTTTTATGTGCCAAACAGGGGGGCGCGGCGGTCATAAAGACCGCCGCGCCATCCTTAAATTATAATGGGGTGCTAAATGGTTATCTGATAAGGCTGGCTGAATCAGCGTTCTGGTCTGTTCCTGTCCAAAGCCGCGCAACGGGCTTTATATTGCGGCTTGGTTTAAGACGATGCCGTCTGACAATATCGCCGCATTTCGAGCCGCTTATTTTCTGGGCTCCAGGAAGCTTTCGCCGAGCAGCTTTTTGCCGCTCTCCGTTCTGAATATTTTTTCAAGAACATTTCTAACGCCGCCCTGAGATATGCCGTCCTCGTAGCAGTTGACTATGAAGTCGGCCTCTACGATTATCTGATAGTCGATGCCGTCTATGTCCGTATAGGTGTGGTGCTTGCCTACTATGTGGCAGATTCGCCCAATCGCCTCGCCGTCGACGCCGCACTCCGTAAGCAGGGCGCGTGCAAGGGAGGGACCTTCGATTTCCTGATATTTGCCGTCTGCCGAGCCGTACTTTTTTTCGCTCTCGTGAATGCCTATGTCGTGCACGTATGCTGCAAGCGAAATTATCTCCTTGGTGCGTTCGTCCGTGCCCTCGCCTTCGGCTATGAGCTTGGCAAATGCGTTTACCTTTATGAAGTGCTGTATTCTCTTTGCGTCGCCCGAATAGAGTGCAATCATTGCCTCGGCGACGCGCCTTTCAAGCTGAGTCATTTGTCCTGTATCCCTCGGTTATTCTATCGCCTTAAGCGAGTTGTTCATGTCTATCTTTACTATCTTGCGCCTGAGCATGAGCGTCACGAGTATGGTGAACACTACCGAAAGCACTATCGCAAGCACCCATACGAACCAGTTCATTCCCGCAATCGAGCCGAAGCCCATTACCTTGAAAATGAGCAGGCACAAAAGGCACCCGAGCGGCAACCCGAACAGTATGCCGATAAAGCTGGTTATATATATTTCGCGGAAGATGTATCCCGCAACTTCTCCGTCGTGATAGCCCAGCACCATAAGGGTGGCAAGCTCGCGCTCTCGTTCGCTTATGTTGATGTTGGTCAGCGTATATATGACGACGAAGTTGAGCAGAGCCGCAAATACCAGCACTATTATTGCCACGCCTATCATCGCCGCTCCGCCGATGTCCTGGAAGAGACAGCAGTCAAGGACGGCGAGACCTGCAAGCACCAGCGCCGTCGAAAACGCCACGGCGACGACGGTCATCAAAAACCGCACGAAGAATCTCAGCACGTTTCGCATAGTCGACTTGTACTTGAAAGAAAGCCTGTTCCATATGAGCGGCATCTTCTCCAGAAATACCGTCTTGCCTGCCTTGGGCGCCTTGGGTCTTAGCAGCTCTGCAGGCGGCTGACTGGTCAGCCTGTAACCTGCAATTATCGTCGCTACGAGGGTGGAGACCAGTATTATCGCAAATGTAATGGTATAGAATACCATCACGACGTTTGCCGAGTAGGGAGGAAGCACGAAGTTCCATTCAAAGTTGATGTATATTATCCACGACAGTCCAAGCCCTGCAAAGTATGCGGCAAATCCGCCGATCAGCGTGCCTATCGCCGCAAACAGCAGATATTTGAAGATTATGAGCGAGGGGGAGTAGCCCAGCGTCATCAGGCATGCAATCTGTCCTCTCTCCTCGTCTAAGAGTCGTGTCATCGTCGAAAGCACGACGAGCACGGTGACGAACAGGAATACGACCATCATTACATAGCCTATGCCGAGTATCTTGTTCGCATATTCCCTGAACGACTCGAAGGAGAAGTTCTCGTGCAGGGTAAGAATCTCTGTATCCGCCGAAAATGTCATGGACTTCAGTGCGGCAACCTCGTTTTCGAGCGCACCGTCATAGCCCAGCGAAAAGAGCGCGTCCTGCGTGTTGAAGCGTATATACGCCTGGTTTTTAAGCTCTTGTGCGCCAATCGTCACGGCCTGGTCCGAAATCTCCTGCGTGAAGGTGTTTTCGCCCATGGTGACCGTCGCCGTGCCGTCGGCGGTCGTGTCTATCAGGTTGCCGAACACGTAGAATATCGCCGTCAGGTCGAGCATGTCGTTTTCGTCGTCGGAGGCGGGGTCGTCAGTATAGCTGGGGTCGTCCCTCGTCGCCATGTGCAGGGGATTCAAAAGCGTTCCGCCGAGCACATAGCTCTGGTTGACGTTCAGCGTCAGATCGGCGTCCAGCTCCATGGGACCGATGGGGGTATCCTGCGTTATTTTTTGGGTCGTGTTTATGACTGTGGAGAGGGTGAAAGTCGCGCCCTCTTCGTAGGAGGCAAGCTGGTTAGACGGCCTTTCGGCATATACCGTCAGAGCGTCGGGGTTTGCCGAGGTGTCGTATTTTACTATGTTTTCGGGCTTGTTCTGCGTAAGGTCTTCGGGCGAGCCGCCGTCGAAGATATATACGCGCACTATGCCGTCGGGCACGCCCGTAAAGGTAAGCTCAGACCCGTCGACTTCGGCTTTGCCGTCCTTTACTTCGAACTCGATAAGTCCGCCCACGGTGACGTTTTCCTCGCCGTAGCGGTCGGTCATAAGGCCTATATCCTCATCGGTGAACGCGCCCTCCTCGTTCATGAGGATTATGTCGCTGACGTTGCGGTCGTCATAGTATTCGGCAAGCGAATCGTTTATCTTATCGGTTGCCATGCCTATGCCTGCCGTCAGTCCGACGCTTACTACGACCATCAGAATTATCGATATAAGTCGCGTTATATGGCGTTCAAACATTCGCCATAAAGTCTTAAGATAGGTTTTCACCACTCAATCTCCTCAATGGGCGTGGGCGTTCTGTTTATTTCAATATATTCGACGCGTCCGCTCTTTATATGTATGACTTTGTCCGCCATGTCCTTGAGCGCGGCGTTATGCGTTACTATAATTACGGGCTTTTTCTGCTCCTTGGAGACGTCGTGCAGAAGCTTCAATATTATCTTGCCCGTCACGTAGTCGAGCGCACCCGTCGGCTCGTCGCAAAGCAGCAGCTTGGGGTTTTTGGCGAGCGCTCTCGCAATCGAAACGCGCTGCTGTTCGCCGCCCGAAAGCTGGGAGGGGAAGTTCTTCATTCTGTCGCCGAGGCCTACCTCGGCAAGCACTTCCTTGGGGTTGCGCGCCCCTTTGCAAATCTCTATGGCAATTTCCACGTTTTCCAGCGCGGTCAGGTTGGGCATGAGGTTGTAGAACTGGAACACGAAACCGACGTCGTTTCTGCGGTAGTTAGTAAGTCCGCGCTTATTCAGCGCCGTCACGTCCTTTCCGTCGAGTATGATTTTTCCCGACGTCGCGCTGTCCATTCCGCCCAGGAGATTCAAAAGCGTTGTCTTGCCCGCGCCGCTGGAGCCGAGCACGACGACGAATTCCCCGTCCTCGAGCGAGAAGGAAACGTCTTTGAGCGCGTCGACGCATATGTCGCCGCTCTTGTACTGTTTGCATACTTTGTCAAGGGTCAGATAACTCATATAATAATTCCCCTATTTGTTTCACCGTCTTTGGTGGCTTTTTTCATTACCAATTATATCATCTTTATGATTTTTTTTCAATATCGTATATGTCATTTATCTGTCGCTTGTGGGAAAATAAGGTGAAATTTTTTTGCCTCCGACAATGGGGATAATGGCAAAAAATTACATTCAAATGTTTTGTCATATGTAGCTATTACAGCACATTTCGGGCAGCCGCTCGGGCGTCGGCAACGCTCCGACCGTAATGCATTTGACAGTCTGCCTACGCATGTGGTAGAATATGCAGGATTATACATTGCAAGAGGAAGAAATATGTCAGAGCACGTAAAAAAACTTAACGCGGACAGTGATGTAAAGATAGTGGACGCGACTCTGCGCGACGGAGGAATAGTCAACTCGTTCCGTTTCCCCCGCGGATTTGCGGATGCGCTTTACAGGGCCAATCTCGCGGCGGGCGTCGACATAATGGAATTCGGCTACAAGGTCTCAAAAAAGATGTTCGACGTCAACAAGTTCGGCGAGTGGAAGTTCTGCGATGAGGACGCAATACGCGCCGTCGTCGGCGAAAACGCCACGAACATGAAGATAGCCGTTATGTCGGACGTTGGCAGGGTGGACCTGAAGTGCGAGGTTCTGCCCGTGAGCGAGTCGGTCATAGACGTATACCGCATAGCCTCTTATTGCCATCAGATTGAGGAGGCGGCCGGGATGGTCGAGTACTGCAATAAGATGGGCTATTTCACCACCTGCAACATAATGGCTATTTCAAAAAACGACGTAAGCACGCTTAAGGGCGCGCTCGAAGTCATCGCAAAGTCGCCCGTCGACGTCATTTATATCGTCGACAGCTTCGGCTCGCTCTATCCCGACGACATCTTAAGGGTCTGCGACCTGTACGGCGAAACGGCATATAAGTACGGCAAAAAGCTGGGCGTGCACGCGCACAATAATCAGCAGTTGGCATTCGCTAATACCATCGCGGCATATTCAAAGGGCGTGGAATATCTCGACGCTACTGTCAGCGGAATAGGCAGGGGTGCGGGCAATTGCTATCTCGAATCGCTCATAGGTTATCTCAGGAATCCGAAGTACAGAATAGAGCCTGTGCTTGAGTTCGTGCGCGAGCATATGACGCCGCTTAAAAAGAGCGGAGTGGAGTGGGGGTATGACGTGCCCTATCTTCTCACGGGGCTTCGCAACGTGCACCCGTATGCCGCCATTGATTTTTTAAAGGCAGGCAGAGAGGACTATGAGGAATTCCTCAGGGAAATTACCGAGGATAAGTAAAAATTAATGTGCAAAAAGGGTCGGGCACGTTGCGTGCCCGACCCTGATTTCAATTTGTGGGTGCATAATAATTTACTGTTTATCAATGCAGTTTGCTGACTTTTGCGGCTGAATTTATATATTAGGAATGCAACCTTAAGTGCAATGCCGTGAATGTCGGTTGTAACACTGGGATAATCCGCTTGCGCTCCGTGCGACCGACTTCGTCGGTCGGGCGAACCGACCGTGTTCGAGCGTACAGGGATAAAAACAGAGCGGCAAGCATAAAATGCTTGCCGCTCTGTTATTTGGTGACCCTGCCGGGAATCGAACCCGGGATTGAGCCTTGAGAGGGCTCCGTCTTAACCGCTTGACCACAAGGCCATATTCTGTCTGAATGCGTATGGGTCATAAACACAGCTGCATTGCCCTTACGCGTCAGTTGCTAAAAGATTATAGCATATGCTTTTTGAGTTGGCAAGCAATTTTTATGCCAAAATTTTATTTTCTCCGCATATAATTAAAGTATTCGCCCTTTGAGAGGAAGGAAAAATGTCGTCGCCATACGGTTATATAATGGCTGGCGTTGAGATTTTGTGATAAAGATTTCACATTGTGCGGATAAAATAGACAAGTCACGTGGTTTGACAATTTCCGTAAAGATGATATAATACTAAAATACAAATAATATAAGGAGAAGCAATTCGAAAGGCAAAAATAATGATTAAGACATTACTCAAAAGCCTGAGGGAATACAAAAAACCTTCGATAATAGTGCCGATTCTCATGGCGGTCGAAGCGTTGATGGAAATACTTATTCCCTTTCTGATGACATTCATCGTCGGTGAGCTCCAGGATGTTTCCACGGGAGATAAGGCGCAGATCAATATCAATACCATAGTCATCTGTGCCGTTCTGATGATTGTCTGTGCATTGCTTGCGCTGTATAGCGGCGCTCTCGGCGGCAAGCTTGCGGCAAAGGCGAGCTGCGGATTTGCGCATAACCTCAGGGAGGATATGTACAACAACCTGCAGAGTTTTTCCTTTGCGAACATCGATAACTACTCGACGTCCAGTCTGATAACGCGTATCACGACCGACGTCACCAACGTGCAGAACGCATATCAGATGAGCATAAGAATGCTCGTCCGCGCGCCCGTGCTCTTCATCGCCTCCATAATAATGACGCTCGTCATAGAGCCCATTATGGCGCTGATATTTGCAGGTGCGGCAATAATTTTAGGCATAGTCGTGGCGTTCTGTATGTTCAGGGTCGTGCCCTATTTCAGGACGATGTTCAAAAAGTACGACTCCCTCAACGCCGTCGTGCAGGAAGACCTCACGGCGATAAGGGTCGTCAAGTCCTACGTAAGGGAGGACAGGGAAATTTCCAAGATGGAAAAGGCGAGCGGCGACGTGTATACCTATTCCGTAAAGGCGGAGAGAATACTCGCCATAATGATGCCTACCGTCATGCTCGTCATGTTCATAGTCAACATAGTAATACTTACCGTTGGCTCGAACATGTATGTCGGCAACTTCGCAGGCAGCATAGAGCCCAAGGAAATTCAGACTCTCATACAGTATTCCGCACAGATACTTACGGGCGTAATGATGGTGGCAATGTGCCTCAACTTCATATCGCTTTCCAAGGGTTCGGCAGACCGTATTTGCGAGGTGCTCAACGAGCGCACTACGCTTCCCAAGCCCGAAGAACCCGTATTCGAAGTTCCCGACGGTACTGTTGACTTCGAAAACGTTTCCTTCTGCTATTCCCAGAAGAAGGACGTAACCGTACTCGAAAACATAAATCTTCACATAAAGTCGGGCGAAACGGTCGGCATCATAGGTGCGACGGGTTCGGGCAAGACCTCGCTCGTCAGCCTCATTCCCCGTCTTTACGACGTTGCAGGCGGCTCCGTAAAGGTCGGCGGCATCGACGTAAGGCGTTATAACCTCGATACCCTGAGGAGCAAGGTTGCAATGGTGCTCCAGAAGAACGTGCTCTTCTCCGGCTCGATAAGGGAAAACCTCAAGTGGGGCGACGAGAACGCCACCGACGAGGAGATAAAATTCGCCGCAAAGCAGGCCTGTGCGGACGAGTTCATTCAAAATCTTCCGGGCGGATATGACTACGACCTCGGACAGGGCGGCGTAAACGTCTCGGGCGGACAGAAGCAGAGACTGTGCATTGCCAGGGCGCTTCTGAAGAAGCCCAAGGTCATAATCTTCGACGACTCGACTTCGGCTGTCGACACCAAGACGGACGCAATGATAAGGTCGGCGCTCAGACAGCACGCTCCCGAAACGACAAAGATAATAATAGCCCAGCGAATCGCCTCCGTGCAGGACGCCGACAAGATAATCGTGCTCGACGAGGGCAGGATAGACGGCATAGGCACGCATGAAGAACTGTTGAAGAACAACGAGATATACAGAGAAGTATACGAATCTCAGATGCAGGGAGGTGACGATAATGGCTAATATGTCAGGGCCTCACGGCAGAATGAAGGGCGGAAGGGGCGCAAAGAACCCCATGAAGACGTTGGGCAGACTTCTCAGGTACACATTCACGCGCAACAAGTTTGCAACTGCCTGCGTCGTCGTGTTCGTCTTCCTCGCCTCGGTGGCAAACGTGCTTTCGGCGTCGAGGGTATCTATCATTGTCACCGAACTCATAAACGGCAAAAACGCCGACATGTCCGTAATATATTCGAACATACTCTTCATGGGTTGCGTGTACTTCATCGGCGCGGCTTCGTCCTTTGCGTATAACATAATAATGATGTATATCGCGCAGGGTACGCTCAAGAAGATGAGAAACGACATGTTTGCAAAGATGCAGACGTTGCCCTTGAGATATTTCGACTCTCATACGCACGGCGACCTGATGAGTCTCTATACAAACGATGTCGACACGATGCGTCAGCTGCTCACCCAGACCATTCCGCAGCTGATATCCTCGGCCATCACGCTTATTGCAATACTCGTATTCATGATAATGTACAGCGTGACGCTCATGCTCGTCGGCTTCGTCGTGCTCGGCGGAATAGTCGTGGCTACGAAGATAATCGGCGGCAAGTCGGCAAAGTACTACCTGTATAACCAGCAGGCGCTCGGCAAGCTCAACGGCTACGTCGAAGAGATGACCGAAGGTCAGAAGGTAATAAAGGTATTCTGCCACGAGCAGAAGGCAAGGGACCAGTTCAAGGTGGTCAACGACCAGCTCAACGAGGCAGGCAGCAAGGCAAACGCCTATGCCTTCGTAATGGGTCCCATAAACAACAACCTCGGATATCTGCAGTATGTGCTCATAGCGCTCGTCGGCGTGCTCATAATAGGTCTCGGCAGCGAAGTCGGTCTGCTCTCGATATTCTGCAGCGTGCAGAATGCGGGCTCGGCTAACAGAGTCGCCGTAATGGCGGGCATGCTCGTCTCCTTCCTGATGTTCACAAGGCAGTTCAATATGCCCGTTCAGCAGGTTTCGCAGCAGTTCAGCGCTATCGTAATGGCGCTTGCAGGCGCGGAGAGAATCTTCGAGATGGTAGATGAACCTTCCGAGGACGAGGGCGGCAACATCACGCTGACCCACGGCGAGAGCGCAGAGGGCGAATGGGCGTGGAAGAAACCGCTTGAGGGCGGCAAGTCCGAGTATATTCCCCTGAAGGGCGATATCCGCTTCAACGACGTAGTCTTCGGCTATGACGAGGGCAAGGTAATCTTAAAGCACATAACGCTGTATGCCAAGCCCGGTCAGAAGATAGCCTTCGTCGGTTCGACGGGCGCGGGCAAGACGACTATAACCAACCTCATAAACCGCTTCTATGATATCCAGTCGGGCGAAATCACCTATGACGGCATAAACATAAGGGATATAAAGAAGTCAGACCTCAGGCGCTCGCTCGGCATAGTTCTGCAGGATACGCACCTTTTCACCGGCACGGTAATGGACAATATCCGCTACGGCAGACTGGACGCCACCGACGAGGAGTGCATAAAGGCGGCAAAGCTCGCCAATGCGGACAGCTTCATTGTCCATCTTCCCGACGGATACAATACGATAATCAGGGGCGACGGCAGCAACCTGTCGCAGGGTCAGCGCCAGCTGCTCGCAATCGCCAGGGCGATGGTCAGCGAGTGCCCCGTGCTCATTCTCGACGAGGCAACCTCGTCCATCGATACCCGTACCGAAAAGCTCATTGAGCAGGGCATGGATAAGCTCATGGAGGGCAGGACGGTATTCGTCATAGCCCACAGACTTTCGACCGTAAGGAACAGCAAGGCAATAATGGTGCTCGAACACGGCGAGATAATCGAAAGGGGCAGCCACGAACAGCTCATAGAGCAGAAGGGCAAGTACTATCAGCTCTATACGGGTGCGTTCGAACTCGAATAATTTCAAGGCTCCGCAAGCCGATAATCAAGGCATATTGCGGGGGCAATTGAATAAAGACAGACAAGGGCAAAGGGCTTAATTCGGCTTTTTGCCCTTTTTTTGTTATTAGACAACCCGTCGGATTCATATGCTATTAAACTCAACTTTAAGGGGGAATGCAATATGTTTTTCGATGTGGTCGGGCTGCTCTTGAGCAAAATCTTCATCTTTACGGGAATGGTGCGGCAGAAGGGGACGTTTCCCAAGCCGCTCTCGCAGGAGGACGAAAGGCGATATCTGGCGCTTGCCAGGGCTGGCGACGCCAACGCCAGGGACATTCTCGTCAGGCACAATATGCGTCTGGTTGCGCACATAGTCAAAAAGTACACGGGTGCGGCGGAAACCGACGACCTGCTGTCCGTCGGCTCGATAGGACTTATAAAGGCCATAAATACCTTTCAGGAGGGCAAGGGCACGCAGCTTGCCACCTATACGGCTAGGTGCATAGAGAACGAAATACTAATGCTCATCCGCGCCGGCAAGAAGTATAAAAATACCGTCTCGCTTTCCGACCCCGTCGGCGTAGACAAGGACGGCAACGAGCTGACCGTAATGGACCTGCTCGCCGAAAAGGAGGAAAACGTATTCCGCCGCGTCGAAAAATCTATTCAGCGCGAAAAGTTCATAGAGCTTCTTAAGGGCATACTCAATCCGCGCGAATATACGATAATAACGCTCAGGTACGGGCTTTTAGACGGCGTGCCCACTCCCCAGCGCGAAGTGGCTAAAAGGCTTAAAATTTCGCGCTCATACGTCTCCAGGATAGAGAAGAGGGCGATAGAAAAGGCGCGCCAGAGCCTTAAAAAGGAAGATTTTTTCAACGATTGATTATAAACAATTGCAAAATGCGGCAATAGTTGCTATACTCAATACAATAGATAATTTTAAGGTGCGATATGGAAATATTTGAAGAACTTAAAGAGAGGGGGCTGATTGCCCAGGTTACCGACGAAGAGGAGATAAGACAGCTGATAAACGGCGGCGGCGCGCGCTTTTATATAGGCTTCGACCCTACGGCAGACAGTCTGCACGTCGGGCACTTCATGGCGCTGTGCCTCATGAAGAGGTTACAGATGGCAGGCAACAAGCCCGTCGTGCTCATAGGCGGCGGCACGGGCTATGTAGGCGACCCCTCGGGCAGGACGGATATGCGCTCCATGCTCACCCCCGAAATGATAGAGCATAACTGCGCGTGCTTCAAAAAGCAGATGGAGAGGTTTATCGAATTCGGCGACGACAAGGCGATAATGGTAAACAACGCAGACTGGCTGTTAAAGCTCAACTATGTAGAGCTCTTAAGGGACGTCGGCGCGTGCTTCTCGGTAAACAACATGCTTCGCGCCGAGTGCTACAAGCAGCGCATGGAGAGGGGCTTAAGCTTCCTCGAGTTCAACTATATGATAATGCAGGCGTACGACTTCTATCACCTCAACACGGCGTATGGCTGCAATATGCAGTTCGGCGGCGACGACCAGTGGTCGAATATGCTCGCAGGTACCGAGCTCATAAGGAAAAAGACGGGCAAGGATGCATATGCAATGACCATCACCCTGCTTTTGAACAGCGAGGGCAAGAAGATGGGCAAGACGGCAAAGGGCGCGGTCTGGCTGGACGAAAACAAGACGACTCCTTACGAGTTCTATCAGTACTGGCGCAACGTCGACGATGCCGACGTCATGAAGTGCATGAAGATGCTCACCTTCATTCCCATGCAGGAGATAAGGGAGATGGAGAAGTGGGATGCCTCGCGCGTGAACGAAAAGAAGGAAATTCTCGCATACGAGCTCACAAAGCTCGTCCACGGCGAAGACAAGGCAAAGGCGGCACAGGCACAGGCAAAAGCTGCGTTCGGCGGTTCATTCGACGACCTGCCCGAAACCGAGGTTTCAGTCGCTCAGCCTACGGTCATTTCGGTGCTCGTAGGGGCTAAGCTGTGCGCGTCCAACGGCGAGGCGAGAAGGCTCGTTCAGCAGGGCGGCGTGTCGATTAACGATGAAAAGGTAACGGACATCAACGCGCCCGTAAAGAGCGGCGACATTCTCCACAAGGGCAAAAAGATTCACATAAAAATAAAACTCGTATAACTTTATATGCAGGGATATCTGTCAGTAAGCGGCGAACTCGTCACCGAAAAAGTCATAGAAAAATCGCGCTTCATCGCCACTTCGCGCCACGTCGAGGGCGAAGAGCAGGCGCGCGCGTTCGTCGCGGAAATCTCCCAAAAGTACAGGGACGCCACGCATAACTGCTATGCCTACATCGCAGACGACATAGGTAACTTCATGCGCTTTTCGGACGACGGAGAGCCGCAGGGAACGGCAGGCATGCCCATGCTGGAGGTCATAAAGGCCAATAACTTACGGCAGACGGCGGTCGTCGTCACGCGCTATTTCGGCGGAATAAAGCTGGGCGCGGGCGGACTTGTCAGGGCATATTCGGGCAGCGTTGCGGAAAATCTTGCCGGGGCGGTCAGGGTAAGCTATCAGCCCTGCGCCGAAAGTCAGTATATCGTAGACTATCCTTACATAGACGCCGTAAACCGCTTTTTCGGCGAGAACGATTGCATGATAATCGGCGTAAGCTATGCCGACAGAGTAATATTTTCGGTTGCGGTAAAAAAGGAGGCGGAGCAGGCGTTCGACTCCGCTCTCGTCAACAGGCTCAACGGCAGGGTGAATATCGTAAAAAAGCGCGAATATCTCTATCCTTTCAGCCTCTGAAAGCATAATTTTTTCAGTCCAACAGCATAAAAACAGTATAAAAACAGCCCGTCGGCACTTCTTTTGGTGCCGACGGGCTTATCAGTTTATTTTGCTTTATTCTTCGTCGGGTTGCTGACCGTCGTGGGGCAGCCACTTGCATTCGCCCATCTCCATATGGCTGAAAGTCGCCCTGAAGCTGGAGTCCTCGGGGCTGCAGGCATATATGCCTATATTTATCTTTCCGCCGCCGTTGAACATATGGCATATGCGCATCTGCCTGAACGTATTGCCGTCTTCCGAGCACTCTATTTTAAAGTCGTCCTCTCTGCGGCTGAGTCTGTACCACATCGACTTTATGCCGGCGTCGATTTCGGTCGTCGCCCAATCCGAATAGCCGTTGTTGGTCGCAACGCTGCCCAGGTGCTGGATATGTTCGTTTTCGTACTCTATCGACGCCTTGAGCCAGTTGTCGCAGTCGAGGTATAAAATAACTCCGCACTGGTCGAAGCGGTGCTTGCTCTCAAAGTCGGTCTTTACGGTAAGGGAGAAGTACTTTTCCTCGGCGGTAAACATCAGCATGGGTGCGCTGTCGTTTCTGAAGTGGTAGTAGGTGCGCTGCCACAGGTCGGTGTGAGGTTTGGTATATATCTCTATCTTATCCGCCGATATTTCATATCTTTCGGGTGAGTTGACCCAAAAGAGAGTTTTTTCGTCTATCATTTCACTTAATCTCCCTAAGCCAGCCTTCGGGTGCGGGTATTCTGCCCATCTGTATGCCCGTCAGAGTGTCGTAGAGCTTCTTGGTTATCTCGCCCATGTGCTCCATTCCGGAGGGCAGGCAAATCTCCTTGCCGTGGTCAACAATCTTGCCTACGGGCGAAATTACGGCAGCCGTGCCGCACAGTCCGCACTCTGCAAAGTCCTTTACTTCCTCAAACTTTACGGGTCTGTGCTCTACGGTAAGGCCTAAGTACTTTTCGGCGACGTAGCACAGCGAACGCCTGGTTATGGAGGGGAGTATGGAATCCGACTTGGGCGTTACCACCTTGCCGCCCTTGGTTATGAACAGGAAGTTTGCGCCGCCCGTCTCCTCGACGTATGTGCGCGAACCTGCGTCGAGATACATATTCTCGTCAAAGCCCTGATTGTGCGCGTCTACTATGGCGTGCAGACTCATAGCATAGTTGAGTCCTGCCTTGATGTGTCCCGTGCCGTGGGGTGCGGCTCTGTCAAAGTCGCTCACCCTTATGCTTATGGGCTTAACGCCGCCCTTAAAGTAGGGACCGACGGGGGTTGCGAACAGTCTGAACTCATATTTTTCGGCGGGCTTTACGCCTATTACGGGCGAACTGCCGAACATATAGGGGCGCAGGTACAGCGTCGCTCCGCTGCCGTAGGGGGGTACGTAGTCCTTGTTTGCGCTTACTACCTGGTCCACCGCATCAAGGAACATTCCCTCGGGCAGGGTGGGCATCTCAAGCCTTGCGGCGGACTGGTCCATTCGCTCTGCGTTGAGGTCGGGGCGGAACGTGACTATTCTTCCGTCCTCGGTGGTGTATGCCTTAAGTCCTTCGAACGCCGTCTGCGCATACTGCAATACGCCTGCGCATTCGGAGATGGTTATCATGTCCTCTTGCGTAAGAGCGCCCTTGTCCCAGCTCTTCCCGTCATAGTTTGCGACGAAGCGCCAGGGCGTCTTTATATAGCCGAATCCTAAACTTTTCCAGTCGATTTCCACAGCCATGGTATTACCTTCTTTAAAATATATTAAAGTTATTATACCGCGGCTTGAGGCGTATGTCAATAATCGTAATTGACAAAGTGCGGCATAAATGCTAAAATGTCATTGATTTCAAAGGAGAACGCGCCATGTCGGAGATAACCTCAATAGAGCCGCAGGTCAAGGATAAGCGGCGGTGCAGCATATTCATAGACGGCAGGTTTTACTGCGGAATGAAGCTCGAAGTGGCGATAAAAAACCGCCTCAAAGTCGGGCAGAGCATAGACAAAGCCGAACTCGACAGGCTGCAGCTCGAGACCGAAAAGAGCGAGGCGATGGATAAGGCCATGACGCATCTTTCGGCGTCGCTCAAGACAGAAAGTCAGATGCGCTCATTTCTTGCCAAAAAGGGATACGTAGGGGCGGTCGTCGACTATGTCGTAGACAAGCTTAAGGACTATGGCTATCTGGGCGACAATGCCTACTGCAAGAGCTATCTCGAGGGCGTTTCGGGCAAGAGCAAGCGCGCCATGCAGGCAGAGCTTATAAAGCGCGGCATAGACAAGAGCGTGGTGGAGGAAGAGCTTGAAGATTATGCCGACGACGAGGAGGAAATATTTGTCCTTCTCGAAAAGTATCTGCGCGGAAAGCAGAGGACAAAGGAAAACATATATAAGGGTTGCCGCTATCTCATATCCAGAGGGTATGATTACGACAAGGTAAAGGCGGCGTGCGACAGGCTGGGCGATGGCGAAGATTATTGAGCTCGACGAGGTCGACTCCACAAACGAATACCTCAAGCGACTGGGCGGCGACGAGGACGCAATAGTTTCGGCGGCGCGGCAGACCTCGGGCAGGGGCACCAAGGGCAGAGCGTTTGTCTCCGACGAGGGCGGCGTCTATGTGTCCGTGCTCAGAATAAGGAGAGATTTCGACTTTTCCAAGGCGTTTTCGATTATGATAACCTCCTGCGTGGCGGTATGCAGGACGGTCGAAGAGTACGGACTCAGACCTGTCATAAAGTGGTCGAACGACGTGCTCGTCGGCGGCCGCAAAATCTCGGGCACGCTAATTGAAAATACGCTTTCGTCGGGCAATATATGCCGCTCAATCGTAGGAATCGGACTCAACGTAAACAACGTATTTTCGGGGGAACTCAAGGCAATTGCCACCTCTATGAGCGAGCAGGCGGGACATGCCTTTTCGGTTGCGGAAGTAAGGCGCACGCTGACGAAAAATCTTGAAAGGGAATATACTGTGGCCGACTATAAGAGATATATAGACTGGTTCGGCAGACAGGTAATAATCATAAGGGAGGGGGAAAGGACTTTGGCAACCGCTTTAGACGTCGACGACGTCGGAAGGCTGGTAGTCAGCGTCGGCGGCGAGGTCGAAAGGCTGTCGAGCGGCGAAATAAGTCTGAGGCTAACATGAAGATATATCTCAGCAATGCCGAGATGAGGGCGGCGGACGAGGCGACTATCTCAGGCGGCACGCCGTCGGAAGAGCTCATGGCGCGAGCAGGCAGGGCAATCGCGCGCGAGGTCGCGCTTGCTGCCGTCAGTCGCGGCGCAAAGAGCGTTCTCTTCGTCTGCGGCACGGGCAACAACGGCGGCGACGGATACGTGGCGGCGCGTCTTCTCGGGGGCAGCGGACTGCATATAATGGTATACGGGCTGACGGGCAGACTGTCTGCCGACTGCGAGAGGGAAAAAGCGCGCTATGACGGCGAATATTCTTCGGACATTTCCGCCGACATAATAGTCGACTGCATTTTCGGCACGGGACTGTGCCGAGAGGTGACGGGCGAGCATGCTCGTATAATTGAGCGTATAAACGCGAGCGGGGCATATGTAATCTCGGCAGATATCCCCAGCGGACTCAACGGCGATAACGGCAAAATTATGGGAGTAGCCGTAAGGGCAAATCTGACGGTCGCAATTGCCTGTCCCAAGCTCGGTCACGTCCTGGGCGACGGCATAGACCTCTGCGGAGAGAGGCTTGACAGGGACATAGGCATAAAGGCGGAAGAGTATGCCGTAACTTCGCCGGAGGACGGGGACATTTCAGCGTTCTTCCCCGAGAGAAAGCGCAACAGCCACAAGGGCACGTACGGCAGCTGTCAGATAGTCGCTGGGGACTGTTATGTCGGGGCGGCGGCGCTGTCGGTTTCGTCGGCGCTCCTTAGCGGATGCGGCTATGTCTCGGCGGCGGTCGGCGAAAGGCTAAAATATGCGTTGGTTGCGGCATATCCCCAGGTCATTTACTCCGACGGGATAAATTTTTCGGCGTCGGCAACGGCGATAGGAATGGGTTGCGGATGCAACAAGACCACCTACGAAAAGGTATGCAATCTGATTGAAGGCTACGGCGGCAAATTGATAATTGACGCCGACGGCATAAATTCGCTTGCGGCGTACGGCAAGGAGGTTCTGAAGGGCGCGAAATGTAAGATAGTCATAACTCCGCACGTAAGGGAATTTTCGCGCATTTCGGGCTGCACGGAGGAGGAAATACTTTCCGACCCCGCAGGCAGGGCGAAGGCGTTCGCGGCGGAATACGGCGTAGTCGTGCATCTCAAAAACTGCGTCACGCTGACGACAGACGGGCGTAAGGTCAGCCTGGTCACGCGCGGCAGCTCGGCGCTCGCCCGTGCAGGCAGCGGCGACATTCTTTCGGGGCTCGTCGCAGGATATGCCGCAAGGGGGCTGGACGTCTTCGATGCGGCGGTATGCGCGCAGTTTGTCTTAGGGCGTGCGGCGGAAATTGCGGGAAAAGAGTGCGGCGAATACTGCACGACCTCGCATGACATAATAAAAAATATAAAAGACGTCGTCAAAAGCTTGACTTGACGGCGCTTGAAATGGTAAAATACGCCTGTTGGAAGGGAGTAGTTCAAGTCAAACAACGACATCACAGCGCAACCGCTCGGGGTTTGACGCCGACTTTTAAATTCGGTAACAAGACTTTTAACTTAAAGTTTTTTAAGTTAAAAGTCTTTTTTTGTACCAAACGGCAATAACGCTCGGTGAAACGCGCGTTCAGACCGTGAAATTTTCATAAAAATAAATTTAAAAGGTAGAAAGTTATGGCAGTATTGTGGATTTTGGCAGTAATCGTCGGATTCGTCTTTCTGGTCAAGGGAGCCGATTTCTTCGTAGACGGTGCGGCAGGCATCGCCGCAAAGCTCAAGGTATCCTCCTTCATAATCGGCCTTACCATAGTCGCGCTCGGCACGTCCGCGCCCGAGGCGGCCGTGTCGGTAATCGGCGGCATAAAGGCGGCATTTGGCGACAGCGAGGCGGCAAGCGTAATAATGGGCAACGTGCTCGGCAGCAATATGATAAATATTTTGCTCATTCTCGGCATATCGGCGTTGGTTGCTAAAATTCCCGTAGAAAAGAGCTCGCGCTGCATCGAAATTCCTTTCCTTATAATTGTCAGCCTCATATTCATTCTGCTCGGCGACATCGGCAACGGCTTTACGTGGTATGACGGACTTATCCTGATCGTGCTCTACGCGCTGTTCATGGCATACACCATAATCATGGCAAAGCGCACACAGCCCGCGCTGCTGGAGGCGGACATATCCTCCGCGCAGACGGCAGAAAAACCGCAGAGAACGGGCTTTTTCGGCTGGCTTGACAGGGTGGGCGCAAAGTATGAAGAGCTCAAGGATAAGACTTGGTTCCTCATTGTCATAACCATAGTCGGCCTCGGCTTAGTCGTGCTCGGCGCTAAGCTCGTCGTCGACGGCGCAACCTACATCGCGCAGGATCTCCTGATGATTCCCACCTCGATAGTCGCCATAACCGTCGTGGCGTTCGGCACGTCTCTTCCCGAACTCGTAACCTCGGTGTCCGCGGCAAAGAAGGGCGATATGGGCATCGCCACGGGCAACATCATAGGCAGCAACATCGCCAACCTGCTTTTAATTGCAGGTCTCGGCTTCGTCAGCTCGGCAGGCACGGGCGTTCCCTTCGACGTCAGCTCGCTTGCAGACGGCTACATGTCCATAATCGCGGCGGCAGTACTCCTTGCATTCTCGTTCGCCAAGGAGAACAAACTCGGCAAGATTGCAGGCATAACCTTCCTCGCCCTGCTCGTCGCATACTATGCATACAGAATATGCGCAACCCTCGGCGTCTGTCCGATGATAGAGATACCTACGCTTTTCGATTAAGGTTAATGGTATAAAATTGCTTCTTGCAGTCAACAATTTTAAGTGCCGCGGACGTATAATGTATTAAGCTACCGTACCGCGGCGAAACTTAAAACCAACAGCAAGGGGTCAGGAAAATGACGATTAAGCGAGGAGAGCTGTACTATGCCGACCTGTCCCCCGTCGTAGGCAGCGAACAGGGCGGCGTACGCCCCGTGCTCGTCGTGCAGAACGACGTGGGCAACAAGTATTCCCCGACGGTCATTGCGGCGGCGGTGACAAGCAAGATAAACAAGGCAAAACTGCCGACGCACATAGAGTTGCCCGAAGGTTCGTTCGGGCTCGCCAAGGAGTCTGTCATTCTCCTTGAGCAGATAAGGACGATAGACAAGCGGAGGCTCAAAGAGAGGATAGGCGAACTGCCTGCCTCGGCTATGTCCAGGGTCGACAGGGCAATACTCATAAGTCTGGGGTTCATAAAGCAATAGGGCGCAGAAAATGCATTTTCTGCGCTTTTTCTTTTTTGTGCCTCAAATGCTTTTATTTGCCCCCGAGGTGTG
Organism: uncultured Clostridia bacterium; assembly: GCA_944354125.1. Lineage (GTDB taxonomy): Bacteria > Bacillota > Clostridia > Christensenellales > Borkfalkiaceae > Coproplasma. The sequence goes on along the minus strand of CALVPT010000007.1, from coordinate 46,037 downwards.
GTATAATCGGACTATGGCTACAAAGAAATTTTTCAGCAAACTCAAAGTGCATTTCGGCAAAGTCAGCGCAATCATGATTGCCGTGTTTGTCGTGCTTCTCGCCGTCGACCTCATACTCAAGCACTGCGAGGAGGCTTATGACTGGAACTTTACCGTCATTCCCCGTCTCATATGGGTGGAAAGCGGCTACCGCAACACTGGCGCGGCGTTTTCCTTTCTCGCCGATACCGAGTGGGGCAGGGCGTTTCTCATAATTCTTACGCTCGTAATGATTGCCGTCCTGTGCGCGTGCTTTCTGTTTCTTCCCGAAAGATTTATCCTGTTGAAACTCGCCCTCGCAATGATTGTTTCGGGCGCGGTCGGCAACCTCGTCGACAGAATTGCCTTCGGCTATGTAAGGGATTTCGTCTGGGTAAACATGTTCTTCAACCAGGCGTGCTGCAACTTTGCCGATTTCTGGATAGTTTTCGGCGTCATAATCGCCGTAATAGACAGCCTGTTTCTCAACGAGTGGGCGATTCTGCCGCTTACCGCAAGGGCAAAGGCGGCGCAGGCAGCCGCAAAGGAGCGTTCGGAAAGCCAAGGCAACGAGGACGGCGCATCTTCCGACGCTGACGGCAAAAAGTCCGACGGCGAAAAGTCCGACGACTCGGACGAAAAAGAGGACAAGTGATGGAAAAGAGGCGCTTTATCGCCCGTGAGTCCTGCCCGAGGGCGGACGTATATCTCAGCAACCAACTCGAGGGGGTTACCCGTTCGGCGGTCAAAAAGCTGTTCACAGAGGACGGGGTGACCATAAACGGGAAGACTGCCAAGCCCTCGCAGGCGGTAGCCGTCGGCGACGAGATAGAGGCGGTGTTGCCCGACGTCAGGGAGGCGGAGGCAAAACCTGAGGATATACCCATAGACATCGTCTATGAGGATGCGGACATCGCCGTCATAAACAAGCAACAGGGGCTTACGGTGCACGCGGGCAACGGCAACTTAGACGGGACGCTGGTCAACGCGCTGCTCTTTCGGCTGGATAATTTGAGCGGAATTGGCGGCGTAATCCGCCCGGGAATAGTGCACAGAATAGACAAGAATACCTCGGGGCTTCTCGTCGTGGCAAAAAACGATGCCGCGCACCTTAGCCTTTCAAAGCAGATTGCCGAAAAGAGCTGCCGCCGTACATATCTCGCCCTTCTGGAGGGCAATCTTAAAGACGACAGAGGGGTAATCTCGACATACATAGGCAGAAACCCCAACGACAGGGTAAAGATGGCGGTGGTCGACGCCGCTCACGGCAAGTACGCCGTTACCGAATACGACGTAATCGGCAGGAGTCTTGGCTATACGTTCTGCCGTTTCGTGCTCCAGACGGGAAGGACGCACCAGATAAGGGTGCACGCAAAGCATATCGGGCACCCGATAGTCGGCGACGACGTCTACGGCAGAAAGAAGAGGGAGTTCGGGCTGAACGGACAGCTGTTGCATGCCTGCCGACTCGAGCTGACCCATCCTTCCACGGGCGAACGCATGACGTTCGAAGCACCTTTGCCCGACTATTTCGTCGCCGTGCTCAAAAAACTCAAATTCGACGGCTTTTGCTGAAAAAATTGTTGCAATCTTTTTTCAGCTTTGTTATAATTAGACTGCAATCTAATAAAGGAGAACAATCATGGCAAAGAAGTCAACAAAGAATAGAACGGTTGTATACAGCGGTCACTATCCTCTCGTTAAGGTATGTGCGTTCTGGGGCGTAGTGCTCGCAGGCGTCGCAGGTCTGATAAGCTTTATCTTAAAGCTTTTAGAGGTATGCGGCGTAATAATCACCTGGGGCAGCAAGGTAAGCGGAGCGTGCTCCATGATAGCCCAGATAGCGCTGTTCATCTCGGCATGGCTTGCGGCATACGACTATGTGCGCAATAAGCCCAAGGCATGGAAGACGGTGTATATCGTGTTCCTCGTGCTCGGCATTCTGGGCCTTGTCGGACTCGGACTCAACTCGTTCATCTGATATATGGCGGCATATAAGGGGCGGTTTGTGCGGTTATCCGTGCAAACCGCTTTACTTTTTTGCGCCGTTAATTTATAATGAAAGTGAAAATAAAGACAGGAAATCAAGTTAAGCCATGGCAAATCCTTTGATAGCCGTAGTGGGCAGACCCAACGTCGGCAAGAGCACCTTTTTCAATAAAGTCGTAGGGCGCAAGATATCCATAACCGAGGACAGACCGGGCGTCACCAGGGACAGGCTGTATGCCGATGCCGAATGGCGCGGCAAGAATTTTTCCCTCGTGGATACGGGCGGCATAGAGATGAAGAGCGACGACGTGATGTGGCGGCAGATTAAAAAGCAGGCGGAAGTCGCAATTGAGACGGCTCTCGTCATACTCTTTTTCGTCGACGGAAAGGAAGGACTGACGACCTCCGACTATGACGTCGCGGATATGCTCCGCCGCAGCAAAAAGCCCGTAATTTTAGTGGTCAACAAGATTGACGAATATTCTGAGGACAAGGTGTTCGAGTTCTATTCTCTGGGACTCGGCGAACCCTTCCCCGTCTCGGCAGAGCACGGCACGGGCATAGGCGACGTCCTCGACGAGGCGGTAAGCTATTTCGAAAAGTTTTCGACCGAGGAGGACGACAGCTTAAAAATCGCCGTCGTCGGCAAGCCCAACGCGGGCAAATCCAGCCTTGTCAACAGGCTTCTCGGCTTCGAGCGTTCGATAGTCACCGACATTGCAGGCACTACCAGGGATGCCATAGACACCAAGTTCACCTTCGACGGAAAGAATTATACCATAATCGACACGGCCGGCATAAGGAAGAAGGCGAGGGTAGAGGACGACGTGGAGTATTACTCCGTAATGCGCGCGTTCGACGCGGTGCGCCGCGCGGACGTCTGCCTGCTCGTCGTCGACAGCACGGAAGGACTCACCGAGCAGGATACCAAGATTATCGGCTACGTGCACGAACAGGGCAAGCCGTCGGTAATCGTCATGAACAAGTGGGACCTCGTCGAAAAGGATACTAATACCATAAACAAGTTTGAGGACAAGCTCAAAGAAGACCTCAAGTTCATGGACTACTTCAAGTCGATATATGTCTCGGCAAAGACGGGTCAGCGCACCGAAAAGATAATGGCGGCGGTGGACAAGGTCTACGAAAACGCCCATTTCAGAATACCTACGGGCACGCTCAACGACCTCATTTCGGATACCGTAAGGGCAAACGAGCCGCCTTCATACAACGGCAGAAGGCTGAGGGTCTACTATTCCTCGCAGGTAGCCGTCGCGCCGCCTACGTTCGTGCTGTTCGTCAACAGCGAAGATCTGCTGCACTTCTCCTACGAGCGCTTCCTGGAGAACACCATAAGGAAGGCGTTTGACTTTTCGGGTACGCCCATACGCATAGTCGTAAGGGAGAAAAAGGAGGGCTAAATGACTGAAATTGCATTTTCCGAACTGTGGTATTGGTTTTTGCTCGGCGCGGTGATAAGCTATTTCATAGGCTGTTTCAACTTTGCCGTGCTCATTTCGGGACTCAAGCATAAGGATATCCGCCACATAGGCAGCGGCAATCCCGGAACAATGAACATGACGCGCACGTTCGGACTCAAGATAGGACTCATAAACTTCTTCTGCGACGGACTCAAGGGCGCGATACCCGTGCTCTGCGGCTACTTCATTTTCAGGGGATACCTGTTCGAGGGTACGGACGTCGTCGTCTCCGACTTCGCGCGCTATTTCTTCGGCGTGTTTGCCGTAATAGGCCACGTGTTCCCCGTAACCATGAAATTCAAGGGCGGCAAGGGCATAGCCACTACCATAGGACTCTTCTGGTGCGCCCTCTCCTGCGAAACGTGGTGGTTCGTATTTATCGGCCTCGGCATATTCATATGCCTGTTTATCTACGTCTACATCACCGAGTGGGGCTCTATGGCGTCGCTCCTCGGCGTTTCGGTATATACCATATGGCAGGCGGTCATATTCATTCTCCGCTATGCCGACGAGATGTTAAACGTCTATGTCGTGCTCTGTCTCATGCTCCTTCTGGTGTTCAACCTCATAACGTGGATTGCCCATCACAAGAACTTAGTCAGGCTCATGGCTGGCGAAGAGCATCACACTTCCGTCAAGAAGATGCTCAGAAAGAAGAAAGCTAAAAAGCAGGCGCAGGCGTAATGCGGTCTGCATAAAAATTAAAAAAAGCCCCCGATGCGGAAACAATTTCCGCATCGGGGGCTTTATGATTTTTGCGCGCAGGTTTTCATCGGCTGAGAAATTTTGCCCGCACAAAGTCGTAGTCGCCGATGTGACGACTGCTCTGCGGTCGGCAACGCACAGCCTTTCGTACAGCGCGGCAACGGGCTGACTGTCGCGGTCGAAAAGTATAATCCGTCCGCGCTTTATTCTGTTTTTTACCTCGTCAATCCATTCCACGTAAAGTTGATTGCTCCTTAAGCGCCGTCAATGCACAAAAAAGCGGCGGCTTTTTGCCGCCGCGCTGATTTTACGGCTGCTTTGCCGCAATGCAGATTTTTCCGCGCAAAGTTATTTAAGTCCGTCTTTTTTGTCGTTTTCCAGCGATTTAATCTCGTACTCGATTGCGGGGTTGACCTTTAAAAGCGCCTGCACGAAATCCTCGTACCATTCTTCCTTGACGACTACGACTATATAGTTGTCGTCGTCGAAAGTGACGGCGAGCTTGTTTGTCTTTCTGTCAAGAGTAATGTACTCGATCTTTTTTACGTCGTACTTGCTCACAATAAAGCCGAAACGCGTTCTGAAGTACTTGTCGTCGACGATATAAGCCGAAAAGATGAGCACGCTCAGAAGTATCGCAAAGAGCGCGACGGTGACTATGAACATTGTCGTATACTGAATTATGGGGTATACGGGGTCGGCGGCGGAGGCTATTCCGTAGCGTATGCACTGATAGAGGTTTAAGGCAAAGCCTGCGGCGCACAGCACCATGCCTGCTATTATCAGCCAGAATGTGAGTCTCGTAAATTTGTATCTGAACGTCTTCATATGGCTATTATACAATTATCGGCATAAAAAATCAATGCCGAAAGGCTTAAATTATGTTAATTTCACGAGGAAATCATTTTTTCGCCTTTAAAGCTTGATTAAAATTGCAATTTGATATAAAATTATAGTCAACAACTATCGGAGGTTGGCCAATGATTAAACTCGTAAAAAACGGAGTATACTACCTTGACGGCAGACTTGTCAGGGAGAGGGAGGCATTTATCGTCGAGGCGAAAAAGCAGGAGGCGATAAAGGGCACCATCACGTACTCCATTCTGAAAAGCCATAACAAGGGGGATGAGGACAACCTCAAAATAAGGTTCGATGCGCTCGCCTCTCACGACATAACCTATGTCGGCATAATTCAGACGGCTAAGGCATCGGGGCTCAAGGAATTTCCCGTGCCCTATACGCTTACCAACTGCCACAATTCGCTGTGCGCCGTCGGCGGTACGATAAACGAGGACGACCATCTCTTCGGACTCTCCGCGGCAAAGAAATACGGCGGCAACTTCGTGCCTCCTCATCTTGCCGTCATTCACCAGTACATGAGGGAGATGCAGACGGGTTGCGGCAAGATGATACTCGGCTCCGACAGCCACACGCGTTACGGTGCATTTGGTACAATGGGCGTGGGCGAGGGCGGTCCCGAGCTCGTAAAACAGCTTCTCAGGGACACGTATGACATAAAGCGTCCCCAGGTCGTCGCCGTCTATCTCAAGGGCAAGCCCAAAAAGGGCGTAGGTCCCCACGACGTCGCAATCGCGCTCGTCGGCGCGACTTTCAAAAACGGCTTCGTCAAGAATAAGATTCTCGAATTCATAGGCCCCGGAATCAAGAACCTCACCATGGATTTCCGCTCGGGCATAGACGTAATGACCACCGAAACTACCTGTCTTTCGAGCATATGGGAGACCGACGAGACGACGAGGGAATACTATAAGTTGCACGGCAGGGAGGGCGATTTCAAGGAACTCCACCCTGCAAACCCCGCATATTACGACTGCGCCGTCGTCATAGACCTTTCGAGGGTAGAGCCCATGATTGCGCTGCCTTTCCACCCTTCCAACGCATATACGATAAGGGAAGTCATAGACAATGCAAAGGACATTCTCGGCGAGGTAGAGGCGGCAGGCAACAGGCTCAAGGGCGAGGGCGCAAAGCCCTTCCGTCTCCTCGACAAGGTGAGGGACGGCAAGGTGTATGTAAGCCAGGGAATAATAGCGGGCTGCGCGGGCGGCACGTACGAAAACATTGCCGAGGCTGCGGAAATTCTGCGCGGCAAGTCGTGCGGCAACGACGAATTTTCGCTCAGCGTCTATCCCCAGTCCCAGCCCGTGTTCAAGTGCCTAATGGATAATGGCTATGCCTCTGCGCTCATGGAGAGCGGCGCCGTACTCAAGACGGCGTTCTGCGGTCCCTGCTTCGGCGCAGGCGACACCCCTGCGGACAACGCGTTCTCGGTGCGCCATACTACGCGCAACTTCGAAAACAGGGAGGGCAGCAAGCTCGGCGAACATCAGCTTTCGGCAGTCGCCCTAATGGACGCGCGCTCGATTGCGGCTACGGCGGCAAACGGCGGCGTGCTCACCCCTGCAACCGAGGTCGAATTCGTAAAGAAGATAAAGAAGTACTACTTCGATTCTGCAATATACGAGCGCAGGGTATACTCGGGCGCAGGTCATCCCCACCCCGAAGAACAGCTCATATACGGCAACAACATCGCCGACTGGCCCGAACAGATAGCGCTCACCGATAACGTGCTCATAAAGGCGGTGTCCGTCATAGACGACCCCGTCACGACGACGGACGAGCTCATTCCCTCGGGCGAGACCTCGTCATACCGTTCCAATCCCTTAAGACTTGCCGAGTTCGCACTCTCGAGAAAAGACCCTCAGTATGTCGGCAGGGCAAAGGCGGTCAAAGCGCTCGAGGAGGAGAGAAGGACAAGCGGCAGAATGCCCGAAGAGGTGTTGAAGGAGGTCGGCACAGACATTCCCGAAAATACGCTCCTCGGCAGCGCGGTCATAGCCAGAAAGCCCGGCGACGGCTCCGCAAGGGAGCAGGCGGCTTCCTGCCAGAGGGTACTCGGAGGAATAGCCAACATCGCCCTCGAGTACGCCACCAAGCGCTACCGCAGCAACCTCATTAACTGGGGCATGCTTCCCCTCGTCTGCAAGAAGTTCGACTTCAAGGTGGGCGACTACATTCTCATCGAAAATATAAAGGCGCTCATTGCGGCGGACGATCCCGTAATCACGGCAACGCACATCTCGGGCGGCAAGGCAAGCAAGATATACCTCACAATCGGCAGTCTCACGCCCGAAGAAAAGAAGATAATCTTAAGCGGCTGTCTCATAAATTACAACAAGAAATAATTTAAGGGATTTTAACGGACGGCCGACCCTGAAATCAAGCTTAAGGCGCGGAAATTTTTGCAAAATTTCCGCGCCTGATTTTTTGTCGTTTTGCCTGAGATTCACATTGCTTTCAGCCGCGGCAAAAACGCGTGCACGGCTGTTCATCGGCACATATGTGCGGAGCAATTGAAAGGCGTTGCCGCTTTTAGCCTCTTTCGGGCGCGGCAAAGTGCGCGCCGTCTGCACCGCTGTCACCGCCGTCGTCGGGCGGAGCTATCGGATGCGGTCTGACCCTGCGCCAGCCGTGGTCCTTGCCGCCGTGTCTGTGACGGCGGTGCATTCCGTTCCCGTCGCCGTCGGGGCGTCCGGGGCACCTGTCGTCGGGGCAGTCGGGACATTCGGGACACCTGTCGCCGTCCTCGGGCAGAATGTTTTCGTCCTGTTCGGCGTTCTCGGGCATAATCTCCTCCATATGCTCGCCGTCACCCGGCATATTTCTCGGGGAGTAGGTCGACGAACAGCCCGTAAATGTAAGGCATAATAAGGCTGCCGCCGTAAAAATCAGTCTGCGATTCAAAGTTTTCATACAAACATTATGCCGAGTGCACATTTAGTTATGCAGATGCTTGAAAAATTCTGCGCCGTATGATATTATATAACAGCCTGAATTCAAAGGGAAACCTGAGGGTAAAGGGGTGAATAAGCATTTTTTGTTGCGGCAGAATGCGCGCAACGCCTTTTAGCACCCCTTTTTAAGTTGAGGGGGTGTTTTTTTATGACTTCATCAAGAATTGCGGTAACGGGCATAATTGCCGAGGACAGACATTCCGCCGAGGAGATAAACGCCATACTTTCGGAATACGGAGACTACATAGTTGGGAGAATGGGCGTGCCCTATCGGCAGAAGGGCGTCAACGTAATCTCGGTAATCATAGACGCGCCCGAGGAGATAATAAATGCGTTCACGGGCAAGCTCGGCAATCTTTCGGGCGTTACCGCAAAGACGCTGATGAGCAAGAGCAAGTGACTGCGCATTATGCGGGCGGTTTAACGCCCGTGCTGACGGTAAATTAAAATTTTTAAGGCGGAAGGGGCAAAAGATGCCTCCTGACGCCGAAAAAGGAGAAAACAATATGAATAAGATGACTGCAATCATGGCGGCAATCGCGCTGAGCGCAACCGCGACGGTCGGGCTTTACGGCTGCGGCGGAGAGAAGGAGGGAGAGGCTTTGAAGGTGTTCGCCCCCGACGGAGCGCCCGCGCTGTCGGTCGCGCGCCTTTACGAGGGCGAGCTTGCCGAAAAGTTCGACGTAAACATTGTCGACGCCAACACAATACAGACCTATGTTTCGGGCGAAAATGCTCAGGCGGATATAGCCATTATGCCCGTAAATGCTGCCGTGAAACTTCTGGGAAACGGCGAAAAATATAAGATGCTCGGCACCGTAACCCACGGCAACCTGTACATACTCAAAAAGGCGACGGGGGAGGAGATAACCTTGTCTAACCTCGCCTCGCTCGTCGGCAAGACGGTGGGCGTCATAAACCTTGCAAATGTGCCGGGGCTTACCTTCAAGGCGATACTTGCCGATAACGACCTCGAGTTCAACGAACTCAAAGACGGAGCAGAGGCCGCTTCAGATAAGGTCAATTTAAAGGCGATAGATGCCGCCGAGGCCGTGCCTTCGAATGCCGACTGCGACTACTTCGTCGTGCCCGAACCTGCGGCAAGCACAAAGGTTTCGGCTACGGGCGGAAAGCTTTCGTTTGCAGGCGACTTGCAGGAGCTTTATGAGGGCGGAGAGGGTTATCCCCAGGCCGTCGCCGTGGCAAAGACCTCGGTAAGCGCGGACGACATAACGGCGTTTATCGATACGTTTGACGATACCAAGACCTGGCTCATGGACGTAAATACCTCTGCCGAGACCATAGTTTCTGCCGTCAATTCGCTTATGTACAAGGCGGACTATGTCAGCACGCTCACGGCAAACACTCTCACCAGGACGGTAATCGAAAACAGCGGCATAGGCTTTGTTACCGCGTCGGAAAGCAAGGCGGACGTGCTTGCATATATGTCCAAGATAAACTCTGTCGCATCTTCAAGCTTCGGCACTCCGACGGATGCCTTTTTCTATACGGTTTAAGACATGAAAAAGTATCTTTCCGAAAACGGCTATAACCTCGCTTGCTCGCTGTTTTCGGTTGTGCTCATGTGGGTTGTGTGGCTTGTCGCCTATGCGGTCGTCGGCAACGATTACCTCGTGCCCTCGTTTTTCGGTACCGCGGAGGAGTTCTTCGCGCTCTTTGCGGAGGGCTTTTTCTGGGCGGCGTTCGGGCATACGCTTTTAAGGACGCTCGTCGCCTTTTTAATTTCCTTCGCGCTCGGATTTGCCGCGGCTGCGGCAGGGGTGGCATTTGCGCCGTTCGCGCGCTTTCTCCGCCCGATAATCGCCGTATGCCGCACTCTGCCTACAATGGCAGTACTTCTTCTCATTCTCGTCTGGACGTCGCCGAGGTCGGCGCCCGTCGTCGTCACCGTTTTGGTGCTCTTTCCCGTGGTGTATACCCAGCTCACCTCGTCGGTTTCGGGCGTGGACGGCGGACTCATCGAAATGGCAAAGGCATACCGCCTTACGACCGGGCAGAAAATTTTCAAAATCTACGTGCCGCAGATTGCCCCCGTCACGGTGTCGCAGACGGGCGCTAATTTATCGTTCGGCATAAAGCTGACAATCTCTGCGGAGGTAATGGCGCATACATATACGGCGCTCGGCGGACTCATGAACGAGGCACAGACTTACTATAACCTTACAAGGCTCGCCGCGCTCACGCTGTGCGCAATCTTCGCGGGCATCGTTGCCGAACTCATATTCCGCCTTATCGCCAGGTATGCGTTCGCGTGGAAGAGGGGGGAAGAGGTATGATAAGCATAAAAAATCTCTCCAAGTCCTACGGCGACACGGCTGTGTACAGCGGCTTCAACCTCGACATTGAGGAGGGCAAAATTATCTGCCTTCTCGGCGAAAGCGGCTGCGGCAAGACAACGCTTTTGAACATATTGGCAGGGCTTACTGACTATTCGGGCGAAGTTCCGCGCCTTAAAACTTCGTATGTCTTTCAGTCGCCGAGGCTGGTGCCCAATCTCACCGTCGGCGAAAATTTAAAGCTGATAGGGGCAAAGGAGAGCGACATCTTATATATGCTCTCCTCGGTCGGACTTTCGGGGTTTTCGGGGCGGTACCCCAAGGAGCTTTCGGGCGGTCAGGCGCAGAGGGTCGCGCTCTGCCGCGCCTTTCTGTTCGACTCCGAGCTCATGCTCCTCGACGAGCCATTTTCCTCGCTCGACTTAAAGCTGAGAATTTCGGTTATGCAGGTCTTTTTAAAGCTGAGGGCAAAAAAGCCCGTGACCACACTCTTCGTCACCCACGACATAGAGGAGGCGCTGTATCTTTCGGACAGGATAATCGTATTGAAATCGGGCGGCATATGCGGCGACTTTGAAAATACTCCGCTTACCTCTTACGGCGGAGAATCGCCCCTTCGCCGACCTCTTACCGAGCTCATAATTAAATAGTCATACCGACTGCCCTTGCAGGGTTTTGTGCGCGCGGCGCAATAAAATCTCTCGGGCGGTCGGTTTTTTATTTACAATCGCCGCGCTTTTTTGTATAATGATAAAAAACTTTTTCAAGAAAAATATATGAAGCAACCTAACAAACTCATACGCAATTTCTGCATAATCGCGCACATCGACCACGGCAAATCGACGCTTGCCGACAGACTCATAGAGATGACGGGGCAGGTCTCCAAGAGGGATATGGAAGAACAGCTTCTCGACTCCATGGACATCGAAAGGGAGAGGGGAATAACCATAAAGCTCACCCCCGTCAGAATGTTCTACGACGCCGACGACGGCAACGAGTATATTTTCAACCTCATAGACACCCCGGGGCACGTCGACTTCACGTATGAAGTTTCGCGTTCGCTCGCCGCGTGCGAGGGCGCAATACTCATTGTCGATGCCTCGCAGGGCATAGAGGCGCAGACGCTGGCAAACGTCTATCTCGCGCTGGAAAACAACCTCGAAATATTGCCCGTTATAAACAAGATAGACCTGCCTTCCGCGCGCCCCGAGGAGGCAAAAAAGGAGATAGAGGAAGTCATAGGGCTGGATGCCTCCTATGCGCCCCTCGTCTCTGCAAAGGAGGGCACCAACATAAAGGAAGTGCTGGAGGCGGTAGTAAAATATTTCCCCTCGCCGTCGGGCGACGAGGACGCCCCCTTAAAGGCGCTCATATTCGACAGCTATTACGACAACTACAAGGGCGTAATACTCTTCGTAAGGCTGAAGGACGGCAGGGTCAACGTCGGCGATAAGATTACTACTTTCCGCTCGGACAAGTTGTACGAGGTGACGGAGGTAGGCGTATTTGCGCCCTCGCTCCTCCCCAAAAACGGACTTGCCGCAGGCGAGGTAGGCTATATCGCTGCCTCCATAAAGTCCATTCAGGACGTAGCCGTCGGCGACACCGTCATAAATGCGGACAACAGGGCAAAGGAGCCTCTCCCCGGCTATAAGAAGGTTCAGCCCGTGGTATTCTGCGGCATATATCCCCTCGACGGGTCGCGCTTCAACGATTTGAAGGACGCGCTCTTAAAGCTTCAGCTCAACGATGCCTCCCTGGTATTCGAGGCGGATACCTCCCAGGCGCTCGGCTTCGGCTTCCGCTGCGGCTTTTTGGGACTTCTGCACATGGAGATAATGCAGGAAAGACTGGAGCGCGAGTTCAACCTCGACATAATAACCACCGCGCCGTCGGTAAGCTATAAGGTAATAAAGACGGACGGAGAGAGCCTGTTCGTCGATAACCCTTCGCATCTTCCGCCCGTTTCCGAAATCGACTACATGGAGGAGCCCATCGTGCACGCCGACATATATTCCCCTCCCGACTATCTCGGTCAGATTATGGATTTATGCCGCGACAAGAGGGGCGTGTTCGAGCAGATGACCTACCTCGACGCCAACAGGGTACAGCTCGAATACAAGCTGCCTCTGAACGAGATAATCTTCGATTTCTTCGACCAGATAAAGTCCAGGACGAGGGGATATGCGAGCTTCGACTATGAGCTGACGGGATACGAGCGGAGCAAGCTCGTAAAGCTGGACATACTTTTAAACGGCGAGGTGTGCGACGCGCTCTCCATGATAGTGCACGAGGATTCGGCATATTCGCGCGGCAGAACGCTGTGCGAAAATCTCAAGGACGCCATACCCCGTCAGCTGTTCGAAATACCCGTGCAGGCGGCGATAGGCGGCAAGATAATCGCCAGGGAAACGGTAAAGGCGATGAGAAAGGACGTGCTTGCCAAGTGCTACGGCGGCGACATTACGCGTAAGAAAAAGTTGCTCGAAAAACAAAAGGAGGGCAAAAAGCGCATGCGCACGATCGGCAGCGTAGAGGTGCCCTCGGAAGTATTCATGCAGATACTCAAGACCAACAAGGACTGAGAAAATGGCAATGCTCGGCGCCCGTTTCCGCCTTAATCGGAAACGGGCGCCCTGAAATAAATGAAATATATGCCGCACGCAGCGGCGGAAATCTGAAAAACGGGGGGGATATATGCAGGGCTTTTTCGAAAAGGTATATGCAGCCATACGGCTTATTCCGCGCGGAAAAGTGGCTACGTACGGCGACATAGCGCGCATGACGGGCGCTCCGCGTGCGGCAAGACAGGTCGGCTGGGCGCTCCACTCCAACCCCCGTCCCGGCGTAAACCCCTGTCACAGAGTGGTCTTTGCGGACGGCTCGCTCACCGACGGCTTTGCCTTCGGCGGCAGGGATATACAAAGGGCCATGCTCGAGGAAGAGGGCGTAGAGGTCGGCGAAGATTACAGGGTAAACCTCGCCGAATACAGGTGGGACGGAAAATGACGCCGCCGCGTATTTTATGATTGCTCCCTGAATATGCCCCGCCGAATGCGGAAAAGGTACGCTGCCGCGCATGAAAGACGCGGCGCGTCGGTGTTCCCTTTCAAAGGGCATAAAACGGCGTTGGCTGCGGCATATGTGCGCGGCAATCGCAAATATATTTAGTTGTTCTATATTTAGTTGTTCGGCATATTGCCGTCCGAGAGGAAAAAATTATGGCAGGTATTTACGTTCACGTTCCCTTTTGCAAGTCAAAGTGCAGATACTGCGACTTTACGTCCTTCCCCGATAAAATCGGCTTTGCCGAGAGCTATATGACCTGCGTCTACCGCGAAATGCTCATGCGCAAGGAGGAGCTTTCGTCCTATGTCTTCGACACGCTGTACATAGGCGGCGGCACTCCCTCGGTAATCGACGAAAGTTACATAGCAATGCTCGTTGCGGCGGCAAAAAAGTACTTCAACCTCTCGAAGAACGCCGAAATAACCATAGAGATTAACCCCGGCACGGTCAGCGCCTCCAAGATAGAGCTGTACAAACAGTGCGGCATAAACCGCTTTTCCGTAGGGCTTCAGTCGGCGGTAGACAGCCAGCTCAAAGACCTGGGCAGGTGCCACGGCCTGAACGAATTTTTTGCCTGCGCAAAACTTCTCAGGGGCGAAAATTTCAGCGTCGACGTAATGATAGGTCTTAAGGGTCAGTCGCTCGGCGACATAGAAAAGACGATAGAGGTCGCGGCGGGTTCGGGTGCCAGTCATATTTCCATGTATGCGCTCACGCCCGAGGACGGCACGCCCATATTTACCGACTACCTCAACGGCGAACTCCCCGACGGCGACGAGGTCGCAGAGATGTATGCCTTCGGCGTAAAAAAATTGAGGGGGCTGGGATATGAGCGCTACGAGGTGTCCAATTTCTGCAAAAAGGGCAAAGAGAGCCGCCATAATCTCAACTACTGGCAGAGGGGCGAATACATCGGCTTCGGCGTGTCTGCGTCCTCGCACATAAAGAACGTGCGATTTACGAATACATTCGACCTCGACGAATATTTCAAGTGCATACTCACCAATCACTTGCCCGTAATCGACCGCGAGGAGGTGGACAGGGACGGTCAGAAGGAGGAGAGCATTATGCTCGCGCTCAGGACGGCTAAGGGGCTGGACATAACCGCCTTCGATGCCGAGTTCGGCACCGATTTTCTCGGCGACTATAAATCGGCCATCGAAAAGAATGAAAAATATCTCGAAATTTCTGACGGACATCTCAGAATAAAGGACGAATATCTCTTCGTGCAGAACACCATAATCTGCGATTTTCTGTCGTGAAACGGCAACCATTCAATGTTAAAAATAATGCATAAACGCCTCCGAAAGGGGGCGTTTATGCACAAAAAGTTATCGACATTTGGCACTGTTCAATTCTTTTTCGAACAAACTTTTGCAAAAGTTATGCACAACTGCGCGCCGTTTCGCCATTTTTCGCGTGATTTTTTCGCACGCTTTTCATAATTAGTCATTTATGACTTTAATATTATGCACAATTCAAGAATGCGCGGCTGTACATAATTTTCTGCATAAGCGCAGGCGGCGAAAAATGACTCCGATTGTGCGGCAGACGGGCGGAAAACGGGCAATTCAAAGCCGCCGCAAAGGCAGGTTGAAAAGGTGCTGAGCCGAGGGCGGTTGAAAGCCGCCGACCGCGTAGTGACAATAAAGTCAGTCCTTTTCGGCAAGCACTCTGCCGTCCGTGCCGTTCAGAAGGTAGGAGTGGGTGTTGCCCTCCCTGTCGCATACGCCCACGTAGTAAAAGCAGCCTTCGTCGTAGAGCAGGCGGATATATATTTCGCCCGAAAAGCGTGCGCCCTCTGTGAGTTTTTCAAACCGTGCGCCGTCGTATTCGGTCACGCATCTGAGCGCCTGGCGGCCGTCTATGACGCCCTCTTCCCTGACGTTCATGGCGGTTATCGTCTTTTCGGAGCCGTCAGCCGTCACCCTGACTTCTACTGAGGAGGCGTCAAAGTCGTCCGCCGTAAAGCACATATAAAAATTCTGGGTCACCGACTGGTAGCTCATTTCGCCGCCGAGGTCGCCTATCGAAATTTCAACGCTGTCGGGCGAGCCTTCGGGGCGGTAGAATACCTCTACGGTGGAGTTCATTTCGCCCTTTATTCCGTCGGAGGAATAGGGGGTTTCGCGCTGTGAGCAATAAATTTTAAGTTCTTCGCCGTCCTCTGAAAAAATGTAAACTCCGCTTCGGTATTCGGAGACGTAGTCATAGTAGTCGACCTGCGCGGAGCAGGCGGCAAACAGGGGCGAAATGAATAAAACGGGAGCCATGAGGGCTAAAAAATGTTTCATACTCTCAATATATTGTCATAACGGGTGCAATATGATTATCTTTGGCAAACCGCCGATTTTTTTTTCAAACAGTTGATTTTTTATGCGCGCTGTGCTAAAATATATAAAATATATTGAAAGGCAGGTTACAAATCGGGCGGAATGTCCGACAAAATGCAGTTTTGGAAAAGATAGTCGTAAAGACCGCGGTCAAGACCGTACTGGCGATACTTGCCATACTCGTCGTCGTGTTCGCGGTGTTCAACTTCGCATTTCCTCAGCATATGGCTACTTTCAGCGAAAACATAGGCAACTATTCGCTTGCCGTCAAATACTCGGCGCTCAGATATTCATATACGGGTGACGGCATGGACCTTGCAAGGTGTTTTGAAGACAGCGTCAGTCTCGGCAACGACGATTACATCATAAAGTACGGAGAGGAGCTCACCGCAAGGCAGGATTATTCCTCGGTATGCGACCGCAAGGAACAGGAGTTTGCAGAGCTCAACGACAAGTATTTCGGCGAAAACGTAACATATGACTACAATCAGAGGGTAAACGGCAAGATAGCGGTCGCCTATTTTCATAAGGGCGACGACGAAAATGCAGTATTGGTCGCGCTCTGCGCCAACGGCACGGAAAGCTTTGTTTCGGGCAACGCCCTTGCGACGCTGTATCTCGAAATAATTGCCGAAGGCGACAGTCAGGCTGCCGGGGTAATGCTCTCGGCGCTCTCGCAGATTTCTCCCACGGACGGGGAGGAGGCGCAATCTCTCGGCGAGGTGATATCCTCTCTCGAAGAGCTTGCCGCCGATTGAAAAGGTTATAAATTGCACATATATAAATCAGAGAATTTAAAGGAGAAAACCAATGAGTAAGATTGTTAAAGAGGCGTTGACCTTTGACGACGTATTGCTTATTCCCGCAGAGTCGGACGTAATACCTTCGACGGTAGACTTAAGAACTACTCTGTGCGAAGGAATCAACCTTAACGTGCCCCTCATAAGCGCGGCTATGGATACCGTCACGGAATCGCGTCTTGCGATAGCTATTGCAAGGGAAGGCGGTCTGGGCATCATCCACAAGAACATGAGCATAGAGGAGCAGGCACTTCAGGTCGATAAGGTAAAGAGGAGCGAGCACGGCGTCATAACCGACCCCTTCTTCCTCACCCCCGAACAGCCCGTTTCCGCAGCCTGCGCGCTCATGGAAAAATACCGCATTTCGGGCGTACCCATCACCAAGGAAGGCAAGCTCGTAGGTATTCTCACCAACAGAGATTTAAGGTTCGAAACCAATTTCGACCAGCCCATATCCAACATAATGACCAAGGATAACCTCGTCACCGCTCCCGAAGGCACTTCGCTCAAGGAAGCCCAGACAATCCTCGGCAAGCACCGCATCGAAAAGCTGCCCATCGTCGACAAGGACGGCATGCTCAAGGGTCTCATAACCATAAAGGATATCGAAAAGTCCAAGCAGTATCCCAACAGGGCAAAGGACAAGAAGGGCAGACTGCTCGTCGGCGCGGCAATCGGCGCAACGGCAGACATGCTCGACAGAGTTGCGGCGCTCGTTGAATCCAACGTCGACATCATCGTTCTCGATTCGGCTCACGGTCATTCCAAGAACATAATCAACTGCGTAACCAAGGCAAAGAAGGCATATCCCAACCTTCCCGTCGTCGCAGGCAACGTCGCAACGGCAGAGGCTACGCGCGCCCTCATCGAGGCAGGCGCCGACGTCGTCAAGGTCGGCATAGGTCCCGGCTCCATCTGCACCACGCGTATAGTCGCAGGCATAGGCATGCCCCAGCTCACCGCAATAATGGACTGCGCCGAGGAAGCGGACAAGCTCGGCAAGAGGATAATCGCTGACGGCGGCATCAAGTACTCGGGCGACATCGTCAAGGCAATCGCCGCAGGCGGCAGCGCCGTAATGCTCGGCTCGCTGTTCGCAGGCACTGCCGAGGCGCCCGGCGAGCTTGAAATCTATCAGGGCAGGAGCTTCAAGTCCTATCGCGGCATGGGCTCGCTTCCCGCAATGGCAAAGGGCGGCAAGGACAGATATTTCCAGTCCAACGCCATCAAGTTCGTACCCGAAGGCGTCGAGGGTCGTGTTCCCTACAGGGGAGCTCTCGCGGAGATCATATTCCAGCTCATGGGCGGCCTCAGGGCAGGCATGGGCTACACGGGCAACGCTACCATAGATGAACTCAGAAAGAACGGCAGGTTCGTCAAGATGACTTCGGCATCGCTTGCAGAATCTCATCCCCACGACATTTCCATCACCAAGGAAGCGCCCAACTACAGCCCCAAGAACAACTAAAACGCAAGGCGGAGGTCAAAATCCTCCGCTTAAATACTTGAAAGAGGAGATAAATAGAAATGCAGCACCAAAGAGTACTCATTCTCGACTTCGGCGGACAGTATAATCAGCTGATTGCAAGGCGCGTGAGGGAACTTTCCGTTTTCTGCGACCTCGTTCCCTGCGACATGTCCTACGAAAAGATTGTCGAGTACAACCCCATAGGCATAATCTTCACGGGCGGTCCCAACAGCGTATACGAAGAGGGCAGCCCCAGAATAGACAAGAGGGTGTTCGAGCTGGGAATTCCCGTGCTGGGCATATGCTACGGCTGCCAGCTCATGGCGTATACCCTCGGCGGCACGGTCGAGCACGCCGAAACCTCCGAGTACGGCAAGGTAGAGGTAGACTATTCCGGTTCGCCCCTGACGGTTGACATGCCCTCCAGGGCGGTCTGCTGGATGAGCCACACGGACAGGATAACCGTTCTTCCCGAAGGCTTCGTAGGCCTCGCCAAGTCCGAAAATTGCCCCTATGCGGCATTCGGCAACAGGGAGAAGAAGCTGTACGGCGTACAGTTCCATCCCGAAGTAAATCACACCTTCATGGGCACGCAGATACTCAAGAACTTCCTCTACGAGATTTGCGGCGCCGCAGGCGACTGGACCATGTCCAACTTCGTGGCAAACAAGATAAAGCAGCTCAAGGAGACGATAGGCGACAAGAAGGTGCTCTGCGCGATGTCCGGCGGCGTAGATTCGGCCGTTGCGGCAACGCTCCTTCACAGGGCAGTGGGCGACCAGCTCGTATGTGTGTTCGTCGACCACGGACTTTTAAGAAAGTATGAAGCCGACGAGGTAATGAAGGTCTTCAAAGACGGACTGGGCATGAACCTCATAAAGGCGGACGACGGCAAGATATTCCTCGAAAAGCTCAAGGGCGTCACCGACCCCGAGACCAAGAGAAAGATAATAGGCGAGCAGTTCATACGCTCGTTCGAAAAGCAGTCCAAGGCGATAGGCAAGGTAGATTTCCTCGTTCAGGGCACAATCTATCCCGACGTAATCGAGAGCGGAAAGGGTAAATCTGCGGTAATCAAGTCGCACCACAACGTAGGCGGACTTCCCTCCGTCGTCGACTTCAAGGAGATAATAGAGCCCCTGCGCGACCTCTTCAAGGACGAAGTCAGAAAGGTAGGCTTCGAGCTCGGACTTCCCAAGAACGTCGTAATGCGCCAGCCCTTCCCCGGTCCCGGCCTTGCAATAAGGATAATGGGAGAGGTTACGGAGGAAAAGCTCGAAACGCTGCGCGACAGCGACTATATCTTAAGGGAAGAGATTGCAAAGGCAGGTCTCGACACAGAGATATGGCAGTACTTCACCGTAATCACCAACTCCAAGACTGTCGGCGTGCAGGGCGACTTCAGGACGTATGAAAACGTAGTTGCAATCCGCGCGGTAACTTCCGTCGACGCAATGACGGCGGACTGGGCAAGAATTCCCTACGACGTGCTGGAGACCATTTCCTCGAGAATTGTAAACGAGGTCAAGCACGTAAACCGCATAGTCTACGACATCACCTCCAAACCCCCTTCAACCATAGAGTGGGAGTAATATAATAAATTCAAAGAGCTTCGCGGCAGGGAAAAAGAGCCCCTCACGCGGAGCTCTTTTTCTTGTGTCTGTAAAAAGTGTCAAAAATCCAGATAAAACTGCACGGTTTGAGGCATAAAAATTGCACATATACTACGCAAAGTTAGCACTTTAAGCTCAAATGTCGCGTTAAGCTTGCATTTTTTGCCGAGCGGTGTTATACTTATAATTCGATATATCTTTTATGGCAGACATCAACGAACTCAGGAATTTAATAAATCCGCATAAGGAGCCGGACAAGCAGTTCTATCTCGACCTTCTTGACGAAGATAAACAGCGGCAGTGGGAGGAAAAGCACCTCGCCGCGGTGCTTGCAATGCTCAAGATTATGTATGTCGGAAAGCTAACGCGCGCCATAAAGGACGCGGAGGCGGAAAAGGCGGCGCTTACCGCCTCGTCCGACTACGATGCGGAAAAGTACAAAAGGGTGCTCGAGCTCGATGCGCTCATTTCGTCGTGCACGCAGAAGAGGCTTTCTTACAAGTGTTTCTTCGAGGAGACCTATTTCGCGCGAATGGATCTGGAGGACGACAAGGACGGCTACAACAGCTACTATATCGGCAAGCACGGCGACGAAGGGCTGGAGATAGTCGACTGGCGCGCGCCGCTTGCAAGGCGTTACTATCAGAAGAGCAAGCTGGCCTTCTCCATAAACCAATTCAACTACAAGCTCGTTCTGCGCCGTTCGCTGCGCACGCACAACGGCAGGCTCGAGGACTTCAAAAACGAGTACCTGTCCGTCGGCGACAACCTCACCAAGGAGGAGATTGCAGGCAGGGACGCATCAGTCGTCTTTGACCCCTTTTTGAAGGAGATTCTGCAATCGCGCAAGGAAAAGGACGAAATCTGCGACATAATCGAGACCATACAGGAAAAGCAGTACGAGATTATAACCGCCCCCGAGCGCGCCGAAATGGTAGTGCAGGGAGTTGCAGGCAGCGGCAAGACGATGATACTTCTGCACAGGCTGAGCTACCTCATGTACAACAACGAGGAGATAAAGCCTTCGGGAGTCATAGTCATAACGCCGTCGACGAGCTTCAACGCCTTCATAGACGAGCTCGCCAAAATCCTCGAGCTCGAGAGGGTCAGGACCATGACGCTGGAGGAATACTTCATACGCCTTCTCAAGAGCGCGGGCGTCGACCTCGACGGAAAGATTGACGTCTTTGCGCCCATTCCTGCAGAATATCTCAGATATCTGTATTCGGCAAAGTTTGTCGGCGACATACGCAAAAAGCTGGACAGGATATACTCCGCCGTGCGCGGCATGATACCTTCGGAGGGGGACGGGTTCGTCGAAAACGTGCTCTCCTCGCTCGGCGACAGCGTGGCGTCGTACGAAAAACTCAAGAACGCCAGCCTCAGGGTCAGGCGGTGCGTGCTCGGCGAAATCAAGGAAAAGAAGGACGGCGGACTGTTCTATACCAAGCAGATGCGCGCGCTCTTCAACTGCGTGCTCGACGTCATGGAATTTCTCTCCATAAACAATTCCGATGCGCGCATGGACGGCAAATATTATTTCTTCAAGCAGCTGTTGTCCTTCTACAAGTCTCTGCGCTTTATCTCGGCAAATGCCGAAAAGATATGCAGGGGCGCGTCGGAAGACCTGGAAAAACTCAGCGTCACGGTGGACAGGGAAATAGCCGATTTAAAGAGGTATAAGCAGCATATCGGCGACAAGACGGTGCTCGTCTATGCCGACAGGATAGAAAAGCGCGAGGCGCTGAAAATTGAAATTGGTGCGGCAATATCCCTCGTCGAAGGCATATCGTACGGCTTTGCGCCCACGGTAGACATGTACTCGGTAATGAAGGGCGAAAGCTATTTCGTAAAGATAGGCAAGTGCGAAACGCCGCTCGACCTTGCGCGCTTTTTCTACCGCGAGGCGGTGCGTGGCGCAAAGACAAGGTACGGCGCGCCGACCGACAGGCTCATAAGGGGGGACGCATATGCGCTCTGCCTCGTGCTCAGCGAGCTGGGCTTCCCGTTGACCCCTGCATATTCCTTCGTGTTCGTCGACGAGGCGCAGGACATCTCGCCCTACGAATACGAAATACTCAGGCGCGTCAACTCGGGCGCGTGCTTCAACGTGTTCGGCGATCTTAAGCAGAACATAACGCCGTACAGGGGCATAGGCGACTGGGCGCAGCTGGGCTATCCCGTGTACGAGCTCAATCTCAACTACAGGAACACCAACCAGATTGTCGGCTTCGTGTCCGAAAATCTGCACATAGCCATGCAGGCGATAGGTCTGGGCGGAGAGGAGGTAAAGCGCATAAATTCCAGGGGCATAGCCTCCTTCCTCGCCGACAAAAAGGGTCTGAGGGCGGTCATCACTTCGGAGGCAAACCTCGAAAAATTCACGCGCAAGGCGTACAACGTCGTAAGGCTGAGCGGCAGAATATCCAAGGAAAAGATAAACATTCTGACCGTATACGAGAGCAAGGGACTCGAATTTTCGGCGGTCGCCGTCGCCGACGGGGATATGTCCGAAAACGAAAAATATATTGCATATACAAGAGCATTGAAGGACCTTGCCGTGGTAAGTGAATAGAGCTTTCACAAATTTTCACCCTGCGACAGCGCCAACGAGTAGACAAAAGCCTGTCATTATGATAAAATTTTGACAACAGCCATTATCCGAACGGGGGAAATACCTATGTGGCATGAAATACTTTACCGCGTACTGAGCATAATCAACTATGTCGTGCTCATCATAATCGCAATACCGCTTTTATTGCAGGTACTGTATGTACTTCTGTTTTTCCTGCCCAAAAAGACGTGGAAAAAGAGCGACAAAAAGGGGCGCATTGCCTTTCTCATCGCCGCCAACAACGAGGAACCCGTAATCTATGACACCGTAAAGGACCTCCTCGAAAACCAGCAGTATCCCAAGGACATGTACGACGTGTACGTCGTTGCGGACAACTGCACGGACAGGACGGCGGAGCTGGCGGAAAAGGCCGGCGCAAAGGTGCTCATACATAACGACCCCGACCCCGAACATCACAGGGCGGCATATCCGCTTAAATACGGGCTGGACTATCTGATGTCGCTCGATAAGTACGATATCGTGCTCCGTCTGGATGCGGACAACCACGTAAATGCCGAGTTTGCTTCGCTGATGAACGACGCATATCAGGCAGGCGTAGACTTTGCCCGTCCCTACGAGGGGGCGAGAAACGCTTCGCAGAGCTTTTTCACCAAGGCGTGCGCGATGTTCTACGTGTTCGATTCGCGCTTCGGCAGCAGAGTGAGGGAGAGATTGCATCTCGCCGCCCACGTCAACGGCAGCGGCGCCATGATGAGCATGCGCATGCTCAGGGCGACGGGCGGATACGACTGTACCAGCATATCAGAGGACGCGGAGTACTTCATAAACAGGCTGTTCGACGGATACAAGGGGCACTTCGTGGAGGACGCGATAGTCTACGAGGATATGCCCTCGTCGCTCAGGGATACATACAACCGCAACAAGCGCATAGGCAGCGGCAGCGTCAGCCTTCTCAAGCCCAAGTTCATGAAGATGTTCGGCAGATTCTTCGCTACGGGAAATTTTTCCTATATGGAGGTATGCCTGACCTATGCCTTCGTATTCATAACGGCGATTGTGGCGACGTGGATTCCGCTCTTTTACGTGTATAACTTCCTGTACCTCGGCTTTGCGGCATACGGGGGCATGGAGCTTTCGCTGTATTCCCAGCAATATTACTATTCCGTGCTGTGGAATACGGTAATAATAATGGCGTGCGTGCTTTTGGGGCTTTTCGTGCTGTTCGGCTATCTGCAGGCGCTCTTCCTGGTCATAACCGACTACAAAAAGCTGGGAGCCAAGAACCGCAGGGAACTCATTTCGGCAGTCTTTCTGTTCCCGTTCTTCCTCATACTCTATTCGGTGACGATATTCATAGGCACCATGTCGAAGCCCGCGTGGGGCAAGGCAAAGCGCAATACGGACGGCGCGTCGGACGCGCGGTAAATCACAAGTTACGTCAATAAATTTTTTCGGAGATACTGATGACCGATACAATCAAGCAGGGCGATTATGCCATCAGAATAGAACACCTCGTAAAGACCTATCCGGGCGGAACAAGGGCGGTGGACGACATATCATTCGCCGTCGATAAGGGTTCGCTGTTCGCCTTTCTGGGCGTGAACGGCGCGGGCAAGTCGACGACGATAAACATAATCTGTTCCATACTTGCCAAGGATAGCGGCAAGATATACGTCGACGGCAACGACCTCGACACGGACAGCGTGGCCATAAAGAGGGATATAGGCATAGTCTTTCAGTCGAGCGTGCTCGACAAAGATCTGACGGTCAGGCAGAACCTTGAAATAAGGACGGCGTTTTACGGCATATCCAAGGAGGAACAGCGGCAGAACATAGCCGACATAGTGCGCCTTCTCGAACTCGAGCCCATACTCGGCAAGCCCGTCCGCACTCTTTCGGGCGGACAGGTGAGAAGGGTGGACATAGCAAGGGCCATGGCGCACAGACCCAAGCTCCTCATTTTAGACGAGCCGACGACGGGGCTCGACCCCAAGACGAGGCTCAACGTGTGGTCGCTCATCGACAGGATAAGAAAGGAGACGGGCATGACGGTGTTCCTCACCACGCACTACCTCGAGGAGGCGGAAAAGGCGATGGACGTCGTAATAATGGACAAGGGACACATCATTGCAAGGGGTACGCCCAACGAGCTCAAGAACAGCTATTCGCACGACGTAATCATAGCATATATGCCCAAAAGCGGCGAATTTGAGACCGCGATGACGGAGGGCGGCGAGGGCTTCAGATATGACGAGGCCGTCGGCGCATACAGGATAAACATAAAGGACACCGCCGATGCCAAGCGGATTATATCGGCGTACGACAGGTTCATAACGGATATGGAGATAGTCAAGGGCAACATGGACGACGTATTCCTGACCGTTACGGGCAGAGACATAAAACTTTCGGGAGGTGACGGCCACGATGCAGTCCGTTAAACAGAACTATTTCGAACAGCTCGGCAAGCTCACCAAGCGCCATCTTCTGGTGTTCTTCAACAACAGAATGAGGGTGTTCTTCACCTTAATGGTGCCCTTCATAGTCTTTGTAATCTATATCTTCTTTCTGCGCAATCTGGAGCTTCTGACCGTCAAGGACGTGTTCAGCGACAGTACTATAGACGAACTCAAAAATTTCGACCCGTCGGGCAATACGCAGGTCAATAAGTACGTCGGCGCAATACTCGACAGCTGGATGCTTTCGGGCATAATGGCGTTCTCCACGCTGACCGTTTCCCTGCAGACCAATAACATAATAGTCGCTGACAAGGAAAACGGCATAAACCGCGACTTTGCGTCCTCGCCCGTAAGCAACACGGTGCTGATTATAAGCTATTTCGTATACAGCTTTGTCGTCACGCTCATAGTCAGCTTCATTTTCCTCATAGTGTGCTTCATCTATCTCGCCTGCCTCGGCGAGTTCTGGCTCAATTTCGTCGACGTTCTCACCATACTCGGCGTGCTTTTGTACTCTACGGTAAATTCCGTGCTCTTCACGGTATTTATCTGTTCGTTCGTATCCAAGGACATGACCATGGTCAGCATTCTCACGGTATTCTCCTCGGCGATAGGCTTTCTGATAGGTGCATACATGCCCTTCTACATGATGCCTGCCGCCGTGCAGAACGTATGCTGTTTCATTCCGGGCACGTATTGCTGTTCGCTGTTCAGATATGCCTTCCTCGCGACCCCCATATCCGAGGCGAGCGGATATATCGTAGGGCTCGACCCCCAGAACGGTCAGGCGATAATAGAGGGGCTTACGGGCAACTTCGGGTATAACCTCGAATTTTTCGGAATGTCGCTCACTCCCGAAATTCAGTCGGGAATAATAGCAGGGTTTACCGTGCTTTTGGTGGTGCTCAATCTCATTACGGGCAAAAAGCTTACTTCGGTCATAGGCGAGATGGGCAAAAAGATAGCAAAGGCAACCAAGCCCGACGCCCATAAGGATAAATAATTGCGCTACGCGCGTGCTGAAAATAACGCTGCGCTACGCATTCAGGATGCGTCAGCTCAACTCAATCAAAGACGGCTTTTCGGGTAAAAGCCGTTTTTTAATTGCAAATTTGTCAATAAATAGAGCGTACAAAATATTGAAATATGTGTACTTAAGTAGTATAATTTATAGTGAGAATTATACATAGAAAAGAGGAACAAATGGCGGCAAACAGAAAATCAGTACATCAGGCGGAGGCAATAAATTTAGAGGGCGACCTTCTGAATTGCGTGTCATACGCCACATATTACAACCGAATGCCACTTTTCAACTCTTTCCGCCTCTTCAACAGCGGAGAGACCGCGCTTGAAAATTTAGTGGTAAAGGTGACGGGCAGCAACGGGCTCATTCTGCCTGCCGAGATTAACATCGACCAGCTCCCCGCGGAGAGCAGCGTCGACGTCAAGACGCCCTCGCTTCTCAACCCCAAGTACCTTGCCGACCTGCAGGAGGCGGAGGACTGCACGGTAACTGTCACCGTGACCTGCGGCAAGACGAGCGTATGCTCCCCCGAGACGGTGGTAAAGGCCATTCCCATGGAACAGTGGTCGGGACTTTCGGACACCGTCGAAACGCTTGCGGCGTTCGTCCGTCCTAAACTTTCGGACTGTCAGAAAGTGCTGGCGGAGGCAGGGTTGCAGCTCAAGACGTGGGGATATTCCAAGGAGTGGAGCGGCTATGCGGGCAACGATAAAAACGCCCTCATGTATGCCTTTGCGTCCATCTTCTCGGCTATAAGAAACCTCAACATAGAGAGGGAGGACTGCGGCTCCGACTATTCGGGCGCGGTAAAGGTCGGCAACTTGGCGGACATAGTCGCCGAAAAGAAGGCGACGCCGCTCGCCATAGCCATATTTGCGGCGTCCTGTCTGGAGGCGGCAAAGTTCAACCCCGTGCTCGTCGTCGGCAAGAACGACATAGGCGTGGGCGTATGGCTGTACGAAAGCTGTTTCAACTCGCCCCTTCAGGACGATATCTCCGTAGTCGAGCGCTACATCTCCTCGGGCGTAAATAACCTCGCCATAATCGATGCCGAAGACCTCTTCGCGCACAAACACGCAAGCTTTACAACGTCCGCCTCGCACTTTGCGTCGTCGCTCTCGCAGGGCTTTTTCGACTGCTGCATAGACGTAAAGAGGTGCAGGATAGGCGGCATATTCCCCATGCCCATAAAGGTGGGCAAGGGCAACGACTACGAAATTCTGGGCGATACTCAGTTTTCCTACGAGGCAAAGCCCCAGTCGCTCATCGATGCCGACAAGCTCGCGCTCGGCGGCAAGGTCACCAAGGAGCGCAACTGGCAGCGCAGACTCCTCGACTTGTCGGTCAAGAACAATCTTCTTAACTTCAGGTATGCCAAGGATGCAATTCATCTGCTTCTTACCGACATAAACGAGCTGATTGCAAAGGTGGAGGAGGGCGGACAGCTGACAATCCAGCCCAACCAGACCAAGCTCAAAAATGCCACGTTCTTCGGCGTCAGCAACGAAATACGCACGCTTGCCGAGCTCATAAGGATAGAGCTGTCGTCGGGCATAGTGCGTTCCTATTCGGGCGACTTTGCTCTGCAGGAGTCTGTTTCCGCGCTCATACGAAAGGGCAGGGCGTCCCAGGAGGAGGTCGGCGCAAATACGCTCTTCCTCGCCGCAGGCTTTCTCAAGTGGAAGCACGGCGACGAAAAGGATTACAAGTATGCGCCTATAGCGCTGTTGCCCGTCAATCTCAAGAAGTCCAAGACTCAGGGCATAATCGTCGAACCCGGCGAGGAGTTCACCGTAAACAACACCCTCATAGAGTTCCTGTACAGCGAGTTCGACATAGACCTCCGCGGCGTGGAGGAAAAAAATCTTACGCCGTCCGAAGTCTTTGCCGTATTCCGCGCCAAGACCAGCAACATGCAGGGCTGGCTGGTGCACGAGGACGCATATATCGCTCAGTTTACCTTTGCAGGCTACGCAATGTGGCGCGACGTCAAGGACAACATGAAGATATACAGGCAGAACCCCGTCATCTTAAGCCTGCTTACAAATACCAATAAATTCCCCGACAACAAGCTGTGCGCCGAGGACGAGGATACCGCTCCTCCCGACGCCGTGCTCATGCCCCTCACCTGCGATTCCTCGCAGTATTCGGCGATAGCCGAGGCGCAGAAGGGCACTTCGTTCGTGCTTCACGGCCCTCCCGGAACGGGCAAGAGCCAGACTATAACCAACATAATCGCAAACGCCTTGGCATCGGGCAAGACGGTGCTCTTCGTCGCCGAAAAACAGGCGGCGATAAAGGTAGTCAAAAAGCGACTCAACGAGATAGGCATAGGCGAATTCTGCCTCGAGCTGCACAGTGGCAAGACTGTGGACAAGGCGGAAATTGTGCGCAGCATAGAAAATACGCTGTCGCTCAAGGACGAGTACGACAATGCCCAGTTCGCGCAGGACGCCGAAAGGATTGTCGGTTACAGGCAGACCCTTTCCCGTCCGCTTACTGCGCTGCACAAGAAGAGGGGACTGGGCGTATCCGTCTACGAGGGCATTGTAAATTACCTTGCAAACGCCACCGCGCCCGAACTCGTCAACATAGAGTCGACCTTCTACGACAACCTGACCGACAAAAAACTCGCCGAGTACGAGAATATGCTGCTCTCCGCGCAGGCGGCGGCAAAGGAATGCGGCGGAGTATACCGCTCGCCGTTTGCAAACGTCAACATGACCGAGTGCGACGAAACGGCTAAGCGCGCCGTAATGTTCGCCTCCGAAGTCGTGGTGGCTGAACTCAAGCACCTCAAAAACTATCTCGCGCTCTTCCTCGACACGTTCGGGCAGAAGATAAGCACGTTCACGCAGAAAAAGCTCGAAGGGCTGATATCCATTGTCAGGACGCTCAAGAGCGGCGCCCTCTCGGAGTTCTTTGCCTGCGACGAGCGCGACTTCTACATCTTCTTCAACGCAAATTTAAGCTACGACAGGGACGTAAAGCGCTGGATGACGCGCTTCAAGTCGCTCGTCGACATATCCAAGTTCGCCGACGGGCTGGAGGAGGAGATAGAGCTGTGCGGCGGCGACTATCTGTCCTCGAGAAATCTTACGGTAATAGTCAAGCGCATAAGCCGCGTCGCCAAGACACCCTTAAAGCAGGGCGAAGAGCTTGAATGGGTCAAACTTGCCCTGGCAATCGAGGAGGACAGGCGCAACATATTCGAATACACCGACCTCGCTGCGGAGTTCACGGGCATAACGGGCGGAATAAGCGACAGAAAGAGGGAGGATTTCCTCCGTCCGCTCTACGAATTCCACGAACTGTGCGGCAGCGTGTTCATGGACTACAACGCCGATTCCTTCAACTCGGCTTGCGCAAGGGCGAACGACGGGCACCTTACGCCGCTCTATAACGGCCTGCTTTCCGCCGCGCGTTCGTTCGACGAAAGCTGCAATTTCTTCGCAAAGACTGTAAAGCTCGACAAGAACGAGATTGCCGACCTCGACATATACGATTACTATTTTGCAAAGTGCAGCGCGCTCATAGACAACATAGACATGTTGCCTGCGTGGTGCATGTATAAAAAGACTGCCGCCAAGCTCGACAGCTGCGGACTTACGTTCATAACCGACGCGCTCGAAAGCGGACAGATAAGCGGCGAAAAGATACTTTCTGCGTTCAGAAAGAACGTCTACCGCAACTTCGTGCAGAAGAATATCCCTGCCGACCCCCGTCTTGCAGGGTTCTCAGCCACGGTAATGGACGAAACGGCGTCCAACTTCTCGCTTGTTTTGGAGGACTTCATGCGCGTTACGCGCCTCAAGATCCGCCACGAGCTCATTTCCCGTCTGCCCGACGAGGGGACGGAGGGACCGCTCGCGCTGGAGCTCATGTCCTTCCGCCGCCAGACCAAGGCGAACTTAAGGGGACTGAATATCCGCAACCTCATAGGCGAAATTCCCGAACTTCTGAAGATAGTTGCGCCCTGCATGCTGATGAGCCCGTTCACGGTATCGCAGTATCTGCCCGCCGTCTGCGACCTCTTCGACATGGTCGTATTCGACGAGGCTTCCCAGATGCCGACGTGCGAGGCGGTGCCCTCGCTTGCGAGGGGCAAGAGCGCGATAGTCGTCGGCGACCCCAAGCAGATGCCGCCCACGTCCTTCTTCATGTCGGTCGGCGCCGACGAGGACAACCCCGAGGCGGAGGATCTGGAGAGCGTGCTGGACGACTGTCTTGCCCTGGGCATGCCCGAAAAGCATCTTACGTGGCACTATCGTTCCAAGCACGAGAGCCTCATAGCGTTCTCCAACATAATGTACTATTCGTCAAAGCTCTGCACCTTCCCGTCGCCCGACGCGCTCGATTCCAAGGTTACGCTGCGCTATATCGAAAACGGCGTATATCAGCGCGGCGGCAGCAAGTGCAACAGGGAGGAGGCGGAGGCGCTCGTAGCCGAGGTGATAAGAAGGCTTTCGGACAAGGAGCTCAGCCGCTCGTCGATAGGCATAGTCACATTCTCCATGCCCCAGCAGGTGTATATAGAGAAGATGCTCAACAAGGCCATATCGGACAGGGGGCTGGACGATGCGGCATATGACCGCGAAGAGCCGGTCTTTGTAAAGAATCTCGAAAACGTGCAGGGCGACGAGAGAGACGTAATTCTGTTCTCGGTATGTTACGGCCCCGACACGCTGGGCAAGATATCGCTCAATTTCGGACCTTTGAATCAGCTTGGCGGCTGGCGAAGGCTCAACGTCGCCGCCTCGAGGGCGAGGGAGGAAATGATAGTGTTCTCCTCCATGCGATATTCAATGATAGACCTCTCGCGCACTACCTCCAGGGGCGTTGCGGGGCTCAAGGCATTCCTCGAATTTGCCGAAAAGGGCAGGACGGGTCTCGCCACGCCCAGCGACGAGGTGATAATAAACAGAAAGGGCATAGGCAGGTATGTCGCCAAGGAGCTAGCCTCCTACGGCTACGAATGCCGCTGCGACGTCGGCGTATCCGACTTCAAGATAGACATAGGCGTCATCGACCCCAAGAACAAGCATAACTTCATACTCGCAGTTCTCTGCGACGGCAGCACGAATTTCTCCATAAAGGACAAGTTCGTCATGCAGGTAAATACCTTAAAGCGCAACAACTGGAACGTCATAAGGCTGTATTCCGTAAACTTCTTCAACAATCCCAAGAGGGAGATAAAGAAGATAAAGGATTACCTCGACAAGCTGACTTCCTCAAAGCAGGAAGTTTCCTCTAGTTACAGGCGCGTATACAAGGCGGCAAAGGTAGAAGTCAGCCAGGCGGACGCATCCGCCGTCCTCGGCGGAAGTCTGGACGCCGAGCTCATAAGGACGATAAAGGCCGTCGTCTCCGCAGAGGAGCCCATTTCCGAACCCTTCCTCATAAAGAGGGTGCTGTCGCTCTACGGCATAACCAAGTTCGGGGTAAGATTAGAGGGCAAAATTCTCTCGCTAATTCCGGCCTGCGGTCTGAAGAGCATGGCAATGCTCGGCACCAATCACTACTACCGCACGGATAAGGCGGTGACGTTCGAAAAGTACAGGGTGGAGGAAGGTACGTCGGTAAGGACGTCGGATGCCGACTATTCGCCCTTCGACACAATCGCTCTGACCAGGGCAATTCTGCATGAAAACGTCAGCCTGTACAGGGACGAGCTGATTTCTGCAATCTGCGCCCACTTCAAGGCAGGCAAGGTGACGGATAAGCTGTATAACCGCTTCAGCGCCGCCATAGACGAGGGCATATCGCGCGGCATGTTCATCCGCAGCGTTTCGGACAGAATTTCCCTGCGCTGACGGAGGGGCGGTATGTCTCGCTCTGCGCATTCAAAAATTGCAAACGTGCGCGTGTTCACGCTGACCGCGCTGTCATTGATGTGCGGCATCGGCTATGCCTTTTTCGTCGCATATTCGGGTTTCGGGCAGGTTGCCCTGCTCTTTCCCGTGGCGGCTGTCTGCTGTGCGTTCATAGTCGTAGTGCTGATTGCAGGATTGAAAAGGGCGGCAAGGCTTATTGCCGTCGCCGCGCTGTTCTTCTGCATAGGCGAATGTTCGGCATATTTTGCCTATGTCGGTTACTGCACTTCGGAAGTGCCGCTGGGTCAGCTCGACACTCTTTTCGGAAGGGTGGAGGAGGTAGGCACGTCCTATTCGGGCAGGGGCTATCTCGTGCTCGGCAATGCAACTTTCGGGGGAACGCCCCTCGGCGGCAAGGTCATAGTATATCTGACGGACACGGCGGGCGACTATTGCCGCGCGGGTTATACCGTAGAACTTCTTACTACGCTCGGCAAGGAGGAGTTTTTCTCCGAAGGGGAGATAGGATACCGCGCCGTGTCGGGCATTAAATATTACTGCACGGTGTACGGCGGCATGGATGCGACGCAGGACTTCGTGCTGACGGCGTCGATAAGAAATGCCGTATATGATGCTCTTTTCTTAAATCTCGACGGCAATACGGCGGCGGTCGTGTATGCAATGCTGACGGGCGACTCCTCGGGCATTGCGGACGGCACGATATCGGCATTCCGTTATGGCGGAATAGCGCACATATTCGCCGTTTCGGGTCTGCACATAGGCGTAATTTACGGCGCGATAACTCTCTTATTAAAGCGCGTGAACAGGTTTGTTTCCGTACCCGTAAGCATTGCGTTCATATTCTTCTATTCGGCGGTGTGCTCGTTCACCCCGTCGTCGGTCAGGGCGGCGGTCATGTGCTCGGTGTCGGCGGCAATGTCCCTCTTTCACCGCAGGTATGACTCGCTCAACGCAATGTCGCTTGCGGCTACCGTGTTGCTGCTCATAAATCCGATGTACCTTCTCGACAAGGGGTTCATACTGTCGTTTTCGGCGGTGTCGGGCATAATATTTTTAAAATATCCCCTGCAGCGCCTTCTCGGCTTTCTGCCGCGCAGGATGGCTTCTTCGCTGTCCGTCAGCCTTTCGGCTCAGGTCGGCAGCTTTGCGGGGCTTATGTCGGGGTTCGGCTATGTGTCGGCGGTCGGAATTCTCTTAAACGTACTGGTGCTTCCCGTGCTTTCGGCGTTCTACATAGTCATCTTTGCGTTCACGGCGGTTACGCTCGTCCTTTCCCAGGCTGGCGCCGTGCTTGCCGCCGTCTGCACTCCGCTGGAGGCGTTCATAAACGCAATGACGGCGCTCGGGTTCGAAAGCGCGCTTTTAAAGGACTGGAACTCCGCGCTTACATATGCCGCGTCTATTTTCCTGTTCATAGGGCTTACGGACAAGCTCAATCTCAGTTCGGCAATTCGCTATATTTCTGCGGCGGTTGCGGCGGCGCTGGCGGTTGCCGCGGCCGTCGCGGCATACGTCAGTTTAGGCGGCACGCGCATAACCGTAGCCACGGGCTATTCGGGCGGAATTATTACGCTGTCCTCGCCCGAGGGCGACGTGGTGTTTCTGACGCATAGCTACTACGGCAGGACGGATATTCCGTCTGACGTCTCGGCGGCGGTACTCGTGGGCGACGGCGGCGACCTGTCTGCATACTTCAACCTCGGGGAGAGCGTTCCCTGCCTGTACGTTCCCGAAGGAGCGCCGTTTACGGGCGTCATTTCTGGTACGGACATAGTTTCTTCCTCACATTTTACCCTGTGCGGAGCGGAAATAACGCTGACGGACTCTTCCGTTATAATATCCGCGGAGGGTGTAAGCGTCTGCATGACGGTCTGCGAGGGCGAATATGATTTGACGGCTCTTCCCGGCGGCGCGGACATAGCCGTGTTTGCCTCGGAGGAAAAGCAGGCGATTGCGCTCACCTCGGACGGCGGCGACTATGCCCTTTCGTACAGCGGAGCGCTTACCTTTGCGCTGTCGGACGGACAATACTCGCTTTTATCGTCCGTCCCGAAGGGGTAAATTACAAGGTGGTAAAGAAAGATGGAATACGTACAGCTCAAAGACGACATAAAAAACGGCGCCCGTCCCATATATCTTCTGGAGGGCAACGACGCCTATTTCCGCATGCACGCCGAACAGCAGATTAAGGCGGCGTTTTCCGAACTGCCCGAACTCAACTTCACCGCCTACGACGGGGCGGACATCAAGGGCAGCGCATATACGGCGTTTACCGCCGCCATTCAGGCATTTCCGTTCATGGCGGAAAAGCGCATAATAAAGGTCACGGAATTTTACCCGACCGATGGCGAATACGACAGATATCTCAAGCCGCTGTTCGACGATTTTCCGTCGACGACCATACTCATTATAGTCAATTCGCAGGGCAAAAAGGGCGTCGACCTCAAGCGCAAAAAGGCCGTTACGTACGTAAACTGCAACAAGGCAGACGAAGATACCGTGACGCGCTGGGCATACATAACCTTCAAGCGGGCGGGCATAACCTCCTCCGCAGAGGCGTGCGGCGCGATAGCCGCCTATTGCCTGTCGGATATGTCCAGGGTGGCAAAGGAGGTCGAAAAGCTCACAGAGTGGGCAAAGGACAGTAAGACGGTCACCCGTGCGGACGTCGACGAGCTGGTGTATAAGGACGCCGACTACCGCATATACGAGATGACCAACTGCGTGGCGCGGCGCGACTATGCCTCGTTTGCTGAAATATCCCAAGACCTGCTCTCCAAGGGCTTCGACGAGAACGCGCTCATAGCGTCGCTCGCGTCGTATTTTAAAAATCTTTTGTACATCTCGTCGTGCGGCGACAGGGATGCGGACATCGCCTCGGCGCTGAGAATGACGGAGTGGGGAGTAAAAAAGAGCCGCGAACAGGCAAGGGCGATGGGGCGCGACAGGCTGGCAAAGCTGTTCAACGGCGCATATGCGCTGGCGTCCGCGCTGAAGAGCGGCGAAATGACGCCCTCGGGCGCGTTCGAAGCCGCCACGGCAAAGGTCTTTTTCTCATAAAATCTGACAAAAATAAATTAAAAAACATAAAGCGCGTCAAAACGCTTTATTTTTTTTGCGCAAAATAATATAATAACTGTGTATATAATACCGTTTAATTGGTGGGAGTCATCTTATGGGTTTCTGGCAGGACTACGGAAACAGAATAAAGAACATGTTCGTGACGATTGACTGGAGCTATCTCTTTGAGTTCATAGTCTTTGCAATCGTCTTTTACATCGTGTTCAAGATTTTAAAGCACAACAAGGCAGGCATAATAATCGGCCTTTTCACGGCGGTAATCGTGCTCTTCGGCCTTGCATTTTCAATGTCTAAGGACATCGAATCGCAGACGCTCGTGCTCATCGTCGTCACGGCTACGGTGTTTGTCCTTCTTCTCTTCGATACCGAAATCAAGCGTTCGCTGCTCGGTACTGGCACAAAGAAGCACAACAGGAACGAAAATCTCACCGTGCATAACATCGAATACACCATAGACGAGATAATAAGGGCGGTACAGCATATGTCCAAAAACGACATAGGCGCGCTCATAGTTCTCTCCAACGACAACCTTCCCGACGGAATAGTTTCCAGCGGAACGGTCATTAATGCCGAGATTAACGCCCCCATGATAGAGGCGGTGTTCTATCCCAAGGCTCCGCTGCACGACGGTGCAATGATAATCGAGGGCGACAAGATTCACGCCGCAGGCTGCTTTTTGCCGCTTATCGAAAACGACGGGCTTCCCCAGGAGATAGGCTCCCGTCACCGCGCGGCTCTGGGCGTTACAAAGGTTGCCGCCGTCACGGCGATAGTCGTGTCTGAGGAGACGGGCATAATTTCGATAGCAAGGAACGGCGAAATCAAGAAGAGGTATGCAAGCGATGCCGACCTCAAGAACGTGCTTAGCGACTATTACTGGACGGATCTGACGGCAGAGGGGTAAACAGCAATGAAAAAATTCACTAAATTTCTTTCCGACCTTTTCACCAAGAATCTGGATATAAAGGTGCTGGCGCTCGTCGTCGCCGCGCTCGTCGTGGCGTTCATAAACATAGGTTAAGGGACTGAGAATGAGCACGATAGTCATTCCCGAAATACTGCTCCCGAAAGAGGGCACGGATATGTCGCGCTGGGCGGTCAATGCCTGCGACCAGTTCACGTCGGACGCCGAGTACTGGCATAAGCTCGAAAATTATGTCGGCGGCGCGCCCTCCGCGCTCAACCTCGTCTATCCCGAAATATATCTTAAGGACGATACCGAGGGACGCATAGAGCGCATAAATTCAACAATGCATAGCTATCTCGAAGGCGGCATATTCACGCCACTGACTGGCGGTTTCGTCCTCGTCGAAAGGCGTACGCGTTCCGGCGTCAGGACGGGCATAGTGCTTGCCGTCGACCTGGAGGACTACTCGTTCGAAAAGGGCGCTTCATCGCTCATCCGTTCGACCGAGGCGACCATTCTGGAGCGCATTCCTCCGCGCGTCAGGATAAGGGAGAGTGCGCCGATAGAACTTCCCCACGTAATGCTCCTGTACGACGACCCGACAAATTCGGTGCTCGGCTGCGTTAAGAGGGGCAAAAAGCTGTATGACTTCGACCTAAATATGGGCGGAGGTCACGTCACGGGAACATATATCGACAACGCTGAAGAGGTGAGGGAGGCGCTCTGCCGCCTTACCGACGGCGACAGATACGGCAACGGTCAGAAGCTGATGTTTGCGGTGGGCGACGGCAACCATTCGCTGGCTACCGCCAAGACCTGCTGGGAGGAGCTCAAGCCGACTATACCCGACGAAGATTTGGCGATCCACCCCGCGAGATACGCGCTCGTCGAGGTCGTAAACATATACGACCCCGCGCTCATATTCGAACCCATTCACCGTTTCGTAAAGACGGACAGGGTTGAAAAATTTATCAATGGACTTAAAACGTCGGGCGACGGCCGTGCCTATATAGTTTCGGGCGGCAAGCGCACGGCGATTGCGTTCAATTCCGACGTGCCTGAGGGCATAAGGCAACTCGACGCATACATTGCGGAGTTCATCGCGGAATGCGGCGGCGAAACCGACTATATCCACGGCGACGACCAGCTTGACAGATTGTCGGCAAGCGGAGTGGGAATATCCCTTCCTCCGATAAAAAAGGACGACTTTTTCCGCCTTATCGTTACGGGCGGCAACCTGCCCCGAAAGACCTTTTCGATGGGCGAGGGCAACGAAAAGAGATATTATATAGAAGCAAAGAAAATAGTAAAGGGATAAAAATATGGCAGTAAAAGTTTGTAAATTCGGCGGAACATCAATGGCTGACGGCAACGTAATGAACGCCGTTAAAAAGATAATACTCTCCGACGAATCGAGGAAATACGTAGTCGTTTCCGCACCCGGGAAGCGCTTCAGCGGAGATATAAAGGTCACCGACCTTCTGTATTCCTGCTACGACGAACTCAAGAGGACGGGCAGCTGCGATGCTGCGTTTGCAAAGGTCAGGACGAGGTTCGAGAGCATAGTAAAGGAACTCAATCTTCCCATGGACATAACCTCAATACTGAACGAGACCCAGAGGCGCCTGGTCGAAGAAAAGAGCGAGGACTTTGCCGCGTCCAGGGGTGAATATCTCTCCGCAAGGGTTATGGCCGTGCTCCTCGGCGCAACGTTCATCGACTGCGAGGATGTTGTGTTCTTCAACGAGGAAGGTCAGCTTGACGGCGAAAAGACATACAAGGCGATTTCCAAGGCGGTCGAAGGGCTGGATATGGCAGTATTCCCCGGCTTCTACGGCAAGGCTGCAAACGGCAGGGTAAAGACGTTCTCCAGGGGCGGTTCGGACATAACGGGCGCAATCGTGGCAAGGGCGGTCAATGCCAGCGTATATGAAAACTGGACGGACGTATCGGGTTTCCTCGCCTGCGATCCCAGAATAGTCGACAATCCCAGGCACATAAAAAACCTCTCCTATAAGGAGCTGTTCGAGCTGTCGTATATGGGCGCAAACGTACTTCATTCGGACAGCATATTCCCCGTGCGCAAGGCAAACATTCCCATATTGATAAAGAATACCTTCCGTCCCGAGGACGAGGGCACTTCCATCATTCCAATCTCGCAGTACAAGCCCGAAGGCAACATTGTCACGGGCATTGCCGGCAAGAAGAACTTCACCGTAATTCTCATCGAAAAGACGCATATGAACTCCGAAATCGGCTTTGTCAGAAAGGTGCTTTCGGTGCTCGAAAGGGAGAATATTCCCGTCGAACACATACCTTCGGGAATCGATACGATGTCCGTCGTTTTCGACAGCAAGTATGCAAAGGACTATAAGCTCGAGAGGGTAATAGACGGCATCAAAAACGACGTCGAGCCTGACATAATCAGAGTTATGGAAAACGTAGCTCTGATTGCCACAGTAGGTCACGGAATGTCGTCGTCGATAGGTACCTCGGCAAGGCTTTTCAAGGCAATGGCACAGGCTAACATCAACGCCAAGCTCATCGACCAGGGCTCCAGCGAGCTCAGCATTACCGTAGGCGTCAGAAACGAGGACTGCGAAAAGTGCATAAGCGCCATCTATCACGAATTTTTTTCCTGATTTGAATTGAAGCACATAACAGGGGCGGCAACTGCAATCATTGCGGTTGCCGCCCTTTTTCGCTATCCGTGATTAGCTGCAAATTATTTTGTCGCGTATTGCCGATTGCCGCTTTTATGAGAAGGGCATTCGGCGTGCCGTCAAAAATCCTGCTTTTGCGCCATTATTTTACATTTTACGACAGGGCGGTCGGCTATATAATGCTTGCACAATGCAAGTGTATGCGGAATACGCCCTGCTTGAAAATTTCTGCATGGACTTCACGCTGCTGTATGTCGTGAAGGCGATTACCAAAAACGGCTGTTCGCGGGCGAGACTTGTCTTTGCGGCTGTGCTGGGCGCCTGCTTTGCCGTAATCTATCCGCTGCTCGGCATAAAAAATGCCATAATCGGGGTGGCGGTTAAGTTCATATCGGGCGCGGCAATGTGCGCCATAGGCGGCAAATTTTCAAGGTTTTCGGGCTTTTTGAAGTTTACTGCGCTCTTTATGGCGTCGACTTTCCTCGTCGGCGGCGCGCTTATCGCGCTCTTTTCGCTGACGGGCGTCGAATACGGCTCTGGGGAGGGATATCTCATCTCCTCGGTACCCGTAGGCATACCGCTGTTCGCCGCGCTTGCAATAGGCATCGCCATAAAAAGTGCGGCGGCAAAATTCATGTCGCGGCACTGTCTTAACCTTGTTAAGTGTACAGTGACGGTAGGCGACAGGGTAGCGGAATGCGGCGGATTTTATGACAGCGGCAACAAGGTGCGCTATCGCGGAATGCCCGTAAGCGTCGCCCCGAGGGAGTTCGCGCAAAAACTTACGGATATAGACGGCATAAAAAGCTGCGTAGAAATACATACTGTATCAGGTAAGGCAAAACTGCCCGTATTCAGGGCGGACAGGGTGGAAATTGACGACGGCAGGAGCAGGCACACGGCGGTAGGCGTACTCATAGGGGTATCGCCGCAGCACATAACGCGGCTTGTTCTCAGCCCCGATTTAGCGGAGGTCAACTGATGTTTGAGAAGATAAAGAGTCTTTTACGGCAGTTATTCGGGATAAACACTCTCGACTACATATGCGGCACGGAGGCGTTGCCCCTGCCCTTTTCCTCGGACGAGGAGAAGGTGCGGCTGGAACTTCTGGAGGGCGGCGATTCCAAGGCCAAGTCAGAACTCGTCGAGCACAATTTAAGGCTGGTCGTTTACATAGCCAAGAAATTCGAGGGAGCGGGCGCGGACGGCGACGACCTCGTTTCGGTGGGGACGATAGGACTTATAAAGGCGATAGATTCCTTCCGTCCCGACAAAAACATAAAGCTTGCCACGTACGCCTCGCGGTGCATAGAAAACGAAATACTCATGTATCTTCGCAGGCTGTCGCGCATACGGCAGGAGATTTCCTTCGACGAGCCGCTCAATACCGACTGGGAGGGCAACGAATTGCTCCTTTCGGACGTTATGGGCACGGATGCCGACGCGGTATATTCGGACATAGAGGGCGGCGTAGAGAGGGAGCTTCTAAAGAACTCTCTGTCGCGGCTGAGCGCAAGGGAGCAGAAGATAATGCGCATGCGCTTCGGGCTGGACGGTCGCGAGGAGATGACCCAGAAAGACGTAGCCGATGCGCTGGGCATATCGCAAAGTTACATATCGCGCCTTGAAAAGAAGATAATCGCCAAGCTCAAAAAGGACATATCGCGGCAGATTTAGGGGCGCTAAGGATATTCGCCGCAGCCTTGAAATATGACTGACGCGTACCCTCGTAAAATTTAGCGCGGTGCAATTTCCGCCGCAACGGTTGTTGCTTTTTCGTACATATCGGAGGTAAAAGTATGTACGACAAAGTGACCATTTGCGGCGTTGAGACGTCGGGACTTCCCAAGCTTTCGGAGGCGGAACAGCAGGAGCTGATGCGCAGGATAAAGAGGGGCGACGAGGAGGCGAGAGAAAAATTTATCGTCGGCAACATGCGCCTGGTGCTGTCGCTCGTAAGGCGGTTCTGGGCTAAAAAGACCAACGCCGACGACGTCTTTCAGGTGGGGTGCGTCGGACTCATAAAGGCGATAAACAACTTCGACGAAAGCTTCGGCGTCAGATTTTCGACTTACGCAGTGCCCATGATACTCGGCGAGATAAAGCGGTACTTAAGGGACGGCAACTCGCTCAGGGTGTCGCGCTCCATACGCGATACGGCATATAAGGTGCTCAAGGTGCGCGAAAAGCTGGAGGAGACTTCGGAGGACGTCACCTACGACAGGATAGCCAGCGAAATGAACATCGCCGTGTCCGAGGTGGCATATGCGCTCGACGCGATATCCGACCCCGTGTCGCTTTATGACCCCGTGTACAACAAGCAGGGGGACACTCTTCTTCTGATGGATCAGATTTTCGACGAGAAGAACAACGACGAGACGTGGACGGAAAAGGCGGCGCTCTACGAGGCGATGACCAAGCTCGGCGAAAGGGAGAGGACAATACTCTTTCTGCGCTATTTCGAGGGCAAGACACAGACGGAAATTTCCGACGAAGTAGGCATATCTCAGGCGCAGGTTTCGCGCCTTGAAAAGTCGGCTTTGAAGCGCATAAAGGCGGATATCTGCTGAATTAAATATGAATATTGTGCCCGAGGGTGCCTTGATTTCGGCGCCCTCGGGCATTAAAATTTACAGCGCTTAAGTTTTTGAACATGCGCCGGCTGTATGGCATATAATGGATTAAAAGGCAGGGGGGGAACCTCTGCTTAATTTCTACTATAAGGTAAATACGTAATATGTGGTTTAACTGTAATTCCTGCAACCGCTCGTCCTGGTACGGCTGCGGTCTGCTGAATTTATTCTGCAATTGCGGCTGTTCGTGCCATAACGGCTCGTCCTGCTGCAATCGCTCCTGTAACTGCTCGAATTCCTGCGGCTGTTACGACGCGTACTATGCCGCCCAGTACGGACTCAACAGGGGGAACGGCTGCTCGTCCTGTTCGGAAAATTCCTGCAACTGACGGCAAATACGGCGCGTTGATTGCCTGAAAACACGGGGATATCCGTAAATTTTATGGGTATCCCCCATATTTTTGTATAAGCGCGGAGGATATGGCAAAAAATAGATATATGCGCAATTTAAGACGATGGTTTATATATCTTTCGGATAAGCGCTTTTCGACCATTTCGGGCACGCTTGTCTATTTCATGCTGATGTCCTTTGCGCCCTTTTTGTTCTGGCTGACGCTCGTGTTCGGGAAAATTGACCTCGAAGGCATAATCTCGCACGAGCTCTTCGCCGCAGTTCTGCCGCTCATAAGGTACATGCAGGAGGCGGCGCAGAGCGCCACGGCAAGCGCGAGCGTCGTGCTCGTATTCACTTCGCTGTGGTCGTCGACCAATTTTTTCTATCACCTGAGAAGGAGCGGAGAGATAATTTATGAAAGCGACGTAAAAAAGAGCGGTCTGCGCCTCAGGCTTTCGTCGCTTCTTATCGTCTTTCTGGCATTCGTGCTCATAGCAATCGCCGCCGCTCTGCCGTTTTTCAGCTACAATATACTCAATATCATAATGCCGCGTCTCCTTTCGGAGACCATCTCGCTCGTCTTTACGACGATGATAGCCATCTTCGTGGCGTATATTTTAAACGTATTCGCCTGTCCGTACAGGCTGGACTTCAACATAGCCATAACGGGCAGTTTTCTGACCGTCGCGCTATGGCTGCTGTGCGCGGCAGGGTTCACAATCTATCTACAGTTTGCAAATCTGCAGAAGTTGTACGGCGCCATAGCCGCCATAATAGTCTTTCTGCTGTGGTCATATCTCATGGTCAACAGCCTTGTGATAGGCATGATATACAACGGCAGGATGCTCACCGACCGCAGGATAAAAAAGCTCTTTTAGCCGTGCGGCGCGGACCAAACGGGCAAAAAAATCCCCTGCATACGCCGTATGCAGGGGTGATGTTTTTTAATAAACTACCGAACAACCGCAGGCAAGCGCCCCGGGTCCGATATGTATTGCAACGCTCAGCGAAAGGGGGTCTACATATCTCAGCTCGCAGTCGGGGAACTCGGCTTTAAGCTCTTCGGCGAACTTCTGCGCCTCCTCGAAGCACTGGGTGTGCGCAACGCCTATGACCATCTTGCCCTTTTGCCTGTATTCCTTGAAGCGCGTCTCGAGGTCGTTTCTTAGGGCGTCGATCATCGTCTTTTTGGCATCGCTCATCTTTCTTACCTGAGCGTACTTGTCGAGCACCTGACCCTGAATCTGCAATACGGGCTTAATCTTTAAAAGCGTTCCTATCGCCGCAACGGCGGGAGTAAGGCGGCCGCTCTTTTTAAGGAACTTGAGCGTCGCGACGGCTATATATATGGAAGAAAGCTTTGCCGTCTCGTTCAGCCAGTCGTAAATTTGCTTTGCCGTCTTGCCCTCCTTAATCATCTTAAGGCAGTCGAAAACGGTCGTCTTCTGCGTCAGCGAAACCCTGTGGTTGTCAAGGGCGTATACCTTGCCCTTGAATTCCGGCTCGGTTTCCGCCATGTTCTTTATGGTCAGCGCCGTCTGCGAAAGTCCGCTGGAAATGGGCAGATAGATTATTTCGTCGTGCGTCTTTAAAAGGCGTCTCCATCTCTCGGCAACGTCGTAGGGGTTGGGCTGAGAGGTTGCGACCGTCGTCTTGTCGTCGGTCAGTGCATCATAGAATTGTTCCTGCGTAAAGCCCTCTTCCTCGAAGTGCATTTCGCCGTTGATGATGAGGGGAGTGGGCTGAATTTCTATGCCCAGTTCTTCCGCCTGTTTTACGGTAATTCCGCAGTTGCTGTCGGTAACTATAGCTATACTCATAAAAATATTCTCTCCGAATGGGCTATCCGCGTTAAC
Organism: uncultured Clostridia bacterium; assembly: GCA_944354125.1. Classification (GTDB taxonomy): domain Bacteria; phylum Bacillota; class Clostridia; order Christensenellales; family Borkfalkiaceae; genus Coproplasma. Next base: position 3,089 of record CALVPT010000007.1, on the reverse strand, counting down.
TTTTCGCATAGCCTCATGTAAATTATAATATATATCCGCCCGGTTGTCAATACGGGCATATGCCCAAAAATACGCCCTTCGGGCGAAGGGCGGAATGTTTTGATATCAATAGGTGATGAACGCCGCGCATGCAAGCGCTCCGGGGCCGATATGGCAGGCAACGCTTAAGGAAAGGGGGGATACGCACATGACCTTGAGGTCGGGGAAACGCTGTTCAAGCTCGGCTTTGAATGTCATCGCCTCCTGCTCGTTCTGCGTATGCGCGAGTGCAAGCGCCATCTTGCCCTGTTCTCTCAGTTCTTTAAAGCGCGTGTCCAGATCGTGCGCAATGGCGTCGCTCATTACCTTCTTTGCCTCGGCAAGCTTTCTGACCTTTGCATACTGGTCGAGTTTGTAGCCCTGAATCTGCAATACGGGCTTAATCTTTAAAAGCGTGCCTATCATCGCCACGGCGGGAGTAATTCTGCCCCCTCTTTTGAGGTACTTTAAAGTGTCGACCATGATGTATATGGAGGACTGCATCTTGGTGGCGAGCAGGTAGTCGCGAATCTCTTCTGCCGTCTTGCCCTCTTTTGTCATCTTCAGGGCGTCCAGAACGGCCTGACGCATTGTTATTGAAATGCGCTGGTTGTCTATAACGTATACCTTGTCTTTGAACTCGCTTTCGGCGAAATGCGTAAGGGTATTGCACGTCTCCGAAAGTCCGCTGGACATGGGGATGTGTATAATCTTGTCGTACTCCTTAAGAAGTTCGGTCCAGATTTCTCCTACGTCGTACGTGCTGGGCTGGGAGGTGGATATCTGTACGTCGCCCCTCAGCTTTTCGTAGAACTCCTCCTGGCTTAAGTTTACGTCGTCAAGGTATTGTTTGCCGTCTATCAGAAAGGGCATGGGCACAACTTTTATGCCCAGCTCCTTTGCCTCTTTCTGCGTTATGTTGCTGTTACTGTCTGTTACTATTGCCGTTTTCATATATAATTCCCTTTGTATCAAGATAAATATGTCATAATTATATATGATATCTGCGCATAAGTCAATGACTTTTTATTGTGCGGCGCCATTATTCTCGCCGCCGAAGGTTATAATTCGGCAATCGTCTCAATCTCGACGAGGCAACCCTTGGGAATATCCTTCACGGCAACGCAGCTCCTTGCCGGGCAGGAGGTGAAATATTCGCTGTACACCTCGTTGAAGTCGGCAAAGTCGGCTATGTCCGCAAGGAAGCATACCGTCTTTACGACTTTATCGAGGGAGGAGCCTGCCGCCTCCAGAAGGGCCTTTACGTTCTTGCAGACCTGTTCGGTCTGACCTTTGATGTTTGTCGCCTCTATTATGCCCGTCTGGGGATTGACGGGAATCTGTCCGCTGGTGAATACCAGTCCGCCGGTAATTTTGGCCTGGGAGTAGGGGCCTATGGCTGCAGGAGCCTTGTCCGTGCTTACAGTTTTCATATATGTTATCCTCTTTAAATTCAGTCTATTACCTTAAAGCCGCCCTTTTTAAGGCTGTCTTTAATCTTCTTTATGTGTTCGAAATTCCTTGTCTCTATCTGCAGCTTCAGATAGCATCCGTTCACGTCCGTACCCTCGTTGCTGCGCTCGTGGAGAACTGCGGTAACGTTGCCTCCGCAACCTGCAATTATCTGCGATACGGCGACGAGCTGACCGGGCTTATCCATTAGTTCCAGCGTAAGCGAGCACTGTCTGCCGCTCATTAAAAGTCCGCGATTTATGACTCTCGAAAGTATGGTAACGTCTATGTTGCCGCCCGAAATAAGGCAAACGACTTTCTTGCCCTTTATGTCGGGAATCTTGTTGAACATGACTGCGGCAAGCGATACGGCGCCAGCGCCCTCGGCAATCATCTTCTGCTTTTCAATCAGCGCGAGTATTGCCGCCGAAACCTGGTCGTCGGTCACCGAAACTATTCTGTCGACGTACTTTGAGCACATTTCATAGGTGTTCTTGCCGGGCTCCTTTACGGCAATGCCGTCGGCTATGGTGGAGACGGAGGCAAGCGCCTCGAGTTTGTGGTGCTCGAGCGAGTTGAGCATGCTCGGCGCGCCCGTCGACTGAACGCCGTAGACCTTGATGGAGGGGTTGAGCGACTTTACGGCAAAGGCAAGGCCTGCAATCAGTCCGCCGCCGCCTACGGGCACGACTATTGCGTCCGTGTCCTTGAGCTGGTCAATTATTTCAAGGCCTATCGTGCCCTGACCTGCAATTACCTCCTCGTCGTCGAAGGGGTGAATGAGGGTGTAGCCCTTTTCTTCCCTGAGTCTTTCGGCCTCATTGTGCGCATCGTCGTATACGCCCGGCACCAAAACGACCTCTGCGCCGTAGCTCTTGGTCGCCTCCACCTTGGAGATGGGCGCGCCGTCGGGCATGCAGATAATCGACTTTATGCCGAACTTTTTGGAGGCGAGGGCGACGCCCTGTGCATGGTTGCCTGCCGAGCAGGCAATAACGCCCTTTGCCTTTTCCTCTTCGGAAAGGCAGGATATCTTGTAATATGCGCCCCTGACCTTGAACGAGCCCGTGACCTGCAGATTTTCGGTCTTTAAGTAGACCTCGCAGCCGCACTGCTCCGAAAGGGTGGGGGAGTAAATCATGTCAGTCTGTCTTATTTCGTCCTGCAAAACATATTTAGCGTGATAGATTTTATCGAGTGTCAGCATATAAACACCTTAGAATAATGAAGTAATTACCGAGCATTATACTATTTATCGCATAAAATGTCAACGGATAGGGCAAAATTTCGCATATTTATTCACAATTTATGCGATTATGCGGCTTAAGACAGCCATAAGGAGGGAATTTGCAGGCTTTTTGCTTGTTTTTAAATAATATTATGATATACTCATAAAAATGAATATATTAGTGTTGCCACCGGGTAACATTGGAAGCATTTGTCATGTATCGTTAGGTCTTTGAAGATACATCGGCAGGTGGTTTTTTCTATAAAAAACAAAATCCCTTGATCTACAGTTTTCTGTCAATCAAGGGATTTGGCGCAGTGACCGAATTAAAATCCGAACCTTGAAGCTCGTCAAGAGTAATGGTTTTCGTATCGTTTTTGTAGTTCAGAAT
>CALVPT010000006.1 GCA_944354125.1 uncultured Clostridia bacterium | reverse complement strand
TGACCCTGAAGATTATGTAAAAGAGATGAGAGGGTCATTCAGACAGTTCGGCGACGCCGCAATTTGGACCATATCAAATTTCATTGACCTTGAATCCTGCCGCTTCCATGCTCTCGGGAAGAGTATATTTATCAGACTCTCAAAGAGTTGAAAGAAGATGGTGTATTCAAGAAGATAATCGTCATAATCAATAGCGCTAATCCGATGGAACTCGGAGATATGAATGATGACGATGATATTGATGGCATAATATGGATAGGTCATACCGGAAATGCGGGCATTCTTGCGCTCGGACAGATTTTGAACGGATCAATCAATCCGTCCGGACGTCTTGTCGATATATATGCAAGAGATTTTAAACAGGACCCTACATGGTTTAATTTTGGCGATAATAGTCAGAACGGAGAGGATACTTTACTGTATACTGAAGATGGCTCTCCGACAAGTTATCATTCGATAGAATACAGGGAGGGCATCTATAACGGCTACAGGTGGTATGAAACTATAGCAGATGATATGAATGCCGAAGAAGCCGGATCTGGCGATGAATGGTATGCAGAGCAGGTGGTATATCCTTTCGGTTACGGTCTTTCGTATACTGACTTTGAATGGAAAATAGATAATGTTGCGGAAACTGGATCTATCGCTGCGGCAAACCAAACTGTTACGATGCGCGTCTGGGTAAAGAATACCGGAACGGTTCCCGGTAAAGACGTTGTGCAGGTTTACTATACTGCTCCTTATACTGAAGGGGAGATAGAGAAGGCGTCGGCAAACCTTGTAACCTTTGCTAAGACAGACCTGCTTCAGCCCGGTGAAAGTCAGGTACTCACTATGCAGTTTGCGGCTCAGGATATGGCTTCCTATGACTACAATGATGCAAACGCTAACGGATTCATGGGGTATGAGCTCGACGAAGGAGATTACACGATTTCCATACGCAAGAATTCCCATGAAGTGGTTGACAGTGTTACAAGGACTGTAGGCGAAGACGGAATACAGTGTACGACAGATCTCGTTTCCGGCAATGAGATAACCAATGTATTCAGCGGAGGCAACGGTCTTGATAGATATAAGTCAACCAATGATTCGTTGCTTGAAAATATAGTAACGCGCGCAGGCGGACTGAGACTTCCTGATACAGCAACAAAAGAGGATCGTACTATAAGTGGCGACAAATTATCGCTGTATGACTCAGAGCGCGGTGCTTATAATCCTTATCAGGATGATGCAGAGGATGTTTGGTATGTGAATGAAGTTCCTGAAGGCTGGACACAGGCTACGGCACATGCTTCTGACAATTCTGATGTGACCGTTAAACTTGCCGATATGTCAGGCGTTCCCTATACCGAGGCGACAAAGGATGCGGACGGCAATATGATAGCCTCAACAGATGCGGACAGTCAGAAATGGGAAGAGTTCATGAATCAGTTGACCTGGGCTGAACTAAAGGACATAACTAGCATGGGTTTCTTCAAGACGGTTGCAGTTCCGTCAATCGGTAAGCTTCAGTCCGTCGATTCCGATGGTCCCGCACAGCTTAAAATGGGTTACGAAAACATGTCTGCTCCTGGCGGTACGCTATGGGTAAGCGCAACTGTAATTGCTGCTACCTTCAATACTGATCTTGCAGAGAGAATGGGCGAGATGGTCGGCAATGAATCTCTGTTCTTAGGCGTAACCGGATGGTATGGTCCGTCAATGAATATTCACCGTTCTCCTTTCTCGGGACGAAATTTTGAATATTATAGTCAAGATGGCGTACACGCAGGATTGATTGCTGCAAGCGTTGTAAACGGAGCGGCGTCAAAGGGTGTTAATACCTACATAAAGCATCTTTTCCTCAATGACCAGGAAACTGACAGAAGCGGTCTTATGACGTGGGCGGATGAGCAGACTATTCGCGAAATTTATGCGCGTCCTTTCGAATACTCGTTCAAGTATGGTCATTCGACCGCAACTATGGTTGCATTCAATCGCATTGGTGACGCTATGGCAAGCACCAATTACGCTCTGCTTGAAAAGTTGCTTCGTCAGGAGTGGGGCTTTAAGGGATATACTATGACTGACTGGTATAATGCGAATTACAGCGATCTTGAAATCATGCTTCGTACGGGATGTGATCTGCCTCTCGGCAATATGCGCGGCAATGTTTCTCTCGTCGGCGAATGGGATGCGGCGGCAAGAAATGGTGAAGGCGGCGTAAGAGTCGACAGTGCTACAGGGGCATCGGAACCTACATATATTTCCGCAACTCACTATTACGCAGTAAGGAAGGCCGCTCAAAGGATACTTTACATTGCAGCCAATACTAATAACAACGTAAATGGCACATCTGAACTTGAATTCGCGCAGACAACGGCAAATGTAATAGTCAATCAGACGGCTAACGTAAGTATAGCGCCCGATCTCAGCGAGCTTGACTTGTTTACGGTATATTACACCACAGAAGATACTCTTCCGTCGGGATTGACTCTTTCCGTAGACGGTATACTTTCCGGCAGGGTTCGCGATGCAGGTGCTGTCGGCACATATGATGTTACTGTCAACGTGTTGATAGACGGGCTGTATGAATTCGAATATACAGTTACAATTATGGTCTCGGCAGCAAGCCAGGCATCATAATTAAGAGATTACATTAAGTAGCAGTAACAGGATTAAGTTATATAATCGATATTTACTGTACTATGATCAAAAATCAAAACCTCCCCGCTTCGGCGGGGGTGGTTTTGCTATTCTTATGAATTAAAACGGCAAGAGAAAATTCGGAGGTAAAGATGAAGAAAAGAATTCTGACCGCATGTATCGGATTGGCGACGATGCTAATGTCCTGCTTTACAGCGTGCGGCAACAATACGCCGCCTGTCGATAACCCGGTTGAAGAAAAACCACCGGTGACGGAATTGCAGGACGGAACCATAACTTTTGACGATGCGGTATGTGAAAGCATTATTGACATGGAAAACTCGGGTACCGTAGACATTGCAACGGCATCAAACGGTGCAGATGTAACATATACAGTGGCGGATGACGACGTGGAAAGGTTATCTAACGCATTTGACGGCAAGCTGACAATAGCTTCCGACGGTACAATTCAGGGGAGTTACAATGCAATAAAGAGATTTAAAGTTGACATAATTGCCTCTGCTGAAAAATGCGAGGAAGTAACTGCAGAAATTACCATAAGCGTTGTAAACCCTCACCTTACATACGCAGGCAGTCAGCTAGCCGATGCGCGCGTGGGCACAGAGTATGCAACTTCCGTTGCGGTTATCGGGGAGTCGGTAGATGCAGACTATGATTTAGAAGATGGCGAACTGCCGGCAGGGCTTGAGCTGAGCGACGACGGAACCATCACGGGTATACCTGAAATTGTTGGACGAGGTGAACCGTTTACTGTTACCGCTTCTGCAAGGGGATATTCTGATACTACGGCAGAATTTGTAATAGACGTCGTTATCGACCATTCTGCTGCGCCGGGAACGCCGGGTAAAATAGTAAGGTTTGGCGGAGAGGAGCCGATCAGTCTCAAGGATTATTATGTAGGCGGCAGCTATGTAAATCAGGGCGGTATTGCCACAGGGTATACACTCAATAATAATCCTATAACTTACACTCTGGCAGATGGCAGTAACCTTCCTGAAGGACTTGTATTATACCCTAACGGTGCACTCATAGGAAAGACGGATGTTATAGGAGAATACAAATTTGACGTAGTTGCAAGAGCAATGGATTGTGAAGATGTCACAGGAACATTCACTCTCAACGTTATGTCGCCTCAGGTGATATATGAACTTCCTACAATCGGACCGATAACCAGAGGGGAAGCCGCCGATGTCGATATTTCTACCGCGACCACTTCCGAAGGAGATGAAGGCATTGTATATTCTATGACTGCTGAGGATGCGGCTGTCTTACTCAATAATTACGGGCTAACTGTTACTCAGGATGGCCATATCACCGGAGTGCCTACAGATGTTACGGCTTCAATGAACTTCAGGGTAACCGCAAGCAAGGAAGGCTTTACGCCGGTGACGGTGACCGTCTATCTGACGATTAACGAACCTCTACAGACTGCTGAAAGTAATATTTTTGAGGCAGAATTAACAAATCTTATGGGCAAGCAAGGGACGGGTTATTCTGCTTCACCTACCGGTACGGGTCTTATAGATAAGACAAATGAAAATGCGCACGGCGGAGCATTCTTAAGTTATCTGCATAACAGCACTATAACTATAGAATTCGTTGTCTATGCCGAGGAGGCACTTGACAATGTGCCTCTCTATCTCAGTCTCGGTAGCGAACTTGGTACCGTTACGTTCGAACCTGATAATCTCGGTATTTATACCTATGTCGGTCGTGATACTTCAGGCGCAAGGACAACGGTATCGTATAGCGGACAGAGTGTGAGTGGCGGCAATCAGACATATGCAGGCTTCAGCGAAATCAGGTGCGGTTCTGTCAATCTTGCACAGGGATGGAATGTTATACAGATAGCTGTCCTTGACAATGACCTGCGTGGCGACGGTATACCCGGAGGGCCTGGTCTTGACTATATAAGACTTGATACAACAGGTACAGTAAAGTGGATACCGTTGACGTATAATTTGGATTAACGGGAGACTAATATGAAATTTAAAAATGCAATTAAATTTGTTTGGAAATATTGCAAAGTTTGGTTAATAGTGTCCGTAGTAGTCATTGCCTTGTTTTTCTCCGCAACTATGGTGGCGACGCAAAATGATTTCTTATCGGGAACTATAGACACTGTGCTCGGAGGTGAAGGCAGGCGCAATACGGCCGGCGATCCCAATCAGTATACATACTATACTAAGACTGTTGAAGGTTTTAAACAATATGTTCCTTCGGAAGGATTTAAGCTCAGTGAGGGAGTAATTTCCAACAGGGCGGACAAGACGGCAGTACACGCTGAGGCTCTGAGACTAAATGAAGAAATAGTGGGGGAAGGCGTAGTTTTACTCAAGAACAATGAAAACGGGTTGCCGGTCAGTAAAGAAAACGCAAAGATAAGCGTGTTCGGTAAAAACTCTGCAAACATTGTTCTTGGCGGGTCTGGCTCCGGAGGAGGCAATTCCGCAGGCTCAATATCTCTGTATGACGGGTTGCGCAATGCTGGATTTCAACTTAATCCTACACTTACTGAGTTTTATGAGGGGAGAGCTTCCGGTAGCGGCAGATCTGCTTCTCCTGCAATAGGTGCAAAAGTTACTGGTTTGGAAATAGGGGAAACCCCTCAGGAACTGTACACGGACGAAATAAAGAATAGTTATAACGAATATAGCGATGCCGCCGTCATAGTATTATCTCGTATTGGCGGCGAAGGATGGGATCTTCCTCGTCTGCAAGTAGAGGACTATGACGGTAACTCGGTCGAAGGTTCTCAGGATGGCGGGCAGCATTACCTTGAGCTTGACGCGAATGAACAAGCACTTGTAAACTCTGTTGTTGACAGTAATAAGTTTGATAAGGTGGTCGTGCTCATAAACTGTGCCGCGCCTATGGAACTTGGGTGGCTTGAGGATAATCAAGGCATTGATTCAATATTGTGGATAGGTACGCTTGGCGGTAGTGGGGCAAATGCAGTAGGTAAAGTGCTGAATGGCGAGACCAATCCTTCAGGACATCTGGTGGATACATATGCAAGGGATTTTTCTCTTGATCCTACGTGGCAGAATTTTGGCGATAATCTTTCTGCTGACGGAAATGTCTATACTGCAGGAGGCGCAAATACCGGGTATCACTATATAGAATATGAAGAGGGTATTTATCTCGGATATAGATATTACGAAACGTATTCGTACCAGGAAGCATATAAATTCGGCGATGATGAAGGATGGTACGATGAACATGTTGTATACCCCTTCGGCTATGGACTGTCGTATACGAATTTTATCTGGACACTGAAGGATAGTACTGCAAGTCCTACTATAGATAAGGCCAACAATAATAAGATTTCCGTAACAGTTAATGTCAAGAACGACGGCGAAGTTGCAGGTAAAGACGTGATAGAGCTCTATTATTCGGCGCCGTATTTTGAGAATGGCATCGAAAAGGCACATGTAGTACTCGGCGGTATGAAAAAGACAGATTTGTTGCAACCGGGCGAGGATAGGGATTATACCATAACCATAAACATCGAGGATATGGCATCCTATGACTACAATGATGCAAATGGCAATGGTCATAAGGGTTATGAGTTGGATGCCGGCCTTTATACGATTTACGTCGGCACAGATGCGCACAGTTGTTGGGCAGACGAAAATTCTATCAAGCTTGAATATACGCTTATGGATACCGTCAACTATTCCACCATGGAAGACGCATCCTCTGACAATGACAATAAGTTTCAGTATATGAGCGATTATATGGAAGGCAAAACCATGTCTCGTGCTGCATTTGATACGACATTTCCTTCTATACCGACAGCCGAGGACCGCATAATAGATCCTGACGTAAACAACGCACTCACATATACTTATGACGATAATGGAGGAAACTATGTAGAGTATATCCAAAATGCTATAGATACGGATATAGAAGGAAAGAACTATCAGCTCTATGAACTCATCGGAAAGGATTATGATGACCCTATGTGGGACGAACTTGTAAATTCGCTTTCGATAGATACAATGCTTTCGCTGATAGGTCAGGGCAACTTCCATACTGAGTCCATTGAAGAAATAGGTAAGCCAAGGACTATAGACCCCGACGGTCCTGCAGGTTATACTAACTTTATGGGCGACCCTTCGGTACACGATACTTGCTTCTATTGCAGCGAATGCGTAATAGGCGCAACCTGGAATGCCGACCTTGCAAATGATATGGGCGTTATGACCGGACTTGAAAGTATTGTAGGGTACACTAACGGAGATGGTAGGTCATATAGTGGTTGGTATGCTCCTGCAGTAAACATTCACCGTTCGCCTTTCTCCGGAAGAAACTGGGAGTATTATAGTGAGGATCCTTATCTCTCTGGCATGATGGGGGCTAATGTCGTGTTAGGCGCACAGTCCAAGGGTGTTTATACCTTAGTCAAGCATTTTGCACTCAACGATCAAGAAACTAACCGAGATGCGTTGGGATTAATAACTTGGGCTGATGAGCAGACGTTTAGAGAAATTTACCTCAAACCGTTCCAGATAATAGTTGAAGAGGGCAATTCTCACGGCATAATGTCATCTTTTAATCGTATAGGAACAACGTGGGCAGGCGGTAGCTATGAGTTACTTACTCAAGTACTAAGACAAGAGTGGGGGTTTACAGGCATGGTCATTACCGACTATAACCTCAGCATACCTTACATGCATCCCGACCAAATGATCAGAGCAGGCGGCGACCTCAATCTTTCGCAAGACTACAAGCCTTCTGCAAGCGTGGCGGGCGTTGCCGGCAAGACTGATGAAGTTCAGCTTGCAGCGCTCCGACTTGCTTCAAAGAATATACTCTATACGGTTGCCAACTCCAATGCTATGAACGGAATGGGCGAAGGCGTCGTATGGGTAACCACCATGGCCAAGTGGAAGGTTGCACTCATCTGCGTCAACGTAGCACTTGTCGTAGGTGCGGCGGTATGGGGCTTCTTCGACATCAGAAGAAAATATAAGAAGGTCAAGGAAGAAGAAAACTAACAAATTATATTATGTTTACAACAGAAATATTGTCTACAAAATATGAAGTAATGTAATTATATATCGCTATTTTATTAGAATTCATTAGATATTTCTTCATATTCATTAAATTTCCCTCCAAAAGAACGGCTCGGGTATGTTATTCCCTGCGCCGTTCTTTAATTTTAAGTCTTTTCAAAATGGAGGGAATAGAGCTTGAAATGCCATACAACGGTATTTATGGTAAGATGTAATTCCGTAAAATTATATCTTAAGCAACTATTTGAAATATGGTGACAGGGTTATACGTAGGGTTAATTGGTAAAAAATTTTGGTTTAGCAGCTTTATTATTTGTTTGACAAGTGTGACGATGAGGTATCAAAATTAGATGAATGCTTAGTTGTGGTAAATAAAGTAAGTTATGGAATAGAATTACTATGATTTATTTGCCCCCAAATAAGTTCAAAGAATACTTTGTGTCGTTCAAGCAGTTTGATATGTTCCTTTACGATGCTTACCTAGGATATTATCAATATTCAGCTTAGAGGACATATAGATCTTAAAAGTTGTGGAATCCTTTTAAATTTATGGTAATTTATAAAGTTAAGCTTCCATTGGCAGTTAGGCGTGAGCTTGTCATAGACGAGTGCGGCGGCGCTGCGCGCCGCCGCAGACAAGCTCACGCCTATATTTTAATTTAATGAACGAACGGAAAAATCGATGGAGGGGGCAGCTCAAATCGTTTGAACAACTCCAAAAATAACCCGCCAACCAGAAAACAATTTGAAAAATCCTAGCGACAAAAGTACGTCGCAGAAAAAGGCGCCCGCGCTAAACCGCTTGCGGATCGCCTTTTTTGCTCTGCGGCGGATGGTCATTATCTGCATTTGTATGCTTCGCCGCTGTTGTTCTTAGCCTATCATTGTGCATAAGTGGAAATTTTTCTTAAAAATATGTGAACATATGTTTGACAATTATGTCAACAGGTTGTACAATATGGGCAAGCACGCAAAAGGTGTATTCACAATTTAATAGGAGAAAAAAGTTAAGTAAAAGAAAAGTAAGATAAGTAGTACGGCGAGGATATATAGTCGACGAGTTTTGTAGTGATTGTGCCGAATAAAAAAGGCCGCCCCGTTGTCCAAGCGGAGTAATTGGAAGAAGTTGCAGTCCTGACGGGCTTAGTACAAATTAAGTGAAATGAAACAGTTTCTCTTTTTTGTGCTATGCCCTTTTTTCGTGCAAATTTTTTCTCAGGGGGACAGAAATTTGCAGAAAAACAAGACAACGTTAACGGACAGGGAAGTGAGCTTTATAGGAGAGCCAGACATAAAGGGTCTGCCGCAATCTTTTTATGCGGCACTTTTGGAGTACATACTTTCGGACATTCAAGGAGGTGAAGAGAAATGAACCTTCTTGGAGCAAAGATTTATTATGACGGCGGTCACTGGATAGCCATACCTCATACCGAAAGGCGATATAAAAAGCGAAACGGCAGCATACCGCTATCGAGCGAGGAAAAGAAAAAGGTTGAAATTGTAGAGGAGCAGTTCAATAAGGTAAAAGGCAAGCGTTCAACCAGAAAGGCGAAGGTATTGCAGGAGTGTGCGCTCTTAAACTTTCAGGGCAAGCCTTATGAATACACTGTATCATCTCTCTTCAAGGCGAGGTTGGAGATATATAGGCGCATGGGAAAGAGGCGAACTCGGCGAAAGAGTGCATTTCCACGCACTCACCTATATTCCAGAAAACGCAATGCCGGGTATGCTGGAAGAACACGAAGATTACAGCACCAAGCGGCATAGACGAGAAAAGAGCATTCAAAGCAGCTATTTCAACGAGCGGTTCGGAAGGAGCGACTTTTCCGCAATCACAAATAAGCAGCAGGTCGCGGACAGTATAAAGTATATGCTCAAATACATCGCCAAGAACGATGAGAAGATAATCTATTCAAGGGGCATGAAGACCTATTTCGTGTCGGATATTTTAGACGAAGATATCCTTTGCAAAATGGGTGATGAGGAACACGGTTTCAAGTACATACTGGCGGACGATTTTACCTGCATAAGCGAGGGTGAGATTATGGGTAAAGTGAGTTACGAGGTAATAGAGAAAATGCCAAAGTCGAACTGATAGTCCCTTTTCTCTTTCGAGGGGATATTTTGGCATATCCGTTTACCCCAGTCAATGTCGTTCGTAAATTTCATAAGGACAACAGCATAGTACTTTAAGGAAATTTCCTCTCTCTGTTGACAGAGGACGGAAATATTTGAAAAGTTAAGCCATAGATAAATCGCCTATGCCCTTTTTACCCCGTCGAAAGACGAAATAACTTAAGACGGAGGTAAATAACCTATGAAAAAGACAATTAAAAGAAGTTTCGACATACTGACCGAGGTCATCTCCAGTGATAACGTTCTGGATATGGCGGAGCTTCTCGTATGCAAGGAGACTAAGTACTTAATTCGCTTTTCCGGCAGGTACATTGCAAAGGCACACTTCGGAGTATGCAAGGACATCTTTAACAAGGATAACCCCGATTACATAATGTCGGACAACTACGACATAGTTCAGACAGTTGCACTCTTTCTCTGCGAGCACTTCGGGAAATACTTGGAAGATACTTACGAGATAACAAAGAAAGGCAGAATTATCACAATTAAATACCACTGTTATAAACTGATTGACCGCATGATATGTAGCAGATACCGCATAACTACGAGGCATATTGACCTTGAAAAAGCTTACGATTTAGAAGCACAGCAAACCCATGAAGCTGACGACAACGACACGAAGTCGTAGAGCAGATGATGGATAAAATGCAGCTCGACGACTACCAGCGCAAAGTACTCACTCACCGTATGGCAGGGCTTAGCATGGGCGAGATTGGCCGCCTGCTTGACAGAAGCGTAGGAGCAATCGGCTCGGTGATAGACACCATTCAGAGACGTTACAAAAAATACATACAAGCATTATAATAAAAAATTTAAGGAGGAATTTAAGAATGAAAACAGCAGTTATATATGCAAGATATTCAAGCGATGCTCAGAGCGAGCAGTCGATAGAAGGACAGCTCAGGGAGTGCCGCAAATACGCCGACGAGCACGGTCTGTTGGTGGTAGACACTTATATAGACAGGGCTATGACGGGAACTAACGACAATCGTCCCGACTTTCAGCGCATGATAAGGGACAGCGCAAAGCGGCAGTGGGAGGTGGTCATAGTCTATAAATTGGACAGGTTCAGCCGCAATAAATTCGAGTCGACAATACACAAGAAGACATTGAAGGACAACGGCGTAAAGTTGGTGTCGGCAATGGAGAATATACCTGACACGCCCGAGGGAATAATACTCGAAAGCCTTTTGGAGGGATTCAAGCACTTAAATGGACACAATAAAAATCTATATAGAATTGAAAGGCTTATATTCGGTATAAATCAAAAACGGAGTTCGTGCAAACGAATTCCGCTTTTTTGTATTTTCTTGGATTTCTTTGACAGTCGGGTGCAAGACAGTTGAAGCTACTTACAGGCGGAACAGCGGCACCAAGACTGCATACGAATACGCCGTAAAGCATAAGAAAGACATAATCAACCTATATACCTTACTCTCACAATAAAACAATAGCCCGCTGCATACACTGCAACGGGTTTTTTATGATAGTAACTAACATTCTCGAAACATTAGATAAAACAAACAGATGAATCATTAGATAATGTTCCATTCAAAGGGCCACTATTCATTGGAAGTTGCGCAAACAAAATACCCAAGCCAATGGCAGCGGCAGCACCTGCGGCGGCAATCTGCGCTCCCGTTACACTTACTACTATTGCTGCCCCGAGCCTGTTATTATGGTCCCAAGTAGAAAAACTTTCGCCAAAAATGCTCCGATGCGGATGCAGACTTGCACCCGTTTCCCTGCCACTATTTTCCATCAAAATTGTAGCGATATTACAGAAAACACCGCAAAATTTTTTCCCTTGCATTTTTTTACCTTTCATGGTATAATACATGTCGATTTCAATATAGAGAAAAGAGCTATGAGCGAAAAAAAAGAAGAAGGGAGCAGATCTTTATAAAGAGCCGTCCTACGAAAAGCAGAACATTTTTGAATTGGCAAGCAAATAGGAAACCAAAAAGATCTTTGCGTATGCAGAGGGCTACACGGCATTTCTTGATGCTTCCAAGACAGAGCGAGAGGCATGCAGGGCATCCGTTAAATTGGCGGAAGATGCAGGTTTTACGCAATACATGTTTGGCGATCCGCTTCATGTGGGCGACAAAAAGTACTTTGTCAACCGCGGAAAGTCTGTCGTTGTATTCCGTATCGGCAGCAAAAATCCGGAAGAGGATGGGCTTCGTATCATCGCTTTTCATATCGATGCACCCTGCATCGATATCAAGCAAAATCCCCTATTTGAAAGAGAGATCAATGCATAAAATCTGCGTCCGAAAGATGCATTCCATAGATAATTATACAGTCACGGAGTTTAGTTTTATACGATGGAAAACTTTGAATTTGCAGTAAACAAACAAGGCGAAAAAATATTGGTTGATGCCGATATACAAGATGATACGGTCAAAATACCTGAAGATGTGGTACATATCGGAGACAGAGCTTTTCAGTATTCTTGCGTAAAAAAAGTTATTTTTCCGAGCGGTCTAAAGACGATCGGCGAGAATGCATTCACCTGTTCTTGGATAGAAGATGCGATACTTCCGAATGGGCTGGAAGTGATCGGCGATAAGGCTTTTTTCTGTTGCCATGACTTGAAAAGTGTAGAAATACCTGATTCTGTGAAGCATATCGGAAAATACGCCTTTTACGGTTGCGATGGCTTGAAAAGTGTAGAAATACCCGATTCTGTGAAGCATATCGGAACATACGCCTTTTACAGTTGCCCTGAGCTTGAAAATGTTAAATTGCCGAAAGGATTGCAAACGTTGGGCAAAGATGTGTTTGAGAATTGTTTTGATTTGCCGCCCATGAAATTGCCCAAAAGTCCGAATAAGCAAAGCAGAAACAGAAAACCTGCTCGGGAGATCGTAGCGGTTGCGGACAGCATAGAATGTTTTACAACGGATGCCGAAAACATAATCGGCGGTTTGAAAAATAAGAGCATAAAATATAAATCCGTTGTCATCCCGGACGGCGTACACACCATCTCGAGCGGTGCATTTTATAATGCGAACATGCAGACGGTCATTTTGCCGGACAAACTGCGAGTTATCAAAGAGAGAGCATTTGCAAATTGCGTGAATTTCAGGAAAATTTTTATCCCGTCAAGCGTCGTTACGATTGAAAAAGACGCTTTTGCAGGGTGCAAGCTACTGAAAATTTACTGCGAAGGCGAACCGAAAGAAGATTGGATCGACCTACCCGACGAGGTAAACATCTATTACGAGAATATGACCGAAGCGTTCAATTTCCATCGCTCGGCAGGTTCGTTCGACGAGTTGTATTTGGTAGAGCAAAAAGAAATCATCCGCAACACGTACAATCCCGAAAAGCGACCCGTGTATACGAACGTATCGCGCGATGAGTTTATAAAATTATTATAATAGACGAAGACGCGAAAAGAAGGTACAAATTTATTCAAGCGTTGAATTGTCAAACTAAGTGCAACAGTTTGCGAATTGTCAAGTTAAGTGCAACAGTTTATCCAATTCTTGTTCAAACAGATCCGCCGGTGTATGGAAGTTTAACACTTTCTTTGGTCTGTTATTTATTTTTGCCACATTGTTTGCGAGAGTCTTTGCACTCACTCTTGCGAGGCTTCTGCCCTTAGGGTAGAATTCTCGCAAGAGTCCGTTCAAGTTCTCGTTTGTACCTTTTTGCCATGCGCAATAAGGATCCGTAAAATACATTTTTGTTTTTAGCTCATCTTCTATCTCCTTCCATTTCGAAAACTCCGTACCGTTATCCGTTGTTATCGTTTTTACCGTTCCTTGCGGAAAGCTTTTCAATGTTTTTATTACGGCGTTTTTAACTGCTTCTGCCGTTCTGTTTTCTACTTTCACTACTATATAGTATCTGGTTTTGCGTTCTGCCATTGATACAAAACATCCATTGCCTTTCCCTGTTCCCGGCTGAACCGGATCTATTTCCCAATGCCCGAATTCTTTGCGATTATATATGTGTTTAGGGCGTTTTCGTATGCTTTTTCCCCGTTTTCCCTTCCTTCCGGGTTTGTTTTGTTCCCGGCTCTTGCCCTTTCTTCTCAGATATTTCAGATTGCCGTTGACTATGTATTTTTCATAAATCAGTCTGTATATCGTTGATGCCGAAGGCAGCTTGAGATTGCAAGGGGTATTGGCTATCTGTTCGGGAGACCAGGTAGAAGCAAGCTTTTGCTCTATGTATGCTTTAACCTCTTCATTGAAGTATGTTCCTCTGTGGCAGAACCTCTTTCTGCGTTTGGCTTTTCTCTGTGCGGTAGTGGCATAATAATAGAATACCCCTCGCACGAGCTGCCAGCAATTCCTGCGTATCTCTCTTGAGATAGTGGAAGGGCTGCGGTTCAATAATTTTGATATTTTGCGGACAGAAAGACCCTGGACATAATAAAATTGTAGACAAGAACGTTCATCTATGCTAAGATGGTTATAACTCATATAGACCTCTTGACAGTATTTTTGATTTAGCAATTTTTATTATACCACAAGATCTCTGTATGAGCCTTTTTTTGCCCACAGGTGTTGCACTTAATATTATAATTCACCTTATCTGTAAATTTCAATCCGACGCGTAAAAGCGTCGGATTTTTTCGTGCAATTTGCTTGACAGCGGCGGTTAATCGGTTATAGAATAAGCATAGTTCACATTGTGAACAAATATTACGACAGGAATGTACGCTTGGCGTACGGCGCAAAAAGATGAGGGAAGAAAAGCAGAATAAAGCCGCCGCGGAAAGTCCCCGTTCGGCGGAGAGGGAACAGCTCAACGAGGACATAGTTCTGTCCTGGGTGCACTTAAGCGCAATTCTTAAAAACAGCCGTGTTACTAACGGGCTTGCATATAACGAGGCCGTTGTCATGCTGCTACTGTACAACGAGTACAGGGCAAGCGGCAAGGGCATACTGCCCTTTTCGCGCATAGTCGAGGAAACGCGCATGCTCAAGTCGCAGGCCAACCGCACGGTTGCCTCGCTGGAGGGAAAGGGCTTTGTCACCAAGCTGTGCGGCTCCAGGGACAAGAGGGCGGTAGATGTTGCTGCCTCGCCCGACTGCATGGATAAATTCCTCGCCGTGCATTCGCAGTCGCTGGCGCTTGCCAACGGCATATGCAATATAATCGGGGAGGAAGACGCCCGCGTCTTCGTGCGCATTGTCGAAAAGATTGTCGCCCGTGCAGGCGACGAAAATTTGCTCAGAGAACAGGAGAATTGACAGAGAAATGACTGAAACCAAGACCAAACGCCATATGAAATTATGGCAGAAGATTCTGGCAATAGCTATAGCCGTTGTCATAGTCATTGTCGCCGCGCTCGGCATAACCGTCGCGTGCGTGTGGGGCAACGAGATATCCACGGTTGCCAGCATGAAAAAACTTCGCGACAGAAACGATGCCCATCTCGACGGTTCGGTATATACCATGACCGTCAAGGGCGGCTTTTACTTCGACGAATACCTCGAACAGGGCGGCGCCAAGAGCGACAGCCAGCTCATAGCTTTCATCACCGACCACATAACCAAGGGACTCATAGACATGGGGCTTACGGAGTCGGAGATAGCCTGCTCGTCCTTCACGGCAAAGACGACGGACGGCGACAGGCTGTTTGCGCGCAACTATGACTTCGACAAGACGAATACCTGCGTGGTATTCACCGATGCAGGCAACGGCAGACACGCCACCGTGTCTACGGTCGACCTGCAGTTCCTGGGCATAGACCAGGAAAAGGACGTGGAGGGGCTTATGGATAAGATAACCTGCCTTGCCGCACCCTTTGCACCCCTCGACGGAATGAACGACGTCGGCGTGAGCTGCGGCATATACATGACCTATCAGGGCGGAGACGAGACCATACCCACCGATGTGGACACCGACAAGCCCGACCTCACCTCTACCACAATGCTCAGGCTCATACTCGACTATGCCGACAGCGTGGAGGAGGCGGTAGAGCTCGTAAAACAGTACGATATGCACGATTCCGCCAATACGTCCTATCACTATATGGTCGCGGACGCCTCGGGCAAGAGCGCCATCTTAGAGTGGACCTGCGGCACGGACAAGACGGATAACGACGGCTCGGCAAGGACGCTCAACGTAATCTACAACGACGATGACGAGCGCATAGGCGAGAGGGAGGGCGCAAGCGACTTCCAGTGGATAACCAACTTCGTCCTTCAGCCCGGCTACTACGGGGAGGACGACGAAAAGGCGGGCCTCGACAGGTATGACAGGATATATGAGGAACTCGCCGCAACCGACGGCGTATTGCCCGACGTCAACGCGGCTATGGACATACTCAAAATAGTCGGCAGAAGAGACTGGAATAACGACGACGGCAACGGCTGTACGGTGCACAGCGTAGTCTATAACCTTACCGACAAGACGGCGCTCTGGGTGACAAATGAAAACTTCGACGACCCCACGGCGGTGTTTACCATCGACCTTTCCAAGGGCACGATAACCAACTGATATTTAATCGGCTCAGGGCGCGGCGGCATCCGCCGCGGACGACGGCTGTAAATTAAATAACTCCTTAAAAATTCCCTGCGACTGAGTGCGCGGGGAATTTTCTTATCGCAATTTTTCTCATTACGCTTTTCAGTCCGCCGCATTCCGCAGATTGTGGTATTTACATTCAGCGCCGATTGCGCTATAATCTTTTCGTACCATATCGGAGAGGGGAAAGAATGAAAAGGGAACTTAAATATATAGAGCTCAAGACGGGTTATTCGGACGACGGGCCTGCGTGGATAGGCTATGTAAAAACTTCCGCAAGCGGCAGGACGGTATACTTCAACGACAGGGCGTTTCAGCCCCTGAGGGGCGGACGCGGCAGCTACTTCGACGTCGAGAGCGGCGAAGAATACTGGATATCGGGCATAAAGAAGAGGGGGAGCAACCGTCACCCCAGCGGACGGGGAAAGATAGTTGTAGACCGCCGCGCCGTGGGCGAACTGCTGGACAAAAAGGGGTGGAGCGAACTCCCTTCCGACCTCTATGAGGTTGCCGATATCGTCGATAAATTCCCTGTAGAGCGCATAAGCGCCCTGCTGAACGGCAGAGAAAATAAAGGGGAATAGCGCATAGCCGAATGACAATATGGTCGGGAAAATGTGAGGACATAAAATACAGCCGCCCGTGCTGAAATTTTCAGCACGGGCGGCCTCTTTGTTTTCGGATGAGGGACGAAAATATGTCTACAAGTCGCCGCCAGCGGCAGGGGAGCGCCGCCTTTTGGGCGCTACGAGGCTATAGCTGACGTCTACGAGCACCTTAATCTTCTCGTCGCCTGCGGCGGAAAGGTCAAGCGTTATCCAGTGCGTCTTGTTCATGTGATAGGCAGGGTATATGCCGTCGTCGCGGACAAGCCCGGCTGCCATGAACGGCTCGCACTTGACGTTGAGCACGGTCATTTCCCCTTCGCCAAGTCCCAGATAGCGGCGCGGTATCTGCATTATAAGCCCGAACCACTTGCCGCTGTCCCTTCGGCGAAAGACCTCGTCGGTCATATCGTCCTTCCACGGGTGCTCCGCAGTCACGCCGTAGACCTCTTCAATGTGCGCTTTCAGCTCTTCCCTCGTCATATTTTCTCCCCTGAAATTCGTGAAAATTTCACATAGGGCGGCATATATGCCCCGATTAATTGTTTCACGTGTAAACTTTTTATAATTATACCACTTTTACGCCCTCCGCGCAATACCTCCCGTTAAGGCTCAAAACTATTCAAAAATATTTTGCTCAACGCTTGACATATAAACGCATATTGTATATAATCAATATGAACAATCACGAGAGGACGGCAATGAACATTTACCTTTCCAACGCCTCGGGCAAGGCGCTTTACGAACAGATATACGACAGAATCAGGACCATGATTCTGGACGGAACGCTTAAGGCAGGTCAGCCCCTGCCGACCATAAGGGGGCTTGCAAAGGACCTCAGGATAAGCGTCATTACTACGTCCAGGGCATATGCCGACCTGGAGCGCGACGGATACATATATTCGGTCGTGGGCAAGGGCAGTTTCGTTTCCGAGCGCAACGCCGATTTCGTCAGGGATAAAAATCTTGAAGAGATGCGCAGTAACCTTGCCGCCGCCGCCGAGCTGGCGGCGCGGTGCGGCATGAGCGCGGAGGAGTTCTTAAAGCAGGCTGAACGGGCGTTTGGCGCAGACAAAAATAACAGCGGGCAGTAATTGCCATAAAAATATGTGCGCATACTTCAAAGGAGGCAAAGCGTGAACAAATTGGAGATAAAAAATCTTACAAAACACTACGGCGATTTCACGGCGGAGGTCAGTTTTTCCGTGCCGTGCGGCGCGGTAGTCGGGCTAATAGGCGAAAACGGCGCAGGCAAGAGCACGGTCATAAAGTCCATTCTCGGCATAGTCCGTCCCGACGGCGGCGAAGTGCTGTTTGACGGAAAGCAGATTGACGGACTTAAAAGGGAGGACAGACAGAAGATTGCCTACGTCCTAGACGATACGGGACTTCCCGACGAGCTGACGCTGAAAATGTTGGGCAACGTATTCAAAAATATGTTCATAAAGTGGGACGGGGCAAAGTATAAATCGCTTATATCTTCGCTCAAACTGCCCGAAAACAAGCCCGTAAAGGAGTTTTCGAAGGGCATGAAGATGAAGGCGGCGATTGCCGTATCCCTGTCCTACGACAGCAAACTTTTGATTCTCGACGAGCCGACGAGCGGACTCGACCCCGTCGTGAGGGATGAAATTCTCGGCATGATATATGACTACGTGTCGGGCGACGACAGGGCGGTTTTAATTTCCTCGCACATCACCTCCGACCTCGAAAAGCTGTGCGACTATATCGTGTATATGCACGGGGGGAAGGTCGTCATAAGCGAGCCTAAGGACGAACTGCTGGAAAAATATGCCGTGTACAGCGTGGATAAGAAGATTGTGCCCGAGCTCGACAGGGATGCGGTCATAAAGGTGCTCGAAAAGGAGTACCGCACCGAGCTTCTGGCATACAGGGACCGGATGCCCGAGGGGTTCGACATGCGCCCCGTGCGGCTGGACGACATAATGCTCTTTTATTCTAAGGGGGTAACTTTATGACGGGACTTCTGATAAAGGACTTTTATAATGTCCGCAAACAGATAATCTGGTATTTGCTGATGTTGCTATGTTTCTGTGCGCTTTCGGTGTTTATGCATAACTCCTCATTCGGGGCTACGATAGGCATACTTGTAACCGTATCCGTACTTCTTACGGCGTTTGCCTACGAGGAAAAGGACGGCTGGAACAAATTCGCCGCCGCAAGCGGAATGGGCAAATGGACGATAGTCGGGGAAAAGTACATTTTAGGGCTTATCTTTTCCGTGCTCAGCACGGCGGCATATCTCGTCGCCTTTATGCTCATAAAAGATTATTGCGACTGGATTGACTTCATTCTGCCCGTATTCATGCAGCTTATAATGTTTGCCGTAATGCTGCCCGTCGTTTTCAGGGTCGGCACGGAGAGGGGCAGGGTCTACATGATAGTTGCAATGATAATTCTCATTGTCGTGCTGATATTTGCGCTTACGATGGTGCCCGAGGCGTGGGGCATAACTCCCGAAATCGTTGCCGCCGTATGCGTACCCGTGTCTTTCGCGTTGGTCGTCGCGTCATACTTCATTTCGGTGAGGATATACGATAAAAAACGCTGCTGAAAATAAATTCGGATAAAAGCAGAAGCCGCCGCGCTCACAAAGAGCGCGGCGGCAAATCACATTAATCGGTCTTACAGTTTTTCAAGTCTGCCCGTCAGGGCATAGCTGAAGCTCTCGCCGCGGGCGTTTACTATGACGTGGTCAAAGAGGTTCACGCCGCACTTTTCGGCAAGACGTTTGAGCTTTTTGGTCATTGCATCGTCATTGACGGAGGGATATGCCGCGCCGTACACGTGGTTGTGCGCTATGTATATTCCGTAACAGTCGTATAGCGAAAACAGCCTGAATATCTCCGCCGAATCCATCTTTACGAAATCTGCGCTCGCCGAGGTGAAAAACTCGCTCTTTACGATTTTGCCGTGTTTTGATACCAGGTAGAACGCGCCCTGTTCGCTGTCCTTTCCTGCGAGCTCTCTTTTCATCATCTCGCAGAACTTTTCGGCTCCGCCGATATGCTCCTCTCTTTCGCCCGAGGTGCAGCATTTGCCGGCGCATATCAGAAAATCGACATATCTTCCGTCAGTCAGCCCTGCGGCGGCGAGTTCCGCGGCGGAGGCGGAGAGTATTGCCTCCATGCAGGGGAAGCACTTCAAAAGCCTGTCGGCTATGGCGGTGTTATCGCCCGAGGGGAAGGCGTTGTCAAGAAGTATTTTAAGCCTTTGGCTTTCAAACAGCCTTCCGCCGTCTAAAAGTTCAATCATTCTGCGCCTGTCAACCATTCCGCCCCTCCGTATAGTGCATATATTTTAACGCATTTCAGCCGCGCTTGTCAATGGGCGGATGCGCGTTGCGGCGGCGCTTTTCGTCAATATTTTCCCTTGCAATGGCGCGCGCTATGGTGTATAATCATATAAACGCTCGGACGGGGGAAATCAGATGGCAGAAAAGAAGTTTTCCAAGGTAGCCGCAGGGCCGCACTCCGACCCTGACATATTCAAAAGACAGACGGCGCTCTACGAGAGGGAGGGCGATATCCGCTCGCCCTTTGCCAGGGACTATACGCGCATTCTGCATTCGTCGGCATACAGGCGCCTCAAGCACAAGACTCAGGTATTTTTCAACGCCGAAAACGACCACGTATGCACGCGCATAGAGCACGTCGCCCACGTCGAGAGCGTGGCTTATACCATGGCGGTAAATCTGGGACTTAACGAGGAGCTTACAAAGGCAATCGCCTTCGGGCACGACCTCGGTCACGCGCCCTTCGGGCACTACGGCGAAAAGGTGTTGTCCGCGCTCTCCCTCAGATATGCGGGGCAGAGCTTCTGGCACGAACGGCAGGGACTGAGGATAGTCGACAAGCTCGACCTGTTGGAGGATAACGACGGCATAATGCGCAACCTCGACCTTACATATGCCGTGCGCGACGGCATAATTTCGCACTGCGGCGAGGTCGACGAGAACGCGCTCAGACCGCGCGGAGAGTGCATAGACCTCGAAGACATTCAATTCGTCGGGCAATATGCCCCGTTCACGTGGGAGGGCTGCGTAGTCAAGCTCGCCGATAAGGTGGCATATCTGGGCAGAGACGTCGAGGACGCCGTAAATCTGGGCTTTCTGGACGAGGGCAAGCTTGCGGAGCTCAAGCGGCTTTTTACGGGCGGAGGGGACGCGGTTAACACCACCGTCATAATGCACGACATAATCGTCGACGTATGCCGCCACAGTTCGCCCGAAGAGGGCATAGTCATAAGCCCCGAATACTACAAAAAGCTCAGCGCAGTCAAGGCGTTCAACTACGAAAACATATATACGAATGCGCGTTTTTCGGCCTTCCAGAAATATGCCTCGCTCATTATCGAGACGCTCTTTGAGGGGCTTTATTCGCTCTGGCGCGACGGGCAGACGTTCGGGGAGCTGGAGCGCTATGCAAAGATCTATCCCGAACTCGGCTCGGCGTTCACAACTTGGCTTTTAAAGTACTGCGATGCGGACGTCCTGCCCGTCGGAAGGAGGGCGGATATGGCGCGTTATAAAAATGTAAAGCCTTACGGTCGGCTGGAAAACAAGGGCACATATGCCCTCGCCATCACCGATTTCATAGCCGGAATGACGGACGCCTACGCGATACGTCTCTTCGGGGAACAACTGCGTTTTTAAGCTTTAAAAAACTATGCTTGACAAATGCGCGCAAAGGTATTAGAATATAAATATAAACAGTAATTATAGGAAGGTTTTGGTTATGAACTTGTCTTACTTGGTTTCCCTGCCCGAATGGTTCAACCCCTGGGGTTGGGTAGGAATAGGCGTCATCATCGTCATACTCCTCGTCATACTTATCACGCTCATCGTCAAGAGCTTCAAAAAGGGCGAGGCTGCGGAAGAGGAAGAGGGCGAACCCGAATATGCGGATGAAGAGGTAGGCGAAGAGCAAAAGCCCCAGCCCGTCGCAAGCAAGGCAGAGCCCCAAACGACAATTCAGCCCGAAGAGGACGAACAGCCCGAAGAGCCGGCAAAGAGCCAGACTCCTTCCGCAGGCGAAAAGGCGGTAAAGGAAGAAAAGAGCCAAAAGGCTGAAACGCCCGTAAAGAGCGAAAAGACCGAGAGTGCGCCCGCTCCCCAGGTCGCTGATGAAAGCGCGCCCGAAGAAGCTCCCAAGGCGCCCAGAACGCCCGTCAAGACCTATCATATCTCCAAGCGCAAGGACGACAACAAGTGGCAGGTAAAGGCGGCAGGCGGCGCAAAGGCGATAAAGCTGTTCTTCACGCAGGCAGATGCGATAGAGTTCGCAAAGAAGCTCGCCGAGAGTCAGGAAGCGAGGATAGTCATTCACAAGGAAGACGGCTCGTTCAGAAGGCTCAACTACAAAAAGCAGTAAAAAATTAAATTGTCGGCGGTGCGGAAAGGTATCTTCCGCACCGCCTTAATTTTAGCCCGTCGGATGCGCAAAAAATTGCATTTTATCGCCGACGCGTAAGGCGGATACAAATTACATATTTATTTTTGCGTTTGACGGGACAAAAAAGTGTGTATAAAATAGTGTAGGACATAATCTTTTAAGGAAGTTTTAAAAAATGACAAAGATTGATATATTCTCGGGATTTCTGGGCGCAGGCAAGACGACGCTCATCAAAAAACTCATAAAAGAGGCATATTCGGGCGAAAAGCTTGTTTTAATCGAAAACGAATTCGGCGAAATCGGCGTGGACGGCGGCTTCATGAAGGAGGCGGGCATTACCGTAAACGAACTCAACTCGGGCTGCATATGCTGTTCGCTCGTCGGCGATTTTGCCAAGGCTCTCAAAAAGGTCACGGAGGAATATCACCCCGACAGGATTTTAATCGAGCCGTCGGGCGTGGGCAAGCTGTCGGACGTCGTCAAGGCGGTCGAGAGGGCAAATCTTACCGACTGCATGATAAATTCCATGACTACAGTCGTCGATGCCAACAAGTGCAAGATGTACATGAAGAACTTCGGCGAATTCTTCAACGACCAGGTTGAGACGGCGGCGTGCATAGTGTTCAGCCACGGCGACGTAGCCGGCGAAAAGAAGTTGCAGGCCGCGCTCGAGCTGGTAAGGGCGCATAACCCCAACGCCACAGTCGTCACAACGGCGTGGTCCGAACTCGACGGCAAGCAGATTCTGGAGGCAATGGAACACAGCGCAACGCTTGCAACCGAGCTTGCAAAGCTCGAGAGCGAGTTGCACGACCACGACGACGAGGACGAGCACGAGCATTGCTGCCACCACGACCACGACGACGAGGATGAGCACGAGCATTGCTGCCACCACGACCATGAAGGACATCATCACCACCATCACGCGGACGAGGTGTTCTCCAGCTGGGGCGTCGAGACTTCTGCAAGGTTTACACCCGATGGGCTTAAGGGCATGCTCTCCCAGCTCGGCGATGCCGTAAGGTTCGGCACTATCCTCAGGGCAAAGGGCATAGTTCAGGCGGAGGACGGCAGCTGGATTCACTTCGACTACGTGCCCGGCGAAATCGACGTGCGCAGCGGCAGTGCGGAATATACGGGCAGGCTGTGCGTAATAGGCTCCAAGCTCGACGAGGAAGAGCTGAAGGAACTCTTTGAAGTTGCATAAAATTTGCCGATTGAATGCGGACGGCGGACGACCTGAAAGAGGTCAAGCCGTACGCACCGCAAACCTATGCGATTTATGGGTCGCCCTGCAAGGCAGAGCGGCATAAAAGACATAAAGGTCAATGAAATGGATGAGATAAACGTATTTCTCTTTCTCGGTTTTCTCGAATCGGGCAAGACAAAGTTCATACAGGAAACGCTTGAGGATCCCCGAATGGAGAACGGCGAGAAAACTCTGCTTCTCGTCTGCGAAGAGGGCGAGGAGGAATATGCTCCCGAACGCTTCAAGGTCAAGAACGTCGCCATAGAGTACATCGACGACGAGGACGACCTCAACACGCAGACCCTCGAATACCTGGTAAAAAAGCACAATACCGAGAGGTTGGTGGTCGAATATAACGGCTCGTGGCTGTTGAATAAGTTCTTCGACGCCATGCCCGAAAGTTTTGTCATAAATCAGATTATGACCTTCTTCGACTCGGCGACCTTCCTCAACTATAACCGCAATATGCGCCAGCTTGTGTTCGACAAGGTGCAGATGACGCAGATGGTCGTATTCAACCGCTTCAAGGGCGAGTACGAAAAGCAGGAGTTCCACAAGATTATAAGGGGAATTTCGCGCCGTCCGGACATAGTCTATGAATACATCGGCGGCAAGGCGGAATTCGACGAGATAGAGGACCCCATGCCCTACGACATGGAGGCGCCCGTAATAGAGATTGCCGACAGGGATTTCGCGCTGTTCTACCGCGATCTTTCTGAAAAGCCGCAGAACTATATCGGCAAGACGGTAAAGTTCAAGGGAATGGCGGCGGTTTCGCGCAAGGTGCCCTCGGGGTATATAGTAATCGGCAGATATATAATGACCTGTTGCGAGGCGGATATCGCCTATGACGGGTTTGCGCTCAAGACCAATTCGCTCATATCGGGGGTTGCCACCAAGGACTGGCTTACCGTTACGGCAAAGGTAGGTTATGAATACAGCGCGGTATACCGCCAGAAGGGTCCCGTGCTCATAGCCGAAAAGATAGAGCGCGCCGAGCCTCTTCCTCCCGACGAGAGCGTGGCGACGTTCTACTGATAAAATTAAATAATTGACGGGCGTATGCCCTTCCGAAGTATGTGAGAAACAGGCAGAGGGGGCGGCGGCAGTAACCTGCCGCCGCCCCCTCTGCATTAAAGAGTGTATATTGACATATACTGTATAATTTTGACAAAACTATAAGTTTGCCTTATGGAGTTGATAAAATTTTAAAAAGCAAAAGGCTCATAAAATTTTATAATTTTATAAAAGGTATTGCAATATTCATATTTCGGTGATAATATATATACATATTTGTGAAATCGGTGCATATTTATACGTAATAGTTTAAATATACGCTCATAATATCAGAAAATAATTTTTTGACGTAAGCGGCAGAGAGTTTTGTCGCCTATGAGAGAAAAAAAGGAGAACGATATGAATAAAAAGACAAAGCTGTTGCTTGTATTGCTGTCATCCACGGCGTTGACGGCAGGCGCGTTCGGTCTTGCCGCATGTTCCGGCGAGGCGCACAATGAAGAGTACTACGCACAGTATCAGCAGTATGTTTCGGCTACTGCGGAGGGCGAAGTACTCAGCTATGAAGATTGGCTCATCGGCATTCTGGAAGATGCCAAGGGCGAAAAGGGCGATAAGGGCGATAAGGGCGACACGGGCGAAGCCGGCAAGGCAGGTACCCAGTGGACGGTCGGCGAGAGCGACCCTGCCGCAACGTCGGGCGCAGACGGCGACTTCTACCTCAACAAGACCACTTTCGACGTATACAACAAGGTAAACGGCACGTGGACAAAGATCGGCTCCATCAAGGGCTCAGACGGCGCAGCTGGCGCAACCGGTGACGGCATAGATACAATAGTATATAAGAACGGCGCGCTTGAAGTTACTCTTAAGAGCGGCTCTAAGATAACCGTTGCCCTTCCCGATGAAATCACCCATGTACATACCTATGGCGAAACGCTCACTACATTAATTGAGCCTACGGTTGAGTCCGAAGGACTTGCATATAAGGAATGCACCGACGCGGATTGCGAACACATCGAACTTGTAACTATTCCTAAGTTGCAGTATGAAATAACTGTAATGTATAATAATGCTCCTCTTGCCGAAGCAGATATAACTGTGGCAGGAGAAGGCATATCTGAATCGGGAACGGTCACAGCCAAGACTGATGCCGAAGGAAAGGTAACGATTGCGCCTGAAAAAGTTGGAGAATATACTATATCCGTAGCGGGATATACTGTGATCGAAGGCGGAAAAACAAGCACTACCGAAAATTCATTTACGATAGAGGTTGCTAAAAACTTACAGTCTGACTCGACAATTGGTGCTGGTAAATATGCAGTATCAGTTGGCGGAACAACAAATGATATGAGTTTCAGCGTGAGTGCGGAAGATGAAGCTATAAAATATACTTTCAGTATGGAAGGATATGGGCTTATAAACTATATGAAGTACAATTCTAATTGGGAATCATATGAGCCCGTGGCTGTATCGTATAATGAAGACAATGAGTATGAATGTGTTATCGAAGCTGGTCAATCATCGCTCTATCAGGTAGCTACAGATTGGGAGACTCTTTATAATGAGAACCCCGATTATGATATGGCTCCTAAGCCTTTAGTGGCAGTCCTTACAATAGAAGAAGATGCGGCTCCTGCTTTAGGTGATAAAATTCGTCCTGTAGCAATTGAGCTCGGAGATTTGGCTGAAGGAATTGTAGGTGAAGATGGCTGGGCATACTTTAATATGGCTGTAAATGACAGTAGCGAGGAAATTACCCATGTTAAATTTACTTTTGATTCGTCAGTAACGGTTGAATTTAACCAGTATAATGGCGTATTATGGAAACCCATGGCGGGCTATACATCTGTTACAAGCGAGGAAGCATTCTCGTTGACTAACGATGGAAGCAGTATCGGCTCACAGACATATACTTTCAGGGCTAAAACAACCGAAGAAGGAGGACAAGTATCTATCCAAACCGATGTAATGGTAATGCCCGGTACGGCTAGTAACCCTGAAGAAATAGAAAGCGGTAACATTACTTCTGACCTCACAATGGGCAAGCAGTACTATTACAAATGGAATGCTGAAGCAAACGGCGACTATGTATTTGCTGCGGCTAAGGGTAATATAACAATTTATTCTGACCCCACATGTGATTATACTTCTCATATTGGAACAGCTTCTGAAGGAAATATTTTAGGTTTAAAGACTACTGAAGCGACAACATATTATCTTGTCGCAGACGGCTCGTCTTTTGGTCTTGATTTCACTATCAGAAATTATAACGCCGACACCGATGCGGGGTTGGTTGAAACTCATCCGATAGATATATCTGATTGGACGACAAGCGAAGGCAAGCAGGCGTATACCTATAGCAATGCAGATATCGCAAATGCAACTACCCTGTATTTCACAATGACTGCACCTACATCGGGCAGATTCGTTGTCATATCAAATAGCGATACGACAACATATTACTGTATGGAAAGCGGTTCGATTTATGAAGAAGGCGCTGAATTATCCATAACAGTGAACTCCTATGACGCTAATGCTGGATATGATTTCAATATCGAATGGCATGAGCTTGCAACGGAAGTGGATTATACAATTGTCCTTAAGGATACTGAAGGCAACGTTGTAGAAGGTGCCGTTATTACCGCAATCGGAGGAGAAGGCGAGCCCGTTGTTACGGCGGCTACTGATGCGGAAGGAAAAACGACAATAAAGCTTAATCCCGCGAATAGCTATACATTTGAAGCTGAATTTGCTGAAGGGTCACATTATGGCGAATTTGTATGGGCATTTGATACGGCAAGCGGTCTGTATGACTTTGGCGGCGAAATTGCAATTGATACAGTTGTAAAACTTTATGCGCATACAGTAACAATTTTGTCTACTGACGGAACCACTCCGATTGAAGGCGCTACGGTAAGTCTAAAAGAAGGTACTACAGGGTCTATTGCAAATTCAGCCGTTACAAATGCTGAAGGTAAGGCTGTAATATATGTAGCAAAGATTACGGAAGATTCTTACTTCAGTGCATATTATGTAGAAGTTGAATATCCTGAAGGTTATGAAGGATATACGGCAGGTTCTGCATCCTTGGCTATGGGTGTTTATGAATTAACCGTAACCAGCAAGACCATTAATATAGTCGGAGAAGATCTGAAACTCCTCGAAGGTATTAATGCAGTTACTATTGAAGATCCTTACGGTGAGATTGAGTTTACTTTCACTGCTGGAGCTGCTGGTTCTTATACGATAGCGGCATCGAATGTTTCAGCTAGTTTCTTCTGGACTTGGTGTGTTGATGGAAAATACTATCCCGCAAATAGTACTTCCGTCACGGTTGAGGCAACAGAAGGACAGGAAATTACTGTAAGCTTTTCGGGAGCATCTGCCGCAAATATTACCATAACCAAGAATTAATATTAAAAACATAATTCAAACAGCTTGAATATCAAGGCTTAAAGGCGCCGCCCCGAGGGGAGTAAACCTCTCGGGGCGGCATTTTTTTGCGATTTTTCGCCGCAGAAAGACCGCAGGCAGGCAAATTGCCCTCAATTTTTTGCCTGCTTAAACAAAACAACGCCGCCCGACAAAAAATTTTTTTGTCGGACGGCAGATTTATGTGACGAAATTTTTATTTATGCAATTTCACTTTATTGTGGCAAAGCGGTGCAGTAAGCACAATATATCGGGTTTTTATTCATTTTTTGACTGTATATTTGCATAAATATCTCATATAACCTGGGCAAAAAATAAATATAAAAAAAATTTATACGAAATATTTGTCGTAAAAGGGTCATATTATTTTGCATTATTATTGTCATTATGCTAAAATTATTTAGTATTAAAAGTATGGGTTTTAATATGCCATGCAATAATGACTGCCAAAAATGACATTTTTAACCCATATGAGGCTTATAACATATATTCAACACGGAGAAAACTACATGAGTAAACTCAGAAAATTCATGATTGCGCTGTGCATTGCAACGGGCGTTTCCTGTCTTGCAGGCGCGGCGGCGTGCACCGCAGCTGCTCCCGAGTACTACTCCCTGACCGCCGAAGCGACGGGCGTGGACGTTGTATTCATCGATAACATGGCGGATTTCCGCAACGGCGGCACGGTAAAAGAGGGCGTGAACGTACGCTTCAGGATAGAGATGGGCTCCAACACCACGGGCGAACCCGCCGTAAAGTTAAACGATACGCTCATTCTTCCCGATGCGGACGGCGTTTACTCCTTCACCATGACCGAGGCGACCGTCATAAAGGTCGACAACGTCAGCATGCTCGGCACGCTGACCTTCAACAAGAGTCAGCCCTATGTCGCCGAGGACGGCAATAAGTATGACAGAATACTGCGCATGACCTATACCGATACGGAGGGCAATAATCTCTATTCGGGCATGGTCGACGGCGAACAGAAGGATGAAAGCGTGGTTGCCGAATATACCGTCAGGACGGTAATCGGCGAACCCTTCAGCTTCAAGATAAACATGAGTTCCTACTACGTGCAGGACTACGACGTAAGCTATAACACCGAAGTGCTCACGCCCGACGCAAACGGCGTATACACCATAGAGTCGGTTGACGGCAACGCTACCATAAGCGTCACGGGCGTAGAGGAGGAGGAATCCTTCCTCGAGAGGAGAGACGGCGACGGCACTGCCGAAAATCCCTTCCTTCTCAGGCGTCCCATCGACCTCTACAACATGGCGGCAGTCGTCAACGGTTCCTACTTCGTCGGCTATAACATGGCTTATTACAAGCTCGCAGCCGACATAGACATGAAGGGCGAACAGCTCTACGTTGCAGGCGACGCCTCCAACAGCACCGCGGTATTCTGCGGCACCTTCGACGGCGACGGCCACACCATAAGCAACTTCTACATCACCGACGAAGTCGTAGACCAGTCGACCTTTGCAAACGAATATCTCCCCTATGTCGGACTGTTCGGCTATGCAACGGCAAACACGACTTCCCCCGCGGTCATCAAAAACGTAACTCTTTCGAATTATGAAGTAATCACGCACCCCGGCGCGGCAGGCGCAGGCGTATATGTCGGCTCGCTTCTCGGCTACGGCATAGGCGTGCAGGTTTCGGGCTGCAAGCTCGTCAACGGCTCCGTCTCCGCAGAGGGCGACGATAACCAGATGATATGCATGGGCGGCGTGGCCGGCGTTCTTCAGGCGGCATACAGCAGCTCGTCCACATCGCTCATCACCTACGATTCGTACGTATACGGATGCGGCACGGACGTAGAGATAATAGGCAGCGGTTCGCCCCGTTCGGCAGGCGGCGTAGTCGGCTACCTCATCTCCGCCGACATGGACGCGATAGCATATGTCGCAGACTGCTACGCGCTCGGCAATGTCAACGGCGGTATGCACGTCGGCGGCATAGTCGGCACCCTCGGCATGTTCTCGTCGGTTGCCAACTGCTATGCTACGGGCGAAGTAATAGCAAATAACTACCTCAGCATGCAGGGTCTCAGCGACGAATTCAAGGGCGCATATGCCGGCGGCATCGTCGGTTACGCCGAAAACGACACCGTCGTTTCCAACTGCTATTCGGGCGTGCCCTATACCTATGCCCAGTCGAGCAACGGCGCGGCATGGCAGGCTACGGGCGAAATATATGCAAAGTCGGCTGCGGCAGGCGAAATTTCCGTAATTTCCGCGCCCATAACCGTACTCAACTGCGTCACGTCTTCGACGTCCGCAAACGACGAAACTTTCAAAAATACGCTCGGCTGGAGCGAGAGGGAATGGGCATTCAACGGCACATATCCCACGCTCAATGCCATTTCGGGCGATGTTTCCAATAAGATAACCATAACCGTGAAGAACGGCGACGCGACTGCCGTAACCGCTCAGAATACCGTCGGCGCAGGCTACAGCGCAATGTGCCACTGGTACAGCGACGGCGTGCTCGACGAATATCTCGAAAATACCTCCGACGGCAGACGCAGCTGGGGTTACTATTTCGACAAGGAACTTACAAACAAGGTTCCCAACGGCTACGTTCCCACCCGCGACATGACGCTGTACGTCGGCTTCGCTGACTACTCCGAAGTTACGGGCAGGTACTATCTCGACTCTGCCGGCGCCGTATCCGACGATACGCTGACCGACGGCAGAATAACCGACTTCAAGCCGGGCAGCGCATATATCGAGCTGCTTGCAGACGGCACGGCAAACTTCCGCTACGGCGGCATGACCTATACTTCGGTCTATACCTATGACGGTCAGAAGGTGACGCTGCTCTACTCGGCAATACTTTCCTCGGTCTACACCGATTCGAGGACGGAGGGTTCGTTCTATACCTTCACGGGCACGCTCGACGATAAGACGCTGACGCTCAACGCCGTTGCAAGCCTCGTCCAGTCGACCTCGGGCGACACTACGACGTACGGCGAGGTCAACGTCACCGTGACGGCGATAAAGGAAGAGGACCTTGGCATATACGGCACATATTACGGCTCCAACAGGACTGTTTACTACTTCGCGAAGGACGGCAACGGCACGGCTACGACCAGCGGCGGCACGGTTTCCTCCTTCACGTTCTCGCTCAACGATGACGGTTCGGTTACCTGCTCGCTCGGCAACGTAGAGCTCGCGCAGGACAAGACCGTATCGCGCATCGGCGGCGCTACCGTCACCAAGCTCGACGACTTCTACGGCACGTGGGTGACCAGCGACAATGCGACTCAGTCGGTTACTTTCGACGGCCGCGGCACCGTGACGTATAACTATTTCAGCGGCTCGCCCAGCACGACCTACACGGTTTCCGACGGCGTGGCAACCTACACGCTCGACGGCAAGGCACATACGGCTGAAATCTCGGGCGGACTGCTCGTCATCGACGGCGTAACCTACGCACAGAACAAGACCTACGCAGGCAGATGGTTCTACTCCAACGAGAAGGAACAGATAGTGCTCGACCTCAAGGGCATAGGCACCGAAGGCTACGGTCAGGCGGTAATCTCCTACATGGGCGGCGTCGTCAGGGACGTTGCTGCCGAATACGACGTAACCAAGACGGGCACTACTACCTATATACGCGTGTATGTCGACAACATTCTCTACGGAGAACTTGCAATCGGCGATACCGCATCCCAGAAGATAATAAGCGGAACATTCTTCTCGCTTCACAACGATTCCTACTACGCAAGCGCATCCTTCTATCTCTACGATAACTTCGAAGGTACCTGGACGAGCACCGATGCGCAGTATGACAGCATTACCTTCAACGGCAAGGGCGCATACAACGTAGCGGCAAGCGGTTCGTCGTTTGCAATCTACGGCACGGTATCCGCAAGGACTTCGGGCGGTAGCGTGACGAACGGCAGATATACCCTCACCAGCGCGGTTGCAGGCACCGTGACGTTAGGCGGAAAGACGTATACGCTTACCTATGACGAAACCGTCGGCACGTTTACCCTTACCGGCAACGACCTCTCGGTAACCTTCGCGCGCAGGGACAGCTGGTACGGCGTCGTTCTCTATGACGCGAGCGGCGCAAGCTACACCTTCGACGGCAAGGGCTATGTAGGCGGCACCGTCAGGACGGCGGCAGGCGACCTTGGCTATACGCTTGAGGGCGGCATGCCCGTAATCGACGGCACCAGGCTCGTCGCAAACGGTCAGACGTTCGCATACGGCGACAAGCAGCTCTCGCTTAAGACGGGCTTTGCAGGCGAATGGATTGCAAGCGGCAACAGACCTCTTACCATAACCGAGGCAGACAGCAGCTTTGTAAGCGTGCTTACCTTCGGCGGCCAGCAGTACGAATTTACCTATAGCCCTCAGGGCGGTACTCTCGTCAGAATCGGCGAAACGTCGGTAGATAAGGCCGTCGTAAAGCTTCTCGGCAGCTATGAACTCAGCGTTACGGGGCTCTTCGAGGGCGACGACAGCTATATAAGCTGCATAGTATCCTCTCAGGAAGATGGCTGGACGGGCACCTATACCGCGGCAGACGGCTCGAGCTATACCTTCGACGGACTCGGCAAGGCGGTGTACGGCACGGGCACGGTCGTATATAAGAGCGGCTCGACGGAAATAACCTATACGTATAAGGTTGACAGCTTCGGCACTCCCTCGATAAGGGAAAACAACATCACCAAGATATTTGTCCGCACCAACGGCACGGACGGCTATGACGTGGGCGGCGTAAAATATGCCTTCGTCGAACCCGATTCCTATTACGGCATACGCGCTACGGCCGGCGAGACTGCATATTACTTCGACGGCGGCAACACGCTGTATGTCAGCACGGACGGCGGCGCAAGCTACGAGATGGCATACGTATACGAGATAGTTTCGGATACCGAAGTGACGCTCACCTCGGGCGATACGGTAAAGAAGGGCACGCTTACAAGGAGCGGCAACTACTACAACTTAGAGATTACGGACGCCGAATAATCAAAGGGCGTCAGACCAATTGCCCACATATCGAATGTGGGCAAATCGGCGCAATATAAGAGTATTTTGCGCTTCGGAGGTTTAAATGAGAAAAAGATTAAAGATGAGTATTTTCCGCAGGGCTACCTGCGTGGGTCTTACCGCGGTAATGGCGACGACGTTCGTCGCAGGACAGGTGCTCGCATTCGCGGACAACGGAAGCTCGGCGTCGGGAACGGCGTCGGCGTCAGGCGTCAGCTACGAGAACGTTACGGGCAAGATTGACCTTACGGACATCAAGCTCGCAAACATGAATCCCGCAGTAGTGCAGGAGAACGACTCGACGTCCGCCGACATTCCCGAAACCTGCACGGTAATAGTTTCGCTCGACGGCAAGTCGCTGTCCGAAAGGGCAGGCGGCGAGCTCGTCTCCGAATACATCACGACGGATGCCGGCAAGGACGCGGTAAGGGCGATAGAGAGCGAGCAGGCAAGCTTCCTTGCTTCCCTCAAGAAGGCGGCAATCTCCTACGAGCTCGTGGGCAGCTACAACGCAGTCATGAACGGCGTCGCGCTCAACGTCAGGACGGCTCAGCTTACGCAGATAAAGGCGCTGGGCGGCGTTTCCACCGTATCCGTATCCCAGACCTACGCCGTTCCCCAGGAAGAGGAGGGGGCATCTTCCTCTTCGGATGCTCAGACCAACTACAGCAACATCTACGAAAACGGCATATATAACTCATCCGACCTCGTCGCGGAGGGCAATGACGGCAGCGGAATGACCGTCGCCATCCTCGATACCGGTCTCGACTATACTCACGAGGCATTCCTTAATATGCCTGCCGAAGTATCCTTCACCAAGGAATATGTAGAGAAGGAAATGTCGGACGGTTCGTTCAACGCAACCGTGCTTTCGGGCGCTACGGCAGATGATGTATACATCAATGCAAAAGTGCCCTTCGCATACGACTATGCGGACAAGGACGCCGACGTATACCCCTCGTATTCGCAGCACGGCACGCACGTTGCGGGCATAATCGGCGGCAAGGACGACAGCTACTACAATAAGGACGGCGAAATCGTAACCGACGAAAACGGCAGCAAAGTGGCATTCATGGGCGTCGCTCCCGAATCTCAGCTCGTAATCTGCAAGGTGTTCACCGATGACCTCTATTCCAACGACATCGGCGGCGCGGAGACCGAGGACATAATCGCCGCTCTCGACGACTGCGTAATGCTGGGCGTCGACGTCATCAACATGTCGCTCGGCTCCAAGTCTGGCTTCGGCTCTTCCTCTCTCGGCCTTACCGAAGAGGATGACGAAGGCCACGCGCTCGACGCCGTATACGACGCCATAAGAAACCAGGGCATAAGCCTCATAGTTGCGGCAAGCAACGACTTCTCCTCGGGTTACGGTTCGGTCTACGGCACCAACCTTGCAAGCAACCCCGACTCGGGCACGGTAGGCTCTCCCTCGACCTTTGCGGCAGCGCTTTCGGTTGCCAGCGTCAACGGTCAGCGCGCATCCTACTTCCTCGCAAATACGGATGAGGGCAACGGCAGCGCAATCTACTACGAAGAATCGCGCAACGAGGACTCCGACGCATATAACTTCCTCGAAGATATGCTGGGAGATGCGACCGGTCCCGTTACCTTCAAATACGTCGTCGTACCCGGCACGGGCGCGGCAGGCGACTATACCTCGACTATAAAGAGAGAGCTCGCCGACAAGGAAGGCTACGACAAGGTAGTCGCAGTCGTAAGGCGCGGCGTCTCCTCCTTCAAGGATAAGATTCAGACGGCCAAGGCGATGGGCGCCGATGCCGTAATCGTATACAACAACGTTGCGGGCATGATAAGGATGTCGCTCGAGGATCTGCAGGACAGAATCCCCGCAGTCTCCGTCTCCATCGATGCCGGACAGCTTCTTACGGGCACGGGCTCTTCCAGGCGCACTACGGGCACGATAACGCTCTGCAAGGACTACAAGGCAGGCCCCTTCATGAACGACTATTCGAGCTGGGGTCCCACGGCCGACCTGCAGATTAAGCCCGAAATCACCTCCCACGGCGGCGAGGTAACCTCGACGGTTGCCGGCGGCTACGACGAGATGAGCGGTACCTCCATGGCATCGCCCAACCTCGCAGGTTTCACGGCGCTTTTGAGACAGTATCTCAAGGAATCTCATTCCTCGCTGTTCAACGGCAACATGGAGCTCACCAACCTCACCAATCAGATTCTGATGAGCACGGCGACGCTCGTATATGATCAGAACAAACTTCCCTACTCGCCCAGAAAGCAGGGCGCAGGTCTTGCGACCCTCGCAAACGCCTTCTCCACCAAGGCTTACCTCTACACCAAGGCAGAGGATAACATGGTAATCGACCCCGATGCGGCTGCCGATGGCAGACCCAAGGCCGAACTCGGCGCGGACGAGAAAAAGACGGGCAAATATAACATCGTATTCTATGTCCAGAACTTCGGCGACGAGGCGCTGTCATTCAGCACCAAGAGCCTGGTTATGACCGAAACTCTGTCGGCTGACGGACTGTCCGTAGCCGAAAAGGCGCACCTTTTCGAGGACGTTACGGAGTGGAAGGTAGACGGCAAGTCGGTTGCCGAGGGCGGTAACTTCTCGGTTGCGGC
This sequence comes from uncultured Clostridia bacterium, assembly GCA_944354125.1. Lineage (GTDB taxonomy): Bacteria > Bacillota > Clostridia > Christensenellales > Borkfalkiaceae > Coproplasma. The sequence continues at coordinate 68,278 of CALVPT010000006.1, read as the reverse complement.
AGGCACTTCTGCCAAGATAGAGGCATCCATAACCCTTTCGGCGTCGGACAAGAGATATATCGACGAAAACTTCAAAAACGGCATGTACGTAGAGGGCTATATGTACCTCGAGAGCGCCGACGAGAGCAAGCAGTGCGACCTCGTGCTGCCCTTCCTCGCATTCTACGGCGACTGGGATTCGGCGCCCATGCTTGACTATGACTGCTTCGAGATAGCGGCATTCGACAAGGATACCTCCTATAAGGACGAAGAAAGACCTCAGGAAATGGTCTGGGCAACCCAGGCATTTTCCTTCTACTATAACGAAAAGTACTCCACGGGTCTCGGCGCATTCCTCTACACGCAGGACGAGGCAAAGGAGCACACCAACGAATACGTATATGTCGAGGAGGAACACGCAGCCATCTCGGGATATAACGATTACGAAAGCGAGACTTCGTCGTCCAACTATATGACCATCACGGGCATCAAGGCGCTGTATGCAGGCCTTCTGAGAAATGCCGAGGTAGTCACATATACGCTTACCAACGTCGATACGGGCGAAGTCATTCCCGATGAAAACGGCAACACCGTAAGGGAAGTATACCGCGTCGGCAAGGCAGCGGCAGGCGGCGGTGCGGCATCTCCCGCTCAGGTGCTTCTGGATATGCGCACCAACGAGCTCGGGTTAGAGGCTAACGGCAAGTACGAACTCAACTTCCAGTTCTACTTCAAGTACGAAGACTATGCAAGCGGCGAAGAGTGCCCCGAAAAGAACACCTTCTCGATGTCCTTCTACATCGACTATGAGGCGCCCGTGCTCGTCGATTCGAGAATAAGATTCAGGGACTATAAGGACTCTGCCAACAAGGTAAAGCAGGAAGTATATCTCGACCTCGACATATACGACAACCACTATCCCCAGGCGGTAATCCTCTGCTATGCCGAGGACGGCAGCGACCCCACAGACCCCGACCAGGCGGTAAAGATTCAGCTTGCCACCGAGTACATCACCCCCGTACTCAATCCCAAGAAGAACTCGACTACGACCGTTTCGATCGACATCACCGACATCTATGAGGAGTACGGCGACAGGCTGTACGTCGAAATCGACGACTACGCGATGAACCACAACGTGTACGCGCTCAACGTCACGGGCTCGTCCATCGCATCGGCTCCCTCCGAATTTACCATTGCAGAGGGCTCCGAGATAACCATCGACGTAAACGAGGCAAAGAAGCTCAACATCAACAACCTCGGCAACGCCAACATCTCCAACTTCTCGTGGAGAACCAACAACGACAGAATAGTCAGGGTAAAGAACGGCGAAATCTTCGGCGTATCTGAAGGCTCGGCATACGTAACCGTCATGGGCGGCAACAACAGCACGCAGAGAATAAAGGTAAACGTAGTCGAAAGCACGACGACGCTCAAGCTGCCGACGGTAAGCTTCGGCACAATAATCAACGGCGACAAGGCGCCCGTGGCGGCGACGGGAGAGGTGGAAGTTGCGCCCGGTCAGCAGTTCACGCTCTCGATAAATACAGACCCCTGGTACTATGACATAAGTCAGCTCGACTTCGTCTGGGAGACGACCGACCCCACGGTTGCGACCGTAGACCAGAACGGCAACGTCACCGTTTTGGAAAACGACGACGTCAAGAGCGTCACTATAACCGCCACCTGCACGACTTCGGCTTCCTGCAAGGCGAGCGTCGTTCTGAGGGTCAGCGAACCTTACGAGATACTCAACGGCACCCTGACGAGATACAGCGGCTGGGGCGGCGAGCTCATAGACGGAGTGAGAGTGCTTGAAATTCCCTCTGACAAGGCAATAATCTCCATAGGAACGGAGGCGTTCAAGGACAACAAGAACGTAGAGGTAATCATCATACCCAAGGGCGTCACGACGATTGACGAAAGGGCGTTCTGGGGCTGTACAAACCTCAAGGAAATATACTTCGTCAGCCAGGATAAGCTCGATGTCAAGGAATCTTCGCTTACGCTCATTTCTACTGACGCATTCATGGATTGTACCTCGCTCAGGAAGGTAGACCTCTCCAACTGCAAGGTATTCACGGTTGCAAGGACGGCGTTCGCCGGCTGTACCGCCCTCGAAGAGGTCGTAAACATGGGCGCAATAGGCACTATGTACGACGGCGTGTTCATGGGCTGCACCTCGCTCAAGTCGGCGGATATATCCCTCCTGCACGTGGCAGGCAGCAACCTGTTCGCAGGCTGCACCTCGCTCAAGTCGGTAACGACAAGCGCAACCACGGCAATGGGCGCAAATATGTTCAGGGGCTGCACTTCGCTCAAGGAAGTGACAATACTCAATCCCGCAGTTCCCGACGGCGCGTTCTACGGCTGCACCTCGCTCGAAAAGGTGACATTCGGCAACGGCAATGCCTCGGTAAAGCCGTTCACGATAGGCAAAAATGCGTTCTACGGCTGTACAAAGCTCTCGGGCGTTACGTTTGACTGCGCACTCTCGTCGATAGGCGACGGCGCATTCGCAAACTGCCCTTCGCTCGGCACGGTAAACCTGCCTGCAGGCGAAACGACCTTCGGCAACGAGGTATTCGCAGGCACGACCAACGCAACTATCGGCGGCTCGGGCTATGAAATAGTCAACGGCGCGCTCTACCGCGGCAACACGCTCGTGCTCGCGCCCCAGACGGTGGACTCGTCCTTCTCATTCAGGGAGGGAACCACGGCAATAGGCGCATATGCCTTCGCCGACAGCGTCCTTTCGGGCAGAACGACGCTCGACCTGACGGGAATAACGTCGATAGGAAAGGGTGCGTTCTACGGACTTTCGGGACTGACCTCCGTCAATATTCCCTCGCTCACCGAGATTGCAGACTATGCATTCTACGGCACGGGACTTACAACCGTCACCATACCCCAGACGGTAAAGAAGATAGGCAACTATGCATTCGCGCAGAGCTTCCTTCAGGAAGTTGAATTTGCCGGCAATTCTGCGCTCACCGAGATAGGCGCATATGCCTTCAACAGCTGCACCGACCTTACCGAAATCTCCCTTCCCGACGGAGTGACGACTATAGGCGACCTCGCATTCGAGGGCTGCAGCAGACTTGCAAAGGCAGAAATTTCCTCCGTAACCAGCATGGGAGAGGGCGTATTCGCTCGCTGCCCCGCACTCGCTACGGTAACCTTCGGCGCAAATGCTACGGCAACGGGCACGTTCACCTTCCTCAACGAGCAGTCCGGCGCTCTTACCAGCGTAACGCTCAGCGACAAGATGACCAAAATAGACGACGGCGCATTCGCATATTGCTCGGCGCTCGTGACGCTCGACCTCAGGAACGTAACCGAGATAGGCAACGAGGCATTTGCAAACTGCACGTCGCTTGCGACGCTCACCAACCTCAACAAGGTAACGACGATAGGTCAGACGGCATTCGCTTACTGCACGTCGCTGACGTCGGCAGACTTAAGCGCGGCAAAGAGCATATATGCCGAGGCGTTCCTCTACAGCTCGCATCTGAGCACGGTAACGCTCGGCGCTCAGCTCGAGGGCATAGGCGACTATGCATTCTTCAGCACGGCGCTCGTCTCGATTGATATCCCCGAAAACTGCAGCTACGTCGGCGCATCTGCGTTCAACGGCATAACCGTTCTCAGGTCGATCAACGTTTCGGCGGACAACCAATACTACTTCTCCGAAGGCGGCGTTCTCTACAGGAACATTCCCGGACAGAGCGGCTCCTACGAGCTCAGCGCATATCCCGCAGCTCTCAAGGGCACGGAAGAAAATCAGGTAATCTCCTACGTCGTCAAGGAAGGCACGGTTGCAATCGAAGAATTTGCATTCTCGGGCGTTCCCGCAACTTCGCTCACAAGGGTCGTTCTTCCCTGGACGCTCAACACGATAGGCGACGGCGCATTCTTTGCAAGCGGCATTACGACCTACCAGTTCGAGAGCATTGCGGCGCCTACCCTCCTCGAGGGACTTGGAACGAGGGATACGTCGAGATATTCGGCAAACTCCTTCTACTTCCGCAACTTCGTGGACAGCATAGTCAACTATGTTCCCTACCAGCCCCACACCTCGGCAACGAGCGTGAGCACGCTCAGGATACTCTATCCCGAAAACGGCACGGGCTACGACAACTATATATATCAGATGTACTTCGGCAGCAAAGTCACCCTCGACGAGATGCCCGAAGACGATACCAGAACGCTCAAGAGCATGATAGAGGGCTTTGCCTCTGCGGAAGTGGTTTCGACCTGGACGCCTGCAAACAAGACCAAGGACGAGGTTCAGGCATTCTCCGACAGCGTTCAGGAAGCGCACAGACTTTACAACAACTTAAAGACGGACGTACAGCGCGCATATGTCGGCGAGGATAACTTCTCCAAGCTTTTCGCAATAGAGAGTGCGCTCAAGCCCGTAAAGCAGGCGTTCGGCATAGCGCTTACGGTAAGGAGCGTCGCGCTCGATTCTAGCTCGACCTACAAGACCGAATACGTCGAAGGCGAAATGTTCGATATGACGGGGCTCAAGCTTCGCATAACGTACAGCGACTTCTCCGAAGAGGTCATCGATGCAGCGGGCAACTTCGTGCTCGAGGCAAGCTATGACAGAACGCTGAGAACGACCGACGAGGCGGTAACGCTTGAAGGTACGGGCGCATATGAAGGCAGACTGATAAGCGTCAAGGTTATCGTCACGGCAGGCAGCGGCGAAAATCAGCCCCAGACGCCTTCGACCGACCCCATGGTCTGGGTATATGTAGGCATAGGCGCAGGCGTTGTCGTAATAGTTGCGGCTGTAGTTGTGGCGCTCATCGTACTCAAAAAGAAGAAGTTGCTCTTCTTTGCGGACAAGACCGCAAAGTCGGGCGAATCTCAGGAAAATAACGACGGTGAAGGTACAGACAATGACTAAGAGAGTGAAAATCTGGCTTATCGCTCTTCTCTCGGCGCTGTGTATGCTGTTTGGCGTTGCTGGCTGTTCAATCGGCAAGGAAACGCTGGACGAGGTGCTCGAAGGTTTCGGCGCACACGTCACATACTACGGCAACGGCGGACTTTTCGACGGTTCGAACACCGTCGGAGTGAGAAGCCTGTATTTCAGAAACGACCCCGAAAGCGAGAACTACAGCTCTGCGGGCGTGCCCTTCTTCGACGTCACCCAGGATACGCAGGGCATAAAGGTAAACCTCTCGGGCTATGAGCTCGTGGGGTGGTTCCTGCCCGAGACGTATACAGACGGCGAGCACAAGGGCGAACCCATGTACACCTATACCCCCGAAGGTTCTTCGGAGGCGGTGCCCGTCTATCCCGTATATGACGAAAACGGCGAAGCCGTAACCGACGACTCCAACCGCCGTCCCGTCTTTGCAAGGGAGGGCGTAGACGAGGAGATACTCGAGAGCAATATAAGAGTCGTCGCATCCGACACTCAGCTTACCTCGGACTATATCGTGGCGCACGACGCCGACATAATAGTCTGCGCCAAGTGGGTGCGTTCGCTCCAGATTGAATACGTGCTCGTATTCGACGAGGGTCAGACTCTTACCGACGCCGCCGGCAATACCTACAAAAATGGCGACATAATAAGGGAGGACGCCTTCGGCAATTCGGCAACTTCGTCGCCTACGACGAGGGAACCCGTAAGCTTTGCGGGCGCAACCTTCCTCCGCACCTATGCGGACGAGGAATGCACGGTTCAGGCAGGCATCTTCGACCGTCCCACGGACGGACAGAACGTAAGGGTATACAGCAAGTATATCGCAGGCGACTGGACGGTAGTCTCCAAGGACGACGTCAACAGCGTTGCGTCCATGTTCAACGGCCTCAGGAACGAGGACAACAAGTACTACGTGCTCGATTCCATCGACTGCAAGGACGTAAGGACTACCATAAACCTCAGGAACTCGACGGATACGTTCTCCGTCAAGGCAACCGTTCAGGGCAACGGAAATACCATTTCCAACCTCAAGTTCACCGCATCGGCGCAGAGAGGTCAGACCTATTCGATATTCGGCAGCATCGCGGCAAGCGCCAACATTACGGGACTTACCCTCGACGGAATATCCATAAGCTTCACCTCGTCGACCTCGGAGATATCGCTGTTTGCAATCTGCGACGGAATGGCTGACGGCGCTACGATGGACCTTACGATAGGCAACATCACGGCGGATATCAAGGCTCCCGACAAGCAGATAGTCAACGCTCAGCTCGTCGGCGGCTCGCTCGACACCTCTCACTGGCTGTTCGGCGGCGAGGGCAGCGACGACGATATCGCATCGCTCTACGGCGGCAAAATAACTGTCACGGGTACCAATACCCTTACGATAAACTAAACTCATTAAAGGAGGATTCCCAGTGAAAAAGAAATTATTAACCAGCATTGTCTGCTTCGGTCTCTGCGGAGCAATGGCATTCGGCGTGGCAGGCTGCGGAAATAAGGGAGCAGGGCGCGACCCCGAAACGGATGCGCTCAAGCTCGCGATAGGCGCAGTCGATCAGAAGTTCAACCCCCTGTTCTATACGGCTGAAAACGACGGCGAAATCGCAAACATGACGCAGATTTCGCTTGTAACCAGCGAGGTAGTGGGCGACAACGCAGTGCTCGCATACGGCGAGGATCAGCCCAGCTTCGCGCTTGACTATCAGGAAACTTACTACGACGCCAACGGCAAGGCAATAGGCAGCGGCACGGGCGACGGCGCCGTTGCGGGCAGATCGGACGCCGAGGGCTCGACCGTCTATGAATTCGTAATCAAGAACGGCGTCCAGGACTCGACGGGCACCGACCTCACCGTAATGGACGCGCTCTTCAACCTCTATGTATATCTCGACCCCGCATACTCGGGTTCGTCCACGATTTACTCGACCAAGATAAAGGGACTGCAGGCATACAGACTTCAGGACCCTGCGGCAACCGAGGACTCGGCAGAGGATAACCTCACTTACTATGCATATGCCGAAAACCGCATCAACGCGCTCATCGACTGGTCTGAAGACGGCGGCGGCGTAGAAAACCTCACCGAAGACCAGAAGGCAGACCTCGAGAAGGTCAAGGACCTGTACCTCGACGAGCTCACCTCCGACTGGAACTCGACCGTCGGCAGCTGGGTAGAGAGCTATAAGGACTACACCTTCACCGAAGAGTGGCAGGTATATATGTATATCGAAGGCATCGTGCAGAGGCAGACCTACACCAACGCGCAGGGCGGCACCTCCTACAGGACGGACGCAAACGGCAAGTATCTCACCTCGCTCGACCCCGACGTAACGGGCTCGGTAATGCACCAGAACCTCATCGACGAGGTGGCTGCGGCAACGGCCGGTCTTACGGACGAATACGAAATTCTCGAGGCCAAGAAGGAATACTGCATAAACCAGGTATATGGTGCCAACACCATAGACACGCAGATCGACTATATCCTCACCTACTGCAACACGGCAGGCACGGCGCTCGAATACTTCATGGCAGACGAACGCAGCAAGGCGTTCGAGGATAAGCTCGTTGACGGCCAGCTGGCAGTACCCTCCATTTCGGGCATAACCGTCTCCAAGGCAAGCTCGCTCAAGAACGAGTACACCGGCGAGACCACGTCCTACGGCGAAGACCACGACATACTCAGAATTGAGATCGACGGAGTCGACCCCAAGGCAAAGTGGAACTTCAGCGTAACCATCGCGCCCATGCACTACTATTCGGACAAGGCGCACTACGACAAGGCTATGGCTGCATACAATGCAGGCAAGCTCTACGACAACTCCTGTGTTGACTTCGGCGTAGAATTCAACGACATCGCGTGGTTCAACGACGTGCTCACGGCAAGCGAGAAGAACGGTCTTCCCGTAGGCGCGGGCGCATACAAGGCAGTATCCTACAACTGGACGGATACTACCAACAGGACGGAATTCTTCCACAACAACATCGCATACTTCGCGCGCAACCCCTATTTCGAGACGCTCGGCAGCGGAGTAAACAACGCGGTAATCAACAGAGTACAGTACAAGGTATATGCCGACGATAAGATTGTCTCGGCGCTTCAGACGGGCGAAATCGACTACGGCGAGCCCATCGCAACGGCTACCAACCTCTCGGCGTTCAAGGATAACTTAAGGACGATAACCTACCTTACCGGCGGTTACGGCTATGCCGGCATCAACCCCAAGTATGTGCCCGACATCGAAGTAAGACAGGCTATAATGCACGCATTCGACACCTCGTCGATAGTCAGCTACTACGGCACCGACCTCGTCAACCTCATCAACCGTCCCATCTCCTCGACCTCGTGGGCAGACCCCAAGGCAAAGGACCGTTACTATGAGAGATGGACCGATCCCAACCAGATAATCGAGCTCGTAGAGACCTCGGGCAACTGGTACTATGACGACGCGGACGGCAAGCTCAAGGGCGTTGCGGACGACCAGCCCTTAAAGCTGACGTTCACCATCGCCGGCGAAACGACAGACCACCCCGCATTCAGAATGTTCGAGGCGGCACAGAAGTTCCTCAACAGCTGCGGCTTCGAAATAACCGTTCAGCAGGACATCACCGCTCTGCAGAAGCTGGTTACGGGCGACCTTGCAGTATGGGCGGCAGCGTGGTCCTCGAGCATCGACCCCGACCCCTACCAGGTATACAGCAAGAACTCCAACGCATCCAGCACCAACAACTGGTATAAGAACGGCATACTCAGGGACGACGGTTCGACGTTCGGCACCGAACAGGTTATAGTCGACGAACTTGCAGAGCTCATCGACGAAGGCAGGTCGACGCTCAACCAGGCAGAGCGTAAGGAAATCTATGCGCAGACCCTCGACCTCATAATGGATCTCGCCGTAGAATTCCCCACCTATCAGCGTAACGACCTCTGCGTCTACAACGACAACGTACTCGACTCCTCTACCATGACGGCAGAACCTTCCTACCTCATGGGTCCCATAGCAGAACTCTGGAAGCTCGGCTACAAGAAATAATCAGCTAAGACGCTTTCTCTCCTTCCCTCCCCCGAACGGGAGGGGAGGAAGGGGAAACCTCTTCGGAGACTATAATGGTTAAATACATAATCAAAAGACTGTTGCTCGCTATACTCATTCTGTTCGGCGTGTCGCTCATCATCTATTTCCTGTTGCGCCTCATGCCCACCAACGTCATAGCAGACAACTACAGAATATCGCACTCCAACGGCGGTGCTTCTGAAGAAGAGATAGAAAGGGGACTTCAGGCTCTTCTTGCCGCATACGGACTGGAAGACAACAGCTTCTTCGGCATAATAAGGGGATATTTCCTTTGGCTCGGCAGATTCCTGCAGGGCGACATGGGCGAATCCTTCAAGTACGGCGCAAGCGTGCAGGATGTAATCGGCCAGTATATGTGGCTGTCATTCGGCATATCCTTTGCCGCGCTCATTCTCGAGATGATAATCGCCATTCCCCTCGGCATAAAGTGTGCTGTCAACCAATACGGCAAGCTGGACTATATCGCCACGATACTGTGCATGGTGGGTATAGCCTTCCCGTCATTCTTCCTGGGCAATCTGTTCATAAAGTGGTTTGCGGTAGACCTCGGCTGGTTTGAGACGGGCGGTCTTTCGAGCGGTATCTCTCCCGATGCCGGCATAGCGTACGTCATAGACATACTGTGGCACCTCGTGCTGCCCATGTCCGTCATGATCATACTCAGCATAGGCGGCCTAATGAGGTATACGCGTACCAACACGCTCGAAGTGCTCAACGCCGACTACATCAGGACGGCGAGGGCTAAGGGTCTTTCGGAAGGCAAGGTAATATACAAGCATGTATTCCGCAATACCATGATTCCCCTCGTAACGCAGCTGTCGTTCACGCTGCCGTCGCTCTTCGGCGGTGCAATGATAACCGAGCAGATTTTCGCACTCCCCGGCATAGGCAACCAGGCATATCAGGGTCTGCTTGCAGGCGACATATTCCTCGCAATGGGCTATAACATGTTCCTTGCGGTGCTGACGGTCATAGGCGTATTGTTCGCCGACCTCATGTATGCCGTCGTAGACCCCAGAGTCAAGCTCGGCGGTTAAGGAGGACGTATGGAAGAGAAAGAATTAGAAGTCGCAGAAGAGATTTCCGAAGAGATGATTTCCGAAGAAGGCAAATCCGAAAAGAATCCCAACTTCAACGACAACCTGCACGGCGAAAGCCTGTCCGACAGGACAAAGGTGCTCTCGCCCTGGATGACGGTCGCAAAGCGCTTTTTCCGCTCCAAGCTGTCGGTGATAGGTCTTGTCACCATAATACTGTTGTTCCTCTTTTCGTTTGTCGGACCGCTGTTCTCGCCCTGGGCGGCAGACGGCGGCACGGTATCGGATACCACCAACATCAACCTCATAATAGACGGCATTTCCAGCCCTACCATATACTACAAGGTCAACGGAGTGGAGTACGAGGCGATAGCCATCTCCATAACCGTCCCCTCGTATGTCAGGTTGGGCGGCATAAGCTGGGCGCACTGGCTGGGCACGGACGAGAGCGGCTATGACGTCCTCACGCGACTTATGCTCGGCGGCAGAGTTTCGCTTACGATAGGTTTCGTCGTAGTCATAATCCAGACGATTATCGGCGTCATTCTCGGCGGCCTTGCAGGCTATTTCGGCAAGTGGGTTGACAACCTCATAATGCGTATAGTCGACATCCTCAGCTGTATTCCCACGCTGCCCATAATGCTCATACTTTCGGTCATCTTCACCGAAAACGGTCTGGGCGCAAGCATATCCAAGCTGTACTATATGATGATTTTCCTGTGCGCCATAGGGTGGACGGGAACGGCAAGACTTGTAAGAGGTCAGATATTGTCCCTGAGGGAGCAGGAATTCATGCTCGCCGCCAAGGCATCGGGACTTTCTACTACGTCAAAGATATTCAAACACCTTATACCCAACGTCATACCTCAGCTCATAGTCTCGATGACTTTAGGACTGGGCAGCGTAATTTTGATGGAGGCGACGCTCGGCTTCCTCGGCCTCGGCGCACCTCTCGGCACTGCTACGTGGGGCAACCTCATAAACCTCGCAAGCACTGCGGACTACAGGGAATACTATCCCAACCTCTGGGTGGGCGCAGGCGTATGCATAACGCTTGCAATTCTCGCGTTTAACTTTGTCGGCGACGGCCTCAGGGACGCCTTCGACCCCAAGATGAAGAGGTAAACTTATGGCGGATAAAAAACACTACATATCCCGTTCGGAATCCAGGGCAATCGCAAAGGAAAACTCGCGCGCGATTCGTCACTTCGAAAAGCTCAAAAAGCGCAAGTGCAAGCCCGAGGAATACACCACTGTCATGCAGGACGACCACAACATCGTCGAATTCGACGACCTGCATACCTATTTCTTCTCGGATGCGGGCACGGTAAAGGCGGTAAACGGCGTATCGTTCTCCATTCCCGAGGGTTCTACGGTCGGCGTCGTCGGTGAATCGGGCTGCGGCAAGAGCGTCACTTCGCTCTCCCTCATGCAGCTCGTTCAGGCGCCCAGCGGACAGATAGTATCGGGTTCCATAAGGTTCAAGGCAAGCCTCTTCAAGAGGGACGCAAGGGGCAGAAAGATTCCCGTATACGAGACGGTCACGGACGCCGACGGCAAGGAGCAGTTCAAGCTCGACGCCAAGGGCAGAAAGATAATAAAGAAGAACGAACTCGGCGGCAACGTATACGAGATGGAGGACAGGGTGGTCGACATAGCAAAGATGCCCGTCGACGCAATGCGCTCCATAAGGGGCAGGGAAATCGCAATGATATTCCAGGAGCCCATGACCTCGCTCAATCCCGTATTCACGATAGGCAACCAGCTCGACGAAGTCGGACTTCTGCACATACAGGGCATTTCCAAGGCGCAGGTAAAGGCGCACAGCATAGACATGCTCAAGCTCGTCGGAATAGCCGACCCCGAGGGCGTATATAAGAAGTACCCCCACGAGCTGTCGGGCGGCATGCGCCAGAGGGTCATGATAGCCATAGCGCTGCTCTGCAACCCCAAGCTCATAATCGCGGACGAGCCGACTACAGCGCTGGACGTAACCATTCAGGCGCAGATACTCGACCTTCTCAGGGAAATCAAGGGCAAGATAAACGGCTCGATAATGCTCATAACGCACGACCTCGGCGTCGTCGCCGAGATGGCGGACTACGTCGTCGTAATGTATGCCGGCAAGGTCATAGAGATGGGCACGGCGGAGGACATCTTCGACAGGCCGCTCCATCCCTATACCATAGGTCTGCAGAAGAGTAAGCCTACGGTAAACGAAGATGTGGAAAAGCTCTACTGCATACCCGGTTTCGTGCCCAACCCCATAGACATGCCCAACTATTGCTACTTCCGCGACAGGTGCGAAAAGTGCATAGAAAAGTGCGCGGGAGAATACCCCGGATATATTCAGGTAACGCCTACGCACAAGGTGGCCTGCTATCTCTACGAGAATGCAAAGGAGGACGGCGATGCGAAATAATGACGGACATGAGGCGCACGAACTGCTGCTCGAAGTCAAGGATTTAAAGAAATATTTCGTCGTCGGCAGGGACTTCTTCGGCAGACCCGAAAAATTTCTCAAGGCGGTGGACGGCGTATCCTTCAAGATAGCAAAGGGCAAGACGCTCGGCATAGTCGGCGAGTCGGGTTGCGGCAAGTCGACGATGGGCCGTTCGCTGCTGCGTCTCTATGACGGAGTGCAGGGCGAAATGTGGTTCAAGGGTCAGGATATAAACAAGCTGTCCAACAGGGAGTTCGACAAAATCCGCCCCAGCCTTCAGATGATATTCCAGGACCCCTATGCCAGCCTTTCCCCCAGGCTTACCGTCGGCGAAATAATCGGCGAATCGGCGCGTCAGCACGGACTTGTAGATAAGGCGCATTTCCACGAATACGTACTGCACATAATGGATATGTGCGGACTTCAGCCGCACTACTTCGAGCGCTATCCCCACGAATTCTCTGGCGGCCAGCGCCAGCGTATATGCATAGCCAGGGCGCTCGCATTGAAGCCCGAACTCGTCGTCTGCGACGAGCCCGTATCCGCGCTCGACGTATCCATACAGGCACAGGTAATAAACATGCTCATCGACTTAAGGCAGTCGCTGGGCCTCACATATGTGTTCATCTCGCACGATCTGTCGGTTGTCAAGCACATCTCCGACGACGTCGGCGTAATGTATCTCGGCAACCTCGTCGAGTACGGCAGCAAGGAGGACATCTTCAGGGAGACGCTCCACCCCTATACAAAGGCGCTGTTCTCGGCCGTTCCCGTGCCCAATCCGCACGTCAAGATGAACAGGATAATGCTCAAGGGCGACATCCCTTCGCCCGTCAATCCCCCCAAGGGCTGCAAGTTCCATACCCGTTGCGACCATTGCATGGACATATGCCGCGAAATAGCTCCCGAATACAGGGAGGTAAAGCCGGGGCATTTCTGCGCCTGCCACCTCTACAATTCGGAGGAGGATACAAAGCGCCTCATCGCAAAGGACGAGGAGGAAAAGCGCCTTGCAGAGGAAAAGCGCCTTGCGGACGCTCAGAAGCCTCTGAACAAATTCAAGGCTACGGTTGTCGATAAACCCGTCGGAAAGGTAAAGGAAGTAGTCGGCGATACGTACAATAAAATCAAGGAAAAGGTGAAGTCCGTCGTCGACAAGAAGTCGAAGGACGAGCACAAGACTGAGCCCGAACAAAAGGACAATGGCGGACAAGAATAAGAAAGAGGACGACCTCGACACCACTACTACCTTTGCGGACATGAACGTAGAGGGGTTCAGGTGGTACGACCCCAACGCTAAAAAGTCGGGCGACAAAAAGACCAATCGGCCAAAGCTGACCAGAAAGGAATACTGGCAGCTCGTCCGTGCGGCATTTGCCGCATATCTTCCCATGTTTTTAATACTCATAGCGGCATTCGGGCTTATGGTGCTCATTGCCTGGCTGTGGGTGGGGTAAAAGAGCGGTTTCTAGGTTTTGTTTGCGCCGAAAGTTGTTTTAAAAAGTGCTGGCGAAAATAACATAAATAAATTCGGCATATGTTCAATAAAATAAGTCTGATAGGTCGGCGCGGCGGAAAAATTCCGCCGCGCCCTCTTTGCTGACCGCGCCCTCTTAGCTTGCCTTTTAGTGTAAAAAATCAGCTGGGTTCCGCGCCGCGTTGCCTTGCGGAATAAGCAGGTAAGTATCCGCAAAATTGCTCGTTTCCTGCGGCTTATTTGTTGCGGTCATTAGAGGTAAACAATGTTATATTTTAAGGTTAATAAAGACTAAATGTAATTTATTTACAGAATATTTTGTTTTATTTTCTCAAAAATGCTGTTATATAACATTTATAAAAAAGTATAAGAAAAAATAATACATATATTTCGTTGAAATTATGGCGCTGCCGTTCGGGCAAAGAGGGCGCAATTTCGGGTATAAAGAGCCGAAAAGCGGTCAATATCTTGTGGCGTAAGAGTTACAAAACCACAACTTTTTAAAAAATTTGAAAACGGCGTTCATCTGCGTGCGAAAACAGACGGCAAATGGCGGCTTTTCGGGGCAAATAGGGGCGTTTTTGCGCAAAATATGCCCGTTTCAAAGAGTTGACAAAAATTGCCGCTCATAATATAATAGTCAAGCGTTTTGAAAAAAAGTGCGTATGGGATGAAGCGTAAAGTTACTTAAAATTCCTGCTTTAAGCCGCGGGAAAAGATAATTTACGCCGACAAATGTAGGGACTTTGATTCCTGCGACTAACCGTGGCTTACATTTTTAACGCCGATGGTTCGGTGTTTTTTAATGCCCAAGTCGCGATACGCACGGTTAAGTTGATTACGCATATATAAAATAATTTGGTTAGTATAAAAAGGAGAAAACCATGGCAGGACAGAAAATCAGAATCAAACTTGCAGCTTACGACCACGAACTCGTAGATCTTGCGGCTTCCCGCATCGTCGATACAATGAAGAAGAGCGGCGCAAAGATTTCGGGACCCATTCCCCTTCCCACGGAAAGAGAGATTGTTACCATCCTTCGTTGCCCCCACAAGTATAAGGATTCCAGAGAGCAGTTCGAACAGAGAACGTATAAGAGAATCATCGACATCTACACCCCCAACGCAAAGCTTTTGGACACCGTTCACCTTCCCGCAGGCGTAGATATTAAAATCAAGCTTTAATTTTTTCGTAAATTTGTTTTCTGGTGACGAAAACAAATTTGACGATTTCAGGAGGCTCTGCCTCCCTTGCCGCAACCAATATTGATTGCTCTCAGTTATCAGAAGTTGCGGCAATTCCCACCGCGGAGGCGGCGCAGCCGCAAATGCGGTGCGCTGGCGCA
Source organism: uncultured Clostridia bacterium (assembly GCA_944354125.1). GTDB lineage: Bacteria > Bacillota > Clostridia > Christensenellales > Borkfalkiaceae > Coproplasma. The sequence goes on along the minus strand of CALVPT010000006.1, from coordinate 52,985 downwards.
AAAGCGTGGTTTTGCTTGCGCCTATAAGTAATCTTTGGAAACAGTCAACTGCTTCAGAATATTTTGCGGCACAGACAAAAAATCAATCAACCCTAGTTATTTCGATAACCAACGGACTTATGCCGACGCGGAATGCGGCGCTCCTTAAGACGAGTTATCTCAGAATAAAAAAATTTATCGGAGGAACTTTATCAATGAATAAAGCAATCATCTGCCGTAAAGAGGGCATGACCCAGGTGTTTACGGCGGAAGGGAAAGTAATTCCCGTAACGGTACTGCAGGCAGGTCCCTGCCCCGTAGTTCAGATCAAAACTGTTGAAAAGGACGGCTATGCCGCATTGAAGCTCGGTTTTGACGAAACGACGGAAAAGGCGCTCACCAAGCCCGAACTCGGACAGTTCAAGAAAGCCGGCGTAAAGCCCTGCAAGGTATTGAAGGAATTCCGCCTTGCCGACCTCAGCGCATATCAGGTAGGCGGCGAAGTAAAGGCAGACATCTTCGCGGCAGGCGACAGAGTGGACGCACACGGCGTCAGCAAGGGCCACGGCTATTCGGGCGTCATCAAGAAGTGGAATCAGCACCGTCTCAAGGAAACCCACGGCGTAGGCCCCGTACACAGGGAACCCGGTTCCATGGGTGCAAACAGCTCCCCTTCAAGAGTATTCAAGAACAAGCACTTAGCAGGTCAGTACGGCTGCGACAACGTAACCGTTCAGAACCTGGAAATCGTCAGAGTCGACGCAGAGAGAAACTGCATCCTTGTTAAGGGCTCTGTCCCCGGACCTGACGGAAGCATCGTTACCATTAACGATACCGTTAAATAAGGAGGACGAAGTAAATGCCCAGCATTAAGGTATACAAGATGGACGGCACCGAAGCCGGCACCATGAAGCTCAGCGAAAAGGTATTCGGCGCTGAGTACAGAGAAGAACTTATTCACCAGGCAGTAGTAACCAGGCTCGCGAACGAAAGACAGGGCACCAAATCGACCCTCACCCGTACCGAAGTAAGGGGCGGCGGCAAGAAGCCCTGGCGCCAGAAGGGCACGGGCAACGCTCGTCAGGGTTCCATCAGGGCACCCCAGTGGATCAAGGGCGGCGTAGTATTCGCACCCAAGAGCCGCGACTTCTCCAAGAGCATGAACAAGAAGGCAAAGGTTGCTGCACTCATCTCCGCACTTTCCAAGAAGGTTGCAGACGGCGAAGTAGTAGTCGTCGACAAGCTCGAGGTAAAGGAAGGCAAGACAAAGGAGATGGCAGCATTCCAGAAGGCGCTCGGCCTCGTCAAGTCGACCATAGTATATATGGACCAGGCAGACGAAAAGGTCATCCTTGCAGCAAGGAACCTTGAAAAGCTTGCAACCCTTCCCGTTGAACAGCTTTCGGTATACGAAGTAGTCGCAAACGCAAAGGTAGTTTTAACCAAGGCTGCCGTACAGAAAATAGAGGAGGCTTACGGAGAATAATGTTAGCGCATGACATCATTATAAGACCCCTTCTCACAGAAAAGGGTTACGACGGAATTCATCCGGCAGACAGCAAGAAGACCGACAGAAAGGATTACGGCAAGAAGTATTCCTTCGTAGTAGCAAAGTCGGCAAACAAGACGACTATAAAGCTCGCCATCGAGGAAGTTTTCGGCGTTAAGGTAGAAAGCGTAAACGTCGTAAACTGCAAGGGCAAGCTCAAGAGAATGGGCAGGAACGAGGGCTACACCCCCGACTACAAGAAGGCAATCGTTCAGCTTACGGCTGATTCCAAGACGATTGAATTCTTCGATTCGCTGTCTTAATTGAGGAGGAACGAAAATGGCAATCAAGAGATATAAACCGACTTCCCCTTCGCGCCGTTTCATGACCGTTCTCGCCAACGAGGCGCTCACCGGCGACAAGCCCGAAAGAAGCCTTCTTTGCGACAAGAGAAAGACGGGCGGCAGAAACAACCAGGGTAAGATAACCGTACGTCACATCGGCGGCGGCAACAGAATCAAGTACAGAATAATCGACTTCAAGAGGAACAAGGACGGAATCCCCGCAAAGGTAACCTCCATCCAGTATGATCCCAACAGGTCGGCAAACATCGCACTGCTCGTATACGCAGACGGCGAAAAGAAATACATCCTCGCTCCCATCGGCCTCAAGGTAGGCGACAGCGTAATCTCCGGTTCGACGGCAGACATCAAGGCAGGCAACACGCTTGCTCTCTCCGACATCCCCGTAGGTACCGTCGTTCACGCAATCGAGCTTCAGCCCGGCAGGGGCGCCCAGATAGCGAGGGCAGCAGGCATCTCCGCACAGATAATGGCAAAGGAAGGCGCTTACGCAACGCTCAAGATGCCCTCCGGCGAAATGAGACTCGTTCCCGTAAAGTGCCGCGCAACCATCGGCCAGGTCGGCAACGTAGAGCATGAAATCGTGCACCTCGGCAAGGCAGGCAAGACGAGATACCTCGGCACCCGTCCTACGGTAAGAGGTTCCGTCATGAACCCCAACGACCACCCTCACGGCGGCGGCGAAGGCAAGAGCCCTGTCGGCCATGCAGGTCCTATGACCCCTTGGGGCAAGCCTGCTCTCGGCTATAAGACGAGAAAGAAGAAGAACAACTCTTCTAAGTATATCCTGAAGAGAATTAACTGATTGGAGGAATAAGGTAAATGTCAAGAAGCGTTAAGAAAGGGCCTTACGCAGAAGAAAGGCTTATGTCGAGAATCGAAGCAATGAACGCTGCGGGCGAAAAGAAAGTTGTCAAGACCTGGTCGAGAGCAACCACCATATTCCCCCAGATGGTCGGACACACAATCGCCGTATATGACGGCAGGAAGCACGTTCCCGTATACATCACCGAAGACATGGTAGGCTGCAAGCTCGGCGAGTTCGCTCCCACCAGAACGTTCAAGGGACACGCTGCAAAGACGACGGCGGCTAAGAAGTAAGGAGATTGAGTCATGGCAAGCAATATGAAGAAGAAGACACAGAAAATTGCCGAAAGCGCCGATAAGCGTCCTTACGCAACGGCAAAGTACGTCAGAATCTCCCCCTATAAGGTAAGAACCGTTCTTGCACTTATAAGAGGAAAGAGCGTGGAAGAAGCGGCAGCAATACTCGCATACTGCAACAAGGGCGGCAGCGAGGAAGTGAGGAAGGTGCTTTTATCGGCAGCTGCCAACGCAGAGCATAACGACGGCATGGACAGGAGCGACCTCATCGTTGCGGAAGCATTCGCAAACGGCGGTCCTCACCTCAAGAGAATGCAGCCCGTTTCCAAGGGAAGAGGTCACGCAATCTTAAAGAGAACCAGCCACATCACGGTTATTCTCGACGCGAAGAAGATTTAAGGAGATAGAAGTATGGGACAGAAAGTTAATCCTCACGGTTTGAGAGTAGGCGTAATCGCAGGCTGGGACAGCCAGTGGTACGCAGACAAGAAGGACTTCGGCAAACAGATAAAGGAAGACAACGTAATCCGTAACTTCATCAAGAAGAAGTATTTCGACGCAGCTATTTCCAAAATCTGCATCGTAAGGGCAGCTAACAAGATTGAAGTTACCATTCATACCGGTCGTCCCGGCGTGCTCATCGGCAAGGCCGGCGCGGAAATCGACGTCATAAAGAAGGATCTTGCAAAGCTCACCAAGGGCAAGATTATCATCATCAACGTCATCAAGGTAGAAAAGATAGACCAGGACGCACAGCTCGTTGCAGAGGCGGTAGCATCTCAGCTCGAAAAGCGTGTATCCTACAGAAGGGCCATAAAGCAGCAGCTTTCCAAGGTTTCCAAGACGGGCGTAAAGGGCGTTAAGATTGCAGTAAGCGGCCGCCTTGACGGCAGGGAAATCGCAGGCAGCGAAAGCTATCACGACGGTTCCATTCCCCTTCAGACAATAAGGGCGAATATCGACTACGGCTTCGCTGAGGCACACACCACGTTCGGCGTTCTGGGCGTTAAGTGCTGGATATACAAGGGCGAAGTTCTGTCGGGCAGCAAAAAGCTCATAATCTCAGACGGAGGCGAAGAATAATATGTTAATCCCCAAGAGAGTAAAAAGAAGAATGCAGCACAGGGGCAGAATGAAGGGCGCTGCTCACAAGGGCAACAAGATTGCCTACGGCGAGTACGGCCTGGTTGCCGAAGAATGTGCCTGGATATCCTCCAACCAGATAGAGGCAGCCCGTATCGCAATGACGAGATTCATCAAGCGTGGCGGTCAGGTCTGGATAGATATATTCCCCCACAAGCCCATTTCCAAGAAGCCTGCAGAAACCCGTATGGGTTCCGGCAAGGGCTCGGTAGAATACTGGGTAGCAGTAGTTAAGCCCGGCAGAGTTCTCTTCGAGATGGCCGGCGTAAGCGAAGACGTTGCAAGAGAGGCTATGCGTCTCGCGGCACACAAGTTGCCCATAAAGTGCAAGTTCGCAAAGAAAGAAACAGAAGGCGGTGAAGCAAATGAAGGCTAAGGAAATTAAGAATTTGAGCGACGAAGAACTTAGCGCAAAGTTAACCGAATTAAAGACTGAGCTCTTCAATCTGCGTTTCCGTCATGCAAGCGGTCAGCTCGAAAACCCCATGCAGATCAACCTCGTCAAGAAGGATATCGCAAGGGTCAACACCGTAATAAGAGCAAGGCAGTTAAAGGGTTAAGGAGCGGATATCATGGAAGCAAGAACATCACTCAGAAAGGAAAGAGTAGGTCTCGTAGTTTCGGATAAGATGGATAAGACGGTCGTCGTTGCCATCACCGAAAAGAGCAAGCATCCCCTCTACAAGAAGACCATCACCAGAACGACCAAGTTCAAGGCTCACGACGAAAACAACGAGTGCGGCATCGGCGATAAGGTCAGAATAGTAGAAACGAGAAAGCTCTCCAAGGACAAGAACTGGAGAGTGGCAGAGATAGTCGAAAAGGCAAAGTAATTTGCCTTGCGATTATTCCATCTCGGTTTAATCCGTCACGGTGCGGCGTCCGCGTTTCGGACATCTAACCCCACCCTCTGAACGGTTTAACACGATATGAGTTGTAAGTAAACATAAATCATTTTTCGTCAGATTTGTCTTTTGGCGACAAAGACAAATCTGACGATTCGAGGACTTTGTCCTCGTCGCACGAAATTAAAGCACTCGATAATTTGAAATCGTGCGACTTCACCTACTGAGGTCGCGGGGCGACAAATTGAGTGCGCCGGCGCAAAAGCGTGGTTTTGCTTGCGCCGTTAATTAGTAAGAAAAGGAGAATTTATATGATACAACCTCAGACGAGGCTCAAGGCCGCAGACAACAGCGGCGCTAAGGAGCTTATGTGTATAAAGGTGCTTGGCGGTTCGTTCAGAAAGACGGGCAACATCGGCGATGTAATCGTATGTTCCGTCAAGACGGCAACCCCCGGCGGCGCGGTTAAGAAGGGCGACGTCGTAAAGGCAGTCATAGCAAGAAGCACGCAGGGCATCAGGCGCAACGACGGCACCTACATCAGGTTTGACGATAACGCAGCAGTAATCATAGGACAGAATCAGGAGCCCAGAGGCACCCGTATTTTTGGACCGATTGCAAGAGAATTGAGAGAAAAGAACTACATGAAGATAATCTCTCTCGCACCCGAAGTTCTTTAATATAAGAGGAGTAATGCAATGAACGTAAAATTGAATGATACCGTCGTGGTTATCACCGGTAAGGATGCGGGCAAGCAGGGCAAAGTAATCGCCACTTCTCCCAAGAACAATACGGTGACGGTCGAAGGCGTAAACCTTCAGAGCAAGGCAAAGAAGGCAAGAAAGGCAAACGAAGTTTCCCAGATAGTCAAGAAGGAAGGCGCAATCGACGCCTCCAACGTAATGGTTGTCTGCGCAGGCTGCGGCAAGGGCGTAAGAGTAAAGCACACCGTAGTCGAGGGCAAGAAAGTCAGAGTATGCGCTAAGTGCGGCGCCGTGCTCGACAAGGCATACGTAAGCAAGAAGGCAGCGGCAGAGGCAGCTAAGGAAGCTCCCAAGAAGCGTACCAGAAAGCGCGCCGCAAAGAAGGAAGAGGCAACGTCCCAAGAGGATAAGGCTGAATAAGGAGGATACGAAACATGGCAGAAAAAGTATATAAGAGCAGAGTAGCTCAGCAGTACGCCGAAGAAGTCGTACCCGCACTCGTAAAGAAATTCGGCTATAAGAACCCCATGGAAGTGCCCAAGCTTGTAAAGATAGTTATAAGCTCCGGCCTCGGCGACATCAAGGACAACGCAAAGTCCATTCAGATGGCAGTAAACGAAATCAAGCAGATAACCGGCCAGCAGCCCATACTCACCAAGGCTCGCAAGTCGGTCGCAAACTTCAAGGTAAGGGAAGGCATGAACGTCGGCATAAAGGTAACCCTCCGCGGCGACAGAATGTACGACTTCTACGACAAGTTCGTATCCATCGCGCTTCCCAGAGTACGTGACTTCCGCGGCGTTCCTTCGGAAAGCTTCGACGGCAAGGGCAACTACTGCATGGGTCTCAAGGAACAGCTCATCTTCCCCGAAATCCAGTACGATCAGGTAGAGAAGATCCGCGGCATGGACGTATGCATCGTTACGACGGCAAAGACGGACGAAGAAGCAAGAGAGCTTTTAAGGGCACTCGGCATGCCCTTCAAGAAGTAAGGAGAAATAGTTATGGCAAAGAAGTCAATGATTAACAAGCAGCAGAAGCCTGCAAAGTATTCAACAAGAGCTTATACGAGATGCTCCATCTGCGGAAGACCCCACGCGGTACTTCGCAAGTACGGCATCTGCCGTATCTGTTTCAGAAACCTTGCTTACAAGGGTGAAATCCCCGGCGTAAAGAAGTCGAGCTGGTAATTAAGGAGGAACGAAAAAAATGACAGATCCCATAGCAGATATGCTCACGCGCATCAGAAACGCGCTGGCTGTAAATAAAGAAACTGTAGAAATTCCTTCCTCGAACATGAAAAAGGCAATCGCCGACATCATGCTTAAAGAAGGTTACATCTCCGACGTCAAGCTCGTAGAGGACGGTTATTCCGGCAAGCTCGTAATAACTTTGAAGTACGTCGGCAAGAGGAAGTCGGTAATCACGACGCTCCAGAGGGTGTCCCGTCCCGGCCTCCGCACCTATGCAAATGTAGAGAATATGCCCAAGGTAATGGACGGTCTCGGCATCGCCATCATCTCTACCAACAAGGGCGTAATGACGGATAAGCAGGCAAAGGCTGCAAACGTAGGCGGCGAAGTGCTCTGCTACATCTGGTAAGGAGGTTACACGCAGTATGTCAAGAATAGGTAAAATGCCCGTAGTTATACCCGCAGGCGTAACCGTATCCTTCGTTGACGGCGTAGTGACCGTAAAGGGCGCAAAGGGTACGCTCAGCCAGAAGATAGAGGGCGACATTGTAGTAAAGGTAGACGGCGCGCACGCGCTCGTCGAGAAGGCACACGACAGCGAGGAGCTCGATGCAAAGCACGGCCTTTACAGGGCGCTCCTTCACAACATGGTTGTCGGCGTATCCCAGGGCTATTCCAAGAGCCTCAAGGTAAACGGCGTCGGCTGGAAGGTCGCAAAGCAGGGCAAGAAGATTGTTCTCAACGTCGGCTTCTCTCATCCCGTAGAGTTTGAAGAACCCGAAGGAATAACGCTCGCATGCCCTTCGCAGAACGAAATCACCGTAACGGGCATCGACAAGACGCTCGTAGGCCAGACGGCTGCAAACATCAGAACGATAAGAATTCCCGAACCCTACCACGGCTACGGCATCGCTTACAGCGACGAAGTAATCGAGCGTAAGGAAGGCAAGACGGGAGGCAAGGGCAAGAAGTAATTTCGGGTATGCGGCGAAAGCCGCGGCTTAGCGGCCGCCCCGCCTGCGCTCTCCGCGCGGCGACAAGGCAAGGCGCGCGCCAAATCCGAAGGTTTGTCCTGTAAATAAGGAGAAATTATGATCAATAAAATCGACAAGAATGAAGAAAGACTCCGTCGTCATGCGAGAGTCAGAAAGAAGATTTCTGGTACCAGCGAAACGCCCAGAATGAGCGTTTACCGCAGCCTCAATCACATCTACGTACAGGTAATCGACGACGTCAAGGGCGTAACGCTGTGCTCTGCATCCACCATGGAAAAGGACGTAAAGGCAGAGATTGCCGACATGTCCAAGAGCGAAGCTGCAAAGTTGGTTGGCAAGAAGGCTGCCGAAAAGGCGCTCGCACTGGGCATCAAGGCAGTTGTGTTCGACAGAGGCGGATACCTCTATACCGGACGTGTACAGGCAGTTGCCGACGGCGCAAGAGAAGCCGGTCTCAATTTCTAAGGAGTAAAAATCATGGAAGAAAAGAAAGAAAAAACGGCTAGAAGAAACGACAGACCCAGAAAGAGAGAAGAGGACGACGGCTTCATCAAAAAGCTCATTCAGGTCAACAGAGTAACCAAGACTGTCAAGGGCGGCAGAAACATGCGCTTTGCAGCGCTCGTAGTCGTCGGCGACGGCAACGGCTCTGTCGGCTACGGCATGGGCAAGAGCAAGGAAGTTCCCGAAGCAATCGAGAAGGCTACCTCTCAGGCAAAGAAGAACCTCGTAAAGGTAAATCTTCAGGGCACGTCCATTCCCCACGGCGTAACGGGCGTTTACGGCAGGGGCACCGTGCTCATGATGCCTGCATCCGCAGGTACCGGCGTTATCGCGGGCGGTCCCGTCCGTGCGGTCATGGAAGCGGCAGGCGTAAAGGATATCCGTACCAAGTCACACGGCACCAGCAACCCCATCAACTGCGTAAAGGCTGCAGTTGCAGGGCTTGCTGCGCTTAAGTCTCCCGAAGAGATTGCAGCCGCAAGGGGCAAGACGGTAGAGGAAATTTTAGGCTAAGCGGAGGATATTATGGTAAAGATTACGTTAATTAAAAGCGTATCCAACGAGACCAAGACGGTAAAGGCTACCGTTGCGGCGTTGGGACTTAAAAAGATCCGTTCGACCAAGACCTTGGAGAGCACTCCCGCAAACCTGGGACAGATCGAAAAGGTAAAGTACCTTCTTAAGGTCGAAGAGGTATAAGGAGAAGATATTATGAGAATAGATACATTACAGCCCGCAGAGGGCGCAACGACTTCTCCCAAGAGATTAGGCAGAGGCATCGGTTCCGGCAAGGGCAAGACTTCAGGTAAAGGACACAAGGGTCAGTGGGCTCGTTCGGGCGGCGGCGTACGTCCCGGCTTCGAAGGCGGCCAGATGCCCCTTCACAGAAGAATCCCCAAGAGAGGCTTCCACAACAAGTGGGCAACCTCTTACCTCATCATAAACCTTTCGCAGCTTGAATCGGTACCCGCAGGCACGGTTGTAGACTATGACTACGTCGTAGAAAACAAGCTTGCAAAGCTGGTAAAGAATAACGGCGGATTAAAGGTTCTCGGCAAGGGCGAAATCAAAGTCGCACTTACCGTAAAGGCAGCAAAGTTCTCCGAAAGCGCCAAGGCGGCCATCGAAAAGGTCGGCGGCACTTGCGAAGTTCTTGCAAACGACGCCGAATAATCTTATCGGTAGGCATACGGCGTCTGCGCAGGCAAGTTGCCCGATGCGGCCGCCGCAAGAGAGGTTTTAAATGTTTGAAACAATAAAAAATTGTTTTAAGAATAAGGATATACGCAAGAAGATCTGGTTTACGCTTCTTCTCTTGCTTGCTTTCCGAATCGGCTGTTACATTCCCGTTCCCGGCATCGACGCCGGCGCGTTCAGGGAAGTCATTCAGGACAAGTCGTTTCTGGAAATCATGTCCGCAATTTCGGGCGGTTCGCTCACCAATGCGACGCTTTTCGCACTCGGCATAAGCCCCTACATCAATGCCTCGATTATAATTCAGCTTTTAAGCGTGGGTATTCCCGCGCTTGAAAGACTGTCCAAACAGGGCGAAGAGGGCAGGAAAAAGATTGCCCAGATTACGAGATACGTCACCATTCTGCTCGCAATAGCGCAGGCAGTGGGCATCATCGTAAACTTCGGCCTTTCGAGCGGCAACGAAGTAGTTGATCTCGTCAGATTCGGCAGCAACACCGCAATCGGCGAAGTAGGCGCAAAGTGGATTGCAGGCATATTCCTCACCGTGGTATACACGGCAGGCGCAATGCTCGTAATGTGGCTCGGCGAAAGAATCACCGAATACGGCATCGGTAACGGCATATCCCTTATCATATTCATAGGTATACTTTCCACCGCGGGCGACCAGATAGTAGCCAAGTTCGTTGACGCATTCACGGGCAACCCCGTAGTGCTCTGGGAAGTACTCGGCTTCATCATTCTCACCATATTCGAGTTTGCGGCAATAGTAGCGGTAGACCTTTCCGAAAGGAAGATTCCCGTGCAGTACGCAAAGCAGGTAAAGGGCAGAAAGATGTACGGCGGTCAGTCGTCGGTCATCCCTCTGCGCATAGCCGGCGCAGGCGTAATGCCCCTCATCTTCGCGTTCGCGTTTATCTCCATTCCCGCAATGCTCGCCAGCTTCTTCTGGCCCGGCTCGGCGTTTGAAACGGGCGTAACCAACTGGTTCGCCGCAAATTCGCCCAACTGGTACGGACAGTTCATCTATATGGTGGCGCTCTGCATACTCATATTCGCATTCGCATTCTTCTATGCGTCCATGCAGTTCAACCCCGACGACATCTCGAGGACGATACAGCAGAACGGCGGCTTCATTCAGGGCATACGTCCCGGCAAGCCCACGGCCGATTACCTCAGGAAGATCAACGGCCGCATAACGCTGTTCGGCGCAATCTATCTTACGATAGTCGCGCTCATCCCTTCCATCCTCGCCGTAATTCTTACGGGCGTGGGAATGTCGACGGATCTTATCAGCGTATTCTCCACCACGGGTATTCTGATTGTCGTATCGGTAGCTCTCGAGCTCGATAAGCAGCTTCAGTCTCAGCTCATGATGAAGAATTACAGGGGCTTTCTTAAATAAGGTTGCTAATCGGGTGTAACCTGCCCGTCGCACCTTTGGGGAACTGTTTCAAAAATATTTATGTGCGCAAGCAGGGTTTCCCTGCGCCAGCGCACCATATTTGTTGCGGCAGCAACATACTTCGCAGAAGCTCCGTGCGACCGACTTCGTCGGGCGGGCAGCGGCGTGAATTGCCGCAACCTCAAATAATTGTGTGCCGAAGCAATGTTGCGGCAAGAGTGGCAGAGCCACTAAAGTCGTTGATTTTGTTTCCGCACCAAAGAAAACAAAATCAACGAGATAGGTGTCAGATGAATATAGTATTACTCGGCGCACCCGGTGCAGGAAAGGGCACCCAGGCCAGCCTCATTGAAGAAAAGTACAATCTTGTCCACATCTCGACGGGCGACATATTCCGCGCCAACATCAAGGGCGGAACGCCCATCGGCAAGGTGGCAAAGAGCTATATCGACGCCGGTAAACTCGTCCCCGACGAGGTAACCTGCGACATAGTCAAGGACAGACTTACAAAGGACGACGTCAACAAGGGCTATATGCTCGACGGCTTCCCCCGCAACGTATTCCAGGCGGAGGAGCTTGACAAGTTCGCAAAGATAGACGTCTGCCTCAACATCGACGTAGACGCGTCCCTTCTCATGGACAGAATCTGCGGACGCAGAGTGTGCAGCTGCGGCGAAAGCTATCACGTATCGACGCTCAACGGACGCACGACGTGCGCAAAGTGCGGCAAGGAGCTCTACCAGCGCGAGGATGACAATCCCGCAACCGTAAAGAGCAGACTGGATACATACTTCAGCCAGACGGCACCCGTTGCCGAGTACTACAAAAAGCAGGGCAAGCTCGTAAACATCGAGTGCGGCACCAAGTCGCCCAAAGAGGTGTTCGAGCTTGTATGCGCGGCTCTCGAAGGTCTGCGTAAATGATAAGCGTAAAGACGGAAGAAGAAATCTCCCTTATGCGCGAACCCTGCCGCATAGTCAAGGAAACGCTGGAGTATGTGGGCAAACACATCTGTGCAGGCATGACGACCAAACAGGTCGACGAGCTTGTATATAAATACATCACGGCAAACGGCGCAATCCCCTCATCGCTGGGGTATTACGGCTATCCGGCAAGCGCCTGCGTGTCCGTCAACGAAGTCGTCGTGCACGGCATCCCCGGTGACAGAGTCATCGAAGAGGGCGACATAGTCAGCGTCGACATCACGGCGGAAAAGAACGGCTTCAACGGCGACGCGGCGCGCACGTTCATGATAGGCAATGTGTCCGAAGAAAAGCGTAAGCTTGTCGAGGTCACGCGCGAATGTTTCTTCAAGGCTATTGAAGGGCTCAGGGCAGGTTCGCCGCTCTTCGATATCGGCTATGCGGTACAGACCCACGCGGAAAGCCACGGCTACGGCGTCGTCAGGGCGCTTGTAGGTCACGGCATAGGCAGGGAAATGCACGAGGACCCCTCGGTTCCCAACTATGGCAGAAAGGGCACGGGCATGCGCCTCAAGGCAGGCATGACCATCTGCATAGAGCCGATGATAAACATGGGCACTTACAAGGTAATTTTCGACAAGCAGGACGGCTGGACGGTGACAACCGCCGACAAAAAGCCCTCCGCCCACTATGAAAATACCGTGCTCATCAGAGAGGACGGGGTGGAAATCCTTACCCTGTAATGGCTATATGAAGTTAAAGACCCCCTTCCAGGGAGAGGTAGTTCAAAGCGTGCAGGGGCGCGACGAAGGCAGGTTCTACGTCGTCGTCCGCGCGGAGAACGCATTCGTATGGGTGGCGGACGGAAAAAAGCGTACGCTCGCCAATCCCAAGAGAAAGAACTTAAGACACGTCAGGCTGTATGAAATGGCCGCGGCGGACATAGGCGTAAAGATGCCCTTCGATGCATCGTTCGACGTCACCGTCGCGTACGGCCTTAAGAATTTAGCAAAAAAACTTATAAACCAAGTTCAGTCGGAGGAGTAACATTTTGTCTAAGGACGATGTAATCGAGGCGGAGGGCAAGGTAATCGAGTGCCTTCCCAACGCAAACTTCAAAGTTCAGCTTTCCAACGGTTACGTCATCACGGCGTACATTTCGGGCAAGCTTCGCCTCAACTATATAAGAATTATAGAGGGCGACACGGTCAAGCTCGAGATGAGCCCGTATGACCTCACCAAGGGCAGGATAACCTGGCGCAGCAAGTCCTGACGGACGGGTTAGACGGCTTAAGGACGATGAACGGCCCCCGTCGGCACAAAGCCGTGCGGAGGACGGCAGGCTGAATTAAGAGATCGGGCGCGCGGCTAGAGCGGCGCACATGAGCCTGCAAGCAGCGCGGCGGAAAAATCCGACGGCTGCAGGTCGGTTCTTTCAATGAAGACGGACACCGACGACAAATAACTTTTAAGGAGTACAATTATGAAAGTAAGACCCTCGGTTAAGCCTATGTGCGACAAGTGCAAGGTCATCAAAAGAAACGGCAAGGTTATGGTTATCTGTTCCAAGAACAAGAGCCATAAGCAGAGACAGGGCTAAAAATCGCGCTGCCTTATAAAAAAATTTTAAAAACGAGCAAAAATTGCCGAACTTTGTGTCGGTAATTTCTTGCTTTTTCAACTTCGGTTGTGATATAATGTAATATGCAAAATTTCGGTGAAAGGAGCTTGTCCGCGGAAATGTACGCGGGCATAGCCTACTTTTGCCGCCATTTTCGCGTTTTGAAATACATATATAACTCGTCCGAAGCAACCATTGATGGCGGCGCCTGCGGAAAAATTATGATTTTTTCGCGCATGGGCCGCGGCGTAAACGGAAAATTTTTCCGCAACCGTCTGATTTTTTGGGCGCAAGTCCAATAAATTCAAAAACAATTCCGCCTTCGGCGGCGCAGACATTCCAATTCTAAAATGCGCCCTGCCGACGTCGCGGGTTTCCATATATAAAAAATAAAATTCAGAGGGCTTAATAGCCAATTAAACGGAGGAAATAAATCGTATGGCACGTATTGCCGGTGTAGATTTACCCAGAGAGAAAAGAGTAGAAATAGGCCTTACCTATATATACGGTATAGGACTTGCTACCTCTAAGAAGATCCTTGCCGCAACGGGCGTAGACCCCGACACGAGGGTTAAGGATCTCGACGAAACGACGGTATCCAAGCTCAGAGAGTATATCGATCACAATTACAGAGTAGAAGGCGAACTCCGCAGCGAAGTTTCGCTCAACATCAAAAGACTTATGGAAATCGGCTGTTACAGGGGCATCCGCCACAGGAAGGGTCTGCCTGTAAGGGGCCAGTCTTCCAAGAGAAACGCAAGGACGAGGAAGGGACCTCGCCGCACGGTAGCCAAGAAGAAGGGCGCAAAGTAAGGTAGGAGGAGTATAAAGCTTTATGGCAGCAGCAACAAAGAAGACGACCGTTACAAGAAAGCGCAAGGAGCTTAAGAAGGTCGATAAAGGTCAGGTACACATTCAGTCATCTTTCAACAATACTTTGGTAACCGTTACGGATATGCAGGGTAACGCAATCAGCCAGTCCAGCGCGGGCGCGCTCGGATTCAAGGGCTCGAGGAAGGGTACTCCCTTCGCAGCTCAGATGGCATGCGAAACGGCGGCAAAGGCAGCAAAGGAACACGGACTCCGCACTGTAGAAGTGTATGTAAAGGGTCCCGGCGCAGGCAGAGAATCTGCAATCCGCGCACTTGCAAACTGCGAACTCGAAATAACCCTTATTTCGGACGTATCGCCCATACCCCACAACGGCTGCAGACCGCCTAAGCGTCGTAGAGTATAAAGGAGGAAGGATCAGATTATGGCAACATACAGAGAAGCAAAATGCCGTCTTTGCAGAAGAGAAGGCTCGAAGCTCTTTTTAAAGGGCGATAAGTGTTTTAGCGGCAAGTGCCCTTTTGAAAAGCGTCCCGTTGCACCCGGCGTACACGGCGCAGGCAGAAAGAAGATATCCGAATACGGCCAGCAGCTCAGAGAAAAGCAGAAGGTTAAGCGTATTTACGGCGTACAGGAAGGTCAGTTCAGGGCTTACTATGAAGCAGCTGACCGCATGAAGGGCATCACCGGTGAAAACATGCTCTCCCTTCTCGAAAGAAGGCTGGACAACGTCGTATTCCGCATGGGTCTCGGCGTATCCCGCGCACAGGCAAGACAGCTTGTAAATCACGGACACTTCACGGTAAACGGCAAGAAGGTAAACATCCCCTCCTACATCGTTAAGGAAGGCGATATCGTAGCCGTCAAGGAAAGCAAGACATCAAATAAGTACTTCGAGGCGATAAAGTCCGCTAAGGCGGCAAATCTCCCCAAGTGGCTGGAATTCAATCCCGAAAAGCTTGAGGGCAAGGTAATTGCACTTCCTGCAAGGGACGATATCGACAGCCAGATTGCGGAGCATATGATTGTCGAATTGTACTCCAAGTAATAATTAAAATTCAGGAGGTAGCATATGATCGAAATGGATATGCCCAGAATAGAGGTAGTGGAAAGCGAAGACCAGTCCTATGCGAAGGTAGTCGTTGAACCCCTCGAAAAGGGCTTCGGTCTTACAATAGGCAACTGCCTTAGAAGAATACTCTTGTCCGCATTGCCCGGCGCAGCGGCACAGGGCATAAGATTTCTTGACGGTTCGGTAAAGCACGAGTTTTCCGCCGTGCCCGGCGTCAAGGAGGACGTAACCGAAATAATCCTCAACTTAAAGACTCTCGCAATCAAGACCAAAGTTACGGACAGGGACTACGTAAAGGTAGTTCATCTCTATAAGGAAGGTCCCGCAGAGGTCAAGGCAAGCGATATCGAGCAGGACGCCGAAATAGAGATTATAAACGGCGACCAGCACATATGCACCGTTGACGAGGGCGGCAAGATCGATATGGAAATTACCATCGGCCGCGGCAGGGGCTATAAGGGCGCAGACCACACCAGGTCGGAACTCATAGACTATATCCCCATCGACTCCATATACACGCCCGTAAAGAAGGTAAACTACAGCGTAGAGAACACCAGGGTCGGCCAGAACACCGACTTTGACAAGCTCATACTCGAAGTATGGACGAACGGCGCATTCTCGGCGAAGGAAATCGTTTCCCTTGCGGCAAAGATAATGCAGGATCACATCAGCCTGTTCGTCGACCTTTCGGATACGATAAGGGATATGGACATACTCGTCAAGAACGAGGACGACCGCCAGCAGAAGATTCTGGCAATGGCGATCGAAGATATGGATTTATCTGTACGTTCGTACAACTGCTTGAAGCGTGCGAACATACACACGGTAGAAGATTTAACCAAAAAGACGGAAGACGAAATGCTCAAGGTAAGAAACCTTGGCAGAAAGTCGCTGGACGAAGTAATCTTGAAGCTTCAATCCTACGGTCTTTCGTTAGCAAACAAGGAGGACTAATATCATGCCCGGTAAATTGGGAAGAACATCAGAACAGAGAATTGCATTGCTCAGAAATCAGGCTTCCGAACTCCTTTGGTACGGTAGGATTAAGACGACGGCTGCTAAGGCTAAGGAACTTCAGCCCTATGTTGAAAAGATTATAACCAAAGCGATGAGCGTTTACGACCTTAACGAAGAAAAGGAAGTTACAAAGACCGATTCCAAGGGCAAGGAAGTTACCGTAAAGGTAGTAAAGGACAGCGCCAAGAAGCTCGCCGTACGCCGCGCCATCATGGCAAAGCTCCGCGACCTTCAGGAAATAAAGGGCTTCAACGAAAAGAAGTCGGAGTATAAGGCAAGGACGAAGGACATCCAGCATCCCCTCATGGAGAAGCTGTTCAACGAAATCGCTCCCAAGTATGCTCAGCGCAAGGAAGAACTCGGCCAGGGCGGCGGTTATACCCGCATCTATCTTCTCGGCGAGCGCCGCGGCGACGCTGCTGAAGAGGCAATCATCGAGCTCGTTTAATTTACGCTTAAAGCGACGGCAACAGCCGTCGCTTTTTTCATGCAAAACTTAAAAGAACCAAACAGCTTGCCGGCTTCGGCAATGACGGTGCGCCCCGTTGCACTTAATTATGCAACGGGCGCACATAAAAAGAGAGCTCCCCCGAGGGGAGCTCTCTTTCCGTCTTATATATTGAGAAGACGTAAAATGTGCTTGCTGATGATCATGAGTACAAGGTCGCAAATCCAGATTATGTTCCATCCGAGGACGAGCCTTAAGATGAAGGATACAATCTTGCCCTCGGTAAGTCTGGTGATTGCGCCGAGCAACCAGGACGTTACGGGGATAATTGCCAGGATTACGCTGACGATATAGCCAAGACCGAAATAATCGCTTTTTCCTCTTGCCATTTAAGATGTTCTCCTTTTTATTAGTATACATATATTATAGTGCTTTATGCGCCCGATGTCAATAGTAAAATTATAAAGGTACAATTCCGACCGCCGTCGAAGAATGTCGGCTTTTAATGCCGCCGCGCAAGATGCCGTATAATGCCGCCGCGCAAAGCTCAAATAAAATGGTGCCGCCGCAACGGGTTTCGTTGCGGCGGCAAAAATGCGGTTAAATTCAGATTACGTTCAGTTGCCCGGCTGAATGAGCCCTGTAAGTTTGTCGGGCATCTCTATCGTCGTCGAGCCAATGTCGGTTATGTTCATCTGCATATCCATTGAAACGGATGCCGTCTGTCCCTCTGCGGCGGCGCTTATTTCGCATTTGCAGGAAGAGGAGGTGACAATGCCGTCGGTTACGTAGCAGTCGAAGGATATTTCGCCGATATCTATGTCTGCGCCTAACTGCATGGAGAAGAACATCTTGTCTATGAATTCGGTGAATTTCTGATCATCGAGGCTGAAGCCGAAGCTTGTCTTTACGAAGTAGCTGTGGTCGAGCTGCGCCATGCTGTCCGAACTTGCCATCGACTCTTCAAGCAGTTCCTCAAGCGAAGAGTAGCTGGCGGTGGTGTCCGTCGTGAATTGACCGTCGTTTATTCGCGTGTATGTGCGAATGCCGCCATCGTCGTTTTCGGCAAACAGTTCTATCGTCTGATTTGCCGCCGTGGGGCTGACCGTCGAAGGAATGCTCATCTTAAGCCATAGCTCCGTTCCCGTGTATCTGAGTTCGTATTCCATAGTCTGGGTGACCGTCACGCCGCCCGTGGAAGTCGACATGTTTGCGGAAAGCTTAGCCGTGAAGTTGTCATAGTATGCCTTGTTGACCTTGTCGAAATAGCTGTGAGTCAGCCATTCGCCATCTTCGGGCTCGGATATGTAGTACGACACCTCGGTGCCCAGATTGACGAGTATTACGTCCGTCGTATATTCCTGCGCATTGCCGTCTGCATCGGGTACGGAATAGGTAATTTTGCCCTCCTCGGCGCGCGTGACCTTTGCCCTCTGTTCGTCGGTGATGTTAAGCTTTTCTATTTCCTTGTCCTCGAGAAGGCGCTCGGCGGTGTATGACTTATAGGTTGCCGCCGTGGTGTCGCCTGCAATTTCCTCGGTTACGCAGGCGGTAGCCGCCTCCGTCAGAGAGGCATATCCTTTCGCCGAGAGCGTGCCGTTTTCAAGGTCGGCATCGCCCGAACCTCCGCATCCTGCGGCAAAAGCCGCAAGTCCTGCCGTAAGCGCGGCAGCCGTAAGTATACTTATAAACTTTTTCATTTTTTTCCCCTTTGAGATTATAATTGGCTACATTATACACTCATATTCGGGTATTGTCAAGACTTACGCTTAATTAAGGTCTTTAAAGACAAATTTGCCGCCGTCGAAGAGTATATAGCCGTGCGCGCTGTCCTCTTTGGGCAGGGATACCGAGCCGGGGTTGAGGTGCAGGTAGCCCTCCTTTTCTGCGACGTTGAGGGGAACGTGGGTGTGTCCCGTGATGTATACGTCGCCCTTGCCGAGAGGGGGAACTGTTCTGTGCCCGTGCGATATGGCAATGTGCACGCCGTCGGCGAATATGTCGCCGTAGTCGGAGGATATGTTGAAGGCGAGCACCATCTGGTCGACCTCGCTGTCGCAGTTGCCTCTCACGGCGATTATTCTGTCTGCAAGGGGGTTGAGCATCCCGAATACATCCTTGGGCGAATAGCCGTCGGGCAGGGGATTGCGCGGTCCGTGATAGAGTATGTCGCCGAGAAGCACCAGCTTGTCTGCACCCTCTTTCATAAAGGCGTCTACAAGTTTTTTGCACCATACGGCAGAGCCGTGTATGTCCGAAGCGATTAAAAGTTTCATATTATCTCCTTTAATTTCTCAATTACGCCGTTTTCCCTGTTGGAGGCTATCTCCGTGCCTATCTTCTGCTTGAGCAGGGGATAGGCGTTGGCGGTTACGTAGGGATGACCGCACTCGCACAGCATTTCGTAGTCGTTCATGTGGTCGCCGAACGCCGCGCATTGCTCGCGGCTGCACCCGAGGTGCGCCATCAGCGCCTTCAGGGCGTTGCCCTTGTTGGCGTCCTTCACGCTGACGTCCACCCAGTCGAAGCCCGAAATCATCACCCTCAGCCCGTCAATGCGAGGGGGAAGGAGCACGCCTGCGTGCCCGGCGGCGGGCAGGGAGTCCCATACGGATATCTTCAGCGCCGTGGCTCTCCGCGCAACCTCGTCCAGGTTGTCCACCCTGCACTCCGACGAGTAGGATTTCTTGACGGTATCGACGAATACGGGCAGGGAGTCCTCGTAATAGGCGCAGTCGGTGCAGGACAGCACGGGATACAGGCCGTCTATGCTCCTTATGATGGAGAGCGCGCGTATAATGTCGTCGGGCGCGGTCGGGTTGGAATAGATTATCTCGCCATTATGCCATACAAGGCCGCCGTTTTCGGCGATTATCGCAATCTTGTCGACGACGGGAGCGAATAATTTTTTGAGATTGGGCAGCTGTCTGCCGCTTGCGGGGGCAAAAGTGCCGCCACGGGCTGTCAACTTTTCGATGAGGGGAAAGGTCTCCTCGGGCATTATCTTCGTGGGCGGAAGCAGCGTTCCGTCCAGGTCGCTTACTATGAGTTTTATCATATGTCCATTATACCCCAAACCGCCGTCCTTTTGCAACTAAACGAGGGGAGCAAAGAGGGCGATAATGCGCCTTGCCGAACGCCGTACCGCGCCGTGCTTTACGGGTACGCGCGGAGCGCTCATTGCCGAAGTTTTCAGGAAGTCCTCCGCCGCCTTTTCGGCAAATCTTCCGCGCGCTATCGCCGCGCACTCGTAGTTGAGGCGCATGGAGCGGAAGTCGAAATTGTAGCTGCCCACCGCCGCGCAGTCATCGCAGATCACAGATTTTGTGTGCAGAAAGCCGGGGGTGTATTCGTATATTTTCACGCCGTGCGATATCAGCGAGTCGGCATATGTCCGCGTTATCTCAAAGGTCAGCCGCTTGTCGGGTATGTGCGGAATGACTATTCTTACGTCCGCGCCGCGCGCCGCCGCAAACTTAAGGGCGTCGGACAGTTTGTCGTCCATGCACAGATAGGGCGTAAGGATATATACCCTCTCGGTCGCCGAATAAATGAGGGAGGCGGAAACGTCCTCGTATATGCCGCCGAAGGGGTTGTCGTAAATCAGCGCGGCGCACCCATCGGCAGGGGTCGGAAAGAACGACGGAATGCTGCCCTGCATATTATGTCCGCACCCGTCTGCAGGGCAATCGGGCGGCGCGCCTTCAGCGCCTGCGGTTTTCCCTCTTTTTTGCCGTCTGCCGTCCGCATCTTCGCGCTTTCGCCTGCAATTTCTTCGCGCCGCCCCTCTTTTTTTGTCGGCGCGAAGAAAGTTTTCGGTAAACAGTTCGGCAAACGCTGAGGCAATTTTGCCCGTAAGCATTGCGCCGCCGTCCTTCCAGTGCCCGTGCGGCGAGGTAAGGTTTGCATATTCGTCGGCAATGTTTACTCCGCCCGTAAAGGCATATTGTCCGTCTATTACGGCGATTTTGCGGTGGTCGCGGCAGTTAAGACGGTAGAAGGGCAGGGGGGAGGGCTTGCGGAATACCGCAGTCGCCGCTCCCTCCCTTTCAAGCGTGCGCAGGCTGCGCACGGGCGCTCTCAGCGCGCTGCCCACGCCGTCGTAGATAATCTTTACCTCGACCCCTCGCCCCAGCGCCGCCCTAAGCGCGGAGAATATCTCCGTCCATACCCTGCCGCGCGCTATGATGTAGTATTCAAGGTAAACGTATTCTTTCGCGCCGTCTATGCGCTCTTTAAGCCTTTTCAGGTAGTCCGCCCCGTCGGCAAGGTATTCGGCGTCCGAATCGCTGCAGACCATAGCCCTGCCCTGCGGCAGGGGCTTTCGGGCGGGCTTGGATATTGCCAGAAGGTATACGAGAGCGCCGAAGAAGGGCAGGGCGGCGACGAGCGCCAGCCACGCGCACCTGAAGGCGGAGGGGGAGGGTCTGCTCATTATCACAACGGCGATTATCAGCGAAAATATGCCTGCAACTACCAGCGCCCACGCCGCAGGCAACAGCGAGTGGATGTAAAGGCATAAAAAAATTATTGCGGCGAAGAGCGCCGCAATAAATACAAGACATATGAAAATGCGTGAAAATATAAATCTGAAAAGGCGCATGGCAAAATACCGTTTGCCTGCAGAGAGCGTCACATAATCAGCTTGAGCACGGTCATCTTGGCCGTATAGGAGGCCTTTTCAGCCCTCTCTTCGTACAGCTTGCCGACGTCGAACTCGGTCAGAATCTCCTTTTCGAAGTTGCTTAAGTCTATCGCGCCGTGGACGAGCATGTTTATCGCCGTCTCGTTATAGCCGTATCCGTTGGAGACGGCATATATGCGCAGATTTTTCTCGAAGATGGGGCGCGTGTCCATGGTGAAGTTGACCGTGCAGAAACCGCCGAGCACCAGGTCCTTGCCGTTTGCCAGCGCGTTTGCCGGCACGGTGGACGTCAGCTTGCAGCAGGAGGTGTATATGGAGGCGTCGCACATGCTTCCGCTCGTCGCCTCGTCTATGTTTGCCATAAGGCTGTCGTCCGCCTCGAAGGTGAAGAACGCACCGCTCCTTTTAAGCCGCTCTATGTTCTTGGGGTTGTTGTCTATGACTATGGGCACCAGCTTGTGGTAGAGGGCAATCTGCGTCAGAATGCTGCCTAAAAATCCCGCGCCTACTATGGCTACGCTTGCGCCTGCAGGCAGATTGAGTTTATCAAATATATTTTCGGCAAGAGCGACGTGTTCTATGCACAGCGCGGCGAGATCGTTTACGCTGTCGGGAATTACGGTGACGTCGGTGTATTCGCACACGACGAAATCTCTCAAAAATCCGTCAAAGTCAATGCCTGCAACTTCAACGTGCTCGCATTCGTACTTGTTTCCCGTCTTGCAGCTTAAGCACTTGCCGCAGGGGCGGACGGAGTTAAGGCATACCCTGGCGCCCTTTTTCACGCCGTAGCACGCGCTTCCCGTCTCGGTGACGATGCCTATGGCAAAGCGCCCCGGGGTACGGGGATAGGGAATCTTCTTGTCGCCCGTGTAGCAGAAGGCGTCAAAGTTGGACACTAAGACGTGACTTACCTTGACTTTTACCTGCGTGGCGGTTATTTCGCTTTCGCTCTGTTCTCTCTTTTCGACCTTGTGGGGGCCTACCAATACCCAATTATCCATAAGCCTATTATACGACTAAGTCGCCCTTAAATCAACCCTTTATCATAAAAAAGCTCTGTTTTGAATAAATGTAGTCTATATTGCATAAAAAAATGCGGCAAAGGTCGAAAAACGATTGACTTATATCTTTTTTTTAATTATAATAAATAAGCATTTATTAAGAATTAACAGCGAGGTGAAGATATGAAGCCCGATATACATCCTGACTATCACGAAGTTACGGTAGTATGCGCTTGCGGCGCAACTTTCAAGACAGGTACTACCAAGAACGTCGAAACGCTTAAAGTGGATATCTGCAACAAGTGCCATCCCTTCTTTACCGGCAAGCAGAAGCTTGTCGATACGGGCGGCCGTGTTGATAAGTTCAAGAAAAGATACAGTATCTAAAAACATGAAATGCGGCTCCGATATTAAAATTGAGGCCGTATTTTTTATTATTTTTGTTTTATTCGGTAAGGTTTGTTGCTAAAATATTATTATGACTAAAAGAGAAAAGAAAAAAGGTACTATATGCTCTTCCATCGGCGGCCAGGCCGTAATCGAGGGCGTCATGATGATGGGCAAAAGCTCTTACTGCACGGCGGTAAGGGACCCCGGCGGCGAAATCCAGGTAGAGAGAGTGAGATATAAGCCGGGCGGAAAGGCGACTAAAATACCCTTCGTAAGGGGCGTCGTAAATATGTTCACGTCGCTCGTCAGGGGCACCAAGGCGCTCATGCGCAGCGCCAAGGTCTACGGCGAAGAGGAGCAGGAGCCGGGAAGAGTCGAAAAATGGTTTGCCGAAAAATATAAGATAGACCTTATGCAGGTCGTCAGCCTGCTCTCCATGATTGTCGGGCTGGTGCTCGCGGTCGTGCTGTTCATATGGCTGCCCAACTTTTTGGTAGGCGCCATAAAGGGACTTGCGCCTTCGCTCAACGGCACGGTGTGGGAATATCTCCTTCTCGGCGTTTTCAAAATTGCAATATTCATAGGATATCTCGCGCTCGTGCTGCTCATGAAGGATATGCAGCGGCTTTACCGCTATCACGGCGCCGAGCACAAGACCATAAACTGCTACGAAAAGGGACTGCCCCTCACCGTCGAAAACGTAATGGGCTGTTCGCGCATTCACGACAGGTGCGGCACGTCCTTCCTCTTCATAGTGCTCATAATCAACGTATTCATAGTCGGCGTGGTCAACTGGGCGTGCGGCGTGCACCTCATAGCCTCCCGACCCCTTCAGGTGCTGGCAAAACTGGGCATAGAAATTGTGCTTTTGCCCGTCATTGCAGGCATATCGTATGAAATTTTAAAGCTGCTCGCGCGCTTCCACGGCAAAATTTCCGCCATATTCAAGGCGCCCGGCATGCTCCTTCAGAAGACGCTGACGACAAGGGAACCCGACGAGCAGATGGTCGAAGTGGCAATCGCGGCATTCAACGCCGCCATGGAGATGGACGCCGACCCCTCAATCAAGGAGACTTCCTTCGTCACGGGCGGAATACTCTCCGAAATGCTCAGGACGACCAAGCAGAAGTTCGAAAAGGCGGGAATAGACGCCTCCGACGCCGAGTGGATATATTCGCTCGTTCTAGACGTCAAGCGCAGCGACCTTGAAAAAGAGAGGATAATCATTCCCTCCGAAACGCGCAGGATAAACGACATAGTCGAACAGCGCCTGACGGGCAGACCGCTCTGGTACATCATAGGCGATGTCGACTTCTACGACTGCAAGATAAAGGTCGACGAGAGGGCGCTCATTCCCCGTCCCGAGACCGAAATACTCGCGGATAACGCCGTAAAGATAATAGAAGAGGGCGACAAGGTGCTGGATATGTGCACGGGCAGCGGCTGCATTGCCATATCGATAGCCAAGCACTGCGCCGCAAAGCACGTTCAGGTCACCGCGGCTGACGTTTCGGATGCGGCGATAATGCTCGCAAAGGAGAACGCCGAACTCAACGGGGTGGACATAAACTTCGTGCAGAGCGACCTCTTCTCCAAAATTCACGGCAGATTCAACCTCATCGTGTGCAATCCTCCCTACATCAGGAGCGCCGACATAGACGGTCTCCAGCGCGAGGTCAGGGACTACGAGCCGAGGGTTGCGCTCGACGGCGGCGAGGACGGACTGGATTTCTATCGCAGGCTGGCGAAGGAGGTAACGCGGTATATCGCCAAGGGCGGCATGCTCATGCTCGAAGTGGGCGAGGACCAGGCGCAGGAAGTTTTAAAGCTCTTCGAAAAGCGCGACTATGCCATGATAGTCAAGGACTTATGCGGCGTGGACAGATTCCTGAAAATAGCATTTTAACGGTAAAAAACAGAGAATTTCGACAATTTCGTCGGGGTTCTCTGTCTTATAATTTAAAGGTATGAACAGCAAGATAGACGAAATTTACGCAAGATACAAGTCGCTCACCCAAAAACTTTCGGACGGCAGCGTGCCCGTCGGCGGCGAGGAATGGACAAAGGTAGCTAAGGAACAGTCCGAACTTTCAGAACCTGCGCTCAAGTACGAGGAGTACCTGGGCGAAGAGCGCAAGCTGAAGCAGGACGAGGAGGCGCTTTCGGGCGAAACCGACGCCGAAATGCGCGCGCTCCTCGCCGAGGAAATACACTCCCTAAAGGGTCGCCTTGAAGGCATAGAGGAGGAGCTAAAAGTGCTCCTTCTGCCCAAGGACAAGAACGACGACAGGAACTGCATAATGGAGATACGTGGCGGCGCGGGCGGCGAGGAGGCGGCGCTGTTTGCCGCCGAACTGTACAGAATGTATCTCGGCTATTGCGACCATCACCGCCTTAAGGTAGAGGTGGTCGACGAAAATTCGACCGAACTCGGCGGAATAAAGGAAATAGTCGTAAACATCACGGGCAATGACGCCTACAAACAGCTCAAGTTCGAGAGCGGCGTGCACAGGGTTCAGCGCGTGCCCGAGACCGAATCGCAGGGCAGGGTGCACACCTCCACGGCGACGGTTGCCGTACTCCCCGAGGCGGAGGACGTCGACGTAGAGATACGCGACGAGGACGTCAGGGTGGACGTCTACCGCTCTTCGGGCGCAGGCGGTCAGAAGGTAAACAAGACCGAAACGGCGATAAGGCTGACGCACTTCCCCACGGGCATAGTCGTCACCTGTCAGGACGAGAGGAGCCAGCTCAAGAACAAGGACAAGGCGTTCAAGGTGCTCCGCTCCAGGCTTTACGACTACTATTCGGGCATCAACCGCAGCGAGCAGGACGCCAAGCGCAAGTCGCTCGTCGGCAGGGGAGACAGGTCGGAGAGAATAAGGACGTATAACTTCCCCCAGGGCAGGGTGACCGACCACCGCATAGGGCTGTCGCTCTATTCGATAGACAGCTTCATGATGGGCGACATAGACGAGATGATAGAGGCGCTGACGCTTGCCGAAAGGGAGAGGCTGCTCGCAGGCGAGGACGAATGAGTCCTTTCGCCCGTAAGGTTTAAGGATAAATTATGGCGGCGCGGACGGGCGCGTTTTATGCCTTGCCGTGCCTGGTGATTGCGGCATATGACGGGGGCAATTGAGATATTTGCCGCTATTTGCCGCAATTTGACATACAAAGGGCGCATTTTCCCGCAAAAGTGCCTTCAATCGGGTATATGTGGCGGTCAATTGCGCGATAACGGGGGTAAACACATGAAAAACAGTCAGTCTAAAGAGGACTATCTGGAGAGCATATTGCTCCTTTCGCGGGAGCTCGAGGACGTACATCAGATAGAGGTGGCGCGCAGAATGGGCGTCTCCCAGCCTGCCGTGCAGAAGGCGATAAAGCTGTTGATAGCGGACGGCTACATAACCGTCGACGGCCTGCACCTGCATTTCACCGAACAGGGCAGGGCGTATGCCGAGGAGGTGTACGACAGGCACTGCACCATAAGGAGGTTTCTCGAACTGCACGGCGTCAATAGCGCCGATGCCGATGCCGATGCCTGCAAGCTCGAACACGAGCTGTCCGAGGCGAGCTACGACATGATGAAAAAGTTCGTCGGCGAAAGGGACAAAAAGGCGTAAACCTTCAGGGCGTCGGCATAAAATTTCCTGCTACGCCTGCGAAAATTCGCGCCGCCATAAGGCGTGCGCGTTTCACATCGATATAAGCATTATAAGGCTGCGGACGGGCATTTTGCACGTCCGCGGCCGTTTGCATTGTGAAAATATCGCCGTTGTTATGCACAACGGGGCGGCAGAATTGTGCACAGACGGCGCTTTGCGCCGCCCGTCTGCGCGGTCATCCGCATTCATAGATGTTGGCAATCTTTGCCTCTTCTGTCTCGACGGCAAAGTATTTTACCCTGAAGAGGTTTGCGGCGACGGGATAGACCAGCCCTGCCGCCTTTATGTCTCCGTGTTTCAGATAGAAGCGCGAGTGGGGTATTACTACGTCCACAAAGTCGCCCAGATATCCGCCTATGGCGTCGGCGCTGTCTTTAAGCCCGTCGGAAAGATATTTTTTATAGTCGCCGTGCGTCAGCACGCTCTCGAAAAAGGCAAAGTGCATTACGTCGGCGGCAACCTCGCGCGTCTCCTCGGTCACCGAACTTTCAAGGTTCATCTCCTCGCCGTCGTACGAAAATGTGCATTTCGCCCTGCACCCCGCGGCGGTAACAAAGGGTACGACAATTTCAAGCGTCGCGCCCGTCGAAAAGCTCTCCGCTCGGTTGTAAAATACCCTCTTTCCGTCTTGATTCAGAACACATATGCACCCGTCGCCCTCGGCAATCATTACGGGTCTTCCGCCGACGGCGTCCTCCTTAAGCGTTGCGGCAGAAAATCTGTCGCTCAACTCGTACAGTTCGGCGTTCTCGCCGTCATAGGACAGGTATACCCTGCCGCCCTCCGAAAACAGCGTAAAGAGTCCGCCGCCCGAAAGCCGCTTCTGCGCCGCGACTTTAAGCGCGCCGCCCCTCTTTTCGAACCTCTTTATGTATATGACCGCCTCGCCGTCGCCCGTGTACACGTCGGCAAAGTCGGGGGGATGGGCTATGAACTCTTCGCCCAGGACAAAGCTCAACGGCAGTGCGCCCTCGGGCACGATTTCCATGAAGTGCCGCGCGGCAAGGTCTGCCTCGAAAAACCTTTCAAAGCTGTCCAGAAGTCCAAGGTATATGCCGTCCGCCTTGAGCGCAGCCGTCTGCGCCGATAAAAAATAAATAGTCATATGCTATTAAATAATGTATTGACTAAGTTTTTTATGTCAATAACTTGCCTGCAGACTTAAAAATTCAGGAGGTTTTATTTTTTATATGGCTAAGATAAACGGATACAGCAGGGAGGAGGCCGAAAGCTTCGTCAAATATATCTGTCAGGGCAAGGGGCAGGGCAAGACGCTCACGCGCATATTCGAAGAATATGCCGCCGCAACGCACAGGGCAAAGGGCAGCGTCAGAAACTATTATTATGCGCTTTTGAAGAGCACGGACAACGCCGAAGTCAGGGAGATACTAAAAGGGACAAGCCTCAGGGCGGAGGACGTGCGCCCCTTCACCGACGAGGAGACGGATAAAATTTTAAGGGAAATACTCAGACAGAAGAGCAAGGGGGTCTCCGTCCGCCGCGCGGTCTTAAACCTCGCCGACGGCGACGACAAGCTGATGCTGAGGTATCAGAACAAGTACCGCAACGTCATGAGCAAACAGCCCGAAAGGATTGAAAGACTCATGAAGGAGTGCGGACTGGATTCCTCCGACGGCGGCAGACAGGCGCTGGAGGACAAGATAAACAGCCTTTACGACAGGCTGAATTCCAGCCTCAAGGACGAGGTGAAAAGGCTTACCGCGCTCGTCAAAAAGCTGACCGACGAAAACAGCCTCTTAAAGTTACAAGTAAAAAATTTACAGTCATAGTAACCGCCATTTTTCCCATACTTAAATTGAGCGTTATGCTCTGTGAGGTACAGTATGGAAAAATTCATAATAGGACTTGCCGTCGGCATGGCGGGCGGCGCGCTTCTCGTCGCCAATAACTGTAAGCTTCGCAGTCTCGTCAAGAAGAATCAGGACGAACTCATGAAGAAGGCAGAAACCTATATCGACGAAAAGCTGGGCTCCGACAAGATGTCGGGGCAGGAAGGCGCATAAGGACATCTGCGCCTGTGCCTTCAACGTAAGGCGACCTGAGAGGGCGACCCTGCCTCGGCGGCAGGGTCGCCCTCCTGCCTTTAAGTTAAGACTGTCAGGTTTATGAGTTGTCCGAAAACGTCGGACTTTGCTGTAAGGCAGAAAGCGGCTACGGTTATGTCAGACAGGGCTTCCGCGCATTTTGAGGCCTGCGGCTTTTGCCGTCGCCGTCCTTCGTGCAGTCGGATGGAGGTGGTTTTATTTTGCTTTCGGCAGGCAACGCGCATTTTTTGCGCTCCGCGACGGCAAATGACATAATTTAACCCTGCTCCCGTCACGGACAATTGCTTAAAATACTTGAAAAAAACGCGCGGCGGTGATATACTCATTTCAAAGGATATCCTGAAAAGCGGCACCAAGGAGGCGGACAAGTGGAAAGATACATAGCGTTCGACATAGGCGACAAGCGCATAGGCGTGGCCGTGTCCGACCCGTTCAACACCTATGCCCTGCCCTCTTTTACCTATCACCGCAAGAATTTCAAAGAGGATATCGCCGAGCTCGTCAGAATCGCAGCCGAAAAGGGCGCAACCGCCATAATTTGCGGTCTGCCCGTCAACTTCGACGGCACGGAGGCGGTCCAGACGGTCAAGGCCAGGCGCTTTATCGAGGCGCTTAAGGAGGCTACCGCCCTTCCCGTCATATGCGAGGACGAGCGGTTCACCACTCAGATGGCGCACGAAACGCTGATATCCGAGGGTATGCGCAGGGAAAAAAGAAAAAACTATGTCGACGCGCTTGCGGCGGCAAACATTCTCGACGGATATCTCGGCAGAATAAAAAAAGACTCAAAAGGAGCAGACGCTATGGAAAAGGATAAGACTATCCCCGAAGAACAGGAAAACCTCTCCCCCGAGGAGGAACAGGACGACATAATCGAGCTCATAGACGATGACGACAACGTCATAAAGTTCAAGCTCATGGACGTGACCGAATACAAGGGCGAAAAATATGCCCTTCTGCTTGCCGCCGAGCCCAACGAGGCGGTGGGCGACGACGAGGTCGCAATCTTCCGCTACAAGGAGGAAGAGGGCATGCTCGAACCCATCGAGGACGACGCGCTTTTGGACGAGGTGTGGGAGTTCTATCAGTCCGAAGAGGACGAGGAGCAGTAAATCTGCGTCATCCCGAAAGGTAAATTCAAAATCGCCTATTGAAATTTTCTCCGCCGTGTGGTATAATCTGTTAAAGTAATGATTAAAGGGAGGAAATTTTATCATGAAAAAGTTTTTAAGGGCACTCATAGTCGTGCTGGCGGTGGTCGTAATGGCGACGCTCTTTACCGCCTGCGGCGACAAGTCGGGCGCAATCAGGCGCGCGTTCGAGAAAGAGGAATATGAAGTCACCGTCGTAAACGGCGCCGACAGCGAAGAGCTCAAAGACTGGCTGTCCGAGGATAAGGTGGACGAGATAGGCAAGTACGAGGTCATGACCTGCACCAAGGGTATAAACATTGCCGTAGTATTCAAACTGCCTTCCAAGGACGACATAGTCGAAAACCTCGGTCAGGAGGCATATGACGAGGCAGTCGAAAGCGGTTTCGTAAACGGCAACTGCTTCCTCATTTCCATCTCCCCCGACGCCGTGGAAATCTTCAAAAACGCATGATTTTTATGCGCGGCGGCGAGTATGTAAAGCGTTCGTAAGACAAAAATATTGACTCGGGCAGGCGGAATTTTCCGTCTGCTCATTTTATTTGCTTTACAAAGATAAAAAAATATGCTAAAATACCAAAGCTATAAAAAAATTCACACCCGAAAGGCGGACGAGCCGTGCGGAAAAATTCTTTCAATTCCGTCCTATCCGTCCACAGAAACAGGCGCTTTCGGGGAGGTTTTAACGGAGGTTTTATTATGGCAGTTATCACTATGAAGCAGCTCCTCGAGGCAGGCGTACACTTCGGTCACCAGACGAGAAAGTGGAACCCCAAGATGAGCAAGTACATCTATGCGGCAAGGAACGACATTCACATCATCGACCTTCAGCTTACGGTAGGTCTCATCGAAGAGGCTTACAAGTTCGTGGTAGAGACCGTAAAGGCAGGCAAGAGCGTGCTCTTCGTCGGCACCAAGAAGCAGGCTCAGGACGCCATCAAGGAAGAGGCAGAGCGCTGCGGTCAGTACTACATCAACAGCCGTTGGCTCGGCGGTACTCTGACCAACTTCAAGACCATCCGCTCGCGCATCGACAGAATGGTAAAGCTTGAAAAGATGGAAGAGAGCGGCGAGTTTGACCTTCTTCCCAAGAAGGAAGTTGCAAAGCTCAAGGACGAGCTTGAAAAGCTCCAGACCAACCTTCAGGGCATAAGGGACATGAACAAGATGCCCGGCGTTATGTTCGTGGTTGACCCCCACAACGAGGACATCGCCGTTTCCGAGGCAAGAAAGCTCAACATCCCCATCGTTGCAATCACCGATACCAACTGTGACCCCGACCTCATCGACTACGTAATTCCCGGCAACGACGACGCAATAAGGGCAATCAAGCTGATTGCGGGCGTAATGGCAAATGCGGTAATCGAAGCTAACCAGGGCGAGACCTTCACCGTAGAAGAGGCAGAGGCAAAGAAGGAAGAACCCGCATCCATCGAGGAAGTAGTTGAAGCTTCCGAGGAAAAGGCTGAATAATTCAGGCATAAGCTTATAAATAAGGAGTAGATATATATGGCATTCACGGCAAAGGACGTAATGACTTTAAGAGACAAGAGCGGCGCAGGTATGCTCGACTGCAAGAAGGCACTTACCGACGCTGATGGCGATATGGAAAAGGCAGCCGAACTCCTCAGGGAGAGGGGCATTGCCAAGGCTGTCAAGAAGGAAGGCCGTATTGCGGCAGAGGGCGCTGTAGGCGCATACGTGTGCAGCAAGTGCGGCGTGGGCGTGCTCATCGAAATCAACTGCGAGAGCGACTTCGTCTCCAAGGGCGACAAGTTCCACGGCATAGTTGACACCGTTGCAAAGGTCGTTGCAGAGCAGAAGCCTGCCGACGTTGAAGCGCTCAACGCATGCGCGCTCGGCAACGGAACGGTAAAGGACTACATCACCGACGCTACCGCCGTAATCGGCGAAAAGATTGCTATCCGTCGTTTCGAAATCTATGAAACGAGCGGCAAGATCGAAACCTATATCCATATGGGCGGCAAGGTAGGCGTTATGGTAGAGGCGCTTGACTTCACCGACGGCGCTGAGGAGACCCTCCACGACGTAGCTCTGCAGATAGCGGCAAGCAAGCCTTCCTACATCGCACAGAGCGACGTTCCCGCAGAGGTCGTAGAGAAGGAAAAGGAAATCATGCTCGTCCAGATGCAGAACGACGAGAAGAACGCAAAGAAGCCCAAGGAAATTCTTGAAAAGATAGTAATCGGCAAGATGGGCAAGTTCTATTCCGAGGCATGCCTTCTCAACCAGCCCTTCGTAAAGGACGATTCCCAGACGGTTGCCCAGGTAATCGGCAAGAAGTTCAGGGTAGCTCGTTTCGTTCGTTGGGAGATGGGCGAAGGCATCGAAAAGAGAAAGGAAGACCTCTCCGAAGAAGTTGCAAAGCAGGTAGAGGCAATGAAGAAGAACTGAGTTTTTCAGTTTTCGGGAAAAAAGTAATTTTTGCGGACGACAGAAAATGCGCTCTGTCGTCCGTTTTTTTGCGCCGTATGGCGTATTTTGTCGCAAATACAGGTCGCCTTTGACATAAAATTTATTTATATTTTGTTGCATTTTGCTTTTATGTATTGATTTTAACCGCTCTCATATGGTATAATCTATCAGTAGAAAAATAATCGCGAGGTAGGCGTATGCAACCCAAATACAAAAGAGTGCTCATAAAGCTTTCGGGCGAGGCACTTGCAGGCAAGGACGGACACGGAATAAACGAAAACGTAATCTCCGGCGTAGTCGACCAGATAGAGGCGATAAGGAATATGGGCGTAGAGGTTGCGCTGGTCATAGGCGGCGGCAACTTCTGGCGCGGCAGACAGGGCGTAAAGATGGAGAGGACGACCGCCGACCATATGGGTATGCTCGCCACGGTCATGAACTCGCTCGCCATGATGGACGCGCTCGAGCAGAGGGGCATCCCCACGAGAGTGCAGACGGCGCTCATAATGACGTCGGTTGCCGAACCCTATATCTTAAGGAAGGCTCTGCACCACTTCGAAAAGGGCAGAGTGGTAATAATGGCGTGCGGTACGGGCAATCCCTATTGCTCTACGGATACGGCGGCGGCTCAGCGCGCGTGCGAAATCCAGGCCGACGTTCTGATGATGGCAAAGAACATAGACGGCATCTACGATTCCGATCCCAAGCTCAACCCCAACGCGAAGAAGTATGACCATATCAACTATATGGACATAATAAAGAACGGCATCAAGGCCATGGACGCCACGGCCGCTACCATGTGCATGGAAAACAACGTGCCCGTAATTGCCTTCGGCCTCAACGAAAAGGATTCCATAATCCGCGTCGTCTGCGGCGAAAAGCTGGGCACGGTGATAGATAATAATTGAAAGTTTCGTAAATTTGTTGCTTGGTGACAGCAACAAATTTGACGAGTTTAAGCGGCTCTGCCGCTCTTGCCGCAACATTTAAGTGCTCTGAAATATGAGAAGTTGCGGCAATTCACACCGCTGAGGCGAAAGTATTCGCAAACAGGGTGCGCTGGCGCATGGAAACCCTGCTTGCGCCGTAAATTATTGGGAAGCAGAGATAATAAACAAATGCCGCCATGGCAGGCTATACGGGGGCAATCTGAAGATAAAATCACGCGGATATGCCGCATACAATAAACCATAAAAAACATTTTAGGAGTATTCAAAATGGAAAACGAACAGATAGAAGAAATTTTGCTCGTGCTTGACGAAAAGCTCGACAAGGCGCTCAGCGTGCTTAAGGAGGACTATTCCGCAATCCGCGCAGGCAGGGCCAACCCTCACATTCTCGACAAGGTGATGGTAGACTACTACGGTGCGCCTACGCCCATTCCCCAGACCTCCAACATCTCCGTTCAGGAGGGCAGATGCCTTGTCGTTTCGCCCTGGGACATCTCCATTTTAAAGGCAATAGAAAAGGCTATACAGGTATCCAACATAGGCATAACGCCCACCAACGACGGCAAGGTCATAAGGCTGGTATTCCCCGAACTCACCGAAGAGAGAAGGCGTGACCTTTCAAAGCAGATAAAGAAGATGGGCGAAGATACCAAGGTCGCTCAGCGCAACGTCAGAAGGGAGGCAATGGATTCCCTCAAGAAGCTCAAAAACGACAAGACCATCTCCGAGGATGAGTTCTCGGCAGGCGAAAAGGAAGTCGAAAAGATGGTCGCAGATGCCGTTGCCAAGGTAGATGCAACCGCAACCGCCAAGGAAAAGGAAGTAATGACCGTCTGACAATGGCGCAGAGTAAGGCAATGGCAGATAGTCAAACAAGCAGAATACCCCGTCACGTGGCGATAATAATGGACGGCAACGGCAGGTGGGCCAAAAAGCGCCTTCTGCCCCGTTCGGCAGGACATAATGCGGGCATGAACCGCATGATAGGCCTCTCCGAAAGGGCAAAGCAGCTGGGCATACATTACCTCACCGTATATGCGCTGTCGACCGAAAATCTTGCCCGTCCCAAGGACGAACTCGACGGACTGTATTCGCTGATAAAGAAATATTTTTTGAAGAATGTCGACAAGCTCATAAAGGGCGGTGCGGCGCTCAGGGTCATAGGCGATCTGTCCCTGCTCCCCGAGGACGTGAGAACGGTCATCGAGGACGGAGTGGCGCGCTCTCCCGAGGAGGCCGAGTTCACCTTCGTCATCGCGCTTGCATATGGCTCGCGCAGGGAGATTGTCGGGGCGTGCGGCGCGGCTGCGGCAAAGGGACTTGCCATAACCGAGGAGACGCTGTCCGCCAATCTGTATACGGGCGGCATACCCGACCCCGACCTTATCATACGCACGGGCGGAGAGCTGAGGCTCTCCAACTTCCTGCTGTGGCAGGCGGCATATGCCGAACTGTATTTTTCCGACGTGCTCTTCCCCGACTTTTCGGACGAATGTCTTGATGACGCCGTCGCGGAATTCTCGCGCCGCACAAGGCGTTTCGGGAAGGTCTAAAGGAGCAATTTGAATGAAACAGAGAATTATAACCGCAATATTCTACATCGGCGCAATGCTCGGAATCATAGCGCTCAAGATTTTTGTGCCCGACTATGTGTTCTCCGACGGTTCGACGTTTTCCCTGGGCAGCCTGGGCGTTGACGTGCTGTTCTGGCTGATATCCATCTTCGGCGCATTTGAATTCATGCGCGCCGTGGGCAATATATCCAAGGTGCAGTGGTGGCTTGCAATGATAACCTGCATTCTCATCATTCCCACCTTCGTCCTCGGCAAACTGTTTGCCGACGTGTTCGTCGCGCTCGTCGCCCTGCTTTCGGTAACCAGCAT
The DNA here is from genome assembly GCA_944354125.1 of uncultured Clostridia bacterium. Taxonomy (GTDB): domain Bacteria; phylum Bacillota; class Clostridia; order Christensenellales; family Borkfalkiaceae; genus Coproplasma. The sequence continues at coordinate 17,960 of CALVPT010000006.1, read as the reverse complement.
AGGCATGATGGTCACCGCCTCCATGATGGTCTTCGACTTCGAAGAGAGCTGCCTGAGGAGCACGGCGCTTGCAGAGCTGTGCATACTCTATTGCGGCGTCCTCGCCTGCGTAGGCCCGAACGTAGCGCACCTTGCATATAATTCCACGCCAGCGATAATGCTTCTCTTTGTGCTCGTGCCCGCGGTGGATACGTTTGCCTACTTCTTCGGCAAGCTGCTCGGCAAAAAGATTCCCTATAAGCTCGCCCCCCACACCAGTCCCAACAAGACAATAATCGGCGCGGTAGGCGGCATAATAGGCGGACTGATTGCGGCCGTTCTAGTATGGGCATTCTGCGAATACGTCCCCCTCGACAGCGTTAAGATAGTCAACTACAGCGGAAATGTGCCGCATATAGTGCTTTTAATGCTCTTCGCCCTGCCCACGGCAATACTTGCTCAGCTCGGCGATCTGTTCGAGAGCGCCATCAAGAGGGGATGCAACATAAAGGATATGGGCAAGATTCTGCCCGGCCACGGCGGCGTCCTCGACAGGTTCGACAGCATGCTGTTTGCCTCGGTTTCAATCGTCGTCTGCTTTATGCTCATCTACTGAAAATCGCGTAAAAGTCCCCGCCTTTAGCGGGACTTTTTAATTTTACAGACATTATTAGCATTTTACGGGGTATAATATAAATGAAGAAAATTGCACTTGTCGGCAGCTGCGGCTCGATAGGCAGGCAGGTCGCCGACGTCGTAAGGCGCAGCGCTGGGGAGTTTTCGCTCTGCGCGCTCATCTCCAACCGCTCGCTGGAGACCTTCAACGCCCAGATAGCCGAATTCAAGCCTAGCTTTGCCGTCCTCACGGACAGGGATGCGGCAAAGGGGATAATCGCCCCCAGGGAGACAAAGGTGCTCTCGGGCGAGGACGGCGCGCTGGAGGCGCTCGGCGAGTGCGGCGCGGACATAGTGTTCGTGGCGTGCGGCGGCTTTGCCGGGCTTAAATACAGCCTTAAGGCGGTTGAAACGGGCGCGCGGCTGGCGCTTGCCAACAAGGAGACGCTCGTCTGCGGCGGAGACATAATAATGCCCCTCGTCGGCGAGCTTGTGCCCGTGGACAGCGAACATTCGGCAATCTGGCAGTGCCTCAACTTCGAAAGGCGCGCGCCCTTCGAACGGCTTATCATCACGGCGAGCGGCGGCCCGTTCAGGGGCAGAAAGTTTGCCGATTTAAAGGAAGTGAAGGCGGCGGACGCGCTCCGCCATCCCACGTGGAAGATGGGCGCCAAGATAACCGTAGATTCGGCAACCCTCCTCAATAAGGGGTACGAGATAATAGAGGCGCATCACCTCTACAATGCACCCTATTCCAGGATAAAGGCGGTAATTCAGCCGCAGAGCCTAGTGCATTCCATGGTCGAATTTGCCGACGGAGCGGTGCTCGCGCAGCTGTCCAATCCCTCGATGGAGCTGCCCATACAGCTTGCGCTGACCTATCCCGGGAGGTGCCGCTCAGGCGTAGCGAAGATGGATTTCACGCGGGCGTTCTCGCTCGATTTCATGCCGCTGGAAAGGGGACAGTACCCCATGTACGACCTGGCGCTGGAGTGCGGCAGGAGGGGCGGAATAATGCCGACCGTTCTCAACGCGGCGAGCGAAATCGCCGTAGGGGCGTTTCTCAGGGACTCCATAGGCTTTACAGATATTTATGAAATTTCCGCGGATGTCGTCGCGGCTACGCCCTATGCGCGTGCGGAGAGCTACTCTCAGCTATGCGAGGCGGACGGCGCTGCCCGAAGGCTTGCCGCGCGGCACATTAAAGGGGTATAATGACATTACTACTTGCCTCAGGCGCATGGAACACCGTGTGGTCGGTCATATTGGCGATCGTCATTCTGCTGGTAATGATAACCGTGCACGAATTCGGTCACTATATTTCGGGCAGAGCGCTCGGCTTTAAGATAGAGGAGTTTGCGATAGGCTTCGGGCCTAAACTCCTTCGGATAAAGGGCAGAAAGCACGGCACATATTTTTCGGTGCGCGCCATTCCGCTCGGCGGATACTGCGCCTTCGAGGGCGAGGACGAGGAGGACGGCGATCCTGCCGCCTTCAACAACCAGCCGCCGTGGAAGAGGATAATCGTGCTCGTTTCGGGCGCGCTGATGAACTATCTCACCGCGCTCGTGTTTGCCGCAATCTGCATGGCTTGTTTCGGGCTTACGGCGTATAAAGTAAACTCCGTCAGCGTCGAAGAGGGGCAAACTTGTCAGTATTGTCTGTCTGACGGCGACGTGATAGTCGCGGCGGAGGGCAGGAGAATATATCTCTCCACCGACCTCATTGCCGCGCTCAAGGGCAAGAGCGAGGGGGATATCGCGCTGATTACCGTCATAGACGAGGACGGTAATACCGTCGAGCGTCAGGTAAAAATGCGCGTCGACTGCAATTTCGAGAACTATTCGGACACCAGCAGAATATGGCGCGCTCTCGGCGCGGGTACGTATGCCGCCGAGGACGGCAATCTTTACTGGGACCTCTCCGCCGAGCAATGTCCGCTCGGGTTTTGGGAGACTTTAGGCTGTTCGTTCGGCTATACGTGGCGAATGGCAGGCACTATATTTCGGGTGCTGGGCGAACTTCTGACGGGTTCGCTCGGGCTGGATACCATAGGCGGCCCCATAACGACTATCAAGCTGACCAGCGAAATGGCGGCGCAGGGCGCGCAGAGTTTTCTGACGATAGCGGCATATATTGGCGTCAATCTCGCCGTATTCAACCTGTTGCCCATACCTGCGCTCGACGGCAGCAAGGTTATTTTCTGCCTTATCGAGTGGATTTTCAGAAAGCCCGTGCCGCGCAAGGTGGAGGCGGCGATACACTTCGCCGGACTGATTTTAATCCTCGGCTTTGCCGTCATGGTCGACCTTCTGCAGTTTGTGCGGTGCTGACGGCGGCAAAGTGCGGACGATAACATAAAATATATGGAAGGGGGCGGAGTCCGCAAAAGGCGGACTCCGCCCCTGTTTTGACCCGAAACGGCGTACGCCTGCCGCGCATTATTGACATTTTTGCCGCTCTGCATTATAATTAAGCTAGACAGTCATTTTTTCGTGGAGGGCAGAATGAAGAGGGCTTTTGCCGCGCTCATAACGGGCTTATTGTGCGCATTTGCGGCTGTACTTGCCGCCTGTTCTGCGTCTGGCGGAGCGAGATATATTCAGCTCGACAGGGACAGCCTGACTTTGACCTGCGGACAAAGTTATGCCCTCGTGGCGGAGGTCACTTCGGCGGAGGTTGTAGAGATAACCTGGTCGAGCTCGGACGACTCGGTTGCAGGGGTGGAGGACGGATTGGTCACGGCATATGCCGAGGGCAAAGCCACCATATGCGCCTTTGCGGACGGTAAAGTCGCCTGTTGCGAGGTGACGGTAACCGAGCGCGCGCCCGAAGACCAGACGGACGAAGGCGACGCGCAAGGCGGCGAAGAACTGCCTTCCGACGGTGAGCAGGAACCTCCTCTTTCAGACGGAGAAACAGATGAACCCGACGGTGAGCAGGAACCTCCTCTTTCGGGCGGAGAAACAGATGAACCCGACGGGGAGTCGCCTCCGCAGGAGCAGCCTTCCGAGGAGGGGGACGGCTCGGACGGGGAAGAAGTCGGACCCGACGGCGATGACGGGCAGATACCCGACGACCAAAGGGGCAGAGCGGTGCACTTTGTCTACTTCGACCGCTATGAGGGCGGCACGCAGCTGAACTGCACGGCCGCCGACGGAAGCGCGGCGCACGAAAGTAATATGTCCCTCTTTCGCGAAGTGCAGATATGCGAGGAAGGCGCGCAGTTCGGCGACAGGGAGTTTGAAAGCGCCGCAAAAATGGACTACGAAAACGGAATAACGTTCGAATGTTACGGCAGGACGGAGATAACGCTCTTTTTGAGTTCGGACGTCGGCACGGCTGTATGCATGGTCTCTTCGGACGGGAAAAAGCTCAACAATTTTGTACAGCCCGGACGGCAGGAAGCGACGTTCGTTGCGGCATATGCAGGGGTCTATCGCATCAATTTCGGCAGCGGATGTCTGCTTTACGCCCTCTCTTCGGACGGAGCGGCGGAGGGTAAAGAGGATATTTTCCCGAGCGACGAGGAAGAACTTTGCGGTATAGAGGTGGTAACCGACGGCGCAAAACTTTCATATGCCTATGGCGAGGCGTTCTCGTCCGACGGGGTAGAGGTATACGGCGACTATGTTTGCCGTGCGCAGGCGCGCCATGCCCGTCGGCTGATATCGTCGCAGGTAAACTTTTCGGGCTATGACGCCTCCGCGGTCGGCGAGCAGATTATCACGGTAAGCTATGGCGAAATGGTGTGTACCTATACGGTAACCGTCGCGCCCGAGCTAATCGAAATAGGGCTGAATGAGGAGGCGGCGACGGGCGGATACATAAAAGACGGCATATTTTTTATTCCCTGCAAGGTGAATTCGCCCGTAGGCATATCGCCACGCATCTTATGTGTAGCGGCAACCTCGGGCGAGGTCGCAGGCTGGCGCATGCTCGTCCGTTCGGGAGGGTCAAACGTTGCGATTACGGACGATTATCCTCTCCAGCTCGACGCGGGCAGCCGTCTTACGGTAATAATCGAGGCGGATGTGCGCGCGGAGGACGGGAGCATATCCGTATTTAGACGGGAGGTCGTCTTTGTCGGCATTGAAAATAATGATGCCGCCGCGCGCTGACGGCGGAAGGAGGGGCGCATGGTAAAACTGTATATCGCCGACTGCGACAGGCTTAAGGACAGGGCGCTGTTCGATGCGTATTATGCGCGCGCCGACGAGGCGAGGCGGCGCAAGGTCGACGCCCTTTCGGGAGGTGCGGCCAGGCTTAGTCTGGGAGCTTATTCCCTGCTTGCCGCAGCGATGGCAAAGAACGGCTTTGCCATGGGCGAATGGGCGCTTTCAAAGGACGGCAAGCCGCGCTTTTCGGACGGCGCGTTGCCCTTTTTCAGTATTTCCCATTCGGGGAAATATGCGCTGTGCGCGCTGTCCGACGGCGAGGCGGGGTGCGATATTCAGCTCATGCGCCCCTTTGACGGGCGCATTTTAAAGAGAGTGCTGACCTGTTCCGAACTTGCCGCCATGCGCGCTCTCGACGGCAGAGAGGCGACGGAATATTTTTACCGCGCCTGGACGGTTAAGGAAAGCTATGTAAAACTGACGGGCGAGGGACTTGGCCGCCGCCTTTCGGACATAGGGACGGACGGAGACGGACGGATACTGCTCTGCGGAGAAGACACGGGAGTTTCCGTCGTTAACATTTGTCTCGGCGATTATGCGGCGGCGTGCGCCTTTACGGGCGAGCCGCCTGCAGGAATTGAGAGAGAAATTCTGTAAATGCCGTACGGATATAACAAAAATGGAAGCCGCAGGCAATCGCATACATTATGCGGTTGCCTGCGGCTTCCTCGTTAGGCATAATTTGTCAATCGAGGCGCGCCGCGCCGATTGAATAAGCGGAAATTTAAGCGGAGATTTATATAAATATTAGAAATGCTTATCTTTGATATTGTAAAAGTGTCCCGTATACATTTGCGTTTTGTCTGATGATATGATAAAATGAATAAGATAATGGATATATATGCGGAATTACGCTCGATTATGCGTAATTTTATACACCGAAAAACGGGCTTCGCCCGCTGTGGAGGAACAGACTTATGACCGAAAATTTTTCAGTCGTCAAGAGAAAATTTAAAATTATTTCGGCGGTTGTCGGCGGAATAGTCGGCATCTGCCTGGGACTTTTGGTCGTCGGCGCGGTATTGCTCGCGCTTAGGCTCGCAGGCATAGAGCTGCACTGGGCAATCTACCTTGCAATAGGACTGGTCACGGCGGCGCTGACGGGTACGGGCGCTTTCTTTATCGCCATGCCCTCGGACAAGAAGATAGCCAAAAAGCTGGACAGGGACTTTGCTCTCGGCGAAAAGGTTCAGACCATGGTCGAATATTCGACTGCCGAAAACCCCTCCAGGATGGTTCTTCTGCAGAGGGAGCAGGCGGACGAGGCGCTGGGCAGCGTTGCAAAAAAGCGCATAGACGTCAGGGGACTTTTAAAGTTTGCATTCATTCCCGTGCTTGCGGCGGCGATGTTCGTCGGCGGCATGCTGACCCCCATGACCAAGAGCGGCGACGTCGGTCCCACCGACCCCGCTTACGACATAACCGAAACGCAGAAGACGGCGCTTTTAAGCCTGATAAGGGACGTAGAGGGCTCGGAACTTGCGGACGGAATAAAGACACCCTCGCTCGAGGTGCTCAACGGGCTTGTCGATAAACTTGAGGAAACTACCACCCAGAGCGTCATGAAGGATGCCGTCATATCGGCGGTAAAGCTCATAGACGGTCTGGTTGCGGCGCAGAACGACTATCTGTCGGTATATACGGCGATAGCGTCGGACGATTCTCTTATGTCCCTCGCCTCGGCAACCGTCGAGGGCGTCGCCTTCTACAAGACGGGCGGCACGGATTTGCAGACGATGGATGCGGTAAACGCCAAGTATGGCGAGGCGCCCCAGAAGATATACGACTTCATTTACGGCTGGGCGGAGGAGTTCACCTCCCGGTTCGACGAAATGACGGCAATCTCCTCGGTCACGCCCGTGCTCAGCAACTTCTCGCAGACGCTCTATGCAAAGCTCATAGTCGAGGGCGGCGCGCCCGAAATCGGACAGTCGGCGCTCTACGATTCGTTCAGAACCTTCATCTCCGGCCTTACCAATCTCTCGTCAGGCGTTCAGGGAATGAGCCTGGAGCTCTTCCTCGTTGAGGTCGACAATGTGGTAAACGCCATGGTGGAGAGCGTCACCGACCAGCTCGTCGTGCAGTCGTATAACTGCATGATGGACGACTACATAAGGAACAGCTTAGCCAGGATATTCGGCATCTCGCGCAACGAGATAGGCAGCAACGAGACGGTAATTCCCGACGTCGGCGGCGACGAGGAAGGGGAGGAAGGTCCCTCCCACAGCGGCGGCTTCGGCGAGGGCGAAATCAACTACGGCAGCGACGACCTCGTGCTCGACCCCGACACGCTCGAAAAGGTGCCCTACGGCGAGCTGATCAACAGGTATAACGCAGCCATTCAGGAGCGCATAAATGCGGGCGATACCCCCGACGAGCTGGCGCAGTACATAAGAAAGTACTTCGACGCGCTCTACGGCGGAATCAAGGAAGACCAGGAATAAATCAAAGGGAACAGCGGCGGCAATGCCGTCGGATAAACAATAAAAAAATAAACGCATATAAAATCAACGGAGAAAATTATGAAAAGAACGGAAAAAGTTGAAGTAAGCGACGAAAGCGTTGAAAGGGTCAAGTCCTTCAGCCATTCGATTGCAAAGGTCAAGGAAGAACTTGCAAAGGACGTCGTCGGTCAGAAGGAAATCATAGACAACGTGCTCATTGCAATTGTTGCGGGCGGCAACGTCCTCCTCGAGGGCGTGCCCGGCGTCGGCAAGACCCGTCTCGTAAGGTCGCTCGGCAAGGCGCTCGAGCTGCCCTTCTCGAGAATTCAGTTCACGCCCGACCTCATGCCCTCGGACGTTACGGGTACCAACGTAATCGAAAAGGATGCCGAAGGCAGAATGAGAACGGTGTTCAACAAGGGTCCCATCTTTGCGAACCTCGTGCTTGCGGACGAAATCAACCGTGCTACGCCCAAGACCCAGTCGGCCATGCTCGAGGTCATGCAGGAGCACAAGGTGACAATCGCAAAGCAGACCTATACCCTTTCGGAGCCCTTCTTCGTCATGGCAACCGAGAACCCCATAGAGCAGGACGGTACCTATCCTCTGCCCGAGGCGCAGATGGACAGATTCATGTTCAAGCTCATAGTCGAGTTCCCCTCGGTTGAAGAACTTGCAGACATCGTCAACATGACGCAGATAACCATGGACGAGACGGCTATGGCGGTAATCGACGGCCCCACGGTACTCGAAATGAGGGAGCTTGCAAAGACCGTTCCCGTTGCTGAGGACGTGCTCAGATACACCGTCAACCTCGTATCCGGCACCCATCCCGAACTCAAGGATACGTCGGACACGGCTAAAAAGTACATAAAGTACGGCGCATCCCCCCGTGCGGCGCAGGCGCTCATCACGGCGGCAAAGGTAAGGGCGCTCATGAACGGCAACTACAACGTGTCGTATGAGGATATCAACACCCTCGCATACCCCGTATTAAGACACAGGATAAAGGTTAACTACACCGCCATCAACGACAATCTCAACGTCGACGGCGTAATAGGACTGCTCCTTGCAGAATACAAGAAGTACAGCAAGTAATTGACATAAAATGGCAAAAAAGGTAATTGACGACGAGTTTCTCAGCAGGGTAGAGACGCTGCAGATGCTCGTTAAGAACAACGTTGCGGGTATGTTCGGCGGCAACCACAAGAGCAAGAGTTACGGCTCTTCCTGCGAGTTTTCGGATTACAGGGAATACATTCCCGGCGACGACATAACCAAGATAGATTGGAATGTCTACGCCCGTTTCGAAAACCTGTATACAAAGCTCTACCTCGACGAACGCCAGATGCACACCCGTATATATATCGACGCAAGCCGCTCGATGGGCTTCGGCAAGGGCAGAAAGGACGAGCAGGCGCTTAAAATCGCCGCCACGCTCGCCTATCTTTCGGTATGCGAGATGGACAAGGTGTCCATCTATGCCATAAGGGACAACCATCTCGAGGAGATAATCGTCGGAATGCTCGGAAAGGACGCATACGTCAGCTCGATAGGCAAGCTGAACGACATCGAATTTTCGGGCGACAGCCGCATGAGCGACGCCATAGTGCCCTCTTCGGTGGGTTACGGCGACGGCATGAGCATAATAATCTCCGACTTCCTCACGGACAACGACTACGAGAGGGCAATCGACCACCTTGCCTCCAAGAAGAGACACGTGCTGTGCATACAGGTGCTCTCCAAGGAGGAGATTGCGCCCAGGGCAAGGGGCAAGATGCACTTCTTCGACTCCGAAGAGCTGGCGCGCACATACCGCAAGAACATCACGAGGGACATCATAAAGGCGTACAGGCAGGCGGTCGACTACGCTACGGGCAGAATACGCAATTTCTGCGCCGTCAGGGGCGCCGACTACATGCTCGTACAGTCTGAGGAAAACATAGGCGAGGTGTTCTTCAAGAGACTTGTCAATGAGGGGGTACTCAAATGAGCTTTTTATATCCTCTTGGACTTCTGGGACTTATCGCCGTACCCGTTCTCATACTCATTTATATTCTGAAGAGGAAGTATACCGAACAGGTCATTCCGTCCACATATCTCTGGACGCTGAGCGAGAGGTTCCTAAAGCATAAAAATCCCATATCGCGCATAACGGGCATAATAAGCCTCATACTGCAGATACTCGTCGTAGTCTTCATTTCGCTCGCGATAGCCAACCCCGTATTCGTGCTTAAGGGCAGGGCAAACGATTACTGCTTCGTGCTCGACGGTTCGGGCAGCATGAACATCGTCTCAAGCGACGGCGTCACGCGCTTCGAAAAGGGCAAGGATTGGATAGAAAACGCAATTCTCAGCTCGGCGGACGGCAGCTATTATACGCTCGTCACCACGGGCGAGACGACGGACGTCGTGTTCAAGGACGTCGACGACAAGAAGTCGGCAATAGAAAAACTTTCGGAAGTTGCCCCTTCGCAGGTCGCCTCGGACTATACAAACGCTCTGACGGTTGCGCAGGGTTATTTCTCGCACAACCCCTCCATGAGCATAGTGCTTCTCAGCGACAAGACGTTTGAATCGCACAACAACGTCGAAGTTGTCAACCTCTCCTCGGGTGAACAGAACTATGCCGTATCCTCCGTCGAATACCAGATAAATTCTTCCGGCACGCAGGTAAGCGGCAAGCTCTATTCATATGAGAGCGACGCGACGCTCGACGTGGACGTATATGCGGACGGCTCAAGCCAGCCAGTAGCAACCAAGAGCGTTCCCGTCACCAAGTCTGCGGCGGCGGACTTCACGATAGACGTGGGCGATCAGAACTTCTCGTTCTCCTCCCTGAGGGTGGCGGTAAGGCAGAGCGACGCGCTCGCGCTCGACAACGAGGTGATGGTATATCACAGGGAGAGCGCATCGTCTTACAAGACGCTCATAGTCAGCAAAACGCCATTCTTTCTGAACGCAACCTTTGCGACGTTCGGCAACCTTCAGAGGTACGTGGTATCCCCCGACGACTACGACCCCGCAACCTGTTCGGGCTACGGGCTGTACATCTTCGACAACTTCACGCCCCAGACGCTCCCGACGGACGGCGCGGTGTGGTTCGTCAACCCGACGGCAAGCGTCGAGGGCTCGGGCTTTTCGAGAAGGGGAGAGGAGGAACTCGAATCTGCGCGCCAGATGGCGTTCAGCACTTCGACCTCCACAAAGGTCAGAAACCTTCTCAAGGATACATTGCCGGGAGAGCAGATAAGCGTAATCAAGTACGTAAAGTGCGGACTTTACAGCACGTTCACCACGCTCATGACGCTGGGCGGCGATCCGCTTATCTTCGCTGGCTCGACTTCAAGCGGCAACCGCGAGGTAGTGCTTGCGTTCAGCCTTCAGGAAAATACCGACTTCGTACTGTCGTATAACTATACCGTAATAATGCGCAACCTCATAAACTATACCTTCCCCGCACTCGTCGAGGACGGCACGTTCTATTGCGGCGACGACCTTACGGTAAACGTGCTCACGGGCTGCACGAGCATAAGGCTCGAAAGTCCTCAGGGCAAAATAGAGTATCTCGACACCTCGTCGGCATCCGCCGAATACGAGATGACGGAGGTGGGCGAATATACCGTCACCGCTACCATAAACAACGTTCAGCAGACGGTAAACGTCTATTGTTCGCTGCCCGAGACGGAGAGGTTCGTCAGCGCGTCGGAGAAGTCGTTCTCCATAAACGGCGAACCTGGCACGCTCAAGCGCGACGGCAGATACGACGACTTACTCTATATATTTATAATACTCGCAGTGCTCGTCATTGCGGACTGGATGGTTTATTGTTATGAGCAGTATCAACTTCGATAATCCCTATTTATTGTTACTTGCCGTACCTCTCGTCGTCCTCTTCGCAATACCCTTCTTCATTGCAATCAGAAAGGACAACGTAAACGGGCACAACATAGCATCGGGCATAATTCACGTCGTAATGGCGATAATTGTGGCGTTTGCGGCGGCAGGCACCAGCATAGTCACCACCATGACCGAGACGGACGTCTACGTGCTCGCCGACGTCAGCTACTCGGCAAACAGGAATTATGACCTCATCGACGACTATATCGAAAAACTCGGCGATTCCCTGCCCGACAACTCGCGCCTCGGCGTAATCTGTTTCGGCAAGGACTATCAGCTCTTAAGCCGCCTCGGCGAAACTCCCAAGAGCGTCTCGCTCTCGACGGTAGACGACAGCGCGACGGACATCGTCGGCGCGCTCGACTTCGCAGGTTCTCTGTTCAGGGAGAGCGTACTCAAGCACATAGTCGTCATAACCGACGGCAAGCAGTCTGACGAGAGCGACTCCAACGCGCTCAAGCGTCAGGTGGACGCGCTCGCCGACAAGAAGATTCACGTCAGCGCGATATATCTCGACGACAACCTGCCCGAAGGCGTAAGGGAAGTGCAGCTTTCCTCCGTCGAAATATCCGACAACGCCTATCTCAACAGGCAGCAGAACGTCACGCTTACCATAAAGTGCAACTGCCCCGACTTCACCGAGAACGGCGGCGTGCAGGAACCCTACAACACCGAGGCAATCTTAAGGATGTACAGGGAGGGCACGCAGGTTGCGGAGCGCACCGTATATCTCACCAACGGCGACAATTTCGAGACTTTCAGCCTCAGCACTTCGGAGGCGGGCGAATTCGACTACGAATTCAGGATTATGCCCACCGAGGACACCAATCCCAACAACAACTCGCTGATATTCACCCAGCGCGTATCGGCAGGCGCGGAAGTGCTGCTCATAACCGACGACGCGGGCAACTACGACAAGGTTCAAAAGATTTTCGGCGACAGCGCCGTAATCGACGCATACGTCAACATTCCCAACGTGCCCTGCACCGTCGAACAGCTGTGCAGGTATGACGAGATTGTGCTCGCGGACGTAGACCCCACCAAGCTCTCCAACTCGACCATGCTCCTCGAGAGCATAGACACCGTAGTGTCGCTCTTCGGCAAGAGCCTCGTAACGCTGGGCAACGTCAACGTGCAGAACTATCCCTCGGGCGAGCTCAGGCAGCTCGACAATATGCTGCCCGTAGTATTCGGCAAGAGGGAGGACGCGCCCAAACTCTATACCATAATAGTCGATACGTCCAGGAGCATGTTCTCGGCGTCAAAGTTCGCAAGGGCAAAGCAGGCGGCTTCGGAGATAGTCAACCTGCTCTCCGACAGCGACTATCTCAACCTCATAGAATTCAGCGGCAACGCATACACGCTGCATACCACGGCGCTCATGGCGGACAGCAGGCAGGACGTTCTCGACACAATCGACTCTCTTACGGTAAGCCAGGGCACCAGCATAGGCTCTGGACTTCAGGCGGCGTTCAACATAATGAGCGGCGACACCGTCTACGGCGAAAAGAGGGTAATGCTCATAACCGACGGCCTCAACTTCACCGAGGACAACTATGACCCCGAAGAGATAGTGCAGAACATGCGCGACTACGGAATATATACCTCCGTGCTCGACGTGGGCAGGGGCGGCGATACGGGCGCCGAGGCAACTCAGGCAAGGACGCTGCTCAACAACATCGTCACGATAGGCGGAGGACAGTATCTCGACATAAGCTCGGAGGACAGCCTCGAGAGCGTAATCGATACCCAGCTGCCCTCGGACGTCAACAACCCCAACGGCGGCAGGTCGTACATCAGCGTAAACCGCAGGGTGGACGAAGTGCTCAGCGGAATAAACCAGAGCGAACTCGGCTCGACGTTCGTAATGGACTACTACTACGGACTTGCAAAGGCCAGCGCAACGACCGTGCTTACGGTTGACTTCAGCCTCAGCTCGAGCAATGTGCAGAAGGCGCCGCTGTATGCCTACTGGAATTACGGCAACGGCAAGGTGGCAACCTTCACTTCGTCTGTAAGCGATACGCAGAACTGGCTCAGCTATTGGAGCGACGAGCTGGCGACGACGTTCATAAGCAACATATTCGAGACGTCCGTTCCCTCCGAAAAGGTAGACTATCCTTTCCTTCTCGACATAACCACTGAAAACGGCTATGCCCACGTGACGCTGACGCCTGCAACCGTAGATATGGACGTGGAGGCGACCATAAGCGTCATATGCCCCGACGGAAGCGAAATAACGGGTTCCATGGCGTTCGGTTCCCGTACGTTCGACTACCAGTTTGTGACCTCGGACGTCGGAACGTACAGCGTAAAGGTCACCTATGACTACGGCGGAGGCGGGGAAGACGCCGCAAGCGACAAGGTGTTCACCGTCGACCGCAGCGTAAGCGTATCCTATGCGCCCGAATATGACAGTTTCGCGCTCTTCGATGCGGCGGTGCTGCATAAGATGGTCGGCTCCAACGGCGTCGTCAGCGAGGACGGCAACCTGACCATAGAGAACGAGGAAGGCGAGGCAGGCGTATACAATCTGCCCCTTGCAATGCCCCTTCTCATTGCGGCAGTAGCGCTGTTTGCAATCGATATCGGCGTGCGCAAGCTCAAGTGGGACGACATCAAGAGCCTTTTCAAAAAGGTAAACAAATAAGGGAGGCGGAGTAATGAAGACTTTAAGAAAATTTTTACTCATACTGACCGCCCTGTGCCTTGTATTTTCGTTCGGCGCGTGCGGCACATACACGCCGCCCTCAGGCGACGGCGACGGCGGCGGCACGATAGTTCCTCCCGGGGGCGGCGGAACCGAAACTCCCCCCGAGCCTGACGACGGCAGCTTTACCGTCACGCTTCTCTGGAACAAGGAGAGCTTCACCGAGGAGCAATATGAAAACATTGACCTCCTCCAGGCGCAGTGGACGGACATCGAAACAAATGAAAAATTCCGTGCCAACTTCAATTCGGAGGGCGTGGCAAGCATAGACGGGCTGGACGGCGACTATCAGGTAACCTTAGTCACTCCGCCCGACGGCTTCACCTATAACCCCAACATATATCAGGCGACCAACGCGCTCACTAGCGTGCTCATAGACCTCTATCAGCTCACCCCCACCAGGGGCACGGGCGCAGACCCTTACCAGACGTGCATAACCATCTCGGCGATAGGCGCCTACAGGGTAACGCTTCAGAATGCTTCTCAGGAGATATGGTTTAAGGTAGGACCTTCGGAGAGGGGACTTTATTCCATGGAGTCGCTCGTCGATGTCACGGCAAACAAGATAAATCCCGTTCTCTACACCTATGACGGCCACGATGAGTATATAAACTACGAATCGGAGCAGAGGATTGACGATGGAGGCGCTTCGAACACGTTCACCAAGAACTTCCGCTGGGAGATACAGCTCCCTCAGGAAGAAGTCGGTTCAATCCGATTCTTTGTTATCCGATCTACTAATAATGACCCTTCGGCATATCCTTTGGTCGTCGACTTCATATACGACAAGGACGGCGACTTCACGGGCGGCGTTCAGCCATCCGTGCCCGTATATCCCGAGGAGGACTTCTCCAAGTGGGGCGACGGCGACGCGCAGGACATAACCCCTGCGGGCACTTTCACCTATTGCGCCAACAGACCGGGAATATCCAATCACCTGCTCGACGAGGAGATGGTAAGGCTCAACCCCGAGGACGGCTATTATCACTACTATGACGAGGTTACGGGCGAATACGGCGACCTGCTGTTTGCAAAGATAACCCAGCGTACTGAGGTGGTCGATTTGCCGTTCACGGATCCGCGGATGAGTATCTATTACCTCAATGGCAAAGATTATACGTCGTTTTTATATGGCGACGATGATGAATATGACAACTATGCTAAATACGTAAACAATGACGGCTGCTACCCCGTGACCGAGGAGTTAAAACAGTTCCTCATGGACTATGCAACCTCTCAGGCAATATTCAACGACGGCGAAGGACTTGCTGAGATTTCCAGGGAAGACGATAAGGGAAATGTAGTTTTTGCGGGCTACAACTCCGACGAGGAGAGCCAGTGGATGTTCGCGTGCGGCTACTATGCATAACTTATTGCCGCGCAGAATCTTACCTGCGCGGCAAGACAATATAAACATTACAAGGACAAAGCGATGAAAAGAATCTTTACAAGTATAGTTTCGACGGTCGCCGCAGTTGCAATCTGCGCTACGGCATTCGTCGGATGCGGAAAGGATGATTCCAAGTGTCTCGACGGCGGCGAACACGCATATACGTGGACGGTCGTCACCGAGGCTACCTGTTCGGGCGAGGGCTCACGCAGGGGCGTATGCGGCATATGCGGCGACGTCGTGGAGGAGAGCATTCCCGTCGACCCCGATGCGCATTCTTACGGCGACTGGGTGATAACCGCACCCACGGAGACGGCGGAGGGAACGGCGGTAAAGACGTGCAGCCTCAATGCCGAGCACGTGTATTCGGTAAAGCTGCCCGCATATTCCCTCGACAGCAGCGTCGGCTATGACGAGCACAGGATAGACGTGGCGCCCACGGCGGCGACGGAGGGCAAGTTGTACCTCGAAAAGCAAGACCCCCTCGGCCTTATCGCCTTTACGGTCACGGTGCCCAAGCGTCAGGTTACCTCGCTTGACGATGCGGTCACGCTTGCCGTAACGCTCGGCGATACGGTGCGCACGTCTACGGGTTACTACACCGAAAAGACGGACGGCCTCAAGAACGAATTCGACGTGTATTTCGGCGACGACTTCGTAAGAGTGCAGGAGACGGGCGACAACACCGAAACGTGGTATTCCTATGATGAAGAGGGCAAAATCTTCGGCATATACAGGGAGATTCCCACGACGATGAATCCCCAGCCCGTAGCGCGCCGCGACGAGAGCGCGGTAGACGCCAATATGGAGGGCTTCAGCTATCAGTCGGGCGGCGGCGACGTCAGAGTATACGGCGCAGAGGGACTTCTGAAGAATGCCTATGCAGGTTATACCAGCGTCGAGGCGGTATTGAAGAGCGAGCCCGTATTCCTCAGAAACAACGACGGAACTATATATATAGAATTCAGCTTCAGCCGCTACGAAAACCCCAGGTTTGTGCGCTATAAGGTCAAGGCAACGCTCGACCAGTCGGGCGCAATCAAGTCCATACAGCAGGATACCAACATCATACACGCCTACATGATAGAGACGGACATAGACGGGCAGCCCCTCTTCCAGGAGAACGGCGACGTCGTATTCGCGCCCGAATATCTCATGGATGCGAGCGGCAACTACGTGTACAGGACGTATGTCGACGAGAACGGCAATACGCAGTACGTATATTTCAGGGATGAAAACGGCGAGCTCATGCTCGACAAGAACGGCAACCCCGTAGCAAAGAAGGAGTACGAGCCGCTCAGGGACTCTCAGGGCGAAATCGTATACCAGAAGGACGAAAACGGCAACATTCTCGAAGATGAGGCAGGCCCCATTCCCGAACCCGTCTACTATTCCGACGAGTCCGAGGACGTAAACGAGAGGACGATTGTCTACGAAGAGCAGACCTTCAAGTCGCCTACAGACGTGGTTGAGGATAACCTGTACTCCAGCGATGTGCTCTATCTGCACAGCTTCGACCTCACCTATAACGGCAAGGTAATAGAGGATTCGGTAACCATACCCAGCAACACGACGATTAGTTTCGGCGTAACCAACACGCAGCCTTCAACGGCAACGCTGGCATACGACCCTCTCACGGTTTATATCCGTACCGCGGCAAGGGATATCGAGCTTACCATCGACCCCGCCGACAACTCCTATAATATGGAAGGCGGCTTCATCAAGGCCTCCAACCAGCCGTATGTCAGGGCGCGGTACGCAGGCGATGTCACTCTCGTGTTCAAGGCAAAGGGCGGCATGGCTGAAAAGGTGGTAAACGTCACCTTCACAAAGTCCGCGCCTTCCTCGGAATATCCTCTCAAGGCGCAGGTCAATGCCTATAACGACGCAAACGGCGAAGTCACCTACATGTGGGGCGACTACACCTCCAAAGAGCCTTACACCGTCTATACAAACCAGCCCTTCACGGTAAGGGCGGCGACCTCCGATGCGGGCTCGGCGTTCATAGATACTTCATTCCTCGTATATAAGGTGTCGGACGCGGCTACGTATGAAGTAGTGGGCGAGGAAGTCGTATCCTATGTCTCCAATGCCGACGGAACGGTTACGTTCACGGGCAAACAGGCAGGCAGGTATACTGTAATTCTCCACTCCACCATAGCAGGTGCGCAGACTGCAAGCTTCGACGTTATAGTCGAGCAGCAGCCCGAAATTTCATCCATGCTGATAAGCGGAACGGTCTACGAGGGCACGCTCAAGTATGTCAAGAAGGGAGAGGGCAACCCCTCCGCGGCGGACATAACCGTGACGGTTACAAACAACAATAACTGGCGTCAGGGCACGCTGACGATAAGCGTCGCAGGCAACGAGATAATCTATGACTACACCTATTCGGATGCCGACGGAAAGCTGACGGCAACCTATAAGAGCGGTCCTAATACTCAGACCTTAGACTTCACGTTCGCGCTGAACGAGGCGTACAGGCTTACGGTAACCCACTCCACGGGCTTCGCAGACCTCACGGAGACGATAGTTATCGCGCCTCCCAAGGCAGAACCTGCAGAATAATTTCGTGTGCGCAGGGCGCAGATTTTTGCGCCTGACCGCACTGGTTGCAAACATCACAGACACAGAGCGGCAAGCCGTCAAATCGGCTTGCCGCTCTTCTTGTATAACGAAAACCCCCAGATAGTCTGGGGGTTCAAAATAGGCTTTTGCCGATGTGGTATTGAATAAAAACTCCG
>CALVPT010000005.1 GCA_944354125.1 uncultured Clostridia bacterium | reverse complement strand
TGCCCATTAACAACCACATAATCAGTTATCTCATCAGCTTGTTTAGTAATTCTATTAAGCTGATCATCTGTCTCTGTATATACTGGTTTTTTGGGCATATCGATCTTTTTGTCTGAAGCAATGGAATTTGCCTGGGTTTTAGGCACTAACTGCCCATTAACAACCACATAATCAGTTATCTCATCAGCTTGTTTAGTAATTCTATTAAGCTGATCATCTGTCTCTGTGTATACTGGTTTTTTCGGCATTTGTATCTTCATAATTCTCCTCCAAACTTTTAATTTATACTTAATGGTTTATTTTTGATTTCTTCATTTATATCTTTTAGTAAATGAGAAAAACATTCTAATGCAGATTCTTTGGCTTTCTCATAGCATTCAGCTCCCTGTAGCCTCGCGTTTTCCACATCTTTATCTGATTCAATTTTCAAATAATCTTTAATCTTCAAATAAGTAATTAATATTTTTTTGTATACTTGCTTTCTCCAATTATGATTAAAAAAATACATTGTGTTGGACAACCATAATGGAACTTTACTATTATTAATACAATTAATATTGTATTTTATAGAATCCATCAAATCGTCAATATTATCAACACCATAATTAAACTTACCTTCAACAGACACTATTGCACTTGTTTTTAACTGCTTTAAAAAAACTTTATCTTGTATTGAATTAACCAAAGCTCCCAACGAAGTAATAGTGGCAACCGTTTGTTCCATTTTTTCTTTTTGCTGTTGACTTATTGCCTCCTGATTATCGCACACATAGTGAATTAAATTGACATAATATTCTTTTATAGCGTTTATATTACTTAAACATAACAAATTATCCATCTCTTCCATACCTATCTCCAACGTCAATATTTACTCTCATTATCATCAACCTCTTCAATTCTTTTGAGAATTGTAGATATTTCGACTTCGTTATCAACTGCAGATTGCAAAGCAACAAGATACTCCTCTCTTGTTGCAATATAATCACTCGGCGTCGGGATATACTTAAACAACCCGTAATATTTTTTATTCAAAGGTTGACATTTTTTACCGAATTCGATATTGTTCATTTTGTCTTTTTATCTCCTTTAATACTGTAATCACAGATATCTTAATTTACTGCAATAGATTTTTAAATGCTTTATCAGTATTCGGAAAATGTTTACTAATAAAATCTATTGTTTCTATATCATTATTACTATATATAGCAAAAAGATTAGCGAAGACCTCGTTTTCTCGATTTTGACCACGAGCCCAATATGAATTATCATGCTGATAATATGATAATCCCTCGGAAAAATATCGATTTTCGATTAATGGATCATTATTATAAGTAGCAGACAATATATCAGATATACATCTATCGTACTTAGCGCTCTCTCCATTCATAAGATCGGTAAGCATTTTATTGGAATTTTGAGCGCCATCCCAAGTCGTTATATCTAAATTTTCACAGTCCTTGCGGTACGCATTTACAAATGCTGGAGATTGTGAAAGCCATCCATGAGCGTGATCAATATAATGCCCAAATTCATGTTTAAATACTTCGGCATATTCATCATCATCATATCGGGGATCCATATAAATGCGTTTTTCGCTAGGAGTATAATGCGACCTGCAGGGCTTGTCCTTGACCTTAACTTTATTTCCATGTATTGCAACTTCGCTCTTTATCCAATCAGGGGCATTATCAAAAGCTTTTGTCATAGTTGGAACACGGAAAACACTAAATTTTCCTACACTCATTCCACTGACTGTTACGCCTGGAAATATGACTTTACTCCAGAAACTTTGTCCAGCACCTATAGTTGTAGACAAATACTCTTGCAAGACTGAAGAAATTTTATTAAGTTTTTCTATAGCACTTTCCGAGAAGCTTTCTATTTCTCCTCTACGTGCATTTACTTCTTCCTGACTCCCTTCGAGTTCTGCATACAACTCGTCCAGCTTTGCCTGCTGCTCTTCAAGTTTACTCGCAACCGCTTGCAACTTGCTTTCAACTTCTTCCATCTGCGCTAAACGATCTTCTTCATTTGCAAGCTCACCGCTTAACTTATCCACTTCGTTTCGCCACGCTATATGCGCAGCTGTTTCAACCTCGTATGATCCACCTTCCGATATTACATTGCCTTCATCATCGGTAACATCTGGTTCATATACGGTTTCATATTCTTCCGGCTCACTGGCTTCAAGCGCCGCTAAAGAAGCTTGCAGCTCTTCAACCTTAGCTCGCTGCTCTTCTATCTTAGACAATAAAACGGATAACGTAGATTGCACTTCACCAATTAGCGTTACCGCTTTCTCTTTTTCCACCGCCAACGCTTCCTTGGTTTCATCTATGGTTGCATTATACGTATCAACGCTATCAATTACAGAATCACGCTGTACCTCTATACCTTGCCGAAAATTGTCGATGTTTTCTATATTTACATTCGCTTTTGCCATAAATCAATCTACATCCTGTATGCGTAAATCACATACTTCTTTATAATATTTTTTCCCTATTTCTCCCTGCCTAGCATACGCCTCTTCTAATGCGGCCATAAAACATTTACAAAATTCAGTAATTGAATTGATTCTAAAGGTTATGCCATTATATCCTTCAAAATAATATTGCTGATTATTCCTTTTAACACCAAAGATATAGAGAAATTCCAATGAGTCCTCAAATATAAAATCAGAGTTCATGGGGCTATATGCCCACTCACTAAACTTTACACACAAATCATTGATGTAAACGATATAACTAAATACAAGCTCGTCACATTCAATAGACAAATCTGCATGAATGCTTTCCAATCCTACAGCTTTGTCTTTTAAATTTTCTATTATTTCTAGTTTAATTTCCATAGCTACCTCAAGATATTACAAGAAATTAAATAAAAGGAAAAACAGTTACTATATAGTTGTCTGTTGCGGGATCTTCTTCTATCACCACTCTAACTTTATCCGTATCAGCACCCGATCGATCTCGTCCAACACATGTTCCAAGCGAACAATCATAAACTGTTCGTGCCCCAATTATATTCCCATGTTGGTCCTGCTGTCGCCTTTGGCTCCTTACAAACTCGCAATTATATAGTGCTAAAATTGTTATTTGCTTGATTTGATCCACATCCAAGTTTGAGTAAAATGAAGACTGTGTTCCCTTAGCTTCAAATTTCTTTCTTAATTCTAATTGTTCTTCAGTTAATGATGCCATAGCCGAAGAACCAATAGGGAAATGAGCATGCTCATACCCATGAATAATTGTCTTCGTATTAAAATATTCTTTTATATTTTCAATTGCATTACGTGCCACAGCATAATTATCATAATCTGCCCGCGATGTATCGTATATTCTCGAAGTAGAGCTTTTATCACTCAACACATTGGGAAATGAATAATCACCTATATTTCGCGAAGAAGTGCTATTGCTTGTTTTGATAGTTACATTTACAAAATCATTATTTAATTGTACAGACAAATACTCTTGCAAGACTGAAGAAATTTTATTAAGTTTTTCTATAGCGCTTTCCGAGAAGCTTTCGATTTCTCCTCTACGTGCATTTACTTCTTCCTGACTCCCTTCGAGTTCTGCATACAACTCGTCCAGCTTTGCCTGCTGCTCTTCAAGTTTACTCGCAACCGCTTGCAACTTGCTTTCAACTTCTTCCATCTGCGCTAAACGATCTTCTTCATTTGCAAGCTCACCGCTTAACTTATCCACTTCGTTTCGCCACGCTATATGCGCAGCTGTTTCAACCTCGTATGATCCACCTTCCGATATTACATTGCCTTCATCATCGGTAACATCTGGTTCATATACGGTTTCATATTCTTCCGGCTCACTGGCTTCAAGCGCCGCTAAAGAAGCTTGCAGCTCTTCAACCTTAGCTCGCTGCTCTTCTATCTTAGACAATAAAACGGATAACGTAGATTGCACTTCACCAATTAGCGTTACCGCTTTCTCTTTTTCCACCGCCAACGCTTCCTTGGTTTCATCTATGGTTGCATTATACGTATCAACGCTATCAATTACAGAATCACGCTGTGACTCTATGCCTTGCCGAAAACTGTCTACGTTTTCTATATTTACATTCGCTTTTGCCATACGTTAGAATGCATCCACTTCTGATTTTAAAACGTTAAACTCTTCACCAATAGAATCAATATCAATTGATGCCAATTCCTCTTGAAGCCCCAGAACTGTCTCAACAGATTCCGTAATTGAGTTTATACAATTTTGGACTTGCTCTATATAGCCATGATATGAATCATGTACCGGATCGTCCCAGTCACTTTCATAAGAAGATTGTAGCTGGCTCATTCCCTCATCTAACGTTTCACGGATGTTGCAAATATTATTAAAATCTATATTCATAACATATCTTTCCTAATACTGCAATCCAGCATACTGCTCAATTAAGTCATTTAAACGAGCCAAAAACTCTTTTGCATTGTTTAAATTAGATTGCATTTGCTCTAAAGCAGCATTTGCCGTGATTATACTTTCATTGGCGCGATCATAGTTAATTGTATCAAAATCAGTTTTCGCTGACAATATACAACTTTGAATGTCAGAAGTCGCTCCTGAGATTGATTCAATTGACCTAGAAAGTCCACTAATTCCTTCTTCTATAACGGAAGTATCAATGCTAACATCCATCTAAATCACTTCCTTATTAATTAGGTTTCATTTTCAAGGGCTCTTACCGCTTCTTCTAACACCTTAAGGTCACTTTTCAACGAGCTTGTTAGATCATCAATATAACTCCTGAACTGACGATATTGTGCATCGCTCCAAGCCTCACTCAACGAATCTGCACACGCAGAAAGGCTGGCGATTTCCGTTTCTACTGCTGACTGAAACTCATTAACATCAGTCAATAAATTTCTTACAATTGTTTTTGAACTTAAATATCCATCTTCTCTTGCCATAATAATATTCTCCTTTAACGCCAACGTCTTTCTATATCTTCTCTATACGCTTCTACTGATTCTATAAGATCCTTGAGGTCTTCACTAAACTCGGCCACCTTTTTTTTAAAACTATTCATGACCTCATATACCTTATCATAATTCGCTGTATCAAAGTCAATTTTGGCTTGATCAATTTGAGCTCTCATATCTTCTTCGCATTCCAGCAATATTTCGCATCTTTTTTGTAAAGTTGCTGCGCCACTATGAATTTCGCTCAATGATTTTATATCATATCCGTCATAGTCCAAGTTTATTTTCATTCAACACTTTCCTCCAAAAATTTCTTAACAATATTGTTTTCTAAAGTCTTGAGGTTACTATAATTATAAACTTTTACTTTTAGATTTTGTTTGCCCCTTTGAACATTTTCGGACATAAAACAAAGATTTTCATTCAGCCCATTTAAAATAGTCTCTTTGAATCTGCTGTCCATAACTTGTTTAATTTCATCAGAGTCAAAAGAGGGGAAAAACAGCTTATAATTGCAAGCACCAAGAACCCTGTTGTCATTATAACTAAACAACTTACCATTTGAAGAAGTTATACTAATCGAGTCAAAAACAGCAAAGATATAAATGTTAACACTATAAGCGTTCCCCAAAAGTTCTATAAAAGTCCCTTTTCCATATACTTTGATTCCATCATCAGGGTTAAGTGCAGCCTGCTGTTGCGCTCTTAGTTCTCTTCTTTCCCTAAAAGACAAGTGTTGTCCATCGGACTGAGTTATTGACATTCCGATATTCGATCCTGCGGGTATAGATTTTTCGTCGCTTATGAACGCCTCCATTGTTTGCAAGCCATCAAAAACAACGATAACGGGTTGGTGTCGCTCATCGGGATGTTGCCTACGTTCTTTATAAATGCTATAAACATCTTTAAGTGCAAGCATATATTGATCACAAGCATATATGTTTGCATAGCCTTTTTTTGACGATATATTTAATCCCATCTGAATTTCTGGGGCATTGTTCTTACCAACATAATACAATCTCACCTTATCAATTAGTGACTTCATGATTACAGATGAAATTACTCCATTAGAGATATTCTCATTTGTTCCTATCAGCAAGACTGCATTTTGTTTTTTAGGCTCCAACCTTATAAGAACATTCGAACGATTCTGATAGTTAATACCTACAGGAATACTTAACTCTTCCGTATTTTTGAAGAGTTCACTAAATTTTGTGTTTTCAATATATATAGGACTAACGTCGCTAACATCGAATACATCAATAGGGTAATTTGACCATTTATTATGAATTTTACGCGCATAACCGCTACGACAGATATAATCATCTCCTGTATCGCCATCGAAAGCCGGTATAATCTTTTTCACCTTTCCATTATCCTTCCAATCTTTTGCGAATACAAGATGCGTTGATTTATCAACCTCATTCAGGCGAGATTTAAACTCTTTTCCCATTAACTCCCCTAACTCTGTATCCGTTTTAGTTTGATAACAGTATCTACCATTCACGAATGCAATCGTCTTCATCATTTTGGGAGTTACCGTCTGGGTCGCAAGAACCAAATGAATACCCATCGCACGACCTTCACGTACGATTATCTCACTCATTTGGGACAAATACTCATCGTCAAACAGATGTTGACACTCATCTATTATGACAATTAATCTAGGCATTTTTACTGCGCTTTTTTTATTATATGCGGCAATATTCCCCACACCTAATTTAGCACATTTTTGCGCTCTAAGCTCTTTTTCAGCTAAAATGCCTGATAAAATTATTTCTGCTTCTTCTTTCTTATTTTTAGTTGAAACTACTTTAACATGCGGTATTTTACATCTGTCATCCGCATAAGCTGATGACGCCAAACCGTCTTTAAAGTCAATCAAATGAAATACGAGTTCATCTGGGGAATATTTCCAAGCTCCATTTAAGATAATTGCATCGATGAAATGCGATTTTCCGGTTCCGGGGACACCAACAATCAAATTCGCTATGGGGTCATCATTTTGACAATTAAACTCAATATCCCAAACATTTGGCGCGTTCCATGCCACAGGAATAGAAATTGTAGCCGAATCAATGCTAGGTGTATTATCCGTCCCAAATCCAATATCTTCGTATGTAATACTATCTTTTTGCGTAGAGCTTAAATATCCTTTATACTTTAAACAATATGAATATATATCCGCATTGGTGCAGCCATCTGATAGTGATAATAACTCAACTTGCGCACCCTCATATAAATAGCCATTTTCAGTCAGAGTAACCACATTGCAGGCATCCAAAATGAGCTTAACCCTTTCCTTATATTGTGCTGACTGATTGCTAAGATTTAAATTAGAAAAATCATCCATCCAAACAATGCGCACACCACAACCATAATAAGTTTCAATTAAGTTAAAAAGTGTTTTTAATCCTTCTTCATTTGTCCCTCTAAGAATATCCTTTATAAATAATACCTGGAAATAATCTCCTTTAATATTTTTTTCATACAACTCATGCAAATCGGCACAGAAATTTCTTGAAAGAACACTACTTGTTTCTTGAGCGGTCTTTGTAATAGTCGCCAGTATACGATCCTTATCTCTTGCATTATCAATAACCCTGTCATCTAACGCAAGAACACTATTTGAGCAAGCATTAAGTATTTGTAATAAGCCTGAATTCATGACATAGTTAATCACACCAAACTTTGCTGTTCCAGCAGGGAAAGATTCCAAATATCTTATTACTAGCGCGGTAAAAATTCTATCATTTCTCTCATCGTTATGAAAAGAAGCTGTGTTTATAATTAAATTTTTCCCTGATCTAATATTAACAGTAAATGGATATCTTAAAATATTTTCCGAACTGATATTTCTGAATACACCCGTATTAGGCTTCAACAAATTTCCAATACATAACTCATCCGGTAAGTGAATTGTATTGTTTGGGGTTTTCCCCGCCAAATTTAAGTCCGTAGTTATTGTGTTTGCATATGCTGTATATATTTCTTCTGTATCCCTAGTTAATTCTTCTGTCGTTCTATGATAAGTCTCCTCTATTTTCTTCTTTTCTAACTTGATTTTATCTATAAGCTCTTCGGTCTGTTCTTTTAGTATAATTAACTGCTTAATTTTTTCAACTTTTGACTGATATTCTTCATCGCCACAATAAGCTTGCAAATCGACATTTATAGAAAACCATTCCAAATAAGGTTGTAATTCTTCAATAGCGAAATTTGTGTATTTCTTTACCAATTCATCTTTACATGAATCAACTAATACTGCTATATTCGCACGAATATTTTGTAACGTTGTTTGTGCAGAAGACAAATTTTTGTCACATCTTACAATATCGGAAGAATACGCCGATTCCAATTCAGCCATCTCTATTTCATATTTAGTTAAGCTCTCATTACAATTCATTATTAACACCCGTATCCTTTTCAATTGAAACTATATCAGACAAGCTACACTCTAACTTTAAACAAATTGTTTCTAGAGTTTTCAAGCTAACAGCTTCATTATTGCTCAACTTAGCTACCGTCGCAGAAGAAATGCCCGTTAATTTTATTAAATCCTTCTTTTTAAGGTTTTTATCAATACATTTCTTCCATAGTCCCTTATAACTAATCAAAATATCTTTGCCTCCATACTAATTTGCTATATTATAACATTTTCTGACAGAAAAATCAATACCTCAAAGCATATTTTTAAAATAAAACTTTAGCTTCCTAAATTTTTTTAATTTTACAACATATATGCAATCAAGTGCATTCAAAAAAAAACTACGAACACCTAATGAAAAAATTTGATTACCGTGTTCTTTTGTAATAGCACAGGGGCTCCGCCGCTAAATTCTTTTAGCAGCAGAGCCCCTCTTTCAATTTTATATCCAAATTTAAATTTAGTCATCCTCCCACGAAGGAGCAGGATAAATTTTGCCCTGCAGGTCTGAGGCATTAATAATTGCAACTTCATACCCATCAGGATACAATTTATGTCCACAGCTCGGGTTAGGACACCTTCCATATCCCCTTGTCGGTCTTTCACACATTTCGCAGCCACACTTTTTACAAATATAAATGTTCATAATTCACCTCCTTTTTATTAAGTATAGCAAATTTTGCATTGACCGTCAACAATCTTATTTTCTTTTATGATAGCAAAATCAGCCTCCACCCACAACATCAGGAAGATCCTTTTAACTCACATTTGGACAGGGTACCCATATCCTATTCTTATCCAATCGTCGCTTTTTGCACCATTCGTCGATTTGCGCTTCCAAACGGGCTCTTGCTTCATCAGAATACTCTATTACATCAGAATAAGACTCTTTCCATATTGTAAAGCGTCTAATCTGTTTCATATTTTCGCTGCGCTTGACGTGAGGAGGCGTATAAAACGAAAAATAATCTTTATATAACTTGTAGAACCATGATTTGCCGTATGCTTTATACCCCTCCCTTTTGGCAACGCGGCAATACTTCTGCCAAGCACGGTATTTTGTAAAGCCGCGCTTTTTCTTATCCTTGTTCAAAAGGTAGAAATCCGGTCTATAATACTCCTTTTTTGGGCCTCTGTTAGGGTAAAGCATAAAATACAGCTCTTCATCCTTTATCTTATCCGATACCGGAAGAGTCAGATTGATTGCCTTTGCCCTCTTTACAGCACGGATGACCGTAGTACGGGAACAATCGCAGATAGTGGCTATCTGCGTAGTCGTATTTCCTTTACTGTAATATAGGAGAATTGCTCTGTAATTGGTCATCACTGCTACCTTCCTTGTTCTTAATATACCATATTTTTGCGATAAAATCAAGTGTTCAACTTGTATGGAAAATACTTTTTTTGAGCTTTTTTTAAGCCATTTTTGGCATAAAAATAGGGCTTATCCCGCGATGGGATAAGCCCTGATATACTATATATAGTATTGTTTGTGATTTACACCACTATTACTTGGACCTCGGATTACGGATATTTGCCTGTGCTGCTGCAAGACGTGCGATGGGCACTCTGAAAGGCGAGCAGGATACATAGTCAAGACCGATCTTGTGGCAGAATTCGATGGACGAAGGATCGCCGCCGTGTTCGCCGCAGATACCGCAATGAAGATCCTTGCGCGTGCCCTTGCCGAGCGTTACAGCCATATCCATGAGCTTGCCTACGCCTGCCGTATCGAGACGGGAGAACGGATCGCTTTCATAGATCTTGTTGCTGTAGTATGCAGGAAGGAACTTGCCGGCATCGTCACGCGAGAAGCCGAAGGTCATCTGCGTTAAGTCGTTGGTACCGAAGCAGAAGAACTCTGCCTCCTTTGCGATTTCGTCTGCAAGAAGTGCAGCACGGGGAATTTCGATCATCGTGCCGACTTCATACTTGAGGTCTACGCCCGATTCCTTGATTACCTTATCAGCCGTTGCAACGACCGTTTTCTTTACGAATGCGAGTTCCTTTACTTCGCCTACGAGAGGAATCATGATTTCGGGAACTACCTTCCAGTCGGGATGACGCTTCTGAACGTTTATGGCTGCCTTGATTATGGCGTTAGTCTGCATTACTGCGATTTCGGGATAGGTTACCGTAAGACGGCATCCGCGGTGACCCATCATGGGGTTGAACTCGTGAAGGTCAGCGATTATCTGCTTGATTGCAGCAACCGACTTGCCCTGAGCCTTTGCAAGCGCTTCAATGTCTGCTTCTTCGGTAGGTACGAACTCGTGAAGAGGAGGATCGAGGAATCTTATGGTTACAGGCTGTCCTTCAAGCGCCTCCATGAGGCCTTCGAAGTCGGACTGCTGCATGGGCTCTATCTTAGCGAGAGCCGCTTCTCTCTCTTCTACGGTATCGGAACAGATCATCTCTCTGAATGCGCCGATTCTTGCAGGGTCGAAGAACATGTGCTCGGTACGGCAGAGGCCGATGCCCTGAGCGCCGAAGGAAGCTGCCTGCTTAGCATCCTTGGGAGTATCTGCATTGGTTCTTACGCCGAGAGCCTTGTACTTGTCGGCGAGAGCCATGATTCTTCCGAAGTAACCGCTGTTGGGATCTGCGGGAACGGTGGGAATGATGCAATTGTAAATCTTACCGGTCGAACCGTCGAGCGAAATGCCGTCGCCTTCGTGATATACCTTGCCTGCGAGGGTGAAGCACTTGTTCTCTTCATCCATCTTGATGTCGCCGCAACCGGATACGCAGCAGGTACCCATGCCTCTTGCAACAACGGCTGCGTGAGAGGTCTGGCCGCCTCTTACCGTAAGAATACCCTGGGAGAACTTCATGCCCTCGATATCTTCGGGGGAGGTCTCAAGTCTTACAAGGACAACCTTCTTGCCCTTCTTGCCCTCTTTTACTGCGTCTTCTGCGGTGAATACGATGGTACCAGCAGCTGCGCCGGGAGATGCGGCAATACCCTTGCCGACTACATTGTTCTTATCAGCATCCTTGAGCGCCTTGGGATCGAACGTGGGATGAAGAAGCATGTCGAGCGACTTTGCATCGATCTGCATTAAAGCTTCCTGCTCGGTGATCATGCCCTCGTCGATGAGGTCGCACGCGATCTTTATAGCAGCGGCTGCCGTACGCTTACCGTTACGGGTCTGAAGCATGTAGAGCTTGCCCTGCTCGATGGTGAATTCCATATCCTGCATGTCTCTGTAGTGATTTTCAAGAGTCTTGCAGACTTCGAGGAACTGCTTATATACGTCGGGAAGAACTTCTGCCATCTTGGAGATAGGCATGGGAGTACGAACGCCTGCAACGACGTCTTCGCCCTGAGCGTTCATGAGGAACTCGCCCATGAGGCCCTTTTCGCCTGTTGCGGGGTTACGGGTGAATGCAACGCCCGTGCCGCAATCGTCGCCCATGTTGCCGAATGCCATCATCTGAACGTTTACCGCGGTACCCCAGTTGTAAGGGATGTCGTGGTCCATTCTGTACACGTTTGCTCTGGGGTTGTCCCAGCTGCGGAATACTGCCTTGATTGCCTCGAAGAGCTGCTCCTTGGGATCATCGGGGAAGTCCTTGCCGAGCTGAGCCTTGTACTCTGCCTTGAACTGGTTTGCAAGCGTCTTAAGATCGTCTGCGCTGAGTTCTACATCGTACTGAACGCCCTTTTCTTCCTTCATCTTATCGATGAGCTTTTCGAAGTACTTCTTGCCGACTTCCATAACGACGTCGGAGAACATCTGAATGAATCTTCTGTAGCAGTCCCATGCCCAACGGGGATTGTTGGACTTCTTTGCTATAGTGTTTACAACTTCTTCGTTAAGGCCGAGGTTCAAGATGGTATCCATCATGCCGGGCATGGAAGCTCTTGCGCCCGAACGAACGGATACAAGAAGGGGATTTTCCTTATCGCCGAACTTCTTGCCGCAGATCTTTTCCATCTTGTCGATATAGGACATGATTTCGTCCTTTATCTCAGGATTGATCTGTCTGCCGTCTTCATAGTACTGGGTGCAGGCCTCGGTAGAAATGGTAAAGCCCTGAGGTACGGGAAGACCGATTTTGGTCATCTCTGCAAGGTTTGCGCCCTTGCCGCCCAGAAGCTCTCTCATTGATGCGTTACCTTCAGAGAACAGGTAACAATACTTTTTTGCCATAAGTTCCTCCTGATTTCGTTGATTATTTTTTTAAACGTATATATTATAATTCATATTTGTAATAAATTCAAGTAAATTGAGCAAATTTTAGTGTAAAAAAATGTCCCTTTATGTGAGGGACATTCATATAAGTCTGATATATTCCGAAAGGCTGGCGCACCTGGCGTCGGTTTTATAGGCTATGTACTCCTTCAAAAGCTTAAGCGCGCGCTTTTTTGCCTCCTTAGAGAGCATTTCCTTCACATGGCTTTTCCCGTCCGCCGCACGCAGGACGTTATAGGTCGCTCCGCCCGTCCCGAAGCCGTTGCCGCAATCCCAGCAGGTAAAGCTGCCCGTGTCCAAGTCGAAGCGCATCTTTTCCGCCTCCACGAGGGGCGCGCCGCACTCCGTGCACCTGTCAAGTCCTACCTTATAGCCCGACTTCCCGAGGGCAAAGAGAAGAAACCTTATGAGTTCCATGCTCTCGTCGCCGACACACATCTGACCCAATGCATGGACGGCGGCATAGAATATGTGAGACGCGTCGTCGCCGTCGTAGCTTAAAGCCGAGGCAACCTCGCACACCGAGGACGCCGCGTAGAGCTTTGAGACGTCGCACCTGAGTTCATAGAAACTTTCGCACTCTGATGCCTGCGTGACAGTATATCTTCCGCCCCTTTCGGCGAGAATGTATTCGGCAAAACAAAAGGGCTGGGCGGCAAATTTAAGCTTTGCGCCAGCCTTTTTTACCCCCTTTATTCCCGCCGTAATCTTGCCGAGTTCGGCGGAAAGCAGGGTGAGTATTTTGTCGTTTTCTCCGTAGTCCGTCGCCCTTATCATGAGGGCGTTGACCTTGATGTTATCCACTTTTTACCTTTTGCCTTTGAGCTCCTGATAGAGCATGTAATAGCTGACCGAGCCCGTCTTTTCAAACATTTTCCAGGCAAGTTCGGCAGCGTCGTTGTCGACTTTGCGCATAGCTCCCCTCCCTGAAGTTAGCTTGTGCGCAAACGGTGCAAATTATTACGGCGGAGCAATTGCCATTATCTGCCGTTTTTGGGGTCGTAGCCGAAGTCGCGGATTAACGAGGGCCTGTCCCTCCAGTTTTCCTTGACCTTTACGTATGTAGTCAGAAATACCTTTGCGCCGAGGAATTTTTCCATGTCCTGCCTGGCAAAAGACGACACTTCCTTTATCGCCCTGCCGCCCTTGCCTATAAGTATGGCTTTATGGTTGGCCTTTTCGCAGACGATGTCCAGGCTTATTTCGTACACGCCGTTATCCTGTTTTCTAAACTCGTTGACTATTACGGCGATGCCGTGCGGCACTTCCTCGTCAAACTTCAAAAGCACCTTCTCCCTCATGATTTCGGAGATCATGAAGCGTTCGCTCTTGTCGGAGACTATGTCCTCCTCTATGACCTTTCCGCCCTCGGGCAACCTCTCCTCTATTGCCGCCACGAGCTTTTTGAGGTTGGTGCCCTTTCTGGCAGATACGGGGAATATGTCGAGGTCTATGCCCTCGTCATACAGCTTTTTGACGTCCGCGGGGATATTCTCCCTGGGCATTATGTCAATCTTGGTATAGGCGATTATCACGGGCACGTCGCCGCCCATATAGCGCTTTATGAGCGAAATATCGCTCTCGCTCACGCCTGCGTGACCGTCGTGCACGAAGAGTATGAGGTCGACGTCCCTCGCCGTCGTCTCCGCCGTCTTTTCCATAACCGACGACAGGGCGTTTTTAGCCCTGTAAATGCCCGGCGTATCGACGAATACTATCTGGCTGTCCGCGCCGTTGTATACGCCCATTATGGCATCCCTCGTCGTCTGGGGTTTGGGCGAAACTATTGCCACCTTTTCGCCGACGAGCACATTGACGAGCGTTGATTTGCCCGCGTTTGCCTTGCCTATGACGGCTACGAATCCGCTCTTCATACGTTGTCCCTCTTCAAGTTAAGTCTTTCCATTATTCTCTCTTCTTTCCTGCGCATCTCGGCCTTGTCGTCGTCGGTCATATGGTCATAGCCGAGAAGATGGCACAGCCCGTGCACGGCGAGATAGTAAAGCTCCCTTTCGAAGCTGTGACCGTACTCCCTTGCCTGCTCCTCCGCCACTTCGCGGCATATGACGACCGAACCTATGAATATGCTGCCGTCGTCGCTGACGTCATAGGGGAAGTCGGACTTTGCAATCTTCTTTCCGCGTATGCCGTCGAGCGTGGGAAAGGACAGTACGTCCGTAGCCCTGTCAACCTGACGGAATTCCCTGTTGAGCCTGTGTATTTCCTCCCTGCCGACTATGAGTATTTCCGCCGACAGACAGGCATCGCTTTCGAACTCGCCCGAAAAGACGGGAGAAAGGCAGGAAAAGCACTCCTCTTCGCTGATAATTTCCAGCTTACACATTCTGTTCCCTCTTAGAAATCTTTATCTTCGGATATTCTATCCTCGAGTGGTATACGCCCGACAGCGACTGCGCTATGGTATGGCTTATTATAGAAAGCTGACGCATGGTTATGTCGCAGTTGTCGAACTGGTCGAGATTGAGTCGTTCCTCTATCAGGCTGCTTACAAGCGCCTGAACGTTCGCCGCCGACCTGTCCTTGAGCGAACGGCACGCCGCCTCCGCCGCATCGGCAATCATGATTATCGCCGCTATGCGCGACTGGGGCGTGGGGCCGGAATAGGAGAACGTGGCTATGTTTATCTCGCCGTCGGTCATTTTGAGCGCCTTTGCATAGAAGTACTTTATGGGCAGAGTGCCGTGATGCTGTATGGCTATGTCGGCAAAGAATTCTGGCAGGTGATTTTTCTTTATGAGCTTTGCGCCGTCCTTTGCGTGCGAACGTATTATGTCGGCGGAAAGTTCGGGGGAAAGCTCGTTGTGCATGTTGTAGTCGGCCTGATTTTCGGTGAACATCTCGGGATTTCTGAGCTTGCCGACGTCGTGATAGTATGCCGCCGCCCTTGCAAGCTCGCTGTCGTCGCCTATCGCATTGGCGCACGCCTCGGCAAGCTGAGCGACTACTACCGAGTGATTATAAGTGCCGGGGGCCTCGGCCTTAAGCTTTTTTATAAGCTTTGCGTCGGGCGAGGTGAGTTCCCTCAGTCTGAACACCGTAAGCTCGGAGAATACGAACTCGAACACGGGCAGGAGCATCATGTACAGCACTACGCTTATGAACGCGCCGAACGCGCCGTAAGCAAAGAGCATATACGGCGAAGTATCGCCCGAGGTCTCGCCGAAGAGCACCTCCATCACGCCTATGATGAGCTCTATGGGTATGAGCAGCAGGAAGACGAGCAGAATGCTCTGGATGCGCGTCTTGACGCTGCGCATGAAGAACACGACGAGCGTGCCGGCGCAGAAGCTCATGAGAAGTCCTGCGCAATACTGCCATATCTGTACGTTTGCCGTTATGCTGCCCACGAGATTGACGTTGACGTCTATGACGAATATGAGCAGGGCGTTGATTACGTTGAAGAATATTGCGCCCTTACGGTTGAGAACGGTTGCGCACATGAGCGCGAAAAAGCCGAAAGGACGGGCGTTGGGGTCGATGTATTTGCCGATGATGGACGACACGAAAACCGATATGTCGAGCAGCACCAACACCTCTATCAGCCTTGAAAGATTTTCCAGAAGTTCCTGACAGTCAAACCTGATATACCCGAACGTCAGCGCCGAAAGGAAAGTGACGCTTGCCACGACGAAGATAATGCGGCTTAAGTTATCGACTATGAACTCAATGACGCCCATGCCGTAGTTTATCTCTATCATAAGAAACGTGAGCGCGAGCAGAGCAATGACGTTGAACGCAACTATCATTACGCCCAGCCACACTTTTTTGTTACTCAGTTTTGTCTTCACTTTGATTTCTCCCTATGTCCTCCCTCTCATAGGCGCGGACTATGCGCATTACGAGAGGATTTCTGACGACATCCTTGTCCGTTAGGTTTATTACGGCTATGCCCTCCACTCCGTCGAGGAGTTTTGCGGCGTGCACCAGACCGCTCTTCTTTCCGTCGGGCAGGTCGACCTGCGATTTGTCGCCCGTCACGACCATCTTGCTGCCGTCGCCGAGACGGGTCAGGAACATCTTCATCTGCTCCCTCGTAGTATTCTGCGCCTCGTCGAGTATTATGAACGCGTCGGAAAGCGTTCTGCCCCTCATATATGCGAGCGGCGCGACCTCTATCGTGCCCCTCTCGATAAGTTTGGAGTAGGTCTCCAGCCCCATCATCTCCTGAAGGGCGTCATAGAGCGGACGAAGATACGGGTCTACCTTTGTCTGCAAATCGCCGGGAAGAAAGCCCAGCTTTTCGCCCGCCTCGACGGCAGGTCTTGTCAGAATTATCTTCTGCACCTGCTTTTGCTTGAGCGCCTGCACGGCAAGGCATACGGCGAGATAGGTCTTGCCCGTGCCCGCGGGACCTATGCCGAACACGACGGCATTCTTCTTTATTGCGTCCACATATGTGCGCTGGCCGACCGTCTTGCACTTTATCGGCTTGCCGCGGTAGGTGACGCATACCGTGCCAGAGGAGAGCTTGCCTATGTCCGCCGCTCTGCCGTCCCTGGCAAGTTCTATGCAATATGCCGTCCTGCCGCCGTCTATCCTTTCGCCCTGCACGGCGAGCGCAAAGAGATTTTCTATTACCTCCTCGGCAAGGCGGACTTTATCCTCCTCGCCGCTTATGATGAAATCCAACCCCTCTACGCGGCAGACGACCGAAAGCTCCCTGCAGATTATGTTGAGATTTTCGTCGAACGTGCCCAGCACCCTTGCAAGCAGGTCTACATTGTCAGCCGAAACTCTTCTTTCCGTATGCAATACATTTCCCCTGTAATTTTATTCCATATTTACGGATACGGTGCATATGTATGAAAAACTGACGTCATACACTGCCCCGTCCTGACTTTCGGATACCGTATAAGAACGACTTATGACGTTTTCCGAATACAGCGCCGCAATGCCCAGCGCCGCCCGGGCGTTTTCCTCGCTCTTCTCGCCGAAGAGCACCGAAACCGTGCGCGACACCTCTATATCGGCAAATCCCACGGCAAGGCAGGAACGCCTTTGTCCGTCCTCGCCCTCGGCATATGCCCCGATAAGCTTTTCGCCGCGCCGTATGTCCTCGCCTTCGGCGGCGAGCGGCGTTCCGCTTACGGCGACTATGCGCAAAATTCTGCCGCTCTCGGGCGATACAAAGTCTGTATATGCGGCAGGCGTATTTTCCTCGCCGCCCGACATTACGTCTATTATCATATAAGAGCCCTTGCGCGCGACCGAACAGAAACTTACTCCGTCAAGCGACAGCACCCTCGCCTCCAGCGAGGGTATGTCCGCCTTAAGGCAGAGCGACCATTCCCTTACGCCGCACTGCGCGGCTATTTGCCTTATGTCCTCGGCAAGATATGCGCAGTTGCCCGTGACCTTTACCCTGAGTACGGTAAAGTCCGCCGCGACCGCCGCGACGAGGAATATGACTGCGCCGACAATAAGTCCGACGCGCCGCCTGACCGCCGCGGCAATGCGCTTTCTTGCGCTGGTACGCCTTATACCGACATTATAACACCTATGCGCAAAAATTGCAAAAACTTTTTTTACATATTCCTCTTCAACGCAAAAGGTTATGACCGCGCCGCTGACTCTGAACCTGTATACGGCTATGTCGGCGCGCGTCAGCTTCCTCAAAACGACGTCCGCGCTGCCAGTGAGCTGAATTTCGACGAGATTATTCAAGCGCTATCCCCCTTATGTCGCCGAGCAGCCAGAGGTCGCCCTCGAAATATTTGTCTATCCTGAGGTTTTCGCCCGACACGACGAGCACCCCCTTGCCAAGTCCCAGAGTGACTTTCTGCGGCGCATACTCGGCTACGCGCTTTATTGCCTTGAAATAGCCGCCGTACCCCGGAATGACCGTGAACGCCCTGTCCGTATCGGCGCCTGCCTCCTTCAGAAGTTGCATCAAAAGTTTCATACGCTATTTTATGCTTTCTTCGGCATAATTATTAAATTACTCACGGCGCAGCCGCAAACCCCGATAAAAATTTTGAATCTTAAGGCGTACAAAAGCGCCTCCGCATATCGTTGCGGAGGCGCTTGCCGTTTAATTTTACATTTTTATGCCATGTCGGAGAGCTGGACGGTATATGCCTCCGTCTGAACTTCCTCGCCGTCACGCGAGAAGATGAGCTTTATCTCGTCGCCTGTACGTATGGTTAAAATTATGTCGCCCAGCTCGAAGCTGCGGTTTATGAGCTTGCTCTGACCGTTGATGACTATGCCCTTTATCATATCGCCCTTATTGGCGCCGAGGGTCTCGGCTATGCTGCCGCTGACCACGGAGTCGACGGTCACGTCTTCCTTTATCGTCGAAAGTCCCGTGACGGAGTCGAACTCGTTCCTCGAATTGGAGGATACGACGGTGACGCCTATGGTTATCTTTCTGACCGTCTGCGAGTTATTTTCAATAATATTGTCCGCAACGCCCGTCACAATCTGCACGGGAATGGCGAAGTTGACGTTCTGCTCCTCGCCGTCGCCCGCATTGGTAAGGCCTATGAGTCTGCCGTACATGTCGAAGAGTCCGCCGCCCGAGCTGCCCTCGTATATGGCGGTATCAATTCTTATCGAACGGTAGCTCCTGCTGGTGCCGTCTATGTCAAGGGTGATATACTCGTTATCGACGCTGACTATGCCCTTGGTTGCGCTTATGCCCTCGCCGCCGGGGTTGCCGATTGCTATCGCCGTCTGGCCTACGGTGTATCCTTCCGCAACGTCTACCGCCCTGACGTTGTCGTTTATTGCGCGGATGTCGTCGGTCTTAGCCCTGAGCACCGCTACGTCGTGGTCTATCGAGCCGCCCACATAATCGCAGGCGATTGCATATTCGTCATACGAATAGGAGGTTGCGCTTGCACTTTCGGCATAGGGTGCGGACTGGCTGCCGTAGAGATATACGTGCGTTATCTCCGAGATGTCCTCGTTGGTGTTTTCGCCGTATACGACGTGGTAGTTGGTTATTATGTAGGAATAGTCGGAGTCCATCTTGTAGATTATGCCCGAACCTATCTGAAGAGAGGGCGTAATCTCCGTGCCTATGGGCCTGCCGAAGAAGTCATATTTTGTCGTGGTGGTAGTAAATTCGCAGTATACGCTGACGCAGGATTTGAGGCAGTCCTGCACTACCGCCGCGCTGTCCGTCTCCGCGTTGAGATATTTGTCGAGGAAGTCGGAAAAGGATATGTCTCCGTACTGGTTTTTATACTCCTCGTATATGTCGTTTATGGTTATGTTGTTGGCGTCGGCGTTGCTGCCGTTGGTAACCGTAAACTGACTTGTAGAACCGTCCGTATACGTTATTGTGTATATGTCTTTGAGTCCCACCGTCGACGTCTTTTCAATCGAAGATATGCCCTTTGCGCCCGTACAGCCCGCAAACGCAAGCGCCGTAACGCTGCCCGCAATGAGCGTGGCCGCAAGTATCTTTTTAGCCAATTTCATAGAATTTTTCTACCTGCCTTATCTGATTTCTACTACTGCTGTCTCATAACAAGCAACCAAAGGGGGCATATGCCGCGCCGAACGGCGCTCAGCTTGTTGCCTGTCCTTGATTTATCGCTTGAATCTGGAAATATTATACCAATTCCGCACATAAAAATCAATGTTAAAAGCATTAAATAAAATGTTGATTAAATTAAAATACTGTGAAAAAAATGTTA
The DNA here is from genome assembly GCA_944354125.1 of uncultured Clostridia bacterium. Taxonomy (GTDB): domain Bacteria; phylum Bacillota; class Clostridia; order Christensenellales; family Borkfalkiaceae; genus Coproplasma. The sequence continues at coordinate 89,345 of CALVPT010000005.1, read as the reverse complement.
AAGGCGGAAAGTTTTACCTTTCCGCCTGTTAAGTTTTCCATTGTCTGAACATCAATATGTAAATGTCAGCTCGCCGTCCTTGTCTATCGAGACAATGCTTGCCCCGCTTTCCTTAAACTTATAATGAACAAACCACGTCTTCTTCAGAGTAATAGTGGTAATTTCGATTCCGTCCGCTCTTATAGTCATAGAGTATTGGTCGGCGGAACGCTCTGCCGTTATCGTCTGACCTTCATACGCCGTAAAGCTGCGGCTCAGATTGTCCGTAGTGCCGTTATAACCACTCAGACTGTCTGACAAGTTGGTTATGAGATTGCCATCAACCTTGTAAGTTACGGTAAATATGCTCCTCGTATACACAATCGCGTTATCGGGAGAAAGTGCGGACAAATCGCTCACCTCGTTCCAGGAAGAGTCGTACCATTTGCCGTCTATGCCGCTGCCGGAAGGTCCGCTAAGCGCCGTTCCGCCATAGTTTACAGACGAGGCAAACTGCGCCCCGACTTTGCTGGTACCCCAGACTGCATAGTACACATAGTCCTCGCCCAGGTACTTAGTAGTTCTGTCGACAAACACGAAGCTTCCGTCTTCCATAGCCGCCCAGCCGAGGAACGCATAGCCTGCCGCCTCGGGACTGAACAGCGTTATGCCGTCCTCCGACTTGACTACGTTTACATGAGTTGCAGAATTTGCATATACGGCAGTGCCGTTATACGTCATGTCTATTTGGCTGTACATGGTGACCGAAATGGGAATGTTGAGCGATACGTTTACGCTTACAAGCGTAGAGCCGTCCTTGCCCTTGCCCGCGATAACCTCGACGATGTATTTGTTTTCACCCATTTCGTTTACGTACTGCGAAAGCGCGTCGGCTATATACGCCTTCAAATCTTCCGCGCCGCTGTACCTTTCGCCGATAAGCCCCGTCTGAACATATTCGGCCGCAAGCTCCCCGACGGAGATTTCGGTTACGGCATCTGCATTGACCTCATATTCTACATAGTCCCAGCTGCCTGCCTGATGCAGCGCGCCTCCGCCGTTCTTGTTATAGTTTACCCACTCCGAGGTATTGGGGTCGTTGCCTACATACATATAATATATAATTGCAGGCGAAGGCTCGACTATGCGGAAGTTGGTCCAATCCATATTCTGGTTGGTAACCGCGTTGTAATATATGTTGAGTATGGTCTTTTCGTTTGCCTTATCCGTATCCGTCTGAACGGTCGAACAGCCGTAGAATGGCATTGACTTGGACTTGAGGTCGCCAAGCATTGTCACTCTGTCTGCGAGGAATACGGCGCCGGTCATTCCGTAGTTATCGAGGAATGCGCCTGCCCCCACCGTCGTTATGTTGGAGGGTACGACGACATTTTTTATGGGCTTGTCGTCGGTATTCGCAAACGCATAGTCGGCGATTGCCTTTACGGGATATCCGTCAATCTCGTTTTCGAGGACGAGCGTTTCGCCGTTCACCGAATACTTATCGTTGAAACCTGCCGCCTTTCCGCTTGCTATGTATGAGCGCGTTGCCGCGTCGAATGTGTACTCGACGAAGTTTATTTCCGCCTTGCTCTTTGCAAACGTGCCGTAAAGCCTGAGCTCGGAAATTCCTTGGGGAATTGTCTGACCGCTCTGTACGGGCGTCCCGTCCTCGTAATAAGGACCGTCGATTGCATCTATGCCGTTTGCAGACATGGGAACGTAGTCGCCGACGAACGAATTGACGACATAAGTCGTTTCGCCGTTCTGAATATATACCTTTACCGCCTGACGCCTGATTTCATACAGCGTGACGTCGCCGTTGAGTATGAACGACTTATCCGCAACCTCCCCTCCGTTCGTATAGGAATAGAGAAGTCTGTACCCGTCCGAGGTATATACGGGCGACTGGTTGTCATAGGTATGTATCGTCGAGCCGTGCCTTACGTCCCTGTTTTCCGTAGTGCCGTCCAGCTTTACAATGGTAAGAGAATGCCTGTAGAGCTCCTTGGAGTACTCGGTCTTAAGCCCGTTGGTCGAGAAGCAACCGAAAGTCTCGTCATAGCCCTCTTCAGGCTTTTTGACGTAGTGGTCGAAGTCTACCGTCACGCCGTTCTCTTCCGCCACGGCAAGCGCCGCCCTGTAAAGGCTGGGTGCGTACTTTCCGTGCTCAAGCTCGGTGCCTATCTTATAGGAATCGGCAGGCGTAAGCCCCTCGTCATAGCTCAAATCAAGACTGAAACTTACATATGCGCTGATTGCACCGTATGCCTTGATACCGCTTATGCCAACTTCGTCGTCCCTGACGATTGCCGCAATGAGCTCGGTCAGAACGTCATTTGTTATGAGCCCGGCATTGAGACTGAAGCCGTAATAGTTATCGTATATGCCCAGCTTTTGCTCGATAGTGCCGTAATCGCCTATTACCGCAGTCTCCTGACCGTCTACGATTACCCTCAATGCCTCGACGAAGTCATACATGGATATTTCCTCGTCCTCTTCCTCGGTCTTTGCGGCATAGAGGAATATCTCCTCGGGCTTGGTTATGCCCGAATCGAGCTTGACGAGGTCGCCGAGAGCGCCTACGACAACCTTCCAGAGTGTATTGTTTACGCCGAGCAGATAGTTGAGCGTAGAGGTGCCGTCGGTCGCAAACATATGGTCTATGAAATAGTTGAAAGTCATTATCTTGTATTCGGGAGCCGCCGAATTGAGCCCCTTTGCAAGAGTCAAATAGCCGTCTTCATAGGTTATGCCTATCGTGTTGTTGCTTACCAGACCGCCCGAAAGCTGACCTATGAGCGTGAAGTATATACCCTGTCCCTCGTTAAAGCTGAACGTAAGCCTGCTTATGTCAATCTTAATGCTTATCATGCTGACGATATCGGCGGTAATGCTTCCGCTCAGCGTGAACGAGCCGTAAATTTCGCCGTCGTCGTCAGTCGCAAACTTCACGAGGTCGGAAATTAGGTCGGGCAGGAACTCTATGTTTATATATTCGTCCTTGTCGAGCGACGAATAGTCGCGCCTTGCCGTCGTTTCGGAGAGCAGATATAGCCATTCCCTTGTCTCGTACGAGCCATCGGGCTGCAACACATCCGCCTTGGCAGAGCTCTTTATGGTGTGATTTTTATGATTTATCACCGCCTCGGCGCTGCCGAGATTTCCAGCCGAAAGCCCGAGCTGCATTGCTATGTTGTCGAAGTCAACCGTTGCCGTGGTCACGTCGCCCGTCCGAGTCGCCGTGAACGCCTGGCTGAAGTTGAAGTTCAAAAGCTTATCTATGATATCCGCAAGCTGCGAAAGCGTCGCATCGTCGACTTTTACCGACTGGGAACCGAACGAGTCGACCGTAGCGAACTCGTATTCGGGCAGAAGAGTGCCTATTACGCCGGCAACGTTGGTATCGGTCACAGCCGAGATGAGCACCTTAAGGGTGTCATAAAGGCTGGACTGGGTAGCCATAACCTTGAGGTCGGGAAGTTTAAAGTTGAGCACCTGTGAAAGGTTTATATAGAAATACGTCTCGCCGCCCGCCCTTTCTGCAATGACGTTGAGCTTTATCTCCACGCCTTTGACGTCGAGCTCGAGGTCAGCTTCGGCAATCTTGCCCCTTTCGCCCTGCTCGCCCGTCATATACATGGTTGCAAGCACATATACGTCCTTGAGTTCGGCTATGGCCGAATTGTCGCCCGCAAGCTCGAATTTAACCGTATACGTATCCGAACCCAATATATTGTCTATCGTCACGGAAGATATGGCATCGAAGAGGAAATCATAGACGAGCCTTGTAAAGCCTTGCGCGCCTTCTTCCCTGCTCGAGGATATGTCATATTCTCCGCCCGCAAGCTGATTGTCTATCGCCGAAATGAGGTTTGCCGAGCCTGCAGAAACGTTGAGCGAACCGCCAAGCTCAAAACCGAGCACCTTACCGCTGTAGTCGACCTTCATTTCGCCGTTATCCGTTACCTCGTAGGCAAGCGTATTGTCCTTGAGATAGTTTAAAAGCAGCGAATTTTCATCGAAGGTCAGGGACATATCGCCTAGGACTTCCACCCAGTCGCCGGTTGCAAGCGCCCTGAATATCACGGCCATCAGCTCGTCGCCGCCGCTTACAGGCTCTTTCGACTGCATGACGGGCGCCGTGGTTGATACCGTATTATTTGCAGGAAGCAGTCCCTCTACCCTGGAATAAATCTTGTCTATGCCGCTCTTTACAAGTTCTACGTCCTCGGGATAGACATCTATGCCTACGTTGTTTATGACCAGCCTTATTGTCGGCCTGTCTGAAGAAGGGTTCTCGATATATACAAATTTAATCGTCGTCTCGTCGGTTGCCGTCTCCGTGAGGGCTAAGCCGAGATCGAGTGCGACATATGTCTGACCCTTTGCCCAGCTTATTTCGCCTTCGCCGTAGAGCTCGGCCTTTATACCGTCAACCGAGATATAAGTCTGCCCCCTGTCTATGCTGAACGACAACAGCTTTTCGTCGATTATCTGCTTTACCTGATTTACGGTAGAATTGATAAGCGCGACAAGGTCTGAAAGTTCGCACGCGTCCGTCGGCTTCTGCTGGATTATTCCCGTCGTCGCCGTATCTACTTCGACGTTAAGCCCTAGGCTGTTTGCCGCAAGCGTAAGGCCGTGCGCGTTGCAGTCATATGCAAGGTCAATCTGCCCGAGATTTATACCGATATTGACGCCGAGAAGGGTCAGAAGATAATCGGCATCTACCGTAAGACTTGCACCGTCTGCAAAAGTCCTGATGTCGGGGAGCAATCTGTTGAAATCTGCGCCGAGGATATTGCCTACGACTTCGGTTACGTCAAGTTTGCCGAAATCGGTCGCAATCACGGGGGACTCCTCAAGCGAGAATGCCTCCATCAGCGTTTCTATCGCCTGACTGAGCTGAGATATGTCGCACCTTACGCTGATATCAGCCGCCTTACCGTTGATTGAGTTGAGCGTCAGCCAGACATCGCCTATGCTGCTGTCGTCATAGTCGTACCAGACTGTGAAATCGGCATAAACGGTATTGCCTTTGTATGTATAAGATACAACGGCGTTTGCGCCTACGGTTATGTTCTTTGCATCGAGATATGCCGTAAGCTCTGCCTTAAGCCCTGCAAGCTCGGCTATGCCAAGCCCCGTTGCCTTCGCTCCGTCAAAGGAGATTTCTGCCTTGTAGAGCTCGGCGTTTGCGAACTTTTCTATATCCGCAAGCACATCCGAAATGTTGAGCGCGTTCTCTATGTCGGGCAGCTCTATCGTACCGCTCTCGGGCACTACATTGACGTCAAGTCCGAGCGCAGGCGCTGCCGCCGTAAGCTCGGGTACATCGCCGTGGGCATATGCGAGGTCTATATTTCCAAGCGTTATGCCGAGGTCTGCACCGAGTATTTGAATGAGCTTATCTGCATTTACGCTGACCTTAAGTCCGTTTGATGTATTCGAAAGCTCGGGAAGAAGTGCGTTAAAATCTGCGGAAAGCAGTCCTGCTATTACGCCGTCGAGGTCTATCGCAAATCCGTCCGTGCTCGTTCCCGTTGCGCCCACAAGTCCGCTTACAGCTGAACCAAGCTCCTCCGCTTTGACATACATGCTGAGGGCGGTTGCCTTATCATTGAGCTTATTGAGCTTGACTATTACGTTGCCGCTTGCGTTGTCATACCATACCGATATATCTACGGTTATGGTGCTGGTCTTGTATGTATACGAAACAACTGCATTTGCGCCTACGGTTATGTTCTTTGCATCGAGATATGCAGTAAGCTCTGCCTTAAGTCCTGCAAGCTCGGCTATGCCAAGCCCCGTCGCCTTGGCTCCGTCAAAGGAGATTTCTGCCTTGTAGAGCTCGGCGTTTGCGAACTTTTCTATATCCGCAAGCACATCCGAAATGTTGAGCGCGTTCTCTATGTCGGGCAGCTCTATCGTACCGCTCTCGGGCACTACATTGACGTTAAGTCCGAGCGCAGGCGCTGCCGCCGTAAGCTCGGGCATATCGCCGTGGGCGTATGCAAGGTCTATGTTGCCAAGCGTTATGCCGAGGTCTGCGCCGAGTATCTCAATGAGCTTATCTGCATTTACGCTGACTTTAAGTCCGTTTGCGGTATTCGAAAGCTCGGGAAGAAGTGCGTTAAAATCTGCGGACAGCAAGTCTGCTATTACGCCGTCGAGGTCTATCGCAAGTCCGTCCGTGCTCGTTCCCGTTGCGCTCACAAGTCCGCTTACAGCTGAGCCCAGCTCCTCCGCTTTGACATACATGCTGAGGGCGGTTGCCTTATCATTCAGCTTATTCAGCTTAACTATTACGTTGCCGCTTGAATTGTCGTACCATACCGATATATCTACGGTTATGGTGTTGGTCTTGTATGTATAAGATACAACGGCGTTTGCGCCTACAGTTATGTTCTTTGCATCGAGGTATGCAGTAAGCTCTGCCTTAAGCCCTGCAAGCTCGGATATGCCGAGCCCTGTTGCCTTTGCTCCGTCAAAGGAGATTTCTGCCTTATAGAGTTCGGCATTTGCAAACTTTTCTATATCCGCAAGCACATCCGAAATGTTGAGCGCGTTCTCTATGTCGGGCAGCTCTATCGTACCGCTCTCGGGCACTACATTGACGTTAAGTCCGAGCGCTGGCGCTGCCGCCGTAAGCTCGGGTACATCGCCGTGGGCATATGCGAGGTCTATATTTCCAAGCGTTATGCCGAGATCTGCGCCGAGTATTTCAATGAGCTTATCTGCATTTACGCTGACCTTAAGTCCGTTTGCGGTATTAGATAGCTCGGGAAGAAGTTCGTTAAAGTCTGCGGAAAGCAAGTCTGCTATTACGCCGTCGAGGTCTATCGCAAATCCGTCCGTGCTCGTTCCCGTTGCGCCCACAAGTCCGCTTACAGCTGAACCAAGCTCCTCCGCTTTGACATACATGCTGAGGGCGGTTGCCTTATCATTGAGCTTATTGAGCTTGACTATTACGTTGCCGCTTGCGTTGTCATACCATACCGATATATCTACGGTTATGGTGCTGGTCTTGTATGTATAAGATACAACGGCGTTTGCGCCTACGGTTATGTTCTTTGCATCGAGGTATGCAGTAAGCTCTGCTTTAAGCCCTGCAAGCTCGGCTATGCCAAGCCCCGTTGCCTTTGCCCCGTCAAAGGAGATTTCTGCCTTGTAGAGTTCGGCGTTTGCAAACTTCTCTATATCCGCAAGCACATCAGAAATGTTGAGCGCGTTCTCTATGTCGGGCAGCTCTATCGTTCCGCTCTCGGGCACTACGTTGACGTTAAGTCCGAGCGCTGGCGCTGCCGCCGTCAGCTCGGGTACATCGCCGTGGGCATATGCGAGGTCTATGTTGCCAAGCGTTATGCCGAGGTCTGCGCCGAGTATTTCAATGAGCTTATCTGCATTTACGCTGACCTTAAGTCCGTTTGATGTATTCGAAAGCTCGGGAAGAAGTTCGTTAAAATCTGCGGACAGCAGTCCTGCTATTACGCCGTCGAGGTCTATCGCAAGTCCGTCCGTGCTCGTTCCCGTTGCGCCCACAAGTCCGCTTACAGCTGAGCCCAGCTCTTCAGCTTTGACATACATGCTGAGGGCGGTTGCCTTATCATTGAGCTTATTGAGCTTGACTATTACGTTGCCGCTTGCGTTGTCGTACCATACAGATATATCTACGGTTATGGTGTTGGTCTTGTATGTATACGAAACAACTGCGTTTGCGCCTACGGTTATGTTCTTTGCATCGAGATATGCGGTAAGCTCTGCCTTAAGCCCTGCAAGCTCGGCTATGCCAAGCCCCGTTGCCTTGGCTCCGTCAAAGGAGATTTCTGCCTTATAGAGTTCGGCGTTTGCGAACTTCTCTATATCCGAAAGGACATAGCTGAGATCGAGATAGTCGGAAGCGTCGGGAGCGGCGAGCTGACCATCGGCGCCGCTTATCTTTACGCCGAATCCTATTGCCGGCAGACTTGCCGTGAGCGTGCCGCCGTTTGCCGCCGCATCGCCGCGTTCATATACGAGCGCGCAGGAACCGAATTTGACGCCGACATCGAGACTGAGCATATCGAGAAGCGAATCGACGTTCAGTCCGAGCTTTATCTTTGAGTTATCCGCATAGAGCTCGGTTACAACCGAAGAAAGGTCTGCGCTGAAAGCTCCGTTGAGGACGGCGACAAGACTATCCTTAGAGCCGCCGAAATCGGCACCCGAATATGTAAGCGCCGAGGAAATGCCGCCGATAATGTCGGAGATATCGCATCCGACTTTAAGCGAAAGGCTGCTGCCGTTGAGCTCGGTAAGGGTTATGTACGCCTTTCCGTAGCGGGAGGCGGACGAATCGTATTCGTACCATATGCTCGCCTTTGCCGAAACGGGAGTGCCCTTATATGTATATTTTACCGCCGCATCTGCGCCGACTGTTATGCCGTCCGCATCGACATAGGCGTCAAGGTCGACTTTAAGTCCCTTGATTGCCGACAGGTTGACACCCTCTTTATCTCCGTCAAGCGAGGCTGAAACCCTGATTAAATCGGAAGAAAGAAGCGCGTGCACATCGGCTATGTATTCTGCGAGGTCGGCGGTCGCGGTCGTGTCGTCGCGAGAAATTATCTCCGCAGAGGATACCTTGAGATTTAAAGCGAGATTGAGTTTTTCGCCGCCGAGCGAAATTTCGGTGATATCGCAGTTTCTGAAGGTTATGGAATTATTGCTTACGCCGAAATCCAGAGTTGCCCTGATGCCCACACCGAGACCCAGAAGGTCATCGGTGTCGAGAATGAGCGTAGCTTTATTTTCGCTTGTCTCGAGCACGAGCGAATCCATGAGCGCGGCAACGGCATCGTCGCCTATGCCGCCCTCCGAAGAGTCAAGCGAAACTATGCCCTCGAGCGCGCCCGAAAAGCCCTTTATGAATTCTTCAAGCTGACCTATGGCAAGTTTTGTTTCGGCAAGATTGCAGCTGAGCGCAAAGTCGTTGCCGTAGTATGCCTCCAGCTCGCCGTTGGCATATTCGACGTAGAGCGACTGATTTACATAGTCCCTGCCAAGACTCAGCCTTACGTTGAGCGTGCCGAGAATATCCTCGAGGTCGAGCCCCGCAAACAGATATCCGACATATCGGGTATCGCCGAGGGTGACTGCGACTTTGAACTGGTCGCCGCCGCTTAAAATCTTGGCAAAGCCGTTGGAAAGCACGTTGGTAACGTCGAGAACGAGCTCTTCCTCCACCTCGCCGCCGACGTCCAGCGAATCGTCGCCGACGTATGCCCTGTAATAGTCGTCATAGTATGCAAAATGCGCGTCGTCGAAACCGTCGTCGCCGTAGCTGAACACGGTCGTATTGTCAGAAACCGAATTGACTACCACGCCCTTGTTTACCCGGGATACGTCGCGCGCGGTGAGCGACAGCACCCTCCACGACGAGTCGAAAGTAACCGAAAGATTGACGCTTTCAAACACGGGATATGCCGCAAGACCGCCCCTGGTCTTCATTCCGTACTGATAGTAGTAGGTCGAAAGTTTAGGGTCGAGCACGAAACTCTGGGTATACGTTCCGTCTGAATTTACGGTAACTTCGCTGCTTTCGAGCACGCTTTCGTCGTTTATGATATAGCTGGAAAGCTCGGTCTGAAGAAGTCCGTATGTCTTATAAAAAGCGCTCTCGGCATAGTAGGTCGGGGGATTTGAATCCCACGCAGCCGTAAGGTGAGTAGTCGACGAATCGGGAACGCCCGAAGACCTGAAATATACCTGGGCACCGTCAGCCCCCTCTACCGTACACGTCTGGGAACCCGACTTTACCATCGACGAATAGGTTATGTCCGACGTTATCAGAACGCCGTCGGAATAGTCCTTCCACGTCCTGGTAATCTGGGTTGCGATGGAGGCATTGCTAGTCGTGTAGCCGTAGCTGTGCCACTTTGTCTGGCTGTCCAGAACGGCAGCGATGTAGGCAAGATTTTCGGTGCCGCTGTGCGCCGTGGGCAGACTGCCGTCCGTAGGCGCAGGCGTCTTGGTTATCTCGGTATTGCCCGTGATTTCCTCGACTACGGCTTTCTTGGCGCAAGCAGACACGCCGAAAGCGCCGAAGGTCAGACCTGCGGCGGCGAGTACTGCTATTGCAAATCTTTTAAGGGAAAATTTCATAATTACTCTCTGCGGCATTCCGACACGACCTGCCGCAATGCCCTTGATTACTCAGTTTGCACGGGATATCGGCGAATTTGTCATATGCCGATACGCCCTCATTGCATACAATTATAAATTATCCTATGCCGATTGTCAACAAAATAAGCCAACTTGTCATATGACATTATTACTTTTTTATGACAAATTATTACAAAATAGGATAGAAGCAAACAAAATACGGCTTTGACTCTATTATATAATTAAAAATGACTCAAGCAATGGAGATTTGTCATATGGCAACTAAAATTTTTATAACTTCCGCCAAGGGCGGCGCGGGCGCGACTACTTTTGCGATAGGGCTGGGCGACGCGCTGGCGCGCGAAGGGCAGCGCACTTTAATAGTAGACGGCGATTCGAGCTGCGCAGACGGGCTGTTTCTGTGCGGCCTGCAGGGAATGAACGTATATACTCTCGCCGACGCAAAGAGCGGAGCGTGCAGGGTCAAGCAGGCAATATTAAAGCACCCCAAGTCGGAAAATTTATACATACTGCCCACGCTCGGCTGCGACGACAAGGCATTTTGCGAAGAGGCCGTAAAGACGGTCGAGGGGCTGTTCGACTACGTGCTGTGCGACTCTGCCGCGCGCGGCGCGTGCGGCGAGGCGATTGTCGTGACCGAGCCCTACCCCTCCTCCGTAAAGGGCGCAGACGACAAGCTTGCGCGCCTGACCGATTGCGGAATGAGCAAAAAGAGCGTGGTGGTGAACAAGATAAACGGAGGACTTGTATTTGACGGGGAAGTCATGACTCCGCAGGAAACTGCCGCCATTTTAAGGTGCGACCTGATGGGCGTAATACCTGAAGATCTGGGCATGCCGCTCGGAAAGCTTAAGCCGAGGACAAAAAAGGCATATGCGATGTGCGCGGCAAAACTCATGAGCAAGGGCGACAAGGTCTTTGCCGTAATGCGCCCCTACATGGGACTGAAAGGCGCCATAAAAAGGCGGCTGAGGAGGGCGCTGTGAATACAATTTTAAACGAACGCGAAGACATGACGGAAGAGGAAAAACAGCTGTTTTTGCACGACCTTAAACACGTCTGCGGCGAGTACTTCGAAGCGGACGGAAAATATTCGCTGGACATGACGAGAACCGAAAAGGGCTTTTCGGTCTGCATACTGTTCGATGCGGTCAGAGTAAAAAAATTCAGGAAGCCGAGATAAGCTCCCTGAATTTTTGCGTTATTTTTAAATTGGGCGGCACATATGCCTTAACAAACGCGTATCAATGCGTGCGGCCGACCTCAGTCAGGCGCCTTCGAAAAGGCTTTTGAGCTGCTCGTCGCCGTAGGTTACGCTCCAGTATGAATAGAGCGTGTGACAGCCGTCCTCGGCGCGTATTCCCCTGTCGTGTATGCAGGTGCCGTCAGGCCAGTATATCTTTGCGACGGTGAGTTTGAGCGCCTCTCCGCTCGACCCGTTGACGAAGGTCTGCTGCATTATGCCCTTGCCGTAAGTCGAGCAATTTTTTTGCGTCGTGCCCGAATAAGTCAGGTAGTCCTCCGAAAAGTCGGTGAGATATACGTCGTCGTAGGATATGACGTCGTTTGAGATGAGGACGCCCATGAGCGCCTCCGACGCGCTTGCCGTGCCGTTGTCGGCGAGTACCTTTACCTCGGTAGAGGCAGGCAGGGTATATTGGTCGTCGACGCCCTTTACGGCATATTCCAAAGTTCTGCCGTTTTTGTACTTAGCACTCATGGCAACGTTGCCTGCAGAGGGCAATTGCCCCAGGAATATGCCCGAGAGATTGCACATTACATCGACATAACCGCCGCCGTTTCCCCTCAGGTCGAGGATGAGCGAAGTGCAGCCCTGCTGATTGAAAATTCTGACCAGCTCGCTGAATTCCTGCACGGCGTTGCCGTAGAATTCGGTAAGCCTTAGATATGCCGTATCTTCGGGAAGATAGGAGATGCCGCCGTCAGTTTCGACTATGTTCATGAAATTGCCCTGGTATGTGACGCTGTACGTAGTCTCCGCCGTGGACATTATGCAGTAACTTGCGGTATAGGCTCTCCTTGCCATGGTATATTCGCCCCTGTCGGTTATGAGCGTGAAGTCCTCGTCGTCGGGCAGGGCGGACATGAACGCCGAAAAGCTGTCCAAAGTGTCGAACAGCGTAGTCTCTTCCCCCACTCTCGCGCCCGTGACGAAAGTTCCTTCCTTAAGTCCGCTTTCGAACGCAGGCGAGTTGAGAACCACCTTTTCGATGTGTATTCCGCTGCCAAGCTCGCTGGCGCCTTCGGGAATATAGCTGAACGACACGCCTATTCCCTTCATGCTGCCCTGGCTCTGGGCGTATTCGGCGGCATATTCCTCGGCGGTGTAGTAGGTCGAGTATCTGTCGAGAAGGGAATTTATGCCTTCGAGCGTGACATTCTTTATGTCCTCTTCTGTGACGTCTCCGCCGACATAGTTCTTAATAATCAGGTCGGTCACCCAGTCATATGTGCCGACTATTCCGCTTTTATTCGCCTTGCCGGCAAAGAATCCGCCGATAAACGCAGCAATGGCGAGCACGACTGCGACTATGACGGCGATAAAAATTCTGACTACCTTATTGTTTTTCATTGAATACCTTACCCGTACCCCTTTTCGAGACATAAAAACAGTGCAAAATTATAAATATCACCGCGTCGGAAAAGGTGGTTATGTCCAGCCCGACGTCACATTTAAGCTTTTTAAGGCGGTATATGAGCGTGTTGCGGTGCATATACAGTTTCTGCGCGGTCTGCTTTACGTTGAGATCGTTTTCAAAGAGACAATAGCACACCGACACCACCTCGGCATCCTCGAAAACCTTTGCAAAGCGCAACACGTCATACCTCATGAGTATGCGCTTTCTGCCCTCTTCGTCGACGTGATTGGCAAGTTCTATTATCATGCTTTCGCCCGCCGTAAGGCAGATTGATCTCGGCATACAGCACCCCGCATTATCCCTTCCTCTTAACGCAGTCTTCAAATCAAGCCGCACGGGAAGGCATTTGTGTTTACCCTATCAGTATACACCTTTTCGGCTCTTTTTTCAACTGCTTTTATCAATTTGGTCAAAAGTGTATACGCCTTATATTTTTTGTCCAAAATTATTGTGAACCGCAGGGCTAAAATTACGCCCCACGCGCGCCCCGATATGCGTTGATTGCGGCATATTGCTACATCAATTTACAAAGTACCCACAAATTGTCAGTTTATACCTTGACACGGACACATAAATGTATTAAAATAGTTGTAGTTAATATAGCTGACTTTCGGCAAAATTTCAGGCGGGGCTCAGACAGCGCAGTCGGCAACCGCCGCAACAGCAAATAAAAAACGGAGACGATTGTTATGGCAAACAAAAAAGACACTGATTCCGTAAAAATTATCGACCTTTCCGAACAGGAAAAGAAGAACGCAAGGAAGAAGACGGCCGTAGTGGTTACATATGTAATCGCACTGCTCGCCCTCTGGGCAGGTCTCTTCGTTCCCCTCTTCGGAACGGGCGGCGAACTGGCGGACAGAATGATGTTCAGGTATCTCCCTTCCATCTTCAATTCCTGCCTCTTCGGCGTGCTCGACAAGAATATTCTTCCCGACCTCGGCGAATGGTTCTTGTCATACAACAGCGTACATGACCTGTTCGGCGTAGACTATGTTGCCGTACTCTGCGTGCTCTATGCGCTCTTATGCGTGCTCGGCTTAATCTTCCTCATCCCCGTATGCTGCGGCAACAGGAACAAGAGAACGAGCGCGGGCAGCGCGTTCTTCATAGAGATTGCCTCCCTCCTCGTGCTCGGCGGCATACTCTATTTCTCGCTCCAGACATTTGTAACCGACGGCACGTTCGATGCCATGAACCTTGTAATTTCCCTCGGCGTCTGCGCGCTCATCGTCATAATTCAGTCGATAGCGCTCAAGGGCGGCATGGGCGTATACAAGACCTTCACGTTCATAATTGCAGGCATAGCAGCTCTCGCGCTGTTTGACATTGCGGCAATCATCCCCGCTCTTTCCTCCCCCCTCAACAATTTCTCCGACCTCATCCAGTCGGGCAACGTTGCGGGCATGGTAAACCAGAACGGCACCGCAATTTTCGGATTCGAATATCTTATAAAGTTTGGCGCGTTCAATTCCGAAGTGCTTGAACTCGGCGACCTGATGCTCAAGATTGCCGTCATTGTAATCATGGCATTCTGCGTGCTCGTGCTCTTCAACCTTGCAGTCGAGACGATTTCGCTCGGCGACGGCAGAAAGTACAGACCAGACGGCACGCCCGTTACCAATAAGGGACACAACGTATTTGCCATAATAAGATATATCGTCACCCTCATAGTCGGCGTTGCGGCGGTAGTGCTCTTCATAGTACTCGAAGGCTATGCACCCGGCTTATACCTCTATATCGCGCTTGCGCTTACGCTCGTCGAGCTCATATTTGCAATTGCAAGGACGGCGGCTGACAAGAGCAGGGTAGCCAAGGGCAAGCTTCCCGTCGAGGACGGCAGAACCGTAAACCTCTTCGAGGACGATGCAGATTTTGCTCCCGTCACCGAGGACTACACCCCTCCCGTTGTGGTAAGGGACGTACCTCCTCCCGTAGCGGCTGTACCCGAACAGAGCGAAACGGCGACGACGCAGACGGCGGAAGTCATTCCTCCCATTGCACCCGTTGCAGTAAATCAGCCCGCAGAAACCGAACAGGCAACCGCGCCCGTACAGGCAACTTCCGACGAGCCCGAGCAGCTTACCATGCTTGCTCCCGAAAAGAAGGTTGTTTACACCTACAAGGCGGTATACGACGGCCCTACCGACGCATTCATAAATACGCTTGAAGATTCCGAAAAGATTGAATTCGTTCAGACCTTCCTCGAAAAGTCGAAGGGTAAGTTCAGCGGAATGCCCGAATACGTGATAGGCGGCGACAACAGCGAGTTCTTCTCCTCCGTATTCATCCACCTGAACAGATTCCGCAACATCCTTTCCGACGGACTGATTGCAAAGATATATAAACAGCTTTAAGCTCAGCAAACGAGCCCGACAAGATTGTCGGGCTCTTATTTTTTATACAGGTTAAGGCTGTTGACGATGCTGCGCTTACCCAGGACCTCTTTGCCGACGGAGCGAGCCGTGAAAAGCATCTCAGACATTTGCGCCGTGGGCACAGCGTATGGCATAGAGG
Organism: uncultured Clostridia bacterium; assembly: GCA_944354125.1. Lineage (GTDB taxonomy): Bacteria > Bacillota > Clostridia > Christensenellales > Borkfalkiaceae > Coproplasma. The sequence continues at coordinate 74,022 of CALVPT010000005.1, read as the reverse complement.
CGAAGATATAGGCAACAATGCCCGTTGTCGGCATAAGGGTAACTTTCTCAAAATTAAAGGCGTTTGCGCTACGCAATAATGTCCTCCGACAAAATTATCTGATAAGTTAAATGGGCGCCCGACCGAACTGCTTTTGTTCGGTCGGGCGCCCAATGCGTCTTTATCTGTAAATATCTGATTTATACTCCGCTCAAATGCAGATTTACTGCTGTTCGCCGAGCTTTAGTTTTACGATTATCTTGTTGCCCTCGAAGCGGACGTTGCCGCCGCTGACCGCATTGACTATATAGAGTCCTCTGCCGCATTCTGACAGGACATCGGGGAGTTTGGGCTTGGCTTCGCCGTCGAAAGAGGAATCGGAAGACACGCCGATGACTATTTCGTCGCCGACTACCGCCCCTTTGAAATACGCCGTTTCGTGGCAATGTTTTATTACATTGGAAATGAGCTCGCAACATACCAGACGGCTGTCGAACAGCGCGTCGTCGTTGACGTCGAGCGATTCGAGATATTTGATGAACTCCTTCAGGGAGTCGTTCATCTCGGCTAATTTATCAACTTTGAACGAAATCATTTTACCAGAGCTTCCCTGAGTTTTTCTACTATTTTGCGTTCCGCCCTCGACACGAACATCTGGCTTACGCCGAGAATTTTGCCGACCTCGGCCTGCGATTTGCCCTTTACAAACCTTAAGTTTACTACCTGTTGCTCGGTAGGCGTGAGCTTTTTAATCTCCGTGCGGAGCGATTCCCTGTCGTCAAAACTGTCGAAGGCATTTTTATCGTCTGCTATGACCTCGTAGAGGGGAACGTCGCTGTCCTCCCCTTTGACGGTCGAATCCAGACTTACGGGCGATTTATATTCCATCGCCTCGAGGATATCCTCTTCGCTTTCGCCGAGTTCTTTGGCAAGCTGCTTGACGGTCGGCTTTACGCCGTGCTCCTTATAGTAATCGTTTATTGCCGCCTTTACCCGGGCGGTGAGAGCATACAGCTTTCTGGGTACTCTGACGGAGCGAGAATAGTCCCTGAAATAGTTGCGGATTATGCCCGTAATCGTCGGTGTAATGAAGGTAGTGAACTGATTGCCCATATCGGGGTCGAACTTCTCCACGCCAGCAATGAGCGCCTCCGACGCGACCTGAAGAAGGTCGTCATAGTCGACACCCCTTCCGACGAATTTCTTGGCGATAATCTCCGCCACATACATATAATTTTCTACGAGCTGGTTGCGGATGGCTTTATCGTGCGTACGGCGATACTCCCTGAACAGCTCGTCTGCGCGTTCGTTTGTAATCATAGCGAAAGTACGAGTTTGCAGATTGCTCCGCCCTGTCTTTCGATGTCGAGGTTGGTAACGAGAGCCGAAACGAGCGCAAGCGAAAATTCGTTGTCGCTGTCCTTAAGGCTTCCGCCAATGCCTTCCACCGTCGCCTTTACCCCGTCGGAGATGTCAAGCGCTACGTTGACGTCATCGAAACCGCAGCTTTTTAGTATAAGGCAACTTTCGGTGACGCATACCTTCATGTCTTCCGCCGCATCGACGTCTACGTCGGCAAGGGCGCATACCGCTCCGACCGCAAGGCGCAATGCCGTCATATATTCACTGTCCTGAAGTGAAAAGTTCACGCAAAAGTTTTTCATGCCTCTATCTCCATAAGCTTATCTAAAGCGCAGATTTCAAAGAGTTTTTTAATCCTGGGTCTGACGTCGATAAGCTTTAATTTATGCCCGTCTGCAACGACGTTCTTATATATCTTTACGAATGTGCCCAGCGTCGTGCTGTCGATAAAATCGAGCGCGGCGCAGTCAAAGACGACGTCCTTCGGGTCGTTTGAATAGATTGCCGATACCTCGGCATAGAAATCCTCGCTCGTGGCGGCGTCTATTTCTCCCGAGAGCGAAATTACAAGCTTTTCGTCCGTAGAGATTAGTTTGACCTGCTGCATATCATTTCTCCTTTGAGGGTATATTTATTTTATAAACTCATTTACCCCATACAAAACTTATTTTACTATATTTTAGCGATAAATCGCGCCTTTGTCAACTGTGCAAATTTTTTGTATTTATACACTATTTTGTAATATTATTCACTCTTTGCCCCTCCCTACAGTCGGCAGATGAATAATTTATTGACAAGAGCGCCATTTAATGGTATAATGAGAACATACAGACTTCGGAGATGATATTTTGGACTTTAATGAAGCTAATCTCATAGTTAAATATTCACACACTATTTCTTCGCTCACGCAGCTGGTCTCAAAGACCGACGCCATTTCCGCCGAACTCTACGAAAAGTATGAAGTAAAGCGCGGACTGCGCGACAAAAACGGCAAAGGCGTACTCTGCGGACTTACCGAGATAAGCGAGGTCACATCCTGGGAGACCATAGACGGCGTACGCACGCCCGTGCCCGGCACGCTGTGCTACCGCGGATATAACGTCAAGGACCTGGTTTCAAACTGCGAGGCAGAAAACCGCTTCGGCTTCGAGGAGACGGTATACCTCCTGCTCTTCGGCGAACTGCCGAATAAAAAACAGCTTGCTGACTTTTCGGGAATGCTCGCCGAGTTCAGGGTATTGCCCAGAAACTTCGTCAGGGACGTAATAATGAAGTCGCCCTCCAAGGACATGATGAACATGCTTGCAAGGTGCGTACTCAACCTATATAGTTATGACCCCGACCCCGACAACGTCAGCGTGAGCAACGTTTTAAGGCAATGTCTGCAACTCATTGCCCAGTTTCCCATGATTGCCGCATACTCGCACAGAGTATACAAGTACTACAATACCAACGACGGCTCTATGTATATACATAAGCCCGTCTCGTCATACTCAACGGCGCAGAACATTCTGCACATACTCAGAAAGGACAACTCTTTCACCGACCTGGAGGCAAAGGTTCTGGATATCTGCCTTACCCTGCACGCCGACCACGGCGGCGGCAACGCGTCGACGTTCACAACTCACCTTGCCACTTCCACGGGCACGGACACCTATTCGGCGATTGCCGCATCGCTCGGCTCGCTCAAGGGTCCCAAGCACGGCGGCGCGAACATAAAGGTCAGCCAGATGTTTGAGAACATAAAGGAAAACCTGAGCGACTGGTCGGAAAAGTCGGTTACGGACTACGTGTATAAACTGCTCGGCAAAAAGGCATTCGACAGGTCGGGCCTCGTATACGGAATGGGTCACGCCGTGTACACCCTATCAGACCCCAGAATGGAGGTTCTGAAAGTGTATGCAGGCAAGCTCGCCGAAGAAAAGGGCAGGCAAGACGAGTTCAACCTTTACAACACCGTCGCAGACGTGGCAGGCAGGCTTATTGCCGAACAGCGCAGGGTCAACAAGCCCATAACCCCCAACGTCGACTTCTATTCGGGCTTTGTATATTCCATGCTCAACCTGCCCGACAGTCTGTATACCCCCCTCTTTGCAATCGCCAGAATTGCAGGCTGGTCGGCTCACCGCATAGAGGAACTGATTAACGGCAACAAGATTATCCGTCCCGCATACCAATGCGTGCAGGACAGGCGCGAATACGTGCCCATATCAAAGAGATAACGCATTACGTCCGCACGGGTCAGACCCGTGCGGACTTTTTTATTGCGTTGAAACAGATGAAGACGCCCGTCCGCTCTTAATAAAAGCGGACGGGCGTCATTAAATTTTAAGCACAAAAATCACGGAAGCTCAGGGAAGAAAGAGCTTGTAAGCTTTACGTCGTTGAGATACGAATATTTTCCCTCAAGACTGAAAGAAAGCGATTTTGCAACGAGAATCTGCCTGCGCGCGTGATACTTATCGTTGAGCTTTTCGTCGCCGTACTTCTCGTCGCCCAGCACGGGGCAACCAATATATGCGAGGTGCGCCCTTATCTGGTGCGTCTTGCCCGTATGCAAGGTGACCCTTACCAGGGCATAGTCGCCATAGTTCTTTATTACCCGATATTCGGTAACTATCCTTACGGCGCCCCCGGACGGGCTGCCGAATACGCGTACGGTGCTCTTTTTTTCGTCCTTTTTGAGATATGCCGTGAGTACGCCGCTCTCCCTCTTGAACGCATTTTTGGCAAAGCAGAGATAGACCTTTTCGACCTGTCTCTGTTTAAATGCCTCTGTAAGCGCGGACCCGCTCTCCTCATTTTTAGCAATGACCATCAGTCCGCAGGTATTCCTGTCGAGTCTGTGAACGGGATAAGCCGCCCTGTCCGAGAGCGCAAAAAAGAGCGCCTCGCTCGTCACGCCCGAAAATTTATCGGCGACGAGCACGTTCTCATCCTCGTATACGGCAAGGAAATACGGCTTTGCCTCCTCCGCTTGGGTCGTATAATAGGTTACGACGTCGCCCGTTTCGAGGGGGATATCCGAACGCGTCTTTACGCCGTTTACGCGTATATCTCCGCGCCTTATGAGCGCGTTGAAGGCAAAACTGCCCTGAGGATAGACGCCGTCCGTAAAGTCGCGGAGTTTAGTTTTAGCGGTACAGGTAAAAGTTTTCATATCAACAAAAAGATAAAATATGTGAGATACGCCGCAATAAAGGCAAAAGCCAGCTGTGCGGCATTGAATTTAAGCGTCTTTTTAAATCCTATTTCCCTCACGGACGAGGCAAACGCCGATATGCACGCGGGGCAGGTGAGCACAAAGACGCATATTGCCGCCGTGGGCGCAACGGCGAGAGATACTCCCTCGGGAATGAGCATGGATATGGTCGCCGCTATGTTTTCCTTGGCGGCAAAGCCCGTGACGAGCGCATAGGCATAGCGCCAGTCTGTAATGCCCATAGGATAGAAGAGGACGACGACAACGCGCGAGACTGAGCCGAGAATGCTGTCCGCAGGCGAGCAATAGCCGCCGAAGGAGTAGTGCGACAAAAGCCAGCTTATGATGCAGAAGATGAACACGTACGTCGTCACCTTTATTATAAACGATTGCACGTAAAAAGACAACTTTTTGAGCGTCACCGAAAGCCTTGGAAGAGCTACGGGAGTGACTTCCGAAATCAGCCCTTCCCCCTTTCCGCCGATGATGGCAGAGAGCGCTATTGCTAGGAGTATTCCTCCGAAATACAGCGCGCATATTGCGGGAAAGGGGTTCTTGAAGAGCGGCGACAAAAAGGTGAGAAATACGGGCATCTTTGCGCCGCAGGGTATGTACGGCAGGACGGCTATGGTCTTGGCGCGCGAACGCTCGAGCGCGAATCCGCGCGTCGTGGCGATTGCTGCCGCAGTACAGCCGAACCCCGACACGAGCGAGAACGCCGCCTTGCCTGAAAGCCCTACTTTTTCGAAAAGGCCGTCGGTGACAAAGCTGAGCGCCGAGGATATGCCGCTTTCGTCCAACACCACGAGCGCGGCATACAGAATGGTTATCTGCGGAATGAACGACATCACGCCGCCTACTCCTCCTATTATGCCCTCGCCGACGAGCGACGAAAGCTGAGGGCTTGAGATATGCGGCAACACGGCAGAGGAAAATTTTTCGAAGATAAGCTCTTCGAAAAGTCCCTTAAGATACGCGCCCGGCATATCAGGATAGAAGGTAACAAAAAATGTAGCCGTCAGTATTAAGACAAACGCAACGAGCGCGAAAATTCTGTTGTAAAACAGGCTTTCAAACCTTCCGAGCTGACGATTGCCCCCGTAATATGCCTCAGCGAACGGCATATTTTCATCTCTTTTTACAGGACGTATGTCGCCCCCTTTAATGGCAGATTTAAGCCTTTTCGCGCTGCCCGAAAAGACGGGAACACCGAGAAAGGCGGACAACTTTTGCTCGTCCACCCTGCCTCCCCTTGCGCGGAGAGAATCGCACTTTGTGAGATATACCACCGTATTGCGATTGAGCGATATCAGCCGCCTTGTAAGCTTAAGCGAACTTTCAAGCGTCAGGGCATCGACGACGTTGACTATTATGTCTGCGGACTCGGTTGCGGCATATGCCTCCTTTTCCTCCATGGTGTAGGAATTGAAGGTGTATATCCCGGGCACGTCGGTATAGGTTATTCCGTCCACCGTCTTGGAAGCCGCCGTCGTGGTCACACCGTGATAGTTTCCCGTCCTCAGTCTGCTGTGAGTAAGGGCGTTGAAGAGCGTCGTCTTGCCTGCGTTGGGGTTGCCTGCAAGCACTACGTTTACGGGTCTTGCGCGCTCCTCTGCGCGCGCCGCAACGCCCCTCAGCACGCCGTCACCTCTATGCGCTCGGCAACGCATTTTCTCAGCCCTATCCTGTTATATCCCGCCATTATAAGCACTCCCGAGTTGAACAGCGAAAAGGCGACGACCGTGACCATCGCTCCCTTTTTTATGCCGAGAGCGTTCAGCCTGTCGCCTGCCGCCCCGTCGACCTTTACGTCGCTTATTATTCCGCTCTTTCCCTTAGCCAAATTAAAGACGCTCATAGCAATATACTATGAGCGTCCGTGCGTTTTAATGATTATGTAAACAATCAGCGCTGTTGTTCTGCGATAAATTTTTCTGCCCACTTCGCCGACTTGACGGACAATATCATGTCGTATATAAAGCCAGGCGCCATTATGACGACAAATCCGATTACCGAAGCCAATATCCTAAGGTTATTTGCACCGTTTTCCCCTGTACCCGATTCGATAAATGCCTTGACATATTCATCGTACAAAATCGTAGTAGAAATGACTTCAAACACAATTAACGAAATGATAAACCACGCTATTTTAAACATAAGTATGCGCCTGAATGACACGTTTTTTGAGGCATATATGGCTTCTACCGATTTATCGTATTTAGTACCTTTGAAAATATCTATATTGTTATCGGCCAGATAGCTGAAATACTCCCCTTCGTTGAAATGTGTTTCCCTGAGCCAGTTTGAAACTTTATACAGAATGTAATCGTTTCTGAGATCATTGCCGTATAATGCTATGCACAGCATAAGCGCGCATAAAAACAACATAAACTTCATAAAATTTGTATGCCCCGACATCTCATCAATCTGTTCCAAAAAATCGAGCTTTGTGAACGATTGCGTTTTCGCGTACATGACGTATAGCAACACGAAAAGTATGCCTATGGCAATTACAGGCAGAAATTTCATTATCCTGACTTTAGTACTTTCGCTTGGATTCCTGCTTAGCCAGACTGAAATTAAGTCGTCTGTAGTTTTAAACGCATCGCTTTCCGAACCCATTGCAACTTCTCGGTTTTGCATATTTTCCATATCTTCTCCTTTTGTATATTTTGTTTTTTTTACTATTATAGTGGCACATTGTGCCTTTGTCAAGTAAAAATTGCACATTGTGCTATTATTTTTCTATGATTAAGATTGAAGACATACAAAAAAGATTACGCGAAGAAATTAAATCGAGCAATATATCGCAGAAAGAATTGGCAAAGAGATTGGGAATAAACCCTTCGACGGTGAGTAAATACTTAAGATTGGATAAATTTCCGTCTTTGGAAACTTTTGCAAACATATGCGAAATATTGGATGTTTCCGCCGACGAAATTTTAGGTTTGAAAAAATAAGAGGTTCTGAATTCAGAACCTCTTATTTTTGTTTTGAACTTTATATTTTATGCCTTTACTAGGGTAAGCGTGACCTTTTCACCGTTTACCGAAATTTCACGGGTAAAGCCACCTTCCTTTGTTCCCTCTTCAACCTTGTTTGCAAGCACCTGGGGAGCAAATTTTGCCTTCCTGAGCACTTCAAGCACTCTGCCTTCGGCGACAAAGTATACCTCTATCCTGTCGGTCACCTCGAAGCCTGCCTCCTTTCTCATATTCTGAATCTTGGAGACCAGCTCTCTCTCGACGCCCTCTTCGATGAGTTCGTCCGTGAGGTTGACGTCGAGCGCCACGGTAATGCCGTTGTCAGCTGCGGCCACGTAGCCCTTTGCGCTCTCCGTGAATATCTGGAGGTCTTCCTGGAGAAGGCTTACGCCGATATCGGGGATTTCGTAAGTTCCGCCGTTCTTGACGGCATTCACGACCTCTTCCGCATTGCAGTTTGCAAGGAACTGGGAGATTGCGCCCAGCTTTTTGCCATACTTGGGGCCGAGCGTCTTGAGCTGAGGCTTGAGCTTGTAGCTTATATACTTGGTGGCATCGTCTGCCATGACCATCTTCTTTACGTTGAGTTCGTCGAGGACTATCCTCTCCTCTTCCGCCGAAAGGGAAAGCTCCTTGGCGCTTACGACTATCATTTCGCCGAGAGGCTGACGATTCTTGACGTTGCCCGCATTTCTGGCCGCTCTGCCGAGTACGACGATATCCAAAACGCCGTCCATTCCGTTTTCGAGCTCGGTATCGATTGCACTTTCGTCGGCTACGGGGAACGAGCAGAGATGCACGGATACGGGCGCATCCTTATAGAATTCGGGAACGAGATTGAGATACATCATCTCGGCTACGAAGGGCGTATAGGGTGCGGTCAGCTTTGCAAGCGTTACGAGCACGGTATACAGCGTAGTATATGCCGCCGCCTTGTCGTCGGTCATCTCGCTGCCCCAATAGCGCTCTCTGCCCCTCCTTATATACCAGTTGGAGAGCACGTCCGAAAAGTCCTGAAGCGCCCTCGAGCTCTCGGTGATTTCGTATTTCGCAAGGTCGGAATCGACGAGCTTTATGAGGCTGTTGAGCTTGGAAAGTATCCACTTATCCATGAGCGACAGCTTGCAATCTTCAAGCTTATAGTCGGCAGGGTTGTACTTGTCTATCTCGGCATACAGCGTGAAGAAAGCATATGCGTTCCACAGCGTGCCTATATACTTTCTCTGCGCCTCGGAGACTGCCTCTTCATAGAATCGCGAGGGAAGCCAGGGCGCCGAATTGGTGTAGAAATACCAGCGCACGGCATCTGCACCCTGTTTGTCGAGCACCGACCAGGGGTCTACTACGTTGCCCTTGTGCTTGGACATCTTTATGCCGTTCTTGTCGTTGACGTGACCCAAAACTATGCAGTTTTTGAAGGGCGCCTTGCCGAAGAGAATGGTGTTGATTACGAGAAGGGTATAGAACCAACCCCTGGTCTGGTCCACGGCCTCTGATATGAAGTCGGCGGGGAAGGTCTCGTTGAAGAGGTCCTTGTTTTCGAACGGGTAATGATACTGCGCGAAGGGCATTGAGCCCGAATCGAACCAGCAGTCTATAACCTCGGGCGTCCTCTTCATCTTGCCGCCGCACTTGGGGCAGGTGCAGGTGAGATTGTCGAGATAGGGGCGGTGCAGTTCGATATCCTTATCGGCAGGTATCCCGCACTTTTCCTTGAGCTCTGCCTTGGAGCCTATGACCTCGATTTCGCCGCAGTCGGGGCAGACCCAGACGGGCAGGGGCGTACCCCAATACCTGTCGCGCGAAAGGCCCCAGTCTATGACGTTTTCGAGGAAGTTGCCCATTCTGCCCTCCTTGATGGTGTCGGGCATCCAGTTTACAGAGCGGTTTGCGGCAATTATCTTATCCTTGACCTTAGTGACGGCGATAAACCAGCTTGAACGCGCATAATACAGAAGGGGCGTATCGCAGCGCCAGCAGTGAGGATAGTCGTGCTCGAAGGGAACAACCTTGAAGAACTTGCCCTCCTTTTCGAGCCTTTCAATTATGGACTTGTCCGCCTTCTTGGCGAATACGCCGTTCAGGCTTTCAAATCTTTCGTCGAAGCAACCCCTCTCGTTTACGAGCTGAACGACGGGAAGGTTGTACTTTTTGCCTACCTTATAGTCGTCCTCGCCGAATGCGGGCGCAATGTGAACGACGCCCGTGCCGTCGCCCATGGTTACATAGCCGTCGCAGACGACAAAGTGTGCCTTGAGGGGCGCGTTTGCAGGCGAGATGCGCTTTATCTCGGCGGTGGTTTCGGGGAACAGAGGTTCATATTCCAGACCTTCCCACTCCTTGCCGAGCTTTCTGTCTATTATCTTATACTCCTCGAAATGCCTGCCGACGAGCGCCTCCGCGAGGATATAGCGCACTCCGTCGGACTCAATGACGACATAGTTTTCGTCGGGATTCATGCAGAGCGCGACGTTAGAAGGCAGCGTCCAGGGAGTGGTCGTCCACGCGAGAATGTACAGGTTATCCTGACCCTTTACCTTGAAGCGCGCAACTACCGAGTTTTCCTTTACCGTCTTGTAGCCCTGCGCAACCTCGTGAGAGGACAGCGCCGTGCCGCAACGGGGGCAATAGGGAACTATCTTGTGACCCTTATAGAGAAGTCCCTTCTTGTTCATCTCCTTGAGCGCCCACCATTCGGACTCTATATACTTGTCGTCGTAGGTGACGTAGGGATTGTCCATGTCGACCCAGTAGCCGACGCGGTCGCTCATCTTTTCCCACTCGCTCTTGTACTTCCATACAGACTGCTTGCACTGCTTGATGAACGGCTCTATGCCGTAGCTCTCTATCTGGGGCTTGCCGTCTATGCCGAGCGACTTTTCGACCTCGAGCTCGACGGGCAGACCGTGCGTATCCCAGCCGGCCTTTCTCAATACGTGATAGCCCTTCATTGTGCGGTAACGGGGGATTATGTCCTTCATTACGCGCGTTAAAATATGCCCGATATGCGGCTTGCCGTTGGCCGTAGGGGGGCCGTCATAGAAGGAAAACTCCTGACCGCCGACATTCTTTTCTACAGACTTTTCAAAGACGTCGTTCTTCTTCCAGAAGTCGATTATCTCCTTCTCTCTTTCGATGAAGTTCAAAGAAGTGTCTACCTTTTTGTACATATATAGCTCCTTTATTGATTTTCGGAAATTGAGGGCGATAGATATGCAAAAAGGGCATCCGTCATTTCGGACACCCTTATAAGTGCTTATTACCACCAAAACAAACTGACATTTGCCGCAACTGGTTACGGGTTGCGAATCCGTGCCGCCCTATCCTTTTATGCTTTCGGGCGACAGGCTGAAAGGTGATTTCTGCCGTATCCGACCTGCTCTTTCGCACCAACCAAGAGCTCTCTGAAAGATTAAAATACGGGGCGTTGTCCTTTGTCATAGCCTTTGAATTAAGTTGTATGACTATATTATATTAAACCGCGCGCAAAAAGTAAAGCGATTTTTTGCAAATTTAAGAGGGGTCGAAGATATTGTCCGTACCGCCATCGAATGTCTTTTTGCAGGATATTGCAAAGCAGGCGGAGGCATCGCAGATCTTTTTACAGGAATTTTGCCTGATTTCAAAGATTCTTCTGCCGTTAGTGGCATAGATAGCGCCGTCGTCAGCTATGTCGAAGTCAGCTATTCCGCTCTTTATTACCTTTCCGCTTTCAACTTCGATGAGCTGCCACGACGACGGAACGAGTCCGTAGTCGGTATCACGCTTAGAGGCGTTTTTCTTCGCCTCTTTTTCCACGTCTACGAGGTTGCCGGAAATTATCAGCTTTCTTCCGTCTACCTTTCTGCCCATTGCGGGGTTATCGCCGCCGCTCGTCATGGACTTGCCCGTAAAGGCGTGCACGAATACCTGAAAAAAGCCGACGATTGCCTGAAGTATGCGCCAGGGAATTAGCACTATGTCCAGAATGACGTTACCCTTGCCCTGAGATGCAGGCGCCTTTATGCAGTAAAGCTTGCCGCCGCGACACTTGGGCTTGAAATAGCTGTATTTTTCATCCGACTTGACGAGATCTACTTTTACTCTGCCGATGTCAAGCCTGTATATTTCGGCAGGCGAAAAGGCGACAAAATTGCCCTGCATATCCCTGCCCACTCCGCGCGAGGAATAGTAGATTGTATTGCGTTCGTCGGGGCATATGTAGGGGTCTTCGTCAAGAGTGTCGCCCTCGGTATAAGTCTTATAGTCACACGTTTTCATGTCGAAAAGCGCGACCGAGGAATTGTAATATCCGCTCCTTAACGCGACTGCGAGCGTGCCGCTCCTGTCGTCATAGCTACCGCCGACATAGGCATTAGAGGTCGAGTTGACGACGTGAGATTCAATGAGTTTTTCGTCAGAAAGGCTCTTTTTGTATATGCCCGACGAATTGTCTATCGTGAATGTATAGACTACCTCGTCCTGACTTATAAAAAATGCCGACGTGACGTTGCCGATGAGATTTTCCTCGCCGCCCGAGCTGAAAAATTCCGAACGATAGAGGGCGTTTGACGAATTCTTCCACTCCTTATTGCGAGCGCTGGCTATGGCGCTGTCCCTGAATCGTGTTATGTACGCGCTCGCGTATCTTTCGACCTTCTGCCCGTCAAAGACGCAGATGTCCTCTCCGTCGCAGAACACAACTTTCCCTGCCATAAAATTTTCTCTTCCCTCTTATCTAAATAATTTATCTGAGCGGAATTGCCGCCTTTGCGTTTACCGACATGGGCGCAAACTTGCCCGAAAGATACATATTGAGTCCCTCGGCGGCTATCATGCAGGCGTTGTCCGTACACCTGCGTTTTGCAGGCAGAACGAGCTTTATGCCCTTGCTCTCGCACATTGCCGAAAGCGTGCTGCGAAGATAGTCGTTTGCGACGACTCCACCGCCCGCCGTTATTGTCTTTATGCCCAGTTTTTCGGCGCTTTCGACCGTCTTTATGACGAGAGGATCTATCGCCGCCTTCTGGAAGGACGCCGCCACGTCGTGTTTATTGACCCTCTGCCCCTTCTGTTCGAGCGTATGACAGTAATTTATTACCGCCGTCTTGAGTCCGCTGTATGAAAAGGTCATGCCGTCGCCGTGACGGACGAGAGCCGACGGGAGAGGAACGCAAAAGCTGCCGCCCTCCGCCATCTTCTGCACGTTGGGACCGCCGGGATAGGGCAGAGAGAGCACCCTTGCGACCTTGTCGAACGCCTCGCCGACGGCATCGTCGCAGGTCGAGCCGAGCACCTCGCTCTCCGAATAGCTCTTTGTATGCAGAATTGCCGTATGCCCTCCGCTTGCGAGCAGCGTGATAAAGGGCGGTTCGAGGTTGATATCCTCGAGATATGCCGCGGCTATGTGGCCGCGAATGTGGTTTACGGCAATAAGCGGCACGTTGAGCGCGAATGCAAACGACTTTGCAAACGACAGTCCGACGAGGAGCGCGCCGAGAAGTCCCGCACCGTATGTGACAGCCACGGCGTCGATGTCAGCACTCCTGAGCCCGGCCTGGGCGAGGGCGCGGCGGACCACTTCGTCGACCGCATCGGTATGGGCGCGGCTGGCAATTTCGGGCACGACGCCGCCGTAGAGCGCCTGGGTGTCCGCCGACGAGATTATGGCGTCTGCGAGCACCTCCCTTCCCCTGATTATGGCGCACGCCGTCTCGTCGCAACTCGACTCGAGCGCGAGAATGACGGGACGTGCCTTTATTTTATAGTTTTCGATATCGTACATAATTGCAAAACAGGCGCACTTTCAAATGCGCCTGAAATTCCGTGATTTATCAGACGAGCTCGTCAAACCCGTCGTTTGAGCTGCCGAAGGGGCGCGCCTGTCTTATGCGCGCAGCGTCCTGCACGTTTTTAAGGAGCGCCTTGAGGCTGTCTTTTACCTTGACCATATAGCTTTTGAGGTCATACGCCTCGCTTGCCGTATAGTATTTTGCCGAACACATAATACCGAGTATGTACTCCGCGCGGCTTATCTGCAGGAGCGCCTCGTTGGCGGTCTCTATCTTCAGCTCCCTGTCGGTGAGCTGAGACATGGCCTGAATGAGCGAGCCTGCCTCCACGCCCGCGGTGAAGAGCATTTCGGCAAAGGCCTTTCCGTCTCTGGGGAAGAAGCGCTTTTTGTAGAGCGCCACAAGTCTTTCGCCCAACTCCTTTGCCGCGGTTTCATATGCCGTTTTCTGATTATTTTCCATAGGTAAATACCTCCTTATTTTAAACGGTCTTCTTGAGGTAGTCGATTATAAAGCCCTGGATATCTCCGTCCATTACCGCCTGAATGTTGGTGCTCTCGTATCCCGTACGATGGTCCTTTACAAGCGTGTAAGGGCAGAATACATAGGAGCGGATCTGGCTGCCCCATTCGATTTTTTTGATTTCGCCCTTGAGTTCGGCATCTGCCGCCTCTCTCTCGGCAATCTGCCTTTCGATGAGCTTTGCGCGAAGATACTGGAACGCCATCTCCTTGTTCTGGAGCTGGCTTCTCTCGTTCTGGCAGGTGACGACAATGCCCGTAGGGAAGTGGGTGATTCTTATCGCCGTTTCGGTCTTGTTGACCTTCTGTCCGCCAGCGCCAGACGAACGGTAGACGTCTATCCTTATATCCTCGTCGCGGATTTCGACTTCGCCGGCATCGTCCACTTCGGGCATTACCTCGAGCGAGGCAAACGAAGTATGGCGGCGCTTATTTGCATCGAAGGGTGAAATTCGTACAAGTCTGTGCACGCCCTTTTCCGCCTTTAAAAAGCCGTAGGCGTTTTCGCCCTCCACCCTGAAGGAAACCGACTTTATGCCTGCCTCGTCGCCGTTTTCAAGGTCGAGTTCTGTGACCTTGAAACCTGACTTTTCGCAGTACCTTAAGTACATTCTGTAAAGCATCTGCGTCCAGTCGCATGCCTCGGTGCCGCCTGCGCCTGCATGCAGGTTCAAAATGGCATTGTTGGCGTCATACTTGCCCTTCAGCAGCGCGCGTATGCGCATCTCCTCAATGTCGTTTTCCGCCGACGTTATCATTCCCTCGAGCTCGGGAATGAGGCTCTCGTCGTCGGCCTCCTCTATGAGGTCGATAAACGCCAGCGCGTCCTGTATTGCCGACTCGCCCTTTTTATAGCTGGCTATCTTGTTTTCGATAGAGGAAATCTCCCTGCCGATGTGCTTGGACTTTTCGAGGTCCTGCCACACCTCAGGCTTTTCCTGCTCCTTTTTGAGCTCCTCCAGCTTGCCGCCGAGGTTGTCGATGTCGAGGGCATATTTTGCTTCGGCAAGCGTTTCCGAAAGCGATTTAAGTCTTAATCTGTAATCGTCTGCTTTGAACATAAATATCCGTTATATGCGGCATAGTGCCGCACCAATTTTAATTACTTGTTGTCCTTGGGGCGGTGAATCTGCGTACCTTCGGGCACGAAGTTGCCCTTGTCGTCTACGGGCTTGGGCTGGTAGGGACGAAGGGGCTGAGCCGCCTGGGGACGGGGTGCGTTTGCAGCCTGTGCGCCTGCGGCCTGTGCCGCCTGAGCCTGAGGACGAACCTGCCTTACGGGAGGAACAGGCCTCTGCGGCGCCCTCTGGGGCATTGCGGGAACCTTTATGATTCTGCCCTTAAGAAGCCTTGAAACGGTGACGGTCTGGATGCGCTCTATCATCTCTTCGAACATCTCGTGGCCTTCCTGCTTGTAGGCTATGATGGGATCCTGCTGCGCATAGCCCCTTAAGCCTATGCCCTTGCGGAGCTGGTCCATCGCGTCGATATGGTCTATCCAATGTCTGTCTACGGCGCGGAGCAGTTCGTTGCGCTCTATCTGGTGATAGTCTATCTGACCGTTTGTCTCCTCGGAGATGTTTACAATCTTCTGCTCGTAAGCCTTTGCAACTTCCTTCGAAATCTTCTTTATTGCCGCCTCGTAATCCCATCTTTCAAGAATTTCGGGGGTTATTTTAAACTGGCACTCGTCGGGGTATACCTTCTGTAAGAGAGCGGCGTTGAGCGCCTCGGCATCCCACTGTTCGGGCATTGCGTCGGTATTTACAGTCTCCCTGACAATCTTTTCGACATAGTCGGGAATATATTTTACTATCTGGTCGTGAACGTCGCCGCCCTTGAGCACGTTGAGTCTCTCTGCATATATGAGCTTACGCTGCTCATTCATCACCTCGTCGTACTGCAAAGTGTGCTTACGTATGCCGAAGTTACGTCCCTCTATGGCTTTCTGCGCGTTCTCTATGGAGTGGCTGAGCATCCTGGACTGGAGGCATTCGTCGTCGTCCATGAGCGTCGTATATATGCTCTTGAGTCTTTCGCCGCCGAAACGCTTTACAAGGTCGTCCTCGAGCGAGATGAAGAATACCGATGCGCCCACGTCGCCCTGACGGCCCGCACGGCCGCGGAGCTGGTTGTCGATACGGCGCGATTCGTGCCTTTCGGTACCGAGTATGCACAGACCGCCTGCCTCGATGACCTTTACCTTTTCGGCATCGGTTTCAGCCTTGAACTTGGAATAGAGCTCGTCATAGCGGTCCCTTGCCTTCTGCTCCTCCTCGGTGAACTGTCTGTCCGCATAGGAGATGGCGACCTCTATCATGTCGTGTTCGTAGCCCTCTTCCCTCATTCGCTTCTTTGCGAGGTATTCGGGGTTGCCGCCGAGCAGGATATCCGTACCACGGCCTGCCATGTTGGTAGCGATTGTCACCGCGCCGTACCTGCCTGCCTGTGCGACTATCTCGGCTTCTCTTTCGTGGTTCTTTGCGTTAAGGATGTTGTGCTTTATGCCGTTTCTTCTGAGAAGTCTGGAAATCTCTTCCGACTTGTCGACGGTTACCGTACCGATGAGCACGGGCTGACCTACGGCGTGGCGCTTTGCCACTTCCTCGACGATGGCCTTTTTCTTGCTCTCGACGGTTGCGAAAATCTTGTCGGGCTCGTCAATTCTCTGAATGGGCTTGTTGGTGGGAATGACGACGACGTCGAGCGAGTATATCGTGCGGAACTCCGCCTCCTCGGTCTTTGCCGTACCCGTCATGCCCGAGAGCTTGGTGTAGAGCCTGAAGTAGTTCTGGAAGGTGACGGTTGCGTGCGTCTTGTTCTCCTCCCTTACCTTTACGTGCTCCTTTGCCTCGATTGCCTGGTGGAGTCCGTCGGAATATCTTCTGCCGACCATCAGGCGGCCCGTGAACTCGTCGACTATCATTATCTCGCCGTCCTGGGTGACGATGTAGTCCTCGTCCCTCTTGAACAGCTCGTGCGCCTTGAGCGCCTGCTGAATGTGATGGTTGAGGTCTGCGTTTTCGATGTCGCCGAGGTTATTGATATTGAAGAACTTTTCGGCCTTTTCCGCACCGAGTTCGGTTATGGTCACCGACTTATCCTTGCGGTCGATGATGTAGTCCCAGTTTTCCATGTCCTTGCGGATGGCTTCGAGCTTGCGGTTAATTTCCTCCTCTTCGGGAGTAAAGGTCTGTCCCTTCTTCTTGCGGACGGGCGCCTTTGCCTCCGCCTCCTTCTTGTCGTCGTCGAAGCCGCCGTGAAGCGTCCTTACGAATCTGTCCACGTCCTCGTAGAGCTTTGAGCTTTCGCCGCCCTTGCCCGAGATTATGAGGGGCGTTCTCGCCTCGTCGATTAAAATGGAGTCGACTTCGTCGATTATGCAGAAGTTAAGCTCGCGCTGAACCATTGCGGGGATTGAAGTCTTTAAATTATCCCTGAGGTAGTCGAAACCGAGTTCGTTGTTGGTTGCATAGATTATGTCGCACTGGTATGCCTTTTTCTTCTGCTCGTCGTCCATGCCTGCGACGACCACGCCGACGGTAAGACCCATGAACTTGTGTACCTTGCCCATCCACTCGGCATCACGCCTTGCCAGGTAGTCGTTGACGGTGACTATGTGCACGCCCTTGCCCGTAAGCGCGTTGAGATATGCGGGGAGCGTGGAGACGAGCGTCTTGCCTTCGCCCGTACGCATCTCTGCAATTCTGCCCTGATGCAGGCATATGCCGCCGATTATCTGCACGTGGAAGTGCTTCATCTTAAGCACTCGCCAGCTGGCTTCCCTGAGGGCGGCAAACGCATCGAACATTATGTCGTCCAGCGTCTCGCCGTCTGCAAGTCTCTTTTTAAGTATGCCCGTCTGTGCCTTGAGCTCCTCGTCGCTCATGACGGCATACTTGGGTTCTAATTCCTCTACCTTCCTTGCGAGCTTGTCAAGCTTTTTTACCGCGCGGCGGCTGTCAGAGTTAGATAAAAAACTCAAAAGTCCCATTGATTACTCCTCGGCGACACAGCCTCTCTGCCGCCCTGCTCGAAGACGGCGGCATGGCATTTTACGTCTGGCAATCGCGCTGTGTGCCCTATTTTATTCCATCAAATATTGTACTATATTTTGTCGGTTATGTAAAAGCTTTTTTTTGAGATTTTTGCATTATTTTGCTTTTTGCGAAAAAATTCCCCTGCGGTCGGCCGCAATGCCGCCCCAGGGGAATGTAATTTTAGCTTTTATCGTACCGTCCGACTATGTTTTATGAGAACGCTACGGCGTACGGAGGCAACAACGCGCCCTTTCCCTGTCAGAAAGATTGCCGCTTATTCGGCGTCAACCGTGGTGAAGGCAAACTTGGTTACGTCGAAAAGACCCGTATCCAGCAGCTTGAGTTGGGGAATGACGGCGAGCGAGAGGAACGCCAGCGACATGAACGCCTCCTGTTCCCTGTCTACGCCCATGGAATAGGCGCGCTCTATGAGCGCCTTGCTGTCCCTTTGCAGACTTTCGGCATCCCTCGAGGACATAAGTCCGCCGATGTCGAGCGTAAGCGAATACACCTTGTCCGCCTTTTTGTCGGCTATGACCATGCCGCCGCCTATCCTTGCAAGTTCGTTGGCGGCCTTTGCCATGCTCTCGTTGTCGTCGCCGAGGAGAATTATGTTGTGGGAGTCGTGCGAGATGGTTATGCCCATCGCGCCGCCCTTGAAGCCATAACCCTTCAGAAGTCCCTTGCCGATGTTGCCCGTATGCTTATGGCGTTCGACTACCGCCATCTTGAGGACGTCCGTTCCGACTATGTCGACGTCGCCGTCCTTGGAATTTATGTCCATTATCTCGCAACCCGTAACAACGTTGCCGGGGAGAATGGTCATGACTCTAGCCTTTCTGCCCTTCAGCTTAAGTCTGAAGTCGTCCGCCTTAAGCTCGTCGACGTGCACGGTGTTGAGCACGCTTTGGGGAAGATATCTCCTGGTCGTATCGAAGAGAGGCTTGCCGTCCTCGGCTACGAGCTTGCCGTCCTTGAACACGTACTTTGCATTGAAGTCTTTGAGATTGTCGACGACGACGAGGTCGGCGACCTTCATGGGAGCTATCGCGCCCTTGTCCTTCAATGAATAGCACTCGGCGCCGTTGAGCGTTGCGATTGTGACCGCCCATATGGGGTCGAGTCCGCCTGCCACCGCCTTGCGGAGCGCGTCGTCTATGTGTCCCTTTTCCTTTAAATCTGCGGCGTGACGATCGTCCGTGCAGAGAATGAATCTGCGCATGTTAGCGGCATTTACCGCCTTGCAATTGGACACGAGGTTGCGCGTAGAGGAGCCGTGCCTTAAATGCACATACATGCCCTTGGATATCTTTTCGTCGATTTCTTCGACAGACACGCATTCGTGGTCGGTGGAGATGCCGCCGCAGAGATATGCGTTGAGCGCGTTTCCGCTTATTGCAGGCGCGTGGCCGTCGATTATCTTTCCTGCGCGGTGAGCCGCCTCCAGCTTTCTGATTACGTCGGGGTCGGCGTCGATTACGCCGGGATAGTTCATGAATTCGCCCAGACCGAACACGCCGTCGTCACAGATATGCTCCTCTATGTCCTTGCCCGAAAGGATTGCTCCGCTCGTCTCGAACGGGGTTGCAGGCACGCAGGAGGGAAGCTGAACCTTTACGTCGAGGGGAATGTTTTTCGACGCCTTTACGATATAGTCCACGCCGTCCATGCCGCATACGTTGGTTATCTCGTGAGGGTCGGCTATAATCGTCGTGGTGCCTCTCGGAACGATGAGCGAGGCGAACTCCTCGGGCGAAAGCTGGGAACTTTCGATGTGCACGTGGCCGTCGATGTATCCGGGGAGGACGGTAAGTCCCTCCACGTCGTATTCCTTTATGCCTTCGTACTTTCCGACGCCGACAATCCTGTCGCCGACTATGGCTATGTCGCCCTTGTCCGTCCTGCCCGTATACACGTTTACGTAGCTAGCGTTTTTGAGGACTATGTCCGCCTTGGTGCGACCTGCCGCCGCATCGATGTACTGTTTTAACATCTTATATCTTCTCCCGTTAAAATTTTATCTGCATGTTGCCGTCGGAATAGTCCGAACGGTACTTTAGCGCGACGACCTCTTTTACGGGCGAAGAGCCCTGCACGGGCTTGCCCTTGGAGGGACGCGGCTCTATTCTTATGTCCTCGGTATCCATCTCCGCGAAGGAGTTGTCCTCCCTGACTATGCCTATCTTATACGGCACGGTCACGTAGTCGGCAAACATTACCTCCGACTTGCTGTCTATGATGAGCATGCCCTTCCTGCCCCTGCCCATGGGCGAGAACAGCGAGGCTATGACCCTCTTCATCTGTCCCTTTTTGGATACGACGATTATTTCGCCCTCTCCGTACATCTGGGTTGCGAACGCCACCTCGTCGCCGTCGTTCAGGAGTATGCCCCTTACGCCTGCCGTCACTCTGCCCTGGGAGGGTATGTCGTCCTTTTCGGCATTGAGACACATGCCCTGCCGCGTTACGAAGCACATAGTGTTGTCCTGCACGTCGGGGTCGAAGTTTTCGACGGTCAGAAGCTCGTCCCCCGTCTTGAGTTTGATTGCGGGGAAGGACGGCTTGCCGACGGCATATTCCGCCCACGGCGTGCGCTTGACCGTGCCCTGTCTGGTAAAGAACAACAATTCGCCTTCGGGCACGTCGCCGACAAAGGTAAACAGCTTTACGGGTATTTCGCCGCGCAGAACGGCGTCGTTTATGTCCTTGAGCTTAAGCGCCGCGCCGTTGAAGCCCGTGGCGTCGTATTCGTTCAGGTCGAGCTTTATGCAGTTGCCGTAGCTCGTGAATATGAGAAGCGTTCCGTCCGAACGGCCGAACACGACATCCTTGAAAACGGAGTCGGCGCGGAAATTTGCCGACAGCGGCTTTTTGCATTTCTGGTCGTACTCTATCCTGTCGATAAGTCTTATGTTATTGCCCGCGGTTATGGCGCATACCCAGTCGGTTGCCGCGCGCTTGATGTCCTGTCGGAATACCTTTATATCCTCCGCCGAGTCGACTATCTCCGACTTTCTGGGGCAGGGATACTTGTCGCGTATTTCGCGCATTTCGCTCTTGACTATCGCCATCTGCTCGTCCTTGCTGGCGAGAATGGCTTTAAGCCGCGCAATCTTCTTTTTGAGTTCCTTAAGTTCGTCCTCGAGCTTTTTTATCTCGAGCTTTGCAAGGCGCGCCAGCCTTAAATCGAGTATTGCCTGCGCCTGGCGTTCGGAGAGCGCGAAGGTCTCCATCAGCCTCGTCCTTGCGACGGGCGTCGATTCGCTCGTCTTGATTATCCTTATGACCTCGTCGATGTTGTGCACGCCGATTATCAGTCCTTCGAGTATGTGACAGCGCGCCTCCGCCTCTTTGAGTTCGTACTTGGTGCGCCTTACTATAACCTGACGCTGATAGGTCACGTAGTAGCGTATTATGTCAAGAAGTCCCAGCTGCTGGGGCTTGCCGCCTGCGATGGCAACCATGTTTATGCCGAACGTGCACTCGAGGTCGGTATATTTGAAGAGGTATGAGAGTATCGCGTCGGTGTCCGCTTCCTTTTTGAGGTATATGACGGCGCGCATGCCCGTTCTGTCCGACTCGTCTACGATGTCTGCAATGCCCGAAAGTATGTCCTTTTTTTCCTCCTTCATGACCATTATCTTGCGGAGGAGGTCGGCCTTGTTGGTCTGGTAGGGCAGTTCGGTGATTATTATCTCCTTCTTGCCGTTTTCGCCCATCTCGACGGAATATCTCGCACGCAGAATTATCCTGCCCTTGCCCGTCTCGTATGCCTGCCTTAGCTCGTTGCGGATTATATAGCCGCCCGTCGAGAAGTCGGGGCCGGGAATGATTTTCATCATCTCGGCGAGGGATATTCTGGGGTTATCTATATACGCGCACACGCCGTCTATGACCTCGGCGAGGTTGTGCGTGGGAATGTTTGTGGCAAGACCTACGGCTATGCCGTTTGCGCCGTTTACGAGCAGATTGGGAAATCTGCCCGGGAGGATATCGGGCTCCAACAGGCTGTCGTCAAAGTTGAAGGAAAATGGCACGGTCTCCTTGTCCATATCCCTCAAAAGCTCCAGGGCGAGCGGCTCCAGCCTTGCCTCGGTGTATCTCATCGCCGCGGCGGGGTCGCCGTCCACCGAGCCGAAGTTGCCGTGACCGTTGACCAGCGTCATGCGCATGTTGAAGTCCTGCGCCATTCTTACCATGGCGTCGTAGACCGAGCTGTCGCCGTGAGGGTGATATTTACCCATGCAGTCGCCGACTATTCTAGCCGATTTTTTATGCGGCTTGTCGGGAGTAAGTCCCATCTCCGCCATGGTGTAGAGTATTCTGCGCTGGACGGGCTTTAAGCCGTCCTCCACCCTGGGAAGCGCCCTGTCGAGTATTACGAACTCGGCATAGGGCAACATTGACTGGGGCATTACCTCCTCGAGCGGAGTGGAGAACACCTTGCCCTGCGGAATGAAGGTCTGGAAATTGTCGTTATTGTTCTTCTTAGCCATATTCCCTTATACCTCTTCTCCGCCGTAGCCTTCTTTCTTTTCTATGTTTACCTTTTCGATGAAGCCGTCCACCTTGTTGAAGTCGGCATTTTCGGCGAGGAACTGTTTTCTGCCCTCGACCTTGTCGCCCATCAGCATCTCTATCATCTTGGACGCTTCCTGTATATTTTCGAGCGTTACCTGTATGAGGTTGCGCGTCGCGGGATTCATGGTCGTCTCCCAGAGCTGGTCGGCGGACATTTCGCCCAGACCCTTGTACCTCTGAAGAGAGTACCCCTTGCCGACCTTCTTTATCTTTTCGTCGAGCTCCTTGTCGTCGTAGGCATACTCCACCACGTCCTTTTTATATACCTTATAGAGCGGAGGCATGCCGATATATACATAGCCTGCGGCTATGAGTTCGCGCATATATTTAAAGAAGAATGTAAGGAGTATGCAGCGTATGTGCATGCCGTCCTGGTCGGCATCGGAGAGAATTATGACTTTTTTATAGCGCGTCTTGTCGACCTCGAAAGTGCGGTTAAATCCTGCGCCTATCGCCGACACGAGCGTCTTTATCTCCTCGTTCTGGAGCGCCTGGAGCGCGCTCTTTTTCTGCACGTTGAGCGGCTTGCCCCTCAATGGCAGAATGGACTGGAACTGCCTTACCCTTGCCTGCTTTGCCGTGCCGCCCGCCGAATCGCCCTCGACTATGAACAGCTCGTTCAGGTCGGGATTTTTGCCCGAACAGGGCGCAAGCTTGCCGATTAAATTGAGTCCGTCGTTTTCGGACGCGGCTTTGGCTACGTCCCTCTCCGCGCGGTGCTTTATTCTGTCGTCTGCGGCGAACTTTGCCTTCTTTGCTATCTCCTCGAAGGCTGACTTGTTTGCCCTTACCGCCATGAGGGAGGCAAGTCCCTCCACCACCGCCTGTTCCACGGGCGCCTTCGCCTCGGGATTGCCGAGCTTTGTCTTGGTCTGTCCCTCAAATTCGACGTTGTTGAGCTGAACGGTCAGGACGGCAGTAAGTCCCTCCTTGACGTCGTCGGCGATAAACGCGGGGTCCTTGCTCTTTAAAATGCCGTTGTTTCTCGCGTAGTCGTTGACAGCCTTCAAAAGTCCGTTGTGGAAGCCTATCTCGTGATAGCCGCCCTCGATAGTCGAGATATTGTTGACGAACGAGCACAGATTTTCCTCGTCGTCCTTGGTATGCGATATTGCAAAGTCTATCTTTATCTTGCCTGCGGGTGCGCCCTTTATCTGTATGTCCTTTACCGTCGAATAGAAGAGCGGCTTGGGATAAATAGCCGTCTTGCCGTCGTTGAGATAATCGACGAAGTCGACGAGACCGCCGTCATACTTATAGCTTACGGGCTCCTTTTTGGGAAGAGGCACTTTCTTGAGCGAGGTTTCGCCCTCCTCGTCGGTGACGTCCTCCATCTTATAAAGCTGTCTGTTGTCTATGAAATTTATCTTTACGCCCTTATTTAAAAACGCCAGTTCTTTGAGACGCTTTGCTACTGTGTCGTGGTTCCAATCTACCGTCTCGAACACCTCGGAATCGGGCATAAAACGCACATACGATCCGCGTTTTTTGGTCTTTTCGCCCGTGTTGACGATTGGTCCGTCAGGTATGCCGCACAGCCACTTTTTCTTCTTGCTGTCGTATTTTGAGGTAAAGCTCATCTTGAAGACGGTGCCCCTGAATACCTCTACCTTAAGCCAGCGCGAAAGGGCGTTTGTAACCGATGCGCCGACGCCGTGCAGTCCGCCCGAAAAGGCATAGTTGCCGCTGTCGAACTTGCCGCCGGCGTGCAGCTTGGTGAATATGAGTTCAACGCCCGACATGCCCGTCTTGGTGTTTATGTCGGTGGGCATGCCTCTGCCGTTGTCCTCCACCGAGGCAGAGCCGTCCTCGTGCAGGATGACGGTTATCTCGTCGGCATAGCCGTTTGCCGCCTCGTCTATGGAGTTGTCGACAATCTCCCAGAGGATATGATGAAGTCCCTTCACTCCCGTAGAGCCGATATACATGCCCGGCCTTACCCTTACGGCCTCCAGTCCTTCAAGTACTTTTAAATCGTCTGCGTTGTAACTTTTTTCTGCCATCTGAATCTTCCCGAATACCCGTCCGTCCGCGCCGCCGCATATCCCCTGCCGCCTATTCCGGCGGCGGCAAAAATTGCGATATTGCCTGCCTTGCGCGCGTGTTTATAATATATCTATCGGATTATACCATATCTTGTATAAAAATGCAAGTACCGCATACAATTTTATTTTACCCAGCGCAGACGGAGATAACCGCAACCAGGGCAAGCAAATGAATGTATATGCTTAAGGTCATGTGCGGAAATATTTTATAACTGTTCTTTTTTACAGTTCCGGTCACCTGTCTCTCCTTCTGAATGCAATTGTGCAGTACCACAGCTCCCTACCTGTAACGGCCGTGAAGCAATTGCGTATTATTACATAAAAATTATATCACCCCGTCACTCTGCCGTCAATAACCGATGGCATAAGAACGGCGCAGAACGTTATTGCTCTGCGCCGAATCAAATATTTGCGGACATTGCGCCATATAATGAGCAGTCCGTTTTCGTACCTTACCGTGCCGCAGCCTTTCATCAGGCATACGCCCCGTTTTATCCCCTTTCCAGCACTATCTTAGTGAATTTATCTATTTTACCCTTGCCTTCAAAGGTGAAATACAGCGCCTTTTTGCCGTCATTGCCGCCATATTCGCCATAGAAGGTCTTGTCAGAAGCAGTCGGATGTATGGCAATTTCAGCAACCACCGCGCCGAAAGGCTCATTTCTTACATACATTATTCCCTCGGCATTTCCGCGTACGGTTACGCCTATGCGCTTTAGATTCTTTATGTCGAAATACTTGAATCCCGCCATTGCGCCGTTGCAGAAGTTGGCGATGTACTGGTCGCCGTAGCCCTCCCTGTCGCCGCCGCTCTGGGTGAAATAGGGGTGACAGCCCGCCTTGTTTTTGCCGAACGGCTTTGAATGGAACCTGCCGCCCTTGCGCGAGGTCAGATTGCAGGCTATTCTCGCCTCGTACTCGCCGCTGCCCTCCAGAGGGCCGCCGTTGAGGCCGCAGCTGGTCATTTCTACCTGCTTTATAGAGCCGTCGGGCTCAACTTTTATCTCTTCCGCACATCCCTGGCGCGAGAAACAGTTGCGGTTGGTCTGACGGTGATAGAAAATGTAATTTTTATCCTTAAGCGTGAGTATTCCGCCGTGCGTGTTGCCGGTATAATTCGATGCCGTCTTGGGGCCGTTATGCACCTCGAGAAGCCCTATGTCGCCGTTTGAAACTATCGTGCCGCCGAATGTGAACGGACCGACGGGTGAATCCCCGACTGCATAGCAGAGTTCATGCCCTATTGCCGACGAATAGACGAAATAGTACCTGTCGCCTATCTTGCGCATAGACGACGCCTCGAAAAAGCTGTGTCCGCCGAGCTCGCCGCCCGAAGGCATAGTCTGTACGGGTTTGCCCTTTAAAGTAAGCATATCCGCAGGGTCGAGTTCGACGACCGCGCCGCCCATTACCTTCTTTTTGGAAGTGCCAAGGACGGGGAAGAACATTCCCGAACCGTAGTACAGCCATACCCTGCCGTCCTCTACGTATACCGCAGGGTCAAAGGGCAGAAACTCGCGCGAATATGGATAGAGGTCGACTTCGCCGTGGTATCTGAAAGGTCCCGACGGGCTGTCGGATACCGCGCAGCGTATTGCCCAGCTCTTTCTGGTTATGCCCGGATTGAACGCATAGTACAGATAGTACTTGCCGTCGGGCGCGCGGCAGACGTCGGGCGCATACATGCTGCCCCTGCCCTTATAGTGAGGGTCGTCCGTCTTTTTGTAAATTACCCCTTCGTACCGCCAGTCGCTGAGGTCGTCGACGGGCGCCGACCAGGTGATGTAGTCGTTCATGCAGAACCCTCCGCCGTTGAACCTGTCGTGCGAGCCGTAGACATATACCCTGTCGCCGAACACGTGAGGTTCGCCGTCGGGTATGTATTCATAGCTGGGCAGATATGGATTTAATGCCTGTTTTTTCATGATTGTTTCCCCCTTGAAATTTCAGAACTTCGCAAACGCATCTTTAAGAGCCGGATAGAGCATTTTAAAGACGCGATATTTATCTTCATACTTTGCAACCGTCTGCGCGTCGGGCAATACGGTATCCTTTATGCGTATGAGTCGTTTCGTCGCCTCGTCTACGCTCTTATACCTTCCGCACGCCACCATAGCAAGTATTGCCGCGCCGTAGGAAGGTCCCTCCTCTATCTGCACGGTCTCTACTGGTATACCCATGACGTTTGCCATTACTCTGAGCCAAAGCCTGCTCTTTGCACCGCCGCCGCATATGCGGGTAGACGAGACGCGTATGCCGTTTGACTTTGCCACCTCCATGCAATCGCGCAGGGCGAATGCCACGCCCTCCATTACGGCGAGCGTAATGTTGCCCCTGGAAGTATCCGGCCTCATGCCGATAAAGGCAGCGCGCGCGTTGACGTCGTTGTGCGGACTGCGTTCGCCCATAAGGTAAGGCAAAAATATGACCTCGTTTTTGCCTAAGAGGCTTTCAAGTCCTTGCTGTTCGGCGGCAAAGTCGGAGGTGTTGAGCACCTTTTTCATCCACCACTCGTTGCAGGACGCCGCCGAAAGAATGCAGCCCATCAGATGATAACCGCCGTTGGCGTGACAGAAGGAATGGAGCGCATTTTTTTCGTCGACCGAAAAGCCGTCGCCGACGATGAATGCCGTGCCGCTCGTCCCGAGGGAGAGATTGCACGCTCCGCCGCATACCGTGCCCGTACCGACCGCCGCCGCGGCATTGTCGCCTGCGCCAGCCGCAAGCACGACATCGGGCGAAAGTCCCAGATCTTCGGCAACGGACGGCAGAATTGTGCCCACTTTCTCGTATGACTCGTAAAGCTCGGGCAGCCACTCGCTCTTTACGCCGCATATCTCCAGCATTTCCCTGCTCCAGCGCCTGTTCTTTACGTCCAGAAGGAGCATGCCCGACGCATCCGAATAGTCCGTGCAGTGCACGCCGCCAAGGCGGTACGCCACATAGTCCTTAGGAAGCATTATCTTTTCAATTCTGGCGAAATTATTGGGCTCGTTCTCCCTTACCCACAGTATTTTGGGCGCGGTAAACCCTGCGAACGCAATGTTTGCCGTGTACTGAGAGAGCTTGTCTTTGCCTATTACCTCGTTGAGATAGTCGGTCTGTTTCTGCGTTCTGCCGTCGTTCCAAAGGATAGCGGGACGGATTACGTCGTCATCTTTATCGAGCATTACAAGGCCGTGCATCTGACCGCCTATGCCTATGCCCTTTACCTCCGACCTGTCCTGTCCGCACAGCAGCTCCTTCATTCCCGAAATGGTCTCTTTGAACCAGTCCTCGGGGTTCTGCTCCGACCAGCCGCTTTCAGGATAGGATATGGGATAGCTCTTTACCGCGCTGTTTAAAATGCGCCCCTCCTCGGACACGAGCAGAAGTTTTACCGACGACGTGCCGAGGTCTATGCCGATATATGTACTCATAACTTAACTGAATAAAATCTGATTGAATATGCTCTCGAGGCCTTCCTGGTTGCCGCTTGAAGGAAGTTCGGGCTTGCCGAGTTTGTCGGCATATGCCGCAAGTTCTGCAAGCGAAGTCTGCCTTGAAAGTATCTTTTTGCCCGTTTCAGAAGTTCTGAACGAGGAATATCTATTTTCCACAAACTTGTCCAGTCTTCCGTCCTCGATTATCTGTGCCGCCTTGATAAGACCGAGCGCAAATGTATCCATTCCGAGGATATACGCCTTGAACATGTCCTCTACGGTATACGAGGGACGCCTTGTCTTGGCATCGAAGTTGAAGCCGCCCGTAACGCCGCCTGCCTTTAAAACTTCGTACATCGCCTTGGTTGCGGTGTAAACATCATAGGGGAACTCGTCGGTGTCCCAGCCTAAGAGGAAATCGCCCTGGTTTGCATCTATCGAGCCGAGCATGCCGTTTATGGCAGACACCCTTAAATCGTGCTCGAACGTATGGCCTGCAAGCGTGGCGTGGTTTGCCTCTATGTTGAGTTTGAAGTCCTTGTCCAGCCCGTGAGCCTTCAGAAAGCCTATTGCCGTTGCGGCGTCGAAGTCATACTGATGCTTCATGGGCTCCTTGGGTTTGGGTTCTATGTAGAAATCGCCCTTAAAGCCTATGCTTCTGCCGTACTCTACAGCCAGCTTCATAAGGTATGCTATGTTCTCCTGCTCGAACGCCATATCGGTGTTCATTAGCGTTTCATAGCCCTCTCTGCCGCCCCAGAACACATAGCCGCGTCCGCCGAGTTTTACGGTGATATCCAGCGCCTTCTTTACCTGAGCGGCGGCAAAGGCATATACGTCTGCGCTGTTGGTCGAGCCTGCGCCGTTCATATATCTGGGATTGCCGAACATATTAGCCGTGCCCCACAGGCACTTTATGTCCGTACCCTTCATCTTTTCGAGTATGTAGTCGGATATCTCGTCCAGCCTTGCATTTGTCACCTTTATGTCGTCGGCTTCGGGCACGAGGTCTACGTCGTGGAAACAGAAATACTTTATGCCGAGTTTCTTCATGAACTCGAAACCTGCGTCGACCTTTGCCTTTGCGTGTTCCATAGTGCCTTCCTTTGCGCCGAAGGACTTATCCGCCGTTCCCCTGCCGAACATATCCGTGCCCGTCGCGCAGAGATTATGCCACCACGCCATTGCAAAGGGAAGATGGTCTTTCATCTTCTTGCCGAGAATGACGCGCTCGGGGTCGTAGTATTTGAATGCAAGTTCGTTCTTGCTGTCCTTTCCCTCATACCTGATTTCGGGAATGCCCTTAAAAATTTCTTTCATTAATTTTACCTCTTTTATTTATTTCTGTCTGCAACCGCCCTCGCAGTTGCGACTACATCTTGTCCCGACACTCAAGACGGTTATATTTGAATTTTCTTTCAAGTGTATTATAATTTTCACTTTAAAAAAAGTATAGACATTTTGTTCTTATTTATAGTATAATTGTTCATAGTTGAATAATTTTCTAATTATTTGATAAAGGGGAAGACATGAAAAGCAATTTCGACATACTCAGGCTCAAGGAGCTTCTGAAGGATTTTTATGCCGTAATAGGCATACGCATATCCATATTTGACGACGAATTCTGTCGTGTAGCGGAATATCCCGAGAATCCCCCCGCTTTTTGCGCGACCATAAGAAAGAAGCCGTCGGGGCTGGAAGAATGCATGAAGTGCGACCGCGCTGCATTCATAAGGGCCAGCAAAGGCGGAGAAGCGCATACATACCTTTGTCACGCAGGACTGACAGAGACTATTACGCCCATTCAGCTGGACAATCACGTCGTCGGTTATGCAATATTTGCGCATATGATGCCCGAGGAAAATTATCAGGCATCGATAGCGAACATACGCAGCAGAAGCCGACATTATTTTGACAGCGACGAGCAAATGTTAGACGCAATACACGCATTGCCGACGCTGCCGCATGCCACGATATGCGCCTCGGCCCGCCTGCTGGAAGCCATAGCGTCCTTCCTCCAGATTCAGAAACTGACCAGCTGGTCAAACTACGACATAGCGCACCAGCTGGATAAATTCATAAGACACAATCTCAGCGATGACCTTTCAAGCAAGACGCTGTGCAGGCACTTTCTGATATCCCGAACAAAGCTATACCAGATATCCGTAGAAAATTTCGGCACGGGAATAACGCAGTACATAAAGTCACTCAGAATCGAAAAAGCCGCCGAGCTATTAAAGGAAAATAACGACAGCGTAAAGAGCATTGCCGAAAAAGTCGGCATAGGCGACTACAACTATTTCTGCAAATTATTCAAACAGACAAAGGAAATTTCCCCGAACAAATTCAGAAACAGCTGATTTGCGCATAAGCTAAGGGGCATATGAGTAACCGAAAATACGCCATTAACGACTGTGCCGGAATTGGTAATTTAGTGCCTTATCTCCACTTCTTCCTATAACTTTTCATAAAAAAGCGAAATGTTAACTTCGTCATTTCCCAGAATATATATGCGCGTCTGCCCTGCGGCAAAAGCCGCGTCGGCAGACGCGCATTTTTCAAAGCAACTCGCCGAAGCGCCTTACGTACAGACGTTTTACGAGCGTGACAAGCGCCATATATGCCGCGACGACGACTGCGAGCAGAGCGAAGTACTGCGCGGGCGGTGCGGCAAGACCTATTACATCGCCTAGCGGAATGAACGGTATGACCGTAAGCACGGCAATGCCCGCCGCAGTGAGCGCAGTGACCTGACGCGAGGCGCGACTCTTTATGAATGGCAGCTTAGGCGTGCGTATGAAATGAATTATGAGAGTCTGCGTCCACATTGACTCTATGAACCAGCCGGCACGGAAAACCGCAACGAAAACTTGCCGCATCTCCCCACCGAGCAAGGCGTAACTTCCGCCGCACGCAGACGGACAGATTATGTAGTACATCGCAGCAAAAGTTATAATGTCGAACAGCGAACTGACCGGTCCGAAACACAGCATGAAGCGAGCTATGGATTTAATCTCCCACTTTCTGGGCACCATGAGATATTCTTCGTCTACGTTGTCCCACGGTATGGCGGAGCATGATATATCGTATATGAGATTGAGCAGCACCAGCTGTATGGCCGCCATCGGCAAAAAGGGTAAAAACGCACTCGCCGCGAGCACGGACAACATATTGCCGAAGTTTGACGCCACCGTCATCTTTATATACTTTATCATGTTGGCATAGGTCTTTCTGCCCTCGGTTATTCCGTCCTCAAGCACGGTGAGGTCTTTTTCAAGCAGTATTATGTCCGCCGCCTCCTTTGCTATGTCCACGGCGGTATCCACCGAAATGCCTACATCTGCCTGAACCATAGCCGAAGCGTCATTGATTCCGTCGCCCATGTATCCGACCGTATGCCCTGCATTGCGCAATACTCCGACTACGCGTGCCTTCTGTGAGGGAGAGAGTTTGGCGAATACCGAAACTCTTTCCGCAAGCGCGGCGAGTTCGGCATCCTCCAGCCCGTCGAGCTGCGAGCCTAAAACTATTTCATCGGAGCAAAGTCCCACCTTCCTGCATATCGCCGCAGTGACTTTTTCGCTGTCGCCCGTGAGCACCTTTACGCACACTCCGCATTTTTTAAGTTCGGCAATTGCCCTTGCCGCCGTCGGCTTGGGCGGATCGAGAAAGGCGAGATAGCCCATGAGCACCATAGCGCTTTCATCCCTGACCGAAAACGAGCCTGCCTCTCCGCGCACGCTCTTTTGGGCGACGGCAATGACGCGCATCCCCTCGCCGTTGAGCTCATCCGCCTTAGAGAGTATGAAACGGCGGAGCTCATCCGTCATTCTTTCCACTTTGCCGCCATATTCGGCAAATTCGCAGCAGTCGAGCATTTCCTCCACCGCACCCTTGGTTATCAGCTGCATCTTGCCCGTCTTGTCGGTAATTATTACACTCATTCTGCGGCGTGAGAAATCAAACGGAATCTCGTCCGTCTTGACATAATTATTTTCCATCCCCTCACCGAACACCTGAACGAACCGCTCGGTGACCGCGACGTCTATCAGGTTTTTGAGCCCCGTCTGAAAGTAACTGTTGAGCCACGCATGGCGGAGCACCCTGTCATCCTCCTCGCCGTGCACGTTCATATGCCTTTCGAGCACGACTTTGTCCTGCGTAAGCGTACCCGTCTTGTCTGTGCATAGTATGTCCGCAGCCCCGAGATTCTGTATGGCGTGCATGCGCTTGACTATCACCTTTTTGCGACTCATCGCCACCGACCCCTTAGCCATTGCCGACGTGACTATCATAGGCAACATTTCGGGCGTGAGTCCCACCGCCACCGACACAGCGAAAAGCAACGCCTCCGTCCAGTCGCCCTTGGTGAAGCCGTTTATGAATAACACTACGGGCACCATTGCGAGCATAAACTTTATCAGCAGCCACGAAACCCTGCTCATTCCTCTTTCGAACTCGGTTTTGGGCGGCTTTGAGGCAAGAGTTTTTGCTATGCTGCCGAACATGGTTCCGCCGCCTGCCGCGAGCACTATGCCCGTGCCGCTGCCGCTGACTACGTTACTGCCCATGAAGGCGAGATTGGCACACTCCGTAAGAGAGTGCGCATTCTTCGCAACGTGAGGCGCCTTTTCGACGGGCTCGCTCTCGCCCGTCAGGGCGGACTGACTTACGAAGAGATCTTTCGCCGCTATTATTCTCACGTCTGCAGGGAGCATATCCCCGGCAGACAGGCGAACTATGTCGCCGACGACGACCTCTGAAAGGGGAATTTCGCGCACTCCGTATTCCCTCTCTACCGTGGCAGTCGTGCTCACCATGCCGGCAAGCCTGCGCACGGCGCTGTCAGAACGGCTGTCCTCTATGAAGCGCAGCGTGCCTGATATTATCAGCATAGCCGCTATTATTATGACCGTTGCGGGGTTTTTGTCCGCCTCGGCAGCAAATATTACGTCGGTAAACAGCGATACCGCCGCCAGCACGAAAAGTATTGCCGAAAACGGATTGACAAACGCCTCCGCCAGTCTTGTGAACGCCGACTTTCTGTCGGCAGCCTGTATGACGTTAGCGCCGTAGCGTTTGCGCATTACCTCTGCCTTTTCCTCGCTCAGCCCGCCCCTGTCGCAGCCAAGAAGAGCAAACGTCTTTTCCGCGGAGTGCGAAGCAGAATACTTCATTCTCTTCGCGGTTTCCCTTCCGAGGGCGTTGCGCATGGCTCTTGCGCCAGGCAAGCCCTTAACTTCTCTTATTCTGAATTTCATTGCACTTTACCTCCTTTCAATGTAAATTCAAGGAAGCACGGCGCACCGCGCGCAATAACAACGCCTGCAACAACATGGCGCGACTGCGCGCTTTGTCAGTTATATTTGCCGTACTTCGATAACTGTCGTTGCCTGCGTTCATAGTATTACCTCCTCTTTTTTTCTGATTTTATTGCAAAAGCGGCGCCGTTATCGCGATAACGGCGCCGCTTTTTTTGTACAGCCCAAATCAGCCGTGCGCATTGCCTTGCGGCGCGCCGTGCTTCGAGCCACGCAAAAAGTTACGTCCGTATTCGCCTGTATTTGCATTTTCGCTGCGATAATGACTTTCCATAATCAAAAAATATCCCCGCTCGCCACAGTCGGCGAGCGGGGACAGAGATTGCTTTTATGTAAGATTTATCCGTCCGAGTTTTAACTTTGAAGGGCGATGTAACTGTGTTATGCTGCACCTTGTACCGATGCAGCCTGTTCACACCAACGAACGAAGTCTCCTTCGTTTTGCGGCAACAGTCCGTATCCCTGCAATAGCCTCACCTACCGTTTTCCGTATGCATTATAAGTTAAGACGGCGCGTTTGTCAAGCCCTGACGCATAATTTATGCATATGAATCCATGCATGCAAGGCTCCCTTGGATTCCGTAAGGCGAACTTAACAGTTTTTGAACTATTTTGCTAATCAGATATAAATTTGCACTTTATATCATTGACCGTAAAACAGCTATATGAACGATTATGCGCCGTTAATTGTGTCATTGATTTTTGACAAGCTATGAAATGCTGTATATGTTTATCGATTTTTATGAACTTTGCCATAATTTAAGATGACTATTTCCCATAATGAATGTATAATATATTCAGAGGAATCAAGCATATGAAGCACAATAAAAAGCGTACAGTTTCAATAATATTTTTTACGGTAATTGTTGCTGCATTGCTGACCTTATCTGTATTGAACATAAAATACACGAACGACGTCACAAAAAATTCACTTATTCAAAACTGTGTTCTTAGAACGTTATGCAGTATTTTAGTTATCGGCGTCTGCATATTTTATGGTATTAAGCAAAGCATAAATCCTTTAAAATGCAACTGGACGCGTTCGCTATTATGGTGCCTCCCTTGTCTTTTGGTCGTTCTGGCAAATTTCCCTTATTCTGCCCTCATGTCAGAGTCCGCAACCATAGACAGAGCAGACCTGCTGTGGCTCTTTATTGCGGACTGCCTGCTGATAGGCATCTATGAAGAGTTCCTGTTCAGAGGGCTCTTCCAGAACATATTCGACGATTTTTTCAAAACATCGGCAAACGGCAAAATTCTAGCAATCGTTGCGACTTCGGCAACATTCGCCCTATGGCATCTTTTCAACTTATTTTCGGGAGCCTCTGCAGGTGCAACGCTTCTGCAGGTCGGATACAGCTTTCTTATAGGAATAATGTTATCATCCGTAATTGTAAAGACGAAAAACATCTGGATTTGCGTTCTTTTGCATTTTATATTCGACATCGGCGGTTTGCTTATTCCGACGTTAGGCCACGGGAATTTTCAGGATATATATTTTTGGATTGCTACGATCGTCTGCGGTACGCTGTGCGCAATTCACATAATTATTTTTCTTATTCGGCTGTCAAAAAATAAAGACGACGCATAAATTGTTTATCTGTCCGAAATTATCAACAGTCTGAAACAGCACATAAATAGTTTGCCATCTCAACCAGTATAAAAGCGCAGGGATTTTCCCTGCGCTATTTTTAAAGAGCCATTGTCATATACAATTATCTGTAATATATAACATCCCTGATGCAGAGCCTCTGCACCCCGAACAACAATTCAGTCTTTTACGCGTGCCTGGATAATATGTGATATCAATCCCGCGCATCATTTTACATTTTTCCAGTACTTTTTCTTATCTTCTTCGGTTATTTTTCGCAATACGCGGCACGGATTGCCGACCGCCACAACCCCGTCCGGGATATCGCGGTTTACGACGCTTCCCGCACCTATTACAGTATTGCTGCCTATATTCACTCCGGGCAATACGGTTACAGATGCGCCAAACCATACATTATCACCGACCGTAATCGGGTAGGCATATTCCAGTCCCCTGTTGCGCTGTTCAGTATCCAGCGGATGTCCCGCCGTGGAGAATACGCAATTCGGAGCAATAAAAACATTATCCCCGAATTTCACCTTGGCGCCGTCAAGGATGATACAGTTATGATTGGTATAAAAATTTTCCCCTATCTCTATATTGCATCCATAATCGCACCAGAACGGAGCGGTGATACAGAATTGCTTACCGGTACTTTTGAAAAGTTTCCTTATTATCTGTTCCTGTTCCGAAACATGCGAAGGAGGCAACCGATTGTATTCGAAGCACAAATCCTTGCATCTCATTCTTTCAGCCAGTAATTCCTCGTTATAATTGGCATCATAGAGCAGACCTTGCTGCATCTTTTCGCGTTCTGTCATTTTATTCCTCCCTTTGGCAAACAGCCATATGCTTTATACCTGACTATATGATATTTGTCAAGCGCCTGCTTTGTCAATATATTTATTATTTTATATTGTTATATGTTAAGTAAAAGATAATCCCCGAAATTCTTTTATGAATCCGGAGATTATCTTTTGAACATTTATGGTCTAAAAGGATAAGGTTTCTGTTATTTGCTTAAATCATTCCTCGGAGGAATCATGTTGTTTTTTTAAAGCTCCTCTTATTGCTAAGAATCCCCACACTGCAAGTCCCGCAACGATTACGCAGTCAACAACAATCATTGTTATCTGCCATACAGGCATATGCATTATAAAGTCGCCCCTGTATGCGTTGGAGTTAGCTATTGTATAGAGAATATTCTTCGAAGCCTGGCGAAGTACGGAGACATCTGCAGCGTTACCGCTGTCGATATCGTTCCATACTCTGAATCCCGCCATTTCAAGATTCAGATCGCCGCCTGCATAGACCATGTCCTTTACTACCATGTGCGTGCAGGTATTGAAATCGCAGATTACAAGACCTTCAAAACCCCACTCATCGCGAAGTATTGTGGTGAGAAGACGATAATCGCCGCCTGCCCAACGTCCGCCTATGCGGTTGAAGGAGGACATAACGCCCATTGCCTTGACTGCGCCGCCTTCTACTCTTTCGCCATCCGCCTTAAGCGTATAGTCCTGCTGAGCCGTCTTGATTGCTATTTCAAAGCTCTTGAGATACAACTCGCGCATTGCCTGTTCTGTGCTCCAGGTAAGAACGCCGTTGATGGAGCGGTGTGTCTCCTGCTCGTTAAGTGCAAAATGCTTGAGATTGACGAATACGCCGCCCGTGGCAAGTCCCTTCATAAGCGATGCCGCCATCATTCCGCCGATGTGGGGGTCTTCGGAGTAGTACTCGAAGTTACGTCCTCCCATAGGCGAACGGTGAATGTTAAGACCGGGTGCATACCAGCCGCTGAATGTCATGCCATCATAGCCGACAAGGCCTTCATTTGCGACAGCTACGCCCATATCGTACAATCTATCAACGTTCCACGTTGCGGCAAGCAAACTTTCACAGCAATAGGCGCAACAGCCTGCGTACCTTTCGCTTATTCCGGGCATAAAGTTAACCCAACCCACGGGGCCGTCAGTCTCCCACGACATGGGAACGCCCAATCTTTCAATTGCTATTGTCTGGAATGCACCCTGATTTACAAGATTTACCATTTCGCTTATAGTCAGGCGATCAAGGAACGCCTCCCAGATGGGATCGTTATAATCAATTCCGACGAGATCAGAGAACATAACTGCCCTGCTTTCCGTTCTTTCATTGCCATCCTCGTCAACCGTTACGATCTGTGCAACCGTATCGGTACCGGTCTTAGGCATCTCTGTATACTGATTAGGATTGTTGGGATCAGCATTTACGTTCATTATTATGTCTACAAAGCTCTGCTCTACCTTTTTTTCGTCCAGAGTACGGCTGGTAGGCCAGGTGCCTGTAAAGTCTGCACGCGAGAGTTGAACGGACAGCTCGCTGTCAACATTGAGGAGCTCGTCTTCATTGCCGGTATAGAGATTATCTACGACCGTACCTTCTTTTGCGCCGTCAGTATAGAGAATATCATCGGCTATATTCGCCGTAAAGGTCGAATTCTCCATTTCCTTAGCGTTATGAGCATCGGTAGAGATTGTAAACACATAATCTCCCGCCTCGGCAATATAGCCTGTCTTACCGTCTTTGTTCTTATCGTAGCAGTCATAGGACGCAAACGCGTAGGGGCTGTCTACGGTTATCGTAACCGTCTGGCTTGCACCGGGGGCGAGTTCGTCGGTTTTAGCAAAACCTACCAGTACTTTAGCCGCTTTTTCTATACCGCCCTCGTAATAAGGCGCCGTAACATAGAGTTCTACCACATCGCGACCCTTTGTCGTCGCGCTGTCGTTGGTTACATTAACCTTTACGGTTACAGACGTGTCCTTTGCAAGAGTTGAAGGAAGTTCGTCTGCATTTTCAAGTTCCCAACTGAAAGTTGTATAACTTAAACCGTAGCCGAAAGGATATGCCACGACGTTATCATAATCAAAGCCTTCATAGTTGCCTGCCTGGGCTTCGGCATATGCCGTTTCGTAGTAGCGATAACCGACATAGATGTCCTCTTCCTCGTCTACAAAGTATGTATCGCTGCTCATATAGCCGAGTCTGCCTGAAGGCAACAGATATGCATCTCCGGAATAAGTAGAGCTTGCTCCTAATTCACCGCCGAAATTATTCCATGTAGGGTTGCTTTCCAGCGTGGCAAAGGTATCTACCGTTCTGCCTGAGGGAGTGACTTCGCCCGTTAAAATCTCGCCGAGGGCAAGCATGCCGCTGTTCCCCGTAAAGCCAATCCATAAAATGGCATCGACGTTGTCGTCGGCTGCTATGTCATTTATTTCCATGGAAGTTGCGACATTAAGCACAACCACAACTTTGTCAAATAACTTGCCTACCTCTTGTATGAGCGTCTTTTCGTTCTGATCCAACTTGAGGTATGAGCGTGCCATGTCGAAGCCCTCTCCGCCGATGCGCGTCAAAACGACGATTGCAGCGTCATTATACTCGTCAAACGTACTTTTTAAAGTATCGTTATAACTTCCCCAAGGCGTTTCGCCCGTAGGTATGCTGGATATAACATTCCCAGAATCGAGGTCGCTGGAGTTTGCGGGGCGACCTGCACCTGATGCATTGTCGTCGTTATAGAATGCTACGAGATCCTTGTTGTACTCTATTCCTGCCGCCTCTAAGCTTGCAAAGATGTCGACGGCGTTTTCCGAGGAGCCACCGCCGGAACCGGAGCCGCTGTACGCGATATCTACACTGCTTTTGCCGAATACGCTAACCTTAGAACCCTTTGCTATGGGAAGAGCATTGCCATTGTTCTTTAAGAGAATCATTCCCTCTTCCGCCGCGGCACGGGTTACCTGATTGCCATACTCGGTAGCCTTCTCTCTCGTGTCATATCCTTCAAGCGCGCTGAACTTGTCGTTGTCTCCTACAATCTCCATTCTCTGCGGACTGTTGAGAACTACGCAGAGCGTATTGAAGAACTGCGTGGACGCAAGAATATTAACAATTATGACAATAACAAGCACTATTGCAGTGACAATCAACCACACGCGCGAGCCGAAGCCTTTCCATATTGCTTTTAAAAATTTCATGTGATGTTCTCCTTGAATTCAAACACATATACCCTCCCCCGCCGCGCTGACGGGAGAAATATACGTCATTCAATCAATATTCTGACTTAAACAATCTTAAGGCCGTCAGTTCCGAAGCTGTTGCTGTACTGTCCGTAGAATCCGAGCTGTGCATCCGTGGTTATTGCCATATAATCTACACAGGGCGCCTTGCATTCCATAGTCGTCTTGCCGTCAAGATCGGGGTCAAGCTGTGCGCCGACTATCTGCAACGATATGCAGTTTACGCCCGCCTGAAGCTGGAGATGGGAAGTTATTTTAAACTCTGCGAAGTTGCTGGGTGCAACTGCGTCCTTACTGTTTATTACAGAGGTTTCGGGGCATTCAAAGCTGCTTATTACATACCAGGGAGTGGGCTTGTATGCAAGGAAAGCCAGATCCCATGCACCGATTGCGCCGTTTTCGCTTACGGGGGCAAGGTCAGCCTCCTCCACTTTATCAACTCTTATGGTGAATATATCGGGAGTTACGGGAAGGTTCATACGTTCTGCACCGAGACTGAAAGAGAGCACGGCGTCATCAACATCCCTGTCGCAGACGACAATGAAGTTTACCGTAAGACCTGCCGAATACAGATAGCTTACGCAACCGTCATATCTTCCGCCGCCTGAAATACCTACCGCCATGGCACTGCCGGGAGCTTCACCTGACCAACCGGGACCCGTCTTGCCCCTCAAATCGGTGCACTCCGCTTCAAAACGATATGTAGCTGTTTCCGTATCATGTGTCTTCATGCAGGCGATAAGCTCGTCCTTCATGTTGGGATAAGCCGCAAACGCATCATCTGTGCCTTCGCTGCCGCCGGGGGTCTGACCGTCACCGTTGCCACCAGGATTTGTTATAGGAGGATTGTTTCCCTCGTCATTCTTGTTATCATCGGCAGAGCCGCAACCCGCCATTACCGCAAAACTTCCTGCCATTGCAAATGCGCAGAGCATTGCAATTATCTTCTTGAATTTTTTCTGCATATTGAATAATCTCCGTTATAAAATTTTTATAACACCAATATAACCTTGGTAACGGCAAATGCTATTACCAAGGCTATTTGGATTAAGCTTTAATTATTGATTGAAATCACCTTGGAATTCAAAGTCTTGCAAAAGCCGAACAAAACTATTACTTGTTGCGCTTACGCCTGGAAGCAGCCACAACCACTGCAACTGCCGTCGCAAGGAGAGCCGCACCGGCTATTGCCGCCGTGCTCTCGAACGAACCGCTGCATCCGCCTGCGTTTTCCGCTCCATTCGAGCCGTTAGTTACGGTGAATGTATATGTGCTGCCATCGGTGAGAGTTATAGTATATGTATCTACAAGTCCTTCGGTCTTGGTCTTTTCAATCTTGGAAATGCCAACGCCTTCGCCGCCGACGCCTGTTGCAACATCAACCCACGTCGTACCGTCTGTGGTGTACTGAAGCTTGCCGTCCTCTACTCTGAACTCGGGTCCTTCAGTCGTAGAACCGTCGGGAGTTTCGGGTACATTGCCCTGCGCATCAGTTACTACAAATTTGATAACGCTGTCGAAGTTAGCCGTACGAGGTCTCATGCGAAGATAACTGAGCGTCGTCCTTACCGTCATGATATACTCGCCGGGCGTTGTAGGCGTACCGGTAAGAGTTCCGTCAGGTGAAAGTGTAAGTCCGGGAATAGCTCCGTCACGGACACTGTAGGTTATGCCGTCAACAAGACCGCCATCCCACCAGCTTTCATTGACAATGAACATATCCTGCGAAAGCTTTGTCGTGTATGCCTCGCCTGCCTTAGCGGTGCAATCCGCATCGGAGGAGTTATAAAGAGAACGTATGGTCAGCTTAGCCTGTGCCGAATTCTTTGCCCAGCCGTCCGCAACCACATTGACGGTTACATTATAGCTGCCAAGTTCCATAGACTTGCCTGTAAGCACGCCGAGAGCATTTACCTGCATTCCTTCGGGCAAGCCATCTACAGAGTAGGAAATATCGCTTGTACCATACTTTTCAGCATCAACGGCAAACGAAGTAGGAACGATACCTGTCTGACCGCCGTCGATACCTGCATACCAAACTATCTCTTCATCGTAGCTCAATACGCTCTTGTCAAGACGGTTGCCGTTTGCGTTGGTGTTTGCGGACGACCAGAGAGCTCTGGTTGCGCAATCACGAACTGCAACCCACTGAGTGGGAGACTCGGGCATCTTACCGTCTGCGCCGACGTTACCGTCGCGAACGCCGCCCTTGCCATTGCGTAGCGAAGGATCCCATTCGCCGGTTATGCTGTTGTCGCCCGAATATGTACCGAGAGGTCTGTCGCAGCCGCCGCGGATCATATAGTTTGCCTTAGCAAGCGCGTTCTGATATGCATCGGTTACGCAAGCGCCTCTGAAGCCCCACTCATCGCGGAGAATGGTGTTGAGAGTTACATAGTTGTTGTATTCGTTCATTACGCCGACGCGGTTGAATGCGCTCATGACGCCCGTTGCGCCGCCATCCTTTGTGCAGTACTCAAATACCTTGAGATAGTTCTCACGGATTGCCTGTTCGGTTGCGAATGTTGCAAGACCGCCGCGGTTATCTTCCTGGTCGTTGAGCGCGAAGTGCTTCATGTATACGTTGCAACCCTTTGACTGAGCGCCTGATACAACCGCCGCTGCCATTATACCGCCCTGAACGCCGTCCTGCGAATAGTACTCGAAGTTACGTCCCGAGAAAGGCGAACGGTGAATGTTGACGCCGGGGCCGTACCAACCTGCCGTACCCATAAAGAGGGACTCGTTACCAACGTGTGCGCCCTGCTCATAGGCAAGTTCCGTGTTCCAGGTCGAGGAAATTACAACCTCGCAGCACCAATATGTACCGTCGGGCTTGAGCTGTGCGGGACCGTCGTTGTCCTTTACCTGATCCTTGCCGATAGATTCAAGTCCTGCATGACCGAAACCGCCGTTGGAAAGTATGGTTATCATCTCGTCATAGGTGAGCTGATTCATGAATGCTTCCCATGCTGCTGCGCCCGAATCATATTCAACGTTGTTGATCGTTACAGCCGTAGATTCATCGAGATAATCGATGCCTGCCATATCGCGGAGCTGAATAGCCGTCTTGCCGTCCACACGGTTCTTTACGTCATCTTCGTCTGCCTGCGTCCAGCCTTCGGGAATATCTTCATTTGTTCTGTACCAGAGGTCTGTCGTCTTATCGTCAGAAGAATTGTAGAATGCACTGTATCTGTACTCGTCCACGCCCGTCGTCTGGCTTGTGCCCGCCTCCTGATTGGTCAGCGAGAGCAGCTTAGCCACTTCCTCGGAATATACCAAACCGCCATTAGCTTCGGGAGTTGTGGGGAAAGTTCCTGCAAAGTCGCTACGGGACATCTGCACCATATTGCTGCCATATGTCTTGCCGTCTACGGTCTGAGTGCTCTTTACGTTAAGCAGAGAGTCAAACAGCTCATATCCGCCATGTTCGGTCTTTGACGAATCGTACATGGAGAGCGGCGTATTGTTTGTCGAATCGTCGTCGTTGTCCAACACTTCCGTCTTTGCAGTCAGCGTAACAGCAAGGTTTTCAATTGTTTCATGAGAGTTGTTCTGAAGTCTGAGCTCGTAGTCGCCTGCTTCAATTTCCCAACCCTTGTAACTGTTCTTGTTTGCATCGTTGTAGTCGAAAGATGCAATGTCGCCTATTCTTACTTCGACAGTTACAACCTGTTCTTCTTTGGGTGCAAGCACATCGGTCTTTGCAAAGCCGACAAGCGCAACCTCTGCCTTCTCAATGCCGCCCTTGGTGTAAGGCGCATGAATATAGAGCTGAACAACTTCCTTGCCTGCCACGTCGCCCGTGTTTCTTACTTTAACCTGAACGGGGATCTTTACATCAAGTCCGTTTGCATTGTTTACTGCCGTCTCGAACTGCTCAGCAGTAGTCACAAGCGTCTGCTCGAACGTCGTATAAGACATGCCGTAGCCGAAAGGATATACAACTTCCTCGTCGTAGTCAAAGCCCTCGTAGTTGCCTGCCGCCGCTTCAGCCGCCGCAGTCTCGTAGTACTTGTAACCCAAATAAATACCCTCTTCGTATTCAATGGTCTCTGCCGTGAACATAGGGTTATCAATTTTAATAGTAGTTACAGCCTTCTCCGCAGAGTTGTAATAACGGACGTGGGTATCGTAAACATCGGTACCTTCTATTATTTCGCCTGTAACAGGGTCGATAGTGTTGAACTGCTTCAACGTACCGAAGTTCTTCCAGGTGGGATCCTTCGTGAAGTCGGAGGCATAAATATCTACAAGCCTGCCGGAAGGATTGACTTCGCCGTTGAGTATTCTTCCGACTGCATTAAGGCCGGTTATACCAGGCTGACCAATCCACAAAATGGCGTCGATGCCTTCATCTTCCTGAAGCTCGCCGAGTTCCATGGGATTGGCAATATTCAAAAGAATTATGACTTTGTCGAAGTTTGCCTTTACGTGTTCTATAAGCGCCTTCTCGTTGTCGTTCAGCTCGAGATAGTGCTCGGTCTTATCGCTGTGCGAGTAGAGGTTCTGGACATACAAATCGGCACCTTCGCCACCCGTACGGGCTATAGTAATGATTGCCGCATCGTTGTAGTATCTGTACGAAGTCTGCGCCGAGTTGAGAACGGAGATATCGTTTTCTACCGTCTGTGCCTTATATCCCTCCGCTCCGGTCTCTGCCACATTGGGATTAGCTTCATA
The DNA here is from genome assembly GCA_944354125.1 of uncultured Clostridia bacterium. GTDB lineage: Bacteria > Bacillota > Clostridia > Christensenellales > Borkfalkiaceae > Coproplasma. Next base: position 30,450 of record CALVPT010000005.1, on the reverse strand, counting down.
GCAAGCCTTGACCTTGCTGTTTACCTCAAATCCTGCCGCTTCCAAACTGTCGGGAAGGGTGACATAATTACCGCCACCGCCGCCTGAACCCGTACCGCCGGTAACGGGATCATAAGAACGCGCACCAAAAAGCGAAATCTTCTTTTCCGTCTTAAGGGGAAGAGCGTTATTGTTGTTCTTAAGCAGAACGCAGCCCTCTTCCATTATCTTTTCGTTGAGTTCTCCCGCACTCTTCTGCTCATCTTCATATGAGCCGAAATCAGTGTACCACTTGCCCGCCTCCTCTTCGGATGACGTGGTTGCAGACGCTCCGACCGTCGGAACAGAGAAACCGGTCAATGCGATTGTGCCTGCAAGAGCCACCGACGCTAACGCCGCCAATTTCTTCTTTCCGAATGACTTCGTCTTAGTTTTCATTATTATCCTCCTTAAATGATTTTTATGGTTATGAGTACGACAATGCTGAATTTGCCCCCTCTTCCAATCATTTTCATCCTGATTCCTTTCGGGAATTTTTGCAGAACAACCATTCCTGCTTACGCTCAGCAATTGTAACACTTTAACAAAAAAAGAAAATAAATACCTCTCGCCTTGTCGCCGAAACAACCTACATTGCATTTATTGCGGCAAAAAAAACACACCCTGAAGTTTTGTAGGGTGTGTTCAGATCAAGAAAACAAAATTTTTTCCCGATTATTCAATTTGTCAATATGGGATACGGTACAGATATGGTAAGCGAAAAGATATTATCTCTGACGGTTACGCCCATGTTGCCTTTATATTTTTCGACAATGCTTTTGATAGACTTCATGCCATAGCCGTGATTCCGCTTATCCTTCTTGGTTGTCTGGGGCAAGCCGTTTATCATTTCCGGAGGCTTAGCCACAAAATTCTCGCAACTTATATTAACGCTGTCATTTATCCTGCGTATGCCCAGATTTATTATCCTCTGAGCGACATCGGGAAGCTGTCTTACAGCCTCGATGGCATTGTCGCATATATTTCCGAACATGGAATAGACATCTATGGACTTCATGCCGTCGATGCCGGAGCCGTCCACCATAAACACAAACTCACAGCCATATTTCCTGGCAGATAAGCTTTTTTCGGTAAGTATTATGTCCAGCGTCGCATTTCCCGTATGAATGACCGACGTATATACCCCTAGGCGCTCCTTCAGTTCAGTCTTAAGCTTATCGTCTATATCCATGGCATCCAACTGATGTTTCATGTCGTGATAGCGCATATTGAGCATCTCTATATTTTCCTTAGACATCTCATACTGCAATCTCTGTTTTTCTCTCATGTTCTCTAAAATTTCTATCTCAAGGCTCATCTGTTTGCCTTTGACATTGTTAAAAAGTCCGAAAAGCGCAGATAAACAAAATAAAAAATCAAACGCAGAGATCAACAAAATCAATGACTTGGTAGATAGCCCCGTGTTTCTGAAGACGAGTTGTCCGCTGAGTTCGCCGAGTATGATAACGGCAAACAAAACGACAATTATCTGCACAAGCATAGATTTATTGTCGAGAACAATGTCATCGACGTTTCCCCTGAGTCTTATCACATAGATTGCTCGCGCAAACAAATACATGGAAGTAAAGACAACTATCAATATGAGCATTTCCGCCCAACTTTCAATCCGTTTACCAGGAAGGCTCTTGATAGTTTGAAAGATTATCATTGTTATGTGCTGAACAGTATATCCTGTGGTGCAACAGAATAAATTTTTCCACATATCGACTTCAAATGTCATGGCTATGCTCAGCAAACACATTCCATACACAAGAAAATATCTTACGCAGTTTAAAAAAATCCTTAATGCAACATATCCCAACGGATCCGCATAAGTCTTGATAATGTAGCGGTAACCATAATCTAACGCCATCATTACAAGCATAATCAAAATTATTCTGATATAAAAATTACTGCGTTTGGGAAAAGATTTTGCGAATATCAAACAAGCTAAAAACAGGTATAAATAAAATTGGGCAGCCAACCAATCATTTATAAACTCAATAACTTCTGACATATTTCCCTCAGCCCTTAAGCTCGTTGAAAGCCAGAACAGCGTTTACAAACTCTTTCTTTTTACCCCTGCTTATAATCAATTCGGTATTTCCCAGAAAGACAGAATTATTCGTCGTCTTTGTCACATAGTTCAGATTTACTATCGTCGAATTGTTGCAGCGCGCAAACGGCAACCCTTTAAGTTTTTCCTCCACCTCAGACAGCGTTCCATAGGCCTCAATTTCTTTGTCGGCAGTATGGTAGACAACATGATGAAAACATACGTCTATATATCGCAGTTCATCTGTGGAAACGACGCTGACACCCTGCCGTAAATTTATTACAAGCCTTCTGCTCGCTTTATTCTGCACCTTCGTCAATACTCTGTTCATCGTCAGAGCAAGCGAATACTCAGTCACGGGCTTGACAATGAACCCGACGGCATTGACTTCATAGCCATTGATTGCAAATTGCTTCATTGAAGTCAGAAATACCATAATGACGGTATTATCTACTTCTCTTATTTTTTTGGACATCTCAAGGCCGTTGATGCCTGGCATAGCTATGTCTATGATAATTACGTCGAACTGAGCCTTGTATTTGGACAAAAACTCCAGACTGTTTGAATATGTACTTATCTGTACCTCTTGGTCTCTTTTCTCAAAATAATCGGAAAGCATATGAGTTACATCCTGCATGCTTCCGATTTCATCGTCGACCATGGCTATTTTAATCACAATTATCCCCCCTTTGCCTTATGTAAAAATTTTAACCGTAAAACGTCCGCAGCAAACTCCGTGACGTCAGCACTTATATAACACATCAGACGGCATTTGTCAACCTCTAAAAAACTTTTCGTATCTGATTAGCTTTATGTAACGCAAAACCTAATTGCAAATGCATTATAATATAATTCATTTGTTGCACTGTTCCGTTTCGCTAAAATATACTAAAAAAATTTCTGTACGCAACCGTTATGCATATCAGAAATATTTAACCGACAAATTGTGTGTTTTACCAAATTATGACGCCGATTATCTCATTTGCATTAAACATATTTTTATCGTTAGTCAGCACATATATGTGGGGCAATTGACAATATGGCGCAAACTTCACAGTACGATAATTCACGCAAACTATTTGTATATTCAAGGACAAATATAGCTTAACGGCAAACAGAAATTGCCGACAGAATAGCGCACGGCTGAAAGCCCAAGGCGAGGAGACTGCCTAAGTCGGCGGTCGATTCCGCCGACTACCCTCCCCTCAAATAATGTAAAAATCCGCGCAAAAAAGCACTCAAACACGCCATTTTGTGGCATTTTTGAGTGCTTGGTGCGGATAACAGGATTTGAACCTGCACGGTCTCCCAATGGATTCTAAGTCCATCTTGTCTGCCAATTCCAACATATCCGCATAAATGCATCATTACATATAACTCTGTTGATTATACCCCATACATAAGATAAAGTCAAGCAATGTTTTTTCATTGATCGGCAACATACGCTTTAATTTATAGGCGCGATATGTTATAATAGATTCAGGGAGTATATTTTATGATTCATTCTTTAAGCGGCGGAATTATTGCAACTTACGACACATTGATATATGTCTTCGTCCGCATTGACGCTGGCGCAGAAAAGGAAGTCAAGCGCTGGTATATCAGTCCATTTCCCTCCGTCAAGCCGGGCGATTATGCCATGGTTGAAGACATGCGAGGAAATGTCGTACGCGCGTGCGTATTGAGAGTAGAACGGGTAACTGCCCAGACGGCACCTTTCCCCGTAAAAAGAACGCGCGAGATATGTAATTTATTGTCAGAATAACATTTTATATGCCGATGCTTGACTAAGCAGTAAAACGGTTGTATAATTATAAAAGAAGTATTATGTTTATATAGCCGTTTTATATTGTCCGCAGTTATGCAGATAATTGATGCAGTTGACACCTATCTTTTAGGATACATAATGCATAATTTGTAAATTATTGTAGACTATGAATAACGACATCGATGACGGCAATAAATATATTGACTGAGAGCACGGAGGTTTAAATGGAAGAATACGGCATTACCCTCGGGGAAATATGCAGAATTATCTTCAGAAGAGTTTGGTGGGTCATAGGCGTTACCGCCGCATTCCTGCTTATAACCGTTCTTCTTGTTCAGTTCTGGTATAATCCCAACAACAGACAGTACACCGTTTCCTACAACATAAGATTTCCCGACAGCTCGAGCGGACTTTACCCCGACGGCACTCCTTTGAGAGTGACTGACTCCGTCCTGCTCGGAAGCCTTACGGAGATAAAAAGCGGAACATATTCGGAGGGCGAGGAAAATGCTCCCGACTTCTCTGACATAGATATTGAAGATATGGTAGAGAATGACGCCATATCCTTAACCGCCGTCACAACCGAGGCAAGCGACAGCGGCGAAGCAGGCTGGTCCGGATACAGACTTACCGTCTCCTACAAGTACTTCAAAGACAGCGCTCAGGCTGTGGCTTTCATAAAGAAGATAGCCGAATATCCCATAGACAAGGCTCAGTATATCGTAGAAAACGCCCTGTACAATTACAATCTGACACAGTACGACGTCGGCACTACCTATGAGGCAAAGATTGCCGCGCTGATCAATCAGAAGAACTACGTAATGAGCATCTATGACTTCATAAAAAACAACTACGGCGAGACTTACAGACCGCTCGGCGCTTCGGACAAGACGATAACCGACTACATCAACGAAGCAAGCACGATTTTCGATTCGCGCATTCAGAGCGCATATTACAACACCGTTACGGCCAACTACTATGTATGGGACACCGAGACATATAAGCTGACCGCAAACGCCTCCATAGAGGCCACCAGGATAGAGATAGCAAACAACGAGGCAATAGTTTCCGCGCTTGAAGACAAGATTGCCGAACTGGACAAGAACGACACCGCCTTCGACCAGATTGAAGCTTACCACGAAAAGATTGCCTCCTACGTCGAGAGAAATACCCAGCTTGAGACGAGCATCAAGACAACCGAGGAAACGCTGGCTAAGATTGAAATCTATGAGAGCGACCCTCAGGCGGTTGAGGATAAAGCTGAATTTGACGCACAGCTTGACAGCACGCGAGCACAGCTTGCCACCCTCACCGAGACGGCAAAGAGCCTGCGCATTGCTACCTATCAGAACGAGTCCATGGTACTCTACGTCAACAATACGATAGAGACCGAAGGCGGAATCAACATTCTGGTTGCTGCCGTCGTAGGCGCGGTACTCGGATTCATTATAGTCAGCGTTGTAATACTCATCAAGGATATGCCCGAATACAAGCGCCGCAAATATGGCGACAAAATTCAGAGTCAGACTCCTGAAACAGAGGAATAAACTACAGACGATAAACAAGCGGCGGAAATTCCGCCGCTTTTAATTTTATAAACTGCGCATTATTCCTTGACTTGAAAGGCATTTTAAAATTATAATTATTGTGTCTTAAGTAATAAAATTCAAATTATAGCTGAGGGAACAACTTGAAGGCAAGAGAATTTCTCATAAACGTAGCTAAGGGTGCGGCAATAGGCATTGCCATGATAATACCCGGAGTTTCAGGCGGCACGCTTGCCGTAATGCTAAAAATCTACGACAAGATAATCGCCAGCATAAGCGGACTCAGGAAACACTTTAAGGAGAGCGTACTCTTCCTCCTCCCCATAGTGATAGGCGCGGTGCTGGCATTTGCCGCGGCATATTTTCCGCTTACGCTGGCGCTTGAACATTATCCCTTCCCCACCATGCTGCTGTTTGCAGGACTTATGGCAGGCAGTCTGCCTAAGCTGTTCAAGGACTGCAAGGTGACGGGCTTCAAAAAAATTGACGTTGCGCTCATACTCATTCCTTTTGCGCTCGTCATAGGCATATGCTTTATACCCGGCATGGGCGACGTAGACCTTTCGGAAAACATGCCATGGTTCCAGTATATCCTCGTTCCCATAATCGGCGTGCTTGCTTCCTGCGCGCTGGTTGTGCCCGGCATAAGCGGCTCCATGCTGCTCATGATTTTCGGCTACTACTCTCCCGTTTTGGGACTTTTTAAGGACGTTTTCGTCACCCCCCTCCACGCGCTGTCCGTGCTCGGCTGTTTCGCGCTCGGCGTCATAGTCGGTTTCTTTACGATAGCAAAGATAATGCAGCTTCTGCTTAAGCATTTCCCCCGCGCGACGGGCTGGGCGATATTCGGATTTGTCGTCGGCTCCATACCTGCGATAGTCGTAGCATTCTTCTCCGAGTACGGCGCGGACTATCTCGATGCCGTATCCATTTCGGTCGCAGTAATACTCTTTATCCTCGGCGCGATAGGCACCTATTTCCTCGCCGCATACGCTGAAAAGAAGTTTGCCGACACCGAAGACAATTCGCAGCCTGAAGAACAATCCAATCAATGACATTCCATGCGCCCACAGAAATTTCTGTGGGCGCTTTGCCGAACACAAATGCGAAAGAGCCGCGATGTGAATTTACAAATTTTTTTGCGCTCTCTTACCCTCCTCAGGTTGACATCAGGGCAGGAATCGTATATAATATTTCTGACATAAGTCAGTAAACAGGACGGAGATATGCCGAGACCGACAAAGTGCAGGAGAATCTGCAAAGAACCAGTATATGAAAGTTTTTCGCCTGACGGAGGCCAGGGCGACGGCGAGATTTGCCTTACGGTGGACGAATATGAGACGATAAGGATAATCGACCTCGAGGGACAGACTCAGGAGCAATGCGCGCTGAGAATGGACGTGGCCAGGACGACGATTACGGACATATACGACAGCGCAAGAAAAAAAATTGCCGAGCTTATAGTAAACGGCAGATGCCTTAAGATTATGGGCGGCAACTACAAGCTGTGCGACGGTTCGGCGCACTCCTACTGCGGAAACTCAAACTGCGCCAGGGCGGAAAAGAACGACGCCCTCAGGGCAGCAGAAATTGAAAATTCAAGGAGTAATAAAATGAAGATTGCAGTTACATATCAGGACGGAGAGATTTTTCAGCACTTCGGACATACCGAATATTTCAAGATATATGAAGTCGAGGACGGAAAGGTCATATCTTCGGAAGTTGTAGGCACGGAGGGCAGCGGACACGGCGCGCTTGCAGGTCTCCTTTCGGGCAGCGGCGTTGACGTGCTCATATGCGGAGGAATAGGCGGAGGCGCACAGATGGCGCTTGCCGAGGCAGGAATAAAGCTTTACGGCGGATGCACGGGCGATGCCGACAGCGCCGTAGAGGCATACCTTGGCGGCACGCTGGGCTATGACCCCGACGTGCACTGCGACCACCACGATCACAATCACGATGGCGGACATACCTGCGGCAGTCACGGCTGCGGCAAGCACGGATGCCACTGATTATAAAAAAATAATAAGCGAGGTAACAAGGACATGAAGTACGTATGCAATGTATGCGGTTGGGTCTATGACGAGGAAGAAGGATATCCCGAAGGCGGTATCGCTCCCGGCACCAAGTGGGAAGATCTTCCCGCAGACTTCGAGTGCCCTCTTTGCGGTGTAGGCAAAGACGAGTTCTCTGAGGAATAATAATTTGACGACGAGAGAGCCGTGCTGGCAAATGCCTGCACGGCTCTCTTTTTAATCGATATCTGACCGCTTATAAGCGTATATATGTCTGAAAACTGGGTGCAAAAGCCATTGGCAGGATTTCCAAAAGACCGCTATTTTGGTCGCCGAGCAACTGCGCTTTTATGACTTGAGTACACTTTATCATAATCTCAAGGCATTGGCTCAGAAGCTCGTTAGCCTGCCTGTCGAGCGTGCCGCGCTTTATGCCGTCGTTGACGATCATCGCCGCATAGTTGAACGACGAAAAGAGATTTTTAAGCGTCGGTCTGACCTCGGTAAATTGCTTTTTTGCCGTAACGAAGAAGTCATAAACGCTCTGCACGTCCTCCCCCAGCTCCTTCAGGAGCGAGACCTTGCGCTCCTCTAGAATTATGTTCGCGCGCTTTGCAACCCTGTCTGCAAGGTCGCACAGTCTGAGGTCCTCAAAATCTGCCATACTTCCCTCCGCCATTTCATCGCCGTGTTATTCGGCACAGATATTCAAACGGCGGCGACCTTAAAAGGCCGCCGCCGCTTAGCTTAATTTATACTCAGTTATTGTCAGCCTCGTCCTTGTTATATGCAAGGTTGATTACGGGGGACATATTCTTGTATTCCTTTACGCCCGTGCCTGCAGGAATGAGCTTGCCGATGATGACGTTTTCCTTGAGGCCGATAAGAGGGTCGACCTTGTTCTTGATTGCCGCATCGGTGAGCACCCTTGCAGTCTCCTGGAAGGAAGCTGCCGAAAGGAAGCTTTCGGTGGACAGCGCCGCCTTGGTTATGCCGAGAAGCACACGCTTCTGGAGGGCGGGCGCGCCGCCGTTTTCGATAGCCTTCTGGTTCTCTTCCTCTACGGTGAACATATCGACGGTTTCGCCGGGAAGAAGGTCGGTAGAACCGCTGTTTTCGATTCTTACCTTCTTGAGCATCTGTCTTACGATTATCTCGACGTGCTTGTCGTTGATATCAACGCCCTGCGAACGGTAAACAGACTGAATCTGCTCGAGGATATAGTCCTGAACGCCCTTGACGCCCTCTATTCTCAATATATCCTGAGGATATACCGAACCTGCGTTGAGCACGGTACCGGGGGTGACGGTGTCGCCAGACCTTACCTTGAGCTCTGCATTGAAGGGCAGCGTGTACTCCTTCTTGAGTTCGCCCGTGACGGCGTCCTTTATGAGCACGTGCTTTAAGTTGTCGCTGTCGTCTATGGTTACCTTGCCCGAAACCTCGCAGAGGGTTGCGCAACCCTTGGGTTTACGCGCCTCGAAGAGCTCCTCGACTCTGGGAAGACCCTGAGTGATGTCGCCCGTTGCCGCAATACCGCCCGTATGGAAGGTACGCATGGTAAGCTGGGTACCGGGTTCGCCGATGGACTGCGCCGCAATGACGCCGACTGCCTCGCCGGGCATTACGGGGGTGTTGGTTGCCATGTTCTTGCCGTAGCACTTTGCACATACGCCGTAACGCGAATTGCAAGTGAATACCGAACGGATGCTTACCTGCTCGATGCCTGCGGCTACAATCTTCTTTGCAAGTTCGTCGGTGACGAAACCGTTCTGCTCGACGATTACGTTGCCGTCCTTGTCTACGACGTTTTCAGCCACGAAACGACCCTGAATTCTGTCCTCAAGACCTTCGATAACTTCGCCGTTGGGTCCGATTATTGCCTTGACAACCATGCCTCTGGGCTTTTTGCTGCCGGCCATGCAGTCCTCTTCCCTTACGATTACGTCCTGAGCGACGTCGACGAGCCTTCTCGTAAGATAGCCCGAGTCCGCCGTCTTGAGCGCCGTATCCGCAAGACCCTTTCTGCCGCCGTGCGAAGATATGAAGTATTCGAGAACGGACAGACCCTGTCTGAAGCAGGACTTAACGGGAACTTCTATCTTTTTACCCTGAGGGTTAACCATCAGACCTCTCATGCCCGAGAGCTGTTTCATCTGGTCGATTGAACCACGGGCACCGGAGTTTGCCATCATCCATATGGGATTGAACTTATCGAGCGACTTCTTGAGCTCGGTCGTTACGGCATCGGTTGCCGCATCCCACGCGTTGATGACCGCGTTGTAACGCTCCTCTTCCCTGAGAAGACCTCTCTGGAACTTGCGCTCTATCTGAAGGACTTTCTGTTCGGTATCCTCGACTATCTGCTTCTTTGCCTCGGGAATGTGCATGTCGAATACAGAGGTCGTGATTGCGCCGACGGTCGAGTACTTGTAGCCGAGCGACTTGATCTTGTCGAGCACGTCTGCCGCCCTGGGAGCGCCGCCCGTCTTGAAGCAACGCTCTACAATCTTGCCGAGCTGCTTCTTGCCGACTGCAACGTTGTCGCCGAGGAATTCATAGGAAATCTCGTACTTGAGATAGTCTTCCTTGTTGACTCTCTTTACAAATCCGAGGTCCTGAGGCATCTGGTTGTTGAATATTATTCTGCCGACGGTCGTCTTTACGAGACCCGAAACCGTCTCGCCGTTGTAGGGCGACTTGGCATCGTTAATCTTTACGGTACGGCGGACATAGACTTCATCCTGCATGTGGATGTACTTGGTCTGGTACGCCATCATCACTTCGTCTTCGGAGATATATGCGCCGGGAACGTACTTTTCTGCGCCCTCGTCGCCCTCCTTACATTCATAGTATCTGTCTCCGCTCCAGCGGTAATACTTGCCCTCTTCGCGCCTTATGATGGTCAGATAGTACGCACCCATGACCATATCCTGCGAGGGCTGCATTACGGGCTTGCCGTCCGACAGCTTGAGGATGTTGTTGGACGAGAGCATGAGGAACCTTGCCTCTGCCTGAGCTTCGATGGAAAGAGGTACGTGAACTGCCATCTGGTCGCCGTCGAAGTCGGCGTTGAATGCCGTACATACGAGGGGGTGAATCTTGATGGCTCTGCCCTCGATGAGCACGGGCTCGAATGCCTGAATGGACAGTCTGTGCAGCGTAGGCGCACGGTTAAGGAGTACGGGGTGATCCTTTATGACCTCCTCGAGTACGTCCCATACCATGGGCTTAGCCTTTTCGACTGTACGCTTTGCGCTCTTGATATTGTGGCAGGCGCCGCTCTCTACGAGCTTCTTCATTACGAAGGGCTTGAAGAGTTCGATTGCCATTTCCTTGGGAAGACCGCACTGGTAGAGCTTGAGTTCGGGACCTACGACGATAACCGAACGGCCGGAATAGTCGACACGCTTGCCGAGCAGGTTCTGACGGAATCTGCCCTGCTTGCCGCGGAGCATGCCCGAAAGGGACTTGAGTTCCCTGTTGGATGGACCGGAAAGCGCCCTGCCCCTTCTGCCGTTATCGATGAGTGCGTCGACGGCTTCCTGAAGCATACGTTTTTCGTTCTTGACAATCATGTCGGGAGCGCCGAGCTCTATCATTCTCTTGAGTCTGTTGTTTCTGTTGATTACTCTCCTGTACAGGTCGTTGAGGTCGGATGATGCAAATCTGCCGCCGTCGAGCTGTACCATGGGACGAAGTTCGGGAGGAAGCACGGGAAGAACGGTGAGTATCATCCACTCGGGACGGTTGCCGCTCTTTCTGAATGCCTCCAGAATTTCAATTCTCTTGACCGCCTTGAGCTTCTTCTGGCTTGCGGTGCTGGTCTCGATTATCTTTCTCGTTTCGGCGCATTCCTTCTCGAGGTCTACCGCCATGAGAAGTTCTCTTATCGCCTCTGCGCCCATGCCTACCTTGAGGCCGGTGACTTCGCTGTCGCCGTACTTTTCCTCGATTTCCCTGAGTTCCTTGTCGGTTATGACCTGCTTGTATTCGAGCGTGGGCACGTTGCCGGGGTCAAGCACTACGTAGGAGGCAAAGTATATTACCTGCTCGAGCGCCTTGGGACCCATGTCGAGGATAAGACCTATTCTCGAAGGGACGCCCCTGAAGTACCAGATATGGGAGACGGGAGCTGCAAGCTCGATGTGACCCATTCTCTCGCGCCTTACCTTGGAGCGGGTGACTTCTACGCCGCACTTTTCGCAGACGATGCCCTTATAGCGGATGCGCTTATACTTGCCGCAATGGCATTCCCAGTCCTTCATGGGTCCGAAAATCCTCTCGCAGAAGAGGCCGTCCCTTTCGGGTTTCTGGGTTCTGTAATTTATGGTCTCGGGCTTGGTTACCTCGCCCTTGGAAAGTTCCCTGATCTTTTCGGGAGATGCAACGCCTATCTTGATGGAATAAAAATCGTTTAATTCAAACATTATATTACCTCCCTTAAATTATTTGTCCTCTCCGTCCTTATCGTCGCCGTCCTCGTCGAAGAGCGTGAACTTGTCTTCGAACTCGTCATCGTCGCCGAAATCGTCCATATCTTCGTCGGAGAAGAGCTCCTTGGAGGCAAAATCGTCCTCGTCGTCGTTGTCGAAGATTGAGATGTCTTCCATGTCGTCATCCTGCTCTTCCGTATCGGAGGAGATATCGTATTCCTCTTCGGGAATCTGGTTTTCCCTGTCCTCGGCCTCCCTTGCCTTTGCGGAAGGAATAGCCTCGTCCTCGTCGTCGAGCTCCCTTATTATGAGCTCCTCGTTATTTTCGGTGAGTACCTTGACGTCGAGCGCGAGCGACTGGAGTTCCTTGAGAAGCACTTTGAACGCTTCGGGAATGCCGGGTTCGGAGATGTTGTTGCCCTTGACTATCGACTCATACGTCTTGACACGTCCGACGATATCGTCCGACTTGACGGTCAATATTTCCTGAAGGACGTGAGCCGCGCCATATGCCTCGAGCGCCCAGACTTCCATTTCGCCGAAACGCTGGCCGCCGAACTGCGCCTTGCCGCCGAGGGGCTGCTGCGTAACCAGGCTGTAAGGGCCTATCGAACGCGCGTGAATCTTATCGTCGACGAGGTGGATGAGCTTAATCATGTACTGTACGCCGACCGTAACCCTGTTTTCGAAGGGTTCGCCCGTTCTGCCGTCATATACCTGAATCTTGCCGTCTACCTTGCCTTCGGGATTGAGTATGTTGTTTTCCTTGAAGAGCTGCTTTATATCCTGCTCGGTTGCGCCGTCGAATACGGGGGTAGCTATCTTCCAGCCGAGCTGCTTGCAGACAAGGCCGAGATGCACTTCGAGTACCTGACCGATGTTCATTCGGGAAGGCACGCCGAGGGGGTTAAGGACTATCTGCAGAGGAGTACCGTCTGCAAGGAAGGGCATATCCGCCTGGGGAAGGACGCGCGAAATGACGCCCTTGTTGCCGTGACGGCCCGCCATCTTGTCGCCGACCTGTACCTTACGCTTCTGAGCAATGTATACTCTTACGAGCTTGGAGACGCCAGGCGCGAGTTCGTCCTTGTTTTCCCTTGTGAATATCTTGACGTCGACGACTATGCCGCCTTCGCCGTGAGGCACCTTGAGGGAGGTATCCCTGACTTCCCTTGCCTTTTCGCCGAAGATTGCGCGAAGCAGCCTTTCTTCGGGGGTGAGTTCGGTTTCGCCCTTGGGCGTAACCTTACCTACGAGGATATCGCCGGGATGAACTTCTGCGCCCACCCTGACAATGCCGTTTTCGTCGAGGTCCTTGAGCGCGTCCTCGCCGACGTTGGGGATATCCCTGGTTATTTCTTCTTCGCCGAGCTTGGTGTCCCTTGCCTCGGTTTCGTGTTCTTCAATGTGTATGGACGTGAATACGTCGTCCTGCACGAGCTTTTCGGAGATGAGGATTGCGTCCTCGTAGTTGTAGCCTTCCCACTCCATGTAGCCTATGAGGATGTTCTTGCCGAGCGCGAGTTCGCCGTTGTTGGTTGCTGGACCGTCGGCAATTATTTCACCCTTTTCAACCCTGTCGCCCGTATTGACTATGGGACGCTGGTTGAGACAGGTGTTCTGGTTGGAACGCTCGAACTTCTTGAGTCTGTACTCGGTGACGAGCCCGCTGTCCTCCCTTATCTTTATGAGGTCGGATGCGCAGCCGACTACCGTGCCCGCTTCCTTTGCCCTTATTATTACGCCCGAATCCCTAGCGATTGCCGCTTCGATGCCCGTTGCGACGATTGCAGATTCGGTCTTCATGAGGGGAACTGCCTGACGCTGCATGTTCGAACCCATGAGCGCACGGTTGGTATCGTCGTTCTCGAGGAAGGGAATGAGCGCAGTCGCTACCGAGACGAGCTGCTTGGGCGATACGTCCATGTAGTCCATGTGGTCGGGAGTCAGCTGGGTAATTAGATCGCGGTGACGGCAACCTACGTGCTTGTTTACGAAGTGGTTGTTCTCGTCGAGGGGTTCGTTAGCCTGAGCGACTACATACCTGTCCTCTTCGTCCGCCGTGAGATAGTCTACGTGGTCGGTTACGGTAGGTATGCCGTTTTCGTCCTTTACCACCTTTCTGTACGGGCTCATTATGAATCCGTATTCGTTGACCCTGGAGAAGGTTGCCAGCGAGGAGATAAGACCTATGTTCTGGCCTTCGGGGGTCTCTATGGGGCACAGTCTGCCGTAGTGCGAGTGGTGAACGTCGCGGACTTCGAAGGTTGCCCTGTCGCGGTTAAGACCGCCGGGGCCGAGCGCGGAGAGCTTTCTCTTGTGCGTGAGTTCTGCCGCGGGGTTGGTCTGGTCCATGAACTGGGACAGCTGGGAAGAGCCGAAGAACTCCCTTATGACAGCCGATACGGGACGGACGTTTACGAGACCCGAGGGGGTTACTTCCATCGCGTCCTGAGTTGCCATGCGCTCCTTTATGAGCTTTTCGAGACGGGAGATGCCTATTCTCAGCTGGTTGGTAAGAAGTTCGCCTACCGAACGTACCCTACGGTTGCCGAGGTGGTCGATGTTATCTATCGTGCCGATGCCGTACTGAAGGTCGATGTTGGTCGAGATTGCAGCGACGATATCGTCTACGGTTATGTGCTTATGGTTGAGCTTTTCTACTATGGGCTTGATTGCCTTCTTTTCGTCGGGCTGGAGAGATTCGATGTCGCTCTCGAGCAGGTGGTTGAATACCTTGCACGCCTCTACGAACTTGATGCGCTGCTCTCTTCTCTTTTCCCTGTTCTTCTTCTCTTCGGGCTTTTCGTCGTCCGTTTCGGCAACTTCGGCCGTGTAGTATATGGCGTTTATCCTGTCCATATACTTGATTGCAACTTCCTCGCAGGTCTGAGTTCTGCACTCTGCCGCGATTTCCTTCATGAAGGCGAAGTTGGGATAGTATACGGTGGGAAGAAGTCCGAATATCTTGGGATTCTTGTCCGACAGAGCCGACCACTGAACGGTGTTGTTGGCGATTATCTTATGCCTTATCTCGCCCTGCTCCTTGTCGTTTACGAGTACGAACACCTCGTTTACGCCCGCATTCTGAATTTCGAATGCCTTTTCTTCGGACACGACTTCGCCGGCGCTTGCCATGAGTTCGCCCGTTTCGGGATTGAATATGTCGTCTGCAAGCTTGCAGCCGGGAAGACGGTATGCAAGGTTGAGCTTTTTGTTGAACTTATATCTGCCGACCTTTACGACGTCGTACCTTCTGGGGTCGAAGAAGAGGTTGTTGAGGTGCTGTCTTACCGAAGCCTCGGTGGGAACTTCGCCGGGACGGAGCTTTCTGTACAGCTCGATGAGGCCGTCGCTCTCGCTCTTGGTGGTGTCCTTTGCGATGGTATTGGCAATCATCTTGTCGTCTGCGAACAGGTCGGAAATAGCCCTGTCCGAACCGAAACCGAGAGCCCTTAAGAGCACGGTGGAACAGATTTTACGCTTTCTGTCGACGTGAACCCACTGAACGCCCTGTGCGTCCTGCTCGAATTCGAGCCATGCGCCCCTGTTGGGAATGACGGTGGTGCCGTACATCTCCTTGCCGGTCTTGTCCCTCTCCATTGCGTTGTACGCGCCGGGCGAACGGACGAGCTGGGAGACGATGACGCGCTCCGCGCCGTTGATTATGAAAGAGCCCGAATCGGTCATGAGGGGGAATTCGCCCATGAACACGTCCTGTTCGATTATCTCTTCCTTTACCTTGTTGTTGAGCCTGACCTTGACGTGCAGGGGAAGCGCATATGTCGCATCTCTGTTGCGGCATTCCTTTTCGTCGTACTTGGGTTTCTCGTCGAACCAATGGTCGAGGAAATAGAGCTCGTAGTGGTCCGAATAGTCCACGATGGGCGAGAAATCTTCGAACACTTCGGAAATGCCTTCGTTTATGAAGGTCGCGTAGCTCGATTTCTGGATTTCAACGAGGTCGGGGATGTCGATGACTTCATTGATTTTGCCGAATTTTCTTCTTTCGGTTTTGCCATACTTGTGAACGGGTAAATCCATTAAGTAATTACTCCTTTTTGATGTTTATTTCACGTGTTGGCGATTATGCGTATATATCTTTTCACCGCAAAAAATCTTACGTTTCTGAATTTATGCGCAAAGGGCGGAGACGG
Source organism: uncultured Clostridia bacterium (assembly GCA_944354125.1). GTDB lineage: Bacteria > Bacillota > Clostridia > Christensenellales > Borkfalkiaceae > Coproplasma. The sequence goes on along the minus strand of CALVPT010000005.1, from coordinate 14,453 downwards.
GCGGATTACAAAAAAGCCTTTGTGCCCCCTTGACAAACTCCGCCGCCCTAAAAAAAATTTAAAGCTTGAAAGATTTTGTCTTTTACCCTTTACTTTTATAATAATATAGTGTATAATCTACCGTGTTATCGGCGAGATTTGCGCCCTTTTATGCCCAAACTTACAGTCAAAATTTACCTTGAAAAGGTAAAAATGGGTATTAAGAGCATTGTAATACAGATTAATATTATAAATTAAGGCAATCACATTGTCAAGCAATTTCCGAAGGTTTTGAATTTATGCGCATAGACAAATTTTTAAAGGTCTCAAGAATACTCAAAAGACGTACGGTTGCGCGCGAGGCGTGCGACGGCGGAAAGGTCATAATAAACGGCAAAGAGGTCAAACCCTCCCACCCCGTCAAAGAGGGCGATCTGGTCGAGATAGATTACGCGACGGGCGTGCTCAAGTTCGAAGTCAAGGCGGTTAAGGAAACCGTAAAGAAGGACGAGGCCGCCAGCCTGTACGAGATAAGGGAGTGACGATGAAATTTTTCAATCTCAGATACGAAAAGGGCGACCTTAAGCTCTCCAACTTCATAATGCTTACCATTGCAGGCATAATAAATTCGGTAGGCGTAACGCTCTTCCTCGCACCCGTAAACCTGTACGACAGCGGCGTTTCGGGTCTTTCGATGTTTCTGGATATGCTGATTGCGCCCATGCCCCTTTGGTCGTGGCTGCTCATCATCAACTTCCCCATATTCCTGTTCGGAATGAAAAAACAGGGCGTGGCGTTTACGACATATTCGCTGTATGCCATACTCATATACTCGCTCGCCTCGATGGTCTTCCAGAATATAATTCCGACGTATTATGAGAACTTCTTCGCAAACGGCTCCCCCGTTGCCGGACGGGAGGTAATTCTCTGCTCGGTATTCGGCGGAATGCTTTCGGGCATAGGCAGCGGCATGACCATACGCTACGGCGGCACGTTGGACGGCATGGAGACGCTTGCCGTAATCTTTTCAAAGAGGCTGGGACTTACCGTAGGCAACTTCGTAATGATTTTCAACGTCATACTCTACATAACCATAGGAGCGACGGTTACGGGCATGGGTACGGGCGACTTTACCATCCCCCTCTTTTCGATAATCGCATATTACGTCAACGGCAAGGCGGTCGACTTCATTTCCCAGGGCATAGACCAGGCCAAGGGCGCAATCATTATAACCACCGAATACGACACGGTTGCAGCCGCGCTCTCCGCGGAGTTCGGCAGAGGACTTACCATAATCGACGCAAAGGGCTACTATTCGCAGTCCGACAAGAAATTCATTTACTGCGTGGTAAACCGCTTCCAGGTGGCAAAGCTGAGACTGATAGTCGCAAAGTATGACAAGCACGCATTCGTCACCATAAACGACATTGCCGACGTATTCGGCACGAGCGTGAAGAACTCGCGCCTGACAGACAAGCGGCGCAGGGAAAAATTGCAGAAGATAAGAGAACTTGCGCACAGGCAGGAAAGGCAACGCGCGGAAAATGCAGACGGGCAGTCGGCTGAACAGACGGACGCGCCCCTGCCCGAAGAGACCGCAAGGACGGAAGAATGAAGATAAGCGCGATAATATGCGCGGCAGGAAAGGGTAGCCGCGCAGGATTTCAGAGAAACAAACTGCTCGTCCCCTTTCAGGGCGCGAATGCGCTTTACTACACCCTTAAGGCATTTGAAGGCATTGCCGACGAAATCATAATCACCGCCTCCCCCTCCGACCGTGAGGAAATTGCGGCAATCGCCGCCCCTTTCGACGCAAAAATCGCCGAGGGCGGACAGACGAGGACGGAGAGCGTTTACAATGCGCTCAGGGAAGTTACGGGCGACATGGTTCTCATTCACGACGGCGCGCGCCCCTTCGTCACCAAAGAACAGATAAAAAGCGTTATGGGGTGCGTCAAAGAGCACGGCAGCGGCATACTCGCAATGCCGTCCGTCGACACCGTGGCAATTGCCGAAGACGGACAAATCTCCTGCGTGCCTGCGCGCGCGAACGTATATGACATACAGACTCCTCAGGGCTTTTATGCCGACGACATAAGGGCGGCATACGAGCGCGCGATTAAAGACGGAGGCGCGTTCACCGACGACGGCAGCGTATATTCGAAATATATCAGGCCTGCGCACATATGCGCCGAGGGCAGCGCGGCGAACAGAAAACTTACCTTTAAAGAGGACTTTGCCACTCCCTTCCCTGCCGTTCCTCCCGTAAATTCGGGCGACAGGGCGGGAATAGGAATTGACGTTCACGCCTTCGGCAAGGCGCAACCCTTCGTCACCCTCTGCGGCGTCAGGATACCCTGCGACACGGGACTGATTGCCCACAGCGACGGCGACGTGGCGGTTCACGCCGTCATGGATGCAATACTTTCGGCGGCAGGGCTCAAGGACATAGGCAACTATTTCCCCGATACGGACGACGAATACAGGGGAGCGGACAGCATGGCGCTGCTTGCGCGCGTCATAAAAATCATATCCGAAAAGGGACTCAAGGTTGCAGGGCTTTCGCTAGCCGTGCAGGCAGAAAAGCCAAAGCTTATGCAATTCACAGACCAAATGAGGGCAAATTTAAGCCGCGTTACGGGCGCCGACAAAGAGCGCATATCCGTGGGCGCAGGCACTTCGGAAAAGTTGGGATTCGTCGGCGAAAAACTGGGCATATGCGCATATTGCTGCGCCGTGCTTGAGGATAAGAAAAACTGAAAAATACTCAGAATTTTTAAATACGTATGGCAAAAAATTCTACAATATTCGTCTGCAGCGAGTGCGGCGCAACCAGCCCGAGATGGCTGGGAAGATGTCCCTCCTGCGGAAAATTCAATACGCTTGCAGAGGAGGTTGTAACCCCCGAACCGCAGAAGACGGCGGCAAAGAAGAGCGTCTATTCCCTTCCCGTCGCAAAGCCGCTCAAGGACATAGGCTATGAGAGATATGACCGCGTTTCCTCGGGCATTGACGAGTTCGACAACGTACTCGGCGGCGGCATAGTTTCGGGCTCGCTCATTCTGCTGGGCGGCGACCCCGGCATAGGCAAGTCCACCATTCTGACGCAGATTGCCGCAAACCTCTCGAAGGCGCACAAAGTGCTGTATTTTTCCGCCGAGGAGAGCTGTTCACAGGTCAAAATGAGGACGGAAAGGCTCAAACTCGAGTGCAGCGACATGCTGATCATGAACGGCACGTGCATAGACAATCTGGAGGCCGAACTTGACGGCGTGCAGTACTGTGTGATAGACTCTATACAGGCGGTATATACCGACGACCTCTCCTCCTCTTCTGGCTCTGTGGGGCAGGTGAGGGAATGCGCGACCAAGCTGATGCGGCTTGCCAAGAGCAGGAACATAACCTTTTTCATAATAGGCCACGTCACCAAGGAGGGCGCGCTTGCCGGCCCCAAGGTGCTTGAACACATAATGGACACCGTCCTCTACTTTGAGGGCGAAAATCAGGAAAATTATCGCATACTGCGCTCGGTCAAGAACCGATTCGGCAACGTTTCCGAAGTCGGAGTATTCGAGATGACGGGCGAGGGGATAATACCGGTCAAGGACTATTCGGGCATATTCCTCTCCGAAAGCCGCGGCGAAGAGGCAGGCTGTACGGTAACGCCTGCGCGCACGGGCAACCGCTGCATGAACGTCGAAATTCAGACGCTCATAACCAAGTCGGGCTTCGGACAACCGAGGAGAATGTCGCTGGGCGTAGACTACAACAAGCTGACTTTGCTTCTCGCCGTGCTAGAAAAGCGGTGCGGAATGTACTTTTCGTCCCAGGACGTATATGTCAACGTAATGGGCGGCATAAAGCTCAACGAGCCTTCTACTGATCTGGCGCTGTGCGCGGCGCTCGCCTCCTCATACCTTGACAGACCAATCGACAGGTATACCGCCGTATTCGGCGAAGTGGGACTTACGGGCGAAGTAAGGGCCGTACAGTATGCCGAAAAGCGCGTACAGGAATGCGTGAAAATGGGTTTCAAGCGCGTGCTTCTGCCCGCAAAGAACTTAAAGTCGGTGGGCAAGTACGCGGATAAAATAAGCATAGTGCCCATACTTTACCTCGGCACGATGATTAAAAATCTTTTCCCCAAGGAGGGTTAATTATATGATAGTAACAATAAGCAGACAATTCGGAAGCGGCGGCAGAGAGGTCGGCAAACGCCTTGCCGACGCGCTCGGGCTGGAATACTACGACAAGCAGCTCGTGGCTGAGATTGCAAAGAGCACCGAGCTGAACGAGAACTATGTGTCCGAAGTGCTTAAAAACGGCGGATACAGGAACTATGTGTTCTCCTTCGGCAGGAGCATTCCCCTGATTGCGACGACGCCGAGCACCATAACCGACATACTCGTCGCCCAGCAGAAGATAATTAAGGCGATAGGCGAAAAGGGCGACTGCGTGATTGTAGGCAGAAGCGCCGACGCCATACTCAAGGACCTCTCCCCCGTCAGAATTTTCGTATATGCGGACGAACAGTCGCGCGTAAAGAGATGCCGCGACCGCGCACCCGAAGACGAACACCTGACCGACAAACAGCTTGTAAAAAAGATGAAGGAGATAGACAAGGGCAGAAGAAAGCTGCACGAACTCTTCTCCCACTACCCTTGGGGCGACAAGGACGGATATGACCTCATGCTCAACACGTCCGACACGACGATAAAGAGCATTATTCCCCACCTTGCAAGCCTCGTCTGCGATTTCCACAACAAATAAGCATACATAAAGGCGTGCTGTCGCAGATTTTACCGAAAGACAGTCAGTAATTTACATATATGCAGATTACCTTAAGCCAGCACTTTACAATCAAAAACCTCATAAAGCTCGTCTACCCGTCGGTTATAATGATGGTGTTTACCTCTATATACGGCGTGGTAGACGGCATTTTTGTGTCCAACTTCGTAGGCGATACGGCTTTTGCCGCCGTCAATTTAATCATGCCCGTAATTATGGCATATGCCTCCTTCGGGTTCATGATTGGCGCTGGCGGCAGCGCGCTCGTCTCAAAGCTGCTCGGAGAGGGCAAGGAAAAGGAGGCAAACTCAGTCTTTTCCCTGCTGGTATACACCACCGTCGTCCTGGGCGCGATTATAACGGCTGTCGGCATATTTTCCGTACGTCCGCTGGCCATACTCTTCGGCGCGGAGGGCGCAACGCTAGAATACTGCACGAAGTACGGCGTGGTATGTCTTTCGGGCATAACGCTGTATATGCTGCAGAACGTATTCCAGAACTTCTTCCCCACGGCAGGAAAGCATAAGCTCGGACTGCTGGTAATAGTCGTCGCAGGCGTCACCAACGCCATACTCGACGCAGTATTCCTTGCAGGGCTGCATATGGGCGTAGAGGGCGCGGCGCTTGCCTCCGTACTCGGTCAGGTGATAGGCGGACTTTCGCCCATACTCTACTTTTCGATCAAGCGCGACGGAGTGCTGCGCCTTGGCAGGGCGAAGATTGAAATAATGCCCGTTCTTAAGACCTTCTTCAACGGCTCTTCGGAGATGCTGACAAACCTTTCCCTGTCGCTCGTCAATATCCTGTATAACTACCAGCTGATGCAGCTTGTAGGCGAGCAGGGCGTTGCGGCATACGGCGTAATAATGTATATAGGGTTTATCTTCATTTCCGTATTCCTCGGCTATTCGGTGGGAGCCGCGCCCGTCGTGGGATATAACTACGGCGCAGGCAACAGGGAAGAACTGAAAAGCGTATTTAAAAAGAGCCTTACCATAATTTCCGTGACGGCAGTTTCGATGTATGCGCTGGCAATGGCGCTCAACTATCCGCTGTGCATGGTGTTCGTCGGATATAATAAGGAGCTCTTCGAACTGACGACGCGCGGCTTTATGCTGTACGCTTTTTCCTACCTGCTTGCAGGGTTCAACATTTACGCCTCCTCCTTCTTCACCGCGCTCAACAACGGACTCATTTCCGCGGCGATATCATTTTTAAGGACGCTGCTCTTTCAGGTAGTCAGCGTAATGACCATGCCGCTCCTGTTCGACATTACGGGCGTATGGCTGGCTAACCCTGCGGCAGAGCTGATGTCGCTCGTCCTGGTCGTCATATTCATTCTTACCAACCGCAGAAAATACGGCTATATGTAATTTAATCATTCGGAAAGCGGCGGCGCCGCCCCTCATTCAAGGGGCGGCGCCGCTTCTCATTTATGCCTTACATTATATGGCAACGGCAAAAAGTGAATAATTGGGGCGCAAGGCGTACAAGCTATGACTACGGAGGGCAGTTATGCAATTTGACGATACACAGACTTATCTTAATTTAGCAAGGGGGTTTGCAGGAGAAAGCCAGGCAGGCATGCGATATCAGCTCATAGCCAGAGAGGCTACCAATCAGGGTTATATTTCGCTTGCGGACGAGATACGCGCCATAGCAAAGAACGAAACGGTACACGCGAGAAGATTTTTCGAAGAACTTACCAAGCGAGGCGCAAAGCTTGACAATATCGTACTCGATGCGGGATATCCCTTTCATACGGGCGATCTATGTCAATGCCTGAATCTTGCTGCTCAGGATGAAAACAGCGAACACGCCGAAATTTATCCCGCTTTCGCAAAGATTGCCGAAAGCGAGGGTTTCAGCGACGTAAGCGCACTGTTCAATATGATTGCGAGGGTTGAAAGACGACACGAACAGATCTTTAATTACCTTTACAATGCGATGAAAGAGGGCACGCTGTACAAGAATAACAGCCCCATTCTGTACGTCTGCAAGGAATGCGGCTATATGCACACCTCCACGGAGGCCTGGGACATCTGTCCCCTTTGCAAATCGAGTCAGGGGTATGTTGCGCTTAATCTGCCCTACGGAAAGGAGAAAATATGAATAAGGCTAACAATGGCGAAAACAAGCAGAACGCGAAGAACAAGACTTCTAACTGCGGCAATTCCAAAAGCACGAAGAACTGCAAGTAACAGTTTTCTTAGCTACGCCGACCCGACGGGAAGTTATACCGGCACTTGCACGGACAATGAGCGCGAAGTGCCCGTACAGGACGCAGACGACCTGTAACAGACTTTTCCAGAGGTCATTTTATTGAGAGAGAGGCTTACGGCATTATCTGCCGTAAGCCTCTCTTATCTGTTTCAAACTTATCTGCCGCTTAAGGCGCATTGACCGAAACGGCGCAACGCTACGCTGAAATCCCCGTTGCCCTGACGTATTCTTTTGAAAGTCGTTCGTCGGAAGCCGTATACAGTTCGCCCGAAAGCATCTTTTACTTTTCAGTAATTTTATTACCCTGATATTTTTTCATTGCCGCCGCGCAATGAATTCAGCGAAAAAATTACAGTATGTTATCTATAAATTCTTCGGAATTGAAGAGTTCGAGGTCGTCAATCTTTTCGCCGACGCCCGCAAAGATTACGGGTATCTGTAACTCGGAACAAAGCGAAATGACAAAGCCGCCCTTTGCCGAGCCGTCAAGCTTGGTAAGGACTATTCCGTCGAGCTCTACCGCGCCGTCGAACACCTCCGCCTGGTTGAAGGCGTTGTTGCCCGTGGTGGCATCGAGCACCAGAAGCTTATAGAAATGCGCATCGGGCATTTCCCTTGCGACTACCCTTGACATCTTCTTGAGCTCTTCCATGAGATTTGCCTTGACGTGCAGTCTGCCTGCCGTATCTATTATGACGACGTCCGTCTTTTTGGCCTTTGCCGAGGTAAGGGCATCGAACACAACCGCCGAGGGATCGCTGCCCTCCTCGTGCTTGACTATCCTTACCTTTGCCCTGTCCGCCCATACCGAAAGCTGGTCGGATGCCGCCGCACGGAAGGTATCAGCCGCCGCAACCGTGACGCTCTTGCCCTTCCTTAAAAAGTAAGCGGCAAGTTTGCCGACGGTCGTCGTCTTGCCGACGCCGTTTACGCCGACGAGCATTATTATGGCAGGATACTCTATCTCGGGCACTTCCGCCTCGTCCAGCTTTTCCTGAAGGATATCCTTGAGGCAATCTATGACGAACTCCTTGTCCCTGAGCTTTTCCTGCTTGACTTCGGCGCGAAGTTCTTCCACCACCTCTTCGGCGGTCGTAACCGAGATGTCCGAGCCTATGAGCACCTCTTCCAGCTCGTCATAGAACTCGCTGCCGAACCTGTCCCTCGAAAAGAGCGCGCCTATTGCGCCTGACAGCGTCTGTTTGGTCTTTTTTAAGGCATTTGCCAGTTTTGAAAATATTCCCATATTCACTCCGATATGTTGCCGCTCGGCAATGCCGGCGATAAAGACCGCCTGAATTTTTATGGCATTGCCTGACGTATATGCGCATTGATTGCGGCATATTGCCGCACCTGAAGAAATTTGTGTCCCGACTTATGCCACGGTATCGCCGCCCAGCCTTGACTCTACCTCCGAAAGCTTTACCGAAACTATCTTTGAAACGCCCTTTTCTTCCATGGTAACGCCGAACAGGACGTCCGCCTTTTCCATTGTAGGCTTACGGTGGGTTATGACTATGAACTGAGTCTTTTCGGCAAACTTCTTCAAAAAGCTTGCGTATCTTCCTACGTTTGCATCGTCGAGCGCCGCCTCTATTTCGTCGAGCACGCAGAAGGGCATGGGGCGCATCTGTATGATTGCAAAGAGTATGGCAATCGCCGTGAGCGCCTGCTCGCCGCCCGAAAGAAGGGATATCTTGGTAAGGTTTTTGCCGGGAGGGCAGGCAACTATCTCGACGCCGGCATCGAGAGGGTCCTCGCAGTTGCTATAGTCGAGCTGGAGTTCCGCTCTGCCGCCGCCGAACAGCTCCTTGAACGTGCGCTTGAAATTTTCGTTTATGGTATTGAAACCTTCATTGAAAATCTTGAGCATCTGGTCCCTGATTTCATTGAGAGCCTTTTCGAGGTCGTCAATCGCTTTTTCGAGGTCGGCCTTTTCCGAAAGCATCTTTTCGTGCCTTTCGTTTAGCTCCTCGAACTCCTCTATTGCGGTTGGATTGACGGGACCGAGCATGGTAATCTGCCTTTTATAGTTGGCTATCGAAGACGCCGAAGTTGAGATGTCGTAATTTTCCACCTTGTACTTCAGACAGCCCTCGTAGTCCTCGTGATACTCTTCCTCTATGCGCTGTTGCAAAAAGTCGAGGTCGGCGTCGACCTTCTGCAGAGCAAGCTCCTGCGCGTGCAGCTTTTCTGTAAGGTGTTCGCCCTCTGCCGCCGTATCGAGTCTTGCCTTGTCTATCTCAACAACCCTTGCGTTGAGAGTCTTTTTGCGCTCCTCGACCTCTGCAATCTTTGCAACCAGCCCGTCGAGCTTTTTCTGCTCGTCGTCCGAAAGGGCCGCCCTTGCCGCCCTGTCAAGAAAGTCCGAAAGTTCCCTCTGCATGTCGGGCACGAGCGCCTGGAGCGACGCCGCCTTCTTGATGAGGCTGTCCTTTTCCGCCGCCGAACGCTGAGCGCTCTCCCTGTTGGACTTGATGGCGCTCTCGAGCGAGGCTATTTCCACCTGCATGGCGTTGAGCTTTTCCATCTTGCGGTTGCGTTCCTTGGTCGTCTGCTCGTACTGCTCGCTTACGCTGTCCATCTCGGAAGACGCCCTGTTTGACTGCTCCGAAAGCGTGCTTGCGCCCTTGGACGTCGAGGAATACTCGCTGTCGAGCTCGGCAAGCTTTGACTCTATCTGCGCCCTCGACTGCTTGTATACCGAATATTCGCTCTCCTTGTCGGTTATGTTGACCATCAGGTTTGAAAGCTTCTGGTTGGCGGTTGCAAGCTCCAGTCTCGCATTCTGCAATTTTTCCTCGAGCTCGCGGCTGGCCGCCCTTGCCGATGCAAGTTCGCCCTCCGCCTCCTTTTTCTTCTCCTCCGCGCGCACGAGCGTAGTGCGCTTCATTGCGATTTCGTCGGATATATCCTTGAGTTTGCGCTCGTTTGCGAGCAGGTTTGCCGAATTTTCCCTGCGGCTGCCGCCCGTCATCGAGCCCGATGTCGCGATGAGGTCGCCGTCAAGCGTGACTATCTTGAACGCCCTGGGATATCTGCCTGCGATTATCGTCGCGCTCTGGATATCGTCGCATATGAGCGTATTGCCCAGCAGGTTATGTATGACGTTTTCATACTTTTTATCGTACCGCACGAGGTCTATGGCAAGTCCGACTGCGCCCATCTCGTTGCAGGCTGACTTTATCTGCTGACTTTCATACCTCGGGCGGAGCGCCTCTATGGGCAAAAACGTCACCTGACCTGCCCTGTTGCTCTTCAGATACTGAATGAGATACCTCGCGTCGTCGCGAGTCTCGGTTATGACGTTCTGCATAGCTCCGCCGAACGCCGTCTCTATGGCGACTTCGTATTCCTGGTCGCAGCTGACGACGTCGGCGATAAGTCCCATTATCCTCGAGGAGAGCTGGGTATTGCTCTTTGCGTCGGACATAAGCCGCCTTACCGAATACACATATCCTTCGAACTTGTCCCTGAGCGCCGTATACGTCCTGAGGCTCTGTTCGAGCGAGGATATCTGCGCCTCGGCGTCATAAATTCTCCTTACGTACGTCTGGAACTTTTCGTTCGCCGCATTTACGGCTTCGCGCGCCTTTTCGGTGAGTTCGTTCTCGCCGCCGAGCAGCTTATTTAAATTTTCCTGGCTTGCAAGCACCTCCGAGTACTCGCGCTTCATGCGCTCGTGCTCGCTCTGAATGTTCTGCATTGCCTCCGCCATCTCGTCCAGCCTCTCTTTAAGAAGTTCCTTCTTCGCCGAAAGAGAGCCTATGTTTTCCTTGATTTCCGTGAGGTCCTTGAAGGCGTCCATTACCTTCTTGCGGTGCTCGCCCGTCATTACCTCGTAACTTGCTATGCTCTCCGAGAGGGAGGCTATCTCGCTCTTGAGCTGTTCGCTCGCGGCGGTCAGCCTTTCTATTCTCTCGCTGTTCTTCTTATCGTAGTCCTCGGAACGGCGTATCTCCCTGTCGAGTTCGACGGTGCGCTTTGCCGAAAAGGCTAGCTCTTCCTGCGCCTGCTGGAGCTTGTACTTTACAGCGTTCGCCCTCTCCCTGAAGAGCTTGCTCTCGCCCGAGCTCCTCTCTATGCCGACCGTAAAGGCAAGGCGCTCTTCGTTGAGCGACTTCAAAACTCCGTCCGCGCCGGACAGCGCCTCCCTGCACTTTTCGTAATCGGCAAGCAGCGAATTTGCCAGCTCGGTATTCTCGTTTATCGCCGCGTTTATCTTGTCTATGCGCGAATTTATCTTCTCCCTTTCGCCTGCGGCTCCGTCGTGGCGGTATATGTAGGTGTTGATTTCGTGCATTCTGAGGTTGGAATACAGGTCGTTATACTTTCTGGCATTGTCCGCCGCCCTCGAAAGAGGGGTAAGCTGCCTTTCTACTTCCTGCATTCTCTGGGCATACACGAAAAGGTTATCCTTGGAATAGCTCAGCTTTCTTTCGGCATCCGCCTTTCTGTCCTTGAATACGACTATGCCCGTCGCCTCCTCGAATATGGAGCGGCGTTCCTCGGGTCTGGAGTTCATTATCTGTGCGATTCTGCCCTGACCTATAATCGAATAGCCCTCTTTCGCCGCGCCAGCGCCGTGCAGAAGTCCCGTCAGTATCTTCATCCTCGAGGGCTGCTGATTGAGAAGATATTCGCTGGTGCCGTCCCTGTAAAGACGTCTGGTCATCTCCAGCTCGTCGGCATCGTAGTCAAATATGCGGTTGGTGTTGTCGAAGGTCAGAGTGACCTCGCAAAAGCTCATCTTCTTGCGCTTTTCGGTGCCGTTGAAGATGACGTCCATCATCTGCGAGCCTCTCATCATCTTTGCCGACTGTTCGCCCAAAACCCAGCGGATGGCATCGGCGACGTTGCTCTTGCCGCAGCCGTTGGGGCCGACTATGCACGTAACGCCGTCGGTAAGCGGTATTTCCGTCTTATCGGCAAAAGATTTGAAGCCTACGAGTTTGATACTTTTGAATTGAACCATTTTTATTCACCGTCCGTCGCGGTCGTGATATATTCATATGCCTGCTTTGCCGCCAGCTTTTTTGCCTTGGCAAAGTTTGCCGCCTCTGCCGTGAACGTCCTGCCGAAAAGACGCACGCTCACCCTCATCACGGGCTGTCTGGGGGAACCCGTCTGTTCCTTGACATATTCGGGCAGCTCCCTGCCCTGCGCCTGTAAAAGCTCCTGAAGGGCAGAGATATAGTTGAACGACGCCTTAAGCGGCGAGAGCGTGGAGAGCGCAAATTTTTTTGCCGCATCCATTCCGCCGTCGAGGTATATCGCCGCAGTAACCGCCTCATATGCCGAGGGTATTGCCTTCTTGTTGCGCGTGTCGCCCTTGTCCTTTATCAGCTCTTCGTCGAGTTTCAGCCTCTCCGACACGAGAGTAAGCGCATTATCCGACAGATATTCCTGCTTCTTTCGGGTTATCTCTCCCTCCGAAAGCCCCGAAAGATAGTACTTTTCGGCGACTATGAAGGTAAGAAGAGCATCGCCCAGGCATTCCATGCTCTCGTTATTTTTATCTCCGTCGTATGAAGAAAGCGTAAGCGCCAGCCTGAGAAGTTCCCTGTTTTTAAACTTATACCCTAGGCGCTTTTCAATTGCGTTATAGTCCATCAGTCTTCCTGCACCGCGATATTGTCGAGGTCTACGCCTGCGAGCATCTCCTCTATTTTGGGAATGAGTCCGTTGCGGTATATCGTAAGGGCGTTGAGTATGGAATTCTTTATGGATATCGGCTTGGAGGAACCGTGGCTCTTGACGACTACCTTTTTAAGGCCTATCAGGAGCGCTCCGCCGTACTTATTGAAGTCGAGATTTTTCTTGAGTCGCTTTATCGCGCCCATCATGAACAGCGCGCCTATGAGCGCTGTGGGCGAGGACGTGAACTGCTTTTTCATGTTGTCGAGAATCATCTTGGCGCAGCCCTCTACCGACTTCAGTGCGATGTTGCCTGTAAAGCCGTCGGTGACTACGACGTCCACGTTGCCGTAATTTATGTCCCTGCCCTCTATGTTTCCTATGAAGTTTATGCCCTTCATCGCGGAGAGGTATTTATACGTCTCCTGATGGAGAGGGTCGCCCTTATGGTCTTCCGTGCCGTTGTTCAAAAGACCTACTCTGGGGTTGGACATATTGAATCCTGCCTGGGCGTAAGCCGATGCCAGAAGGGCGAACTGACAGAGCATCACGGGCTTGCATTCGGCGTTTGCGCCGCAGTCGCACAGCAGCGTGGTGCCGCCGTGCACGTTGGGAAGAGCGGGACAGAGCGCGGGGCGCTTTATGCCCCTTATTCTGCCGAGTATGAGCTGACCGCCCACTATTGTCGCTCCTGAAGAGCCTGCCGTGACGAGGGCGCATATGTCGTCCTGCTTTTTGAGCATCCAGTATGCCGCCATGAGCGAGGACTGCTTTCTCTTGACCGCCTCCGTAGGGCTGTCGTTCATGTCTATGACGTCGGGGCAATCGACAATTTCAAGCCTTGATTTGTCGTACTTGAATTTGGAAAGCTCGGCTTCGAGAACCTCCTTTCTGCCCGTCATTATGATGTATAAATTGCTGTCGGCCTTGAGGGCCTGAACGGCACCTTCGCAAGTCGACTTGGGAGCGTTGTCTCCGCCCATGCCGTCGAGAATGATCTTATCCATAACTGCTTCCTCTTAGCTTTTATCTGATTATTGTTTAGTTGCTCCGCACATTATGCGAAGTAAAAATATTCCTTCTAAAAGTATATCATAAATTTTTGCAATTGACAATAATTTGATACGACTTAACACCGTCAATTTTATTATGTATTAAAAACGATTGACATAATTCGGGGCGTCTGTTAAAATGATAGGAGTTGAACGGCGGCAGTCGTCATAATATATTATAGTTGGAAGGTTGGCTGAGTGGTCGATAGCGACGGTCTTGAAAACCGCTGAAGTGAGAGCTTCCGGGGGTTCGAATCCCTCACCTTCCGCCAATTAAGTTCTGTTTCGATTTTTCGGGGCAGAACTTAATTTTTTTGCAAAGGTATGAGGGATTCGAGGGGAGGCAAGCAAGCCCTGCTTGCGCAGGTCGGAGGATTCTACCGACGACTTGAAAGCCCTAGGTTTGGGCTTTCAACCGTGCGCCGTGCTCAAACGGCGAATCCCTCACCTTCCGCCAAAAAAAGCAGACGAGATTTATTTTCGTCTGTTTTTTTGTGTTGTACATGCATTGGTGAGGGATTCGAGGGGAGGAGGCGTTTTGCGAGAGCAAAACGGTTTGCGCTGAATTGTCAGAGTACAACTTTCTTCTGTCGCAAACTGAACGGTGGACACCCACCGTTCACCGGGGCGCATCCGCGCCGCTCGTTTATTCAAGCACCCGCCACAGTGCCAAATTTACTTTTGACTACGTTGTTTACTTGAAATTCATCGATGTTTTTGATATAATTTCAATATGGATTGGTTTAATTATTACGGACTTGCCATAATGGCGGT
>CALVPT010000004.1 GCA_944354125.1 uncultured Clostridia bacterium | reverse complement strand
TAGCGGTAGGTCGTGTTGGTGTGGCTCGTTCCACTCTCGCCGTTCATTATCGCACCGCAGTGACCGCAAAAAAGTTTACTTGCTTGCGCAAATGGACAATATAGTTGTTTAGGTGTCAGGCGGCTTAATTGCCCAACAGTTTGTAGTAAATATGGATTTCTCTCGTACCCATCTTATCGCCGGGCTTTGCGCCTATGGTGATATACTCTATCAGTTCAAGGCACAATTCCCTTGTCAGTTCGGGTACGTTTGCATAGTGTTTCAGCCTGCAGATAAATTCGTCCACATCCGACTCGTTTTTGGTTACGACAGACAGTTTGTTTTCAAGCTCGTCGATTTCGCTTTTTAATGCGTTCTGTTCCTCGGTATATTTGGCGAGAAGTTTCAGGCAAATCTCTTCGGGGATTTTTCCTATCACTTTATCTTCGTACACCGATTGCATCAGACGTTCAAGCTCCTCATACCGCTTTGTCTTTTGCGTAAGGGCTTTGCTGTCCGATTTATATTGCGCCGCAGACATCTGTTCTTTATGTTTCAGAAAGTCTGTCCTTGCTTTATCCTCGTCCTCCAACACCAACCGCGCTTTCGAACGAATATCGTCAAGTACAATTTGCTCTATGTCCTCAATGCGGATATAGTGGTTGTAGCAATAATACTTGCCGAAGCGTGAGTGGTTGCCGCAGATGTAGTGATAACGTGAACGCTTTTCGGGGTGTGCTTTTGACGGTTTCAAGTCTTGCCGTCCGAGCTTCATCTTTCCGCCACAGTCCGCACAATACATCAAGCCCGACAGCGGCGGCATAATTCCCCACGAAGTGTGTTTACCGTGCGATACCGATTCGTCCAATTCCCTGCATTTGTCCCAAAGTTCCTGCGTTATAATGGGTTCAAAAGCGTTTGGAAACACGATAGGCTCGCGCTCTACGCGCCGCTTGTTTTTGTATGATATGGTCGTATAGCGCAATCGCACCAAATGTCCGAGATACATGGGATTTTTGAGAATGCTCCGCAGTATGCTGTCCGCCCACAGATTTTTGTTCGGCTTTTTATTTGTGATACCGAATTTCTCATACAGATAAACGGCGGGGATAGGTACTTTCTCGTCGTTGAGAACGGTGTAAATCTCTTTGTAGGTTTTACCGCTCGCCCTCATCTCGAATATCCGCCGTACCACGCTTGCCGCAGGTTCGTCTATCACGGGCAGGCATTTATCTCCCGTTCCCTTGACATAGCCGTATGGCGCGTGCGTGGAACGGTATTTTCCTGCTTTCGCGTTCGCCTCGGCTACCGCGCGGATCTTCTTCGATGTATTTGCCGAATGCCATTCGTTGAACACGTTCATAATCGGCATCATGTCCATGCCCGCACTGTTCGTGTTAGCCGTATCCACATTGTCCGATATGGCGATGAAACGAATGTTGTACATCGGGAAGATATAATCGACGTATTGCCCGACAAAGATATAGTTCCTTCCGAAACGGGATAAATCTTTTACGATGATCGTGTCGATTTTACCCGTTTTGGCATCCTCTAACAATCTTTGTACTTCGGGGCGGTCAAAATTCGTTCCCGAATAACCATCGTCTATGTATTCATCCGTAATCGTCCAGCCGCGTTCCTGCGCATACTTGGTTAAGATGATACGCTGGTTTTCTATGGACAGCGATTCGCCCGCGCGCTCGTCGTCTTTGGAAAGACGCATATAAAGCCCGACTTTGTTATTCAATTGTAATTGCTTTGATCTCAATTCTTTTACTCCTTTTTCAATCAAAGCAGCCAAATTCAATGTACGGATATTATACCACGATACACCGAATTTGGCAATGCTCTGACCGAAACTTCTCCTTACTTTATGCCGGGTTCTCCATATCGGAATAAGCGCGTTTTACGGCGATTTCGCGTAAAACGTTATCTACATTCTTTTTCCCCACATAATGGCTGACTACCGTGTACTTCTTTCCCCCGATTTCATATTCTCTCATAGAGGTAGGCGCAGAGCTATGCTCCGCGCTCAGTTGTTGCATTGTTTTTCCCGTGGCTCATTTTCCTCCGAATTTTTATAGTTATGCCAATGGTATTTTCATAAATTTTCTCCTTTCGCGCCATTGTACGCATAGCCGCTTGAAGCGGATTTTTCATATAATTCTGCCGCAGCCGCTCTTTCAATCCCTGTTTTTCGATTCTTCCAGTGGGACGCCTGCGCCGCGGTCAGTTTCTTTTCATTTTTTCTTACAGCATAGATATAATCAGTACGACGGTCTGCGCGAGCAGAAGGATAGGGGCAATCCAAAAGAAAAACTTGCGGAAACCGCCTTCCTTATGCATATCCTCGCGTTGTTTCTCGATTTCCTTTTCCGTCTTTCTCATTTCCTCCCGCGTTTTTGACAGCGCCTCGTCCACGCTCGACAATATTTCCGCTTTCAGCTCATTTGCAGAAGTCGAAACCGCCTTTCTGACTTGCGCGGCTATGCTCGCGTTCAGTTTCTCGGTTTTCTCCGTTTCCTCCCGCATCGCTCTCACGGCTTTGTCCGTCGTTCTCGTCAGGGTGAACTCCGTTGCCGCTATATCCGAGCGTATTTCCTTTATGAGCTTGTTCTGCTGCTCTATCAAGCTGTTCGATTTCTCGTTCGATATCGCCAACGCTTCTTTCAGTAACGCCGTCTGTATATCCTGCTTGTCTTTTTCGTTCATCTCCTGCAATCGCATAAGCGGCGCGGGCGTTTCGCCCGTGTCTGTTCTCCTTAATGAAATCTTCTATCGCCTCCTTTGAATAATTTTCTCCGAGCCGCTTCCCGCGGATCGGCTTTTGTTTGTTCGGGTGCAGATACGAATAGTCTTTTCCGCTCCGCGTTATCTCCACTCCGTACAGTTTCAAATGTTCCTCAAACTCTTCGGGCGTTTCAGCCTCTTGCCTGCCTTCTTCTATCACTTCCCTCAATTCTTCCTTCCAAGAAGTGCCGCCCTTTAAGATAATGTGCCGTTCGTCGTTTGTTCGCTTGTTCTCCGCTTTCTTTCGGAAATCTAAAGAGGAAAAACCGAACTCTTTTCCGATCTCGTTCGCCATATCTTTCAGCTTTGTATAATCCCCGTCGTTAAAATGCAGTTTTCTTCCCGTAATAGGGTGGACGGCGTTTACAATGATATGGGCGTGGACGGTCTGCGTGTCGGTATGTGTCGCTATCACGCACTCACAACCTTCAAACATTTTTTCCACGCAAGCCTTGGCGTACTCCTGCACCATAAACGGGTCGGCATTGTCGGCTCGGTCCGGGGAGAGCTTGAAATGGTAATACTTTCTTTCCCCGAAGTCCGCACATTTCCCAAATCTTTCCACCGTTTCTTTGAACTGTTCGGAATAGTCCTCATCAACGAACAGGTTTTGCACGGCGATAAATTTCGCCTTATCTTTTCGGGTAATGTAAGCGATTGCCTTATGCGGCGTAGCTTTCCCTGCCACACCTTTGAATAGCGGCATTTCAGTTTCCTCCGACAGCGGAGTGCAAGGCGCGGTATGCTCTTTTGCAATCTGCGGCTGCCGACAAAACACTTTTCTTTTCATTGGGATAGAAGTAGCAATTGCGTACTGCTTGATTTAGGTTGTTGCCTTGTCGTTTGAGTTCCTGCAATATCTCTCCGCCGTTTGAAATGACGGTAACGGGCTTGTCCGTTAAAGCTCGGATTAAAAAATCCGTTCGGCTCAATCCGCTCAATTTTACTTTCTCGTCAACGATCTGCCGTTCCCGTTCCGATACGCGGAAGGAATAGGTGATTGGTCTGTTTCTGTTTACTGTTTTCTTCTCGATAATTTTTACCTCCAAAGTTTTTCAAATAGTTATTGCAAAGGGTATTAGGGGAAAGCATTTCCCCTAACGAGGCGCGTTGAAAACGCGGCAAGTGGCTTGCCACTTGCGTACCTCGCCATACCGATAAACGATATATTTATGGTGGTCTGATAGGGTTGGTTTTCATAAAGTTTTACCTCCGTATTTTTATTTATCTAATCCACGCAAGAGTAGCAGATAGCGCAAAAAAATGTCTTTCACTTATAAGAGAAAAATAGGGTAATACTCACCCTGTTTCTTAAAAAGTTTCACGCAACTTTCATTTCGTTGCCCACGAAAAAAGAGTGTAAAAAAGCCGCTGACGCTTGTTATGCGATCACCGACTTCAACCGTATTTAGCTGTAATTTTTACTTGCTCTATGGTGGTTAGCCATTCTATGAAATTGTCGTTTGCTTGGTCTTTCAGTAGCCTTATTTATTTGAAAAATTGTACGCTAAAAAAGCCCTGTGCGGCATGGCTTAAAACACGAGTGAATGCAAAGACATACGCATACTTTTCGTATTGCTCTCGCGTTTTACTCCCAGTCCTCAAACTCATCTTCGGGAGAGGTGCAGCCGTTTTTCCGCGCGCGTTCGTTGAGCGCGCGCGACGGGCCGTCGCAGCCGTACACTTCCTCATAGTGGAAGAACAGGTAATCGTCGCGGACAGTCCAATATCCTTTCCAATCAAAATCGCGCAACTTCATAGGATTGGAAGGTTCGTATATCTTTTCGATGGAAGGCTCTTTGCCTGTCAGTCTGTCCTTGTTCCCTGTATAAATATATTTGCTTGCTTTCTGTACGCCGCTATCGCCAAAGACGGGTTCTCTGCGCAGGACGCCTTCCGATTCCAACTCTTTCAATAACTTTTGCATGGTGCGTTCGGAAACATGGAAAGCGGCGGCGATGTCGGCAACGCGCATACGGCGACCGCTCCTGCGGCGGAGATAGTAGGTAAGGATATTTTTCCGTTGTTTGGGCGTGGGCTTTCGGAAGTGTTCGTTTCCGTCCTTGTCCACAAAACGGAAGTATCCATAGAGCAGATTTCGGGCCATAAATCCCCTCACCATAAATCAAATTTCACCCTATAATTTTAGCATAAGTATCCCAAAAGAGCAACGAAAGAAAGAACACGGACAAAATTTGATTTATAATAAAGCCCGTTTTTCGGGTGATTTCCTCTAAAATACCACCTAAAAACGGGCTAAAAAGTTTTTTATGAAATTTTTGTGAAACTTTCAAAAAGGGGCTTTACCTCTTCTTTAAATTACTTCGAGATTGTTTTCGGCGAATGGAAAATGTATAGTTACTGAAGCCTACCGCCATTTCAAGTTTTTTCTCCTGTTTTCCATTTCGTTTTTCGCATAGCAAAACCGCCCCTTACGGAGCGGCGTTGCCAAGTTCTTATCCGATATGGTCTGTATCGTAACTCTGCTTAAACAGTTCCAGATCTCTTACTACAATCCTGTCGCTGACAGAGGTTTCGAATGCGAGATTCCATTCGTTGGCTATATCTTCATACTTATATTTCTGCCAATCGGTCGGAATATACGCGTCGGTAAGAACGCCGTCTTTGTAAGTTATTCTTGTTACGTACCACACGTCCGGTTTTTCAAACGTCATCGCAGTCATATCGTCCGTCTTACTTATAGGGCACGTTTTGAAAGCGTTTTCATAGACAGCGTTTACGCTCGCGGGAATAGTAATTCTCTCTATGCCGCAATTATAGAAAGCCTCTTTGCCTATCGTGAGAAGAGTATCGGGCAATTGTACGTCGGTCAGCAATTCGCAGTTTCTGAATGCGCGATAGCCTATTATCTGCGTGCCGTTTGTGCCGTCAGACTTGAACACAACCGATTTCAAAGGGCATTCCTGCCAATCGGTGCCGTCGTCGCCGAATGCGTAGGAATGAATTACTTTTACCGATG
This sequence comes from uncultured Clostridia bacterium, assembly GCA_944354125.1. GTDB lineage: Bacteria > Bacillota > Clostridia > Christensenellales > Borkfalkiaceae > Coproplasma. The sequence goes on along the minus strand of CALVPT010000004.1, from coordinate 128,236 downwards.
AAGGTATGGTTATGGTTTCTATATCCAAATCCATGAAGGCGCGATAACCTATCTCCTTGACGCTTCCGTCATCGGGTATCACCGAATTATTGAAGCCGCGCAGTAGCCAGCCGTCCGATTTGCGTATTATGCAGTTGCCCTTGCTCATAAGATAAGGGTTGGCTTCGTCTATTATAACATTTATATTGGCAAAAGTGAATGTGGAATACAATCTGCTGGTATCAAAGGATTCAAAGTTTTTGCCTAAATACAGCTTGTCAATATCGGCGGCGTGAAAAGCGTTTTTGCCGAGAACTTTTACAGAATCGGGCAGCCGAAGCTCGCTGCTTGTAAAAGCAAAAAAGCAATCTTCCTTAATAGTTTCTATCGTGCTTCCCTCTTCGAATGTGAGACTGCCGATTTCGCTTCCGGGAAAAGCACTGTCGCCTATATATGTAACGGTATTCGGGATAACCATTTCGGATATTTTGCATTTGGAGTATGAAAAACCGTAATCGTCTATAGCCGTTACCGAGTCGGGAATTGTTACGGAGTTTATTTCGTCGTATGCAGTGTAACTGTAGAATACGCCGTAATATCCGCTTTTGCCTATCTTGGTTACGGGTTTACCGTTGTAAACGGCGGGAATAACGATATCTTTATCTTTGCATTTATCGGTAACATGCCGCAGCGTATAGCTTTCGCCGTCGTCGTTAAGTTCGAATTCCAGTCCGAAAGAACCGTTGATCTCTTTATCCCAAGCGTAGCCGCAAACCACACAGGCAGATTCGCTGCCGTAAACGTGTTCGCCTGTTATCGTTTCACCGCAGGTGGGGCAGGCGTAGCTATGGCCGTCCGCCGTAGATGTATATTCTATACCTGCAAGTTTTCCGCCCAAATACAGGTCATACCCCGGCGTTATTTCGTCATACCATTTTATGCTGTGCCAGCCGTGCAGGTCGCCTGCATACTCTACCGTCTTTATATTCGTGCTTTCGTCAAAAACATAATAATAGACGGTGGCGAGTGTTGAAGGCAGCGATATTTTCGTAAGAGCGGGACAGTTATAGAAGGCATAATATCCCAAAACCGCTACACTCTCCGGAAGAGTTACCGAAGCGAGAACTTCGTTATTCCAAAAGGCGCTGCGGGCAACCGAAATGGTTCCGCTCCGCAATGTTGCGGAAGTTATATCGTCCTTTGCGTCAATTGCACTTGCTCCGACGTACAGCACGCCGCTTTCATAGTTATCGTCGTTATCGGCAAAAGGGGTATACCCCGCAATCTCCCTACCGACGTATCGCAGCCCCTCGGCGCCCGTGATAGTTTCAAGCGAAGTGCAGTTCCAGAATGCATAGTTGCCTATTCCCGTTACGCTTGCGGGTATATCTATGCTCTTCAAAGCCTTACAGTTGCGGAACAAATACTGCCCGGGGTTACTCGTAGCCTGTATGTGATTGCCGAGAGTCGTGCAGTTTTCGGATATTATAACCTCTTCGAGTACCGAGCAATTTTTGAAAATATTATCTTTTAAGGAAGAAAGCCCCGCGCCCAATGTAACCGCCGTCAGCGCCGTGCAATCCTCGAATGCGGAAGCACCGATCGCCGAAACGCTGTCAGGAATGAGCAAGGCGGTTATCTGCGTATTGCCCGAGAACGCTTTTTCTTCGATTCCCGTAACGGTTCTGCCGTTATAATAATAGGGAATACGAAGCTCCGTACCCGTAAATTCGCCTATGCCGGAGAGCGTATAGCCGTCCTCGTTCTCCGTAAAGGCAAGGCCCGTCGAGGGGGTCAGCACATATCCGCACACCGTACAAGTGTTATCCGTATCAAAGGAATGTGCCTCTTCTATTGTCTCTCCGCAGGAACATACATAGCTATGCCCCGTATCCTGCTGCGTGAGCTGTGCGCCGTCGGGACGGGAATGCTTATGCGCCGAATAACCGCACACGGTACACTTTCCGTCCGCGCCGAACGTATGCTCCTCCGTGATGACCACCCCACACGAACAGGTGTAGCCGTGAGTGCTCTCCGTTATAACATAGTCCGCGTCGCCCGGTTTGGCGTGTACGTGTTCTTCCTGCTGCCGTTCGTATCCGCAAATTTCGCAGATGTTATTTTCCCCGAATTTGTGCGGAGATTTTTCCTCGGCTTCGCCGCATTCGGTACAAACGTGCCAATGATTTGTTTCGTCGCTCGTCCACTGCTGCGAATAGGTATGCGTATGTTCGCCGCCTTCGCCGTTGCCGCCGCAGGCCGTAAGCCCGAACGAACAAGAGAATGCCATAATAACAGCCAATACTATTACAGCCACTTTCTTTTTCATTTTTTACCCTCCTGATACAAATTTTATTCGGCAGGGCAAAATTAAAGGGCGCGTCCAACCGAAGACACGCCCTGCATCTGTATCTCCGATTGATGCCACTCAAACTTCCCATGCAATGGAAAATAGAGATACGAAATGCCTATCCGTATCCATTGCATGGAAATATGAAGTTTAAGTGGCGATTACAGTATAGCACATCCCGATAAAAATGGCAAGACAAAAAACTTTATACACAAAAAAAGCCGCTTAATCAAGCGACTTTTTCTTACATTGAATTGGCGTGCTTTATTTATTTTTTTTATTGTCCATTTGCGTAAATTACATTTGTGGTGAGCAGGTAGTCGTCCTCTGCTTTGTGGCGCGAAGGGGCTTTCTTGTTCTTGACAAGCATTTGCTGCACTTTCTCGAACAGCTCCTTGTCCACGATTGCAGGCATAGAGTCGGGAATTGTTACTTCGCCGAAATGATATTCGCCTATATACTTCCGGTTTGAAAGCATACGCTGTATCGTGTTAAAGGTAAATTCTTTCCCACGCGAGTTGGTCAAACCTTTTGCGTTCAAAATGTCCTTAATCTCTTTCATTGTCTTGCCGTCGGCGTAAAGCTGAAACACCTCGCGCACGATGAGCGCGGCGGGCGGGTCAATCTGGTAGTGCCTGTCGCTGTCAACCGTATAGCCGAACGTGCAGGTTCCGCCGTTTGCCTTGGCTTTCAATGCGTTCTCCGTCAAGCCGCGCTTAACTTTTTCGGCGAGTTCTATGGAGTAGTACTCTGCATAGCCCTCCAACATAGATTCGAGCAGGATACCCTCCGCGCCCTCGGAAATGGTTTCCTTTGCTGAAAGTACCCTCACGCCGTTGCGTTTGAGTATGGTTTTGTAGTGTGCGCTATCGTAACGGTTGCGCGCAAAGCGGTCCAATTTCCACACTGTCACATATTTTTATGGACATTTTTGTAGGCCTCTCTATTATTAACGTAAGACGGTAAAGCATAACCGTAGAGTGCGAGAAAAAGGACGAACCGAGGGGGAAAGAAGAAGCAGAGCGAGCGGGTTCCTCAATCTGCTTTTTTCTATGTTTTCAGCATAAGACTTGGAAAATCTGTCGATAACAATGTATTCACGAGCAATTTACGAGTCCTTATGTCTTCGGGATGTCCAAAGATTCGGATTGTGTTTTATATGAATAATCGATTTGTGATAAATCGCGGAAATATTTTATTGTTTAGTATTGACAATGAGATAAATATGTGATAATATATAAATATAGATTACAGGTTAGGTTGAATAATAGGAATGGAAATAAAGAAAAAATGTTAAAGTGATGGTTTAACGGAAAAGGAGGTGTTTTCCAATGTACACATGTTGCGTATAAGCATAAAAGATGTCATAAGGACAACTTTTATGCTTTTTTGTTTTTTAAAAAATCGTAGAATTATATATCAATATTATGTTATTAACAAAAAAGGAGAGAAAACGATGAATTATTTTAAGACTTCAAAAAAGTTAAAAGGTACAACAATTATTATTAGTTTATTGATATTCCTTAGTATGTTTATGAGTGTTTGTTTCGTTTATGGAGATATCAATTTCAGCAAGAGCAGAAACGGCTGCTGAAAAACAGATTGAAAAATCGCCCATTGAAATTTTATCATATGAAGATATTTTTCAATCATATTATGATCAGGCATCAGAAAAAGTAACGGCTACTGGCCATGAAATGTGTGAGATTGAGGATTTCAGTGCAAATTATTATAATTATGAGACAACTATACAGGATTACACTGCAGCGGTAATAGAAAATGCGGGGAATCCTACAAATTTGACCATAGCACCCCGTTCATCATCTGCCGATGCCGATTACATATTGAAATACAATAGTAATGCTGGTAAAAATAGGGAGATTTACAGAGATTTCGCAAATAGAGGATATGACGATGAGATAACTCCAGCGAGTGTGTTTCAACGAGATTTCGTATGCTCCATGTTTTATTATGGTGCTATCAAAGAAGGGGATATTTTACTTGAGACGCAGACCATTCTAAACAATATCGGTCACGTCGCATGTATTTATGATTTAGATCACAAGAGCGATAAGGGTGAATATATACAAACAATTGATTGTGTCAAGGGCGGAACACAGTTCGGATTTTTAGATGACAATCGTATGGTCAACTTCCAAGTTAAAATTTTGGGAGTAAGAGGCGTTACTTCGGCGCAAAGAGAAGATGTAAAATATTTCCATTATAAACAATTAGGGAAGGAATATAATCTTTGGCATGCTGGAGCATATGACCGATTAAATACAGATATAAACAGCGAGGATTGGTATTGTTCTGAGATGATGTACGCTGCTTATAAATATGCTGGCATAGACATGACCGACGCAATCGGCGAGAAAGGTGGATGTTGGCCTGCTGATATTTATGGTAGCCATTATACATATGTGAATACAGATTATTCTAATTCTGCATACCTCGGTCTTTCAATTGTAGATAAAGAAGGTAGTACATGGACAATTAAAGTAAAAAACAATACGGCTGAAGACATAAATATTCGGTACAACAAAAAAATGTGTTTTTATGACGACGCAAAAGAGTGGAAAGGATTAAAAGATGTTACAGAGGAAAGTATTGAAGCATATAAGAGTAAAAATATCGAAGTAGAAGAAAATTGGTTTGCTTCATCAGTAGCATTCAGTAGAGAATACTATAATAACGGGAATAGAATGCGATTGGTTACCTTTGCCGATCAATTAGATAATAACACAAAAACTTTAAGGATCGGTCATTCTTTATTGGAATGGAAAGATGATAATCTTGTAGATTAGGGTAATAAAAATGTTATCTGTCAAGAATTTAACTAAAATTTATGAAACAAGCAAAGGCGTAAAAACAACGGCATTGGATAACTTGACAATAAACTTCTGTCAAACCGGCTTTGTATTCATCTTGGGTAAAAGCGGTTCTGGAAAGTCTACTTTTTTAAATTTACTGGGAGGAGTAGATCAACCTACGGACGGAGAAATCATTGTCAAAGGAAAATCCAGCAAAAATTTTTCTGCAATGGATTTTGATAATTATAGAAATACTTGTATCGGTTTTGTGTTTCAAGAGTATAATTTAATTGATACTTACTCTGTGGAAGATAATATTAAACTCGCTTTAGAATTGCAAGGCAGAAAATATACTCGTGAAGATGTCGATATGGTATTACGTTTAGTTGATTTGACAGATAACCGAGGCAACACGTTGTTTAATCGTAAAATTAATGAACTTTCAGGCGGGCAGAAACAACGTGTTGCCATTGCTCGTGCTCTAATAAAAAATCCGGAAATAATTTTGGCCGATGAACCTACCGGCGCTTTGGACAGCAAAACAAGTGCCGAACTTTATGAGCTTTTGAAAAAACTTTCGGAAAAAAGGTTGGTTATAGTAGTTTCCCATGATTATGAGAGTGCATTGCGGTACGGCGACAGAATTGTTGAATTGTCGGATGGAAAAATAATAAATGATTCTTATTTGAATGAAGTACCGAATGAAAAAACGACTGATGAATGTCATTTTATAAAGAGTAAACTGCCGTTTAAACGTGCTCTTTTAATAGGGGTACATGGATTAAGTTCTAACCCCGTTCGTTTGGCTATATCCATACTGTTAGCAGTGGTGGCATTTACGTTATTCGGATTTTCATTTACGGCAAGCATGGTGAACGAGTATCGAACCGAACTGACCATACTGCGTGACAACGATTTTCAAATGATTATTGTTGAAGCAGATAATAAATATTATGGTCATAATGGGCTTGATTATTTGCCGTTTGCCGAAAAGCAGCTTAATATAATCAAAGAATTTAATAACGGAAAAGAACCGATGACAGTTATTTCTCCCGTTGCTACTGCGGATTGGTCGGAGTTGAATTTGGGAGAAACCAAAAGGGAGGACTCAAATTCCGTATATTGCCGACTTGCTCTTTCATCAAGTACCTGTATCGAAATAGATTCAGTAACGGGCGATGAAGATGCTAAATTGGAACCCGATAAACGATTTAAAGACAAGGATATCTGTCGACTTCCGCAAACTTATGACGAGGTAGCGATCACGGATATGCATGCCGATATGTTTATACGATTTGGCTACAAAACAGAAAACGGAGAAACTATACGCATCCAGACGCCCGATGAACTGATTGGAAAAAAATTAGGGCGAGGAAACTTGACAATCTGCGGCGTTTTTTCCACCGAACTGAACAGGGAATATTATAAACAATACGATGATATTAGTATGGAAACCCTCAAAACCAATGATCCTTATAATGCTGATATTGTAGGTACATCTGTTAATTCGGTTATTAGTTTTATGTACTTAAAAAAAGGTTTTAGTGAAAGTTTACATGGATATTCAGTCGATATAAATCGTTTAGTTCTAAAATTGAGTGGAAATGAGAATGCAGACTTAAAACTTTTCAATCAGTTGAATTATACTGAGGAAAGCGGTCGGGAAAAATCAGTTAAAATACAGTCGCCTTATAGTGGTTTAATGTCTCCTTTGTATTTTTTTAGAGACTATCTTCTTTTACCGTTTCAAATAGGAGCAACTGTATTTGCAGTATTTGCGGCCTTACTTATGATGAATTTTTTGAATACAAGTTTTGAATGCCGTAAAAAAGAACTTGGTATTTTACGCGCGTTAGGCGCAAGAAAAAAGGATATTTTATGTATTTGTATGACGGAAAGCGGTATAATCGCTTTAATTGATTTTTCGTTTTCATTGATAGCTGTCAGTATCATTTGCGGGATACTTAATACAATTTATTTTATACCGCTATTTATTGTTGGATTTTTGTCCATTATTTCAATGTTGGGAATTTGTTTTGGTGCAGTCGCAATATCTGCGATATTACCCGTTTTTAAGTTGGTGAAAAAAACGCCCATTGATATTATCAATAAAAAATAGAATGCTATGTCGAGACACGCTGAACAGAAAATCAAATTATTGGTTCTGTATGATATACTTCAAAAACATACAGATGAAATGCATCCTATGATAACTTATCAAAAAGGTGGAAGCGGAGGAACAACAAACCGCCCTTCCACCGCTGCGATTAGCTCACACCTATTTATCGCAGTTAGTTTTGGAAACGCTCTCAAAATAAATTTGCTCAAACTTTTATCCATCCGCAAAGCCGCTCTCACAAGGGGCGGTTTTGACATGCAAAAACAGAGCAAAAATCAGGAAAATCAGGATGAAAAATTTATTTGGCACCGTGGCGTGTGCTTGGCATAGACAAGTGCGGCTCGCTTCGCTCGCCGCAGCCAAGCACACGCCACGAAAAAGCAAACAAGAACAACACGGAAAACCAAACCGAAAGCGCGGCGGCGCGGAGCCGTCCCCGCTAACCCGCTTGGGGATCGGCTGCCGCTTTTTCCGCCGCGCAATGCTTTCTTTCATTGGCTTTATTCCCGTTCCATGTACCTCTTGAATTTGCTTTTTCGGTCGGCTATGGTAGCATAGGCCTTCGCGGACGTCAACGGCCGCAAAATCGTCGCAGAAAACACCCATAGAAACAACTTTTGAGCTGAGTAAGGAGTTTCCTTGCTCGGCTCTTTTTTCGCTTACAATCCGTTTTGCACGCGTATAACGCAACGATTTTGGCTTTGCCCCGTTGACTTCCGCAGACCGATTGAGAAGATGCTTTCCGTTTACCGTCCTATGCACCTCCGCCTGTTGCCCGAAAAAGGCAAATACAAATACTCGCGGAAGCGAGAAAAACAGAGGTGTTAAAATGGAAATGTTGGTAACAAAGTTCTCAAACGGAAAGTATCGCAACGAAGGCGATTTGTTCGCAGAACCTATCTCTGCCGATAACGTAAAACTCATGGGCGAAATGATAGCATTGCAGGCGCTCCGTACCGTCAAAAAGTTCGATATGAAAGTAGCAGACAAACTGTATATCGGACTCATCAAAGACCTGCACCATATGAGTGAGATAGACTATATCGTATCGGACGGTTATGACGTAGCACAGACCGCAATCTGCTTTCTCTATCAATTCGTCGGTCATACAGCCAATGAAATTTACGGCAAAGATCGCAAGGGAAAAGAGATCACCATAAAACTTGCCTGCTATCGTGAAGTAGACCACTTCATCAATCTTCTACGTAACAGACCGGACAGGCGCGGGACTGTCGTTGAATCCATAGACTTTACGGATTATAAGGCGTTGCCTATGGATCCCGTGAACTGCTTTGAACATGAGCAGACAGACTACACGAAATACGATGAGCTTGTAGACGCGTTACAGCTTTCCGCATTAGAGCTTGCCATTTTGAACTGCTATATGAACGGCATGGTACAATCCGAAGTCTGCGCCGAACTCGGCATCGGAAGAGGGAAAATCAACAGCAGAAAAGCAAGCATCCGTCAGAGATATTATTCGCTTTACGGCGCGTACTGATATATGCCGCTTAACTTAATCTTTCATTGAAGGCAGACGTTGTACGACGCCTGCCTTTTTCTATGTATTCAGTTTGGGTAAACAACACCTCATTTTGTATTTGCTATTTACAAACTATGGAAACGTTATAGACAGGCTTGCTAACATTCTGCCAACGAGTTTGTTATCCTGTCGTCTGAAAATACCTTTTATGCCCTGATATAACACTTTACTCTACCCAAATGCCCGAAATTGCTCCGAATACAGCCCGTTTTTGTTCCTTCCAATCAGAAAATTCCCGTGATAGAGTAAAAATCTCTCGGAATTAAGGACAGGTTTTGGCACTGATTTTTTGTACGCTTGTGAAAAAAGTTTTTATAACACGTCAAAAACTGTCGTATTTAGGTGCTAAAATTTTTTCAAACCGGAAAGAAACCTTCCGGTTTGGCTTGTAGAATTTTTCTCAAAGAAAATTCTTGAAGTCGCAAAAACCTTGCGAGTTTAAGGTTTATGCTATGCAAAAAAATCGAAGGAGGAACAAAACAATGCCGTACAGAGCAGCCAAAATCTCATTTGACGGAAGCCATTACATCGCCACCCCGAAAGAAAATTTTCCGCAGGGACACAAGCGACGACGGGCAGCCCGCCCGCTATCCGTTGAGGAGGTCGAAAAGAAAGAGCAGTTTGAAGCCGCTTATAAGGAGAGCCAAAAGTTGCCCCGCAAAGAACGCAAAGCCTATATGCGGAAAGCTATGGAAGAGACTATCCCGGATAAGGAGCAGCGAAAAGAATACGTTGAGCGAAACAACGAGCGTAAAACTACTAACAAAATTCGCCGAAAAGTACGCTTATCCAAAAAAGTAAATCTGCAAAGGGATTGGAATTTCTTTTGCACGTTTACGTTCTCGGACACGCTGCATACCGAAGAGAGTTTTCGTAAGTCGCTCCGTAACACATTCAAACACCTCGTCGCCCGCAAAGGCTGGAAGCATGTCGGCGTATGGGAGCGCGGCGGTGAAACAGGCAGATTGCATTTCCACGGTATCTTCTACATCCCGCCGGGCGGAATGGTCGGAGAGATCGTGGAAACCAAAGATTACAGCACCAAAGTCCACCGAATGCAAACGGCGCATCAGAACACCTATTTTTTGGAACGGTACGGGCGCAACGATTTCCAAGCGCTCGGCTCGCCGATGGAAGTGCAGCATTCGCTCGGCTATCTGATGAAATACATAGAAAAGTCGGGCGAACGTCTGATCTACGGCGGCGACCTGCCCACTTACTTCGTTTCCGACGTGATGAACGAGGACATTCTCTGTCCTTGCGGGATAGATGACAGAAAAGCCGTTCTTGCGGATGACTTCACCTGCATGGTGGACGGCGAGGTCATGGGTAAAGTCAGCAAGGAAGTCATTGAGAAAATGCCGAAGGCAAACTAAAAATATTTGTCTTTCGGACGGAGAGTGTAAACGGAAACGCCCTTCCCGTCAAGGGCAAGGTGCATTGCCTTCGGCAACCCTTGACGGAAAGCAACGAGCAGAACGGATAAGGGAAAGACCTTGCGTTTCCGTTTGTTTTTTCTCCGTCGAAAGACAGAACAAATCAAATTTCAGGAGGTAAAAAATGAACGCAGTACAAAAAGCATTTTACAGCGGCGAAGATTACGAGAACTGTTATATCTTCGCTCCGTCTATCAGTAAAAGAAAAACCGTGGATAGGCAGACGTATTATGTCCGCAGGTATTTCCGCGGCGGCAAGGATTTTGAGAAAACGATGAAAACCATCGCCGTACAGCGCACTACTAACAATGCGAGGTGAACCCATGAAACAGAAACACTATATCGCGGGATTATATTACAGACTTTCCCAAGAGGACGAACGTCAGGGCGAATCGGTATCTATCGACAACCAACGTACTATCTTACGCAAATATGCCGAGGAGCATGGTTTTGAAATTCACGACGAATACATAGACGACGGCGTGTCGGGCACGACTTTTCAACGCCCCGAAGTGCAACGGCTTTTGGACGACGCAAAGACGGGCGTAATCAATACCATCATCGTCAAAGACCTGTCCCGTTTCGGCAGGAACTATATCGAGGTCGGTCAATACGTCGATTATGTATTCCCCGCGTTCGGGATACGTTTCATAGCCATACAAGATAATGTGGACACGGAAAATCGTGACAGCGGGGCTATGGAAATGATGCCCATTATGAACGTGTTTAACGAGTGGCATGCCGCGAATACCAGCAAAAAAATTCGCGCCGTATGGAAAGCGAAAGCCAAAGAAGGCGTGTTCCACGGCAAGAAAGCCACTTACGGCTATATCAAAGGCACGGACGAAAAACGGACGTTCATCATCGACGAAGAAACAGCGCCGATAGTCCGCAGGATATTCGAAATGTACGCGTCTGGAATCAGTCCGAGGAGGATATCCGAGATATTAAACGAAGAAAATGTCCCTTGCCCCGGACAATACGCCTTTGAAAAACTCGGCCATAAGGGCAAGCCGGGTGACCGCAGACTTTGGGGGCAAATCACGATTGCCTCTATGCTGAAAAACATAGTATATATCGGGCATATGCCGCAGTTAATGTCCACGTCCGTATCGTATAAGAACCACAAGAGATTTAAGAAAGACCAAAGCGAATGGGTTGTCGTCTATAATACGCATCCGCCTATCATCTCGCAGGAGCTTTGGGATAGAGTACGCGAACGTGAAAAGTCTGTCGCGCAGGGCAGGAAAACCGCTACGGGCTATACGCATCCTTTATCGGGATTTCTTTATTGCGCCGACTGCGGTTGCAAAATGAAGTTGAACAGCGTCGGAAACAATAAATATGCGTTTAACTGCGGCGACCATATGCGTTTCGGTAAGACGATATGCTTTTCCCATCACATAGCGGCAAAGACTCTCGAAAAAATAATCCTTGACGATATACGGGACATGGCGCAGCGGATCGTGCTTGACGAAAAGGCTATCCGTGAAGAGTTTATCCGGCACAATGCGGAAGTGCAGGAAAAATCTATAAAAGCCGTAAAAAAGGAATTACAAGGAAAACTGAAACGTATTGAAGAACTATCCTGCCTTATGCAGCTTGCCTATGAAGACAGGCTAAAAGGTAAAATGCCCGAAGATATCTGCCTGAACTTTATCCAAAAATATTCCGATGAGCAAAAGAAACTTGAAGCTGAAATCGAGGCGTTGGAAGCAAAACTGACCGAAACGGAAAATACGATACAGAGTGCCGATGACTTTATACGGAACATAAAGAAGTATCTCGAAGCGCCGGAACTTACACGTGAGATGTGCTATGAGCTGATAGACCGTATCATCGTCGGTGGCTTGCCGAAAATCACAGGCAAAGAACGGGAAATAGATATCGTGTACAAAATCGATATAGCTTCCGTTTTACGGCATAAACTCAATAATTCCGATAAATAACAAAAAGCGTATGGGTTGACCGAACTCATACGCTTACTTTTTGTCTCTGATACCTTTATTTTGAGAGTGTCCATAAATTTATGTCTCAACGAGGACAACGTCAAATAAGCCCTTATAACTGTCCTTAATCATACGCTGGAAGTTAGGGCGGTTGTCAGTCTTTGCGGAGAGCGCACGGTCTATGTAACTGTTCACGACGTCTATGCCGTTGAACTTGGCGTACTCCATACATTCACGAAGCTGACCGTCAATGCTCTCTTCTCTTTGGTTGTCGCTTGAATAACGGGCGTAGATTACGGCTTTCATTGAAATTGCTCCTCATTTTGATGAGGGTATTATAACATAGCATATATGACAGATATAGTCATATATTAAAAATTTTTTCTTGCAATTTTGGGATAGCGAGGTACGCAAGTGGCAAGCCACTTGCCGAGCGTAAACGCTCGCCTCGTCAGGGGAAGCCTTCCCCTGAAACCCTTTTCTCGTGCGTGGAATAAAAGCCTCGCAGAGCCCACGACTTCGCTTGCGAAGTATAGTGGGCTATACTTCAATTTTAATCATAAGGTATTTCCACACAAACAAATAAATTGAAATATATCATAATGTCATTACAAAGTAAATCATATCTATAAGTTGTATTCCACACTCGTAAATCGGGTGGTCGTAATTATCTATAAAAAAGTTTTTAACTTTGTGCGAATGCTTAAAACCGCACTTCTCATAAAACGGAACGGTTAGCGGACTATCGCCCGTACCAACTTGTAAAGTATTATATTTTCCCTTGTAATGCTCACAAACGAAATCAACCAATTTCTTGCCATAGCCTTGCCGCTTGAATTGTGGCTCTACGGCAAGATTTTTGATTTCCAAAACACCGTTTCCCTCGTCGCAAACTACGATTTCCGCCTTTACACCGTTATCGTCAAGAACATACATAGTACCTTTATCAAGATACTTTTCAATCATACTTTCCTGTTCATCCGCAAGTAATAACAATCGCAAATAATTCCATTTATTATTTACTTGATATATTTTCATTATTTCTCCTCAAATTACAGTTTATTGTTTGCCTATTATACCATAAAAAAGCTAAAAATCAATAGCTGCCACTTTCATAGATATAAAAATAATCCGAACGCTCCGCCGACTAAAATCGGTTTCAGGTTCGGATTATACTCGTTTGGCGCAGAGGAGAGGATTCGAACCTCCGTACGTATTCCTACGTAACACGATTTCGAGTCGTGCGCATTCGACCACTCTGCCACCTCTGCAAAGGTCTTATTAAGTTTATATAAATATCACCAAAAAATCAAGCGTTTTTACCCCTCAATGGTAAAAATTTTTTGTCCCGAATCGTTTTTTCATCTTTACATTTAATTCCTATTGACAAGGTAGGAATTAAATGTTATAATTCCCTTGCTAAAAAATTAAAGGGTAAATAATTTTATGGAAAAGCAATACGACATCACGGGCATGACCTGTTCGGCGTGCTCGTCGGGCATAGAGCGCTCCGTAAACCGTCTGGAGGGAGTCAAGTGCGCCGAAGTCAGCCTTGTAGGCAAGTCCATGAAAGTAGACTTCGACGAGACCAGGCTTTCGGAAGATAAGATTTTCTCCTGCGTGGAGTCGCTCGGCTACGGCATCTACGAGGAGGGCGAGGCTCCCGCGGATAAGGCTGAGTCGGAGGATAAGAAGCTGTTCGTCCGCTTCATAGTTTCGGTGTGCATACTCGTGCCCCTTTTGTATGTCTCTATGGGACACATGCTGGGCGCGCCGCTGCCCTTCTTCCTCAATCCCATGGAGGGCTATGCAGAGTGGTTCGCGCTCTATCAGTTAATACTCACGACGGCGGTCATAGTCGTAAACTATAAGTTCTTCACCAAGGGCTTTATGGCGCTCATTAAGCGAGTGCCGAATATGGATACGCTCGTCGCGCTGGGCGCAGGCGTTTCATATATATATTCGTTCGTTTTAACCGTGCTCATATTCATAGGCGCTTACGGCGGCAATTCGGCGTGGTATGACCTGCATATGGAGCTGTATTTCGAGAGCGCGGCAACCATTTTAACGCTCGTGACCGTCGGCAAGTGGCTGGAAGAGAAGTCCAAGAAGAGGACGGGCGACGAGGTCGAAAAACTTCTGCGCCTCGCCCCCGACAGCGTCACGGTCGAAATTGACGGCGAGAGAAAGACCGTTCCCGTAAAAGAAGTAAAAGTCGGCGATACGGTAATCGTAATGCAGGGCGACTATGTGCCCGTGGACGGCGTCATAGTCGGCGGCCATTCATTCGTCGATAAGTCGGCTATAACGGGCGAAAGTCTGCCGGTGGAGGTTACGGAGGGCGATTTCGTCACCACGGCGTCCATAAACACGGGCAACGTCATTAAAGTTCGCGCCGAAAAGGTAGGCAGGGAGACCACTCTTTCCAAGATAATAAAGATGGTAAGGGAGGCAGGCGCGTCCAAGGCGCCCATACAGAAATTTGCCGACAAGGTGGCAGGCATATTCGTGCCCATAGTCACGGCGATTGCAGTTATTACCTTCCTCTTATGGCTGCTTATCGACGGCGCATTCGTCGCCGAACACAGCGTGACGTATGCAATATCCGTGCTCGTGGTGTCCTGCCCGTGCGCGCTGGGACTTGCCACTCCCGTGGCGGTAATGACGGCGACCGGCAAGGCGGCGTCTCTCGGCGTACTGTATAAGGATGCCGAAAATCTGCAAAAGACGTGCGAGATCAACTGTGTACTGCTCGACAAGACGGCGACAATTACCGAGGGCAAGCCGCGCGTTACCGACGTTCTGACGTTCGGAGAGACGGAGGACAGGGTCAAGGCGATTGCGGGCGGAATAGAGAACAATTCCAATCATCCCCTCGCCAAGTGCATAAGCGAATACTGCGAAAGCTCGGTCAAAGTGGACGGGTTCGAATACGTCGTCGGCAAGGGCGCGAAGGCGGTTGAAGGAGGCAAAAAATATCTTCTCGGCAACGCCGCTTTAGTAGGGCATATCAAGGTTCAGTCAAAGATTAAGGACGCCGCAGGCAGGCTGGCAAAAGAGGGCAAGACGGTAATGTATCTTGCCGAAGACGACAGGATAATCGCGCTGATTGCCGTGGCGGACAGCATAAAGCCGTCCAGCGCCGAGGCTATAGCCCTTCTTAAAAACAGGGGCATAAGGGTTGCGATGCTTACGGGCGACAACGAAGCTACGGCAAAGGCGGTCGCCGCAAGCGTTGGCATAGACGACTATGTGGCCGAAGTCCTGCCCGAGGATAAGCTCAGGACGGTTGAAAACGTGCAGAAGGTGGGCGGCGTCGTCGCGATGGTAGGCGACGGCATAAACGATTCCCCCGCGCTCAAGCAGGCAGACGTGGGAATAGCCATAGGCAACGGCACGGACGTGGCGATAGACAGCGCCGGAGTGGTGCTGGTTGGCGGTGATTTGAAGGAGCTGGACACGGCGATAGATTTAAGCCGCGCGACGGTAAGGAACATAAAGGAAAACCTGTTCTGGGCGTTCTTCTACAACGTCGTAATGATACCCGTTGCGGCAGGCGCGCTGGCGGCTGTCAACTTTACTTTCAATCCCATGATTGCCGCGCTGTGCATGAGCTTAAGTTCGCTCTTCGTAGTCGGCAATGCGCTGAGGCTGTTGAGATATAAAAATAAAAATTTAAAGACTTCGGGGAAGGATATAAAGCCTTCTGATAATAAGGCGGAAGAAAGACCCGAAGCAGAGGAGAATGAATATATGAAGAAGATAATTCACGTTGACGGCATGTGCTGCGATCACTGCGCGTCAAGGGTAGAAAAGGCGCTTTCGGCAGTTCCCGGAGTAGTTTCGGCGGACGTAAAGCTCAAGAAAAATCTCGCCGTCGTAAGGAGCCGCGAGGACATTCCAGACGACAAACTCACCGAGGTCATAGTTGACGCAGGCTATTCGGTATCGTCGATAGAGAGCAAGTGACAAACCTTTCGCCTTTGTGACAATATACGATAAAATGTCATATTGACGCACGAACATATCAGCCATTATAATAATGTCGCATAAAGGAGGCTGATGCGCGTGCAGGATATGATGTTGCTCGACAGACGTACAAAGGAACTTATTGAGGAGTATGTGCCCGAAGGCGACGTTCTGGACAGCATAACCTGCTTTTTCGCGGTCTTTGCCGACCATACAAGGGTGAGGATGTTGTCTGCGCTCGCCATATCGGAGATGTGCGTAACCGACCTTTCCCGCGTGCTGGAGATAAACCAGACGACGGTGAGCCACCAGCTCAGGCTTTTAAAAAATCTCGGCATAGTCAAGTGCGAGCGGAGGGGCAAGATTATAACCTATTCGCTCGTCAACGACACCGTAAACGACGTAATGCTCAAGGGCGTCGAATTTCTCGGCTGCTGAGGCCGTATGCGGAAAGTTCAAATGGGCGGAGGCGCGAGTGCGCCTCCGCCCATTTTGTCGTAAAAAAGAGCAAGGGGACGGGCATATCGCGGCGCATTTTATATGCGCCTGCTTGCAAAAATATAAATATGGTGTTATAATTAAACTCGGTGCAATATGGACGTAATAAGGGAAAAACTCAGCCTTCTGCCCGACAATCCGGGCGTTTATATAATGTTGAATAAGTACGGCAACGTCATCTATGTAGGCAAGGCGCGCGTCTTGAAAAACCGCGTCAGGCAGTACTTTCATTCCTCGCCCAAGCCGCAGAAGGTCATGCAGATGGTCGAAAACATCGCAGACTTCAACTATATAATCACCGCAACCGAAATCGATGCGCTCGCGCTTGAAAATAACCTTATAAAGAAATACAAACCCAAGTACAACATACTCCTCAAGGACGACAAGACCTATCCGTATATAAAGGTCGACATGCGCGACGACTTCCCCGGCTTTTACGTCACCAGAAAGATAAAAAAGGACGGGTGCCGCTATTTCGGTCCGTTCATGGGCGGCATTAACTATAAGGACATACTCGAAACCTGCCAGCTTTTATACAACGTTCGGCTGTGCCATACGGCAATCGGCGCCAAGCCCAAGAGGGAGTGCCTCAACTTCCACCTAGGCAGGTGCCTTGCGCCCTGCGCCCATAAGGTCAGCAAGGAGGAATATGCCGAAAGGGTGAGGGGTGCGCTTGCCTTTCTGGACGGCGACTACAAGGGCGCGCAGGAAAAGCTTAAGGAAAAGATGATTGCCGCCGCCGAGAACGAGGCGTTCGAGCTTGCGCTTGACTACCGCAACAAGATGAACATGCTTTCCAAGCTGGAGGCAAAGAGGGTGACGGCGATAAACAAGGCGATAGACGCCGACATAGTCGCATATGCGACTAACGGACTGTATTCGGCAATAAACGTGCTCGTCACGCGCAAGGGCATAATGCAGGGCGGGTTCTCGTTCGCCCTCGACGACGCGCACGAAAACGATGCCGAGGCGCTTACCTCGTTCATAACGCTGTACTATTCCTCGCACGAGCCGCCGCCCGAACTCATACTCGAGGGTTATGCCGAACGTCAGCTCGTCGAGCAGTTTTTCAGGGATAAACTCGGCAAGAACGTAACCGTCACGCTCGCAAAGCAGGGCATAAAGGCAGAACTTCTGAAGATGGCTAAGGACAACGCCGCTGACTATCTCGAGCGGTCTGTCGACAGGATAAAGCACAAGGACGACATGACAATAAACGCCTGCAACCGCCTAAAAGAGCAGCTGTCGCTGTCGCGCTATCCGCGCAGGATGGAGTGTTACGATATCTCCAACGTGTCGGGCGTAGATAAAGTCGGCTCTATGGTCGTATTCATAGACGGCGAGGCGGACAGAAATTCCTACCGCCGCTTCAAGATAAAGACGGTAGAGGGCGCGGACGACTTCGCCTCATTGAAAGAAGTTCTGACGCGCAGGCTTAAAAAGATAGGCACCGACGAGGAGGAGCGCTTCCCCAAGCCCGACCTCATTGTAATCGACGGCGGCAAGGGTCAGCTCTCGGCGGTCAAAGAGGTGTTCGACGAGCTGGGCGCGACGGATATCGACCTTATCTCCATAGCCAAGCAGGAGGAACTAATCTTCACTGTAAACAGCGACGATGGCGTAATAATTCCGCGCCGCGACTATTCGCTGAGAATGGTGCAGAGAATCAGGGACGAGGCGCACAGGTTTGCAATAACCTATTTCCGCAGCGTGCATACAAAGCGCAATCTTGCAAGTCTTTTAAGCGAGATTGACGGCGTCGGCAAGGCGAAGGCAAAGGCGCTCATGGACAGATTCTCCAACATAAACGCCATAATGGCGGCGAGCGTTGAAGAGCTTGCCACGGCAGAGGGCATAGGCAGCGAACTTGCGGCGAGAATAAAGAAATATTTCGATGAAAATGTATGAAGAGACTAAACTGTAAACTCATTGTATCCGATTTTGACGGCACGCTCGCCGACAGCGAAAACAACGTCGGCGCGGAGGTAATAAGCGCGATAGACGAATACCGCTCTCTCGGCGGAATATTCGCCGTATGCACGGGCAGAATATTGCCCTCCGTGCTCCCCAGGTTAAGGCAGATAGGGCTCAGCGGACTGGTCGCGGCAAGCCAGGGCTCGACCATCGCCGACATAGCCACGGGCAGAATAATAAGGGAGGCGGTAATGTCCTGCCGCGACGCGGCGGAAATCTGCGCCGCCCTCGAGGAGTTCGGCGCAACCGTGCAGGTATATACGACTTACGGGTTCTATACGGACATAGACAGCGACAATCCCTCGCTCAAGCTGTATGAACAAATCACGGGAATAACGGCAAAACATACGGACAGAAAGCTCTCCGAATTTGTGGAGGATAACTGCATCAAGGCGCTTAAAATTGCCTCCCTTTGCTATGCCGAGGACAGGGAAAGGCTGTACGAATATCTTTTGAAGAGGTTCGGCGACAGGTTCGAAATAACCTGTTCGGCGGCAGTCCTCGTCGAGGTGTCTCCCAAGGGCGAAACCAAGGGCTCGGCGGTAAAATTTCTGTCCGAATATTACCATATTCCCCTTTCGGAGACCGTGGCGGTGGGCGACAACCTCAACGACCTCGCCATGATAGAGGCGGCAGGCACGGGAGTCGCCGTGGGCAATGCCGTGGAGGAGCTGAAGGCGCACGCAGACTTTGTCACCGTCACCAACGACGAGGGCGCGGTCAAGAGGGTAATAGAAGAGTTCGGGTATAAATATGAGTGAAATACTTGCCCCAGCGGGCGACGAAAAGAGCGCATATGCGGCGATAGATTGCGGAGCGGACGCCATATATCTCGGGCTGACCAGTTTTTCGGCGAGGAGTTCGGCGGAAAATTTTGACTTCCCCGCGCTCGAAAAGCTCATAGCGTATGCCCACTTTTTCGGCGTAAGGGTGCACGTTGCCATGAATACGCTTGTAAAGGAGGAGGAAGTGCCCTCCTTTGTCGAGACCGCCGTGCGCGCCCATAACACGGGCGCCGACGCGCTTATAATTCAGGATATGTACCTCGGGACATATCTCAAGAAAGTCTGTCCCGAAATATGTCTGCATCTTTCCACGCAGGCAGGCACGTGCAACGCATACGGGGCGCGGCTCGCCAAAAAGCTCGGCTTTTCGCGCGTCATTCTCGCAAGGGAGACGGCGTTCAAGGACATAGAGGAGATAGCAAAGATAATAGAGACCGAGGTGTTCGTGCAGGGCGCGCTGTGCACCTGCTTTTCGGGACAGTGTTATTTTTCCTCCTTCGCGGGCGGCAATTCGGGCAACCGCGGCAGATGCAAACAGCCCTGCCGCAAGCTCTATTCGATAGACCGAAAGGGGTTCGAGGACAGGGCATACCGCCTTTCGCCCTCCGACCTGTGCGCAGGCGAAAACATCTTAAAATACAGGGATGCAGGCGTGTATTCCTTCAAAATCGAGGGCAGAATGCGCCGTCCCGAATACGTGGCGGCGGCAGTCAATTATTATAAAAACATACTCGGCGGTACCCAATCGCCTGCCGACCTTTCCGCATTGAAGCGCACATATAACCGCGGCAATTACACAAAGGGTCTTGCCTTCGGGCAGGATAAGTCGTTCATATCCTCTGCCGTGCAGGGGCATATAGGCGAATATCTGGGTACGGTTTTGCCCATAAACGGCAGATATGTCGTCAACACGCGCGAAAGGTGCGGCGAGGGCGACTGCTTTAAGATACTTCGTGACGGCAAAGAGGTGGCAGGCGCGACATACGTCGCTCCATGCAAGGGCGGCTTTATAGTGCGCTCCAACGCAAAGCTCAGAAACGGCGACAAGGCGTTCATAACTACGGACGCCTCATTAAACGCCGGCCTTGCTCCTCAGCGCCGCACAAAGCGCATACCGCTCAGCGTTACCGTCCGCACGGGACGGAAAATAGAGGCGGAGTTCGGAGGAAAGAGTTATCTTTCCGAATTCGAAGTGCAGGCGGCGGTCAGCCGTCCCACCTTGAAAGAGGACATAGTAAAGGCGTTCGACAAGGTCGATACATACCCGTTCACCCCCAAATATGTCGCGGTGAATGTCGAAGAAGGGGCATTCGTGCCTGCCTCGCTTCTGAACTCTTTCAGGCGCACGGTATATGCCGACTACTATTCGTTCTGCGGAGGCAGGGGCGAGGAGTGCAGCGTGCCCGTCCTGCCGAAAACGGCTAAAATATCGCCCGTCGTCAACAAAAAGACGGCAACGGTTGCAGAAACTCTGTGCGGACTGAAAGCGGATATAGGCATAATAAAACCGAGGAGCTATTTCAGCAGGTTTTCGCCGCTTGCAAGCGCGTTTCAGGGCGAAAAATTCTTATATCTTCCGCCCCTTCTGACGGGCGAGGAGATAGAGAAGTTAAAGCCCGTCATTTCGGCGTTCGACGGCATATACTGCGGCTCCAATTACGCCCCCGAACTTGCGCGTGAGCTGGGCGTAAAGCTCTTTATAGGCACGGGCGCAAACATATCTAACTCGATTGCGCTTTCCCAAATAAAGGCGGACTATGTCGCCCTCTCCAAGGAGCTGACCGCAAGGGAGTCAAAGCCGCTCGTCGGCGAAAACACATTCGTGCTTACGGCAGGCGACATAAAGCTTATGGATCTAATATATTGTCCGTTCGGCAGGAGCTGTTCCTCCTGCGACAGAAGGGCGCGCTATACTCTTACCGACGAGGGCAACAGACAGTTTACGCTGAGGAGATATGAAGTCGGCAGTTGCCGCTTCGAGATATTTAACTGCGCCGAACTCGTCTCCGAAAATTGCTATACGGGCAGACTTTACGACTTTTCCGTGCAGTCCGACCCCGAGGCGGCGGAAAGAGCCGCTGCCGACGTATCGCAGCTTAAAAACCTGTTCAGAAACTATACGAAAGGGCACAGCGAAACGCCCATACTTTGACGGGGCGGAGTGCCTTAAAACATGAATGCGGCGCAATGCCGTACTAAACTTATTCGATTATGAACGCAAAGAGCCTTGAAAAACTTGAACTCAATAAGATTTTAGCCGCCTGCGCGGAGTACTGCACTCTCGACAGGAGCAAAAGCGCAATGCTCGCGCTTGCGCCCTCTTCGGACATAGAGGAGGTGCGCGCGCGCCTTTCGGCGTGCGCCGAGGGAGATAAGCTTCTCTATCGCTACGGCGTCGGCAAAGTCGAGCATTTCCCCGAGGTCGGCGACCTTGTCGTAAGGGCGTCCAAGGGTTCGACGCTTTCGATGGGCGAGCTGTTGGACGTAAACTGCCTTCTGCGCTCGGCAAGGACGGCATACGAGGGCATATCGGCGATAGAGGACGAGGGCATAAAGTATCTTAAGTCCGTCGCGCATAACCTCTATTTTGACGCCCGTCTGGAGGAGGAGATTGCATCTGCAATACTCTCCCCCGAGGAGATGAGCGACTATGCAAGCGATGCGCTCTTTTCCATACGCTCCAGGATAAAGTCGCTCAACGAGAGGATAAGGAGCACGCTTTCGGAATACGCCTCGGGCAAGGATTCGCAGTACTTGCAGGACGGCATAGTCACCATAAGAAACGACCGCTACGTAGTGCCCGTCAAAGCCGAATACAAGAGCAGGGTAAAGGGCTTCGTGCACGACCGCTCGCAGTCGGGCGCAACCTTTTTCATAGAGCCCGAATACGTGCTCAACCTGAATAACGAACTGATCGCCCTGCGCATAGACGAAAAGGAGGAAATCGAGCGCATCTTAAAGGGCTTTTCCTCGAGAATCGGCGCAATGAGCGACCGCCTGCAACAGGACGAGGCGCACCTTTCCGAGATAGATTGCTGCTATGCCAGGGCGGAATATTCCTACTCCAAAAAGGCGGTATGCCCCAAGGTCAACGGCAGGGGATACATTGACATAATAAAAGGCAGGCATCCCCTCATAGACAAGGATAAAGTTGTGCCCGTCTCGGTAGAGCTGGGCAAGGACTATAACTTTCTGCTCCTTTCGGGCGCGAATACGGGCGGCAAGACGGTAACTTTGAAGATGGTGGGGCTTTTCTGCCTCATGGCTCAGTGCGGCATATTCATACCCGCGTCTGAGGGCAGCACGGTCTGCGCCTTCAGGGAGGTGTTCTGCGACGTCGGCGACAGCCAGAGCATAGAGGAGAGCCTTTCGACCTTCTCCAGCCACATAACCAACGTAATTTCGATATGCGACAACGCCGACGACAGAAGTCTCGTTCTCATCGACGAGCTCGGCGGCGGCACCAACCCCGACGAAGGTCAGGCGCTGGCAAGGGCGATATGCGAACATCTTCTCGCTGTGGGCAGCAAGGGAATAATAACCACGCACTTTACGGCGCTCAAGGAATTTGCCTATGCCGAAAAGGGCATAGAAAATGCCGCCATGGAGTTCGACCGCGCCACGCTTAAGCCGCTTTACAGCATAAAGATAGGCGCGCCCGGCGCGAGCAACGCGCTTGCCATATCCAGAAGGCTGGGCATGGACGGCGCCATACTCGAAAAGGCGGAAAGCTATCTCTCGGAGGGCGGCAGGAACTACGAGAACATCATAAGAAAGGCCGAGGAAAACCGCGTCGAATCGCAGAAAATCCTCGAAGAAAACGAGGTGACCAAGCGCGAGCTGGACAAAAAGCTCGCCGAAGCGAACGCGCTCGTCGACAAGCTCAACAAGGAGCGCGAAAAGCTTGGAATTTCGGCAAGGGCGGAGAGCAGGAGGATAATTAACGAGCGCACTCAGCGCGCCGAAGAGCTTTTAAGCGAACTCGAAGGCATATTCAGACAGAGCGAGATTAAGGAGTCCGACCTAATAAAGGCGCGCACGCTCAAAAACAGGATAGGCGACGAGGCGTACGACGACGAGCAGGGAGTGACCAGCATAGTCAACTTTACTGACGCCACGGCGGACAATCTCAAAGTCGGTCAGAGGGTATACGTCAAATCTGCCGACAGCCAGGGCGACGTCATATCGGTCAACGCGCGCAAGGGCGAGGCGGAAATAGCCATGGGCAGCATCCGCATGAGGACGGCGATAACAAATCTTCAGATTGTGCCGCAGTCACCCAAAAAGCGCACCGAACCGCCCAAGGAAAAGGTCAAAGTGGTCAGAAAATTCACGCCTTCGCAGCCGCAGATGGAACTCAACGTCATAGGCATGAACGTGGACGAGGCGCTCGTCGAAGTTGAAAATTTCCTCGACAAGGCGGTCATGGACAACCTCGAAGAGGTCAAGATAATCCACGGCGCAGGCACGGGCAGACTGAGAAACGCCATCGCCGGACGGTTAAAAAAACACAGGCACGTCAAGGAGTTCCGCTCGGGCAGATACGGCGAGGGAGAGATAGGCGTGACCATAGTTACGCTTAAGTAGTCAAAAATAAGCACGAAAAAATAAATTTTCAGGAAAAATAGTCAAAGCTCGTAAATAGAATATAAATAACTATCGTATTTAGGGGCAAACTATTGAAAAATAAGATCATTTCTGTTATAGTAAACGTCGTGCTGTGTCTTGTAATAACGGCGACAATAGTCGTGGGATTTGTCGGCGGAGGCGCCGAGACGGTGTCCTCCGACAGGGGGAACCTGTATTACCGTTCGCCCTCGCCGAGAGGGGTGAGCCTCATGTTCAACGTATACGAGAATACGGACAACGTTATGAAGATTCTCGATATACTGGACGAGTACGGCGCAAAGGCTACATTTTTCGTCGGCGGATGCTGGGCGGACGACAACGTGGACTGCCTCAGGGAGATTGCCTCGCGCGGTCACGAGGTCGGCTCGCACGGGTATTTCCACCGCGACCACGACAAGCTGAGCTACGCTGAGAACGTAGAGGAAATCTCCGTCAGCGTCAAGCTCATCGATGCGGTTTTAGGCACGCAAACGGCGCTCTTCGCGCCGCCGTCGGGCGCATTTTCGGATGCGACGCTGTCGGCAAGCGAGTCGCTGGGACTTAAGACGATAATGTGGAGCCGCGACACGATAGACTGGCGCGACGGCGACGTTGACCTCATAGTAAAGAGGGCGACCGAAAATCTTGAAAACGGGGAGTTCATACTCATGCATCCCAAGGATGTCACGGTAAAGGCTCTTCCTCAAATATTAAACAACGTAAGACAAAGCGGATATTCCGCGGTAACTGTTTCTTACAATTTAGGAGAATAATGGTTCATTTCAAACAGCTCGACAACGGCATAAGACTTATTGTAAAGCAGATGACGGGACTTCTCTCCGTCACCATGGGCATAATAGTGGGCACGGGCGCGTCCTACGAGACGGATAAGCAGGACGGCATATCCCACTTCATAGAACACATGATGTTCAAGGGCACCAAAAAGCGCACGGCGTTCGAAATTTCGGACAGCATGGATGCAATCGGCGCCCAGGTCAACGCCTTTACGGGCAAGGACATCACCTGTTACTATGCAAAGTCGACCTCCAACCACGCGGCGGAGGCATTCGAAATACTCTCCGACCTGTTTTTGAACAGCGTCTTCCCCGAAGAGGAGATGGTAAGGGAAAAGGGCGTCATAGTCGAGGAGATAAGCATGAACGAGGATACGCCCGACGACCTCTGCCTGGACCTTCTTTCGCGCGCGTTCTTCGGCGAGGAGAACTACGGCAGGAACATCTTAGGCCCTAAGGAGAACGTCAGGGGCTTCAAAAAGTCTGACGTGGACGCCTACATGAAGGACAGGTACACGACGGACAACATAGTCATATCCATGGCGGGCAACATCTCCGTAGAGCTTGCCGAAAAGTTAGCCGTAGAGTACTTCGGCAGTCTTCCCAGGACGGAGAAGAAGGGCGGCGAACTCAAAGTAAGCTTAAAGTCGGGCAACCTCTTCAAAAAGAAGGATATAGAGCAGATTCACATCGCCATAGCATACCCGTCGATGAAGAGATACGAAAGGCTGTCGGACGCGACGAGCATAATGAACGCCGTATTCGGCGGCAGCATGTCCTCAAGGCTCTTCAAGACGGTCAGGGAGCAGATGGGACTTGCCTATACCGTATATTCCTATATGTCGATGTTCGAAAAGACGGGTTCGCTCGTCATATATGCCGGCGTCAATGCCGACGACTATATGCGCTCGGTGGAGGCAATCTACGGCTGCATAGAGGACATGAAGAAAAAGACGATGACCAAGGAGGAGTTCCTGCGCGGCAAGGAGCAGCTGCTTTCCTCGTCGATATTCGCGCAGGAGAGCACCAGCTCGCAGATGCTCCTCTATGGAAAGGAACTCATATATACGGGCAACATCTACGACTTTGAAAAGAGAATTGCGGACATAACCGCCGTAACGCTTGACGACGTGATGGAGGCCACGGAGTACAACTTCGACTCAACCTATAAGGCGACGGCGATAGTCGGCAACGTGGACAAGCCCATATCGTGATTACGGATACTGACGCTTTGCCCGCTGACGGGCAGGTATGCGGCTTTCCGCCCTTCTTCGACGGCGGCAGCCGCGTGCTCATTTTGGGCAGTTTCCCGTCGGTAAAGAGCCGCGAAGTCAGCTTTTATTACGGCAATAAGCTCAACTCGTTCTGGCGCATACTTGCGTCGTTTTTCAAAGAGGAGTTGCCCGTGTCCGTGCAGGACAAGCGCGATTTTTTAAGCCGTCACAACATCGCGCTGTGGGATATGGTGCAAAAATGCACGATTAAGGGCTCTTCGGACGCCGCCATAAAAAATTTTACGGTAGTAAATCTTCAAGAGGTATTGCAAAATTGCCCGATAGAGTTTATACTTTTAAACGGCGGCAAGGCAAGTCAGCTCTTCGAAAGGCACTACAGGGACATAGGCATTCCGTACATAAAGCTGCCGTCCACCAGTCCTGCAAATACAAAACCCAAGGAAGGGATATGGCATGACGCTCTTAGACGAGCTTTTGACAGAACTTGAAGCGCACAGGGACGAAAAATATGCCGCGTTTAACGCAGGACTTATAAACTGTTCCGCAGAGAGTTTAATAGGGGTAAGGGTGCCCGAGCTGAGGAAGATAGCAAAAAAATATGTTCCGCGCATTGACGAGCTGTTTGCCGTCCGCGACGACCGCTACGAGGTAAAGTTCGTAAAGCTTGCGGCGGCGGCAAGGCTGGCATACGCGGAGTTTTTGAAATACCTTGAGCCCTGCGTAGCGCTCATTGACAACTGGGCGCTGTGCGACTGCTTTTCGGCAAAGTGCATAGTTCGGCACAGGGAGGAGTTCAGACCGTACATGGACAAATTTTTGTCTGACGGCAGGGAATTCTACCAGCGCTACGCCCTGACGACCCTCCTTTCATTCTACGTGGAGGAGCAATATCTGGGCTACATATTCGATTGCCTTACGCGCGCCGACTGCACAAAATACTACGTGCACATGGCGGCGGCGTGGCTTGTCTGCGAGGTTATCGTAAAGCACTACGAAAGGGGCACAGAATTTTTACGGCAGGGCACGCTCGACAGGGCGACGCACAACAAGGCCATACAGAAATCGGCGGAAAGTTTCCGACTTAATACCGACCAAAAAAACTATTTGAAGAGTTTAAAGAGATAAGGATATGGAAATCGTAAAGCAACTGACAGATGAATTTCAATTGAGACCCGACCACGCTCAGAACGTCGTAAAGCTTCTCGACGAGGGCAACACAATTCCCTTCATCGCGAGGTACAGAAAGGAGATGACGGGCGGCATAGACGACCAGCTTTTAAGGCGTTTTTCGGACAGGTATGAATACCTCAAAAATCTCGAAAAGCGCAAGGGCGAGGTTGCGGCGGCAATCAC
Source organism: uncultured Clostridia bacterium (assembly GCA_944354125.1). Lineage (GTDB taxonomy): Bacteria > Bacillota > Clostridia > Christensenellales > Borkfalkiaceae > Coproplasma. The sequence goes on along the minus strand of CALVPT010000004.1, from coordinate 100,831 downwards.
CGAGCAGGGCAAGATGACCGATGAGATACAGAAGTCCATCGATGCCTGCCAGACCATGACCGAGATAGAGGACGTATACCGTCCCTTCAAGCAGAAGAAAAAGACGAGGGCTTCGGTGGCAATCGCAAAGGGACTTCAGCCGCTTGCCGATTTCATACTCGCCCAGCAGGGCGACCCCTATGCCGAGGCGGAAAAGTACATAAACGAAGAGCTCGGAGTCGCGAGCGCGAAGGACGCAATAGACGGCGCTAAGGACATAATCGCCGAGATAATCTCCGACAATGCAGAACTGAGAAAGAAACTCAGGACGCTCATGGAAAATCACGGCGAGGTGCAGGTCAAGCTCGTAAAGAGTGACGAAAAGGGCACCTACGACATGTATGCCGACTATTCCGAGCTCGTGTCCGAGATAAAGGACCACAGAATTCTCGCCATAAACAGGGGCGAAAAGGAAGAGTGCCTCAAGGTCAGGATTGCATTCGATGCCGACCTTGCCAAGAGGGTGTGCGCGGCTAAGTACGTAACGAGCAAGGGCGCCTGCGCCGACCTCATAAGGGAGGCGGCTTCCGACGGCTACGACAGGCTCATTGAACCGTCTGTCGAAAGGGAGGTGCGCTCCATACTCACCGACAGGGCGAGCGAACAGGCGATACACATGTTCGAAGTCAATCTCCGTCCCCTGCTTTTGCAGCCGCCCGTAAAGGGCAAGGTGACGCTCGGGCTCGACCCCGGCTACCGCACGGGCTGCAAGGTGGCGGTCGTTGACGAGACGGGCAAGGTGCTGGATACGTCGGTAATCTATCCCGTTCCCCCTCACAGCAAGATTGAGGAGAGCAAGAAGATAATAAAGGACCTCATCGATAAGTATAAGGTGGACGTCATTTCGATAGGCAACGGCACGGCGGGCAAGGAGACGGAGATATTCGTCGCCGAACTTTTAAAGGAGATTGACCGACCCGTAAGCTACGCGGTTGTCAACGAGGCAGGCGCCAGCGTATATTCTGCAAGCCCCCTCGCCGTGGAGGAATTCCCCGATCTCGACCTTACAAAGCGTTCGGCAATATCCATTGCGAGAAGGTTACAGGACCCCTTGGCAGAGCTCATAAAAATCGACCCTAAGTCGATAGGCGTAGGGCAGTATCAGCACGATATGGACAAAAAGAGGCTTGACGCCGTCCTCGGCGGAGTGCTGGAGGACTGCGTAAACAGCGTAGGCGTAGACCTCAACACGGCGAGCGCATATCTGTTAAAGTTTGTCGCGGGACTCAATTCGGGAGTTGCAAAGAACATAGTCGCATACAGGGAAGAAAACGGCAAGTTTACAAAGCGCGCACAGCTTTTAAAGGTGCCCAAGCTCGGCGCAAAGGCGTACGAGCAGTGCGCAGGCTTCCTTAGAATTCCCGACGGCGAAAACATACTCGACAATACCGCCGTTCACCCCGAAAGCTATGACAAGGCAGAAAAGCTCTTGCAACTCTTCGGCTATACGGACGAAGACGTAAAGAGCGGCGGACTCAAGGAGTTGCCTTCCAAGGTAAAGGCATTCGGCGAGGACAAGGCGGCGGAGTATTCGGGACTGGACAAGGCTACCCTTTCGGACGTCGTCACCGAACTCGTAAAGCCGGGCAGGGACATAAGGGACAGCCTGCCTGCGCCCGTCCTGAGAAGGGACATAATGAGCATAGAGGACCTCTCCGTCGGAATGGTGGTAGAGGGGTCGGTGCGCAACGTAATCGACTTCGGCGCGTTCATAGACATAGGCGTGCATCAGGACGGACTCGTGCACATATCCGAGATAACCGACAAGTATATAAAGCACCCTTCGGACGTCCTTAAGGTAGGTCAGCGCGTAAAGGCGGTGATAATCAATCTCGACGTCAAAAAACAGCGCATAGGGCTGTCCATAAAGCAGCTCTCAAAGACCGCCAAACAAAAAAATACTTGACAATCAAGGGCAATTGATATAAAATCAAAGTATAACCGATAGGAGATAATGATTATGTTGGACGAAATTGCAAAGATACTTTCAGAACAGCTCGGTATTCCCCAGTCCAAGGTCACCTTGGAGAGCAGGATTGTCGAAGACCTCGGAGCCGATTCCCTCGACGTCGTTGAGCTCTTGATGCAGCTCGAGGACAACACGGGCAAGACCATTCCCGATGACAAAGTGGCATCGATCAAGACGGTCGGCGACCTCATCAAAACTCTTGAAACCTTATAATTTTATCTGATTTATTTGCGTGCGGAACACATATTGTGCTCCGCACATTTTTTTATATTAAAGTTTTAATCGGGCATTTTGCCGCACGGCGCGAGGTGGCGCGCCGTGCGGCATGAAAAGGTGCACAATTTTGCTCCCGTAAGGCATAGACTATAAAAAATACTGTCTTACGGGAGATGAATTTTGTTGGATTGGTTTGTTGGGCTCGACGGGTGGCTGCAGGCTCTCATTGCCACGCTCTTTACGTGGTTTATGACGTCGGCCGGCGCGTCGCTCGTCTTTTTCTGTAAGAAGGTGGGAAAGACCGCCTTCTGCATAATGACTGCGGGCGCGGCAGGCATAATGCTCGCCTCGTCCTTTTTCTCGTTGCTCCTTCCCGCGCTCGAGCGCGGCGGCGACAACGCCTATATCGTACTTACGTCGGGCTTTGTGCTCGGCGGCTTCATAATAATGCTGACCGACTTTATAATGACTCTCGCCATGGGCAGGGAGAGCGGCAGGGGGAGGCCGTCTGCCGTAATGTGCGTGGCAGTCACCGTGCACAACATTCCCGAAGGTCTTGCCGTAGGCGTGGCTTTCGGCGCGCTCATTGGCGGCGGAGAGGCAGGGCTAGCCGCCGCGGCTATGCTGGCGATAGGCATAGGCATACAGAACTTCCCCGAGGGTATGTGTGTAGCATTTCCCCTGAGGGCAAACGGAATGTCGCGCGCAAAGAGTTTCTTTATCGGTCAGCTCTCTGGCGCGGTGGAGATTGTCGCAGGCGTCATAGGCGCGCTTGCCGTCACCGTAATAAACTGGCTTCTGCCCTTTGCGCTCGCCTTTTCCTCGGGCGCAATGATAGCCGTAGTCTGCGCCGAACTCGTGCCCGAAAGCTTTGCCGTACATAAGGGCAAGGCGACGGCAGGCATAGTCCTGGGGTTTGCGCTCATGATGATTCTCGACATAGCTTTCGGCTGAACATGTCCTCCCGACGTCTGGCAATCTTTCGGCGCGGAGGCAGCACATCGCCCCATTGTACAACATTTATATATTTTTCGCCCCTTGCGCATTGCTCGGGGCGAATATTTTTTGCGCTCTGCGGAATGCTAATTGTATGGAAAATGCTACATCGTCAACGCAAAATATGCGCCCCTCCGCCGTGGTCGTCGGCGGCAGTTCGGGCATAGGCTACGAAACGTGTGTCCGCCTCGTCAACAGGGGCTGGGCGGTGACAAATATCTCAAGGACGGCGTGCAACAATGCCAAGGTCGTCAACATCTGCGCGGACGTCGCGCACGGAACGGAGGCGGCGGAGGCAATCCGTTCATCCGCCGAACGGCACGGGCTTTCCGCGCTCATATACTGCGCAGGCTATTCGATGGCTGCGCCCATAGAACACGCCAGGGAGAGCGACTATAAGTATCTCTTCGAAGTCAATTTCTTCGGTGCGCTGCGCGCCATGCAGGCGGCAATACCGCATATGAAGAAGAAGGGCGGCAAGATTGTGCTCGTCGGCTCGCTCGGCGGCGACGTTCCCATTTTATTCGATGCGTTCTACTCCTCGTCCAAGGCGGCGCTCGAAATGCTGGCAAGGGAGGCAAACGCCGAACTCAACCGCTACAATATCCGCGTTACGGCCGTTCTCCCCGGAGGTACCGCCACAAACTTCTCGTTCAAGCGCAAGGTGTATACGGAGGAGGAAAACGGCGCCTATTCCAGGTCGGTCAACAGGGCGGTTGCGGCGCTCGCCAATATGGAGCAGAGCGGCATGAAGCCCTCGCGCGTGGCGGAGGACATATATAAGACGCTCATGTCCGACAGACCGCCGATAATAAAGACGTGCGGCGCAATGAACACTGCAAAGCGGCTTGCAACGCGTATGATGCCCGAAAAGCTTACGCTGTATATCGACGAGAGGATGTTTCACCAATGAGAAGGGAAATAGACCTGACGCGGCGCGACGAGAGGGAGACTTTTATCAAGGGAGCCAAGGGGGAAATTCTTAAAAATGACAGGCAAACACAGGGAAAACTATAACGCAAACTATCTCAACTACGTAAAACAGCACGACCCTCCCACCAAGCATCTTAAAAATTGCGCGGCGGCGTTCGGCGTGGGCGGACTTATCTGCTCGATAGGGCAGTTTATAAGGTTCATGCTCGAGTATGCGGGGCTTAAGGGCGACGTGCTCGCAGGCGCGGTTTCGGCAATACTCATATTTTTAGGCTGCCTTCTTACCGGTCTCGGCGTATACGACAGAATAGGGCGGTATGCAGGGGCAGGCAGCATAGTGCCCATCACGGGTTTTGCCAATTCCGTCGCATCGCCTGCCATAGAATTCAAGACCGAGGGCTGGATTTACGGCATGGCGGCAAAGATGTTCACCGTGGCGGGAGCCATAATAGTGTTCGGCGTATTTTCGGGCGTGGCGGTAGGACTGATCTATTCGTTCATATAGTTGTAAGTTTCTGGCAAAAATACAATATGTTGTGTCTTATTCAAAAATATACGGCAACATTTTGTTGTAAAGGTGTTGACAAGGGCGCGTCGGTATGTTATAATCGCAGTGTAGTCGAAAGGTGTTGCCGTAACTGACGATTATTAGCGGACTCACCGCGTGGAGCGGCACACTGTATTAAAGTCGTTCGTCTGGGCAAAGGTATCGCATGCGTGCGGTAGTTTGCCCTTATTTTATGCGGAGGTGCTTGTGGAAGGATACATTCATTCGTTTGAATCCTTTGGTACGGTCGACGGTCCGGGAATACGCTTCGTCGTGTTCATGCAGGGTTGCCCGATGCGCTGCAAGTACTGTCACAATCCCGATACGTGGACGTTCGGCGCAGGCAAAAAGTATTCCGCCGAAGAGGTGGCAAAAAATGCGCTCCGCTATAAAAATTATTTCACGGGCGGAGGCGGCATAACCGTCTCGGGCGGCGAACCTATGGCGCAGGCGGCGTTCGTCGGGGAACTTTTCGCCCTCATAAAGAGGGCAGGCGTCTCCACCGCGCTGGATACCTCGGGCATAATGTTCGACATTAAGGACGCGCACAGGTTTGACGGACTTCTTGCCGTCACCGACCTCGTGCTTTTGGACATAAAGCACATAGACGACGGCGAACACAGAAAGCTTACGGGTCATTCCAATGAGAATATTCTGGCGTTTGCCCGCTATCTTTCGGATATCGGCAAGGATATGTGGATGCGCCACGTGCTCGTTCCCGGCATCACCGACAACGATGAATATCTGCACCGCCTCGCCGGATTTATCGGCACTCTCAGGACGGTCAGAAAGGTCGAAGTATTGCCCTATCATACGATGGGCGTCAACAAATACAAGTCGCTCGGCATCGACTATGCGTTGAAGGATACACAGCCCCCGACCAAAGAGAGGGTGCTCAATGCCAGGGCGATTTTAGGAGTAAAAAAATGAATGCTGATCTGAGCGGAATGTGCATAATAGAGATTTCGGGCGATTCCTGCGCAAGCTGTCACGCGCTCATAGCGCCGCTTAACGAGCTTGCAAGGCAGTTCGGCTATAAGTTCATAAGGCTGGACGCCGAGGACGACGGCGAAGTAATACAAAGGTTTTCAATCGTGCGCGTGCCGACGGTAATACTTGCCGAGGACGGCAGGGAGTTCGCGCGGTGCACGGGCTATCAGCCTCCCGAAATTCTGGAGTACTGGATAGAGAGCAAGACCGAAGAACACAAAAAATCACAGGGCTGATGCCTTTTCGGCGCACGTCGGGCGACATGCAGGCGCGGCGCGCCGATAACTTCATTTACCAGAAAAAAAGTATCTTTTACAGGAGAGTTTCAGATGTTTTATAAGCAGTGGGAGGGGTTCAACCCCGGCAAATGGAGCGACGACGAAGTAAACGTACGCGATTTCATTCAGCGCAACTATACCCCCTATGAGGGAGACGATTCCTTCCTCGCAGGCCCTACCGAGGCGACTAAAAAGCTGTGGGGAGAGATTTTGGATCTCTCCGCAAAGGAGAGGGAGGCAGGCGGCGTGCTCAAGGCGGATACCAAGATCGTGTCCACCCTCACGAGCCATGGCGCAGGCTATATCGACAAGGAGCTCGAAAAGATAGTCGGTCTCCAGACGGACGAGCCCTTCAAGCGCTCTTTGCAGCCCTTCGGCGGAATAAAGATGGCTGAGCAGGCGCTCAACATGTACGGCTACGAGCTCGACCCCGAGGTCAAGACCATATTCACCAAGTACCGCAAGACGCACAACGACGGCGTATATGACGCATACACGCCCGAAATGCGCAGGGCGCGCACGGCGCACATTCTCACAGGTCTTCCCGACACATACGGAAGGGGCAGAATAGTCGGAGATTACCGCAGAGTAGCGCTCTACGGCGTTGACTATCTCATCGAGCAGAAGAAGAAGGATAAGGACTTGATCGACGGCGACATGACCCCCGACAGGGTCAGGGACAGGGAGGAACTGTCCGAGCAGATTAAGGCGCTCGGCGACCTCAAGAAGATGGCGGAGATATACGGCAAGGATATCTCTCAGCCTGCGTCCACCGCACAGGAGGCCATTCAGGCACTTTACTTCGGCTATCTCGGCGCGGTAAAGGATCAGAACGGCGCGGCGATGTCCATCGGCAGAAATTCCACCTTCCTCGACATATATATCGAAAGGGATATCGCAAGGGGCATTCTCACCGAAGTTGAGGCTCAGGAGCTCATCGACCAGTTCGTAATGAAGCTGAGAATAGTCAAGTTCATGAGAATCAAGGAGTATAACGAACTCTTCTCGGGCGACCCTACATGGGTTACCGAAAGCATAGGCGGCATGGGCGTAGACGGCAGAACGCTCGTCACCAAGTCGTCGTTCAGAATACTTCATACGCTCAAGAACCTCGGCCCCGCACCCGAACCCAACCTCACCGTGCTGTGGTCCAAGCGTCTGCCCGCAGGTTTCAAGAAATTCTGCGCCGAGACCTCTATCGAGACATCCGCAATTCAGTACGAAAGCGACGACCTCATGCGTCCCGAGATGGGCGACGACTACTGCATCGCCTGCTGCGTAAGCTGCATGAGAGTGGGCAAGGATATGCAGTTCTTCGGCGCGAGGGCAAATCTCGCAAAGTGCCTTCTCTATGCAATCAACGGCGGCAAGGACGAGCTCACCAAGGATAAAAAGACGGGCAAGCCCTTACAGGTATCGCCCATGTTTGCGCCCGTGCTCGGCGACGGTCCCCTCGCTTACGATGATGTCATAGTCAAGTACGAGCAGATGATGGACTGGCTGGCAAGGCTGTACGTCAACACGCTCAACCTCATTCACTATATGCACGACAAGTACTCATACGAGGCGCTGGAGATGGCATTGCACGATACCAACGTGCGCCGCTTCTTCGCCACGGGCATAGCCGGTCTTTCCTGCGCGGTTGACTCGCTTTCGGCGATTAAGTACGCAAAGGTATATCCCATCCGCAACGAGGAGGGACTTGTGGTAGACTTCAGAACGGAGGGCGAATATCCCCAGTACGGCAACAACGACGACCGTGCGGACGAGATTGCGGTATGGCTCGTAAAGACCTTCATGAACAAGGTAAAGAGTCACTATACCTACCGCCAGAGCGTACCCACCATGTCCATTCTCACTATAACCAGCAACGTGGTATACGGCAAAAAGACGGGCAACACGCCCGACGGCAGAAGGGCAGGTCAGCCCCTCGCTCCCGGCGCTAACCCCATGCACGGCAGGGACAAGAGCGGCGCGCTCGCCTCGCTCGAGTCGGTCGCAAAGCTTCCCTACGAGTATTCCAGGGACGGCATTTCTAATACCTTCTCGGTAACGCCTGCCTCGCTCGGAAAGGAAGACTAATAGGAGGGTTCGTAAATTTGTTTTCTGGTGACGAAAACAAATTTGACGAGTTAAGGGCGTTGCCCTCAACACTTGATATTAAAGGGCTCACGAATATTTAGAAATCAAGTGTTTTCACCTACCGAGGTGGCGAAGCCACAATTTGGGTGCGCAGGCGCAGGGGAACCCTGCTTGCGCCCTAGAATAATTTATGAGTTTCGTAAATTTGTTTTCTGGTGACGAAAACAAATTTGACGAGTTAAGGGCGATTCTTAAATAGTTACCGCTAACGGTGCACCAAATTTTAAAATTAAAACAAGGAGAAATAAATTATGTCAAGGGCAGATAATCTTGTAAATATGCTCGATGCCTATGTGGCAGACGGCGGACATCATCTCAACGTAAACGTATTCAACCGCGAAACGCTTCTCGACGCGCAGGCTCATCCCGAAAAGTACCCTCAGCTTACAATCAGGGTATCGGGCTATGCGGTTAACTTCAACAAGCTCACCAAGGAACAGCAGGACGACGTAATAAGCCGTACCATTCACGAGAGCTTATAAGTTATTTGCGGTCGGCATTTAAGCGCGCAAAGCAAGCATAAGGTGCTGAATATGCCCTCATAATATGCAATTGCGGGCGCATATGCGCGCCTGTTCGGCGCGGTTTGCTTAAATGTCATATATGTATGTACAAAATGAGCGGTTTTGTGGAAAAACCGCTCATTTTTTTATTTACAAACGGGGCGGACTAATGTATAATTATTATGTATTATTGTATATAAAACGCACTGTTTGAAGTTTACCCGAGATGAAACGTACAAAGAAGAGAAAGGCCTTCGGTGCGGCGCTGGGCATAGCCGTTGCCGCGCTGGTTCTGGCGGCCTGCATAGCGACAATCATAATAAATTGTTTCGTGCCCGTAAAGTACCTTTCGGCATACGTCGTCCGCGCCGAGGAGAGAAATGCGGACGAGCTTAGAATAACCTTTCTCGACGTCGCCTTCGGCGACTGTTCGCTCGTCGAGCTTCCGGGCGGAAAGACCATGCTCATAGACGGCGGCAACGGCGACTACGACAATATGCTTTCGCTTCTGACACTGCTCAACAGGAGAGGGGTTGAAAAGATTGACTATCTCGTCTGCACCTCGGTCAAGGACGAACATTGCGGAGGGCTGTCGGAGGTAGTGCTCCATAAGGAAATAGGCGCGGCGTACATACCGTATTGCAAGAATACGAGAGTGACGGAGGAGTATCACCGACTCATGACCGCGCTGGAGGAGAAGGACGTGCCCTGCATTACGGCTCAGGTAGGCGAGGGCGTGTCGGACGGGCAGAACGGCTGGTTTTTCAGCTTTCTGTCGCCCGTAAATTCCTTAAGTCCGAACGGCGAATATGCCGAACTCAACCAGAGCGCGACCGCCGTCAACATAGAAAAGGCATCTGCCGTACTGTGGCTGGAATACGGCGAAAACTGCTTTCTATTCACCTCGGACGCCAGGGTGGAAACGCTCGAGCGGATAGTCACCGAATACGGGCTTTGCAGGCAGTTGAATCAGCCATATTGCGCGGTGGACGGGCACTCGGTGGAACTTGAAAAGTGCGATTTCTTAACCGTTCCCGGGCACGGCGGAGAGAGCAATACGTATGCTCCCTTTTTCGACCTCATAACGCCCCGTCATGCGGTGGTCAGCGTGGGCGAAAATTTCTCGGGTTATCCCGATTCGGCGGCGCTCTCAAACGTATATAACTACGCTTCGCCCTTCTATACGAAGTATGACGGGGACATAACCATCGTCGCGACCTCTGCAAACTATCAGATATTCAAGGAGAAATGATGAAACTTACAACCGCAGGCGAATCCCACGGCAAGATGCTCGTAGGGATAATAGAGGGATTGCCCTCCAATCTCGCAATAGACATAGAGGAAATAGACAGATATCTCGCGCTCCGTCAGGGCGGATACGGCAGGGGCGGCAGACAGAAGATAGAAAAAGACAGTGTGGAAATCCTGTCGGGCGTGAGAAACAGACTGACGCTTGCAAGTCCTCTGGCGTTTGCCGTCAGAAACCGCGACTATGAAAACTGGGCGGCGTGCATGGCGCCCGAGGGCGCGGATACATCGCTAAGAAGGCTGACAAAGGTTCGTCCCGGTCACGCCGACCTCACGGGCGTGATAAAGTACGACCAGACCGACGCTAGGAACATTCTTGAGCGCGCCAGCGCAAGGGAGACGGCGGCCAGAGTCGTCGCAGGTACTGTCGCAAGGCAGTATTTAAGGGCGCTCGGCGTGGAGATAAGCGGCTATGTCCGCTGCGTGTGCGGCATAGAGGACGGCGCATATCACTCCTTCGAGGAGCTTGAGGGCGCAAAGAGCCAGCCGCTTTTTATGCTCGACGGCGAAAAGCAGGCGGAGGCAATGGCAAAGATTGACGAGCTCAAGGCTCATGGCGATACCGCAGGCGGCATAGTCGAAATAAGGGTAAAGGGACTGAAGAGCGGCTTCGGCAGCTGCATGAGTTATACACAGAAGTTAGACGCGCGTCTTTGCTCTGCCATGATGAGCGTGCAGGCGATAAAGGGCGCGGAAGTCGGAATGGGTTTCGAAGTCGGCAGGCGTCAGGGAAGCGCCGTTCACGACGAGATATTCCTCGAGGACGGCAGGTTTTGCCGCCATACCAACAATGCCGGCGGCATAGAGGGCGGAATGTCCAACGGCGAGGAGATAGTTCTCCGCGCGGCTATGAAGCCCATACCCACGCTCATGAAGGGACTCAGGACGGTGGACTATGTAAGCGGACAGCCCTGCACGGCGGCGAGCGAGAGAAGCGACGTCGCGGCGATATGCGCGTGCGAGGTCATCTTAGAGAGCGTGGTAGCGTTCGCGCTTGCTGAGGTCGTGTCCGAACGCCTGGGCGGAGACAACATGAAGGAGGTTACGGGCAGATACAATCTTCTGCCCTGAAGATATGCAGGATATATTGATAGACACGCCCTCCGTAAGGAGCGTAATTCACTGCGGAAGCGGCGCATTTGAAGAGTATGCGCCCAAAATTTCGGGCAAGGGCATATTCGTCATAACCGATTCCAACGTATTCAAAATATACGGCGAACTCATTTCGGGGACGTTCAAAGGCGCGGCGGTGCACGTAATCAGGGCAGGCGAGGCGAGCAAGAACTATAACGTTCTCCTCGGCATACTCCGCCATATGATATCGGCAGGAATGACGCGCTCGTCCGTTGTCGTCGCGCTCGGCGGCGGCGTAGTCGGCGACATAGCAGGGCTTGCCGCGTCGCTATACATGAGGGGAGTAAGAATAGTTCAGATTCCGACTACGCTCCTTTCGCAGGTAGACAGTTCGGTTGGCGGCAAGACGGCAATCGACCTCGACGGCGTAAAGAACGTCGTGGGCACGTTCTATCAGCCGCAGGAAGTAATAGTCGACCCAATGTTCCTCAAGAGCTTGCCTAGGCGCGAAATACGCTGCGGCCTCGGAGAGATAATAAAGTACGGCGCGCTCGACGGAAAAATATACGATATGCTCGTAAGTTGCCGCAATCTTTCCGACCAGGACTTTGCCGAGCGCATAACCCTTCCCTGCATACAGCACAAGGCGGACGTCGTCACTGGCGACGAAAGGGATACGGGCGGCGCGCGCAAGACACTCAATCTCGGGCATACCACGGGTCACGCTTTCGAACTCTATTACAAGCGCAAGTCGCACGGCGAGTTCGTCTTGATAGGCATGTATTACGAGATATTCATAGCCGAACGCCTCGGAAAGATTGAAAAGGACTATGCCGACAGCCTGCGTAAACTGATCGCAAAGGTCATAGGCAGAGTGCCGTCGTATGCCGATGCGGAAAAGGCGGCTTGCGTTGCAAAGTACGACAAGAAGAACGACGTGCAGTCCAGGGTGTCTATAGTCGCCCCCTGCACGCGCGGCAGATGTCAGGAAATCGTGCTGCCCATAGAGCAGTATGCCGCACTCATAGGCGAGTGCGCGGCAAAGCTTCGTGGCTGAACGGCACATGAAAAGGAGAATATTTTTATGAAATTGGCAGTAATAGGAAAGGACGTCTCGCGCTCTACCAGTCCCGAGATGCACTCATTCATAGCAAAATATCTCGGCAAAGAGATTACATACGACAATATATCCATACCCGAAGAGCAGTTCGAGGACAGGATAGACGGTCTGCTTTCGGAGTATGACGGGCTCAACGTCACGATACCCTTCAAGCTTTCGGTCATACCTCACCTTAAAAAGCTGGACGGGGATGCCCCCGTGTTCGGCGCGGTAAATACGGTCATTACCTCCACGCTGACGGGCTATAATACCGACGGACTGGGATTCATGCTGATGCTGACCAACGCAGGAATAGACGCAAAGGGCAAAAAGGTATTGCTCTTAGGCGCTGGCGGAGCAGGCAGGAGCGTAGCCAAAAAGCTTTTGGACGACGGCGCGGAAGTGGAGATTTACGACAAGTTCACGTCCAACGCCGAGGCGGTAGCCGCCGAATTCAAGGGCATAAAGTGCGTAAAGGAAGTCCTGCCCGAAAAGAGATATCTCATAATCAACGCCACGGGCGTGGGCATGCACAAGACGGTGGGCATCTCCCCCGTCGGCGAGGACGTATTGTCGGGGTGCGAAGTCGCCCTCGACCTCATATACACCCCCGAAAAGAGCCGTTTTCTCGAGATTGCCGAAGGACTCGGCAAGAAGATTTTAAACGGCAGAGCCATGCTCTTCTATCAGGCATACTATGCCGAGTGCATATATTTCGGCATTGCCCCCGACGACGGCGTGGCAAAGAGGCTTTTCGAGGCATATTTAAAGGAGCTCGGACTATGAAATTTCTGTTCATCAACGGAGTAAACCTCAACATGACGGGCAGGCGCGAAAAGGGCGTCTACGGCAGCCAGTCGCTCGAGGACATCAACAGGGAGATAGCCGCCCGTTTCAAGGACGACGAGTGCACTTTCTTCCAGAGCAACATAGAGGGAGAAATATGCACGGCTCTCCACAACGCAAAGGCGGACGGAATAATTCTGAACGCTGGCGCGTTCACTCATTACAGCTATGCCATAAGGGACGCGATTGCCGCCATAGACATTCCCGTAGTAGAGGTGCATATGTCCAACGTGCACGCGCGCGAGGAGTTCAGGCATAAGTCGGTATTGTCCGAAGTGTGCAGGGGCGTAGTAATAGGCTTCGGCAAGAACAGCTACATTCTCGCCGCGGAGAGCTTCAAATTATGAACATAGTGCTCTGCGGAATGATGGGCAGCGGCAAGACGACGGTGGCGCGCGCCCTCGAAAACATATACGGTTTCAGCGTCGTCGACACCGACGAGATAATTGTCAGGCGTCACGGCGAAATAAACGCCATATTCCGCGACTTGGGCGAACAGGCGTTCAGGGATATCGAAAGTCAGACGGTAAAAGAGGTTTCGGCGCTCGACGGGTATGTGATTTCCCTCGGCGGCGGAGTAGTGCTCAGAAGGAGCAACGTCGAAGAGCTCAAAAAGAACGGAAAAATTTTCTATCTCCGCACCCGTGCGGAGACGGTCATTGCGCGCGTAAAGGGGGACAGTTCCCGTCCTCTTCTGCAGGGCAACCTCGAAGAGCGCGTGCATGCCATACTCAAAGACCGTTCTAAGGTTTACGAGGAGGCGGCGGACGTCGTCATTGATACCGACGACAAGTCGCCCGAGGAGATTGCCGACATAATAGTCGCCCAAAGTTAAATTTATGCCCGATTGTTTCGGGTGAACACAGAGAGGAAGGGTTATAGATAATATGAAGACCGTGCTAATTACAGGCGGCACAAGGGGAATAGGCAAGGCCATCGCGCAGGAATTTTTACAGCAGGGATATGAGGTCATACTCAACTACTGCCGCGACGAGGAGGCGGCTCTCGCCGCCCAGGCGGAATTCAACGAACAGGGATATTGTCCCGTGCTCATGCGCGCCGACGTGTCGGACGAAAAGCAGGTTAAGGACATGTTCAAGGAAGTGTTCCGCATCTACGGCAAGGTGGACGTACTCATAAACAATGCAGGCATATCGCTCATCCGCGTCATACAGGATACATCGGCGGAGGACTGGCAGAGGGTGCTCTCCGTCAATGTCGGCGGAGTATTTCTGTGCAGCAGGGAAGTCACCGACAACATGATATGCAACGGCGGCGGAGCAATCATAAACGTGGCATCGATCTGGGGCGAAGTCGGGGCGAGCTGCGAGGTGGCATATTCGGCGTCAAAGGGCGCCGTGATTGCCTTTACCAAGGCGCTTGCAAAGGAGCTTGCGCCCTCGTACGTGCGCGTGAACTGCGTTTCCCCGGGCGTCATAGATACCGAGATGAACAATCATCTTACGGACGTCGAGATGGAAGATCTGATTGCGCAGATACCTCTCGGCAGGCTGGGCACGGGCGAGGACGTCGCCAAGGCGTGCCTCTATCTTGCCGAAAACAGCTACGTCACGGGCGAGGTGTTGTCCGTCGGCGGCGGCTTTGCAAAATAAAAAATATCAGAAAAAAGAGGAAAACGGCAAACTTTTTCGTATATATTAATTGAAAATGGATAATTTTAAGTCGATAAGGGAAAAGAGGTATGCGTACGAGCAGGCTTTTTTATCCCCTTATGCCGCAAAGTCTGAGGCTACTCGCGGCAGACAGAGGGAGGAAGAGCCCTGCCCCATGCGCACGGAATATCAGCGCGACAGGGACAGAATAATCTATTCCAAGGCTTTCGTGCGCCTCAAAAACAAGACGCAGGTATTCTTTTCCCCCGAAGGCGACCACTACGTCACGCGGCTTACGCATACGCTCGACGTGTCGCAGATTTCGCGTTCGCTTGCGCGCGTTCTCTCCCTCAATGAGGACCTTGCGGAGGCGATAGCGCTAGGGCACGATCTGGGACATACTCCGTTCGGGCACAGCGGCGAGCGCATACTTAACAAATTATCCCCCAAGGGTTTCAGGCACAACGAACAGTCTGTAAGGGTGGTCGACGTGCTGGAAAAGGACGGAAAGGGTCTAAACCTCACCTACGAGGTGCGCGACGGCATACTCAATCACAACAAGTTCGGCAGCGCGGACAAGCCGTGCACGCTCGAGGGCAAGTGCGTCTGCATTGCCGACAGAGTGGCTTACATAAATCACGATCTGAACGACGCCATACGCGCAGGCGTCTTAAAGGCGGACGACGTGCCGAAAGACATTGTCGAAGTTTTAGGCTCGACCTCGAGGGAGCGCATAAATACGGCGATAACCTCGGTGTTCAACGCAAGTTACGGCAAGCCTTGCGTTCAGATGGAGGACGGGGTAAGACAGGCAAGCGACGCCCTCCGCGCGTTCATGTTCGAACGGGTGTACCGCACCAAATACGCCATGGGCGAGGAGGAAAAGGCGGAGCGCATGCTTTCCGCCATGTATGAGTATTTTACCGAAAAGCCCGAAAGGCTGCCGAAAAATTTCATGGAGCTTGCCGAGCGATTCAGCCCCGACGAGGCGGTGTGCGACTACATATCCTCTATGACGGACAGGTACGCCGTGTACGTTTTCAACAGGATATTCGTTCCGCGCGGCTGGTCGTTTATAGACGAAATCAACTGAAAATTTTTGTCCCCTGACAAGGGGGGACGCGTATTGCAAAGATGAGCGGTGTCGATCAGGAATTTCTAAGGAACTTAAAGGAAAAAGTTAATATAGTCGAGGTTGCCGAAAGCTATATCTCGCTGGAAAAGAGGGGCGGAAGCTATTGGGCTTGCTGTCCTTTCCACCACGAAAAGACGCCCTCCTTTGCCATTAACGAGGCAAACCAATACTATCACTGTTTCGGGTGCGGCGCCTCGGGCGACGTGATAAAATTTGTCTGCGAGATGGAGTCGGTCGACTTCATAGAAGGCGTCAAAATGCTCGCCGACAGGGCAAAAATACCCATGCCCAAGCAGGAGGACGATAACGGCAGAACGGCGGAATTAAAGCGCAAAAAGGATACCGTATTAAAGATACTCAACGACTGCGCGCACTTTTACCTCGACAATCTCAATTCGGGCAAGGCGGACGCGCACATCGAATACATCTTAAGCCGCAAAATACCTGCCAACATAGTCCGTTCGTTCGGGCTGGGCGCAAGTCTGAACTATACCGACCTCCCTAAATTCCTGCTCGCCAAGGGCTATTCAAAGCAGGACATTTTAGACAGCGGAACGGTGAACGAGGTCGACGGCAGACTTACCGACGCGCAGGGCGGCAGGCTTATATATCCCATAATCAATTCGTACGACGAGGTAATAGGCTTCGGCGGCAGAGTGCTCAAAAAGACCAACTTTGCAAAGTACGTCAACACGCGCGATACGATAGTTTTCACCAAGCGCAAGAACCTGTACAACATAAACCTTTTAAAAAAGCTCAAACGTGCGCAGACTATTAGGGAAGTCATAATGGTAGAGGGGTATATGGACACCATTTCGCTCTATCAGGCAGGCTTTAAAAACGTAGTCGCCAGCATGGGCACTTCGCTCACGCAGGACCAGGCGCGGCTGATAAAGCGGTATACCGACACCGTGCTGATAAGCTACGACGGCGATGCCGCGGGGCAGAAGGCAAACCTGAGGGGACTGGATATACTCAAGGAAGAGGGGCTGAACGTAAGGGTCGTTCCCCTTCCCGAAGGGCTGGACCCCGACGACGTCATAAAGAAGATGGGCAACGAGGCATACAGGCAGTGTTTAGACAGCGCCATGCCGCTCATCGACTACAAGATAGACGTCCTTAAGAAGGGATTCGACCTCACCCGAACGGAGGACAAGCGCAAGTTTGTCGCCGAGGCGATAAAGATAATAAATACCGCCGAGAGCAACGCCGAAAAGGAAGAGCTTTTGAAAAAGCTAAGGGCAATGAGCGGCATCTCCTTCGAATCGCTCCGCCGCGACCTTGAAAATCAGCCGCGCGAAAAGGCGGCAAAGGTCGCCGAACAGCCGACCCAGCGCACGGACAACGCCGATGCCATAAAGCTTGCCTCGCGCTTCGTCGTCTCCAGCTTTCTGTTCGGCGCGGACTACGTAAAGGACGTCGACATATCGGAAATCGAGTTCGCCGACCCCGTTCACGAAATAATCGCGCGCTACGTCCGCTCCAAAAAGCTGATGGAAGAGGACATACATTTAAGCGAGCTGTTCGAATTTTTCGACGAAAATACGCCCGAGTATGAGGAACTTTCCTACATACTCGACTATTCGGAGGGCGCGGGCTTTTCGGGAGAGGTATCGAGGAAATACTTTTCCGATTGCCTTATAAAGCTCAGGGAGCACGCCCTCGATTTAAAGATTAAGGAAGAGAGCAAAAAGCTTGAACAGTGCGCCGACCTTGCCGACCGTGCGAGGATAGGCGAAACAATAGTCGAACTGACAAGACAAAAGCAGAAAATCAAAAACGGAGTAAAATAATGAATTTAACCGAACAGAAATTAAACGAAGTGTTAAAACAGATTATCGACACCTATTCACCCAAGGGTGCGATAACGACCAACGCCCTTTGCGACGTCATGGAAAAATATGAGACGACGCCTACGCAGATGGACTTCGTTTACAAGTCGATAGCCGATGCAGGCATACAGATAATCGACGAGGCCGAAAGGGACAAGGAACTCTACGAACAGGCTCTGTCGGACATAGGGCTTGACGACCCCGTCAAGATGTACCTTAAGGACATCGGCAAAGTGCCCCTTCTCTCCGCCGAGGACGAGATAGAGCTTGCAAGGAGAATGCAGGAAGGCGACGAGGAGGCAAAAAAGGAGCTGTCGGAGGCAAACTTAAGGCTGGTTGTATCCATCGCAAAGAGGTACGTCGGCAGGGGAATGCTCTTTTTGGACCTCATTCAGGAGGGCAATCTCGGCCTCATGAAGGCGGTTGAAAAGTTCGACTATCAGAAGGGGTTCAAGTTCTCCACCTATGCGACATGGTGGATAAGACAGGCGATAACCAGGGCGATTGCCGACCAGGCGCGCACTATAAGAATACCCGTGCACATGGTCGAGACTATAAACAAGCTCACCAGGGTTTCGAGAATACTTCTCCAGGCGCTCGGCAGAGAGCCCACCCCTCAGGAAATAGCCAAGGAGATGGGCATATCCGAGGACAGAGTCAGGGAGATTCAGAAGATAGCCCAGGACCCCGTATCGCTCGAAACGCCCATAGGCGAGGAGGAAGATTCCCACCTCGGCGACTTCATAGAGGACGACAGGGCGGTAACGCCTTCGGACAGCGTTTCCACCACCATGCTCAAGGAAACGCTTCTGTCCGTCTTAAACAGCCTGACTCCCCGCGAGGAGAAGGTCTTAAGACTGAGATACGGCGTGGACGACGGCAGACCCAGAACGCTGGAGGAAGTGGGCAAGGAATTCAACGTCACGCGTGAGCGTATCCGTCAGATAGAGGCAAAGGCTTTGAGAAAGTTGCGTCATCCCTCGCGCTCAAAGCACCTCAAGGACTTCCTCGATACCTGACAATGGGCAGGATAGAGGAGCTGTGCGCCTATCTCGATAAGTGCCGTACGCTTGCCGATGTCGGCTGCGACCACGGATATTGCACTGAGTTCGCCTTAGACAGGGGCATTTGCGAGCGCGCGGTCATTGCGGATATCAGCGCAAAGAGCCTTTCCAAGGCGCAGAAACTGCTCGCCCCATACATTGAGGAGGGCAGGGTAAAGTCTGTCTGCTGCGACGGGCTGGAGGGCATCGATGCCGACGTTGACGAGGTGTTGATTGCAGGCATGGGCGGAGAGGAGATAATAAAAATTCTTTCCTCGGCGTTCATTCCCGAAAAGTTCGTCTTTCAGCCGATGAAAAACGCGCCGCTTTTAAGGCGGTATCTCATTGAGCGCGGCTGCGCCATTGTGCGCGACGACATAATCGAGGACGGAAAGTATTACTTCGTCATCAAGGGCGAACGCACGGGCAAAATGGCGGAGTATTCGGAAGTAGAGCTGGAGTTCGGAAGAGACAGCCTCAAAAATCCGATATTTGCAAGCTATGCCGCGACAGAGCTTGAAAAAAAGCAAACTTATCTCGGCGGCTGCTGCGAGGGGGCGGAATGCTCCTCGCTCAAAAGACAAATCGCCCTTTTAAAGGAGGCACTCGGGGCATGAAACCTCAGGACATCTTAAACGTGCTCGAAAGTCGGGTCGCGCCCGTAAAGCTTTCGGACGACTTCTGCGCAAAGTATAAACTGTACGACAACAGCGGAATAATCATAGACATGGGCGGGGAGGTGACAGGTTGCCTCTTTTCGCTCGACTTTTCCAAAAATGCCGTAGCCGAGGCGGTAAAGCTCGGCTATAACCTCATAGTCACCCATCACCCTGCCATATACGGCGGAATAAGCCGCCTGGATGCGGTGACCGACGGCAAGGCTGCGGCGATTGCCGAGTGCATGAAAAAGGGCATTTCGGTCATATCGATGCACCTCAATTTCGACGCCGCGCCCGAGGGGATAGACTATTACCTCATGGAAGGGCTGGGCGGCAAGAGCTGCTCCGTGCTTGCAACCATTGAGGGAGGAGCATACGGCAGGGCATACGAGATTGCGCCCGTTACGGTCGGGCAATTTTTAAAGCACATAGAAAGCACGTTCAGGACGCACCGCGCGGTGGCGTTCGGGAACGCGGACATAGTCATAGACAAGGTGGCATCATTCTGCGGAGCGGGCTGCGACGGCGCGGCAATGAGCTTTGCAAAGGCTCAGGGCGTAAAGGCGTTCGTCTCCTCAGATTTAAAGCACCACGAAATAGCCGAACTCACCGAGTGCGGCATGGTGGTCATAGAGCTGACGCACTACAGCGCGGAGGCATATGGATTCGGCCGCATATATGAAAACGTAAAAAGACAGTTGCGTGTGCCGTCGTCGATGTACTACGACGAAGGGCTTGCGTGACATAAGGAGTATAATATGTCACAGATTACACAGCTTTTGAACTATCAGAAGAAGGATTCCGAACTGCTTGCGCTGGAGGAGGAGCTTGCAAACTCCGACGAGAGAAAGAAGTATCTCCAGACGCAGAATTTCCTCAAGAAGGCGTCCGAAAAGCTAGACCAGCTGGAGGGCAAATCGCAGGAGCTTGCCTCGCTCTTCGAAAGGCTTACGGGCAAGTACGAGGAGATTGCCGAAACGCTCAAGGACTACGAGCACATAGACGAGTTGGTCGCAGGCGGCGCGGACATATCCTTCTATCAGCGC
The DNA here is from genome assembly GCA_944354125.1 of uncultured Clostridia bacterium. Classification (GTDB taxonomy): domain Bacteria; phylum Bacillota; class Clostridia; order Christensenellales; family Borkfalkiaceae; genus Coproplasma. The sequence continues at coordinate 80,563 of CALVPT010000004.1, read as the reverse complement.
AGCGCTCAGCAGCTGACCGACAGTTTAAAGTCTTTGAAGGGCGAAGTGAACAACCTCATATCGGTTGCAAAGGAGACCCAGGACGAATATCTGGCGCTCAAGAAAAAGGTGCTCGCCGCACAGAAGCAGTACCCCGACCTCAAGAACGCATATCAGGAATACAAAAAGACCCGTCAGGAGGCGGCGGCAAAGGTGTCCGCCGAACTCGAAAACATTGCAAAGGACATCGACGAGGGCGTTCTCAAAAAATATAAGGCAAAGCGCGCGGAGAGAATATTCCCCATTCTGTGCGAAATTAAGTCGGACAGGTGTTCCAAGTGCGGCATGGAGCTGTCGCTCGCCGACAAGGAGACCGTGTCGGAAGGCAGGGTGGTGGAGTGCGAAAACTGTCACCGTTTCCTGTATAAAGTGTAACGATGGACTATTCGGATAAAAGGCTGTTGGTATTCGGCGACAGCATAATGTACGGCTCGGGCAACGGCGGCCGCGGCGTGGGGGAATATCTCTCGGAGCACCTCGGCATGACGTTTGAAAAGTATGCCGTAGGCGGCGCGAGGGTAGGTTACAGGCAGGGCAAGAGCTGGCTTGTCGAACAGGTTGCAACGGCAATACAAAACGGCGAGCAGGCGGACTATATTGTCTTTGACGGCTTTACGAACGACTGCAACATATCCGAGGGCAGCACTCTTCCCGACGTGCCGCTCGGCGAGGTCACCGAAGGATATTCGGGCTTCGATATATTCAAGGCCGATAAGGGCATGAGCTTTTCGCGCTGTTTCGAAGAGGTCGTATGCGCGCTGATGACGCATTTTTCGAGGGCGAAAATACTCTTCGTCCGTCCCCACAATATGGGCAGGCGCGACGACAGACTTCAAAGGCTTTACGGCGAGAGAGCGCTGGAGCTCTGCAGAAAGTGGGGCGTGCCCTATGTCGACCTGTATTCGGAAAGCGGACTCAATACCTTTATACCCGTGCACAGGGACGCGTTCACGTTCGACAGTTACGGCTGGGGCAGGGGCGATTGCACCCATCCCAACGCGGACGGATACGAGCTCAAATATATGCCGCTCATAGAGGCAAAATTAAAGAGTTTATAAGAGGTGACAACAATGAAAGTTCTCATGATAAACGGTTCGGCGCACGAGCACGGCACGACTGATGCCGCACTCAGGGTAATCGCCGACGAGTTGAAGGCGCAGGGCGTCGACAGCGAGATTGTCTGTCTGGGCGCTAAGGCGGTACATACCTGCATAGGTTGCAACAGCTGCCAGAAGACGGGCAAGTGCATATTCAATGACGACCCCCTAAACCAAATAGGCGAAAAGGTCAAGGAGGCGGACGGCTACATATTCGGCGCACCCGTGCACTATGCTTCCCCTGCAGGCGCTATGGTGGCGCTCATGGACAGACTGTTCTACGCCTACGGCAGGAACATGAAGTTCAAGCCGGGCGCGGTAGTCGTCGCCGCAAGGCGCGCTGGCACCACGGCTTCCTACGATGTGCTCAATAAATATCTGCAGATAAGCAGCATGATTCAGGTTCCCTCGACGTACTGGAACATGGTATTCGGCAGCAACGCCGAACAGGCCATGCAGGATGAGGAGGGCATATCCGTCATGAGGGCGATAGGCTCCAACATGGCGTGGATTTTAAAGCTTTTGGAAAACGCAAAGGGTACCGAGCTTGAAAGACCCGTCATAGTAAAGAAGGCTAAGACCAACTTCATAAGATAATGCGTCAACATTCTTAAGGGGCGCGGCAGAGCAGGTAAAAGCTCTGCCGCGCCCCCTTTTTAACTGCCCACGGGCAAGACGGCAAAGCAAAAGCCCCGAACGCAAGGTTCGGGGCTTAAAATCTTTAAGTTTGTCAAAGAACGGGGCAAACGGGCAGAGCGGCATATGCGCCTATAGCCGCAGCCAGAAGAATCGCATACAGTATGTAGAATATGACATACACGATTACGCCGACAATTGCGCCCTTTCCGCAGGACTTTGCCCTGAGGGGCAGAGTGTTCTTCCACACGAGGTAGAGAATGAGTCCGACTATGGGGAACAAAAAGCAGAGAAAGGCAAATCCGAAGCTCGGAGCGTCCTCGGGGTTAAACACAGGGGGCTGCGGAATCTGGGGCGGAGGGGTGCCCTCCTTCAGATTTGCGCCGCATCCGGGACAGAAAGTAGAGTCGTCCGGGATTTCCTTGCCGCAATACTTGCAAAACATTTTTTTTCATATCCTCCTGAATCATTTGTAATATATTATTCGACGTTTCATCGAATAAGACTAATAAAATCCGCCGTCTACACGCAAACGGACATCATTCCGCCCGACGCGATAATGCCTAACGTCACAAAGAATATCGCAATCAGTACTATTGCCAATATGAATGCTACATATACAATTACGGCAATGAGCGCGCCTTTGCCGCACATTCTGGCTCTCTTGGGGTAGTCTCTGTTCCACACGAGGAAGAGAATGAGTCCCACTATGGGGAAGAAAAAGCCCAGAACTCCCCAGCCTATGTTGTCGTCGTCAACCGACGATCGGTAGACGTTGCCGGACATCTGCTGTGTGCCGACGGGACCGTTTGTGGCGACGTATTTGCCGCAATGGGGGCAGAAATTGCTGTCGTCGGCAATTTCCTTTCCGCAGTGTATACAGTACATAACAATTCTCCGTAATCTATAACCTATCGTTATTATATTATCATATTGCGCATTGCTTGTCAATATATGGTCAAAAATGTATTCGTTTTACGCGCAAAAAAAGCAGTTCGCGTTTTGAACTGCCTTTTTGAAAAAGTACAACATCATTTAAGGCGTCATTCGTCGCTGACGTCGCCGCTTGCCGCGGCTATCTCGACGCGCTCGCCCGAGGGCGAATCGACGGAGGAGCGTTCCGCCGCCGTCTTGTCCTTGCAGCGCACGGCGAGGATAAAGAACGCTATGCCAAGCGCGAACATTACCGCAAGCGAGCCTACGCCGTAGTTCTGGTTGTCCGTCGCCTGGGTGACTATCGAGACGAGGAGCGTGCCCGTGAACGCCGCGCCCTTGCCGAAAATGTCGTATACGCCGAAGTACTCGCCCGACTTTTCAAGCGGAATTATCTTTGCATAGTAGGAACGCGAAAGCGCCTGTATAGTGCCCTGGAAAAGTCCTACGCATACGGCGAGAATCCAGAACTCGTAAATCTCGTTGAGGAAGATGGCATATACGCTTATGCCCAGGTATGCCGCAATGCAAATGCCTATTATAATCTCTATTCTGACGCTCCGCGAGAGCTTGCCGAGCAGTATGGCGGAGGGGAAGGCGACTATCTGCGTGACTAACAGGGCTATGAGCAGCATCGTCGTGTCCAGTCCGAGCGACTGACCGTACGCCGTAGCCATGTCTATTATGGTATATACGCCGTCTATGTAGCAGAAGAAGGCAATGAGGAAGAAGAGAATTTTCTTTTCGTGCCAGAGTTCTTTGAATACCTTTGCAAGGTTCTTTGCACCCGTCTTTACGGGGTGGGAAGCGCTGTCGACGAAGTGAATCTGTCTGTAATCTTTCCAAAGCGGTACGGAAAAACCTACCCACCATACGGCGACGATTATAAATGCTATCGGCATTGCGACTGCCTGCGACAGCATGCCCTGCATTGCGAGTATTACGGGTATGAGCGAGAGAATGAAGGGGGCGCAGCTGCCTATGTATCCCAGACCGTAGCCGTAGGAGGAAACTTCGTCCATCCTCTCGGGAGATGTGACGTCGCCTAGCATGGAGTCATAGATGACAAGGCTGACGGAATATGCCGACTTGGCTATAACGAACAGGAGCAGAAACCACAGCCACGAACTTATAAAGCTCAAGATTATGCAGCCAGCCGCGCCTATCAGAACCATTACGGAGAATAACTTTTTCCTCAGTCCGCTTATGTCCGAAAGCGTGCCCAGGGTAGGACCCATCAGCGCGACGAGCAGGGTGGAAGCGCTCGTGGCATAGCCGAAGTATGCAAGGTAGTCGGTCTCGGAGATGCCTGCGTTTTCTGCAAGCGTGTTGAAGTAAATGGGAATAATCGTGCATACGAGCAGGGTAAACGCGGAGTTGCCCACGTCGTACCAAACCCATTTCTTTTCGCTGTCGGTAAGTTTAAATTTCATATTGTTTTTCCTCTTCGGGGGTTAAAACGGGAATGTCCTGCCAGCCCTCGCACGGGCCGAACGTAGGCGCAAAGTCCTCGCCCAATGCCCTGTCCGCGCGTGCGCATTCGAAGAACTTTGCCACAAGCGAAAGGCAGCTCGACTTTGCCTTTAAAAATAGCTTTTCAAGGCGCAGATTGCTGTCCTCGCAGGCTTCCGAGTCGGTGTGGGCGTAGAACATGGGGTGCAGCTTTTCGTACTTGCCGCTCAGCCTCAGCGCGGCGGAAATCACCGCCCTGCCTGCCGCCGACCTGCCCTGCATCAGGCGGTTATATTTTCTGAATCCGCCCAGCGCGCCCCGAACGTCCTCCGCAGTTATCTTTTTGAAGTCGCTTTTCAGGTTGTTGAAGAATGGGACAATCGCCGCGGCGACCTTTTCGTCCTTTTCCACGCCGCAGGAAAGGTCGAAAGTGAATGGGTTCTCCCCGTCCAGGCGCATCAGGTACTTGTCGAATTCCTTTTCTATTTCCGAATGGCTGACGCCCGAAATTCTTATCTTGTTTTCAATGTATCCGTGGCACGCCTTGTCCAGCGCGTAGTGGCAAAGAAGTCCCAGGGCATACGCCTTGTAGTCGCGCCTTTTGGGACTGTCCGAAATAATGTTGCGCGCGTTTGAAAAGAAAAGTCTGCCGCTCTCGTCGTGCAGGTCATAGCCTACCTTGTTGACGGCGTTGAATTTAAGCGGCCTGTAAAAGAACATCAGGTCGGGTCCCTGCGCCCCCGTAAGAAAGAGCGAGGGGAAGTCCTTGGCTGCCGCATTCAGACTGTCGGGCAAAATGTCAAGCATCTGCCTTGCGAAGCGGTAATGAGCATAAGTTGCAGGCATTGTTGTCCTCTCCTTGACGATTAAGGTACCACAAAGATGTAATACCTTATTCATATAATAGTACAATTTTTGTAAAAAACGCAAACGATATTTGCAACTTTCTTGAAATTGCCCGATATATCGCAAATAAATCCGACAGCCGGGCGCGACGGGTCAAATCGGAAGGCGGAATACAGGTTCTATTTGCGCCGTCGGGATAATAGACTATATGTAAACAAAGCCGTGCGGACGGGCGGCTGGCTTTCGGCAAAAAAATACGTTTTTCGGCAAAACGGTAATTGTTTCCCCATTATCGTCTTGCTAAAATGGGAGAGTCTTTTGGCGGTAATAGTTAAATTCAGAAGCGTTATACTGTGCTTTATCACGGCGGTGGTCATAACCGCCCTTTGTCTTTCGGCATACTATTCGGGCGCGTATGCCGTCTGGTACGGCAACGTGCCTGGCAGGCTGCCGATATATTCGGTCGAACGGGAGGAAAAACTCGTCTCGATATCCTTCGACTGCGCGTGGGGCGTCGACCATACGGACGACATTCTGAAGGCCCTGCGCGTCGGCGAGGTAAAGGCTACGTGGTTCATGGTTGAGTTCTGGACGGAAAAATATCCCGAGTATGTCAAGAAGATAGACGGGGCAGGCCACGAAATAGGCACTCATTCGGCAACTCATTCATATATGTCCAAGCAGAATGCCGAGGAAATACGCCTGGAACTTTCGACCTCTTCGCAGGCGATAGAGGACATAACGGGCAAGAAGGTAGAGCTGTTCCGTCCGCCCTACGGCGACTACGACGACGAGCTCATCTCCACCGCGGCGGAGGAGGGATATTATTCCATTCAGTGGGACGTGGACTCGCTCGACTGGAGGGATCTTTCGGCGACGGACATAGCCATGCGCGTCATAAACGGCGTAAAAAACGGCTCCATAATACTCATGCACAACAACGGGCTTCATACCGCCGAGGCCGTACCCATCATAATAGAGACGCTCAAGAACAGGGGCTATACTTTCGTGCCCATCGGCGAGCTTATCTATCGTGAGAATTACACAATCAACGTCGAAGGCAGGCAGGTGCCGCTGAGCTGACGAAATATGAAATACAAAAAAAGAGGTGAAAACAATGAACTACACGACCGAAAAGAATAACAGGGTCTACATCTGCGGAAAAATTGCGTCTGACGCCGTATTCTCTCACGAGGTATTCGGGGAGGGATTCTATGAATTTTTCGTCGAGGTCGCAAGGCTGTCGGGTCAGACCGACTTGTTGCCCGTGACTATCTCCGAACGGCTGATGGGCGAGGGAATGAAGAGGGGCGACGAGCTGTGCGCGCTCGGTCAGTTCCGTTCCTACAATAAGCTCGAAAACGGCAAATCGCGGCTCATGCTTACGGTGTTCGTCAGGGAAATACTCACAAGCCATCCGGGCAAAAATCCCAACTCGATTGTGCTTTCGGGGTACATCTGCAAGCCGCCCGTCTACCGCACGACGCCCTTCAACAGGGAGATTGCCGACCTTCTCATAGCCGTCAACCGCTCATATAACAAGAGCGACTACATTCCCACCATAGCGTGGGGCAGAAACGCGCGCTTCGTGCGCAACCTGCAGGTCGGCGACAAAGTGGCGCTCTCAGGCAGAATTCAGTCTAGGGAATACCAGAAGAAACAGCCCGACGACACCTTCGTCACCATGACGGCGTACGAGGTATCCGTGTCCAAGCTCGCCACCTTCGACGACGACAGCGATTTCGACATAGACGAGGAGTTCGACCTCTATTCGCTGCCCCGCCATCAGGACGCCGAGCACATAAAGGAGTAAAAAAAGTTATCTGTTTACGTATCTCACATATTTTTTTGTGATAAAAAAACATTGCCGTTAATTTGAAACCGCCGATACCATTCGGCGGTTTTAGTGCTATAATGGTGTACCGTACGGGAATGAAGAACGTACGGCACACCACACAAGGGGCGTCAGACCCCGGAACAAATTAAGGTACGGACTATGAAGGAAAGGACTAAGGCAAAGACAATCGATCTGACAAAGGGAAATGTCTGGAAGATGCTGCTCTTCTATTCGCTGCCCCTTCTCGGCAGCGCGATGGTGCAGCAGGCATACTCGCTCGTCGACCTGATAATAGTCGGCAACTTCGCGGCGGACGGACAGAACGCGCTCACGGCGGTGGGCGAGGCGACGATAATCGTCAATATCCTGCTTGCGTTCGCGCTCGGCTGTAACGGCGGCTGTTCGGTAATCGTTTCGCGGTATTTCGGCGCCAAGAACAGCCAGAAGGTGAGGGAGACGGTGAACACCGCCATGATATCCTTCGCCATAATGTGCGCGGTGGTAATGGTGCTAGGCTTCGCGCTGGCAAAGCCCTCCATGTACGCGCTCGACGTCGACGAGGGATTCATACTGGACAACGCCCTGTCATATCTCAACATTTACGTGCTGTCCATGCCCTTTGTATTCCTGTATAACGTGGGATGCGGCATCTGCTCGGCGCTCGGCGACAGCAAATCGCCTTTTTTGTTCCTAGTGTTCTCGTCGGTCGTCAACGTCGGCCTCGACTTCCTGTTCGTATGCGCTTTCCACTGGGACGTCGCAGGCGCGGCATGGGCTACGCTCATATCCCAGGCGGCGGCGTGCGTTCTCACCGTAATAGTTCTCGTAAGAAAGCTCAGGGAAGTGGGCGGAGAAGGCGCGAGAAGGTTCAACAAATACATATGCCGTGACCTCATAATCACTTCCATTCCCATAATACTTCAGAACAGCTTCGTATCCGTCGGCAACCTCTTCGTTCAGAAGAAGATAAACCTCATAAGCTACGACGCCGCAGCAGGTTTCACCACTGCGTTCAAGCTCTGCCAGATAGCCAACGTCGGCGTCAGCACAATGACCAACGGCCTTGCAAACTTCTGTTCGCAGAACAAGGCGGCTGGCGAATATAAGAGAATAAAGGTAGGCTATCTCGCCGTACTCGTCTATGCAATGATAACCAGCCTTATCTTCCTGGTCCTGTGCGAACTTCTGCCCCTGCCGCTCACCATGGCGTTCATAGATAACCCCACGCAGGAGGCAATAGACTGCTCGATACTCTTCCTGCAGATAGTTTCGGCATTCCTGCCCGTCGTCTGCGTAAAGATAGTTTCCGACGGCGCCGTAAGGGGCTGCGGCGGAAACCTCGGCTTCACCATCTCGACGTTCACCGACCTCATCTTAAGGGTCATATTCGTCTATATCCTCGTCGATGCAGGCATGGGCTTTGCAGGCGTATGCTGGGCGTGGGCGATAGGCTGGTCGATAAGCATGTTCATAGCGCTGGGATTCTATATCGCAATCCCCTGCCTCAGGAAGAACTATAAACCCAAGAATCTTGAGTGATTTTTAAATTTACCCCTTGATTTTTTCCGCGGCATATGTTATTATGGATACAGTTCAATATCTATAATGCGTTGAAGCGGAGCAGTAACCTTTTTTCGGGATTCAGAGAGTCGTCGTACGGTGCAAGACGGCCGAAGGAGGAGGGCGAACTCGCCGCGGAGCAGACGCGCAGAAAAGTAAAGTAGGCGCGTACGGGTTGTCCGCCGTAAAGGGGACGGGCTGTATATGGCAGCCGTAAGGCGGAAATTTTTCCGTAAAGAAGAGTGGTACCACGCAAGGCACGGCGTCTCTTTAAGAGATTACCGTGCCTGTTTTTATATATAATATAAAGACGCTGTAAGGAGAGTTATGCTTAACAACACAAAATATGCCAAACAGTATTTTCTTCCCCCCGAAAGGTGCATGGACTGGGCGGAAAAAGACGCCGTAAGCTGCGCGCCCGTATGGTGCTCGGTAGACCTCAGGGACGGCAACCAGAGCTTAATCGAGCCTATGTCGCTCGAGACCAAGGTGCAGTTTTTCAAACTGCTCGTAGACATAGGTTTCAAGGAAATAGAGGTGGGTTTCCCTGCGGCAAGCGATACGGAATATAACTTTTTAAGGACGCTCATAGACGGCAATCTCATTCCCGACGACGTCACCATTCAGGTGCTGACCCAGGCGAGGGAGAACATAATAAAGAAGACCTTTGCGGCTGTAAAGGGCGCAAAGAACGTCATAGTGCACGTCTACAATTCGACCTCCGTTGCCCAGAGGGAGCAGGTGTTCGGCAAGAACAAGCAAGAGATAAAGAAGATTGCGACCGACGGCGCAGAGCTATTGAAAAAGCTCGCCGAGGAGGAGGGGGCGGACTACCGCTTCGAATATTCCCCCGAATCGTTCACGGGGACGGAACCCGAGTATGCGCTGGAGGTGGTCAACGCCGTGCTCGACATATGGCAGCCTACGGCGGACAGAAAGGCAATAATCAACCTGCCTGCGACGGTCGAAAACGCAATGCCGCACGTATATGCGCAGCAGGTGGAATATATCTGCAAACACGTAAAGTACAGGGATAGCGTCGTCATATCGCTTCATCCCCACAACGACAGGGGCACGGGCGTAGCCGCGGCTGAATTCGGACTTCTGGCAGGCGCCGACAGGATAGAGGGTACGCTCTTCGGCAACGGCGAGCGCACGGGCAATGCCGACATAGTCACGCTTGCAGGCAATATGTATTCGCAGGGCGTAAGTCCCAGACTGGACTTTTCGGATATGCCCAAGGTTGCCGCGCTCTACACGCAGTTCACCTCAATGCCCGTCAGTCCCCGTCAGCCGTATGCCGGCGAGCTTGTTTTCGCGGCGTTCTCGGGTTCGCATCAGGACGCAATCGCCAAGGGAATGGCATACCGCAAAAAGCACAATCTCACCGTATGGAACGTGCCGTATATCCCCATCGACCCCGTCGACGTCGGCAGGGAGTACGAGTCGGACGTCATACGCATCAATTCGCAGTCCGGCAAGGGCGGCGTAGGCTATATAATGATGTCCAACTACGGCATAGAGATGCCTGCAAGAATGAAGGAGGATATGGGCTATAAGACCAAGGCGGTGTCCGACAGGGCGCATAAGGAGCTCAAGCCCTCCGAGGTGTACGAGGTGTTCATAGACAACTATGTCAACTCGAGGGCATATTTCGACATACCCGAATGTCACTTCCGTCAGGGCGACGGCATAGATGCGGCGGTTACATTCCTCAAAAAGGGCAAGAGGGACGTGGTGGAAGCAAACGGTAACGGCAGACTGGACGCCGTGTCCAACGCAATCAAGTTCTATCTCGGCACTGACTATGTCCTCATAGGCTACGAACAGCACGCGCTGACCGTCGGCTCATCTTCCAAGGCAATCTCGTATGTCGGCGTCGAGCGCGACGGTGCGACGTTCTGGGGCGCGGGAATAGACGACGACATAATAAAGAGCTCGTACAAGGCGCTCGCCTCAGCGGTCAACAACCTGCTTGCAGGCAAATAAAAGCGCAACCTTTGAATGTGCGTCAGTTTATTGACATATGCTGAAAATAATGATATAATGCGCATATGCGGCGGAATAAGTTTTGCCGCGAGGATGCATAGTTTATGATAGACGGACCTTTATTCAGTATAGGAAAGCTCAGCGTATATCCCTACGGCCTTTGCATGGCGGCGGGCATAATAGGCTGTTTCGTCTTCCTGTACGTAACGATGACCAAGAAGAACTTCAACGAAGAGGCGATAGATAAGCTTCTGTTGTTCGGCATATTTGCAACCGCATTCGGCGTGTTCATGGCAATGGTATTCCAGGCGCTCTACGACTACATCGAGGACCCTTCGCAGGGCTACAAGCTCGGCGAGGCGATGACCTTCCAGGGCGGTCTTATAGGCGGCGTAAGCAGTTTCCTCATAGCGTGGAATGTATACGTATACGTCATTGCGCCCAGGGCAAAGAGCAAGCTTCTTTCCAACCATATGAATGCGGGACTGTGCGATGCCATACCCTTTGTCGCACCTGCTATTACGATTGCGCACGCTTTCGGAAGATTAGGTTGCACGTTTGCAGGCTGCTGCCACGGCGCCGAAACGGACGCATGGTACGGCATAATGATGCACACGCCCGACGCAGGCTATATAAAGGTAGTGCCCACTCAGCTCTTCGAGTGCATCTTCCTCGTATTGCTGTCGGTCATAATGATAGTGCTCTACTATAAGTTCAAGTTCAACCATAACTTCAGCGTTTATCTCATCTCCTACGGCGTATGGCGTTTCCTCATAGAGTTCGTAAGGGACGACTACCGCGGCTCGTTCGTCGCAGGGCTTACGCCTTCGCAGTTCTGGTCGATAGTAATGGTCGTGCTCGGCATAGGTTTCATATTCCTCTTCAAGTATGTGCTTCAGGGCAAGATGAAACACCCCGAACTTCAGCCGCCCGTCAGGGATAGCGAAAAGGCGGAGGACAAGGACAAAAAGACTCCCGTCGAGGAAAAATAAATTTTCAGATATAGGCGTGCGCCCCGAAAGCCTTCGGCTTTCGGGGCGCATTTTTTCGCTATTAATCTGTGTTTTGCTTATGTTTTATGCCGTGCGCCGAAGGGCAAGCAATGGCTGATTTTGTAGCGCGTTCAATGCCCTGCAAATTTCAATTGGTGCGGCAATATGCCCCGACGAACGGCATTTTAAGACTTCAGAAAGTCAGAGTTTTTCCCTTTTAAGGTCCAGATATTCGGACTCCTCTTCGGTTATGACAACGTCGCACGCGGCGGCGTTTTCCGATACGCGTTTAGGGGAGGACTGTGAGAGTATCGCGCATACGTCCAAACCCTGCGCAAACATCCACGCAACGCTCAGCTGGGCGACCGTGCAGCCCTTGGCTTCGGCAAGTTCAAAGGCGCGCTCAAGCCGCCTCAGGTTGTCCTCATACAGGTATCCGCGCCTCGTGGGGGCGTCCAGCTTTCGGGCAAGCGTTTTGTCGTCGGCGCGGTATCTGCCGCTCATAAGTCCCCTTGCAAGTCCCGAATATGCAAATATCGGCATGCCGTTTTCAATGTACCACTTTCTCGCCGCGGCATTGTCTCCGCTTATGGTCACGCAGCCGCCCCACGGGTCTCCGTGCTGAACGGCAAGTCCGAAATGGGGGGAGGACAGCGCAATCTTTTCAAGGCCGTGCGCCTCGGCATATGCGTTTGCCTCGGCTATGCGCACGTGCGTCCAGTTGGATACGCCGAAAGCCCTTATTCTGCCGCTCTCCTTCAGGGCGGTTAGGCACTCCATTATGCTGCCCGTATCCGCCTTTGCGTTGTCCCTGTGCAACAGCAGTATGTCGGCATAGTCCGTGCCCAGCTCCCCGAGAGAGCGGTCGAAGTCGGACATTATGTCCTTTGCGGTCACTCTGTCAGGGCGCAGCAGGGAGGGGTGACAGCACTTGGTTTCGACGATGACGTCTTCTCTGCGCCCGGACTTGAGCCATCTTCCCAGCGAGCGTTCGCTTTTGCCGTAGACCCTTGCCGTGTCAAAGGTATTTATGCCTGCCTCAAGCGCGGCGTCCAGCACTTCCGAAAAGTCTCCGCCGCCGTTCATGGTGTCGTTCGAGCAGCCGAAGACTATTCTCGATACGGGTTTTTCAATTCCTTCAATGTGGGTGTATTTCATGTTGCAGTCGCTCCGTATGCGTTATTATAGCCCAATGCCGACGGACTGTCAACGGTTGGCGCTGTGCAGGGGAGGGGCATATTGCGCATTTTGCGTTGCAAATTGAGTAGTTTGCGAAAAAAATATAAAAAAAGTTGCTCGCGTGTGATAACATTTCATGCGAAATATGATATCATCATATTGAAATACATTGAGCACGCGCTAACGTGCAAGGGGGTAAACATTATGTATAACATACCCGCAGTCAGGATCGGCATAGTTGCCGTTTCAAGGGATTGCTTTCCCGAAAGTCTTGCGGTGAACAGGAGAAAGGCGCTCGTACAGTCGTATGTCCGTCAGTTCGGAGGAGAGGACATATATGAATGTCCCGTATGCATCGTCGAAAGCGAGCTGCATATGCAGGCGGCGCTTGCCGATATAAAAAAGGCGGGGTGCAATGCGCTGTGCGTATATCTGGGCAACTTCGGCCCCGAAATTGCAGAGACCATGCTCGCCGAAAAATTCGACGGTCCCGTCATGTTCTGTGCCGCGGCGGAGGAAAATATCTCCGTGCTTTCCTCGGACAGGGGCGACGCATATTGCGGCATGCTCAATGCAAGCTATAATTTAAAGCTCAGAGGGGTAAGGGCGTACATACCCGAATATCCCGTGGGCAACGCCGACTTCTGCGCATCGCTCATTCACGGTTTCGTGCCCATAGCCAGGGCGATTGTGGGACTGAAAAATCTCAAGATAATTACGTTCGGCCCCAGACCTTCCAACTTCTTTGCGTGCAACGCTCCCATACAGCAGCTGTATAATCTCGGCGTCGAGATTGAGGAAAATTCCGAGCTCGACCTATTCGAGAGCTTCAACAAGCATGAGGGCGACAGCCGCATTTCCGCCGTCGTAAATAATATGACGGAGGAGCTCGGCGCAGGCAACAGCCGTCCCGATATACTCGCCAGGCTTGCCAGGTACGAGCTGACCATTCTGGACTGGGCGGCGTCGCACAAGGGCAGCAGAAAATATGTGGCAATCGCAGGCAAATGCTGGCCGGCATTCCAGACGCAGTTCGGCTTCGTGCCCTGCTATGTAAATTCGCGCCTTACGGGAATGGGCTTGCCCGTCTCCTGCGAGGTCGACGTATACGGCGCCCTGTCCGAATATATCGGCGCCTGCGTGTCGGGCGAAAGCGTCACCCTGCTGGACATAAATAATACCCTTCCCGAGGAACTGTACAGAGAGGGGATAGAGGGCAAATTCGGCTATAAGCTGACGGATACCTTCATGGGCTTCCATTGCGGGAATACCTGCTCGAAAAGGCTCATAAATCCCGTAATGCGCAACCAGAAGATAATGGCGCGCTCGCTCCCCGAAGAGGTGACTTTCGGTACGCTCGAGGGCGACATAGCTCCTGGCAATATAACCCTCTACCGACTGCAGTCCACGGCGGACAACCGCCTGCTTTCGTATGTCGCTGAGGGCGAGGTTCTGCCCGTCAGAACGCACTCGTTCGGCTCGATAGGCGTGTTTGCCGTGCCCGAAATGGGCAGGTTCTACCGCCACGTGCTCATAGAAAACGGTTTCCCCCATCACGGCGCGGTGGCATTCGGCCGCTACGGCAGGGAGATTTACGAAGTATTCAGATATCTAGGCGCGGAGAAGATAGACTATAACCGCCCTGCAAATCTTCCCTACGACGGCGAAAACCCCTTCAGGGCGTGATATTGCAGGCTTATGGCTCTCAGCTGCATGCTGTGACGCCTAGGCGCGGAGCAGGTGCCCGTCCTGCACGGGGCAGAAAATGGCTCTGCATGATTTTGTTTCAAACTTTTTTTCAGGGGCAGGGGTAATGCCTTTGCTCTTGCCCGAAGGAGATATATACACATATGGTTACAAAGAGATTATTCGGAACGGTAAGCGGCAGGCAGGTCTATGCCTATACGCTCAAGGGAGACAGGCTGGAGGTAACGGTAATAAACTACGGCGCCACCATACAGAGCATAAAGTATGACGGCAGGGAGCTCGTACTGGGCTATGACACCGTGGACGGCTACGTGACTACGACAAACTATTTCGGCGCTACCATAGGCAGGGTGGCAAACCGCATTTCGGGCGGAAAGTTCACGCTCGGCGGAAAGGAGTACAGGCTGGACCTCAACGACGGCGGAAAGAACACAAATCACGGCGGCTTCAAGGGCTACGACAAGCGCGTGTTTTACGGCGAGGATAACGGCGACGAGGTAAGGTTTTCCCTGCTCAGCAAGGACGGCGACCAGGGCATGCCCGCAAATCTCGTCCTAAGGGTTACATATGCGCTGGAAGGCGACGCGCTTAAGGTCACGTATGATGCCGAGGCGAGCGGACAGACGCTCTGGAATCCTACAAATCATTCGTTCTTCAATCTCAGCGGCACCAACGGTTCGGCGCTCAATACGCTCGTAAGGATAAATGCGCTCAGATATACGCCGATTGACTCGGCGTCCGTGCTTACGGGGCAGATTGTCGGGGTGGAGGGCACGCCCTTCGACTTCACTAAGTTCAAGGAGATAGGCAGAGATTTGTCCTCCGACGACGAGCAGATTAAGCTGGCGTCGGGCGGATACGACCATAACTTCGCGCTCGACGGCGAGTATGCAGCGTCGGCAAAGAGCGACGGCATAAGGATGGACGTGTATACCGACATGCCCGGGCTCCAGTTCTATACCGCAAACTTCCTCAACAATGCAAAGTGCAGGGGCGGAGTCTACGATGCGCGTTCGGCGTTCTGCCTCGAGCCCCAGTATTTCCCCGATGCCATAAATAAGGAAGGTTTCGAAAAGCCGATAATCGAGGGCGGCAGAACTTACAGTCATTACATAAAGTACGCGTTCTCGTCCGAAAATTAAGTTTTAAGTAAGGGCTAGTATCGACGGCGTCATTTTCGGGCGGCGGTCAACCAGGAGGTTGACCGCCGCCCTTTTTTTGTCTTTTTATTCTTATTTTTTCGCCTGCACGGCGTATGGCAATATTTTTTCGTTGATTGTTTTGTGATTGATTTTAGCAAATTTTGATTAAATTAAACCATATTAATGCTTATTTATCAACATATCAATCAAATGAGCAAAAGATATGGACAAATTTTTTTCGCCGTGCTATACTCAACCCAGAAAATGTGAAGCAATAAAATATCCTGAAAAATTATCTCACAAAAATTTGGATATAAGTTGTGTTTTCACATAATATATAAATTCTGTGATTGTTTTGATAACGCAGTCGGCAGTAATACGCCGACGGGTTATAAAAGAAATGTATGTAAGGAGAAGAGAAGACAGATGAAGACAAAGAAACTTATTCCTTTGTTTCGCGGACTGACGGCAACGATGGCGTCGGTAATCGTATTGTCCAGCGTAGGATATACGATAGCAGATGCTAACCGTTCCTTGGTCGATACTGCTCTGGGCACGGAGTCGTACATAACCGATACTTCCAAGGCGAAGTATGTGAACGACTATGCGACTGAAGAAGAGCTTCAGCAGGCAACCAAGGATTTCGCCATCCGCGAGGGCGAGGAAGGAACCGTAATCATGAAGAACGAAAACACAGTTCTTCCCCTGAAGGGCGACAATACTCAGACGGTTGCGCTTTTCGGACTGGCAGGCTACGGCCCTTACTACGGACCCGATAAGGGCGGCAACAGCGACTCGGTAGACCTCGTAAAGGCGCTTGAAAATGCGGGCGTAAAGCTTAACGAAAGCGTCAAGACGATGTACGAAAAGATCATGAACCCTCACGAGGTGGAGACGGTTAACCCCTGGACGGGCGAGGTCACAGGTACGGAAATTGCCTTTGACAACCAGGCTAATTTCTCGGCAGGCGACTACACCGACTTCAAGGTAACCGAAGTTCCCGTATCCATGTACAGCAATGCAGAGTGGGGCGGAGAAAACTGGGAGAGCAGCGCTGAGTCCGACGTCGGCATCGTCGTATTCTGCAGACCCGGCGGCGAAGGCACGACCTATAAGCCCGGTTCAGGTCTCGACTACTACGGCAACAACTACGGCGATCCCCTTGCGCTTTCGCCCGAAGAGCTCGCGCTCGTCGCCAAGGCAAAGGAACTTTGCGATAAGGTCGTCGTACTTCTCAATACCTCCTGTACAATAGAGGTAGGCCAGCTCAAGAGCGGCACTTATGCAGTCGACGGCATCGCATACATCGGCATTCCCAACGACTATCAGCTTACGGGCGTGGCTAACGTGCTTACCGGCAAGGTAAATGCTACGGGCGCGCTGGCAGATACATATGCAACGTCTTCCGTTTCGTCTCCTGCAATGCAGAACTTCGGCGGCGGCTACTATGCAGACTATGACACGCTTGCAGTCGACGGTTCGACGACCAGGGACGACAGATGGGGCAACACGGCAATATCCAACGACGTAACCGGTTCGTTCGGCGGTTCCGCATCCTATTCGGGCGGCTACTACATAGTAGAGGCAGAGGGCATCTACACAGGCTACAGCTACTATGAGACGAGATATTACGACGCAATAATGGGTCAGGGCAACGCGGACAGCACCAAGGGCAGCACCCAGGGCGGCGCGTGGGACTATGACAAGGAAGTTTCCTATACCTTCGGTCACGGTCTTTCCTATATCCCCTATACCCAGACCATAACCGAAGTAAACGTTGAAGACAGCGTAGACGGCAATATCACGGCTAAGGTTGCAGTGCATAACGATGGCGACAAGACGGGTCTCTTCCTCGCTCAGCTCTATGTATCTCAGCCCTACACCCAGTACGACAAGGACAATCTCGTCGAGAAGTCGGCTATAATGTTCCTCAACTCCAAGAAGGTGGAAGTCGCTGCAGGTCAGACCGTAACGGTAGAAATCTCCGTTCCTACCAAGTACCTTGCAAGCTACGACTACACCAATGCCAAGACGTACATACTTGACGAAGGCAACTATTACTTCACCGCTGCCGCAGGCGCTCACGATGCCGTAAACAACGTCATCAAGGCAATCGACTCCTCCAAGGAAGTTGACGGCGACGCTCAGAACGTAAAGGTATGGAATAACTCGGCATTCGACAACACTACCTATTCCAAGAGCGAAAACGGCATGGTAATCACCAACCAGATGGACGACGCATCGCTCAACTACTGGCTGCCCGGCACCGTAACCGAGCTCTCCAGGAAGGATTGGGAAGGCACTTATCCCAAGAACTACAACACCGAAGTATCTGTTGCCATTCTTCGCAGCGACAAGGCTGAAGAGTGGAAGGACGAACTTGTCGGCAAGACATACGAGATAACCGAAAACGGAACGGTTGAAAATCCCGACGGCGTTGACCTCGGCGAAAAGTATAAGTTCGGCGAAGCGAATATCGGTCAGCCTCAGCTCGAGAACATCAACGATGATTTCTGGAACAAGCTCGTAAGCCAGATTTCGGTAAACGAGGCAATCGGTGCAGTAATCCACGGCGGTTCCACATCTGACGTGCTCACTAACGTAGACAACCCCAACGTACCTCAGGCAGACGGTCCTACGGGCTTCAAGGACGGAAGATTCACTAACGGTTTCAGACCCGCAGTAAATTCGCAGTCGCTGCTCGGCTCGTCGTTCAACCCCGATCTTGCATATGACTGGGGCGTACTCCTCGGCAACCACGGACTCCAGCTCAAGAAGTATGAAATCTGGGGTGCAGGTCTCAACTATCACAGAACGCCTTATAACGGCAGAAATACCGAATACCTCTCCGAAGATCCCATGCTCACCAACGTGCTCGGCGCCGCTCAGATAGAGGGCTCCAACTCCAAGGGCATAATCGTAGGACCCAAGCACATCGGCTTCAACGATCAGGAACACGACCGTTCGGGTATATGCGTATACATGAACGAACAGAAATTCCGTCAGACCGATATGCGCGGCTTCCAGGGCGCGGTAGAGGATGCGGGCGCACTCGGCATGATGGTTGCATTCAACCGTCTCGGCGCAACCAACGCATCGCACAGCGTCGGAATGCTCAAGAAGATAATCCGCGAAGAGTGGGGCTTCAATGGTCTCATCTCGACGGATATGATGAACAACAAGTACTACTTCAACGCTGAAAGCTGCATAATGGCTACCATAACCATGATGGCAGACTTCGCTCAGGGCGATAACTACATAAGCAAGTCCGGCGACAAGACCGCGGGCGACTCGACCTGGAGCTACATCACAATCGAATCGGCTTCCAAGGACCAGGCACTCGTTGACCAGGCAAGGGAAAACCTCAAGTATCAGCTCTATGCATTTGCAAACAGCGCACTTCTGAACATCACTACCGAAAGGGTAACTCCCTGGTGGGATGCAACGCTGCAGGGCATATTCATAGGCAGTGCGGTACTCACGGGTCTGTCGGCAGCCGCATATGTAGCGCTGGTTGTACTCAACACGGTAAAGAAGGAGGAAGAGTAATATGAACAAGGTACTCGATTTCTTAAAGAAGCAGAGCGTCAGCACATACCTCACGCTTGCAGCCTTCATTCTCGCACTCGTTGCAATGAGCGTATATTGCGCAAACGGCAATGTGGAGGGATACTTCAAGGGCACTAACCCCGGCGGAATAATCACCTTCTCGGTGTTCTCGGTAATTCTGCTTGCAATAGCCCTGGTGCTCACTCAGGTAAACGTAGAAAATAAGACGGTAATGCTCGTCATTAGGGTATGCTCGGATATACTCAAAGTGGTTGCTGCCGTGTTCATGATAGTAGTCATGATGAACTTCATTCAGACAAGGCTCAACGGACTTTCGTACATCTTCTTCTCCAACGACAGCGTCAAGCAGGAAGTTGCAACGCCCATAAATCTGGCGTCGGCATATACGGCAATCGCAGGCTTCATAATCTATGTAATTGCATGGTTGGTTGCACTCGTAAACGTATACTTCAGCTTCAGACCCGTCAAAAAGTAAGACATACAGGCCTTGAAAGACATACATAAATAAAAGGAGCGCCCCGATTCAGGTCGGGGCGCTTTCCTTGTCGTGGAAAATGTCGGAATGGAAATGCGGCGGACTGCTTTGAGGCAGTCCGCCGCATTTTAAAAACAGAGTTTTATGCGTTCGCCGCAAGGTATTTTTTAAGGTCGGCTATGATGTTTGCGGTGTGAATTTCCGCCCCTTCCGTAGACAGATGGTTATCCGTTCCGAAGAAGTAGAGGGGGGAATAAAGCGAACTTTCAATGTCCGAAATTATGGGTACCGAAAGGCGTTCGTTGAGGTATATGTCCAGGGCAATTATGCTTTCGCGGTCACTGTCGTCGCTGAGCGAAGTGTTCATTCTCGGTGTGTATGCGTACAGCACCTCGGCGCCGTTTGCCCCCAATTTTGCCAGGACTTCGTTTAAATCGGATATGGCAGATTCGGGGAAATATTTTTTGTTGTAATAAGCTCTCTTTACTCCGAAGTTTTTCATCTCCTCGTTGTTCTTGCGATAGAGAACGTAGTCTCCGCGCGAGTTGTAAACGGGTGAGGCAGAGGGGTTTCCGTCCTCGTCGTAGTCCGAAGGGGATATGTCGTAACTCTTTTTAATCATGCCCTTGCGTCTGTCGTTGAACTGTCGGAAGCTGTCGAATATGCCGTCATAGTCCGTAAGGTCAAGCAAAGAAATCAGGTCATAGTTGCTCTCGCACATGGCAAAAATTTCATATCCGAGGGTGTCCGACACGCAGAACTGTTCGTCTATCGCGTCAAACTCCGTGCCGTGCAAAACAATGTCGCCCTCTTTCGCGCAGAGGGATATCAGCTCGAGCTGCGGCCGCATGTTGGCATAGGCATATACGCCCATGTTTACTGCCGAATATCCTTCAAGTTCGCGTTCTATCTTCATCGAATCGAAGCCGAATCTCACGGAAGAGCCGCCCGTAAGAATTATCTTTTTTTGGTTTTTCAGCGCGTACAGTCTGTCATATTTGTCGGCAAACGTGTCGAAATAGCTGCCGCTGAACGTCGGCTTTTGTCTGGCGTTGAGGTATAGCGTGCTGAGCGTGCAGTTCGTAAAACTTTGCGAACTTATATCCGTAACGTTGTCGAACATGACAAGTTTTTCTATGTTGCAGCCGTCGAACGCACCGCTCTCGATACGTATTATGCTGTCAGGCAGAACCAGCTTAGAAATTTCCCTGTCCGTAAACGCTCCGTCCGAAATGCCTACAACTTTTTTTCCGCCTATGCTTTCGGGGACGGCAATTTCGTCGGCGTCGGTCAGACAGGAGGTTATCATGAGATTGTCGCTGTATGCAATCTGTTCGTACCCGAAGTCCGCGGCGGGATTTTCCTTCTGCCATTCTGCGTAAAGCGTCAGCTCGTCGCCGTCGTGGTTGAGCCTGCCGCCGAAGGAGTAGTGCTCGCCCGTGCCGTCTGCCGCCGTGTTCCAGCCCGTCTGAATATATCCCTGCCGCTCGAACGCGCTTTCCGCGTTCAGGCTGACGGGGCGGAGGTGTACGGGATTTTCGGTTATTGTCATACCGTCGCCTTCGCCGCCGTTGGGCAGATATTGCGTGGTCAGCGCCGCCGCAGACTGCACCTCTATGTATTCCGAATACCTCACGGAGTGAAGGGTAAGTTCGAAATATCTTCTGCCTGCGGAGGCTGTTTCTCCTCCGCCGAGGGTATAGTCGTCATACCCTACGAACACGATGCGTCTGTCCTCGGGCAGCGATATGCTGAACGTGGCGTCGTCGCCCCGATTGACGGTTACAAGCGGTTGCGGCGAGGTCGCGTCCTCGGGCAGAACAATGGCTACGGTGCATTCAATAGTCTTGTCTTTTGGTATGCAAGCAGGCAGAAACGCGCTGATCAGGCAGGCAAAAATAGTTGCGCTTACGCAAATTTTTTTTACTCTGTTGGTCATTGTCTTTCTCCGCATTCAATTATACCATAGTCGGCATTTGCCGTCAATGAGGAGGAGAAATATTGTCATACTTAGTGCCGGTTTTTACCCGTCTGCAATTGAAAAATACAAGGATATTTTCAAGTCGTCTGCTCATTTTCAGGTCAACGCTGAACGACAAAATATATGTGCATTTAAAATTGTCGTAAAAATGCGATTGGTGCGGCAATATATGCCTGCGAACGCACTTTTGCCTTATTGACAAAGAGGGGGCGGCGCGCGAAATATTTTCGCGCGCCGCCCCAGTTATTTTTAATATAAAAATTTAAGCCCGTTTTCTGAGGAAAAAGACAAGTGCGTTATTTGCACTCTGCCGTTTTTATGCGGACGGCAATCAGCGAGTGCTGTTGAAAACCGTAAGTCCCTTTTCCCTGAGGGGCGCTACCGTGCGGTCGTCGGCGTTTGTATAAATGGCGTCGAAAGCGGCGAGCGAGCAGGTGCGGTATGTCGTCGTATGTCCGAATTTAGTCCTGTCGGCAAGCAGAATTCTCTTTTTGCTCGCCTTAAGGGCGGCTTTTTTGAGCTCGCAGGAGTCAATCGAATGCTCATATACGCCGTTTTCGTCTATCGCCGCGCATGAACACAGCGTGATGTCGGGTCTGAAATCGGCAACAGTATTGCAGGCGAGACTGCCCGAAACTGCGCTGGTATTGAATCTTACTTCGCCGCCGGGCATGATTATTTCGATATTTTCCTGTTGCGACAGCGTAAGCGCAAGTTGCAGGCCGTTGGTAATTACCGTCTTGTGCTCCAGACTCATAAGTTTTACCAGGGCGAAGCAGGTGGAAGAGTTGTCTATGAATGCCGTCTGGAAGAGCGGCAAATGATGCATGGCAATCATTGCCGTGCCCTCCTTGTCGCGTGCGTTCTTGTCAAGGCGTACAAAGATAGAAGTCTCCTCGGAATCTTCTATGTACAGCGCGCCGCCGTGGGTACGCGCAATTATGCCCAGGGACTGCATTTCGCCCAGGTCGCGTCGTATGGTTGCGGGGCTGACGTACAGCAGTGCGGACAGCTCCTCGACGGTGGCCTTTTTGTGTGTCTTAAGGTATTCGGAAATCTTTTCGAATCGCTCTTTTATGTACATAACAAACCGTCCTTATTCAGCGATTTTCCATATCTTAACCGAATGATATCACACGCACCGTTTTTTGTCAATATGTCCGACTTAAATGGCTTATATAAAAATGCTCATTTTCTATCGTTATTGCGCAATATTGCGCTGTTTTGTGCAACAATTTCATAATAACAATCAATTAAAGAGCGAGTATTGACAACATATAATGCGATATGGTATTTTTATCTTGATAAAAATAGAGGCTTATAAAGTCGCTTCTGAAAATGAGCCGAAATAAAGTTTCGGCGGCTGTCAGAATTTTTTGAAATGCGCTTTAAAGTCAAAACGCGCAGAAAATGCGCAGGCACGAAAAGGGGCGTAAAATGGCGCTTGCGGTGGTTGTGTTTCCGCAGAAAAACGCCACGGAGAGAGCGAATAAAAAGGTGGGGGGAAATATGAAAATTACAAGGCTGACGACAGAAAATCTTGAAGACTGTTGCATAACCGACGAGGCGCATCCGCGCTTTTCGTTCAGCCTCTCGTCGGACAAAAAAGATGTCCGCCTGAAGAGCGCTGAAATATCCGTCGGCGACTGGAAGACGACTACGACAGAACAGGTGCTCGTGCCCTACGGCGGCGAAGGTTTAAAACCGTTCACGACCTATACGGTTAAGGTCACGGCAACCGATAACTACGGTGAAAGCGCCGAGGCACAAATGGCCTTCGAGACGGGCAGAATGGACACCCCTTGGAAGGGAAAATGGATAACCGACGGCGCGTATAACTTCACCGAAAAGGGAGTATCTCCCATACCCATGACCTTTAAAAAGACGGTTACGCCCTCCAAAAAGGTCGTCCGCGCAAGGCTGTATTCGACGGCTATGGGCATATACGAGGCGACTTTGAACGGCAAAAAGATAGGCAAGGACTACTTTGCGCCCGGGTTCACCTCATACTTTACGAATCTCCAGTACCAGACATATGACATTACCCCGCTTTTAAAGGCAGACGGCGAAAATGAGCTCATCTTTGTCGTAGGCGGCGGCTGGGCGGTAGGCTCGTTCGTGTGGACGAGGAAGAACCGCCACTATGCAGACAGACAGTCTCTGCTTGCGGAAATTAAATTAGACTACGAGGACGGCACTTCTGAAGTCATCGGCACGGACGAAAGCTGGCAGGTGACGGAGGAAGGCAACTACCGTTTTTCAGATATATACGACGGCGAAACTTATGACGCGACCGTCGACCTCAATAAGATTAACTGGAAAAACGCAACGCGCGAGACGCTTAGAATCAACCCCAATATTTCGGCAACGTACGGCTCTCTCGTCTGCGAGCACGAGGAAATGCAGCCGCAGACGGTCACAAAACTTGACGACGGTCAGCTGATATATGACTTCGGCCAGAATTTTGCAGGCGTAGTAAAGCTCGACATACTCAATGCAAAAGAGGGTCAGACGGTAGTCGTAAAGCACGCCGAAATACTCAAAAAGGACGGCAGCCTCTTCACTGAATTTTTGCGTTCTGCAAAGTGTACGGCAACCTACATATGCAAAGAGGGCGCGCAGAGCTATTCGCCCAAGCTCACCTATATGGGCTTCCGCTATGTGTCGGTTACTGGCATAGACCAAAAAGACATAAAGGTTTCGGCCGTCGCGCTCTATTCGGATATAAGGCGCACGGGCAGCTTCTCCTGCTCGGACGAGAGACTGAACAGGTTGCAGAGCAACATAATCTGGAGTTCAAAGTCCAACTTTATGGACATTCCCACCGACTGCCCCCAGAGGGACGAGAGGATGGGCTGGACGGGCGATATAGCGGTATTCGCGCCTACCGCCTGCTATAACTTCGACATGAGCCGTTTCCTCGACAAGTGGCTCAAGGACGTAAAGAACGAACAGCTCAAGACGGGCGGCATACCCAATACTGTTCCCGTGCACGGCTACGGCTTCCCCGCAACCATGCCCGTAATGGCGGTTGCGTTCTGGGGCGATGCGTGCATACTCGTGCCCTGGGCGGAATATCAGGCGAGGGGCGATAAAGAACTACTCAAAAAGATGTACCCCACAATGAAGAAGTACGTCAAGGCGTGCAAGTTCTGGGCAGGACTTTTAAGCGTGGGCAAAAACAGATACATCTGGCATATGCCCTCTGCGTTCAACTTCGGCGACTGGGTAGCGCCCGACCTTCCAAAGATGCAGCAGTGGCAGGCAAGGGGCAAGTGGACGGGCACGGCAAGCCTTAAAAATACAAGCGCGCTTCTTTCAGAGATTGCTCACATTCTCGGCGAAGAGGAGGACGAAAAGTACTACCGCGAGCTTTCGGAAAAGGTTGCGGACGCATACCGCTCGGTATTTACGGACGGCAACGGAAAGCTTAAAGAGGAGTTCCAGACAGCGTACGTCCTTCCCCTGCAGTTCGGCATATTCAAGGGCGAAGAGAGAAAGCAGGCGGCAAAGAACCTCGTAGACCTTGTAGAGCGCAATAATTACTGCATAGGCACGGGTTTCCCCGGCACGCCGTACATACTCTTCGCGCTTGCGGACAGCGGCCATGCGGATACGGCGTATAAGATGCTCCTTAACGAAAAGTGCCCTTCGTGGCTCTATGAGGTCAAGGCAGGCGCAACTACAATATGGGAGCGCTGGGACGGCCTTGCCGAGGACGGAACCTGCCATATCGGCGACGACGGCACGGCGGGGGTAATGATATCGTATAACCACTATGCCAGCGGCGCGGTCGGCAAATTCCTCTACTCGAGGGTGCTCGGCATAGAGAATACCGAGCCGGGCTATAAGAAATTTTCCGTAAAGCCCGTCATAGGCGGCGGACTTACATATGCGGAGGGGTCAACCGAAACGCCCTACGGCACAATTAAGTGCAGATGGAATATCGACAAGAAGACGAGGAAGTTCAGTCTTTCTGTTGCCGTTCCCGTATCTTCGGTGTGCGACGTCACCCTTCCCGACGGAAGCGTAAATACTGTCGGCAGCGGCGAATACGAGTTCATCTGTTCGCTTTAAGTCGACTGCAAAATAAAGAATACACGAATTTTTTCATTAAAATTTTTCTCCTGCCCGATGTTTTACCGCAGGTGCAAAATGCCTGCGGCAAAACACAGGGAACAAAGAGGACATAAATCATGAAATATTTTCTTGCGATAGATATAGGCGCGTCGTCCGGCAGACACATAGTCGGCTGGGAAGAGGACGGCGAAATAAAGACTAAGGAAGTGTACCGTTTCCCCAACGGCGTAAAGGAAGAGAGCGGTCACCTCGTATGGGATATAGACGGACTGTTTGCAAGCGTCAGGGAGGGCATAAAGGTTGCCTTCGGGCAGTACTCGGAGATTGCAAGCATTGCAATAGATACCTGGGGTTGCGACTATGTGCTCATAGGCGAGGACGGCGAAAGGCGGCCCGTATATGCCTACCGCGACGACAGGACTTCAGATATAATGGACGAAGTGCACGGGCGTATGTCCTTTGAAAAATTGTATTCGCGTACGGGCATACAGTTCCAGCCGTTCAATACTATATACCAGCTGTATTCGGATAAGGCAGAGGGTCGGCTTGATAAAATTACAGACTTTCTAATGATACCCGAATATCTTGCGTATAAGCTCACGGGCAAAAAGGTCAAGGAGTACACCAACGCGACAACGACTGGGCTTGTAAATGTGAATACGGGTGAGTTTGACGGAGAAATATTAAAGGCGTTGGGATTTTCCGAAAATCTTTTCCCTGCACTTCATAAGCCGGGCGAAGAGGTGGGCGAACTTCTTCCCGAAATTGCCGCATATGTCGGCGGCAATACAGAGGTGGTGCTGTGCGCAACTCACGATACGGGCAGCGCGGTAGAGGGCATACCCATGGACGGCGAAGAGCTGTACATCTCTTCGGGCACGTGGTCGCTTTTAGGCGTAAAGACAAAGAGCGCGATAACCGACGAGGGCAGCCGAAAAGCAAACTACTCCAACGAGGGCGGAGTGGGATATATAAGATACCAGAAGAACATAATGGGCATGTGGGTGGTCAATAACCTCAAAAAGGAGCTTTGCCCCGATATGCCTTTCGACGAGATAATAAGGAGAGCGAGGGAGAGCGCATATTGCGAGACGGCGGACATAAACGCGCCGCAGTTCCTCTCGCCCGAGCGCATGACCGAGGCGTTCGACGTCAGCGTCAAGAGCGTGCCTAAGGTATGGGCGGACTATTTCAAGTGCGCATTTTTAAGTCTTGCTGAAAGCTATAAGACTGCGATAGCCGAGCTTGAAGCCAATACGGGCAAGAGCTATAAAAAGTTGTACATAGTCGGCGGCGGAGCAAAGAATAATTATTTAAACGAGCTGACGGCAAAAGCTACGGGCAAGCAAGTAATCGCCCTGCCGATTGAAGCGACGGCTATCGGCAATTTGAAAATACAAATAAAATAAGGAGATAACTTATGAGCGAGATATATAAGCTTGCAAAAGAGCAGTATGCCGCATACGGAATAGACACCGAGGCGGCGATAGCCAAGCTTGAAAGGATACCCGTGTCGGTGCACTGCTGGCAGGGCGACGACGTAATAGGCCTTGACGGCGGCGGAGCGCTTTCGGGCGGCATACAGACTACGGGCAACTACCCCGGAAGAGCGAGAAACTTCGAGGAGCTGAAAGCCGACATAAAGAAGGCATTTTCGCTTATGCCCGGCACAAAGCGTCTCAACCTTCACGCCAGCTATGCAATTTTAAGCGGCGAAGAGGTGGACAGGGACGCATACCGCCCCGAGCACTTCGCGCCCTGGGTTAAGTTTGCAAAGGAGCTGGGGCTTGCAGGCATAGACTTCAACCCCACTATGTTCTCCCATAAGATGGTAAAGGACGGGCTTACGCTCTCCTCGCCCGACGAAACTGTAAGAAAGTTCTGGGTAGAGCACTGCAAGGCGTGCATTAAGATATCAGAATATCTCGCCGACGAAATGGGAACGCCGACAATGATGAATATCTGGATACCTGACGGCTACAAGGACGTGCCTGCGGACAGGCTTACCCCCAGACTTCGCTTAAAGAAGTCGCTGGACGAAATACTTGCAATCAAGTATGACAAGAGCAAGGTAATAGTAGCGGTTGAAAGCAAGGTGTTCGGCATAGGCGTCGAAAGCTATACCGTGGGTTCCAACGAATTCTACCAGAACTACGCCGCAAAGAACGACATCTGCTGCCTTCTGGATAACGGACACTATCACCCCTTAGAGTACGTGTCGGATAAAATTCCCGCACTTCTCGCCTTCTATGACAAAGTCGCTCTTCACGTAACGAGGGGCGTAAGGTGGGATTCAGACCACGTAGTACTTTTCGAGGACGAGCTCAAAGAGATTGCCAAGGAGATAGTCAGAAACGATGCTACCGAAAAGGTGCTCATCGGTCTTGACTACTTCGATGCAAGCATAAACAGACTGTCTGCGTGGGTAACGGGACAGAGGGCTATGCAGAAGGCGCTTCTGTTTGCGCTCCTCATCAACCACGACGAGCTCAAGAAGCTGCAAAAGGATGCAGACTTCACGGCGCTCATGGTAAAGCAGGAGGAGTACAAGACGTTGCCCTTCGGCGCAGTATGGCAGGAATATCTCGAGCGTCAGGGACTCAAAGAGGACTACCTCACGACGATAAGAGAATATGAAAGTGAAATATTAAAGGAGCGAGTATGAAAGATATAATGACGGCACCCTTTGTAAGGGAGATGTGCGCAACGGCGGCAAATATGTATCGTCTCGGCTGGGACGAGAGAAACGGCGGAAATATCAGCTATATGCTTGACGAAAAGGAAGTCAAGGAGTATCTTGATATCGATAACGTCATAAGAGATATACCCCTGATGGGCGTAAACGAAGTGGACTTCGACATAACTCCGCTTATCGGCAAGTACTTCATCGTGACCGGCACGGGCAAATACTTCAAGAACGTAGAGGGCGACCCCGAGACCAATCTCGGCATAGTGAGAATTGGCAAGGACGGCAAGCATATCGAGCTTTTATGGGGCTTCAAGGACGGCGGCAGACCCACGTCCGAGTTCCCTGCTCACATGATGAGCCATATGGCAAGGCTTAAGGTAGACCCCGAAAACAGAGTAGTCATACACTCGCACCCTACGAACACGCTTGCAATGAACTTCGTGCACGAGCTGGACGAAAAGAAGTTCACGCATACGCTCTGGGAGATGTGCACGGAGTGCATAGTCGTATTCCCCGAGGGCGTGGGCATACTTCCCTGGATGCTCTGCGGCACGAGCGAGATAGGCAAGGCAACTGCAAAGAAGATGGAGGAGTTCCGCTTAGTCGTCTGGGCAATGCACGGCATCTATGGCGCAGGCAAGACGCTTGACGAGACCTTCGGCCTCATCGAGACGGTTGAAAAGGCTGCGCAGATCTATATGCTCATATGCAACCGCCCGAGGGTCAACACCATCAAGGATGAAGACATGGTAAAACTTGTCGAGCTCTTCGGCGTTAAATACAGAAAGGACTTTTTGGATTTATAAATGAAGAAGAAGGTAATCGCGCTGATCGCGCACGATGGCAAGAAGCAGGAAATCATAGAGTGGGCAAAGAGGAATAAAGAGATACTCAAAGAGTATGAACTCTGCGGCACGGGACACACGTCCAAGATGGTGGAGGAAGCCACGGGACTGCCCGTCAAGAGCTATCTCTCGGGCCCTCTTGGCGGCGACCAGCAGATAGGCGCGCACGTTGCCGAAGGCAAGATAGATGCAATAGTATTCTTGTGCGATCCTCTGACAGCACAACCGCACGACCCCGACGTCAAGGCGCTCCTTAGAATTGCCGTCGTCTATGACGTACCCATTGCGACAAACGTGTCGACAGCCGATTGCATAATAAAATAGGCACTCACCCGAAAATAAATCAGGAGGATAAATTAATGAACAGGTTTATATTGAACGAGACAAGCTATCACGGCGCAGGAGCTATTAAGGCAATAGCCGACGAGGTAAGAAAGCGCGGCTTTAAGAAGGCATTCGTATGCTCCGACCCCGACCTCGTAAAGTTCCACGTAACCGACAAGGTACTCAAGGTGCTCGAGGACAACGGCTATGCATACGAGCTGTATTCGAACATCAAGCCCAACCCCACTATCGAAAACGTGCAGACTGGCGTTGCGGCATTCAAGAAGAGCGGCGCAGACTACATAATAGCAATCGGCGGCGGCTCGTCTATGGATACGTCTAAGGCAGTAGGCATAATAATCGCCAACCCCGAGCACGAGGACGTAAGAAGCCTCGAGGGCGCGGTTGATACCAAAAAGCCCTCCGTTCCCATAATCGCCGTACCCACCACGGCAGGCACGGCGGCAGAAGTTACCATAAACTACGTCATAACCGACGTAGAAAAGAACCGCAAGTTCGTGTGCGTAGATCCCCACGATATCCCCGTAGTTGCAGTAATCGACCCCGAAATGATGTCGACAATGCCCAAGGGTCTGACCGCCGCAACGGGTATGGACGCACTTACCCACGCAATCGAAGGCTACATCACCAAGGGCGCTTGGGAGCTCTCGGATATGTTCCACCTCAAGGCAATTGAAATTATCTCCAAGTCGCTCCGCGGCGCGGTTGCAAACACTCCCGAAGGAAGAGAGGGAATGGCTCTCGGCCAGTATATCGCAGGCATGGGCTTCTCTAATGTAGGTCTCGGCATAGTTCACTCCATGGCACACCCTCTCGGCGCGCTGTACGATACCCCTCACGGCGTGGCAAATGCCATAATTCTGCCCACCGTTATGGAATATAATGCACCTGCAACGGGCGAAAAGTACCGCGAGATTGCAAGGGCAATGGGCGTAAAGGGCGTAGACGATATGACGCAGGAAGAGTACAGAAAGGCAGCAATCGAGGCTGTAAAGCAGCTTTCTCACGATGTAGGCATTCCCGCAGACCTCAAGAACATCGTAAAGGAAGAGGATATCGACTTCCTCGCGCAGTCCGCAATGGACGATGCCTGCCGTCCCGGCAACCCCAAGGACCCCACCAAGGAAGATATTATCGCGCTCTATAAGTCGCTCATCTGACAGCATACTCGGAAAATCTCCTTAAAGATATAACCCGAAAAACTCCCGAAGAGACAAAACCTTCTTCGGGAGTTTTTATGCTGTTATGCCGAAATGTATGTATTTTTCACCCGTCAGAGCGCTCTAAAAGTATGCACTCGTTGAGCGTGGGGTTATTTTCGCTTGCGCTGACGGGGATAAAATTTTCCTGCATTACGTAGCCGTCAGGCAGTCTTGTCGGGGCATAGCCCGTATATGCTCTGAAAATGCGGTTGAAGTTGCGTATGGTGGTAAAGCCGCAGGCAAGCGCAATCTCCGTCATGGTCAGGTCCTTATCCGACTTTATCATATTCACGGCGTTTGCGCACCGAACATAGGTCAGATATCTGTTGAACGATATGCCCGTCACGGCGTGAAACAGCCTTGAAAAGTAGGAGGAGTTCATATTCATGAACTTTGCGGCGGCGGTCAGGTCATAGTCGGCATAATTTTCGTCTATGTCGCTCATGAGCGCCTTTAACCTGTCTGTGCGGCCGTCCTTTGCGCCGGAAGGGCAGGTGCGTTCGCCGCGGTAAATGTCGGTCATGCACTTTGCAACGTCTATCGCGGCGCGGTAGCTGTAAAGCGGCTTTCGCGACTTAATCTCTCCCATTACCTCGTCATACAGGGCGTGCAGTCCGTAGTCGGCAGAGATTATGGGAATTTCAAGCGCAAGCCCTGCGGCAAACGGCTTTATAATGCCGTAGTCGAATACAATCATCGTAATTTCCGTGTCGGGCGACAGCGCGTGCGTATAGTGCACCAGACCGCTGTCTATGAAAAAGCTCTGACCGCTCTCCACGCGGTAGACCGTGCCGTTGCACATTACGTCCAATGCGCCCTTATCGACGGTGAACAGTTCGCAGTCATAGTGCCAGTGCGGCAGGTTCTGCGAATTTTTGTACCGCCCTGCCCAGACACCGCCCTCTCCGAGATTCCATTGCTGTCTGCTTATCTTCATTGCCGTATGTCCTTTCAAATTTTTCCACTTCCGATTATATGCCATTCATTCGCAGGTGTCAATATAAAAAAGTAAAAAATTGTCCATAATTCGTAAAAAGAATTCTTGTAATCTTTCACATTTTTTGTTACTATATAACCGTAAAATAAAGGGCGTGCAGAAAGGCAATATTTTCTGCGCTTTCCCTGAATGTCCGAAAGTAAACTAAGAGGGGGATAAACTATGAAAAAGATTGACTTCAACGGCGGCTGGGCATACAGGCACCTCGGCGAGGGCGAGTGGCAAAATATCGAACTTCCGCACGACGCCGCCATATATGAAAAGCGCACGAATGATGCCGAAGCCGGCGTCAATACGGGCTGGTTTCTCGGCTTTGACTATGAGTACGTAAAGAAGTTCACCGTGCCCAAGGAGTACGAGGGCAAGGACATAATATTTGAATTCGAGGGCGTCTACCGCAATGCCGAGGTGTACATCAACGGCCAGAAGGCGGTATATCGCCCCTACGGCTATACTAATTTTTACGTCACCGCAAACGACAAGCTTAAATACGGCGAAGAGAACGAGATGAGGGTAATAGCGCGCAATGCCGACCAGCCCAACAACCGCTGGTATTCGGGCGCCGGCATCTATCGTCCCGTTCATATGTATGTCGGCGACAGGAAGAGAGTGGTATTGAACGGCGTAAAGGTGCGCACGCTCTCGCTCTATCCCGCCGCGATAGAGGTTACGGTAAGGACGACGGGCGTCGGCGAAGTGGCGGTAAAGATACTCAAGGACGGCAGGGAGGTCGCATCCGCAAAAAAGGTGCAGAGCGACGGCGATGCGGTATTCGCCGTTGAAATTCCCGATGCAAAGTTCTGGTCGCCCGACGACCCTCAGCTCTACGAGTGCAGGGCTAAGTATGAAGGAGACGTGCAGAGCGTCAGCTTCGGCATACGCACGCTTACCTGCGACCATACCGACGGGCTCAAGATAAACGGCGAAAGGGTAATCATCCGCGGCGCGTGCATACATCACGATAACGGCATACTCGGCGCAAGGTGCTATGCCGAGGCGGAGGAGAGGAAGATACGCATCTTAAAGGAATACGGCTACAATGCCATACGTTCGGCGCATAACCCCTGCTCCAAGGCGTTACTCGACGCCTGCGACAGGCTGGGCATGTTAGTTATGGACGAATACGTGGACATGTGGTATATCCACAAGAACCGCTATGACTATGCCGACTACATAACCGACTGGTATGCGCGCGACATAAAGGATATGATAGAAAAGGACTACAACCACCCCTCGGTAATCATGTACTCGCTGGGCAACGAGGTTGCGGAAACGGGCGAAAAGCGCGGCATAGAGTTCTTCAAGTCCATGAAGGCGGTATGCAAGGAATATGACCCCGACCGCCCCGTAACTACGGGCGTAAATATCTTCTTCAACTATCTGTATGCCCTCGGTTTCGGGCAGTACAGCGATAAAAAGGCCGAAAAGAACCCCAACAAGAAGGTGGGCAGCGAGTTCTTCAATAACCTTGCAGGGCTTATGGGCGACTCGTTCATGAAGACTATGGCGTGCCTTCCCGGCTGCGACCGAAAGACGAGGGATTGCTATGCCGTGATGGACGTGGCAGGCTATAACTACGGCATAAAGAGATACCGTCACGACATAAAGAAATACCCCGAAAGGATAATCCTCGGCAGCGAGACCTTCTGTTCGGACGCATATGCGTTCTGGGAGATTGCAAAGGATAATCCCGCTCTCATAGGCGACTTCGTCTGGGCAGGCATGGACTACCTCGGCGAGGTGGGCGTAGGCAGCTGGGAGTACAGGGAATACGCCCCCGACTTCCTGCACGGCGCAGGCTGGATAACGGCAGGCAGCGGCAGAATAGACCTGATAGGCAACCCCTTGGGCGAGGCGCTCTATACAAAGGTTGCGTTCGAGCTTGAAGATAAGCCGCAGATAGCCGTCGTGCCCGTCAGCCATACGGACGAAAAACATTCGCCTTCGGCGTGGAAGTTCTCCAACGCCATTCCCTCGTGGAGCTGGAACGGTCTGGACGGCAAAAAGGCAAGGGTAGAGGTTTACTCGCGCGCGCCGAGAATAGAGCTGTACATAAACGGCAAAAAGGTCGGAGCAAAGAAATTCAGAAAGAATTGCCGCTTTGACTTCAAAGTGACCTACCGCGGAGGCGAAATCTGCGCCGTGGCAAAGGATAAGGACGGCAGGGAGATTGCGAGGAACAGCCTCGTCACCGCAGGCGACGACACCTATCTTTCCGTGCTTCCCGAAAAGACACAAGTCAGAAATGGTCAGATTGCCTTCGTAAAGCTCGACTACACGGACGCGAACGGCGTAGTAAAACCCCTCAACCGCAAGAAGGTAAAGGTGTCCGTCAAGGGCGGAAAGCTGCTCGCCGTAGGCAATGCCTGTCCCTATAACGAGGAGGGCTACAACGGCGACAGCACGTATACCTATTACGGCAGGGCGCTCGCGGTAGTCAAGGCGACGGGCGGAAACATAGAAATTTCGGCTACCGACGGAACGCTGTCGGGCAGCGCGGAAATTGCAGTTATATAAAAAGAGGTGGTAAGATGTCCCTCAATACCGTGATAAACAAACTCATTTCATATGCAAGGCGCAATCTCCTTCTCGACGGTAGGGATGTATCTTACGCTGTAAATACCCTTCTTTCCATGTTCGACGCGGATACGTTTACCCCCGAAGAGGTTGAAGAGTGCATAAGCCCCGACGAGCTCGTTGCCGAGCTTTGTTCCGCTCTCGAGGAGAGCGGCAGGGAATTTTCGGTCGATGCCGTCGCCGACGCGGTAATGGCGGCGCTGTCGCTCACCCCCTCGCAGACGGACGATAAATTTCAGAGCATTCTCAAAGAAGAGGGGAGCAAGGCAGCTACCGACTGGCTGTATTCCTACTGCGTGCACAACTACTACGTAAGGCGCGCCGTGCTCGACAAAAATCCCCGTTTCGACGAGGACGGCCTTACCGTGACAATAAATAAAGCCAAGCCCGAATTCCGTGACCCCAAGAAGGCGGCAAAGGGCAATTCGGTTGCAGGCGGCTATCCAAAATGCGTCATATGCCGCGAAAACGAGGGCTATGCGCCGCGCAATAAACGTACTTTAAGGACGGTTTCCCTAAAGCTCGGCGGCGAGGACTTCTTCTGGCAGTATTCGCCATACGGCTACTTCAACGAGCACGGCATAGCCGTAAATTGCAGGCATACACCAATGTATGTAGACAGGTCGACTTTCTGTAAGCTCATGGACTTCGTCGACATATTCCCTCACTATTTCATAGGCTGCAACGCGCCCCTGCCCAGGATTGGCGGCAGCGTGCTCGCACACGACCATTTTCAGGGCGGAGGCGAACGTCTGCCCCTGCACAGGGCGCCCGTAAAGAAATATCTGTCTAACGACCTTTACCCTGAGCTTAAGTTCGGCATACCCGACTGGCCGGGCACGGTAATCCGCATAGAGGGGAAAGACCGCGACCGTATAGCCGACGCGTCTGAGCGCATAAGGGTTGCGTGGTGCTCATACGATAATCCCGAACTCGGAATAATCGCCGAGGATAAGGACGGGGTGCACAACGCCGTCAGCCCTACCGTCATAAAGACGGAAGACGGCTACGAAATGAACCTCATTTTAAGGAGCAACATAACCAGCGAACAGTACCCCGACGGCGTATTTCACGCCCACCCCGAGTTCCACTCCATAAAGAAGGAATCGATAGGCCTTATCGAGGCGCAGGGACTTTTCATACTCCCAGGAAGGTTAGAGGCGCAGCTTTCGCGCGTTGCGGAGTGCATGGAGCGCGGCTCGCTCGACGACGATTTAAAGGAGTTTTCGCTCGTCTATGAGGAGGCAAAGCAAATAGGCGGCGATGCAAGGGCGGCTATAAGAAAGGAGCTGGGCAGCATATGCCGCAGGATACTCGAAAATACCGCCGTGTTCAAGACAATGTCCAATACTCTGGAATTTTTAAAGGGGATCGGTTTCTATGGCTGAATATAAGTATAAGGTGTCTGCCGCTGGCAGAATAAACATAATCGGCGAACACGTCGACTACTGCGGCGGCAAGGTATTTCCCGTTGCGCTGTCGCTTAAAAATACCGTCTATGTCCGCCCCAACGGCACCGATAAAATAAACATAAAGTGGACGACGCTCGACGAGAGCGTTTCGCTTGACATACACAAGTTGGAAAGTTACAATAATTTAAAGTACGGCAACTATCAGGCAGGCAGTGCACTCATGTGGAAGCGCGCAGGGCATAAGCTTGTCGGTTGCGATATGCTTCAGGACTGCACGGTGCCGTTCGGAAGCGGACTTTCCTCTTCCGCGGCGATAGAGGTGTCGACCATTGCCGCTCTCGCGGCGGTCGCAGGCGAGAAGATCGACCCCGTAGAAATAGCTCTGCTCGCACAGAAGGCGGAGCGCGAATATACGGGCGTCAACTGCGGCATAATGGACCAGTACGCCTCGGCGTGCGGCAAAAAAAATATGTGCATGCTGCTCGACTGCAAGACGCTTAATTGCAAGTATGTGCCCTTCGAACTCGGTGATTATGCTCTGGTCATTGCAAACACCAACAAACCGCATAACCTCATCGAGAGCAAGTATAACGAGCGCAGGGCGGAGTGCGAGCAGGCGCTTGCCGTCCTTGCTCCCAAGCTGGGAGTAAGCTGTCTTGCCGACGTCAAAGCAGACCTTTTTGAGAAGTACGGACACCTCATAGAGGGCAAGGCGTACGACAGGGCAAAGCACGTGGTGGAGGAATGCGCCAGGGTCGAAAGCGCGGTCAGGGCAATGGAAAACGGCGATATCGTCGCCCTGGGCGGACTTCTGAATGCGTCCCACAAGTCGCTCAAGGAGCTCTACGAAGTGACGGGCATCGAACTCGACGCCCTTGCGGAGGCGGCTCAGGCATATCCCGGTTGCGTCGGCTCGAGAATGACGGGCGCAGGCTTCGGCGGCTGTACGATATCCCTCGTAAAGAGGGAGGCGGTCGGGGACTTCAAAAAGGTCGTCGGCGAAAAATATTATGAAAAAATCGGCTACAGGGCGACTTTCTATTTCGCCGAAATAGCCGACGGAATAACGGTGACTCAACTTTAAAGAGGGATATGGAGGTATACTCGATGAAAATTCTTGTAACCGGCGGTGCGGGCTATATAGGCTCCCATACGCTTGTCGAACTGCTTGAAAAGGGCTACGAGGTCGTAGTCATAGATAATTTCTACAATTCCTGCGCCAAGAGCGTGGAGAGGGTAAAAAAGATTACCGGCAAGGACGTAAAGCTCTATGAAGGCGACGTCAGGGATAAGGCGCTTCTTAGCCGCATTTTCTCCGAAAACAAGATTGACTGGGTAATTCACTTTGCAGGGCTCAAGGCAGTCGGCGAAAGCTGCGCAAAGCCCATACTCTATTACGATAACAACATAGGCGGCACGCTCGCCCTCGTAGAGGTCATGGCGGAATACGGCTGCAAGAGGATAGTGTTCTCCTCGTCGGCTACGGTCTACGGCGACCCCGAGGTGCTTCCCCTCACCGAGGAATGCAAGACGGGCGGCACTACAAACCCCTACGGCACCAGCAAGCTCTATCAGGAGAAGATTCTCTCGGACATGTATGCCGCGGATAAGGAGTGGACGGTAGTGCTCTTAAGATATTTCAATCCCGTCGGCGCGCACGAAAGCGGACTCATCGGCGAGGACCCTCAGGGCATACCCAACAATCTCACGCCCTACATTTCAAAGGTTGCGATAGGCGAACTCAAGGAAGTAGGCGTATTCGGCAACGATTATCCCACTCCCGACGGCACGGGCGTAAGGGACTATATCCACGTAGTCGACCTTGCAAAAGGCCACGTTGCGGCAATCGACAGGATAGTAAACAGCGGCGTATATGTCTATAACCTCGGCACGGGCATAGGCTATTCGGTGCTGGACGTCATTCACGCATTTGAAAAGGCGTGCGGACATAAGATACCATATTCGGTAAAGCCCAGAAGACCTGGCGATATCGCGGCCTGCTATGCCGATGCAAGCAAGGCAAAGAGGGAACTCGGCTGGGAGGCGAAGCTCGGCATAGACGAGATGTGCTCGTCGCTGTGGAAGTGGCAGACGATGAATCCCAAGGGCTATAAGGACTGACTTTGAAGGGCGAAATTTTTGAATTGCCCCCGCAGTATGCCGCAACTAACGCATTTTTTTGCGAGTGTGTCAAAGCGGCGACAAATATATAAAAAGTAACCAGACAGCGCCTCCGAAAACCTTTCGGAGGCGCTGTTTTATCGGTTTGCAAATAATGGAATTTATTTTCCGAACCTGTCCTCGAAGTAGGAGACAGAGATGCCGTCCATAACTGCGAGAGTGTATGCAAGCAGAGGCAGGGCTATTATGAGCGATACGAACTGACCGAGGAATATGGTGCACAGCGAGATTACCGCGCACATCAGCAGGAGCATAACAAGGTAAGCGCCGATAAGCGACAGGGTGTTTTTTAGGTTTATGAACTCTCTGAGGGGCTTATTTCTGAAGTATATCAGCCAAGTCGAAAACAGGTTTTCGGCTATTATCAGCAGAGCAGCGACAATGCATAGGGGTATTATGCCGTATTTCCACAAATTTGCTATCAAAAAGTAAAGCGCCATAAAGACAGCGGCTGTAATTATCCTTGCGGCGTTAGCTGCAAGCGATTTGAAAAAGCCCAGCTTTATCGCCTCGGCGCGTATGCTCTTTTTGCACAGCCTCGTCGCATAGGTGAATGCCAGCGAAAGCACAATTATGTACGCGCCCGAAACGGACAGGAATTTTGCCGCAAAATTGTCTATGTTCTTTACTATCACGGCGATTACGTCGTCTGTAAAATCGGCGTAGAATTCAACCGTAAACGACGGAGCGGTGCCGAGTGCGGCAACCATGTTGTCCGCAAGCACGCGTATTTCCTCCACGGCATCGGCGGAAAGCGCCTTAACCAGCTGAAAGCTGAAGCCGACGAGGGAGGCAATTATAATGATGAATACCAGGTATATGACTCCGCAGGCAGTGAAAAAGTACTTGAAGTTTCTGAAGAAATCGCAGAAAGATTTTCTTATCATTGCATAGCTCCGTAAAAAATGGAAGAAAGGCGCATTCCGCAATGCGGCAGTTTATCGCGGATATGACCGATAAGTACATTATAGCATATGCCCAGCTTTTTTAACAGACTTTTATGGCATTTTTTTGCTCGGTTTTATGCAATTATGTCCTGCATATGCCCCGACGGAATTAAAAGTAACCTATATCGGCTGCATAAAATATAATGTAAATAAAAAAGTTCGGGAGAACATATTATGAAAGACGATTTCAGATATACGCGCATTTGTTGCGGCTGTCCGCAGCGCATAGTTTATAAATATATAATGACGGGCATAACAGGCGCAACGGGAGCAACGGGTCCAACGGGAGCTACGGAGCAGGTTATTTATGGGAAAAGGCGGAGGAGTTTAGGCAAGGGATACATAAGTCTCGGAAAGCGGAAATGGGCTAAGGGAATAATGCCGCGCAATAATCGGCAAAATGCTGAATAAGGCAATAATGTAATTAGCGGCGCCGATTCAATCGGCGCCGCAGGCAGGTCTCATTATCTCTGCCTGGGACGCGTTCGTCCTGCTCATGGGCGATTCCTCGTTCTCTGGTCTCATAATTGCCGATATGTTGCTCACGCTCGTGTTCTCGGCGTTGGGCGCAGGGCTTGAAATATATGCCATTTCAAGGCAGATAAAGAGAAAGAACACCATAAAGTAAAACTTCAGGGGGCTCCGCCAATGCGAAGCCCCCTTTCTTGACTTCATCAGAACATAATGCAACCTTGGAAGCATGCGAGCGGTTATATAAGTCAAGGGCAATAAAAACAGGCAGCCGTTCAGGCTGCCTGATATTTTTTTATCCGTTGGCTACGGCATATTGCCGCCCGTCAGAGCGCCTCGCGGAAGCCTTTGCCGACAATCTCAGTCGCATCGGTTATGATTACGAAAGAGGTGGGGTCCAGCTTTTTGACCGTCGACTTTATGTTCAGGGCTTCTCCGCGCTTGCATACGCATACTAGTACTGCCTTATCCTGCTCGGTGTAGCCGCCGTGAGCGTCATAGCGCGTAAAGTCGCGCTTCATCACCTCGATTATATATTTTCCTATTTCTTCGGGGTGGGAGGTGATTATTGTAAGGCACTTGCTCTTGCCTATGTTTTCTATGACGCCGTCGATTATGAATGCCTTGGCAAAGAGGCCTAGGACGGAATAGAGTCCCGCCTGAATGCCGAACAGAAAGGCACAGCAGGCAATGGCAACGTCGGAGATTAAAAGAGCTCTGCCCGTGTTTATGTTGGTATACTTTTTGAGTATGAGTGCGACTATGTCCGTTCCGCCCGAGGTCGCCTTGCAGTTGAATATTATCGCGCTGCCTACGCCCGTCAGAAGCATGGCGTAAACAAGTTCCATGAACGGCTGGTCGGTGAGCGGCTGGGAGAGGGGTACAAGTCTTTCGAACAGCATATTCTCGCCCGAGTATACGAGGGAGCAGTACATTGTCTTGAATGTGCAGCCCTTGCCTAGGAATATAAAGCCGACGACGATTAGCGCCGCGTTTATAATCATTATAAGGTCGGACTGCTTTAGCGGCAGATAGTCAGCCAGGATTATCGAGATGCCGCTGACGCCGCCCGTAGCGAAGTGGTTGGGCGATTTGAAGAAGTATACGCCTGCGGCAAGGCACAGGGTGCCTATGTTCATCAGAATGAACGTCCACAGCCATTCGCGTACTTTGGATCTGTCAACAGAAGCGAGTTTTTTCATTCGGTTAATCTCTTTTTTACCGTTATGTCATGGGGCGTTGCGCCCGAATGCGTCTAACATATTATCATATGAAAAAAACAATGTCAATGTAACGCAAATACAAGTTTTTTAATTTTTTAAACTATTGACTTTGATATGGTTACGTGTTACAATTTTAGGGTAAAATACATATATTCAGGGCGATAAAGCTACATTATTATCGGATTTCTATGATTAACAGACAGGCGTTATTTACAGACGAGACGGCTACGTTCAAGACCCCTTACGAGCCGAAGAGGGGGGACAAGGTAAAACTCAGATTCCGCACGCTCAAGGGCGACGTTCTGAGGGTATTTCTCATACTCGGCAACAAGACCATCCTCATGAAGAAAGACAAAAACTCCGGGGATGATTTTTTTGATTACTACACGGCAAGTTTTACCTGCGGAGTGCGTCCCGTAAGCTACTATTTCAAGCTCGAAGACGACAATGACGAGGTGTACTATAACCGCCTCGGTGCCGTCAACAACAATCAGGCGGAATATAACTTTTCGTTTGTTCCCGGGTTTTCCGTGCCCGACTGGGCAAAGGGCAGGGTGTTCTACCAGATATACTGCGACCGATTCTGCAACGGCAACCCAAATAACGACGTCGAGGACAACGAGTACTACTATACGGGCGGCCATTCCAGAAAGATTAAGGACTGGTATCAGCTGCCCGGCACGCTGGACGTAAACTGCTTTTACGGCGGCGACCTGCAGGGCGTCGAAAAAAAGCTCGACTATCTGTCCGAACTGGGCATAGAGGCGGTATATTTCAATCCGCTTTTCGTCTCGCCCTCAAACCATAAGTACGACACGCAGGACTATGACTACATCGACCCTCATCTTGCCATAATCGAGCACGACCTCGACCATAAGATGGAGGACTGGGAAAAGCACAACGGCTATGCCCCCAAGTACATCCGCAGGGTGACGGATAAGACCAATCTCGAGCGGTCGAACGAATACTTTGCCGGGCTTGTAAGGAAGATGCACGCCCGCGGCATTAAGGTAGTCGTCGACGGCGTGTTCAATCACTGCGGCTCCTTCCATAAGTGGATGGACAGGGAGGGCATATATTTGAATAAGCCGGGGTATAAGCTGGGTGCATATCAGTCTGTGGACAGCAAATACCGCAAGTACTTCAAGTTCAAAAGACCCGACATAGCCAACAGCGAATACGAGGGCTGGTGGGGCTATACGACTCTTCCAAAGCTCAACTATGAGGAGAGCGACGAGCTGGTAGAAAAAATAATGAAGGTGGGCGAAAAGTGGGTTTCCAAGCCCTTCTTTGCCGACGGTTGGAGACTCGACGTCGCAGCCGACCTCGGTCACAGCGAAAAGTTCAACCATAAATTCTGGAAGAAATTCAAAGAAAGGGTCATGGCGTCCAATCCCGACGCCTTCATATTTGCCGAACACTACGGCAACCCTTCGGCGTGGCTCAACGGCGGCGAGTGGGACTCCGTAATGAATTACGATGCCTTCATGGAGCCCGTAACGTGGTTTCTCACGGGCATGGAAAAGCACTCACACGCGTTCGACGGCGGCAAGCTATACGACGGCAAGGAATTCTTTGCAAGCATGTTCAAGAATATGGCAACCTTTCCCCGTCCCTCGCTCGACAGCGCGATAAATCAGCTTTCCAATCACGACCATTCGCGCTTCCTCACAAGGACAAACCGCATGGTGGGCACGCTCAAGTCTATGGGCGGCGAGGCGGCGTCGATGGGCACGGATACGCGCATACTCTTTCTCGCGGTGCTCATTCAGATGACCTGGCCGGGCAGCCCTGCAATCTACTACGGCGACGAAGTAGGTCAGGTCGGCTGGACCGACCCCGACAGCAGGAGGACGTTTCCCTGGGGCATAGAGGAATGGGAAGTGTACGACATGCACAAGAGCGCGATAGAGCTGAGAAAGCAGATAAAGTGCCTGCGCCTAGGTTCGGTTGTTCCGCTCGATGCCGGCAACGGATACATCGTCTACGGCAGGTTCGACAGGGACGACTGTGCGATAATCGCCATAAATGCGGGCGATAAGGAAGTCAAGATAGGCGTGCCCGTATGGGTAGTCACGGGGGAGCGGCACGGCTCGCTCAGACTCAAGTACTCGGTGGGCGCCGAGTACGGCACTTATGACCAGATTGCCGAGGTAACTTTCGGCAGATTACCCTTGACGCTCGCGCCAAAGAGCGGCTGCGTCTACTACAAGAGCTTTGAAAAAAAGGACAATTAAAAAAGTTTAATATATATCAGGGGGAACAATATGGACAACAGATTTTTCGGC
Source organism: uncultured Clostridia bacterium (assembly GCA_944354125.1). Taxonomy (GTDB): domain Bacteria; phylum Bacillota; class Clostridia; order Christensenellales; family Borkfalkiaceae; genus Coproplasma. The sequence continues at coordinate 37,871 of CALVPT010000004.1, read as the reverse complement.
GATTTGGACAGATATCTTTTCCATCACGGCACGCATTACGAGCTGTATGAAAAGATGGGAGCGCACATTCGCGAAATCAATGGCGTGCGCGGCACTCACTTCGTGCTGTGGGCGCCCAGCGCGAGGGCTGTCTGCGTCGTCTCCGACGGCAACGGCTGGACGCCCTGGCGCGACATAATGGAAAAGGTAGACGACAGCATCTGGGAGCTGTTCGTCCCCGGAATGTGCGAAGGGGTAAAGTATAAATTCCTCGTCGTAAGGGCGGACGGAAGCGAGGTCTATAAAATAGACCCCTATGAGTACGGCAGCGAAAAGCGCCCTGCAAACGCCTCTATAGTCACAAATCTCTCCACCTACGAGTGGGGCGACGGCGACTATATGAAGGCAAAAAAGGACGAAAACTATCTCGAAAAGCCCATGGCGGTGTACGAGGTGCACCTCGGCAGCTGGAAGAAGGATACCGAAAAGTGGTGGGACGAGGATCAGTTCCTCGACTATCGCCGTCTCGCTCACGAGCTGTGCGAATACGTGCAGTATATGGGCTATACGCACATAGAGGTAATGGGCATATGCGAATATCCCTTCGACCCGTCGTGGGGATATCAGGTGACGGGCTATTTCTGTCCCACGGCAAGGTATGGCTCTCCCCAGGACTTCATGTACTTCGTCGACTATATGCACCAGCACGGCATAGGCGTCATTCTGGACTGGGTGCCCGCGCACTTCCCCAAGGACGATTTCGGCCTTGCAAACTTCGACGGTACGCCGCTCTATGAATACGCCGACCCCCTCAGGGCGGAATACCCCGAATGGGGCACAAAGGCGTTCGACCTCGGCAAGAAGGAGGTCTCCAACTTCCTCATCGCGTCGGCGTTCTTCTGGGTCAATAAGTATCATATCGACGCCCTCCGCGCGGACGCGGTTGCGGCAATGCTCTATTGCTCCTTCGGCAGAAAGGAATGGCGTCCTAATAAGGACGGAGGCGACTGGAACCTCGAGAGCTTTGAATTTTTCCGTCACCTCAACAGCGTCTTAAGGAGCCGTACGGACGCGTTCATCATCGCGGAGGACAGCTCCATACTCGCCGGCGTCACAAAGCCTGCAAAGGACGGCGGTCTGGGCTTCGGGCTCAAGTGGGATATGGGCTGGATGAACGAAACGCTCAGCTACATAAAGAAAGACCCCGTATACCGCAAATATCACCACTATCTGATGACGCACCCCACGGAATATGTCTTTGACGAGCACTATATACTCGTGCTCTCGCACGACGAGGTCGTATACGGCAAGGGCAGCATGTACACCAAGATGCCCGGAAACAATATGGATAAGCTCGGCGGCCTCAAGTGTTTCTATACGATGATGATGGGTCACCCCGGCAAGAAGTTGCTCTTTATGGGTCAGGACTTCGCGCAGATTAACGAGTGGTACTATAAGGTCAGCCTTGACTGGCACCTCTGCGACGACCCCGGACACAGGGACGTAATGGACTGCTACAGGGCGCTCCTGCACCTCTATAAAGAACGTCCCGTGCTTCATAACGACACCAGCTGGCAGTCTTTCGAATGGATTGAAAGCGGCGACGTTCAGCGTTCCATATTCTCATTTATCCGCCGCAACCCCTGGAACTACAATGACGGACTTATATTCGTCTGCAACATGACGCCCGTGCAGTACGAAAGTTACGGCGTGGGCGCGCCCGTAGACGGCAAATACAAGCGCATATTCTCGTCCTATCCCGGCGACGATACGCTCGAGGTGGAGGCGGAAAAGGCGCTGTGCAACGGCAGACCGTACAGGTGCACGTTCACGCTCCGTCCCTTCGAGGCGGTAATATTCGAAATACCCTATCACGAGAGCACCGAGGCGGAAAACAAAAAGAAAAAGTCGGCAATCTCACGCGCAAAGAGGGAGCACAAGGCGGCAAAGAACGACTTCTCGCACGTGCCCGAAGTGCCCGTACCCGAGGGGCTGGACGGCGAAGTCAAACCCGTCAGAACGACGAGAAAAAAGACGACAAGAAAGTCGACGGCAAGCGCAAAAACTTCAAAGACAGAGTAATTTAATAATGTGGGGCACCGCGCCGCATGGCGCGGTGCCCCTTTCGGTTTATATGGTTGGTTTTCCGTAGGGCAATGCTTCTGTGCGCCTGAAAAAATCTGTGACGGCATTGCCTGTCCGCCTTAAGATATTGTAATTTTTGTCGGCATGAGGTATAATGATTAAAAGGCGCGGACGGTCATTTTCCTCCGCAAATCAATTCACGACGAGGACATAAATATGCTAATCGAACCTGTTTTTTCAGAGGGGCAAATTCCCCTTTCGGAATATCCCCGTCCGCAGTTCAGGCGCGACAGCTATCTGCCGCTGAACGGACAATGGGACTATGCTTTCAGTCCGTCGGCGGAAGTGCCAAAAAAATACGACGGCAAAATAGTCGTGCCATATTCGCCCGAAAGCAGCCTCTCGGGGGTAGGGCGGCAGCTCCGTGCAGACGAAGTGTTGCACTATCGCCGTTTTTTCGAGCTGCCTGAAGGTTTTAACCGCGGCAGAGTGCTCATAAATTTCGGGGCGTGCGACCAGTGCTGCAAGGTCTTGTTGAACGGCAGGGAAGCGGGCCGTCACGAGGGCGGATATCTGCCCTTCACGCTGGACATTACCGAGCTTATAGAAGGCGGCGTCAACGAGCTGTGCGTAATCGTCACGGACGATGCCTCCTCGCACATATACGGCAGGGGCAAGCAGAGCTATGCCTCGGGCGGAATATGGTATACCGCAATCAGCGGACTTTGGCAGTCTGTATGGCTGGAGAGCGTTCCTGAAGTATATCTCACGGGGTTAAAGCTCTTCCCCGACGGCTTGAATTCCACGCTCTCGCTGTATTGCCGCACGGAGGGCGGAGAGGGGCTTATCGACTATGCGGTATACGACGGCGACAGGCGCATAGCATTTATGCGCGGAGTTAAGTCGGGGCAGAGGTGTACTTTGGACGTGTCGGAGTGCCTGCCTTGGTCGCCTGAGTCGCCGCAGCTGTATAAAATAGTCATTGCCTGCGGCGCAGACAGGGCGGAAAGCTATTTCGGTCTGCGTTCGTTCACCGTCGCCGAAAGGGAGGGTAAGCGCTGTTTTTGCATAAACGGCAGACCCGTCTTTCACAGCGGTCTTTTAGACCAGGGTTATTGGGGCGAGGGAATATATACGCCCTCTTCCAACCGCGAGATGTATGACTGCCTCAAGGGCGTCAAGGCGTTGGGTTTCAATATGCTCCGCAAGCATATCAAGGTGGAGCCGCTCCTTTGGTATTACTATTGCGACGTCCTCGGCATACTCGTCTGGCAGGATATGCTCAACGGCGGTGCACCCTATAAAAAGTTAAGATTAAATCTCGGTCCGTTCATCGACTTAAGGCTCAACGACAGGGACTACAAGAGCATGGGCAGGGATGACGCGCTGTCCAGAAAGCAGTATATGGCGGAGGCGGAGGGGACAATTGACAGCCTTTTCAACTGCGTCAGTCTGTGCCTGTGGACGCTCTTCAACGAGGGCTGGGGACAGTTCGATTCGCTGGCCGTATGCGGGCATATGCGCGCTCTTGATCCGACAAGGTACTTTGACCACGCCAGCGGCTGGCAGGATATGGGCGGCGGCGATGTCTGCAGCCGACACGTCTATTTTAAAAAGGTAAGGCTTAAAAACGATGGCAGGCGCGTGCTCGCCCTGACCGAATTCGGCGGCTATTCTTTCAGCGAAAAGGGTCGCAAAAAGGCGTTCAGCTACCGCAAATTCGCCTCGGCTGAGGACTATATGGCGGCTCTGGAAAGGCTGTATACGCGCCAGATACTGCCTGCCGTAAAAGAACAGGGGCTTGCCGCAACTGTATATACCCAGCTAAGCGACGTCGAGGAGGAGGTCAACGGCATCTTCACTCCCGATTGGCGGTGCAAGGGGCCAAAGGAGACATTCAGGCGCATAAACGACAGCCTTTACAGGGCGTTCGGCGAGGTGTTCGGCAGTTAATCTTTTGTCGTGTCGGCAATAGTTTAAGCATTTGCGATTATAAAATAAGAGGGGGCGCCTCGGCAAATTTTGCCGAGGCGCCCCTGTTCAATTTGATTATCCGCTGCTTCCGCCGTTTGCACCCGTAAATGCGCTGTTGCCAGAGAACGTGCAGTCCTCTACGGTGCATTTTGCGCTGAGGAAGAGCGCGCCGCCCTTATAGTCGAGCGAATTGGCATAGTTGCCGCTGAATATGCAGGCCCTTTATCTCTTCGGCGCGCGTCGCCTGTGCAGTCACAAGTATGTGGTCGGACATTATCTCGGCTATATTGAACGCCGTGTCGGGGTTTGCCCTGTAGTATTCGACATGGTCGGTTATGTCGTTCAGGAACTTCTCCTCGCTGCCGCCCTCATAGAATACGGGGTAGGTGTGGCCGCCCTCGATGTAAAGTTTTACGCTCTTGTTCTGCGTGGCGGAGGTGTAGGGGTTGACGATGTAGAGCGGACCGCCTGCATTGGTGTAGGATGCCGTGTGGGTAAAGCTCGGCACGGTTAAAACGTTTATTCCGCGCTGAAGCTCAATCTTGCTGCCCTGCCAGTACTGATACGTCGTAAGGAACTGGGTGAAAGCTACCTTTGGCAGCGGCTGACCCTCGTCTGCCTCGACGTATATGGTTATCTGTTCGCCAGTATTTCCGTAAATGCCCGTCGGCATATAGTTGGACAGTCCGAACATAAAGTGCAAATCCTGACCGTATGCAAATATGTCGCCCCTCTGCTGAATGAAATTGCCTCTTGCGGTGGGGTCGGTAGTGAATTGTCTGTTGACTACGTCGGTCATCAGCGTTCCGTCCAGTACGGAAAGCGCGCGTTGGATATATCTGTACAGATTGCCTTCATACAGGGGGTGTCCGGAAAGTTGCTCCTCAAGCGAAAGAATGGTCTCTCTGTCGTTGAACTCGGGCAAAAGTTTTGTCTGCATGTAGTCGGAGAACATTCCCTTGACTCTGTCTATAATCTCCTCCTCGCTGTCCGTCGACACGCCGTACCAGTCCAGATAGTCCTTTTCAAGCCGCGCGTCCGAACGCGTAGTGTATGTCACCTCTGCGCCTTTATCCGTCGCGGCATATGCGGCGGAAGAGGGAAAAACAGCGCCGCGATTGCCGCAATCGTCAGCGCCACAGGCAGTATTGCCGCCCTTAAAATATGTCTTTTATAAAGTCTTTGCACAAAACCTCGCAGTTAGCTTTTAAAATCTGAGCAATTATATAATAAAAATGCCTGCCTGTCAATTATAAGGGTAGGCTCCCCGTTCGGTAAAATTTTACTGTTACGCATTAACGTTTTTAAGCCGCAGCCTCGTAGGATACACCGTGCAAGACAAGAAAAGTTGAAAAAACATTAAAATTATTGACTGCCGCCCATTGATTTATGACTGGCAAGATGATATGCTTTATTTGGAATGACAATATGGAAGGCGTGAAATGAAAAGTCTTGTAATATATTTTTCCCGTGCAGGTGAAAATTACGCGGTCGGAAAGATGGAAAAGGGCAACACCGAGGTGATAGCCGAATACATAAAGGAGTTCACGGGTGCCGATCTGTTCAGATGCGACCCTGCGGAGCCGTATTCCGAAAATTACAGGGAGTGCTGCAGGGAGGCAATAGCAAAGCAGAGGAGCGATGCCCGTCCCGAACTTACGGCATATCTCGACAGCATTGAGGACTACGACGTGATATATATAGGCGGCCCCGTGTATTGCGGCGAATATCCGCAGGAGATATATTCCCAGCTCGACAGGCTTAGTTTCGCCGGCAAGGTAATAAAGCCCTTCACCACGCACGAGGGAAGCGGCCTTGGCAAATGCGTGGAGGTGCTCAGGAAAAAGTGCGCTGGCGGCAAAGTAGAGGAAGGGCTTGCCATAAAGGACAGCGAAGTCCTTCTGCCTGAGAGCAAGGCGCTTGTCAGAGACTGGGTTATAAGGTGAAAAAATATAGGGCAAGCAGTCCCGTAGCGTTTTCGCGTTTTTAGATAATAATTCCCCAATGGGGAGACGGAAAAATGATAGGGATATCAGTCCCCCTGCCGACAAACGGCAGGGGGAATTTTGCTGTAAATAAGGGCTGACGGGTATCTTGCGAGGGCAGACAGCGGAGGGGGAGCATAATATGATATGGGGCGTCAATCTGCATTTCGGGAGGATAACGGTATAAGACAGTCATATCAGCAGTTATCGGCAAACTATCAGGGGCTTTGCGTAAGAACCCAAATAGTTGAGATTGAAGGCGAAAGCTATGCCGTCAGCAGTCATTTCAAAGATGCAGAACGGCTTAAGGCGGAAATTGCAAGGCTCATACAGACTATGGCGGACAGGGAGAGCGGCATAGGTAAATGAAGGCGCTTGGCAGGACGGCGCTGTATATGCGCCTTTCGCGCGACGACGAAAAGGCAGGTGAAAGTCTGTCCATCGAAAACCAGCGCACAATCTTAAGGCGGTATGCAGGGGAGAACGGCGGCGCTATCGTCGGAGAATACATAGACGACGGCTGGTCGGGAACCGACTTTGAACGCCCTGCCGCAAAGCGGCTTTTAGGCGACGCCAAAGACGGAAAGATTGACACCATAGTCGTCAAAGATTTGTCGCGATTCGGGCGAAACTATATTCAGGTAGGACAATATATAGACTACATTTTCCCTGCCTGCGGCATACGTTTTATCGCCCTTTCGGACAACGTCGACACTGCCGACCGCGCGAGCGCGGGAATGGATATGATGCCCATCATGAATGTATTCAACGAGTGGCACGCCGCGAACACGTCAAAGAAAATTCGGGCGGTTCTGGAGGCCGACTGGCGCAAGGGCAAGTGTACCGCCTGGGCATACCCTTACGGCTATAGGGCAGGGGACGATGCGGACCGCACGGCGGTAATCGACGAACGGGCGGCAAACGTCGTGCGCAGAATTTTTGACATGCGCTTGCAGGGCAATTCTGCGAGCGCTATTGCAAGAGTACTGACCGCCGAGGGCATACCCAATCCCTCGGCGCACTATACGCGGCTGGATGGCAGGAAGTCAGAGCGGCGCAATTCGCCCTGCTGGTCGCCCAAGACGGTCGCCGATATCCTCAAGGACAGCACCTATATCGGCACTCTCACGCAGCACCGCACAACCCGTCTTTCCTATAAAAACCATAAGGTCATAGATGTGCCTTATGAACGGCAAATCGTAAAGGAGAACGCGCACGAGGCGATAATTGACCGCGAAGTATTTGAAAGGGTGCAGGCGATATCAAAAGGGGTTTCGCGCGGAAGGTCAGATAAATGCAATACCGTTCACGCACTTTCAGGACTATTAGTCTGCGCCGATTGCGGCAAGAAACTAAAATTCAAGTCGTCCGGAAGAAGAACGCATAACTGCAACATGTTTCTCTGCCGCACCTATGTCGACCTCGGAAAGAGGTATTGCTCGTCACATGCCATAACGGAAAGGCACATTGAAAGCATAGTTTTGCAGGACATCCGCGCAATGCTCGGCGAGGTAAAAATTGACGAGGAGAAGGCAAGGGCGCACTTCCTTTCTAAGAGAGCAAAGCGCGGCGAAAGTAACAGGCTCTCGGACGAAAAGCTGATGCGTGACCTTAAAGGCAGGCTTGCCGAACTCGATAAGCTTATCGGAACGGCTTTCGAGGATAAAGTTCTCGGCAATCTGCCCGAAAGCGTATGCAAGTACCTCTGCGAGAAGTACCAGACCGAAAGGGACGGCATTGAGTGCAGGCTTGCCGAAATAGGCAAGCGGCTGAATGAGCCGACGGCAGACGACAATGTCGGGGAATACATTTCGCGTTTAAAGCGATATGCAGGTTGCGAAAAACTTACGCGCGAAGTGTGCCTGCAATTAATTGAGTTTATAGCGGTAGGCGAAAAGTCTGAAGGCGGCGAGCCGCGGCAAATACATATCTATTATAAATTGATGCAGAGCAGCCCCCTTATGTCAGAAAAACAGTTCCCATAAAGCACCTGCTCTACAGGTCAGACGGGGGCAACGGGTCCGACTGGTCCGAGCGGCGCAACAGGTACAACGGGTCCGACTGGTCCAAGTGGCGCAACAGGTGTAACGGGCGCAACGGGTCCGACTGGTCCAAGTGGCGCAACAGGTTCCACAGGTCCCACGGGTGTAACTGGTCCAACAGGTCCAAGCGGCGCAACTGGTGCAACGGGTCCGACTGGTCCAAGTGGCGCAACTGGTGCAACTGGTCCAACAGGTCCAAGCGGCGCAACTGGTGCAACGGGTCCGACTGGTCCAAGTGGCGCAACTGGTGCAACTGGTCCAACAGGTGCTAGCGGTGCAACTGGTGTAACAGGTCCGACTGGTCCCACGGGAGCAACAGGGGCGACAGGTGCAACCGGTCCAACGGGTACGGTGGAGGCGGCCCAGGCACTTTCGGCGTTTTCTATTCCGGCTGCCTCGGTGACGGATAACTCTCCGCTGGTTTTTGACAGGAATGCCGTCGCGCAGGGCACGGCCGTGACCCACGCCAACAGCTCGACAGACTTCACCATAACCCAGCCCGGGCTATACTACGTCTCGTATAATGCTTCTGTTACGCCTGCAACGGGCACGACCTTGCCGGTTACCAATCTTCTGACGCTCTCGCTGAACGGTACGCAGCTTTCAAACGGAGCCAGCCAGCATCTCTTCAACGTGACGGGACAGTCGGCGCCGATGTCGGCATCGGGGCTTATCGACGTCACTTCGGTTCCGTCAACGCTCAATCTGTTGTCGTCTGGCGGCAATTTCGTATATTCGGACGCAACCATGAACGTCATAAAGTTGAACTGAGCAAAAGCTTGGCGTATAGAAGCGTTACGCCGTCGCGCTTTTAAGGCAATTTTATAAATCCTGCATGCGTATTTTTTTATAATAATTTCTCAAAATAGTTTTATCTTGTTAAAGGAGAAATTATGAAAGCAACAGGAATTGTCAGAAGAATAGATGAACTCGGCAGGGTAGTAATTCCCAAGGAAATACGTTCAACTCTGCGCCTCAAGTCGGGCGATCCGCTTGAAATATTTACGGACAGGGATGAGCTCATGCTCAAGAAGTACTCGCCCATCGCCTCATTGGAGAGGTTTTCGGAGGGCACGGCAAAGAGCCTTAACGACCTGTCGGGCTATCTTGCCATAGTGTGCGATACCGACGAGGTACTGCACGCATTCGGCAGCGGCAAGAGGGAGGTAGCGGGAAAGGCCATCTCCGCGCGCCTCGACAAGATAATGCAGGAACGCAAGAGCTACATTGCCAACCTTGCCGAAGGCGGCGACATAGTGCCCATATGCGAGGGCGAGGACAGTCAGCTGACGGCGCAGATAATCGTGCCCATAGTTTCGGGCGGAGATTGTCTTGGCGCGGTAGCGCTCGTCTCCAGCGAGCAGGGCGCAAGGATGGAGGCAGGCGCCTGCAAGCTTGCCCAGCTCTCGGCAACCATACTCGCCGCACAGTTCGAGTAACCCCATGAAGAGACAGGGCTACCTAAAAGGCGCGCTGATAATCTCCGCAGGGGGCTTTGTTTCCAAGTTGCTCGGGGCGGTATACCGCATACCGCTCATTGCCATTCTCGGCGGCACGGGAATGGGGATATATCAGATGGTATATCCCCTTTACTGCATACTTCTTACGGTATCCGCGAGCGGCATTCCGACGGGTATAGCGCGGCTTATCGCCTCGGGCAATGCCGAAGGGGCGGAAAAGAGGGCTTTTTTGCTGTACGGCGGCATAGGGCTGTGCGGCTCGCTCGTAATGTATGCGCTGTCGGGCATATTGTCTGTGGCGCAGGGCGAGCCTGCGGTTTCGCTTTGCTGTAAACTCCTTTCGCCGTCGGTGCTGTTCGTCGCCATAATTTCGGTCGTACGCGGCTATTTCCAGGGCAAGGGCAATATGTATCCCACGGCGTTCACGGAGATAGCCGAACAGGCCATAAAAGTGGCGTTCGGCATACTTTTGGCGTATATTTACAGGGGCGATATAACGCGCTCTGTCGGGGCGGCGGTCTTTGCCGTCACCGTAAGCGAGGCGGCAAGCGCGGCGTTTGCCGTAATCTTATATCTCGGCGGCAGGCGCAGGACAAAACCGCTCTACCGCGCAGCGCCCTCGGCAAGCCTAAAAAGCGTGCTCTCGTATACGCTGCCCCTCACCGTTTCGGCAATCGCCCAGCCCTTAAGTCAGCTTATCGAAAGCATAGTCGTCGTACGCATTTTAAGGACCATGACCGCCGATGCGACGGCTGTATACGGCATATTTTCGGGATGCGCGATAACGCTCGTAAACCTTCCCGTCTCGGTGACGTACGGGCTTGCGGCGGCGAGCGTGCCAAAAATTTCGCCGCTTGCGCAGAGCGGCAGAATTTCCGAAGCTAAGGAGATGTGCAAAAAGGCGCTTTTATATACCCTGATAATCTCCCTGCCGTGCGCGGCGGCGCTGTTTGCGTTTGCGCCGATTGCCACGCGCATTATTTTTTCTTCGCTCTCTCAGAGCGAGGCAGTACTGCTCGTCCGTCTCGTCAGAATCATGGCGGTAAACGCCGTGACCCTGTCGCTCGTGCAGACTTCATCGGCGTGCATAACCTCGCTCGGCAGACCGCTGTTCGGCACGCTGTCGCAGTGGACGTCGTCCGCCGTGCGAGTTGCGTTCTCCGCGGCGTTCATAGCGTTCACGCCGCTCGGCATTTCAGGGGCGGCGCTTTCGGCAAACATCGCGTATTTGGTTGCCCTCGTCGTCAATTTCTGTTATATTATAGGGGTAAAACAGACGGGGAGGACAACCGATGTCAATAACCTTGATAGGATTGGGAGTAAAGGCAGGACAATTAACTCTTTCGGCAAAACAGGCGCTTGACAGTGCAGATGAGATAATCGCCCGCACTGCCTCGGGCGCAGCGTTCGGAAGTTTGAACGGATATCAAGTGCACGCGCTCGACGATATATTTTTATCTTCTCGCAACTTCGACACGCTCAACAAAAAGCTTGCAAAGGCGGTAATGGATGCCGCAAAGGACAAGTCGGTATGCTACTGCGTTGACGGCGCGGTCAGCGAGGACGTGGCGTGCGGAATAATACTTTCTAAGGTAAAGAATGTCACGGTATGCGAGGGCGTTTCGCGCGCGTCGCACATAAAGTCGACGGCAAAGCTCGCCTGCGACAGCGTTACCGCGCTCTCGGCATACTGCATACGCGCACTGAAAAGTTGCGATGCCGCCGTCGTATACGACATAGACGACGGTTTTGCCGCGTCCGAGGTCAAGATAGTGCTGAGCGACATCTTCGGCGAGGAGAGCGACTGCACTTTCGTCAGGGGCGACGAGGCAAAGAGAATAAAGGTATACGAGATAGACAGACAGAAGAGTTACGGCGCAGATTGCGGCGTGGCAATCGTCAAGGGCGACTTCTTCACAAGGGAGAGGTATGACTATGCCGACCTTTTGAAGATTGTCGAACTCTTAAGGGCGCCGGGCGGCTGTCCTTGGGACAGGGTGCAGACAAACGAAAGCATAAAGCAGAACGTCATAGAGGAGGCATATGAACTCGCAGACGCCATAGAAAGGCAGGATGACGACGGTATTCTGGAGGAGACGGGCGACGTCCTTTTGCAGGCGGCGTTCCATTCGGTGCTCAAAGACGAGCAGGGAGTATTTAACTCCGCCGATGCCATAACTGCGGTAGTCAAAAAGCTCATATTCCGCCATTCACACATATTCGGCAAGGACAAGGCGTCCAATGAAAGCGAGGCGCTGGGCGTATGGGATAAGAACAAGGCGCAGGAAAAGCACATGACGACCTTCGGGGAGAGCGTGCTCGCCGTGCCCAGGAATATGCCCTCCTGCATGCGCGCGCAGAAGGTGGGCAAACGCGCGGGCAAGAGCGGAATGGACTTTCTTTCGCCCGTCGCCGCCTCCGAAAAGATGTGGGAAGAGGTCAGGGAGCTGGTTGCGGCAATGCAGAAGGGCGACAAGCAGGCGACCTTTGACGAGGCTGGAGACGTGCTGTTTTCGGCTGTCAATACCTGCAGGCTGGCAGGGGTTGACTGCGAGGATGCGCTCGCGCATGCAACCGATAAATTTTCAAAGCGTTTCGTCGAGTGCGAAAAACTTATAATCGCCGACGGCAAGGACATACGCGAACTAAACGAACTTGAACTCAACTATTACTGGGCAAAGGCTAAAGATGCACTTACATAAGGTAAACATAGGCGGACTCGAAACGCCGAACAACGTGTTTCTCGCTCCCCTTGCAGGCTATACCAATGCCGTATTCAGGGACATGTGTTACCGCCTCGGCGCGGGGCTGACCTTTACCGAGATGGTCAGCGCAAAGGGACTGTGCTACGGCAGCGCAGGCACAAAGGAACTGCTTACAGAACTTCCCGAATACGGCGGCATCAGGGCGTGTCAGCTGTTCGGCAGCGAGCCCGAATATCTCGAACGTGCGGCTAAGAGCGAGGAGATTGCACCCTTCGAACTCATAGACATAAACATGGGCTGCCCCGTTCCCAAGATATTCAAAAACGGCGAGGGCAGCGCATTGCTTGCCGACATTAAGCTTGCCGAGCGCATCGTAAAGGCGGTCAAATCTAGCGGCAAGCGCGTATCCGTCAAGTTCAGGACGGGAATTTCAGAGGGCAATCTCGTAACCGAAGAATTTGCAAGGGCGATGGAGGGTGCAGGCGCCGACATGATAACAATTCACGGCAGAACGCGCGAAAAGGTGTATTCGGGCGAGGTCAACTATGCCGAGATAGAGCGCGCAAAGAAAGCCGTAAAGATACCCGTAATAGCCAACGGAGGGGTGTTCTCGCCTGAGGATGCGGCAAACCTTATGGAGCGCACGGGGGCGGACGGAGTAATGCTCGCGCGCGGTGCGATGTATAACCCCTTTCTGTTCGCTGAAATTACGGGCACGCCCGCAGGAGATAAGAGGGCGCACATAGAAAGGCAGCTCGATTTAACCTATAAGTACTACGGCGACAGGTTTGCCACCGTCTACATGCGCAAGATGATAGGTTTCTATATAAAGGGCAGTTCAGGTGCGGCGCAGATGCGCTTAAAGCTGCTTTCGTGCAACTCGAGGGAGGAAATAGAGGGCGTTCTCTCCCAAATAAAACTGTAAATTTTTTTAAAGATTGTCACGCTTTAAGCAGGGCAATCTTTTTTTATTGCCTTTTTTTTGAGGATAGGATATAATAGCGCTATGACAAAGGTAAAGACAATAGTTATTTCGTCCGTGCTTGCCGTATCCGTGGCGGCTATTTCGGGATGTGCAACCAAGCAGGACGAAACTTTGAACAACTACATGACATTCTTTTCCATGGGCACGACGGCAGCGCTCGTCGCGCAGAAGGGAGAGGAAGCGGCTCAGATGTCGGTAAAGGAGCAGAACGACCTTTTCGATGCGCTGTGCGGAGATATCTATGCGCTTATGACTTCGGTTGAAAATTCCATAAGCTCCTCTTTGAGGACGTCATATATATGGAAGTTCAACGAGGCTGAGCCCGGCAGCGAGGTAGAGCTTGACGAGACGGCATATGAAATACTTGAAACGGCAAAGAGCGTATACGAATTCACTCAGGGCTATTACAACCCTGCGGTGTGGTATTCGGTAGACCTGTACGGCTTTACAACCCGCCCTGAAGGCTACGAAAGGGCGCCCTATGACAGGGACAAGGCAACGACCGAGGGCGGAGCAAGCTATCTGCCCCTGCCAGAGGATAAGTATGTGCAGGCATTCAAGGAACTCTCTGCCCATTTCAGCGAGGTCGAGCTTTCCGAGCGCGACGGCAAATACTATGCATACAAGCCCGAGGCTACGGTAGAGGTGGACGGGGCGGAGTATTCGTTGAGGCTCGATCTCGGCGGCATAGGCAAGGGCTGGACGGTCAACGCCGTCGCCGATATGCTTGACGAGCGCGGCTATACCTACGGCTATTTCAACTTCGGCACTTCCAGCATAACCGTGAACAGCTTTTCGGGCAGCGACGGAAAATACACCATAAGCTTTACCGACCCCAGGGGGACAGGCGGCTATTGCTCCTATAAGATAAAGGACGAAAATCTCTCCACCAGCGGCGACTACGAAAACTATTATATGATAGACGGCACGCGCTACTGTCATATAATTGACCCTACTTCAGGCAGCCCCATTCAGACGGGAATAGCCTCGGCTACGGTCATAGGCGGCTCGGCTGCGGAGGACGATGCGCTCACTACCGCGCTCATGGCAATGGGCAAGGAAAAGGCGGTCGGGTTCATAAACGATAACCCCGAGTACTTCGGCGGAAAAATCGTCACACTTCTCGTCATAGAGGGCGACAAGGGCACAATAATCACAAACGATCCGGATAATATTACAATCAGAAACCAAAACTATACGCTCGGCAATACCGTGTCGGACGGCAAAATAATTCTCAACTGAGCATAAAGGGTTAATTTCGCATGTCGCTGAAGAAGATAGAACAGGTGAGGGGCAGCAAGCTCTTTAAAATTTGGGATATTTTGGTCTATGCCCTCCTTATCGCCGTGGCGGTGTCGCTTATAATAGCCTTTACCGTAACAAGGGACGACACGCCTCTGGGCGGCGTGATAATCACGTATAAGGGGCAGGACGTCTTTACCTGTAATTTTGATGATGACAGTTATAATATTCTTGCCGCCGCCAACGTCGACCTCCTTGAAGAGGGGGAGGATAAGCTGGTTTTAAGGGTTCACGGCGATGACGACGGCTATAACGTGGTAGAGATAAATTTTGCCGAAAGGAGCGCGCGCGTCACCGACGCCAACTGTTCAACTCACCGCGACTGCGTTTATTCTAAACCGCTCACGATCAACGGCTCTGTGCCGATAATGTGTACCCCTCACGGCCTGGTCGTAAGACCGCTCATATTCATAGACAGCGGCGACATAATAATGTAATCGTATTATCAATAAAAAGGTTTAAGGCCGCGGCGCAACATTTTGTTGCGCCGCTGCTTCCTTAATTTTAAAAACTAAAATATTAACTCCTGAAATCAGCATATAAAAATAAAACTCCCTGCGGAAAACCGCAGGGAGTATATTTTTTTGAAGGGGTCTTGCTTATGCCTCTCTGTCGACGATGGTGTGACGGGGGCAGACTGCAACGCAGGTCTTGCAGCCCGTGCACTTGGAGTAGTCGATTACGGGCAGGTTATTGACCATGGTAATTGCTCCGTGAGGGCACTTCTTGGCGCACATGCCGCAGGCTATGCAGCCTACCTTGCAGGCGTTCATTACTTCCTTGCCCTTGCACTGCGAGTTGCAGGCAATGTAGACCTTAGCGGAGGCAGGGATGCGCTCTATGATGTGCTTGGGGCAGGTGTTGATGCAGGCTCCGCAGCTTATGCAGGCGTCGGGGTTGACCTCGGCAAGCTTACCCGTTACGGAGATAGCGTTTTCGGGACATACAGCCTTGCAGTCGCCGCAGCCGAGGCAGCCGTACTTGCAGACCTTATTGCCTCCGAGCAGCGTATTGTTTGCCGCGCAGGTGGGGTTGCCCGTGTATACGAATGCGTCGACGGCATTTGCCGCGCCGCCGTTGCACTTTACTACTGCAACCGTGCGCTCTTCTTCCTTGAGCTCCACGCCGAGAATGGCGGCAATTTCAGCCTTCTTTTCGGGGGAAGTAACGTGGCAATCGGAGAGGTCTGCCTGACCGCAGGCAAGCTTGGAAGCAAAGCCTGAGCAGCCGGAGCAGCCGCATCCGCCGCAGTTTGCACCTGCAAGATTTTCAAGGATTCTCGTGACCTTTTCGTCCATATTCACCTTGAATACTTTGCCTATTATGAGGATGAGCGCGACAATGACGATTGCCAGACCCGCAAAGATTCCGGCAACTATGCCTACAGTCTTCCACGTTTCGGCATCGATTTTACCTAACTGAACAAGTAAATTCAACATTTTCGAGCGTCCTCCTTAAGAGATATAGGTGAATACGGTGAATGCCATGCAGATAAAGCTTGCCGTAATCATGGATATGGGGAAGCCTGCAAGCGACTTGGAAACCTTCATGCAGTTGAGCTTTTCCCTCATGCCGCTCATTATAATCATGACGAGCGTGAAGCCGAGACCTGCGAACAGGGCATAGAGCACTGCCCAGCCGAAGTTCATTGCCGCGCCGTCCAGAAGAGCGGAGGTGTCGCCTATTACCAGTTCGCAGACGCCGAGCACGGCGCAGTTTGTGGTGATGAGGGGAAGGTAGATGCCCATGGCGTTGTAGAGCGAAGGCGAAACCTTTTCGATTATCTTTTCAAGCATCTGAACGAGAGAAGCTATTATGAAGATGAATACGATAATTTCAAGGAAGGCGATGTCGAGGGGAACCATCACATATTCGTATATGGGATAGGTGACGGCGGTGGCAAGCACCATGACAAGCGTTACGGCTATGCCCATGCCTACTGCCGAAGAGGTCTTTTTGGAAACGCCCAAAAACGGGCAGATGCCATAGGTCTTAACCGTAATGAAGTTGTTGGTCAGTACGGCTGCCAGGACTATTGCAATAAACGTAGCCATAAATTACGCCTCCTTTACAGGCATAGCGCCTGCGTCTTTGTCCAAGAGGTTTTCCCTTGCGATCTTGTTGGACTTTATCCTGCGGCTGCGCATGAACGTATTGAGAACGTACGTGAATACCGCAATCGAAAGACCGAAGATGATGAATGCGCCTGCGGGAGTAGCGAGAGCGGCAATCTTGAAGTTCATAATCTGAAGTCCGAAGATGGAGCCCTTGCCGAGGAATTCGCACACGATGCCCATTATGGTCAGCGCGCAGGTGAAACCTAAGCCGTTGGCAAGGCCGTCGACTGCGCTCTCAAGCACGTTGTGCTTGTTTGCAAAGGCTTCGGCTCTGCCGAGGATTATGCAGTTGACGACTATGAGGGCAAGGAATCCGCCCAGGCTGTCATAGAGGTCGGGTACAAGTTTTTCGAGAATCATTCTCGCAAGGGTTACAAGCGTAGCTATGATTACGATATATGCAGGTATTCTGACCTCGTTGGGTATTATCTTTCTGAATGCCGATATAAGCATATTCGAAAGGGTAAGAATTACGACTACCGTAAGGCCCATGCCGAATGCGCTGGAGGCGGAGGAAATAAGACCGAGGGTAGGGCAGGTACCGAGTACGAGCACAAACGTGGGGTTATTGAAAATTAAACCGTCAAGCGCAATCTTTCCGTATTTGTTTTTCATTATGCGTTACCTCCCAGAAGTATTGCAAGGTCATAGTTTGCAAGAGCATAGGCAGCAGCGCGGTATGCAGCTGTACCCGTAAGGCTTGCGCCCGTGAAGATTTCGCCGACGTCGGAGTTGGGAGCAAAGGTATCATCTGTGAACTTTGCCTTGACGTCGTCAAGTGTTGCGCCCACAAGGCTGCTTACCTTGCTGTCAGCGTCCGCACCAAAACCGTAGGTAGAACCGTTGACGGTCATCGTGATGCTTGCAATCGTCTTGTCAGCCGAAACGACTACGTCAAATTCAAATGCGTTGGTGAGCTCTACGGGGTTGATTACCAGATGGTAAGAAACCGAGCTGTCGGCAACGGTATAGCTTGTTGCTTCCTTATCGATAAAGTCTGCGTACGTCCATGCGTTTGCAAGTGCGTTATCATAGTTTGCAAGAGCAAATGCGGCGGCGCGGTATGCGGCTGTACCCGTAAGGCTTGCACCCGTAAAGATTTCGCCGACGTCGGAGTTGGGAGCAAAGGTATCATCGGTGAACTTTGCCTTGACGTCGTCAAGTGTTGCGCCCACAAGGCTGCTTACCTTGCTGTCAGCGTCCGCACCAAAACCGTAGGTAGAACCGTTGACGGTCATCGTGATGCTTGCAATCGTCTTGTCAGCCGAAACGACTACGTCAAATTCAAATGCGTTGGTGAGCTCTACGGGGTTGATTACCAGATGGTAAGATATCGAACCGTCGGTATTTACTGCGTGGGAAGACTTCAGACCGTCGATAAAGCTTGCATAAGTGTAATCTGCGTAGGGGTTAGCGGCAATCTCTTCGCCGAGTATCTGGCTCTTGATGAAGTCAATGGCGGTGTTTACACAGTTTGTCACTGCCGTCATCGACATCGTCGCGCCGCCCGTAAGGTTGGCATTCTTTATGTCGGCAACGTCGTAAGCCTCGCCGGCGACATAGTTATCGCCATAGAAATCGAATGCAGAGGAGGGAATCTTGTTGATATAGGTCTCGCCCTGGGTGCTCTCGATTATTACGTTGCCGATGCCGCTTACGGCGTTATCGGTTATCTTTACAACTACCCAGCAGGTAACGGTGCCTGCAAAGCCGCCGGTACCGGAGACGTTCACAAGGTAGTTTCCGTCATCTGTTACCTTGTATGCCGAATTAATCGTTCCCTTGTCGAATTTGGTTTCAACTTCGGAAAGCTTTACTTCCTCGGTGGTAACGCTCTGACCGTAAATCTCGCTGATTACTCTGTCGAATCTCTCCTGATCTGTTACCTTGAAGAGCGCGTTGCATATGGTCAGAAGTATACCGCATATCAATAATATGGAAAGGAGAACGGCAATGCACTTGAATGAAGTGCTCTTAAAGAACTCTTTAGCGGTCATTTATTTGCCCTCCTTGACTTTCTTTTCTCTCTTGTATCCGAAAGGCTTTCTTACGATATACTTGTCGATGAGGGGAACGAAGAGGTTCATTATGAGTATTACGAAGGAAACGACTTCGATGCCCGTCAGGTATCTCAAAAGCGAGGTCAGGACTGCAAGACAGATATAGTATACAAGCTGTCCGTAAACGCCCTTGGGGGAGGTTACGTAGTCGGTAGCCATGAAGATGGCGCCGAACATAAGGCCGCCCGAAAGCGCGAATGCGGGGAAGAGCGCGATGTCAAATCCTGCGGAAACTCCGTCCTCGGGGATGGCTGCAAGGCATACAGAGAGGAATGCCGAAAGCACGACGTAGAGGAGGGGCTGCCACCACTTGATTACCTTTCTGACGCAGAGATAAACATAGCCGACGAGAAGGGCGATCTTGCACGTTTCGCCTATGCAGCCTGCAAGGCCGGAGCCGAGGAGCAGGTCGACAAGGCTCATGGCGTCGCCGTTGCCCTTAAGGAGTGCGCCCGAAAGATAGGTTGCGCCCGTCGTTATCTCGCTTGCGTTGATTGCGTCAAAGTTGGGGGCAATCCACGTGCCTACGGATGCAAAGCTTATGAATATGAATATTCTGCCCATGCATGCGGGGTTAACGAGGTTCTTGCCCGTGCCGCCGAATACCATCTTGACGATGGCAATTGCGAATATCGCGCCGATTAAAATTTCATACCACGCAACTGCGGGGGGAACTATGAGCGCGAGGATAAGGCCAGAAACAATCGAGGTGTAGTCGAACTGTTTCCACCAGAGCTTGCAGACCGCGCCTGCGTTCTTGCACTTTTTTGCAAAGCCGCCCTTTTCAATGAAAAAGTAAACAAACTCCGTAGCCACGGCGCCGAGTACTGCGGTTATCTCCAGAATGAACGCGTCAACGCCGAAGAAGATTATTCCGCAAATTGCGGCAGGCAAAAGCGCGATTATTACGTCGAGCATTATGCTCTTGGTCGTGCGCTTGGATTTAACGTGGGGAGGAGTGGATATTACTATGCTGCTATCCATTATTTGCCTCCTTTCTTTGCTGCGGCACGTACTGCCGCCTTAGTCTTTCTTATCGCCTGTATGAGCGGTCTCTTTGCGGGGCAGATGTATTCGCACGCGCCGCACTCTATGCAGGACATTGTATTGCCGAGTTTAGCCGCCGTCTCAAAGTCGCCCGCAGCCGAATAGAACGCCGTGTTCATGGGCATGAGGTGCATGGGGCAGACGTCTGCGCACTTGCCGCAGTTGAGGCAGGGCGTAGGTTCTTCTGCTGCAGCCTCTTCCTTGGTAAGGAGAAGTATGCCGGAAGTTGCCTTGTGAGTATACATATCATAGGAAGCAAGCGCAACGCCCGTCATGGGTCCGCCGCAGATTGCCTTCTTGGGGGTCTGGCTCTCGCCGCCGCAGAACTCCACAAGTTCCTTTACGGGGGTGCCGTCCTTTACCCAGAGGTTCTTGGGCTGAGCTATGGCTCCGCCCGATACGGTTACTATTCTCTCATACAGGGGCTTGCCGAGTTCAACCGCCTGGCATACCGCATATGCCGTTGCGACGTTCTGGACGACTACTCCGCTGTCTGCGGGCAGCTTGCCTATGCCCACTTTTCTGCCCGTGGTGACGTAGATTATGTGCTTTTCGCTGCCCATCGGGTACTGCTTTTTGAGGATGACGGGCTGAATGTCGTCGAATGCCTCGAAAGCGGCTATTGCATCGGGCTTGTTCGCCTCGATGCCGATGATTATCCTGCTCACTCCGAGCGCCTTGGCAAGGTACCTTGCGCCGCGCGCAATCTCCTCGGTGTGCTCAAGCATGAGTCTGTGGTCGCAGGTGAGGTAGGGTTCGCACTCCGCGCCGTTCAAAATGAGCGTGTCGACGGGCGTTTTGGGCGCTATCTTCACCGCCGTGGGGAAGGCTGCGCCGCCGAGTCCTACAATGCCGCAATCTCTGATTCTTGCCTTGATTTCATCAGCCGTGGCGTCCTTAAGAGGGGGGAAGTAGCTCTTTTCGCCGCTGCCGTCACCCTTTATGACGATGAAGCTTTCCTTGCAGCCTGCGCAGTCGAGTTCGGTTATGTCCGTAACTTCGCCCGCTATGCTTGCAAAGACGTCCGAAGAAATGGCTCCGTCGGCCTTGGCGATGAGTTCGCCCTCCTTAACCTTTTGTCCCTTTTCGACGATTGCCACTGCGGGTTTGCCCAGCGACTGGCGGAGCGAGATATACGCTACCGCGGGGTCGGGCATTACCTCAGTCGGGCAATTGCACGCAAGCGACTTCATGTCTTTTACGTGAATGCCGGCAAAAAAGGACTTTGCTTTAATTGCTTTCAAAACAAAACCTCCTTCAAGAGTTTATTTAACTTAATTTTAAGTCTGGCTGTTTTTATGCTTCACTCCCAGAGCTCTTTCAAATACGCTCATGGGTATGCGCCTTATTATGAACCAGACCACCGCACCGATAAAAGCCCCCGAAACTATGCCTATGAGTATGAAATAGGGCATGAAAGTAACGGCGGCGGGGGTCTGGGAAACGCCTATGAATACGGCGTTCTGGGTGATGTTATGGCTTACAGCGCCGACTACGCTGACGGCAATGATGCTCAGGTTGGGGAATACTACGTAGGCGAGAAGCGAACTTATCGCCATGGATACTATTCCGCCCGTAAACGAGTACATGAGCGCTGAAACGTTGCCGGCGAAAATGGCGCCGAGCAGCGTCCTTGCGGCGACAATAATAAACGCCTCTATGGGCGAATATATAATCAGCGCGGCGAAAGAAAAGGTGTTCGAAAGTCCGAGCTTTGCTCCCGGTATGATGAGAGGGGGAAACAAATTCTCTATCAGAAATGTAATCAGGCTGAGCGCCGTCAGAAGCGACAGCACAGCTATTTTTCTTGCAATGAAAAACCTTCCTTTCATGCACATTATTATATACTAATAAGACAAAATAGTAAAATATATTTGCGCCCTCATGCAATAAAAAATATATGGTAATTTTTATTTTCTTCCAAAAAACGAGGGGACAAACGGGGCTCGCCGCCGCCTTAAGTAAGGCAAATGAAAGCGGCTATCATATTTTGTTCGTTGTAACAGATAAAAGACTGCAGCTTTCCCTGCCGCAAAACCTATTGCGCCCACGACGTACGGCATAACATTTCCCTTGCGACGAACAGATAATGCTCATTTTTCCGCCCTGACTTTGGGGGCTGCCTTGCCGTATGAAAGTCCATAAAAAATCATAAAGCCCCCTTGACATATTCAGGCGCGCGTGTTATCATATGAATACATAGATATACGATGTATTATGAATCTATGTATTGTGCCCGACGCGGCAGGGAGGAATGTGTATGAAATTCAGCAAGGAACTTGTAAAGGGCAGCACGGCAATGCTGGTATTAAGCGTACTTTCAGGCGGAGCCATGTACGGATATCAGATAATAAAGGAGCTGGAGGCGGCGTCGGAGTCGGCGTTCAGCATGAACGAGGGCACGCTATATCCCATTCTGCACGCGCTCGAGGGGGAAAAGTATCTCGAGGCGTTCTGGGAGGAGGGCGCGTCGGCGCGCAGGCGCAGGTATTACAGGATAACCGAAAAGGGCGTAAAGGAGCTTGAAAGGCAGAAGGGCGAGTGGAAGAGTTTTTCTTCGGCAATAGAAAAGGTGCTCAGGGGGACGAGCCGCTATGCCCGATAAAAAGCAGTTTATAGAGGAGGCGTGTTCGGGCATACGCGACAGGCGCACGCGCAATGAGGTTGCGGAGGAGCTGTCGTCGCACATTGCCGACAAGGCGGAGGACTATGTGCTGTACGGCGAGGATCCCGAGGAAGCCGAGCGCAGGGCGGTCGGCGACATGGGCGACGTAAAAAAGCTATCAAGGGAGCTTGCCGAACTGCACAGTTTTTTTCCTCTCAGGAAGTTCAGAACGTCGCTCATATTGTTTCTGGTCGGGTTCCTGCTCGTAAGTTTCAGGCTGGATGCAGGGTGGTTCGACGATGTGTGCGCGTATGTCGGCAACATATTGCTGTTCGTCGCGTGCTTTAATCTGAAGAGCGGCAACAGGTTGCTGTTCGGCGCATTCGCGCTGTCTGCGGCGTGTTTCGCCATAACTATTGCAAACGACGTGCTGTTTTCGTTTCCGCCGTTTGAGGCACGCCCGGCTGTCGGCGTTGCAATATTTGTCACGGGCATTATTCTTTCGTGCGCGCGCATGCTCTGTTTCGGCTACGGCGTGGCGCGCGTGGCGGAGGGCAAGGCGGCAAAAAGGGTAAGGCGCACGGGCTGGCTTTATATCGCATCGTATGCGGACATATTTCTGGCTTTTGCGATGCCTTTGTTTCTGCCCATTTTTATCGTCATATTCGTCGTGTTCGTGCTGCTCATCGCAATTGCGATTGGCAGGGCAAATGCCGACATATGGCGCAACGACCGCGAGGTCGCGCTGGTAAGGACGGGCGCAATGGGCAAGGCTGTGCTTTGCGTGGTCATAGCGCTGTCGGTCGCAACGTCGTCCGTAATAAACGCCATACTTTCAACCCGCGCTCCCCAATACGTCGAGTATGCGGCGCAGGACGTTGCGGAGGAGGACGCCGTCCTCGCCGAGGAGGTGAAAGAGCGCATACTCGAGGACAGCAAGTCCGACGCCTACTTTGCCGCGCTCAGTCAGAGGCTGGTTGAAGACGTCGCGGAAAGCGACCTTTTGCGGCTGAGCGGCGACGAGGTCGAAACAGACGTTACATATTACAATTCGGCATTCGGGCGGTCGGAGATGGCGGTATTCGCCCTGCACGTCGGAGTGGACGGCACGCGTCGCGTCACGGCGCTGTCCTACTTTGCGTATGAGCAGGGAGCGGAGGCGACGGGCGTGTTCGAATCGTACTACGCGGCGCGCAATGCAACCATAGTCAACACGGCGCAATATCCCTTAAAATTCGTCAACCTGTGTAAAAGGGAGGGCACAATGTACACCGTCGTTCCCGAATACGAATACGTTTCAGGCGAGCGCGCAGGGCAGGAATATAAGTCGGTACGCGGGGGAGAGGTGGTCAGCGGATATGTCATATTCGACATGATTGCGTCGGACGGCAATGCCGTCGGAATAAACGCGAACAGCTATTTACATACATCGCCCGTCCGTCAGCCGTACAACTATGAGATTATAGAAAAAGACGGCGCGGACGTCAGCGGCTGGCAGTTGCTGTCCTACGGGCTAAGTTGGTTCATTCTTCCCGAAAGCGCGGAGGAATGAGCGCCGTTTCACGGCTTTTGCCGCCTGTTGGATGTGTGAAAAATTTTTCACTTAACCCGTGTTGACAAAAGCCTGCCGAGCGGATATAATATCCGACGGAGGCAAGTGATATGAATTACGAATATAAGAGAAAGAATGTCTATAAAGAAGCCGATGAGGCAATGCTCAGGGCAATAGACGAATATGCTGAAGATTACAAGAAGTTCCTCTTCACGTCCAAGACCGAAAGGGGAGCGGCTCACACCGCAAAGGCTCTCGCAGAGGCAAAGGGATACAAGCCCTTCACCTTCGGCGACAAGGTAAAGGCAGGGGACAAGCTGTATTTCATCAACAGGGATAAGAACATATTCCTCATGAGAATAGGCAAAAACGACCTCGAAAAGCGCGGCATAAAGATTATGGTCGCGCACGTCGACAGCCCCCGTCTCGACTTAAAGCCCAATCCTCTCTTCGAGGATGGCGACATCAGCTTTTTAAAGACGCACTACTACGGCGGCATAAAGAAGTATCAGTGGACTACTATTCCCCTCGCCCTTCACGGCGTTGTAATGCTGCCCGAAGGCAAGAAGGTTGAAATCTGCGTAGGAGAAGAGGAGAGCGATCCCATTTTCTACATAACCGATCTTCTTCCTCATCTCTCGCAGGAGCAGAACACCAAGCCCCTCGGCTCGGCAATTCTCGGCGAGAATCTCAATGCCATAATAGCTACAATGCCCGACAAAAACGAGGAGAAGGAGGCGGTCAAGGCGGCTGTACTGAATCTCCTTCACGAAAAGTACGGCATCACCGAAGTCGACTTCGAGGCAAGCGAACTGTGCTTCGTGCCTGCAGGCAAGCCCCGCGACGTAGGTTTCGACAGGTCGCTCATCTCGGCATACGGCCACGACGACAAGGTATGCGCATATCCCGAAATGACCGCGCTCTTCGACTGCGACAGCGACGATACCATAATCTCCGTATTCGCCGACAAGGAGGAGACGGGCAGCCAGGGCGTAACGGGCATGCAGTCCAGAGTAATTCTGGACGTTCTGGATACAATATGCAACTCGCTCGGCGCAAATCCCGTCGTAGTAAGGTATAAGTCGCTCTGCATCTCGGCAGACGTAACCGCGGCATACGACCCTGCATATTCCGACGTATACGAAAAGCGCAACTCGTCCTATATAAACTGCGGCGCATCGCTTACCAAGTATCACGGCGCAAGGGGCAAGTCCATGACTAACGACGCCTCTGCAGAGACGGTCGGCCACCTCAGGGACGTATTCGACAAGGCAGGCGTAATCTGGCAGACGGGCGAGCTCGGCAGGATTGATGTCGGCGGCGGCGGAACGGTTGCAATGTATATTGCAAATCTCGGCATAGACACCTGCGATATGGGCGTTCCCGTGCTCTCCATGCACGCGCCCTATGAGGTCATCTCCAAGGCAGACCTCTATTCTATGCACCTTGCAATGAAGGCGTTCTGCGAGTCCTGATTTAATTGAATGACACAAAAAGAGAGCCTGCGCTTTTGAGGAGCGCGGGCTCTCAGTTTTTGAATATGGCTTTAATTATCAGCGTAAATATGAATGTGGCTACGGCGCCTATGAACGCCAGAAAAATCTTGTAGAGTATGTCCCGTCTGCGCCTTTTTGCGGAGCGTATCTTTTCCATGCCGTCGGGCTTGAGCGAGATTACGTACATCTTTTCGCCCCGCCTTTCGGAGGTTATTACGTCTACGTATCCGCCCGACTGGAGCGAATCGAGTGCGTTTTCTACCTTTTCCGCAGTGTTTGCGCCGTCGCCCGGCATTATGCTCATTATGTCGAGGGGGGAGACCAGACAGCCGTTATCGCCGTCGCACAGCGCGAATACGGCGTTCATTACTCGGTGTTCGTATCGGGAGAGCATAATACTATATCAGCCCTCCTATAAGCGCGAATATTCCGCCGCCCAGCGCGCCGCCGAAAAATGCTGCGGCAAAGACCTTAAGCGTCAGTTTTCTGTCGGCTATGCGCGCTTCTTCGGCCTTAATTGTAACCTCTTCGGCCAAATCCGACTCGTCTTGCGGCGGAGTGAACGGCTTTAAGTATGCAAGGCAGAACGCAGGGCCGCGCGCATATCTCACGTCAATGCAGCCCTCGTTTGTCAGCCTTGTCAGGGCAGCCTCGAGGGCGTCCCTCGTGCGTTCGTTCTCGGGGAAGACTTCAAGCAGCTCGTCCTCGTAAAATACGGTATATCTGCCGATATCGGCTTCGGCAAACTTTTCGCAAAGCGCGCGGTAAATCTCGTCCATTTACTATATATATTTGGACGAAAAGCCGCATTTTATGCGTTCTGTCCGCTCGTAATTACCGAAATTCCTATAAGCACTACGACTATGGCGGCTATCATTACGGCATAGCAGGCATACCGCACGACCTTGCACGCGGTAAAGTCGCCGCGGCGCTTCTGCGCGTTGCAGAAACTCACTCCGCAGAGCTCGACGAGCATGCTCGCAAACAGCAGCGTAGTGCCGCTCTGTCCGACTACGAAAGAGAGTATGAACATTGCAAGCCCTACGATTAACGCGCCCAGAGCAACGTAAAAGTGCGTCTTTGTCGCCGTGCCGCCGCAATCGTCGTCCTGTTTTTTATCGGAGGGCGCAGGCTTTCGGCTGCCCTCGGCATTTAAGCTCTCGCGCGCGGCGGCTGAGCCCTTTTCTTTCAGGGTTGAAGGCGCTGTCGCCTGCGCGTCAACGCCGATGCCTTCGGCATCATCGTCGCGGACGGTGATTTCACGGTCTTTATCGTCGTGCGAATCCGCATTCTTTCGGCTCTCTTCGCCTTTGCTTTTCAGGGGGGTGTGGTCGAGATAGTCCTTACTCATTGTCCTTCCTTGCCTCGGAATGCACGTCGGGGGTGACTAAAATAGTTTTCTGCTGGGTATAGGTCACAAATCCCGCGTTCGCGCCCGAGGGCTTTTTTACGAATTTTCTGCGCGTATAGTCTATTGCCGTCTTGTCGGACTGCCTTGCTTCGGAGTAGTACGCGCATATCTCCGCTGCAAATTTTATGGCGTCGTCCGTCGGCTGTCTGCCGTCCGAAATTATGCCGACGTGGCAGGAGTGGTAGGACTTGGCGTGCAGCCAGACGTCGTCCTCCGAAAGGCTCTTTACCAGTCTGTCGTTCTGCACGTTGTTCCGACCGCACAGCACAATAAAGCCGTCGTGCTCGTACTGCCTGAAGGGCAGCGGCGCGTCCTTTGTCTTTTTGCTCTTTTTGTCCGTATCGGGAATGAGCGACAGGTCTGTAAGCTCCTTTTCTATGCCTGCAAGGTCGGGCATGTCGTCGGCGGAATCTAGCGCGTTTTCTATCGATTTCAGATAGTCCAGCCGCTTGCACAGTTCTGTTTTCTGTTCGTTGAGGTTTATCGCCGTGCGCTTTAATTTTGCATACTTTTTATAGTACTTCTGCGCGTTCTGCGCAGGGGTCAGGCGGGCGTCGAGGTCTATTCTCACTATGCCGCAGTCGGGGTCGTAGTAGTTAACCGCCTCCAGTACCTTGTCGCCGCGTTGGACGGCATATATGTTGGAGGTAATCAGCTCGCCTTTGAGTTTTACGTCCTCCATGGAGGCACATTCCGACAGCTTGTTTTCAATCTGTCCCAGCCACTTTTCGGCCTTTTTTACGGCGGACGACAGGGCGGAGGAAAGCCTGCGCTTTTTGTCGGCGAACATTTTCGCGGAGACGCAGTAATCGTAGTACGCCGCCTGGGCTTTCAGGAGAGTGGGATAAGGCGATACGTCGCCTGAGGCGCAGCGCGCCTTGAAGTCGTATGGCTGTCCGCTTACCGAAACGACGCAGGGGGAAAGGTCTTCGCCCGTCACGTATTCGCAGACGTCGGCGGCGGTTATGTTCTCCCCGTAAAAGGCGACCATGTCCTCGGCGGTGGTCAGGGCTATGCCTGCCACTCGGTCGGCTATGAACTTTGCCGCGTCGCCCTGCCTTTTTGCAAACAGCTCTCCGAGCGCGGCTCTGTCGAAGGGGTCGACCTTGTCCTGTTTTTCGGGCAGGGTGTATCTCGCTCCGCTCATGGTTATGCGCTTGGCGTTGTTTTCAAGCGATGCTACCTTCATTGCGCCGACTATTATACCGTCCTTTGTGAGAACGGCGTTGGAGTATTTGCCCATAATCTCGAGGTAAAGGCGCATGTTGACCGTCTCGAATTCCGAAAAGCATAAAAAGTCGAAGGCGACCACTCTTTCGAAACCTATCTGGGAAATGGCGGTAATCTGCGCGTTCTGAAGGTGCTTTCTCAGCAGCATGCAGAAATTCGGCGCGACTTTGGGGTTGGGCGATTCGCGCCTTTCGGCGGCGCTGATTCTGCAATATTTTGCCGAAAGACAAATATCCAGTTTAATCGTGCCTTTTGTGGTGTATATTAAAAGAGAAAGCCAATCTTTCTCGGGTTGATTTATCCTTGAAATTTTGCCTCCGACGAATACGGAGGACAGTTCTTTGACAATGTGTCTTAAGGTATAGGCGTCCTGCGGCATACTTTATGTCCTTGAAATGAGCTTACCTAATTATACGGCAAAAAAAATAAAAAGTAAATTGATAACGGCTTTAAAAACGCTTTTCAAAATAAAAGTATTGTGGTAGAATACTATCCGTAATAAAATAAATTGTATTATTCAATCAGGAGAAGACAATGAACTACACACAGGCAGCAGCAGAAAAGAGCACTGTAAAACTTACCATCACCTTCACCGGCGAAGAGTGGAAGGCGGCAATCGACAAGGCATACGCAAAGACGAGGGGCAGATTTACCGTTCCCGGCTTCAGAAAGGGCAAGGCTCCCAAGGCGGTAGTTGAAAATTACTACGGCAAGGGCGTATTCTTCGACGAGGCGTTCAACATTCTCTATTCCGAGAACTATCCCGCAATCATCGAAAAGGAAAAGGCTAACTTCACGGTAGTCGGCGATCCCGAACTCGCAGTCGAGGACATGAGCGAGGATAAGGTCGTGCTCACGGCCGTCGTTCCCGTAAAGCCCGAAATAAAAATCGGCGCATACAAGGGTTTAGAAATCAAAAAGTTTGAATATAATGTATCCGATGAGGACGTAAAGAAGGAAGTTGAAAAGATTGCAGCAAGAGAGGCTAAGACCGTAGACGTCACCGACCGTCCCTGCAAGAGCGGCGACACCGTAAACATCGACTTCTCCGGCTCCGTAGACGGCGAAAAGTTTGCGGGCGGCACGGCAGAGGGCTATGACCTCGAGCTGGGCAGCGGTTCCTTCATTCCCGGTTTCGAAGACCAGGTAGCTGGCATGTCCATAGGCGAAGAAAAGGACATCGTCGTAAGGTTCCCCGCAGACTATCAGGCAGAAAACCTCAAGGATAAGGACGCAACCTTCCACATCAAGCTTCACGCAATAAAGGGCAAGGAACTTCCCGAACTCACCGACGAGTACATCAAGAAGCACACCGGCAGCGAGACGCTTGCAGACTATACCGCAAAGGTAAAGGAGCGCCTTGAAAAGCAGGCAGAGGCAAGGGGCAGAGACCAGACGGAAAACAGCATTCTCGAGGCTATCTCCAAGACCGTAGAGGCTGAAATTC
Source organism: uncultured Clostridia bacterium (assembly GCA_944354125.1). GTDB lineage: Bacteria > Bacillota > Clostridia > Christensenellales > Borkfalkiaceae > Coproplasma. The sequence continues at coordinate 8,389 of CALVPT010000004.1, read as the reverse complement.
CTCAGGCTATGGTAGAGACCGAGATCGACGCAATCGTAAGAGATTTCTCCAACAGGCTCATGTATCAGGGACTCAAGCTCGAGGACTACATCAAGTATATGGGTCAGACCATGGAGCAGTTCCGTTCGCAGTTTGCCGAGCAGGCTAAGGCAAGGGTAATTTCCCAGCTCGTAATCGAAAAGATAATCAAGGACGAAAACATAACCGCAACCGACGAAGAGGTTGAAGCTAAGGTCGCAGCCCAGGCAAAGGACATCGACAAGGACGTCGAGGAATACAAGAAGACAATCGATCCCAGACAGCTTGCTTACATCAGGAACGACATAATAATCACCAAGCTCTTTGACTTCCTGACTGCCAACAACAATCTCGTTAAATAATCAATAGAAAAAATTCGTCGGGGCGGCTGAAAATAAGTTTTTTCATGCCGCCCCGAAAACTAAAAAATGCCGCGCGGCGGCAGAAGGAGTAAAAATGTCAGTCGAAAAGGGTGCACTCATCCCCTATATCGTCGAACAGACGTCGAGAGGCGAACGTTCCTACGATATCTACTCAAGACTATTAGAGGACAGAATAATTTTCTTAAGCGGAGAAATTGACGACGCGGTGGCTAATACCGTAGTCGCTCAGCTCATCTATCTCGAGGCGAAGGACCCTTCAAAGGACATTTCGCTGTACATCAACAGCCCTGGCGGTTCGGTTTCGGCAGGTCTTGCAATCTACGATACCATGAACTACATCAAGTGCGACGTTTCGACGATATGCATAGGCATGGCGGCAAGCATGGGCGCGTTCCTGCTTTCAAGCGGCGCAAAGGGCAAGAGGTATGCCCTCCCCAACAGCGAGATAATGATTCACCAGCCCCTCGGCGGCGCCCAGGGTCAGGCAAGCGACATAAAGATTGCGGCAGAGCACATCTTAAGGACGCGCGAAAAGCTCAATCAGATTCTCGCCCAGAACAGCGGCAAGAGCATTTCCCAGATAGAAATCGACACGGACAGGGACAATTTCCTCTCCGCGCAGCAGGCTCTTGAATACGGCCTCATAGATAAAGTATTCATAAAGAGATAATTGCCGCAAATTCCGGCAATAATAAATACTGCGGCCGCAACAAGGCGGTCAAAGTAGGGAGTTTCAATGAAAGATAATCATAGATTCTGTTCGTTCTGCGGCAAGCCCGAAGACTTGGTCAAAAAGCTCATAGCCGGACAGAACGGAGCATATATCTGCGACGAATGCGTCGAAATATGCAGCGACATGATAAAGGACTCGGAGGCGGAGGAAAACACCGAACCCGTGCCCCTCAAGAAGCCCTCCGAGATAAAGGCCGAGCTCGACAGATACATTGTCGGGCAGGACGAGGCCAAGAGGGTGCTGTCCGTCGCGGTATACAACCACTATAAGCGCATAAATCACCTCGGCAAAGAGGACGGCGAGCTCGGCGACGTCGAGATTGAAAAGAGCAACATATTGCTTTTAGGTCCCACGGGCTGCGGCAAGACGCTACTTGCGCGCACGCTTGCAAAGATACTCAACGTGCCGTTTGCGACTACCGATGCCACTACGCTCACGGAAGCGGGCTATGTCGGCGAGGACGTCGAAAATATCCTCTTAAAACTCATTCAGAATGCCGACTATAACGTAGAGCGTGCCCAGAGAGGCATAATCTACATCGACGAAATAGACAAAATCGCAAGAAAGGGCGAAAACGTATCCATCACGCGCGACGTCTCGGGCGAAGGCGTGCAGCAGGCCCTTCTGAAGATTATAGAGAGCACTGTCGCCAACGTACCCCCGCAGGGCGGCAGAAAGCACCCCCAGCAGGAATGCCTGAGGATAGATACTACCAACATTCTCTTCATCTGTGGCGGCGCGTTCGTCGGACTCGACAAGATAGTCCAGGCAAGAAAGGACACCTCGTCTTTAGGCTTCGGCGGCGACGTCAAGACGGAGGACAACGACGTGTATAAGTCGCTCGAGGACGTAAAGCCTCAGGACCTCACGAAGTTCGGACTCATTCCCGAATTCGTAGGTAGAGTGCCCATCGTCGTCGCGCTTCATCCTCTCGACGAAACGGCTCTCGTCAACATTCTGACCAAGCCTCAGAACGCCATAATCAAGCAGTACCAGAAGCTCATAGCCATGGACGGCGTAAAGCTGACGGTAGAGGACGAGGCGGTCAGGGAAATCGCGCGGACGGCAATCAAGCTCAAGACGGGCGCGAGGGGACTCCGCACGATAATAGAGGGATTCATGACCTCGGTAATGTACAAAATTCCTTCGGAGGCGAACGTCGAAGAAGTAGTCGTCACCAAGGACTGCATAACCGACAGGGCGGAACCCATAATAATCTACAAAAAGAGCGCATAAACAATGCGGCTGCAAGGCGGGGGGAAGCGGTAATGCTTCCCCTTTGTCGTAGCAAAAAAATACTCCGAAGAATAAGGAGGCAATATGTCAGAAGAAAACAAATTCCTGCCCATAGTACCCCTTAAGGGCAGGGTAATATATCCATACGTCACCGCCACCATAGACATCGGCAGACTGATGTCCTTAAACGCCGTCAAATTCGCGATAGACAAGGGCAAGACCTTCGTAGCCGTCGCGCAGAAGGACGAGAATAAGGAAGAGGTAGGCGAGGACGATATCTACAGATACGGCACGGTTTTTGCAATTCAGCGCATAGCAAACCTGCCCTCCAACCGCATACGCATAACGGGCAAGGGGCTTTACTCCGTGAGGATTGCCGCGATATACAACCAGGACGGCTGCATGTTTGCAATAGCCGAGCCTGCGCCTGCCGAAGGCGGCGAACCCGAGCTGGAGGAGGCATATTTCCGCACCTCGCGCTATGCGATATCGCAGATACTTACCTCTTCGCCGACGCGTTCGGCGAGCGAGGAGCTGGCTTCAACCGTCAACCATACCGAAAACAAGGAGGAATTCATCTACTGTGCGGCGGAGGCCATAAGGCAGAACGTCGAAAGAAAGCAGACCCTTTTAGAAGCTCCCAAGCTCGTGGACAAGTTCTCCATACTCTACAATAAGATGCTCAGCGAGGAGCTGGAGATAATCAAGCTCGAGCGCAAGATAAGCTCTACGGTAAAGCAGAACATAGAAAAGGGTCAGAAGGACTTCTACTTGAGGGAGCAGCTCAAGGCGATTCACGGCGAACTCGGCGACGACGAAAACGAAAAAGTCGAGCTCGAGGAGAAGATAAAGGTCAAGGGCATGCCTGAGGAGGTCGAAGAAAAGGCGCTCAAAGAGCTGTCGCGCATGTCCAGAATGCAGACTTCCTCCCCCGATTACAACGTGCTCAGGGGATATATAGAGTGGCTTTTGGACCTCGAATGGAGCAAGCGCACCACGGATACGGAAAAGCTCTCGGACGCGGTGGCAATTCTCAACGAGGATCACTACGGACTTGAAAAGGTCAAGGAGAGAATAACCGAGTATCTCGCCGTGCTCAAGCTCACGGACGGCATGAACGCGCCCATATTGTGTCTTGTAGGCCCTCCGGGCGTCGGCAAGACGTCGATAGCCACGTCGATAGCGCGCGCTCTGGGCAGAAACTTCGTCAGAATGAGCCTGGGCGGCGTCCGCGACGAGGCAGAAATAAGGGGACACAGAAAGACCTATGTCGGCGCTATGCCGGGCAGAATAATAACTGCGATAAAGAACGCGGGTTGCGTCAATCCCGTATTCCTTCTCGACGAGATAGACAAGCTGTCGTCGGATGCAGTGCACGGCGACCCGTCCAGCGCGCTTTTGGAGGTGTTGGACCCCGCGCAGAACTCGACCTTCAGGGACAGATATCTCGAAGTGCCCTATGACCTTTCCAAGGTGTTGTTCATAACGACGGCAAACGATGCCTCTACGATTCCCGCGCCCCTTCTCGACAGAATGGAGATAATCGAGCTTTCGGGCTATACGGGCGAGGAAAAGAGGGAGATAGCCAAGCGCTATCTAATACCCAAAAAGGTCAGGGCAAACGGCCTCAGCGAGGAGGAAATAACCTTCGATGACGGCGCGATAGACGAGATATGTCAGGGCTACACGAGGGAGGCAGGCGTCAGAAATCTCAAAAGGAAGATTGACGCGGTATGCCGTAAAGTTGCGGTAAACAAGGCGGACGGCAAGAGCGTGCACGCCCATGTAACAGCCGAAAACGTCGCCGAATATCTCGGCGCGGCGAGGTATGAAAGGGGCGACGAGCTGCCCGAAAACAATATGGTCGGCGCGGCGACGGGACTGGCGTGGACGGCGGTCGGCGGAACGACGCTCACCATAGAGGTATCGACCATGCACGGCAAGGGCGAAATAGTCCTTACGGGCAAGCTGGGCGACGTAATGAAGGAGAGCGCGCGTGCGGCGATAAGCTACATCCGTTCTCACGCCGCGGCATACGGCCTTACCGACGAGAGCTTTGAAAATACGGATATCCACGTGCACGTGCCCGAGGGCGCAACGCCCAAGGACGGACCGAGCGCCGGCATAACGATGGCAACTGCAATACTTTCGGCGTTCACTCACAAGGAAGTAAGGCGCGACGTCGCCATGACGGGCGAAATAACGCTGCGCGGCAGGGTGCTGCCCATCGGCGGACTTAAGGAAAAATCGCTCGCGGCGTACAGGATAGGCGTAAAGGACGTCATAATTCCCAAGGACAACGTAAAGGACTTGGAGGAGGTGCCTCAGGTCGTCAAAGACGGAGTAAATTTCATACCCGTCAACACTGTCGACGAGGTGTTCCAAAACGCGATAATCGGCATATAATACGGGGTCAATTTACTTATCATGTTGAAGATTACCAATGCAAAATTCATAACCAGCGCGGCGGCTAAGGCGCAGTTTATCACGGCGGAAAAGCCGATAATTGCCGTAAGCGGCAAGTCAAACGTCGGCAAGAGCTCGTTTATCAACGCGCTTGCAGGACAGAAAAAACTTGCCAGGGTCTCGCAGGAGCCGGGCAGAACGCGCCTCATTAACTATTTCGACTTCGGCACATTCATTCTCGCCGATCTCCCGGGCTATGGCTATGCAAAGGTCAGCAAGGCCGAAAAGGCGAAGTGGGCGCAGCTCCTCGACGATTTTTTCAAGGTCGGAGGGGCAAAGCACGTCATAGCGCTGTGCGATATCCGTCACGAGCCGACGGAGGACGACAAGCTGATGATAAACTTTTTGTATACCACGCTTACGCCCTTCAACATAGTGGCGACCAAGGCGGATAAGCTTTCGCGCGCGCAGCAGGACAAGGCGCTCAGCGTGATATCCGCGGCTTTCAAGTGCGGCAGGGGGGATATAATCGCCGCCTCCGCACAGACAAAGCAGGGCTATGACAGGGTACTTGAAGAACTTGAAAAGGTTATTTCCGCCTCCGATGACGGGGAAAATCAGTAAAACAAGGTAAAAAAAGGGGGCGCCGACAACGAGTTGTCGGCGCCCTATTCAACTAAAAATTACAGCTTTTTTCCGCATTCTGGGCAGAACTTTGCGTTCGGGGCAAGTTCGGTGCCGCATTCGGGGCAGGTGCGCTTTATGGCCGAACCGCATTCGGGGCAGAATTTGGCTTTAGGCGGAATTGTTGCGCCGCATACGGGACACTTGTTGCCGTCGGCAGGTTTTATTGCGCCGCCAATCTCTCGGCCTATGTCGGCGCCCAGTCCCAGACCTATTCCGGCGCCCACGACAGAACCTGCCATTCCGGGGTTTTTGGCTGCCTCTACCATGGCGTCGGCACGGGCAATGCGAGCATACAGGTCCGCGTTATCGCGCAGCAGTCCCAGGCGAGCGTTTTCGTCTATCGCCTTTTCTACTTCGGGCGGCAGGGATATGCTCTCTATGTTGAAGGAGGAGAGTTCCAGCCCTAGTTTTTCAAATCTTTGTGACATGCTTTTAAGCACTTCCGCAGACAGCTCTATTACGTTTGCCAAAAGGTCGGCAATGCCGATATTGCTGGAGCCTATCGCGTCCGACATGCCCATTACGAGTACGGAGCGGATATAGTCCTCGACGTCCTCTGTCGTAAAGGAGCGGCGGGTGCCTGAAAGTTCCCTTAAGAGCGTGGGGGCGTTTTTGACCCTGAAAGAGTACGTGCCGTAGCCGCGCACTCTTACCGCGCCGAGTTTTGCGTCGTTTATTATTACGGGCGTGGCGGTTCCCCATTTATGCTTGACGAATTGTCGGGTAGATACGAAGTATATGTCCGACTTGAAGGGTGATTCGAAGGCGTATGCCCACGATAAAAGAGCGGTGAGAATGGGCAGGGTGTCGGTGTTCAGCGTATACATGCCCGGGGCGAATACGTCTGCGAGTCTGCCTTTATCTAAGAATACGCATACCTGCCCTTCACGCACGGTCAGCTTGGTGCCCCATTTAACAATGCTCTTTCGGGTGTCAAACTTATGCAGTATTTCGTTGGGTGATTCTTCTGTCCATTGAACAATGTCTAATAAAGACATAAATTACCTCCTCGCCGCAATGATGCGGATAAGATTACACAGTCATTGTAGCACAGGGCGGCGGTGCATGTCAATATGCGTATTGACAAACGCCTGAGTTGCACATATAATATAGCTATGGAAGCGGTAGACAGATATTTTAAAAAGTTGCTTATAATAGCCATTGTTCTCAGCGTTATGCTCGTTGTCGGCGTACCCATGATTATACTCGGCGCGACCAACCAGATATATGCGGTTATGGGCATAGGCATAGCATTCACGGCGTTAGGCTTTTACTGCACGCCTGTTGCGTGGTCAATCTATGGGGCAAACATGCCGATGAAGCGCGTGGTTCGCGCCATTGTGGCAGAAAATCTGTATACCGTTCAGGAGATTTCCTCCCAGCTTTCCATGAGCGAACAGCACGTAAGGGAGTTTCTGGATAAGGCGTTCAATAAGGGATTTTTGGAAGGATATAAGCGCTCGGGCGATGTCATTACGCTCAACGAAAATATGCCTGCAAGCAAGCGCGAGAGGACGGCAGAGTGCCCCAATTGCGGCGCAAAGTTTACATATACTGCCGATAATGCGCGTTGTCCGTATTGCAATTCGCCCGTAATGGACGACGGACACAAGAACTGAATAAAAAAATGCAGGGCGCAGCGGCGAGATATTTTCGCCGCTGCGCCCCTTTGTTTATAATATGCAGCGCAACCTATTAACTGCTGAAATTTTCGGCGTTTTGCGGATGAGTAAAGGGAATGGGGGCAATGCTATATTTTTCAGACTCTGATTTAGGAATATAGAGCCATTGCTCGGGACCGGTATCCCTCATAAGCGTATTGCAATGCCTGTATTTGGTAATATACATTGATATCCAATGCAGATCACCTACGCAACCGCCGAGGTGAATCGAAAATACCGCTCCTGAAAGTATTCCGTATAATGGGGAAATGAGCCATAGACATATCGTAAGGGCTATGAATATGACGGAAAAAATAAGGAATGGCATCATCAGGGCAAATACGGAAGCTTTTTTGCGCACATATATATGCGGTACTCCGCAGAATGCAACTGTAAGGGTCAGTCCGAAAGTTAATTTTGCGCCTGTAAAAAATTTATATGTAATGCCGTGCACCAGCTCGTGAAGCACAATGTATAGTATAAGTACGCCGCAGGTCACTAAAAGCGCGACAGGACCATAATCGGCATACCACATATCCGTTATGCTGTATTTGTTGCAATAATAGGCGATAAAGCAAAGGGCAGGAAGAATAATAATCAAAGGTACAAAGGATAAAATGGTGTAAATTGCAATAAGTTTTCCATTGTTTTTTGCGTCTATGTGCTTAATTAGTACATAATCTTCGGGAAGTGAAGTCTCAAAATTACTGTGTCTATCCATTGTTCCCCTGCCATAATAATTGAAGTATGACTATTATAACATAAATTTCATAGATATTCAAGTATCAGTTTTTATTACAAAAAATGATAAATTAACATATCGGATGGTGTATTTTGGCGGTCTTATACCTCAGACCGCCAAAGCTTCGCTTGCAGAGAGGTGCGTTGCCTGCAATTTCAAAGCATTACTCGTCTGCTCGCTCGCACGCACCACCGAAAGCCTCTGGGTTCGAGCGACTGCCGTTCAACGCAAACGAAAAAGACATAACCGATTGAGTGGAGGAGGCGTATTTTGGCGTTGTGATACCTCAGACCGCCAAAGCTTCGCTTGCAGAGAGGTGCGTTGCCTGCAATTTAAAAGCGTCACTTGTCTGCTCGCTCGCGCGCACCACCGAAAGCCTCGGGGTTCGAGCGACTGCCGTTCAACCCAAACGAAAAAGACATAACCGAAACGGTTATGTCTTTTTCGTGGTGGGAGGAGGTGGATTCGAACCACCGAAGTCGGAGACGTCAGATTTACAGTCTGATGCATTTGGCCACTCTGC
>CALVPT010000003.1 GCA_944354125.1 uncultured Clostridia bacterium | reverse complement strand
AAATTAATCTTTGCAAAAAATTAAAATTGCCTTTTGTACTTGTTTAATATTTCTTCTCTATGCAGTTGTCAATCTTCAACTATCAACAAAAGTTGACTTATTTAGCTCTGTCTGAGCCTTGGTGGGCTCAAATGGACTCGAACCATCGACCTCACGCTTATCAGGCGTGTGCTCTAACCAGCTGAGCTATGAGCCCATATAAATTATTGACCTTTGACTTTCATCAAAGGTTTTGGTGGAGGTAAGCGGGTTCGAACCGCTGACCCCCTGCTTGCAGGGCAGGTGCTCTACCAGCTGAGCTATACCCCCATATATTAACGCCACGCAGATACTTTCGTCTGTGCAGCGGTAATTACAAAACAAATGCTCCGAAACTTAAAAAGTCAAGGAGCAGTTTGATATTAAAAACGAGTAGAAGGAAACGATACAGTTTCTGTATCGACTGAGAATAGATAACAGATTTATCAGCTACTGTTATCAAATCTCCCTAAAAGGAGGTGATCCAGCCGCACCTTCCGATACGGCTACCTTGTTACGACTTCACCCCAGTCATTGGTATTACCTTAGGCGGCTTCCTCCTTGCGGTTAGAACACCGACTTTGGGTACTCCCAACTCCCATGGCGTGACGGGCGGTGTGTACAAGACCCGGGAACGCATTCACCCCGACATGCTGATTCGGGATTACTAGCAACTCCGACTTCATGTGGGCGGGTTGCAGCCCACAATCTGAACTGAGACTATCTTTTTGAGATTCGCTCCATGTTACCATATTGCAACTCTTTGTAATAGCCATTGTAGCACGTGTGTAGCCCAGGCCGTAAGGGCCGTGATGATTTGACGTCATCCCCACCTTCCTCCGTGTTAACCACGGCAGTCTATACAGAGTGCCCAACTGAATGATGGCAACTATATATGAGGGTTGCGCTCGTTGCAGGACTTAACCTAACATCTCACGACACGAGCTGACGACAACCATGCAGCACCTGTTTTCGTGTCCCGAAGGAGGGTCTTATCTCTAAGACTTTCACTCAATGTCAAGGCCTGGTAAGGTTTTTCGCGTTGCGTCGAATTAAACCACATGCTCCGCTGCTTGTGCGGGTCCCCGTCAATTTCTTTGAGTTTCAACCTTGCGGCCGTAGTCCCCAGGCGGAATACTTAATGCGTTAGCGGCGGCACAGAGGGAGTCGATACCCCCTACACCTAGTATTCATCGTTTACGGCGTGGACTACCAGGGTATCTAATCCTGTTTGCTCCCCACGCTTTCGTGCCTCAGTGTCAGTTACAGTCCAGCAATTCGCCTTCGCCACTGGTGTTCCTCCTAATATCTACGCATTCCACCGCTACACTAGGAATTCCAATTGCCCCTCCTGCACTCAAGTCCGACAGTTTTAGTAGTAGTTCCGAGGTTGAGCCCCGGGGTTACGCTACTAACTTGTTAAACCACCTACGCACCCTTTACGCCCAGTCATTCCGGATAACGCTTGCCTCCTACGTATTACCGCGGCTGCTGGCACGTAGTTAGCCGAGGCTTATTCCTAAGGTACCGTCACTTTCTTCGTCCCTTAGAAAAGAACTTTACAATCCGAAGACCTTCATCATTCACGCGGCGTTGCTGGTTCAGAGTTTCCTCCATTGACCAATATTCCCCACTGCTGCCTCCCGTAGGAGTTTGGGCCGTGTCTCAGTCCCAATGTGGCCGATCACCCTCTCAGGTCGGCTACTGATCGTCGGCTTGGTGGGCCGTTACCTCACCAACTACCTAATCAGACGCGAGCTCATCCATATCCGATAAATCTTTGATCAAGAGAAGATGCCTTCCTATGATATTATGCGGTATTATCAGTCGTTTCCAACTGTTATCCCCCAGATATGGGCAGATTGCTCACGCGTTACTCACCCGTCCGCCATGTAGTAAACTACATTCGACTTGCATGTGTTAAGCACGCCGCCAGCGTTCATCCTGAGCCAGAATCAAACTCTTGAGTTTAATTTGTATAAATCACAAACTCTTGCGAGTTCATGGCTCTATCTCGACTATTTAAGTCAATTATCTTTGCTGACTTTGCTTTGTGGTACTAATGTACTTCAAAGTTATTGACAGAAACTTTCTTATCAATTCGATAATAAAAATCGTTTCCTTCTATTCAATTTTTAAACTACTTTAATCAAACTCAACGTTTGATGCTCATTTGCGAGAGCTCAACTATTTTAACATATTGTTTTATGTTTGTCAAGCATTTTTCAAAACTTTTTTCAGATTTTTTCATTCAGTTTTTACTGAACTCAATCTGTTTTAGTTTTGCTTGTTTCGCACAGCTCAGTTATTATATCATATTTGATTTTGACTGTCAAGCGTTTTTCGCAACTTTTTTGAAATTTTTAAATTTCTTTTTCGTTACTCAACCGCTTTGTTGATTTCCTTCGCAACAGCTTGTCTATCATATCACAACTGTTATTGCCTTGTCAAGCGATTTTCAAAACTTTTTTCGGAGGATTTTTTGTCGTTTTGGCAACCATTCTGCCGAACTTTTTGTCTTTCGCCTGTCCTCTTCACAACAGCTTGCTTATCTTATCACATCTGATATCATAATGTCAAGCGTTTTTGAAAAGTTTTTTGAGCAATTTTTCGTCAAACTTTTTAAGCTTCCTCGGGGCAGTTAAGCGCGCCCCACCGTCTTGCGACAGCTTACCTATAATACCAATATCCTCCGTCAAAGTCAACCGCGTGACAAAATATGTCGAATATTTCTTTAACTGTTCTGTGCTTTACGTTTTTGTGATAATTTCACAATTATGACCGCTTTTACCCCTGCTCCCCCACCGCATGCGCGCTTTTGCTTGCCTTTCGCAGCAACTTGGTGTATTATATATAATATGTATAGGATATTGCGTATTGTCTGTTCTGTAATCAGCGCGGCGGCGGTTGCCGCCTGCATATTCATCTTCGTCTACCTGGGCGCGATGTGGGGAGTAATTACCCTTGTCGGCGCCGCGGCGTTCTTCGGGCTGACTCTGCTTTTCAGGTCGCTCCAGATTAAGGAGGAGATGAAGGACAATCCCCCTCCCGCAAAGGGCGACTTCATTACGGGAAAGCGCAACGATGATTGCGAATAAAACTCAGGGCTCCGCCGATAAAAGCGGAGCCCTTTTCATTATTATTATATACGCGCGTAAGGCAGTTATCTGCCCAGCCAGCCGCCGTCTACGGCGAGCGTAAAGCCGTTGACGTAGTCGGAAGCCGCGCTTGCGAGAAACACCGCCGCACCTTCGAGGTCTGCGGGCGTGCCCCACCTGCCTGCCGGAATACGAGCAAGGATGTCCGCGCTGCGCTCCTCGTCCTGCCTGAGTTGCTGAGTGTTGTTGGTAGCCATGTACCCTGGCGCAATGGCGTTGACGTTTATGCCGTATTTTGCCCACTCGTTGGAGAGCGTCATGGTAATGCCCCTTACGGCCGACTTTGACGCCGTGTACGAGGGCACCCTTATGCCGCCCTGATAGGAGAGCATGGAGGCGATGTTGATTATCTTTCCGCCGCCGCCCTGCGAGATGAACTGTTTTGCCACAGCCTGCGAGAGAAAGAACACCGTCTTGAGATTGACGTTCATGACGCTGTCCCAGTTTTCCTCCGAAAACTCTATGCTGTCCTGCCGCTTGATAACCCCGGCGTTGTTGACGAGTATGTCTATCCTGCCGAAGCGCTTGAGCGCGCCCTCCACTACCGCAGGAATGACTTCGCAGGAAGAGAGATCGGCGAGCACGTTATAAAAGTTGTCGTCGCCGAGCAGCTGCGCCGTCTCGGTCGACGGTCTGCGCGATACGCCGACGACCTTAGCGCCTGCCTCGGCAAACGCCCTGCATATGCCCTGTCCGAGCCCCGTGTTGGAACCCGTAACCACCGCCACCTTGCCAGCGAGGCTGAATGCATCCAATATCATATTTAATCCCCCTTGAAAGCGTATGCCGCTACATATCTATAATACACCCGATTTGCAGCATTTTCAAGGGGCGGGGCAAAATTATAGCATAAATATCTGCATCAGAATATCCGCTGAGACTGAATATAGTAATTCCAGCGCGAGGTGCTTATCTTTTCTATCTTGGCAAATTCGGAGGAAGTATGCAGAATGTAGTTGTCGCCGAGATAGAGCGCCACGTGACCTATGCGCTCGACGCCCGTATTGTAATAGCGCGAGGAGTTGGTGAAGAACATAAGGTCACCGCGCTTGAGCTGGGATGCCGCAACCGTCTTGCCCTGCTTGACCTGCGTGCGCGTCGTCACCTGAAGATTATAGTTCGCGCCCGTCTTGAACGCATACTGCAGAAGGGACGAACAGTCGAAGGCATATACGCTGAATCCGCTGAGCCTGTTGCCGTAGCCGTCGTGATATCTGACCGCGCCGTAGACATACTTGACGCCGAGAAGTTTTGTAGCGTCGGAAATTACGCTTTCGACGCGCTGGTCGCTGCTGGGCGTCATGTAGACTGTCTGGCAGTAATCGGAATAGATGTATCCCAGCTTGTTCTGGTAGTATATGATGTACCAATTGCCTATCTTGCCGACTATCGCATACAGCGTCGACTTCTTGGCCTGCCCGAGCACGGAATGGTCCGTACTTGCGCCCGAACGTATGTTGACGTTGGCTGCGATTACTGCGACATAGCCCACTTTGTTCTGCTGGGGAGTAGTCTGAGAACCGCCCGAACCCGTATTTCCGCCCGTCGAACCGCCCGAACCCGAGCCCGTGTTTCCGCCCGTCGAACCGCCCGAACCCGAGCCCGTGTTTCCGCCCGTCGAACCGTCGCTGTCCGACGAGTCATCCGTTGAGCCGCCATTGTTGCCCTCTTCCTCCGTTCCGCCGTTCTGCTCTCCGTCGGGGAGCACGTCGGGGAACAGGTCCTCCGTTCCGCCGTCCGTGACGATGTCGCCGTTGCCGTCGGAAGATGCGTCCTTGCTGCACGCAGGCAGGAATGCCGCGCTCATGCCTATAACCGAGGAGAGCGCAATCGCCGAAAGTAATTTAAACTTTTTGTTCATGTTATTTCTCCTTTTTTATGCCGCACATTTCCGTTCGCGCCTTAACCCCTTGCGCTGTTTGTCGCGCAATCGGGCATAGTCGCAAATCGGCCGCGGCACTTTTTATACATATTATAGCGGCATTTGTCAGACAACGCAATGCAAAGATTATGGTAAAATTAGCATAAATTTACAGACTATACATTATTATTTGTCCTTTGTGGCGCATAAAGGGCAAATATTTTATAAAATATCGTTGCAATGCGGCGAAAGTTATGATAGAATAATAATCAGTTGCAGTACCTTACGCGAAGACAATCCGTAAAAACAGGGTACGGCGATTTAAATTATCTTTGAGGAGTTTATGGACGACCCATCTAAGCGACGAAGTAACTTTGGCTGCCGCCGCTTACAATTTGAAAATTCGCCCCTGGAATATCTGAGGGCGCATTTTGTCTTACATGCAATTCCCCTGAAATTATGATTTCATACGCTTTCAGCGTTATTTATTTAATTTTTCAGGAGGATACATGATAACAGTTTATATAATAATCATCTTAGTGTGTCTTGTCTTTTCGGCATACTTTTCGGCGACCGAAACGGCATTTACAACGGTAAACAAAATACGACTTAAGGCTAAGGCCGAAAACGGAGACAAGAAGGCCAAGCTAATACTTAAGCTTGCCGACAACTATGACAAGTTGCTGACGACGATACTCATAGGCAACAACATAGTAAATATCCTTGCCTCCTCGCTTGCAACCGTCGTATTCATAGAGTGGTGTAAAGGCGACCAGAACCTGGCGTCCACCCTCTCTACCATAGCAACGACCGTTCTCGTTCTGATTTTCGGCGAAATTACACCCAAGAGCCTTGCAAAGGAATTCCCCGAAGGCTTCTCCCGTTTTTCCGCACCGATAATCAACGTGATAAGCATCATATTTACGCCGATCAATTTCCTCTTCTCGCTCTGGAAGAAACTCATCGACAAGATCTTCCGCACAAAGGAGGACAACACCATCACCGACGACGAACTCATCACGATGGTCGAGGAAGCCGAACACGAGGGCGGAATCAACGCTCAGGAAAGCGACCTTATCAAGAGCGCAATAACCTTCAACGACCTGGAGGCCAAGGACATACTCATTCCGAGAGTCGACGTAGTTGCAATCGACTGCAATACTCCCCTCGACGAAATCGAGAAGGTATTTCTGGATACGCGCTATTCGCGCCTGCCCGTTTATAAGGACACGATTGACAACATTATCGGCATTCTGCACGAGAAGGATTTCATAAAGCAAAGATGCGACGAGAACTTTTCCGTAGAAAAGGCGGTAAAACCTGCAATATTCGTCGTATCCAGCACCAAGATAGGCGCGGTATTGCAGCTTTTGCAGAAGAACAAGAGCCATATGGCAATTGTTTCGGGCGAATTCGGCGACACTCTCGGCATAGTCACGATGGAGGATATCCTCGAAGAGCTTGTCGGCGAAATCTGGGACGAACACGACGAAGTGCTTGCGGACATAACCCAGACGGCCGAAAACGAATATAAGGTGCTGGGCAGCACCTCCGTAAACGATTTCTGCGACTATTTCGAACTGGGCGACATAGATTCCGACAGTTCTACGATAGGCGGTTGGGTGATGGATATGCTCGGCAAAGTGCCCAATATGGGCGACGAAATAACCTACGAAAACCTGCAGATTACGGTAGTTAAGACCGAATTCAGAAGGATAACAGAATTAAAGGTTGTACTCCTGCCCCAGACCGAAGAGACTGAGGAATAAGCAGGCGATTGCGGGTTCATACTGATAACGCAATAAATTTTTTGGAGAATACAATTATGGCTAAGATTACCAAGGACACTTTAATAGTAGATTGTCTTAAGCTCAACCCCAACAGCGCAGATATTCTGCGCGCAGTAGGCATGCACTGCATAGGCTGCGCAATGGCTCACGGCGAGACCATTGAAGAGGCAGTATTCGTGCACGGCAACGACCTTGACAAACTGCTCGAAAAGCTCAACGAGGGCGTCGAGGGCTGAGATAGTCACATAACCAGGCACAAAAACACCTTGCCTTTCCGGCAAGGTGTTTTTATATTTAAGTCCTGTATTTATCGCTCCGATTTGCCGCCGCCATTTCATTAAATTGCGTTACAAAAAGGCAACCCAATCCCTCTTATTACGTTGACAATGGCAGGCAATCTCATAAGCAAGGCTCCTGAACTTTTAAACGCTTTGCCGCTAACTGTAAAGTCAAAACCACCAGTGCATCCGCTGATTTGCTCATACCCTAAAAGGGTAAATTACCAACCAACCCGTAAACGCGCATCGCTTTTAATATAGCATCCTATTGCACGACGCACCCGTAAAACAAGTTCCTCGTACTAAAATGAAGCTAAACTTTTTAATAGCAATAAGGTAATTTCCTTAATTATTGAAGTTTGCTAAAGCAATTTTTATCTTCCCCCAGTAAAACCGGGGAATTTATCAGGCTGAAGCGACATGAAAAAGCGGCTCTGAATTTGCAGAGCCGCTTATCGTTTTAACTTATTGGCATTTTTCTGCGGGCGCAATGAAGTAACAGGAATTTCCGTCGACCGTGACTATCAGCGTATACTCTCCCGTGCCGTCGGCATATGAGGTAATGCCCACGGACGCAAGGCCGCACGATTGCCCGTCTCTTACCAGCGTATAAATCGTTCCGCCTGCGCTGCGTTCGTATACGGAATATTCATATTCGGTCGCCGCGCCGTCCTCCGTAATTGTAAGCACTCCGCCATCGGTTGCGACGGAGATTTGGGCTGCTACGGCATCGGGATAGAGCGAACTTTCGGACTGCGAACATTTTATGACCGTTCCGGAATTATTCTGCAACAGCGTAAATTTCCAGCTATGCCCCTCTATCCGGCAGTCTGCCGAGCAACCGCCGAAAAATGCCGCAAACAGCGCAAGAGCAATGACGAGCACCGCCGCCATCAGCATTGACTTCAACGAAATACCTGATCTTTTCATATGCACCGCCTTAAATCAAGGCGGCCTGCCGAAAGGGCAGGTCGCCAAAATTCTGTTATTTTACAGAGCCTTAAAGGGTAGGCTTTTCGTACTTTGTACGGAGCGCATTGAACTCTTCGAGGGTACGAGCCTCCTCCTTTTCGAGCTTTTCAGCCTTAGCCTTCTTCTTTGCCTCGATTGCCGCCTTTTCGGAATCGCTGAGCGCATCATACTTTTCCTGAGCGAGCTTTTCTGCCGCGGCCTTCTTCTCCTCCGCAGCCTTCTTCTTGGCGTCTGCCGCAGCCTTCTTTTCTGCGACTATCTGCTGATACTTGGCCTCTTCTTCTTCATAGTTGAGACCCTTCTTCTCGCATCTGGACTTAAGCTCTGCCTTTCTTGCCTCTTCGGAAGCAGCCTCAGCCTCTTCCTCTTCTCTCTTGAGACGCTCTGCAGGGTCGACGTATTCAACGCCTTCAGCCTCTGCCTTAGCCTTCTGGTCAATGGTTATTGCCTTATGGTCGAGCTTGGAGAACTTCTCTACGCCCATGAAGATGAATATGATTGCTATTACGAGGTAGCAAAGCGTTTCGCCGCCGATGAATACCCAGGTCATAGCCGTTCTGATTGCTTCGCTGGTGATGGTTTCGGAAGTATAACCCGAACCGCTGAGCGTGATATTGAGAACGCCCGTTGCGATACCCGTCATGCCTGCCATGATTGCGCCGTAGATGGTCATGGTGAAACCGTCGGTACGGAAGCCGTGCATTGCCTCCTGATGGTCGAGAACGTCAGCAAGGAGTGCGAGCGAGAGATACATTGCAGGGGTGGAGCCGAGCGCCTTGATGCAGAAGGATACGCATACAAGTACGAAGTTATCGGGTGCTATGAAACCGATGGCGCCGCCGATTGCCGAGAGTATTGCGCCGAAGAGTATTGCCTTGCCCTTGCCTATCTTGTTGGAAAGCGGCCAAGCGATTACCATGCCTGCGGCGGTAGGAATTGCGCCGATTATCGAAAGGGTACCGTGGAACGTACCGCCGTTTGCCGTCGAATATACGCCGTCAATGGGGAACATTGCCGAGCAGAAATAGAGCTGGGAAACGTTCTTGAGCATACCGCCGAGCTGATAGAGGAAGAAGAATATGATGATTATCCACCAGAACTTATCCTTGAAGCAAACCTTAGCCTGCTTGGAAATGGGGGTTACCTTCTTCTGCTCCACCACTCCCGATGCAAACGATTCTTCGGTTACCCTTTCACGGGTGAAGAAGTATTCGATGAGTACGCCGACCGCAGTGATGACCATGAGGGCGATGACGAATATCTTCCAGTGGTTGAAAGATGCCACCATATCAATCTGTTCGATGCCGTCGATAACGACTTTGTTGCCTGCTTCATCGAGCTGGGGAACGAACAGAAGGTTGAGGAAGAAGGGCAGAATCATGGTCGAAAGACCCATTGCCGCAAGCGTAGTCGCATTGGATATGGTTGCGAGCAGGGATCTGTCCTTGCTGTTTCTCGTAGACAGGTTTACGAGACCTGCATGGGGGGTATAGTAGAAAGGATATGCTATTGCGAACCAGAGATTATAGCCGATTGCTATCATGCTGAGGAGCAATATCTGCTGACCGGCGTCGCTTGACTCGTTAGCGTACGGCGATACTATGAACAGCACGATGAGTGCAAGTACCGCGAGGGGTATGGATATGAGAAGCAGCGGCCTTGCCTTGCCCGCCTTTGTCCTGCTTCTGTCCATGAGTCTGCCGACAACGATGTTGCCGAGGATAACGAAGATTACCGAGATAACGGGCAGCCAGTTGAAGAACTCCTGAGCCCATGCGGTAATATTCAGAATATCCGTCATGTACCTGTTGAAGTAACCCGACAGAATCGAGTTAGCCAACAATGCCAGCGTAGGTCCTATGAAGTAACCGATTACGCCTTCGGGGAAAATTTTTGCATTTGCAGACTTTACCTTTGTCGAAAGCAAAGGATTGTCAAAGATGCTCTTTTTTCCTTCCACAATAGTTTCCTCCAAATATTGATTTTTTAAAAAACATACAACGGACAGTCGCAATCGGTCTACCCGTCATTAAAGTTTTTCGGATTTTTGTTTCCGCCTTAAAACGGATACCCCTCTCACATGCCCAATTTTACGTGCTTGCAGAGGAATTTATAACTTGCCGTAGTGATTGCCCCCTTGAGCTTCCAGGGGAGCAGGTTGAGCACGAAGCATCCCCACGTGCGATACCTGAGCTTACGGTAGAGCTTTTTATCGGTAGCCTTGAAGTCCTTCCACATCTTCTTGTACGCCGCACGCCTTTCGGGGCTGTCCTTAGAGGTCGTAAAGAACGTCGTGTTCATCATTATGGTGAACAGAATATGGAACGCCAGCTTCTTCAAAGGCTTGGGCATCCTGACTATTTGGTCATAGCTGTATGCGCCGAACATGACGTACATTACCCTCATCTGCTGGTCGTAGCGCTTGGTCATGTTCTCTATGGTTACCGACTGGTCGCTCCTGCCGATGAAATAGTCGTAGAGGTCAATGTCCATATAGTACATCGTCTTTACGTGGGGCAGGGGTACGTAGGCATATATCTCGTCGACGTAGAAGGTATGCTCGGGAAGCTTAAGTCCGCAATTTCTTAAAACTTCCGTGCGATAGATTATGGAGTGCATGAGGAGCATTCTCCAAAGTCTGAACGTCTTGACCTTTTCCCAGCCGAACACGACGCCTACGGGCATCTTGTCGGTATACTTGCTGACATAGCTCTCCCCCTCGGCTACCTTGTCGTAGATGAAGTTTGCTATGTACATATCGACGTTTGTGCCCTCTGCAACGTGCTTTCTGAGCGTCTGCATGAACTCGGAAAGAGCGTCCTCCCTGAGCCAGTCGTCGGAGTCGACGACCTTATAGTAAAGACCCGTAGCCAGCTCTATTCCCTTGTTGACGCCCGAGCCGTGACCGCCGTTTTCCTTGTGCACGGCGCGCACTATCGTCGGATATTTTGCGGCGTACTCGTCGGCGATCTTTGCCGTATCGTCCTTGGAGCCGTCGTTGACTATGATTATCTCGGCGTCCTCTCCCGCCTTCAGAAGGCTGTCTATGCAGTGCGCCAGATAGTCCTGGGAATTATAGGAGGGAACGGCGAAAGTTATGAGTTTCATCTTTTGTTACCCCTGTCAGTTCTTGGATGCGGTCTGACTTCTTAAGGAGAATGCCAGCGTTGCCGCGCCGAAAGCGCCTGCACGGCTGCCGAGCGTAGCCTTTACGACCTTTACGGGCGCAAACTTGGTGCCGCCGAATATCTGGGCGTCCACCCTTGCCTGAAGGGGCTTTGTCAGTCTTTCGCCCTGCTCGCTGACGCCGCCGCCGAGCATAACGACCTGAGGACGGAATATGTTTGCAAGGTTGCATATGCCGCACGCAAGGTACTTGACATACCAGTCAATTATCTCGTTTGCGGCCTTGTCTTCGGGATAGTCGAAGGGCGTCTTGCCGCTGACCGTCTCGAGGTTATAACCTCTCCACATGGCAGATTCGGGATTGTTCTGCATGACCTCTCTGGTCTTTTTCATGAGCGCCGTAGCCGAGGAATATGCCTCGAAACAGCCCTGCCTGCCGCAGGTGCAGCCCTCGCCGCCTTCAACAATGACCATATGTCCCATCTCGGCGCCTGCCGACTTGAAGCCCTCGAACAGCTTGCCGTCGATTATTATGCCGCCGCCCACGCCCGTGCCGAGCGTAATGAGTATGCTGTCGCGGTAGTCCTTGCCTGCGCCGAACTTGGCCTCGCCGAGCGCCGCAGCGTTGGCGTCGTTTGTTATCTTGACCTTGAAACCGAGGTACTTTTCAAGCGTTTCCGCAAGGGGGAAGTTGTGAAGATTGAGGTTACCCGCAAATACGACTACGCCGTTCTTGCTGTCTATCATGCCGGGGCACCCTACGCCCACGCCCGATATCTCCTCCCTGGAGATGTTGCCTCTCTTCATCATGTCTTCCGTCAGTTCGCGGATGTTGCGGCACATTCCTTCGCCGCCGTTCTGCCAGCCCGTAACAATATTGCCCTGGCAGTAAACCTCGCCCTTTCTGTCGATGATAATGCCCTTTATGGTCATACCGCCGATGTCTATTCCGATATATTTCTTCATTTAAATTTACTCTCCCCATAGTCTGCATCAAGCAGAACTTTAATAGCTAAGTGGTACCAAAAACTCAATAACGTCTATTATTTTTCGGTCTTTTCCTTCTTAGGCTTTTCCTTGCTTAAGAACCTTCCTATGCCCTTGAAGAGATGTCCGTTGAACATCATGAGCATTGCCTCCATCTGCCTTCTGGACATTCCTCCGAACTTTGCAAGACCTCTTACGGGCTGGTGAACCATGCCCATCGTAAGGGTGTTAGCCGTCGTCTTCTTGCCTATCTTCCACATGAAGTTGCGAGCAAACAGTATGCCGTGCGAGAAGAGCCTGCCCACCCAGCGCTTGGAGTACTTGAGGTCTGCTATGGTGCAGTTCTCATGGATTACCATTCTGTTCTTTTTGTAGAACTTGTATTCCTCGTCGGGAATGTCCCTGCCGAGCAGTTCTCTGAACGCCTCGTCGGGAACGGCCTTTATGTCGCAGTTATAGTAAGGAGCAAGCAGAGCCTTGTCGTAAGGAGCCACGTCGGTCGTGCCCTCCTTTTCTATGCTGCCCGTAAGGCGGACGTCGACGGAAGATGCGCATACGTAGATGTCATACGTGCCTCCCTCGATTTCCCACTTGTTGGTCTTTACGTTGAAGTAACGGAAGGTCTTGTCGTCGAAGGGAATGACGACTTCCTTCTTCTCGCCGGGAGCGAGATAAATCTTGGCGAAGCCCTTGAGCTCCTTCTTGGGACGGGGAACAACGCTCTCCTTCTTGCCGACATAGAGCTGTGCAACTTCGGCGCCTGCCATGCTGCCCGTATTTTCGAGGGTGAAGCTTACGCCGTCCTCGGTTACCTTAAGGTCGGAATAGCCGAAAGTCGTATATGACAGACCGTAGCCGAAGGGGAAGTTTACGTTGACACCGGCCGTGTCATAGTATCTGTAACCGACGAAGATGCCTTCGCGGTATTCGATGGTATTCTTGAGTCCGGGGAAATAGGGTGCGGAAGAGCAATCTTCGTACTTGTAAGGAAGGCTTTCGGACAGCTTGCCGCTGGGATTTACCTTGCCGTAGAGCACGTTGTACATTGCCTTTGCCGATGCCTGACCGCCGAGGTAGCCGTGTACGATTGCCTGAGCGTCGTTGATTACGCTGAGCTCGACCGAGCTGCCGCAGGAAAGAACGACGATTACGGGCTTATCGAGCTGATAGAGCGCGGTAAGAAGTTCGAGCTGGTTTGCGGGAATCTTGGTGTCGCGCCTGTCGAGGCCTTCCGCCTCCGTAACCTCGTCGAGTCCGGCGAAGAAGATTATCTTGTCCGCGTCCTTGGCAAGAGCTATCGCCTCGTTGGCGAGCTTCTGATTTTTCTTGCCGTAGCGGTCGAAGCCCTGAGCATATGTATAGGGAGCATTTTCGGCATTCATAACGTCGACAAATTTGTCGAGCTTGGTGGGATTTACGACAGAAGAGCCTGCGCCCTGATAGCGGGGATTCTGCGCATAATCGCCTACGACGCACACCCTCTCGTCCTCTCTGAGGGGAAGAGCGTTATCGTTTTTGAGGAGAACTATGCTGTCCTCTGCGCACTTCTGTGCGAATGCGTGGTGCGCTTCGACATTGAACTGCTTGGGGGAATCATTGATTACCTTGTCCGTCCTTAAAATCCAGTCGATGAGCCTGTCGAGGCATTCGTCAACCACGCTCTCGTCGAGGGTGCCGTCCTCGAGCGCCTTATAAACGTCGTCGTTGCCGTACTTGCAGGAAGGCATTTCGAGTTCGTTGCCGCACTTGAGGCCCTCCACTCTGTCGTTGCAGCCTGCCCAGTCGGTTACTACCACGCCGCCGTAACCCCATTCCTTTCTGAGGATATCGACGAGCAGGTGATGATTTTCGTTTGCGAACTCGCCGTTAAGCTTGTTATATGAGGACATGACCATCTGCGTGCCGCCCTCTTTTACGCCGATTTCGAAACCCGTGAGGTAGATTTCCCTCATGGTTCTCTCGTCGACGATGCTGTCGATTACCATTCTGCGCTCTTCCTGGTTATTGCAGGCAAAGTGCTTGAGGCAGGCGGCTATGCCGTTGCTCTGAATGCCCCTTACGTAGGAGGCAGCCATCTTGCCGGCGAGATAGGGATCTTCGGAGAAGTATTCGAAGTTTCTTCCGCAACGGGGATTGCGCTTGATGTTGAGACCGGGGCCGAGAAGGACGTTTACGTTCTGAGCCCTGCCCTCTTCTCCGAGGTACTTGCCCATCTCCTCGCCGAGTGCGGGGTCCCAGCTGTTGGCCATCGTGGCGGCTGTGGGATAGCAGGTTGCGGGAATGGACTGGTTGAGTCCGAGATGGTCGGACTTAGCCGCCTGCTTTCTTACGCCGTGAGGGCCGTCGGAAAGGTATGCGGCAGGCAACCCTACCTCTTCATAGGGCATAGTCGACCAGAAATCCTTGCCGGATAACAGGTCGGCTTTCTGTCTTCTTGTAAGTTTTGAAATGATGTCAGTATGCTTCATATTTAATCTCCCCGAATGAGTTTTTTAATCTTACCCTGATGACTTAACGCGCGTACGCACGCGCGCCCGCAAACAAAAAATAAATTTATATAGCATCTGGAGCGGCTATATACGTTGCGGAATTTTTCTGCTCGGCGGCCGCATTTTACCGCCGCACCGCGCTATGACAGATTTTATTTTTTTAACAATGAGTATTTTACAATAATTATAAAAAAATGTCAATACCGCACGCACAAATTGTAGCATTTCTGTCATAACTTTGACATTAGCTGTTCATAATCAACTTTAACGCTCTTTTTTCGCGCACAGAAATAAGCAAAACGCGCATTTTACTGCCTTAATGAACAATAAAATCATTGCGTGATATGCACTTTCCGAGCCGCTTAAACGGGCATTACTCCTGCCGAAAGGCAGAAAAACTGCGGCGCCGCAGTGATTGCGGCGCCGCAGAAGCATTGCTGAAAATGTTACACTTTTTAATTTGAACGGACTTTTCCGTCGCGTTGTACATACACTTTAACACATATGCAGCGCTCTGTCAATACCCGTTTTGAAAATTTCACAAAAGATTTTTGGCGCTTCCCTACAAAGGAACAAAGGCGCACCCGTCCCTGCAAGGCGAACGCCTGCCATATAAGACGCTTATCCTCAAAGATAACTTTCAACGTTTATTTTCCGCCGAAATGCGCCGCGACGCTCGGAATGTCCTGCAGCTCGAAGCGATACTTCTGCGAAACGTCGGGATATTTATCCCTGTCGACCTCGCCGAGGAACATATCCAGCGGTCTGACCCACAGACTGCAATCGCCGTACAGCCTGCGGTATACCGCATACTTTTCGCCCGTCTCGGAATGGGTTGCCACGTCGCATAAGAGATAATAGTCGCCCTTGAAATGTCTGTAAATGCCGTTTATCCTCATCTCGTTCATAGTTCTTCCTCCCGTATGCCACGATTATAGCGCATTTGCCCCCTTGCGCGCAAGCATCTTTCAATGCGGCAGAGAAAGTCTTTATGCACGGCTTGCCACCCCCCCCATACCGCAGACGTCCGTCTGTTCCGCCGCCTATTCCTATGAGTTCAAAGACGGTCTCGGCATACAACTGCGACGAGGAGGGCAACCGCGCCGATACGGCGACGAGATATGCGGCATTCGTCATATATCCCGACAGCAACGACGCCTCCCCCGTGCTTGCCACGCTCAGCCGCTCGGTGTGGAGCGACGACTACACGGCAGAGCTCAGGGTGCGCGAAGGAAAGACGATAACCGTTGGCGGAAGGACGATGGACGAGGGTTGGACGCTAAGGCACGTATTTACGGCAGACGAGCGCGTGATTACCGCCACCGAGGACTTTGTAAAGACAGCTTTACGCATGACGGCATAACGCTTACGCGCGCGCTCTATACGCCGTACGGCGCAGGCTATGACGACGGTCCGAACCCGATGATAGTATGGCTGCACGGCGGCGGAGAGGGCGGAACGGACATAGAAATAGCCCTGCTCGGCAGCAAGGTAACCGCGCTGACGGACGAGAACATTCAGCAGAATTTCGAGGACGAAAGCCGTGACGGAGCGTATGTATTGGCGGTGCAGTGCCCGACGATGTGGATGGACGGCGACGGCAACGGAACAATGAACAACGCCGTCTCCCAGAACCTGTGGAAATGGCTTTCGACGTGCAGATAAGCATTGCGACCTGCGATATTTCGCAGGTCGCTTTTTTTGTAAAAAAGTGCTTTAGTCGGGGCATATGTGCCACCCTTTTTCTTTTTTTAAGTTCGGACAAGCAGTGCAAACCTCCCGAAAAATCGCCGCTGCCGCCTGCTAAAAAAGAGCACGCACCAAAAAAATGTAAACAAAACTTTACCCGTCCAGAGTGTAAAGTCTGAAATAGTTCCTGTCGAAGTCGAGAATGCCCTCCCTCTTCATCCTGCCCAGCTCCTTGGAAAGCGCACTCCTTTCGACGTTGAGATAGTCGGCCATCTGCTGGCGGTCGAACGGCAGGGCAAAGCTCCTTGAACCCCTTTTTACGGCCTCCGACGACAGATAGGTCATTACCCTCGCCCTTATGCCCTTTGCGGTTATGCACAGCATTCTGCCCGACCACGCAAGATTTTTTGCGGAGGACAGCGCGAGCAGGTTATACAGCATCTTCTCGTACCAGCCCCTGCTCCTGCCCTCGCCGAGCATTGCGCCGAGATTAATATAGAGCACCTTGCAGTCCCCTACCGCCGCGACGTCGACCATCATCGGCGCGCCGCAGAAGGCATAGGTCTCCGAAAATGCCTGCCCTGCGGACAGGTCGTGCAAGATTACCCTGTTCCCCCATAGGTCCGTGCTCTCTATGTGTATTTTGCCCGAGAGCAACACGCCGAATTCCCTGGTCTTATCGCCGCAGCGGAAGAGATAGCTGCCGCCCGAATACTCCGCAGTACGCACGCAGCCGCACGCGCACATATCCGCATACTCCTCCTCGGTTATTCCCCCGAACACGGGATTTGAAAGCAAGTCCATAATTTTTCCGCCTTTGTGGTTTTAACCACATACTTTTTTACGATATTGTAATATATTATGGTCAGTAAATCAAGGAGGAAACACTTTGTGATAAGAAGAATTATACAGATAGACGAAGAAAAGTGCAACGGATGCGGAGCGTGCGCGAGCGCCTGCCACGAGGGCGCGATAGGCATGGTCGACGGCAAGGCCAGACTTTTAAGAGACGACTACTGCGACGGACTGGGCGATTGTCTGCCCGCGTGCCCGACGGGCGCTATAACCTTTACAGAGCGCGAGGCGGCGGCATATGACGAGAGCGCGGTGCTTGAAAATAAGCTGAAAAAGCAGGGACACGGACATTCGGGCTGCCCCGGGCATCAGCTAAGACAGCTGAGGCAGGCACAGGACGACGCCGTCGGCGATAAAAATGTACCCTCCTGCGAGAGCGGACACCCCTCCAGACTTGCGCAGTGGCCCTGCCAGATAAAGCTCATACCCGTAAATGCGCCCTGTTTCGACGGCGCCAAATTGCTGATTGCGGCAGACTGCACGGCATATGCCTATGCAAACCTGCACGAAGGGTTCATGCGCGGCAAGGTGACGCTTATAGGTTGCCCCAAGCTGGACGGAGTCGACTACGCCGAAAAGCTTAAGGCAATAATCTCGGGCAACGACATAAAGAGCGTTACGATAGTCAGAATGGAAGTGCCCTGCTGCGGAGGGCTGGAACACGCGGCAAAGACGGCGCTTGCAGGCAGCGGAAAGTTCATTCCCTGGCAGGTAGTGACGATATCCGTAGACGGAAAGATAATCGACTGACAAAAAAGTGCGGCAACGTGCCGCAGAAATAAAACCGTATTGAGGACCTCTGCGGGGTCTGAGATAAATAAAATATAAAGGAGAAACAGCAAATGAAATATGTATGTTCGGTATGCGGCTGGGTATACGACGAGGACGAAGGCTATCCCGAGAGCGGAATTGCCCCCGGTACGAAGTGGGAAGACGTACCCGAAGACTTCGAGTGCCCCCTCTGCTCGGTCGGCAAGACTGAATTCGAAGCCGAATAATGCGCGAATGCGCACGTGTGCACGGCTGCACACATCTTAAAACTTAATGCCCGGATACGGCAAGGGCGCGCCGAGCAGTCAGCTCGGCGCGCCCCTCTTTATTGTGTTATCTCAGGACATTCAAAATGCCTGTGTCGTCCCTTTCAGCTTTGCGGCAACCCGTCTCCGCCTCCGCGCACAAATCATCCGCACGCCGCAGCATTTGCCTTACGGACAACCTGAGACCTCAGCCGACCTGACATAATCGCGCCATATTATTCCGACTTGTCTGAAAGCACCCAGGCGCCGTCTTTATATTTGTATGTGTCGGTCGTTTGCGTGCTTTACTCCGAAAAATACTGTACGACATACATGTTGCCCGCCACATCGCCGTTGCCGTAGTCGGTTATGCTCTTATTGATACTCACGGTATTTCCGTCCCCGTCGGAGAGGTCATATTATCGCTGATAAGTTCGTAGCCGCATACCGAGCAACGCGACACGGATATTGTTGTGTCGGCGTCGCATTGAGTAGCAATGCTGTGCTCCTCGACGGTCGTCATTTCGTGACCCTGCTTATAATACGTATACGAGTAGCCGCACACCGTACAGGTTGCAGTAACTTCCGCGCCGTCCTCGCAGGAGGTGCTGCCCTCCTGAAGTCGTCCGCTGAAGGAAAATTTATGCGCCGTCGACGGCGAACTTTCACCAGTGACGGGGTTATAGTACGCAAAGGCGAAAAGAGTATCGTTGCCCGACGAAGGATAGAATATATCCTCTCTCAACCTGTCCTCGCTGTCCTTTCGCACCGCAACGTAGGAGCCGTCCTCCTGCTTTATGAACACGCCCTCCGTCCTCGTCCTGTAGATTTCTGCCCTGCCGACGGCAACTATATTAAGATATATCCAGCCGTCACAGTCGTCCGAGCAGGAACATATGATGTCGGGAAGACCGTCGATACAGTCCACGCGGAGAATTTTTTCGATCTTCTCGGCGATGCCGATGTAATACGTCACGCCGCGCATAGCGAAGCTGTCCGTGATATAGTACGTTACGGCCGTATCGGTCACGCGGTAGAATTCGCCGCGCTCATCCGTCGCATATTCCAGGCGCAACGTGCCGTTATCGGGATTAGAGAATTTATTGAGCGTTATGTCTGCACGGTACAAAATGTCTTTCAGGTCGCTTACTTCCCCTGAAGCGCCCGTGTCCGACTGCGAGGAGTCGCCCTTGCCGACGGCGACCGTCCCCTCTATGTTGACTTCGCCGCCCGCAGAATTTACCGTAACCGAAAGCTGTAACCCATCTTGCGATTTTGATATGAGCATGGCGACGTGCTCGGTGCCCATAAGGCTGACCGATACAGTTATCTCTCCGTCCTCGCTCTCCTCAACCGAGGCAACTGCGCCGTCGTAGTCAAAGCTGATTTGAGGAACCGCATCCCCCTCCTTCCACGAGGCGGAGAATATCTCTGCCGTCGCCGTAATTCCGTCAGAGCCTGTAACCGATGCCATATAGGTCACGTCGAATGCAATCAGATTGTCATTGGCGTCGAGCGTAAACGTAAGCCCGACGTCTTTGCCGTATTTCCCGACGGCTGCGACCAGCTGCGCATAGTCGAAAGGAAGTTCGGGAATGTTTTCCGCGGTCAGCACCTGCGATACCTTGCTATTGAGCAAACTGCCGATATTGTCGGCGAGCAAAGATATCATGAACGCCACATATTCTTCGTCATAGGAGGTGCCGTTGTAATCGATAAGATATTGTCTGACGGCCTCTGCCAGCGGCTTGTCGCCGTATATCAGAACGAGCGCATCGAAGTCTATTGTCGTATCCGAGAACTCTGAAAGGGCGTTTCCGAGAATGGCATAGAGCTGTTGCTTGCCCATTCCCATTTTGTCGGCAAATGAAAGGGCATAGCCGACTATGTCGGAGGTCTTTTTATACTCTATTCCGTCGAGATATCCCTCTATGTCAGCCGCCGTGCCGTCGCCAAACAGCCCGTCAAGCGCCATTGCAACCGAACCGTCGCCCGTCTCCTCGAGGACGGCATGCAACGCCTGCGCATTCAGCGAATAGGTCCTGCTGCCGTCAGCATTTTCCTCGGCATCGAACGCGGAGGAAATCAACTTCTCCGTCAGGTCGGAGAGCAATGTATCCGCCGCCGTGCCGTCCTGATTTACGAAAACAGACAGATAATCGTTGTACAGTTCGTCCGCATCAAAATTCGTCTGAAGAGGATATATGCTGTTCAAAATCGCGCCTATCGCGTAATAGCTTATGCTATCCCCTGCAATCATGTCCGTATCGTCGTCGGCGCTCAGCTGATATATGAAGATTGTCGAGCCGTCGGATATAGCCTTGAATTGTATATCGGCAACGTTGCCGTTGGCATATGTATTTACCGCACTACCGTCGCATTCTGCCGACATATTGCCGTCTTCTATCATAACGGTAATTGCAAATTGCAGTTCAAACGTATTCCCTCCGCTGACAACGGTAAAGGGACTGCCCTCCATAGTTCTGAAGGTGTAGACGCCGTCGGGAATGAGCCCGTACAGCGCGTTAAGTCCGTCAATGGTCAGCGATGCAGAGGGCTTTATGGGCACGTCCTGCGTAGCGCCGCCGCACTCGTCTATGACAAGCTCACGCCTAACTGCCATTTGTATAATTTTATTTGTTATTTACATAACCGAACTTGAAAAAATATTATTAACTTGTTATAATGTAACTGAGTTCCATTTTTACGATTTTCAAACGATGCGTGTCCCTTATAATAGTGCAACTGTTTGAAATTGGAGATTGTCTATGAAAAACAAAATTAAGTGGTTTTTTATTGCATTAATGACAATATGCTTGCTATCCGCTACAATGATTATGTTCAGTGGATGTGGCGACAAAGAAAGCGAAGATACATCTGTAAACGCTCCTATTGCGGGAGCATTCGCTCTTGAAAATACGCCAATACATACTACGGTGAACAGTATAACCGATATGTACATAGTTAGCGGTGAAATTCAGCTTTATTTGGACGGAAGAATTTCTTCGAGAATAGAAGCGATTGTTCAGGGATATACGGGAAGCAATATTCAAACGCAAACAAACATTGGAACATATTCATGGGTTGAAGGGTCTGACAAGATAGATGTTGTCTGGAACAACTCCCCGAACGAAACAGTTATAATGTCATATTATGGTGATAGCCTGATTAACGGTATGCTTACCTACTCCTTGACGGGAATAAACGATAGCGGTGAGCTTGACGGGAAAGTATACCAGGCTATATATGATATTGAAAATGTGACAGACAAATACAATATTGATGGCGGTTATCTTGTTGGCAAAACTTCTCAATTTGTGAATAAGGGTGCGGATGCTTCTTTAGTAACTGCTATAGCTAATGATGGCTTTGAGTTTGACGGTTGGAGCGACGGTGTGAAAGAATCGGAGCGCCGCGACCTTTCTTTGTCTGGGAATATTCATGTTAAAGCGGTTTTCAGACAGGTAGAGCCCATTTATCTTCTTGAATATTCAGCAGGTGAAGGTGGTACTCTCGAAGGGAAGACCTCGCAATATGTTGTAAACGGACGATCAGCATCGCAGGTTGTTGCAACTCCTGAAGAAGGTTATGAATTTGTCAGGTGGTCAGATGGTGTGACTACTGCTGAACGCACAGATTCTGCTGTTGCCGGAGATATTACGGTTACTGCGATTTTTGAAGAGATAGATAAATATACGTTGACTTATACGGCTGGTTTAGGCGGCTATATAGAAGGTAATGAATCTCAGACTGTTCAGAAAGGCGAAAGCGGACAAACAGTTACCGCCGTTGCTTATGAGGGCTATGAGTTTGTAGGTTGGTCTGACGACGTAAACACTGCAGAACGTACGGATACGAACGTCACCGAAGATATTACGGTTACTGCGATTTTTGAAGAGAAAGACAAATATACTTTGACTTATACAGCTGGACTAGGCGGTTATATAGAAGGTAACGAGTCTCAGATTGTTCAGAAGGGCGAAAGCGGACAAACAGTTACAGCCGTTGCTTACGAAGGTTATGAGTTTGTAGGTTGGTCTGACGACGTAAACACTGCAGAACGTACGGATACGAACGTCACCGAAGATATTACGGTTACTGCGATTTTTGAAGAGAAAGACAAATATACTTTGACTTATACAGCTGGACTAGGCGGTTATATAGAAGGTAACGAGTCTCAGATTGTTCAGAAGGGCGAAAGCGGACAAACAGTTACAGCCGTTGCTTACGAAGGTTATGAGTTTGTAGGTTGGTCTGACGGCGTAGCTACTGCAGAACGTACGGATACGAACGTAACCGAAAATATTACAGTTACCGCTATTTTTGAAGAAGAAAATATGCCACCGTATTTTGTAGACGGTACTGGTACAATCGAAGACCCCTATCAGATTTCTAATTATAGTCAATTGAAATGTATCGAAATGTATCCAAATGCGTGTTACATTCTTACAGGCAACATAACATTGCCACAGACGCCGCAAAACACTTCAAATTTTACTCCGCTATTCAATGATGAAACCATGTTTAATGGTTCGCTGAATGGCAATGGGCATACCATTTACAATCTTACAATACACAACACAAATACGTTTTATACGGGGCTTTTTGCCTGCATTGGCGCGAATGGCAGCATTACAAATCTTACTCTTGAAAATGTAAATTTGCAGGGTACTAATTACATAGGCGGTATTGCAGGCTATGCGTTGGGCAAGATAACCGATTGCAAGGTGAGCGGCAAAATTACATACATTCCGCAGAATTCCTATAAGATTTACATCGGCGGTATTGCTGGAAGAGCGGAAAACAATGTAAATGGCTGTACATCTTCGGTAGAAATAATTGCGGATGGCGTAAATGGAGAAATTTATGTCGGCGGCATTGTCGGTTATTACAGCTATGATATGGGTAAGTCGGAAACCTCTTTTACGGTAGTTTCTTCCGTTAATATCAGCCTATCGGCAAATGAAAATAATCGAATAAATGGTTATTTGGGTGGAGTTTTTGGCGAATCTTCAGAAACAATCTCTCTTAAAAATAGTAGGTTTGATGGAAACATTACCGTGGATGGCTTGCAAGATACCTATGCTGGCGGGCTTATAGGATATAGTTTCGGTTTTGGTAGTACATTTACTTCATGTTATACCACCGGCAATATAACTGTAGCAGATAGTACCTCCAATGCATATGTAGGCGGGCTTATAGGAAATAGTTGCTCTAGGAGCTTTAAGTCGTGTTATACTATTGGCGATATAACTGTAACGGATTGCTATAGTGCCGAAGTTGGCGGACTTATAGGATATTGTGGAAATGATTATACGTTTGCCTTGTGCTATACCGCCGGTGATATAACTGTATCGGATTGCCATAGCTCCTACGTAGGTGGACTTGTAGGAAATAATTACTATAATAATAACACATTTACGTCATGTTATACCATCGGTATTATAAGTGTAACGTCAAACGATGATACATCTGTGGGTGGATTAATTGGCGGCTTGCTTTCGGATACAATAATATCTAACAGCTATACTACCGCTCAGATAAGTTTCGAAGGTGAAGCGCAGACAAAATATATTGGTTCGATTGTGGGGCAGGCGGGTAAACTTACCATAACCAACACGCATTGGTTATACTTTACCGAAAGCGGCGTGGAATATGCCGTGGGTTACAGTTCAGATATGGGCATACCAACAAGCATTGGCTCAACAAAGCATACCGATATTGCAAACTTTTATACACTTGCAGATGCGTTGAACAAAGGGCTTGAAACGCCTGTATGGGAGAATATTTGGAACAGTTCTTTGCCTACATTAAAAAAAGAAAATAATTAGAAGGAAAGTATAAAATGAATTTACAAGAGCTTGTATTCAATAATTTTAGTTTTACAGCACCATTTGATATTAATCACAATAATTATCAATATCATGATAATTCCGCCGTGCAATATACTAATCCCGTCTTGGAAGCATATAAAAAATACGGCATAGAACTCCATTACGAAGTACAGGTGAATAGTTCAAACGGCGAGGTGACTATAAGGTTAGATTGCCATACTTTTCCTTATGCAGAATTCAAGAACGCTGATGATTATGAAAAAGCATTAAAACAACGGTACAGCAACAATTTTGCCGATAAAATAATGGACTTGCGTGACAAACTAAAGGACTTATATATAAATATCGGCAAAACATCCCAAGATAACTATTATTACGGTAAAAGGAACAGGGAAGATCACTTGTGGCTGGTTTATAAAATCTATAATAATATTACTGACGAAACGCAACTAATGTGTGAAATTTACAGATTTATTGCTGATACCTATTGCGACCTATTGAACAATCTGAGCCGTTTGATACAATAAAAATCAGTTTTTGATATTGGTGTTTTGCAAGTAAAGGCAATCTGTTTTATGAAAAGGATTCACTTGATTTTTGTTAAATTGCCTTAACCGATAATTTGTAAAGTATTCATAAAAATAACATAGCCTAAATCGATGTTCGATTTAGGCTATGTTTGGTGCACCTTCAGGGACTCGAACCCTGGGCCCACTGATTAAGAGTCAGTTGCTCTACCAACTGAGCTAAAGGTGCATTTAATATATTTATTTTTTCTCGGTTACCCCTATGGATCTACCGCTGTGTGCTTGTGGTGGTCCATCCGAGATTCGAACCCGGGACACCTTGATTAAAAGTCAAGTGCTCTGCCGACTGAGCTAATGGGCCAAAATAATTTTGGCTGGGGTGGCAGGATTTGAACCTACGAATGCGGGAATCAAAATCCCGTGCCTTACCGCTTGGCGACACCCCAACGATAAGAGTAAGGAACTCGCCTTACAATATTTATGGGGCGGGCGACAAGTTTCGAACTTGCTACCTCCAGAGCCACAATCTGGCGCTCTACCGATTGAGCTACGCCCGCCATAAATGCTTGGTGCGCCTGGAGAGACTCGAACCCCCGACACACGGCTTAGAAGGCCGTTGCTCTATCCTGCTGAGCTACAGGCGCATATGCACGCATTAAGCCAAACACGCCTTAGCCTTGTTTTGTTGGAGCGGGTGATGGGAATCGGACCCACGCAACCAGCTTGGAAGGCTAGTGTTCTACCATTGAACTACACCCGCATGTGTATGCACTTCAAATTCTTAAGCGGAGCACGTTACGCACAACTTAATGCTCGAGTATTATAGCAAATGCTAATTTTTATGTCAACTTATTTTGGAAACAATTTATTCTTTTTTTATAATTTTTTTTCGGACATTGAAAACGGCGGCTTAAAAGCCGCCGTAATGTCATTTCTTATTGAGATATGCATTGACCGAATGTGCGGCTATGTTGCCCTCTCCTGCCGCCTTTGCATACTGGTAGGGTCTGCCCGTGCAGTCGCCTGCCGCAAAAATGCCTGCAACGTTTGTCGCCATATCCCTGCCGACCTCAACCGAGCCGCCTTCTACCTTAAGCGCAGGATAAAGGCTGTCGCAAGCGGCGTCCTTGAGCATAAACACGCCGTCGACGGCAATTTCTCCGCCCTGATACTCCACCGCAGACACCTTGCCCTCTCCCTTTATCCTTTTGGGAATGCCGACAATCTTCTGTATGTTTTTCCCTTTGACGCTGCAATTTTTGTACAGTGCGAACAGATATACCTTTGAGGCATATTTCGCGAGCAGTTCCACCTCGTGCTCCTCTTCCTTCGCCGCGCAGACGACGGCAATGGTCTTGCCCTTATATAAAAATCCGTCGCACGTAGCGCAATAGCTTACGCCCCTTCCTACCAGCTCCTTTTCGCCCTCTATCGGCTTTACGGTCTCCACGCCCGTCGAAAGTATAATCGTCTTGCCCTCGTACATATCCTGACCGCACGCGACGAAAAAGCCGCCGTCGGCATCGTAAATGCCCGTAGCGCGCCCCTCCGTCACCTCTATATTCTCCTCTTCAAGCTGCTTCGAGAGCGCCGCCTTGAACTCCCTGCCCGAAAGCGAGGGAAGCCCGGGATAGTTCTTAATCTTTTCCGCGCTTGCCACCTTTGCAGACAGTTCCCTGCTGCCGACGAGGAGAAAATTCCTCTTGAGCGCCTTAAGCGTCAGCGCCGCAGATATGCCTGCAACGCCCGTTCCCAAAATAATGCAATCGTACATAATTCACCTACTATTATAGTCAATCGGGCGGCACATATGCGCCTTAACCCATTCTGGCGCGTCTTACGGCGCGTGCCCAGCCGTCCATAAGATTGCTCCTTGTTTTCTCGTCCATTGACGGGGTAAAGCGCGCGGCGTCTGAGACGAGCGCTTCGAGTTCCTCCCTCGTCCAGTATCCGCAGGTCAGCCCCGCAAGGTACGCCGCGCCGAGCGCCGTAGTTTCGACTATTTCGGGACGGAGAATTTCTATGCCCGAAACGTCTGCCTGAAATTTCATAAGAAAATTATTCTGCGAGGCGCCGCCGTCCACCCTGAGCTGCCTTACGTCCAGCCCCGAATCCCTGCGCATGGCGGCAATCAGGTCCTCGGTCTGATAGGCTATGCTCTCGAGCACCGCCCTTATTATATGCGCCTTGTTGGCTCCGCGCGTTATGCCGCACATCAGCCCTCGCGCCGAGGAGTCCCAGTATGGCGCACCCAGTCCCGTGAATGCAGGAACGATGTATACGCCTGCAGTATCGCCGACTTTATCCGCCCACATTTCGGTTTCAGCCGCCGACGAGACGAGACCCAGCTCGTCCCTCAGCCACTGCACCGCCGCACCTGCGACGAATACCGAGCCCTCCAGAACATACGGAGGTCTGCCGTCTAAAGACGCTCCCAGCGTAGTTACGAGCCCATTCGTGCTCCTGACCGCCTTTTCGCCCGTATTCATCAAAAGGAAGCAGCCCGTGCCGTAGGTATTCTTGACGTCGCCCTCCTCCGTGCAGAGATGTCCGAAGAGCGCCGCCTGCTGGTCGCCTGCAACGCCGCATATGGGCACTTCCGCACCGAGCACGCCCTTATCCGTCTCCCCGAAGAGACTGCCAGACGGCTGTACTGCAGGCAGCATAGAAAGGGGGATTTTAAAGAGGCGCACGAGATCCTCGTCCCATTGCAGAGTATGTATGTTGAACAGCATCGTGCGCGAGGCGTTGGTGTAGTCCGTGGCAAAAATTCTGCCCTTTGAGAGCCTCCACATGAGGTACGTGTCGACCGTTCCGAACAGGAGGTCGCCCCTTTCCGCCCTCTCTCGGGCGCCCTTGACGTTGTCGAGAATCCAGCTTATCTTGGTCGCCGAAAAATATGCATCGGGCACCAGCCCCGTCTTTTCGTATATATAAGGGGCAAGACCGTCGCGCTTGAGCCTTTCGGCATAGCCCTGAGTGCGCCTGCACTGCCATACAATGGCGTTATAGACGGGCGTTCCAGTCCTTCTGTCCCAGACGAGCGTAGTCTCCCTCTGGTTGGTTATGCCGATTGCGGCGATGTCGCCGATATCCGCATCCGCGCGGACGAGTGCTTCGGCAATTACGCCCATAGCCGTACCGAAGATATCCCTCGGCGCGTGTTCCACCCAGCCTGCCCGAGGGTAGAGCTGTTCGAACTCCTGCTGAGCCTTTCCGACAATTTTACGGTTTTTATCGAACACGATTGCGCGCGTCGATGTCGTGCCCTGGTCGAGAGCGAGGATATAGCGCATACTGCCTCCGCTTTAACTTGTATTCGCATATAATTTTATCACGACTTGCCCGTTCTGTCAACGGCAGAAAAAAATGCCCCGAAGACCGATGTCTTCGGGGCAAACGTTCTGCCTTATTGAGGCTATTATCAGGTGAGAATGAAGGTTGCAAGGAAGATTACACCGATTACCCAGGTAGGGATGGAGATTTCCTTTACCTTGCCCGTGCATACCTTTACGATTATGTAGGAGATGATGCCGAAGCCGATACCCTTGGATATCGAGTAGCCGAGAACCATTACGATAAAGGTGAGGAATGCGACGATAGCTTCGGATGCGTCCTCCCAGTCAACCTTGACGACGGAGGCCATCATGAGTACGCCGACCCAGATGAGAGCCGTAGCCGTAGCGCAGGAAGGAATGAGCTGAGCTATGGGCGAAAGGAACATTGCAATGATGAAGCAGATAGCCGTAACCAGCGAGGTGAAGCCCGTCTTGCCGCCTGCGGCAACGCCGGAGGAAGATTCGACGAAGGTCGTAACCGTCGAGGTACCTGCGATTGCGCCCGTGCAGGTTGCAACTGCGTCTGCGAGCATCATCTGGTTCATGCGGATGGGCGTGCCGTTTTCGTCGAGCAGGTTGCCCTTGGAGCATGCGCCGTAGAGCGTGCCGATGGTATCGAACATATCTATCATGCAGAACGAAAGAGCCGTAGTGATGATAAGAACGACGAGCGTGCCGGCATTATTGCCTTCGATGCCGAGGTATGCGGAGAAGTCGAAGCCTTCATAGAATACGGCGCCTACGGAATCCTTACCCCATGCGGCGAATGCGCCGAAGGGATTCATATCTTTTGCTGTTTCACCAATACTGCCGAAGAAACCTGCAGCGCCTTCGGAACCGCAGCCGTATGCGATGCCTGCAAGTGCATAGAAGACGACAGCCGTGCCGAGTATGCCCCAGAGAATTGCGCCCTTGACGCCCTTCTTTGCCATGATTGCAATGGCGATTACGCCGAGAATTGCAACGAGTGCGGGAAGCATGCCGCCGACGGTGCCTGCATTATAGGTCATGAAGCTGTTAGCCGAGTTGAGCACGTTGAAGGATACAAACTCTACGAGCGTAGACGGGTCGTCTACGATTATACCTGCGTTCTGCATGCCTATGAAGGCTATGAAGAGACCGATACCTACGGGAATTGCGTGGCGGACGCCTGCGGGAATTGCAGCGAATATCTTCTGCCTTAAGCCCGTTACGGTGAGAATGACGAAGATTACGCCGTCGATGAGGGTAAACACCATGCTGTTGGCATAGGTGAGACCGCTTGCAACATTTACGAGGGAAAAACAGATAAATGCGTTGATTCCCATGCCGGATGCCTGTGCGAGGGGCATTTTAGCGTACAGCGCCATGAGCATGGTACCGACGATTGCGCCGATTGCCGTTGCGATGTAAGCCGCGCCGTAGGGGTCTTCACTGCCCGTGATGATTCCGCTGAACATGCCTGCATTTACCATGAGGATGTAAACCATAGCCATGAACGTCGTAAGGCCTGCCACGATTTCGGTCTTGAAGGAAGAGCCGCTCCTGGTAATGCCGAACCACGCGTCAACCTTGTTGACGGGCTTCTTTTCTTCGACAGGGGTTTGGGCAGATTCGACTACCTGCTCCTCCGTCTGCTGATTTTCTTCAGCCATTTGGAAAGTACCTCCGATTAAATTTTTCTTATGAATAAACGGCAATCATAGCGATATTTCACGCCGTTTTCACAATAGGTAATTTTAGAATAACACTAAATACGCAAAAAGGCAAACAATTTGAGCTTGTTTGCCTTTATATTTATTTATATGCGCGCGAATACCTTATATATGGCACTGACGGAGCGCGGCTTTTACGCTTTCTTTTTGCCTATGAGCGCGGTGCGCATTGCGTTGGCTACGGCCAGAAGCATTACGCCCACGTCGCCGAATATCGCGATAATGAGGGGGAACGACGGAATGAACACGCTGCACATCATTATGGCGAACTTTACTATAAGCGAGCCTATGATATTCTGGAAGACTATCTTTCTCGTGCCCTTTGCAATCATCTTCGCCTCGGGAAGGAGCGCAAGATTATCCGAAACGAGCACAACGTCGCTGGCCTCTATTGCCGCGTCCGAGCCGACCTGACCCATAGAGACGGCGCAGTCAGCCACCGTCATTACGGGCGCATCGTTTATGCCGTCGCCGACGTATATGAGTTTGCCCTCTTCCTTCAGTTTTTTCGCCGTCTCCAGTTTTTCGTCGGGAAGGAGCGAGCCGAAAGTCATGCCCATGCCCACCTTTGCCGCCACGGCTACCGCCCTTTCGGAGCTGTCGCCCGTCAGCATGCAGGTCTTTTCTATGCCCTGCGCGCGCAGCGCATCGAGCGCCTTCCTCGC
Organism: uncultured Clostridia bacterium; assembly: GCA_944354125.1. Lineage (GTDB taxonomy): Bacteria > Bacillota > Clostridia > Christensenellales > Borkfalkiaceae > Coproplasma. The sequence continues at coordinate 108,115 of CALVPT010000003.1, read as the reverse complement.
GCCTGCCTTTATGGTGTCGTCAATGTCGATAACTCCGACATATTTCCCGTCCAACGACACATATATGAGCGTTGCAATGCTGCGGCGCCTTACGTAAGCTACGCCGTTCTCCTCCAGAAATTTGCCGTTGCCGCAGAGCACCAGCTTGCCGTCCACCCTGCACTTTATGCCCCTGCCTGCCACCTCTTCGACGTCGGTTGCAACGTAATCGGTAGCGACGTCTTTAAACGCCGCAGCTATGGGGTGCGAAGAGAACTTTTCTGCCGCCGCCGCAAGCTTCAGCGCCTTGTCGGAGGAATATTCTACGACCCTGAACGTTCCCTCGGTAAGCGTGCCCGTCTTGTCGAACGCGGCTATCGTCGCCTCGGCAAGCGCATCGAGGCTGGTAGAGCCCTTTACGAGTATGCCCGACTTTGCGCACCTGCCTATGCCGCCGAAATATGAAAGGGGCACGGAGATTACGAGCGCGCAGGGGCAGGAGATTACGAGGAACGAAAGCGCCTTGTATATCCAATCTCTGTACGTCTCCCACAAAAATGCGGTGGATGCGGCGCATATTATGGTCGGAACAATCGTCGCGATGACTACCGCGGCGAGCACGACTATGGGGGTATAGTACTTTGCAAACGTCGTTATGAACTTTTCGGGCTTTGCCTTTTTGGCGGTGGAGTTTTCTACGAGCTCGAGAATCTTCGCCACGGCGGAGTTTTTGTATTCCCTTACGACCTCCGCCTTTACGACGCCCGTCAGGTTTATCGCGCCCGACAGTACCTCGTCGCCGACCGAAATGTCCTTGGGGACGGCTTCGCCGTTGAGGCTCTTCATATCCAGCGAACCGGAGCCCTCTAAAACCTTGCAGTCGACGGGCACCTTTTCGCCCGCCTTTATTAAAATGGTATCGCCAATCTTAAGGCTTTCGGGCGAAACGACAATCTGTCTGTCGCCGTCCAGAAGGGTTGCGGTCTCGCTCTTGAGGTCCATGAGCTCTGCAATAGACTTTCTCGACGCGCCGACGGCAATCGACTGCAAAAGCTCACCTATGCGGTACAACAGCATTACGGCAACGCCCTCGAAGAGTCCGTCGCCCGTCGTGATGCCGAGAACTATCGCGCCTACCGATGCGACCGCCATGAGGAAATTCTCGTCGAAAATCTTGCCCTTGGAGATGTTCCTTACCGTATTCCAAAGGACTATGTATCCCGAGGCAAAGAACGCCACGGCATAGAAGGGAAGATATACATACCACTTTGCCCAGGCGAAATTGCCGAGGTCGAACACCATTGCGGGTATAAAGAAGATTACGGATACGAGTATGGTTATTATGTCGACCTTATTTTCCTCGAACACGCTCTTTTTGGGCGGCTTTCCGTCGACAATTCTTACATCCTCGAAGTGGCTTATGGCATATACCGCCTTGTCGTATGCCGCGCTGTCCGAAGCGCTCAGGATGACGGTCATATTCATGAAATCGACCGTAGCCTTTACTCCCTCTATCGCGTTGAGCTCCTCTTCGAGCTCCCTTCCGCAGTTGGCGCAGCACAGATTTTCAATCCTTATGCGCTTGCCCTCCCTGGACGCCTCCGCGGTTTCCTGTTCGTCCTCCACAACCTTTACGTCCTCGAAGTTATTGCAGCAGCTCTTTACCCTGTCGAGCGCGCCGTCGTCGCAGTCGGCTATTACCTTGGACGCCATGAAGTCTACGGTAGCCGACTTTACGCCGCCTATGGCATTGAGCTCCTCTTCAAGCTCCCTCGCGCAGTTGGCGCAGTCCAGCCCCGTTATCTTAATCGTCGTTTTCATCGCAGTTCAGATGCTCCTTTGCAACCCTTAACATTGTCATTATATGTTCGTCGGCAACAGAGTAAATAACCTGTTTGCCGCTTCTCCTGTACTTGATTATGTCGTAGTCCCTAAGCGTCTTAAGCTGATGGGATACGGCGCTCTGATTGCTCCTTACCGCCGCGGTGAGGTGCTCGACGCACATCTCTCCGCACGCCAGCGCAAAGAGTATTTTAAGGCGCGACGGCTCGCTTATCGCCTTGAACCGCGCGGACATATCGGCTATTTCGCCCTCGGTCGGCATAGTTTCAAGCGCGCGCCGCACGCGTTCTTCGTGTTCGCGCCGCTCGTCAAGGCTGTCGCCCGTTGCAATTGCGTCCATATGCTTCCTCCGTTACAAATTGCAATGCGTAAAATTAACTTATGAATTATTATTCATATAATATCACGCGCGCCCTGCCCTGTCAACGGAATAAGTGTAAATTTTTAAAATTTTTTACGCCGACAAAGCGCATTAAAGCCGCTGTATTTGCCGCGCATTATGCCTTTACACATCAATCCCAAAAAACGGCACAGCGCAAATTCGGGCACGAACAAAATATGTGAAGCCGAAGAATGGGCGGCGGACGCGGAAAAATTTTTTCCGCGTCCGCCGCCCCCCTTCAGTCGCCCCTTCAGCCGCCCCTCAAGCCGCCGACTTCAGTAGCGCCCTTAGCCGCCGCTTTATATCATTTTTTGAAAAGCTGATGCAGTCAGGGCGGTTGCAAAAAGCCGTATATCTTCGGTCGGAACAGAATGCCCTCTCGTTTGTGCGGACGGCAACAGCGAAAAATTACGAAGCCGCGCCCCTTTCGTCCTCTTCTTTCGCGCCGTCCGCGCGCTTTACCTGCCTTACCTCGGCAACGGCAAGATACTTGTCCTTGCGGAGCAGTATTTTTTCCTCCTTACCGTTCCGACTCCTTATGAGGTAGCAGACGCTTTCCGCGCCCTCCTTTGCGCCGCTTATTATCCTGTCCTCGTCGCCCTCGACGGTGACGGGCTGAGGGCTGGGAATGACGGCGCTGACCTCTGAGGAAAAGGCATAGCTGTATCCGTCGCTCCTGCCGTACAGGCTGAAAGTTACGCTGTTTTCGGAGGCGGTTGCCCGAATGTATACGGGCACGGGCGAGGGATTTTTTATTCGCAGGTCGAAATAGTCGCCGCTGACCATAGCATCGCGCGAGGGCGGGACATAGCTTACGAGCAGGCTGTGAGGGTGATACTCGACTATCTCCAGCCCTGCAAGCAGGGCGGCGTTATAGAGCGTGGTGGATACCTGGCAGACTCCGCCGCCGTAGCCGTTTACGAACTTTCCGCCCTCTATAATCTTGGCAATTCTGAACCCGTTGGCCTCGGTGCGCGCCCCGACGACGGCATTGAAGGACAACACTCCGCCCGAAGCGAGCACTCTGCCGTTGAGTTTTTCCGCCGCGAGCTCTATGTTGTGCGCGCGCTCCTTTACGCTGCCGTCGAACCAGGTGGTAAAGCTTGAAAGGGGGCGCGTATCGCGCTCTATCTGCGCCTCGTCCAAATGCGGAGAGGTGTAATTGAACGCCACATATACCTCGCCGAACGCCCCTTCGAGCGATTTGGCTATGTCCCGTCTTAGCTTGTCGGCGTCTGGCGTGCGGCCGTCCTCTCCTTTGACTATGGTGAAGGGCTGTCCCGTCGCGTTGAAGATTACTTTCGGCTCTTCAGGCGGTCGGGCGAGGGCGGCGCATATGCGCGATATGACGCTCTCCTCGTCGACAAGGCGGTATCTTACGGGCGAAAGCGCGCTCTCTCCCCTCTTTACCCCCTTGAGAGTCTGCATGAAGTGCTCTTCATAGGTTATTTCGGGAAAGATAAAGTCATACGTTCTGCCGCCTCCGCTTATCCTGAGGCGTTTGCCCTTAAGCTCCTCCTCGGCGTTCAGCTTAAGGCGACGGTATGCGGCGGTATAGGTAAGCCCTCCCACCTTTACGCCGTTGACGCTTGCTCCGCGCGGAACCCACAGGAGAAAGCCGCAGGCAAATATAAAAGCGCTCGCCGTCAAGGCAAGCGCAGCAAATATAGGAATTATTCTTTTAAGTACTTTCAATGCTTAAGACCCAACGCCGCAAGCAACCTCTCGTCGGGGCAGAAGAGCGGCGTGCCTATGCTGCGGTTGCCCTGGGCATAGTGCGTATCCGAACCGCCCGTAACGAGGAGATTCAACTTTGCGGCAATCTCCTTATAGTACTGCGTTTCAGTAGCAGTATGCCCCGAATACACGGCTTCTATGCCGTCCATGCCGCACTGTTTAAGGCGTTCGATGAGGGATATTACCCCCTCTTTTTCCATACTTATCCTGCCTGGGTGTGCCAGGGAGCAGACACCGCCGCAGCTCTTTATGAAGCGCACGGTCTCCTCCGAAGAGGGACGGCATATGCACGAAAACCCCGCCGTGCCGTAGTTGAGATAGCGCGCATAGAAGTCGACGGGCGACGAGGCATATCCGCGCTTTGCGCCTGCCGCCGCTATGTGCATGGCGTGTATGGGCGACTGGGAAAACCTGCGCTCTTTGAGCACGTCCTCGTACTTTATGTTTATGCCCTTTGCGGCGAGCTTTTTGAGTATGTCGGCGGTGCGCTGTTCGGCGCCGTCGTCGAGCTTTTTGTGAAAGGCGACGTATTCCGCGCACCCGGTGTCCATGTTATAGCCGAGGATGTGCACCTTGACTTCACCGTCGTATGCCGAGATTTCCTCTCCGCAGACGGCGACTATGTCCTGCGCTTTAGCGAGGGCGGAGACCTCCTTCCAGGCGCAGGCGTTGTCGTGGTCGGTGACCGAAATGAGGTCAACTCCCCTGCCCTTTGCCGTCGCAACCACCGTCCGGGGCGACTGCGCGCCGTCCGAATAATATGTGTGTATGTGCATATCGGCACGCATCATCGCTTTATCGCACCTCCCTCTATCATTATCTTATTCACTTCCCTGCCGTACAGCACCCTTTCGGCGTGCGTGCAGGTTATAATGGTCTGAAGCCCCTCGGTGCGCGCAACCAGTTTTTTTCTCCTCGGCAGGTCGAGTTCGCTCATGACGTCGTCTAAAATGAGCACGGGGTATTCGCCGCACGCCTCCCTGAAGATATTGACTTCGGCGAGCTTTATGGCAAGCGCCGCCGTCCTTGTCTGCCCCTGCGAGGCGAAGTTTTTGGCGTCCTGTCCGTTTATGGTTATGTCAAGGTCGTCCCTGTGCGGTCCGCTCGCCGTATAGCCCAGGCGTATGTCCCTGTCGTAGTTATTCGAAAGTTCGTCGAAAAGGCGCGCCGAAAGCTCCTCTTCGTCGCCCTTATACTTCTTTTCGGGCGAGATTTCCAGCTTTTCCTGCCCGTCGGTGAGGTAGGCGTGCGCCTCCTCTGCAAGGGGCGAGAGCTTTTTTAAGTACTCGGTTCTGCGGACGGCAATCTCCGCGGCATAGCGGCAGAGCTGCACGTCCCACACGGGCAGAGTGTCCATAACCAGGGAGATGTCCCTGTTCTTGAGGAGGTTGTTGCGCTGTTCGAGTATCTTGTTATACCTTGAAAGAGCGGTATAGTAGCTCTTGGAGAGCTGGGAAATGGAGATATTCAGAAACCGCCTGCGCTCGTCGGGACCGTCCTGAATGAGGCGCAGTTCCTGCGGGGAGAAAAATACGGCATAGACGTTGCCGAGCAGGTCCGCATTGCGGCTTATCTTATTGCCGTTGACCCTTATTTCCCTGCCGCTTTCGCCGATTACGGCGTCTATAGTGACGTCGCCGTATCTGCCGCAGCATACGCAGCCGATATTTGCCGAAGTCTGCCCCTCCTTTATCATCTGCCTGTCGCGCCTTGCGCGCATGGAAGTGCCCGTGCAGAGGTAAAATACGGCCTCCGCACAGTTGGTCTTGCCCTGCGCGTTCTTCCCGAACAGCACGTTGAGGGCGGGCGAAAATTCGAAGCGCTCCTCCCCGTAATTTCTGAAATTTTTCAAATACAAATTTTTAATGTGCATTTCTCAGCAAAAAATACTTTATTTAATCGTATGTTTGGTATATAATGATTGTACGGTTTTAACTATATTATAGCGCATTCAGGCGAAAATTCAAAGGAATTACGGGCATAATTATGGACTCTTCCAATCTTGACTTTATCTATAACCCCATAAGGGAAAAGATGAAGGAAAACATAACGTACATAATGTTTTCGACGTACATAGACAAGCTTAAACCCGTCGAGATAGACGGGCGATACATCGTGCTGGAGACGGTCTCCGAAAACTTTGCGGAGCTGATTACCAACACGCTTGCCGACAAGATGAGGGACGCCATAATCAAGGCGGACGTAGGCGTTTCGGACTTCAGGCTGGTTGTAAAGGGCAGCAAGGAGTATTTCAGCGCGCCCCAGGAAGAGATGCCTTACTCTCCCCCCAACAACCTGAACAAGCGCTTTACGTTCGACACCTTCGTCGCAGGCAACAACCAGTTCGTCGTGGAGGCGGCAAAGGACGTAGCCAACGACCCCGCGGGCGCATATAACCCCCTGTTCATCTACGGCGGAACGGGTCTCGGAAAGACCCACCTCATACAGGCGATAGCCAACAAGATAATCGCCGACAAGCCGAACCTTAAAGTCATTTACGCCACCTGCGAACAGTTTGTCAACGAGATAATAGACACCATGTTCACGGCAAAGGGACCCAACGCGAGGGAGCGCGGAAACAAACTCAGGCAGTATTACCGCTCGGCGGACGTGCTGATAATCGACGACATACAGTTCATAGCCAACAAAAAGGCCGTTCAGGAGGAGTTCTTCCATACCTTCAACGAACTCATTTCGCGCGGCAAGCAGATAGTCATAACCTCCGACCAGCCGCCCAAGGAGCTGACGGCGCTGGAGGAAAGGCTGAGAACGAGATTTTCGGGCGGACTGGTATTCGACATACTCCCCCCCAACTATGAGACGAAGATAGCCATCTTAAAGCAGAAAGCCTTTGAAAAGCGCAGCATAGTGCCCGACGAGGTGCTTGCCTTCCTTGCCCAGGATTCGGGCGACGACGTCAGAACGCTTGAAGGCAGGCTGACGAAGGTAATATTCGCCGCGCGCCTGCACGAGACGCCCATAACCGTGGCGCTTGCAAAGAGCGCCTTGAACGAGGCTGTACCCGAAAGCGGAGGCGGCGAGATTACGGCGTCTAACATAATTACGGCAGTCACGGGCTTTTACGGAGTGACGCGCGAGGAGCTTGTGGGCAAGTGCAAGAAAAAGGATCTGGTAGTGCCCAGACAGGTATGCTGCTATCTCATGTGCGAACTTCTCTCCCTTCCCCTCATGTCGATCGGCAAGGAGCTCGGCAACCGCAACCATACCACCATCCTCTATTCGCGCAACAAGGTCGAGGAGATGATGACCGTCAGCGACAAGATGGCAAAGGAAATAGACGACATAAAGAACATAATACTCAAGAAATAAGACTTTCGCCCCCTTTTTACAAGGGGGATAACTTTTAAATATGACAGAATTTTTATTGGGAGAATACGACGTCGTAGTCGTCGGCGCGGGTCACGCAGGTTGCGAGGCGGCGCTCGCCTGCGCTCGTACAAACTTGAGGACGGCAATCCTCACCTTAAACCTCGACAGCATAGCCTTCATGGCGTGCAATCCCTCGATAGGCGGCACCGCAAAGGGTCACCTTGTAAGGGAGATTGACGCGCTGGGCGGCGAGATGGGCATAAACGCCGACGAGACGGCGCTGCAGATTAAGATGCTGAACGTAGGCAAGGGCGCGGCGGTGCAGTCGCTTAGGTGCCAGTCGGACAAGAACGCATACCACGCGCGCATGAAGGGCGTATTGGAGCGCACAAAGAACCTAAGAATAATTCAGGGCGAGGCGCAGGAAATACTGACCGAAGACGGCAAAGTTTGCGGCGTAAAGACGACGTACGGCGGCATTTTAAGGTGCAGGGCGGCGATACTCGCCACGGGGGTATATCTGAACGCGCGCACGATTACGGGCGACGTGATTGCAAACAGCGGACCCAACGGGTTTGCGCCTGCCACCGCGCTGACCAAAAACCTAATGGATTTAGGCTTTTCGGTGCGCCGCTTCAAGACGGGCACTCCTGCAAGAGTGCACTTCAATTCGCTGGACACGGACAAGCTTGCCGTGCAGTACGGCGAGGAAGACGTCGGACCGTTCTCGTTCATATCAGAGAATCCGCCCGAGAACAAACTTCCCTGCTATCTCGGCTATACCAACAAGGCGACGCACGAGATAATACTCAAAAATCTCGACCGATCGCCCCTTTACAACGGCGTGATAGAGTCGACGGGGCCGAGATATTGCCCATCCATCGAGACAAAAGTCGTGCGCTTTGCCGACAAGGACAGGCACCAGATTTTCATAGAGCCCGAGGGAATAGACACGCTTGAGGCATACGTGCAGGGAATGTCCTCCTCCATGCCGCACGACGTACAGCTGGAAATGTATCACTCGATTGAGGGACTGGAACACGCCGAGTTCATGCGGTTTGCATATGCCATAGAGTATGACTGCATAGACTCTTTGGACCTTCTGCCCACGCTTGAATTCAAGAAGATAGGCGGACTTTATACGGCAGGACAGATAAACGGCACGTCGGGCTACGAGGAGGCGGCGGCGCAGGGACTGATGGCAGGTCTAAACGCCTCGCTCAAGCTGAGAAACATGCCGCCGTTAGTGCTGGGCAGGGACGAGGCGTATATAGGCGTACTCATTGACGACCTTGTCACCAAGGGCACCGAAGAGCCCTACAGAATGATGACGTCGAGGGCGGAATACCGCATAGAGCTGAGGCAGGACAACGCCGATTTCCGCCTGACCCCCAAGGGCTATGCGGCAGGGCTTGTGACCGAGGAAAGATATGCCGCATATCTTAAGCGGTATTCGCAGTACGGGAGCGCGCTTAAAGAGATTGAGATGCGCGACCTGACGCCCGACGAGACAGAAAACATTCTGACGGCGCACGGCTTTGAGAGGGCGACGGGCAGCATCAGCCGCGGCGACCTGATAAGGCGAGGGATTGCCCTTTCGGAGATTATAAGTCAGTTCGGCGGAATGGACTACCCCCGTTCGGTGCGCGAGTCGGCGGAGGTATATACCAAGTACGAGGGCTACCTTAAAAAGAACAGACAACAGATAGAGCGCGCGAAAAAGCTGGAGGACAGACTGCTGCCCGAGGATGCCGACTACTCAAAAGTAGAGGGTCTGAGGCTGGAGGCGAGGGAAAAGCTGAACAAAGTGCGCCCCCGTTCGATAGGTCAGGCGAGCAGAATTTCGGGCGTAAACCCTGCGGACATATCCGTGCTCATGGTCTGGATGGCGCTCAGGGGCAGATAAACTGCTTGAGGCTTTCGGTTACGGCTTATACACCGCCCGAAGCTTAAAATTTTACAGATTATGGCTTTAACGCCATGGGCAAAGGCGCGCCGCGGAACTCTTTCCGCGGCGCGCCCCTCCGTTTTTCCCGTTTTTCCCCGACAAAATTTCCAATGGTCTTAAAATAAAAAACAAACCTGTTTTTTGAACAGATTGTCCGCAGATAGCCTCGTTCCCTTTGCGGCGCAAAATTATCATTATACATTAAGTCACAAAAAGCCCCAAACAAAGACAAAATATTGGCATGGCGGCAATATATAATGCGGTTATGCGAGTGAGGATAAATTTAAAAAGCGTACTTGTGTACTGCACATATGCACTTGCCGCCGTGTTCATAAACGGCGCGCTGCCGGGCGTTCCCTTTTCGCTGGGGCTGTGCTTTGCCATGCTGATATGCGGCGCAAACATCGCGGCGGTACCCGTGCTGTACGCGCTTGCCTCCATAATCTCCCTCGACTGGGTTACCATTGTCTTAAGCCTGTTCGAGGGAGGATTTCTGTGCCTGGTCACGTTGCTCTACAGGCGTTCGGGCAGAAAGATACGCGCGGAGGCGGCGGCATACATGGCGATAGCGCTTGCGCCGTTCGTCGCCTTTTCGCGCTGGCAGGGCATAGATTCGCTGTACTTCACCGACAACGTCTACATAATCAAGGCAGTCGCGGCGATTGCCGTCATGCTGTTCACCTTCTTTTCGACAAGGTGCGTATATTCGCTGTTTTTTCGCCTTTTCAGGTGCATGCTGCGCCCCGACGAGCTGCTGTGCATTTCTGCCGTAGCCGCGCTGTGCGGCACGGGCATATATAACCTGGCAGGTCAATTTGCATATGTCTGCATATGCGCAGGGCTGATTCCGCTCGCCGTAAGGCTGTACCGCTCGCCCGCATCGCTGGTCGTGGCATGCGTGCTCGCCCTGCCGCTTACGATAGGCAGACTGGACATAAACTACTTTACATATGCCGTAATACTCTCCCTCGCCTGTCTGATATTTTCGGGCGCAGGCAGGGGCGCACCGCCTGCGGTGTCGCTGGCGCTTGCGGCTGCATTCCTGTATTTTTCGGGCGCATTCGGCATAAACGTCGCCCTCACGGTCATATATGCGCTGTTGCTCCTGTGCTGTTGCTTTGCCGCCGCCCTCCCCTCCGACGCAAGATTAAGTTCGCTCCGCGACCTGATATACGTTAAAAAACAGCTTGACAGAGTCGAAGAATACCGCTTCCGCGACTACGTTTCGCGGAGACTGTTCAGAATGAGCGAGGTGTTCAGGGAAATAGAACTCGCCTTTACCGCGCTGGACGAGGGCATAGACGAGACGGCTTTACGGCGCAGAATGCTGACCGAGGTCAAGGAAAAGCTGTGCGCAGGCTGTCAGCGCAGGGGCGCATGCGCCAAGACAAACGTGTACGGCGGCATAGCCTCGCTTATAGAGGTCGGCTGCATGAAGGGCAAAGTCAGCCTTGTAGATTTGCCCAAGGAAATTACCGTAAACTGCTCGCAGGCGGGCGCGCTGATAGACGCAATAAACGCAAACCTCGCCGAATACCGCAAACTGACGCTGGAAAACTACAACGTAAAGAGCGGCAGAAAGCTGCTTGCCGGCCAGGCAAAGGGAGTTGCCGAGGTGCTGAAAGGGCACGCCGTCGAGCTGGCGCGCGAGCAGGACAACCTCGCTCCCCTTGAAGATGCCGTAATAAAGGAACTTGCCGCCTGCGGCATTTCCTGCCCCGAGATAAGAATTTCGGGCGGAGAGCAGTTCACCGTGCTGGCGACGGCGGTAGGCAGGGTAAACCCTGCCGCCATGGCCGCGATAATAGGCAGGACGACGGGCACGGAGGTGCTTTTGAAGGACAGAATTCCCGTCGACGCGCAGAAAAATACGTACATATTCGTCCGTCCGCCGCGCTATGACGCCGCTTTCGGCGTAGCGTATGCCATAAAAGAGGGCGAAAGAGTTTCGGGAGACACCCACTCGGTCATAGACATAAACGAGCACTGCTTTCTGATGGCGCTCTCGGACGGAATGGGCAGCGGCAGATATGCGCGCAAGGTCTCCTCGACCGCGATATCGCTCATTGAGGCGTTCTACCGCGCCGAAATGCCGCCCGAGATTGTGCTTGACACCATAAATAAGCTGCTGTGTTTCAACCGCGAGGAACGGTTTACCTGCATAGACGTGGCGGCGATAGATTTGAATACGCTGGCGGCCTCCTTCATAAAGATAGGCTCGCCTGCAGGCGTAATCGTGAGGAAGGGCGAAATCAAGGTATTGGAGAGCAACTCCCTGCCGCTAGGCATACTCGACAGCCTGCACCCCACGACGTGCAGCGAACAGCTGAGATGCGACGATATTGTAGTATTCATGAGCGACGGCGTGACCTCGGCATTCTCTACGCCGCAGGATTTGTATACCTATCTGCAGACGCTGACGCCGCTTAACCCCCAGTCGCTCGCCGACGACATTCTGAATGCCGCCAAAAAGAGGCAGTTCGGCACGCCCGACGACATGACCGTGCTGTGCGTGCGGATATTCGAGCGTCAGAGCGCATAATTGCAAGCCCAAAAATGTCTGCAAAAGATTATAAACCCAAACACTCATATATTCTCTCCCCCCCATAAAAAGTGCGCCGCAGAGGGCTTCAAAAAGCCCTCTGCGGCGCCGATTTATTTTATATTCAATTATCTGCCGCTGTTGATTATCATTCGCTTGAGCGCAGCCATAGTTCTCCTGTCGGGCTGTTTTTCAAGGCGGAAAGTCCAGTTGCCGCTTGCGACCGCCGGGGTGTTCATTCTGGCGGTATTGTCCAGACGGAGTATATCCTGCACTGGCAGAACGACGAGATAGGACTTGGTGTTGAGCGCGCTGAGGCACAGCGCCTTAACCGAGTCCTCCCTGTCGACTATGGGCATATACAGCCCCTGCCCCTTTATTACCTTTCTCAGGCACTTTTTGAAGTCCCTGAACTGCTCGTCTGTCATCTTGTAGAGGAAGCCGAGCGCGGTGTCGTTGTCGTGAGTTCCCGTATACGTAACCGAGTTTTCGGGTATATTGCAGGGAAGATAGTCGTTATCCTCGTTGCCGTCGAAGGCAAACATTAAAATCTTCATTCCGGGCAGTCCGCTGTTTTCCCTGAGCTTTAAGACGCCGTCGTCGAGCACGCCGAGGTCTTCGGCTATTATGTCTATGTCGCCGAGTCGCTCTCTCACGGCATCGAAGAGTTCCATGCCGGGTCCTTTCTCCCACTCGCCCTCCACGGCGTTATATGCGCCTGCTGGTACGGCATAGTAGCGGTCGAGTCCGCGGAAATGGTCAATCCTCACGACGTCGTACATCTCGCTCGCCTTGGCGATGCGGTTTACCCACCAGTCGTAATTTTCGGCGCGCATTGCGTTCCAGTTATAGAGGGGGTTGCCCCACAGCTGTCCCTTTTTGGAGAAGTAGTCGGGCGGAACGCCTGCCACCTTTGTAGGTTTTAAATCTTCGTCGAGCTGGAAGAGCTCGGGACGCGACCACAAATCGGAGGAATCTGCCGCAACATACAGGGGAATGTCGCCTATTATTTTTATGCCCTTGCCGTTTGCGTACGTTTTGAGCGCATGCCACTGCTGCTTGAATATGTACTGCAAGAAAAGCCAGAAACAGTATTCCGAACGGTATACAGAGTTGCGGAATTCGTAGATTGCAAGCGGCTCCTTATACTTGAAAGCGTCGGGGAAGGAGGTGAATGTACCGCCGTAGCGCGACTTCAAGGACATGAAGAGCGCATAATCTTCGAACTCGCCGCTCTCTATGAAGGCGACGAAGTCCTTGTCCTTTATGTTGAAACGGGCATATGCCCTCCTCAACAGCGCATAGCGGCTTTCGTACAGTTCGCCGTAGTCGACTTTGCCCGAAGGACGCTTAGCCCCCTCGAGCTCCTCGCCGTCAATAAGTCCGCGCTTTTTAAGGTCGACGAGGTCTATGAAATAGGGGTTGCCCGAAAGACAACATACCGACTGATAGGGCGAATCGCCGTAGCCCGTCTGCTGAAGGGGCAGAATCTGCCAGTACTTCGCGCCGCACTTGGCGAGGAGGTCGACAAATTCGTATGCTTCCCTGCCGAGCGTGCCTATGCCGTATTCGCCGGGCAGAGAGGATATATGGCAGAGTATGCCTGCGCCTTTTGTTCTTTCAGATACTTCCATGGCTGATTATTCCGTGAGCAATTTCTTGATTCTTGCAACGGCCTGCTCGGTGACTTCCCTGCTGCCGAAAGCCGTCAGGCGGAAGAAACCTTCGCCGTTCTTTCCGAAGCCTGCACCCGGCGTTCCGACGACCTGCGCTCCGTTTAAGAGATAGTCGAAGAACTCCCAGCTGCCCATGCCCTTGGGGCACTTAAGCCAGATATAGGGCGAATTTTTGCCGCCCGTATACCAGATGCCGAGTTCGTCCATGCAATCTGCGATTATCTTTGCGTTTGTCTGATATACCGCTATGTTTGCCTTTATCTCCTTTTCGCCCTGTTCCGTGAACACGGCCGCCGCGCCCCTCTGAACTATGTAGGGAACGCCGTTGAACTTGGTCGTCTGACGGCGGAGCCACATCTTGTTTGCGTTCAGTCCGTCCGCCTCTATGGCCTTGGGAACGACGGTATAGCCGCACCTTGTGCCCGTAAAGCCTGCCGTCTTGGAGAACGAGCAGAACTCGATGGCGCACGTCTTTGCCCCCTCGACCTGATATATCGAACGGGCGAGGCTTTCGTCGGTTATGAAGCACTCGTATGCCGCGTCGTAGAGAATTACCGCGCCCTTTTTGTTGGCATAGTCCACCCACTCCTTAAGCTGAGCCTTGGAATATGCCGCGCCCGTGGGGTTGTTGGGCGAGCAAAGATAGATTATGTCGGCGTCGACCGAATAATCGGGCATGGGCAAGAAGCCGTTTTCGGCGGTTGCGTCCATGTAGATTATCTTTCTGCCGGCCATGGTGTTGGTGTCGACATATACGGGATATACGGGGTCGGGAACGAGCACGACGTTGTCCTTTGCGAATATGTCGAGTATGTTGCCGAGGTCGCTCTTTGCGCCGTCGGAGATGAATATTTCATCGCTGTCGAGCTCTACGCCCTTGCGCTTGTAGTGCTCGTTTATGCTGTCCTTCAAAAAGGCGTAGCCCTGTTCGGGACCGTAGCCCCTGAAGGTTTCCTTGTGCGCCATCTCCTCCACCGCGCCGTGAAGCGCCGCAATTACGGAAGGCGCGAGGGGCAACGTTACGTCGCCTATGCCCAGCCTTAATACCTTTTTGCCGGGATTTGCCGCCGTGTAGGCGTTGACCCTGTGCGCTATGTCGGAGAAGAGATAGCTCTCCGCTATATCCTTGAAATGCTCGTTTAACTTCATATTACTTCACCTTTTTTGCGCTGTACTTTACGGCGTGGCCGATGAACTCCCTGAATATGGGGTGCGCATTGTTGGGACGCGACTTGAATTCGGGGTGGAACTGCACGCCGATGTAGAAATCGTTTGCAGGTATCTCTACCGCCTCCACCAGAAGTCCGTTGGGGGAGGTTCCGGCAATTACCATGCCGGCCTTTTCTATCTCCTCGCGGTAGTCGTTGTTGAATTCGTATCTGTGGCGGTGACGTTCGGAAATTTCGTCCGACTTGTATGCCGTCTTCATGATATTGCCTATTACCTTGCAGGGATATGCGCCGAGACGCATCGTGCCGCCCATCTTTACGCCGTACTGGTCGGGCATGAGGTCGATTACGGGGTGCTTGCTGTTGCGGTCGAATTCCGAGGAGTGAGCATCCTTATAGCCCAGCACGTTCCTGGCATATTCTATTACCGCCGTCTGCATGCCGAGGCATATGCCGAAGTAGGGCACGTTGTTTTCCCTTGCATACTTTGCGGCGACGATCATGCCCTCGACGCCGCGCGCGCCGAAGCCGCCGGGTACTATTATACCGTCGACGTCGCCGAGATATTCCTCTGCCGTTTCCTCGGTCACGAGTTCGGTATCCACCCACTTTATGTCTACCTTTGCAGAATTTTCATATCCCGCGTGGGCGAGCGCTTCGGCAACCGACAGATATGCGTCGTGCAGCTGAACGTATTTACCGCAGAGTGCAATCCTTACGGTCTTGTTCCTGCCGTTTATCCTGTCAATCATCTTGTTCCAGTCGGTAAGGTCTATCTTGCCGGGGTCGAGATTGAGGCGCTTGCAGACTATTTCGGAGAAGTTGCTCTCCTCGAGCATTATGGGGCACTGGTAGAGCACGGGCATAGTCATGTTCTCTATGCAGCACTCGGGCTCTACGTTGCAGAACATTGCAATCTTGTCCCTTACTTCCTTGGGCATGGGAGCGTCTACTCGGGGAATTATTATGTCGGGGTTGATGCCCATTCCCTGCAATTCCTTTACGGAGTGCTGCGTAGGCTTGGACTTGAACTCCTGCGAGCCGGAGATATAGGGAACGAGAGTGACGTGAATGAAACAGCAGTTCTCCCTGCCCACTTCCCTTGCGACCTGCCTTATGGCCTCTATGAAGGGCTGGCTTTCGATGTCGCCTATGGTGCCGCCGATTTCGGTTATTACCACGTCGGCGCCCGTCGTCCTGCCCACGTTGTAGATGAAGGACTTTATCTCGTTGGTGATGTGGGGAATAATCTGCACGGTCTGACCGAGATATTCGCCGTTTCTCTCCTTATTGAGGACGTTCCAGTAGACCTTGCCCGTGGTAAGGTTGGAATACTTGTTGAGATTTTCGTCGATGAACCTCTCGTAGTGGCCGAGGTCGAGGTCGGTTTCCGCGCCGTCGTCGGTGACGAACACTTCGCCGTGCTGATAGGGACTCATCGTGCCGGGGTCGATGTTGATATAGGGGTCGAGCTTCTGGGAAGCGACCTTATATCCCCTGCACTTTAAAAGTCTGCCGAGAGATGCCGCCGTTATGCCCTTGCCGAGGCCTGATACTACGCCGCCCGTAACGAAGATGTACTTTGTCATATTCTGCTCCTAAGGTAATTTATATATTTTGCCGTAATAGTATTTGACTGGTTTTTATGCCGTCCGTAAGGAAATTTTTCCGACAGACGTTTGCGCTTATATTTCGACCTCGCCCGTAAATGCAAGCGTTGCGCCGCCCTCCATGAGAACGGTTCGGTCGGTATAGGTTATCGTGAGATCGCCGCCGCGAAGATGTACGGTTATGGGCACGTCCTTTTCGGCATAGCCGTTGAGGACGGATGCAACCGCTACGGCGCACGCACCCGTGCCGCACGCCCACGTTTCGCCGCTTCCGCGCTCCCACACGCGCATCTTAAGCTCGTTTTTCCGTATGACCCTGACGAATTCGGTGTTTATCCTGTCGGGGAAGAGGGCGTTGTTTTCGAACAGCGGCCCCACCTTTTCGATGTCCAGCGTATCGGGGTCGACGGAGAAGGTCACGCAGTGGGGATTGCCCATTGATACGAGCGTTATTTCGTACTGCTTTCCGCCGACTTCGAGGGGATATGCGACGACTTTATCGCCGTCTATGAGCGAGGGAATTTGCCTGCCGCCGAGTATTGCCGCACCCATGTCGACCTTTGCCGTGGCTACCTTGCCGGCCTTATCGAGGGTAAATTCGAGCGTCTTTATGCCCGACAGCGTCTCTATGCTGCAGCTCGTGCCCCTGACATAGCCGAGGTCGTGGGCGAGTTTGCCCACGCAGCGTATGCCGTTGCCGCACATTTTGCCCTCTGAGCCGTCCGCATTGAACATTCTCATGCGGCAGTCCGCCACTTCCGAAGGGCAGAGCAGGATAATTCCGTCGCCGCCTATCGAAAAGTGCCTGTCCGAGAGGCGGATTGCCAGCTCCTCGGGATTGGGCAGCTCCTCGTGCATGCAGTCGAAATAGACGTAGTCGTTGCCGATGCCGTGCATCTTAAAAAATTTTCTCAGCATTGTAACACCATAAACTGACCTATTATATATTCTTTTCTATCTTATCACAAAGACGGCGCTTTTGCAAGTAAATAGCGACATTCCTTGAAACAGCGCCGCAAAATGTTAATGCGGCGCAGAGTGCATTTCCGCGCCGCAATTATTGCCTGAATTTATCAGTTGTCCGTGTAGAGCTGTTTATAGGGGTTGTCGGAGTTGGGCGTAAGCTTTTTGAAGTTGGCCTTTATGAGCTTATCCCTGTCGAATTCGGGGAAGTACCTGCAATAGTCGTCGATTATGGCGACGAGTTCGGGGCAATCTTCGCCATAGACGTCCTCCGTCCTGACCTGTCCGGGAATTGCGTGGGGCAGCTTGTCGCAGCGGAGATACATTACTCCGCCGTGCATGCCCGTGCCGCAGAAGTTGTTGATTATGGGCAGTCCGTCCTTATTCTGACCGAGCACGACTATTATGCCGCCCGCCTGATATTCGCCGAGGAAAGAACCTGCCCTGCCGCCGACGACGATGACGGGGCGAAGCTCCTTATACGCCTTCATGTGAATGCCTGCACGGTAGCCCGTGTTGCCCGAAATGTATATCTTGCCGCCGCGCATTGCATAGCCCGTGGCATCGCCCGCGCTGCCGTGAATTATGATTTCGCCGCCGTTCATCGTGTCGCCCGTGGCGTCCTGGGCATTGCCGTTCACTACGACTACAGAGCCGTTGAGATATGCGCCCAGCGCGTTGCCTGGCGTTCCGTTTATGGTTATGAGCTTATCGGACGAGCCCGTCGCGATATAGCGCTGACCCATGCAGCCGTTTATCGTCACGTTGTTGTCCGAAGTATTTCTCACCTGCGAATTGAGCGCAGAGAAGTGAGTATCTTTATCTACATTCAATATCATAGTTTACACCCGTTTGCTCAGCTTAGCCTTCCTTGCCTCTCCGCCGAACGCGAGAAGCTGGGGCGCATGCTTGAGAATTTCGAAGTCGACGCCTGCAAGGGGGGTCTTTTCCCTTACGAGCGAGGTATATATGCCTGCCCTCAAGAAGTCGTCGATGAGTATGAATCCGCAGAGTCTTCCATCCTTTACGAACAGCTTTTTTATCTTTTCATCGCCCTTTACGGTGTAGCATTCGCCCTCGTACACGCCTGCGGACAGTATGTGCATGCCGAAAAATCCTACGGCGTTCAGGGGAATGGCGTTTAAGTATTCCTCGTCGCCGCCCGCCATGTTGAGGCCTGCCGTCTTGCCCTGCGCATATGCGTTGGGCAGGAGCGCGAGCACGCGGTTTGCGCCTATGGAGCTGTCCAGCCCCTCCGCGCAGTCGCCTGCCGCATATACGTCGGGAAGGCTGGTGCGCATGTGCGTGTCGACGGTTATTCCCCTGCCGACGGCGCCGCCGGCGTCCGCCACGAGCGAGGTATTGGCGCGCACGCCCACCGCCATGACGAGTATGTCGAAGTCAAGCGTCTTTTTGCTGTTTTTGAGCGTGACGGAGTTCTTAGTGAAGCTCTCGGCGCAGTCGCCGAGTATGAATTTTACGCCCTTTTTCTCGAGATGTCTTTGGACATATGCCGCACATTCGGCGTCCATTACCGAGGGAAGCACCCTGTCGGCGAGGTCGACGACGGTCACTTCCTTTACCCTTTCGAGTATGCCCTCGACGCACTTGAGACCGATGAGGCCCGCGCCGATGACGACAACTTTTTTATCCTCGGAAAGCTCCCCTTCGAGGGCGAGCATATCGTCGTAGGTCATGAACGTAAAGCACTTTTCCACCTTATCGAAGCCCTGAGCGGGGGGAAGGAAGGGACGCGAACCCGTGGTGACGAGCAGCTTGTCGTAGTCGAGTTTCTGTCCGTCGGAGAGCGTTACGTTCTTTTTCTTTGCATCTATGGCCGTTGCCTTTACGCCGAGAATGAGCGAGACCTTGTTCTTTTCATAGAAGTCGTCGGGGCGGTATTTCATGTTTTCCGCCGCGATTGCGCCCATGAGATAGTAGGATATAGTCGGTCTGCCGTATACGTGATGTTTTTCATCCGAAACGACGGTTATTTCGCCTTGGGTATCGCGCGACCTTATGGCCTCTATGCAGCCGACTGCAGCGATTGAATTTCCGATTATTAGGTATTTCATTGTCTCAGCGCTCCTCGTAAACGATGGCATTGTTGGGGCAGTGCGCAACGCAGTTGGGCGTGCCGACGCCGTTATCCGTGCACAGCATGCACTTCTGGGCAGCCTTGCCGTCTGCCGCGGGCATGATTGCGCCGAACGGACACAGGAGCACGCAGGTAAAGCAACCGACGCACTTGTTTTTGTCGATTACCACCATTCCCTCGTCCGTCTTGGAAAGCGCGCCCGCTATGCAGCCCGTGACGCACACCGCGTTGGTGCAGTGGCGGCAATTGACCGCAAAGTGTATGGGTTCGTTTTCTCCTCCCTCCACCTGAATGCGGGGGAGTATTTCGCTGCCCACCTTGCCCTTGAGCTTGAACATCTTGTCAAGTCCCGAGTTGGCGAAAGCGCACTCATATTCGCACAGATGGCACCCCAGACACCATTCTTCGTTTACATAAATTCTCTTCATATGGCCTCCTTAAAGGCTGACGGCATTTTTTTACGGCATTACTATGCAGGCATTGCGCTCTGCGCCGACCGATACGTATTTAATCTTGCAGTTGCACAGCTTTTCGATGAGGTGAATATAGTCGAGCGCTTCCTTGGGAAGGTCCTCCGCCTTTCTGCAATTTGCCGTGCTGCAGTGCCAGCCCTTGACCTTTTCGAATACGGGCTTGCACTTATCCAGAACGTCCGTGAAGGGGAAATCGTCCAAAATCTTGCCGTCTAGTTCGTAGTGCGTGCAGATTTCTATCTCCTCATAGTCGTCCAGAATGTCGAGTTTGGTGAGAGCTATTTCGTCCGCGCCCTGGCAGGTTATGCCGTAGCGCGATGCCACGACGTCGAAGGGGCCTACTCTTCTGGGTCTGCCCGTAGCCGCGCCGTATTCGCCGCCGAGCTCTCTAAGTCTGTCGGCCTTTTCGCCGAAGTATTCGCAGGTGAAGGGGCCTGCGCCTACGCAGCTAGAATATGCCTTCATTATGCCTATCGACTTATCGAGCTTGAGGTTGGGCACGCCTGCGCCTATGGGAGCATATGCGGCTATCGTCGACGACGACGAAGTATAGGGAACTATGCCGTAGTCGATATCCCTGAGCGCGCCGAGCTGAGCTTCGAACATTATCTTCTTGCCCTCTTTGTTGGCCTTGTTGAGGTATAAGCCCGTGTCGATTATGTACTCCTTAAGCGGCTTGCCGTAGGTCTCGAGGTAGTCAATCATGTCCTCGACCTTTACGGGCTCGTAGCCGTATGCCTGAATGGTGAGGTTCTTCCATGCGACGATGTCGGGAAGGCGCTCGTACATGATGTCGGTGTTGAGAAGTTCGCCCATGCGGAACGCCTTCTTCATGTACTTGTCGGCATATATGGGAGAGATGCCGCGCCTGGTGGAGCCGTAGGGCTTGCCCGTAGCCTTGGAGAGGCGGTCTTCCTCCATTATGTCCTGAAGCACATTGTAGGGCATGGTTATTATCGCCTTGTCGCTAATTTTGAGGTTTTCGGGCGAAATCTTTATGCCCGCGTCCCTCAGCCTCTGAATTTCTCCGCAGAGGTGCTTGATGTCTATGACCATTCCGCAGCCGAGCACGTTGACGACGTCCTCCCTGAGAATGCCCGAGGGCAGGAGATTGAGTATGAACCTGCCCTTTTCGTTGATTACCGTATGGCCTGCGTTGTTGCCGCCCTGATAGCGGCAGACAATGTCGAAGTCGCGGGAAAGCAAGTCGACCATTCTGCCCTTGCCTTCGTCGCCCCAGTTGATTCCACAGATACTTGTTAGCATAATTTTTTTCCTTATAAGGTTATTTTAATCAGCGCACCGCTCTCCAAGTGCGATTATTAACTCATTGCGCGGTCAGGGCGTCCCCTGCCGCAGATTTTACGGGGAAAGCGTCCTTCCCCCTTAAGTTGCAGCGATAAAGTTACATGCTCTCGCCGGCGTGGTGTATGCCGAGAATCTTAAGCTCGGTCTCGTTGAGTCCTACGCCCCTGAGCATGAGCCTGTTGCCCTTGAGCGCCTCTATCGAGTTGATGCCCATTCCGCCCATCATCTCCTGAATCTCGTGGCTCCACGCCGTGACGAGATTGACGAGACGCTTGTAGCCGATGTCGGGATTGAGTCTCTTGACGAGGTCGGGGCGCTGGGTAGCTATGCCCCAGTTGCACTTGCCCGTATGGCAGCTTCTGCACAGGTGACAGCCGAGCGCGAGCAGCGCAGCCGTGCCGATGTAGCAGGCGTCCGCGCCGAGCGCTATTGCCTTGACGACGTCCGCGGACGAGTGAATGGAGCCTGCGACGACCACCGAAACGCTGTCCCTTATGCCCTCCTGACGGAGACGCTCGTCGACCTGGGCGAGCGCCAGCTCGATGGGAATGCCGACGTTGTCCCTTATCCTGGTGGGTGCGGCGCCCGTGCCGCCCCTGAAGCCGTCGATTGCGATTATGTCCGCACCCGAACGCGCTATGCCCGAGGCGATTGCCGCGACGTTATGCACGGCGGCGACCTTGACAATTACGGGCTTTTTGTATGCCGTAGCCTCCTTTATGGAGTATATGAGCTGTCTTAAGTCCTCTATCGAATAGATGTCGTGATGGGGCGCGGGTGAGATTGCGTCGACGCCCTGGGGTATCATGCGCGTTCTGGACACGTCCTCCGAAATCTTGGAGCCGGGGAGATGTCCGCCTATGCCGGGCTTTGCGCCCTGACCCATCTTGATTTCTATAGCGGCTGCCGCCTGGAGGTATTCCTCGTGCACGCCGAAACGGCCCGAAGCCACCTGCACTATCGTATTCTTGCCGTACTTGTAGAAGTCCTTATGCAGTCCGCCCTCGCCCGTGTTGTAGAAAATTCCCAGCTCTTCCGCCGCCCTTGCAAGCGATTCGTGCGCGTTGTAGGAAATCGAGCCGTAGCTCATCGCCGAGAACATTATGGGCGTAGTCAGCTTTAACTGAGGGGGCAGATTGTCTATGAGCCTGCCCTGGATGTCCCTCTTTATCTCCACGTCCTTCTTGCCGAGGTATACCGTCGTCTCCATGGGCTCTCTCAAGGGGTCTATGGGAGGGTTGGTAACCTGCGAGGCGTTGACGAGAATGTTATTGAAGTATATCGGGTAGTCGTTGGGGTTGCCCATCGAGGAGAGCAACACGCCGCCCGAATTTGCCTGACGGTAGATTTCGTTCATCGTCTGGTTGGACCAGTTTGCGTTGAGCTTGTAGGTATCGTCGCTCTTTACTATCTTGAGGGCGTGAGTCGGGCAAAGGCATACGCAGCGGTGACAGTTGACGCACTTGGTGCTGTCGGCGGTCATCTTGCCGAGATCCTTGTCGTATGCGTGTACGCCGTTGGAGCACTGTCTTTCGCATACCCTGCAGGCTATGCACAGTTCGCTGTTTCTCACAACCTCGTATTCTGCGGGTATAAATGTATCCATATTTTAAATTTCCGCTCCTTCTTTAAGGGTATAGATTACGGGCTGTCCGCCTGCGGGCGAGTAGATTCTGTCGAGTTCGGGTGCAACCGCCCTTATGCCGCACTCCTCGCTGGAGATGTAGGCCTTGTCGCCCTTTTCCGCGCACACCATCGAGCGCAGCTTGAGTCTGTCGTTGAGCGCCATAAGGCCGCCCGTGAAACCGAATATTATCGAGAAAGGTCCGTTTATGAGAAGGGACGGGAATGCCTTTCTCAGGAACTCCTCCTGCGCCCTCTCTTCGTCGCTCTTTTCCTTTATCGTCGACCAGAACGACGCCGAAATTACCTTTGCGACCTCGCGCAGGGTCAGCTTTTTGACCCTTATGAGGTAGTCTATGACGTAGGTTATGACCTCGGTATCCGTCTGAAGCGTACACTTGTAGCCGAACATCTCGATATATCTTCTGTTGGCGTCGTATGAGGATATTTCGCCGTTGTGCACTATCGAATAGTCCAAAAGTCCGAAAGGATGCGCGCCGCCCCACCAGCCGGGGGTATTTGTCGGATATCTGCCGTGGCTGGTCCACGAATATCCGGCGTATTCCTCGTCGAGAAGATAGAACCTGCCTATGTCCTCGGGGAAGCCGACGCCCTTGAATATGCCCATGTTCTTGCCGCTCGAGAAGACGAACGCGCCGTCTATCTCCGCGTTAATCTTGTTGACGCAGTGCACGACGTACTGCTCCTCGTCGAGCAGCGAATTTGCCAGCCTCTTGGAAAGGGGCGACAGGAAATAGCGATAGATTATGGGTTCGTTTACGACCTTCTTTATCTTCCTCGTCTTCATCTCCGAAGAGTAGACGATTTCAAAGTGCGTGATTAAAAAATCTTCCGTCGCCTTCTTGCTCTGAAAGTCGTTGTAGAACATATGGAAGGCATAGTATTCCTTGTAGTCGGGATATATGCCATAGCCCGCAAAGCCGCCGCCCAATCCGTTGGAACGGTCGTGCATGGTGGCTATCGAATCTATTATGTCCGCTCCCGTCATGCGCTTGCCGCTGCGGTCGATTATGGCGCTGACCGCGCAGCCCGAGGGTATTCTTACTTCTCCCTCCAAAGGGGCGTTTTTAAGTTTCAATTCGTTAGAGTACATATATTCCTCCGCAATACGCTCTGTATTTCCGCAATACGTTTATATTATAGTGTAACAGACAAACTTAGTCAAGCGTAAATATTTGCCGTCGCTACAACATATTGCAAATTTGCGATAGTTAATTGTGATAGTATGTATAATTATAACTTATCGCAGCGATATTATTTATAATTATACAAAAATGCAAGACGGCAGGACAAAATGCCCTGCCGCGTCAGTTTTTACCTTTTATATGTCGTGTCTTTCGACGATGTCGGCGAGATATTCTTTGAGCGACTTTTCGTTGTCGGTCTCGCATTCGAATACTATGCTGTCGCCTGCCGAGAGGGTGGTTGCACCGTCGGGAACCTCGGTGCTGCCGTCCGCGCGGATTACCTCGGTTACCAGTCCGTTTGCCGGCCAGATTATCTTTCTCAGCCTGTTGCCGTCCGCCTGCGAACCCTCGGCTATCTTCAGGGTGAGCGAAACCTTGCGTACGTTCTTGTCCAGCCCCTCGCTCTTTATGAACTGGGCGAGCATCTTTTCATAGCCGGGATGAAGGTGGCATACCTCGCTGACTATGTATGCTATGGTTATGCCGAGGAGCGCGGGCAGGAAGTTCTTAAACTGACCCGTAAGCTCGAACACCATGCATATGCCCGTGATGGGCGCGCGGACGAACGTGGTGAAGAACACCGCCATGCAGATTATGACGAAGTAGTCCGAAAATTCGGGCGCCATGCCGATATTCTGAAAGCCGACGGAGAGCAGCGCGCCTGCGCCTGCGCCCACCGCCAGCATGGGAACGAACACGCCGCAGGGAACGCCGACGGACATTACCGAAATCATGGAGATAAAGCGGAATATGACTATGATGGCAATGCTTATGCCGACGGAAAGTCCCATTACGCTTATGCCCGAGATGTCGCCCGTGCCGCCCGTTGACAGCGCGTCTATGAAACCGTGGCCGCCGCCTATGCAGTAGGATGTTATGAGTCCGAAGACGCCGGCAATGAGAAAGGGAAAGAGATATTTGCCCCTGCCGCCCCAGAACCTGACCTTGGTGAAAGCCTTCTTTGTGGCGAACATTGCGTAGTAGAAAGCGACGGCGACGAGCGCGACTATGACCGCGCCGAGCGCGACGAAGGCGATGTCGGTATAGCTCGCCTCGGCAAACACAAAGTTATCGAAGGAGAAGCCTACTGAAAAGCCGAGCGCGCCGCGCACCGAATTGCGCACGAACAGCGCCGTAATTACCGAGATTGCCGAGCAGATGAACGCCGCCGGCGAGAGCGACTTGAACGCCTCCTCCACCGAGAATATCATGCCCGTAATGGGCGCGTTGAACGCCACGGCGAAGCCTGCGCTTGCGCCTGCAGAAATCTGGAGGCGGCGTATCATATACGAACGCTTGAGCGAGACGGCAACCGCGTCGCCGGCACAGCCGCCGAGCTGGACGGACGGACCCTCGGAGCCTGCCGAAAGCCCGAGGAATACGCACGCGAGAGAGCCTGCGAACATCGAGCACATGACCGCATACCACCTGATGCGGAAAAGTCCCCTTGCCGCACCCTCTGTCTGGGGAATGCCGCTGCCCTTGACCATGGGCACAAATTTGGTGAGCGTGCCTATGAGTATCGCGCCGATTGCCAGCACTACGAACAACAGGGGAATGAACGCGGGATTTTCAAGCAGAAGGGCATATGCCTCCTCCGCCACCCCTTCGCCGTAGGACGTGCAGATGTTGTAGAATGTGACCACGACGCCTGCAAACAGACCCGTGAGCACGCTTAAAAATATTAAATTAAGTCCGTAAGAGCGCAACCGCCTTGCCGTGCGCGTAAAAAAAGTAGTGGTTTTCATAACTTATACATTATAGTCCCATTCGGCGTGCGCCGTCAAACCAAAACGGCGGACAAACTGCGCGTAAAGACAATTTATTTTTATAAAGACGGAAAGAACGTCCGCCTTGCAGCGGACGCCCTTCCGAAGTATCTATGAGAGAGCAGTGTATGCAAATCAATTATTTGGCGTTGTCGAGCGCAGCTACGCCCGTTTCGCCCGTCCTTATCCTCATGACGTTCTCGACGTCGGTGACGAATATCTTGCCTGCGCCTACCTTGCCGTCATTGAGTACCTTTTCGGCAACCGCAACGACGAGCTTGGGATCTACAGTCGATACTACTATGTCGACCTGAACCTTGGGAAGAAGGTGCATAGTCGTCTTTACGCCGCGGTACTGACCGGTCTTGCCTGCCTGAACGCCGCAGCCCATTACGTTGGATACCGTCATGCCGGTGACGCCGATCTGAGCCATTGCATCCTTGAGCATGAGGAACTTCTCCTGGTTGGCAATGATGGTGACCTTGGTATATCTGCCTGCAGGCACCTTGCCGCCCAGCTCGATGTCGGCGGGCTTTACGTCGGAGACGTCGACTTCGGGAGACTCGCCGTCATACGAAGGTATGGTGGGCATGAAGTCTGCATATGCCGAAGGAAGCGCGTGTTCGGAGATGTCGAGGCCGTTGATTTCGTCCTCTGCCGAGCAACGGAGACCGTTCCAGCCGTTTGCCCTTGCCACGGATATTGCCTTTATGGGACCGCACTTGAACTTAATCATTACGGGCACATACTTGATGCAGTAGAAGAGAACTATCATGCATGCCGCCGTCCAGGCGAGGATTGTCAGTATGCCTGCAACCTGCCAGCCGAGAAGCACGCCGTTGCCGCCATAGAAGAGTCCGAGCTCGTCGGGGTTGGTGAGCTTGCCGACTGCGCCGTCCTGATAGTTGGCAGTTGCGAACAATCCGACTGCGATTGTGCCCCATATGCCGTTTGCAAAGTGAACGCCGATTGCGCCGACGGGGTCGTCGATGTGCAGCTTCTTGTCGATTACCTCGCAGGCAACCACTACGAGTATGCCAGAGACGAGACCGATGAAGAATGCGCCGAGCGCGTCGACTATGTAGCAGCCTGCCGTGATTCCGACAAGGCCTGCGAGCGATGCGTTGAGGCACATGCCGACGTCGGGCTTTTTATTCTTTATCCAGGTATATATCATCGCCGCGCAGGTTGCGACTGCGGGAGCGACCGTCGTGTTGACGAAGATTACAGCCAGCGATTCGATAGTGTTTGCAGCGGCGCCGTTGAAGCCGTACCAGCCGAACCAGAGAATGAAGCAGCCGATTGCGCCGAGGGTTATGGAGTGACCCTGAATGGCGTTTACCTTTACGACCTTGCCCTTCTCGTCGCGCTCGTACTTGCCGATGCGCGCGCCGAGGAAGATTGCGCCGATGAGTGCGGCGGTGCCGCCTACCGAATGAATTGCAGCCGAGCCGGCGAAGTCGATGAAACCGTTAGCCGTCAGCCATGCGTTGTCGCTGATGCCCCATACCCAGCCTGCCTCGATGGGATATACGACGAGGGAAATAACAGCCGAGTAAATGCAATAAGCGATAAATCTAGTACGTTCTGCCATTGCGCCCGAAACTATAGTTGCGGCGGTTGCGCAGAATACGAGGTTGAATACGAACGAGCTTGCAAGACCGTTTTCGTTATTTACGAAAGCGTCCCAGTCGGCAAACATGCCGAGGTTGGGCAGTCCGCAGAAGTGGCCTATGGCCTCTTCGCTCACCAGAAGTCCGAACCCGAGGAACATAAACACCACAGTGCCTATGCAGAAGTCCATGAGGTTCTTCATTATGATGTTGCCGGCATTCTTAGCCCTTGTGAAGCCCGTCTCTACCATTGCGAAGCCTGCCTGCATGAAGAAGACAAACGCCGCGCCTATGAGAAACCAGATACCAAAACCCATAATAAGCCTCCGTTATTAAATTGGAAAATTTAAATCAAAAAACGGCCTATTTTTTGAGTGACACCCCGTTAACCTTCTATGGTTGCTGAAGTGATATGCGGACGGGGAACTTCGCCCCGTTCGTCCGTGCGCTTTGACGGCGCGCACCGCCGTATGGTTTATTCTTGAATCAGGCAATTGCCTGCCCTTTGCCGCCTCCGCCGAATGGCTTTTCCGCCATTCGGCGGCGCGCAGAAGTTATCAGTTTACGCTGTAAAGGAGGTCGAAATAGGTGGGATAAGGCCAGTAGTCGGAGGACGTCATGGTCTCCATCTTGTCTACCTTCTTTCTTATCTCTTCCATTACGGGGATGACCTTGTGAGCCATAGCCTGGGAAGATTCGAGCACTTCGTCCATCTTTATGCCCTTGAGTATGCCCTCGAGCTTGTTCGAAAGCGCTACGACTTCGTCGTTGAGGGTTGCCAGCTGCATTATTACTTCCTTTTCGCCCGAGCAGGGAATCTCCTCGCATACCGCCTTCTTTGCGGCGACGTTGGAGCAGAGCTCTGCGACGAAATCGGATACGCTGGGAACGATGTCCCTCTTGACCATTTCGAGCATCGTGAGCGCCTCGATATTGATGGTCTTGGTGTAGTTTTCAAGCTGAATGTCGGCGCGGGCGATTGCCTCTTCCCTGGTATATACGCCCTGACGTACGAACACGTCTATGTTCTTCTCTTCGAAGCATACGGGAACGGCGTCTGCCGTCGTCTTGTTGTTGAGGAGACCTCTCCTCTCGGCTTCGGGCTCCCATTCGGGGCCATAGCCGTCCTCGTTGAAGATTATGCGGCGGTGAGCCTTGAGCTCTCTTGCAACTATTGCGTTTGCCGCCTTTTCAAGGTCTTCCTTGCCATCCAGCTCGTCTGCAAACTGACTGAACGCGTCTGCAACTATCGTGTTGAGCACAATGTTGGCGTCTGCAACGTTGGCCTGCGAACCGAGCATGCGGAATTCGAATTTGTTGCCCGTGAATGCAAACGGCGACGTCCTGTTTCTGTCGGTTGCGTCCTTGGGGAAGATGGGCGATTCGGGTACGCCTATCGAGCCCTTTTCTGCCTTGACGGGAATATAGTCGACTCCCTTTACGATTGCGTCGACGAGTGCGCCGAGCTGGTCGCCGAGGTATACCGAAATGATTGCGGGAGGAGCTTCGTTTGCACCCAGTCTGTGGTCGTTGCCCGCAGAGGCTACGGATGCCCTGAGAATGCCCTGATAGTCGTCAACCGACTTGATTACGGCTGCGAGCACGAGCTTGAAGAGCGTGTTCTTTTCGGGCTCTTCGCCGGGGTCGAGGAGGTTGAAACCTGCGTCCGTCGACATCGACCAGTTGTTGTGCTTGCCCGAACCGTTGATTCCCTCGAAGGGCTTTTCGTGAAGGAGACATGCAAGGTGATGCTTGTGAGCGACCTTCTTCATTATCTCCATGGTGAGCATGTTGTTGTCTACGGCTATGTTGGTGGTGCCGAATACGGGCGCCATCTCGTGCTGGGCGGGTGCAACCTCGTTGTGCTTGGTCTTGGAAAGTATGCCGTAGCTCCAGAGTTCCTTGTCGAGGTCGTGCATGTATTCGACTATTCTGGGCTTGAGCACGCCGAAGTAATGATCTTCGAGTTCCTGACCTCTGGAAGCGGGTGCGCCGAAGAGCGTCCTGCCGGTAAGGCGGAGGTCCTTCCTCTTTTCATATACGTCCTCGTCTACGAGGAAGTATTCCTGTTCGGGTCCGACGGTAGTCGAAACCTTTTTGCAGGTCTTGCCGAAGAGTGCCAGCACTCTCTTTGCCTGCTTGTCGATGGCCGTCATGGAACGGAGAAGGGGAGATTTTTTATCCAGCGTTTCGCCCGTGTAGGAGACGAAAATCGTGGGAATGTAGAGCGTGCCTTCCTTTACGAATGCGGGCGACGTGGGGTCCCATGCCGTATAGCCTCTTGCCATATAGGTTGCACGCGAACCGCCTGAGGGGAAAGACGAGGCGTCGGGCTCGCCTACGATGAGGCTCTTGCCGGTGAGGCGCATGATTACTTTGTCGCCCTCGGGCTCGATGAAGCTGTCGTGCTTTTCAGCCGTAAGACCCGTGAGGGGCTGGAACCAGTGCGTATAGTGGGTTGCGCCCTTGGATACCGCCCACTTCTTCATTGCCGAAGCAACCGTTCCGGCGATAGATACGTCAAGCGGCTTGCCTGACTCTATCGTCGCCCTTAAAAGCTTATATACTTCGCTGGGCAGTGTTTCCTTCTGTACCTGATCGTTAAAGACGTTTTCGCCGAACATCTGAGGAAGGTTCATTTTCGTTACTCCTTGATTGATATTTTTCTTCAGTCGCTCTCTCACAGCGCACTTAAGATTTACAAGTGAAATTATAGTGAAATTATATTAGATTGTCAACTTTTATATGCTCACTCTGCGTTTCGAAAGTTGAATACAAGTTATAAGTACAGCTTATACAGTTTTTAAATCGGGTTTGTACTCTTTAATAATTATGTATAATATAGTATGGTTGAATACGCGTCCGTTCAGCCGCCATGGCCGAGGACATCTGCAACAACATAAACGAACTCATATTGAAGAACAAAGTCGCATGACGACCTGCCGCCCCGTACATTATGTCGGGGCGGTTATTTTTTGCTTAAAATGCGGTCATAATTCCATGGCCGCATTTTCGTACGTTCGCGCGCACATATGCTCATTCGTCGTATTCGTCGGAGGAAAAGAATGTACCGTCGTCGGACAGGTCGTCGGGCTCAAAGCCCTCGTCGTCGAAGCGCGCGGGCTTTATGAGGTGCGTGCCCTTTATGTCGTTGTGCATCTCGGTGGGGTCCTCTGCGACTATGCCCCTCTGCACCGAGGCATAGCCGTGCTTTTTGCGGATATCGTCGACGCACCTTTCCACCCTTTCGCGCTTGGAATAGTTGCCCGACGTCTCGTCGAAAGTCATCTGCGAAGCGCCGCCGTCGAAGCCAGAGACGGTTATGCCCAGCGCGCGCACTTTAAAAGGCGGACGGAACTTGCTTAAAAACAGCGAATATGCATGGGAGGCAATCTCGCCGCACAGCGCAGTATGCCTTACCTTTTTCTGCATTGAAAAACTATTCAGCGCGCTGTCCCTCACCCACAGGTGCACGGTATCCGCCAGCCCCTTGCCCGAGGCGCGCAGCCGCGCCGCCACGCTCTCCGCCAGCACGTAGAGCGTGCGCTCGACCTCGCCGAGGTTAGTAAGGTCTTTCGGAAGAGTCATGGAGTTGCCTATCGACTTCAGCTCCCTCTCCTCCCCCAGTCTTCTGACGGGAGAGTCGTCCTGCCCCCTCGCATAGGTAAGAAGCGTCTGTCCGAACTTGCCGAACGCCGAAACTATGCGTCCGTCCTCCGCCGCGGCAAGCCTGCCTATCGTAGAATAGCCCATTCTGACGAGCTTTGCCCCCGTAGCTCCGCCGACCATCAGGAGGTCGGTGACGGGCAGCCCGTATATTACGTCCTTATAATTGGAAAGCGATATGACCGTAGTGCCGTCCGGCTTTTTGAGGTCGGAGCCGAGCTTGGCGAAGACCTTGTTGAATGACACTCCGCAGGACACCGTAAGTCCGAGCTCGCCCCTGACGGTCATCCTTATGGTATCGCCTATGTGCCGCAGGAATTCGTCGGAATAGCGCCGCCCGTCCCCCTCGCCGACATACATCTCGCCGTCATATGGCGGAAAGACCTTGGTGAATTTGGTGACGTCCAGCCAGCACTCGTCTATGCCGTAGCTCTCAATCTCGTCGGTATAGCGCGCATATATCGCCTTGACGAGGCGCGAATAGCGCATGTATTCATCGAAATGCGGCCTTACGACGACAAGACCCTGGCACTTTTTCTGCGCCTGCCAGACTGTGTCGCCCGTCTTTACGCCGCGCTGTTTAGCCTCCTCGCTCTTGGCGAGCACGATGCCCCTGCGCTCCTCTTTGTTGCCACAGACGGCTATCGGCACCCCCTTAAGCTCGGGGTGAAGCTTTCTTTCGACCGAGGCATAGAAATTATTCAGGTCGGAATGTATGACTATCCTCTCCATATCTTCATTATACCACAATATGCGCATATGTACAAGTGTTACGAACAAATATTTGCAGCTTTGCGTCCGAGGGACGGAATAACTCCTCGGGCAATGGCGCAAAGTTGCTCAAAGATGCCTTTCATATGAAGAAAAGGGGCGCGGCAACGCGAATTGCGTTGCCGCGCCCCTTTATGTTCAGGTTATAAGTCAGTCTGCCGTAAGCCTTTCAATGAGGTCGTCGAGCACGTCGAAATACTCTTTGAAGGTCTTGGAACATACCTCGGCGTTGTCTATGACCAGCCCGTCGCATCTTAAGCCCGTGACGGCGAAACTCATTGCCACCCTGTGGTCGCCGAACGTATCAATATGCGCGGCGTGCGGCTGCGCGGGATAAATCTTTACGCCGTCATCGAATTCCTCGCAGGGGACGCCGAGGGCGGTGAGATTTTTAACTATCGCCTTTATGCGGTCGCACTCCTGCCCCCTTATGTGCTTTACCCCGACGATTTTGGTAGGCGCGGAGAGGTATGGCGCTATTGCCGCCATGGTGAGCGCCTGGTCGGAGAACGCCGACATGTCCATTTCGCCGCCGTCGAAGTCCTTTAAAATTTCTATGAACTTAGCGTCGCCCTGCATGGTATGCTTCATTACGCCCCTGACAGAAATTTCCGTGCCGAGAATTTTGTTCATGGCGTAAAAATAGCAGGCGGCGGAGATATCGGGTTCTATGTCGTACCGCTTGGGCTCATATGCGCCGAATACGGTATAGCTGTCCCTGTCCTCGCCGACGGTCACGCCGAACGACCACATCATGTCGAGCGTCATTCTGACATATTCCATTCCGTGGCTGCCGACCGTCCTTATGGTTAAGGGCTTTTTTGCGCACACGGCGGACATGAGGAGCGCCGACAGAAACTGGCTGCTCTTTTCTATGTTTACCGTCACCTCGTCCTCAGGCTCGTCCGTTCCCTCTACGATAAAGGGGAAACAGTACTCCTCGCCGAGAAATTCAAAGCGCGCCCCGAGCGCCGTCAGCGCCTCTATGAGCGGCCTTTGAGGACGGCACATCATCTGGGGCGAGGACGAAAGGGTGAATCTGCCCTTCTGCAGTGCGCAGAGCGCCGTAATGAAGCGCGCCGCCGTGCCTGCGCTGCCGACGTAAATTTCGCCCGAGGAGACGGGGAGAGTACCGCCGCAGCCTTCGACCTTTATGCCGCCTCCGCACTCCTCTACGCGTATGCCGAGAGCTCTGACCGCCTGTATGAACGTAGCGCAGTCGTCCGACAGCTGTCCGCCGTACAGAACAGACTGTCCGTCGGCGAGTGCGGAAATCAACAGCGCCCTTGCCGTTATGCTCTTGGAACCGGGAACCTCGACAATCTGCCTTTTATTTATTATGTCGCGGCTGATATTTCTCACAGCGTACTGCATATTTCACTTCCTCCTTCTGAGGATATCGCCTTCGGACAGCGCGAGCGGACAGTCTATCGCATACCTTTCCTGCACGAGCTTGCAGTCGTCTACCGCCGTGCCGTCGCTCGTCACCGCGTTTTCCACGACAAAGCTCTTGCCGAAGTTGTCGGTAGGCGAGAGCACCTCGAGAGTGTCGCCAACCTTGAATCTTCCGCGCATTTCGACGACCGCCCTGCCGTCCTTCCAGCCCAGAACGTTTGCGATGTAGTCGCAATCGCCCTTGGTCTGATTGTCGTCATAGTTTACCGTGGCGTGATTTTCGCCGAGGGTGTAAGCCGTAGTATAGTCCCTGTGCGCCGCCGTAAGAAGCTCCCTTTCGACTATGGGAGAATATCCCCCGTCCATGCATCTGCGGTAGGCGTTTATGACGGTAGCAAGGTAATATTCGCTCTTCATTCTGCCCTCTATCTTGAAGGAGCACACGCCTGCCTCTGCCATCTTATCGAGGTAGGCGCTCATGTTGAGGTCCTTGCTGTTGAAGATATACGTGCCCCTGTCGTCCTCTTCGACGTCCAGATAGCCGCTCTCCGCGCCGACATCCTTTTTCTTGACGGCATAGTTCCATCTGCACGCCTGCACGCACTCGCCGCGGTTGGACGGTCTGCCCGAGAGATAGTCGGAAAGCAGGCATCTGCCCGAATATGAGATGCACATTGCGCCGTGCACGAAGGTTTCGAGCTCTATGTCGGGCACGAAGGAATGAATTTCGGCTATTTCGTCGAGGGATAGCTCCCTGGCAAGTATGGCGCGCGTCGCGCCCTGTTCCTGCCAGAACTTTACCGCATACTTATTGGTTAGGTTTGCCTGCGTGGAGATGTGTATCTTGAGCTGAGGCGCCGCCTTCTTTGCGGCATAGACTACGCCGCTGTCCGAGATTATCGCGGCATCCGCGCCCAGCGCATATATGAGCGAAAAATAGTCCTCGAGCTGAGCCATATCGGCATTTTTCGCAAAGATATTGACGGTGACGTACACCTTTTTGCCGAGTGCGTGAGCAAGCGTTATGGCTTTTTTCATCTCCTCCGCGTCGAAGTTGTCCGCAAACGAGCGCAAAGAGAAGAGCTTGCCGCCTATGTACGCCGCATCCGCGCCGAAATAAAACGCCGTCTTCAGCTTGTTCAGGTTGCCCGCGGGCGCCAGAAGTTCTACATTTTTCAACATAATATTTACCTTACGACAGACATATTTCCGCAATGCCGCGGCATATGTCCCTGCTTATTTGCATTTGACCGACAGCGCAACGCCGTCGCCGACGTCGACTATCGTAGTTGTTAGCGACTTTTCATTCTGCACCGCCGCGAGATATTCGCGTATATGCTCGACCAGCATTCTGCGCTTGGGCGGAACAGGGTTTTCGCCATTGACCCAGCCGTAAAGGAGCACGTCGTCGGCAAAGATGACCCCGCCCGACGCGAGCAGCCGCTTGAGCTCGGGCAGATACTTTACGTACTGCACCTTGGGTCCGTCCAGAAAGATAAAGTCGAACTGACCGCACAGTCCGACAAGCTTATCTGCGGCGTCGCCCTCGAGCAGCGTAACCCTGTCCGAAAGTCCCGCTTTTTCAAAGTTCCTTCGCGCCTCGGAGGCGAATTCCGCGTTCTTTTCTATGGTCGTGAGCTCCGCCGACGGACAGATTTTGAGCATGCATATGCCCGAAACGCCGACCGCCGTGCCTATTTCCAGAATTTTTCGCGGCTTTGCCATTGCAACGCATATGCGTAAAAACGCAAGCGTCTCGTCTGAGGATACGGGGATATTCCGCCCGAATGCGTCAAGGCGCATATCTCTGACGACGTCGGGAAAGTCAGCAACGTTTACATTGGCGGTGCGACTTATGCGCTCTGGCACAGATGTATCGTTGTGCGCATAGGTGAAGTTCTGTTTCTCCCTCTCGTCCAAGTCCTGCCTCCTTTGAAAAACGGCGTGCACCGCGGCGCATATATTAGATATGTGCGTGCCCGTACACGTGCATCTGCAATCTTTTGCCTATGGCGCATATGCGCCGAAATTCAGCCGTATCCTGCTGCATATGTGCCTTAGCGCATATGAAAGCGCATACATATGCAGTTAAGCGGCAAAACCGCGTTCGGCGGCACATATTACACGGGCAATGCACTTTTAAGCCCGTTATACGCACCGCATGAACGCGGAAAATATCAGAGTTCTACGACGACGGGCACTACCATCGGCGACTGTTTGGTCTTCTTGAGAAGATAGTTCCTCAGCGCCTTCTTTATGACCCTCTTAAGCTCGTCAACCGAGCCTATGGAGAGGTCGTAGCCCATTATCGCCCTGTCTATGACCTCGCGCATTTCCTTGTTGTAGTCCCTGTGGAAGTCAAAGACGAAGCCCCTGGAATTGATTGCAGGTTCGCCTATCACCTCTCCGCCCGAGACGGCGACCGAGACGATGAACATGCCCTCCTCGGACATCTGACGCCTGTCCTGCAATACCTGCGACGCCTTCTCGTCCTCTATTCCCTCTCCGTCGATGAGGAGCGAGCCCGAAGGCACGTCCTCCAGCCTCCTTATGCTCTTAGACGTCACCTCTACGCAGGCTCCTATGTCGGGGAGCATGATGTTGCTCTCCTTCATGCCGAGGCTCTGCGCGAGCAGCGAGTGCTTCTTGAGGTGTCTGTATTCGCCGTGCACGGGAATGAAGAATTTAGGCTTTAAGAGCGTATGCATTATCTTGTGCTCTTCGCGGCAGGCGTGACCCGAAACGTGGATATTTTCGAGGCTTTCGTATATGACGTCCGCGCCGAGATGATAGAGCTTGTTTATGACCCCGTATATGCCCCTCTCGTTGCCGGGTATGGGGGAAGCCGAAATGATTATGGTGTCGTTGTCGCCGACCGCGAGGGCGGGATTTTCCTGGTTTGCCATTCGCGTCAGCGCGCTCATGGGCTCGCCCTGGCTGCCCGTGCATACGACGACGAGCTGGTCGTCCCTGTAATTTTTTATCTTGGTAATGTCGACGATGACGCCCTCGGGAATGTTGATTTCGCCTATCTTTTCAGCCGCTTCGACGACGTTAAGCATGCTCCTGCCGTTGAGCGCCACCCTGCGCCTGAACTTGACGGCGAGGTCTATTATCTGCTGAAGGCGGTGAACGTTGGAGGCAAAGGTTGCAATAATCAGCCTCCTCGTCGAATTTTCGGCAAACAGCCTGTCGAGAGTAGTGCCTACGACCGTCTCGCTCATCGTATAGCCCGGACGCTCGATATTGGTGCTTTCGCCGAGATATAAGAGGACGCCCTTGCTGCCTATGTCGGCAATGGTCTTTAAATCTATGGGACTTCCCGCGACGGGAGTCAAATCGATTTTGAAGTCGCCGCTGTGGAAGATTACGCCCTGAGGGGTGCGTATTGCCAGCGCAACCGCCCCTGCAATGGAGTGGTTTACGTTTATGAAGGTTATCTTAAAGCAACCCAGCTGAATTTCAGACCCAGGTTCTATGACCTTCTGGACGACGTTGTTGAGCCTGTGCTCCCTGAGCTTATTGTCGACGAGGGCAAGCGTGAGCTTGGTGCCTATGACGGGCGTAGAAATCTCCTTGAGGAGATAGGGAACGCCGCCTATGTGGTCCTCGTGACCGTGGGTGAGCAAGAGTCCGCGCACCTTCTTCCTGCGCTCGACGAGATAGGTTATGTCGGGCACGACGAGGTCGATTCCCGGCGTCTCCTCGGTGGGGAATATTATGCCCGCATCGATGACTATTATGTCGTCTCCGCACTCTATGGCGGTCATATTCTTTCCTATCTCGCCCACGCCGCCGAGAAAGATTATCTTCACGGCGTTCTTGACGGGCTTTATCTTTTTAGTCTTTGTCCTTGCTTCGGCTACCTCTTCGGTCTTCTTTGCGCCCCTCTTTCTCGTTGCGCCCTCGACTTTATCCCTGCGCTTTATGGGCAGCGCCGCCTTGTCCTCGCGCACGGCCTGCATATTTTCCCTTACGGGCGCGCGCCTGGGGTCGGCGGACTTTGCCTCCCTGCGCGTCTTTCTTTCGCGGGGCTTTTTAGCCAATGTGTTTGTAGTGTTGTTTTCCATTTATCCTGAATACCTTTACGCGCCTTGAATTATGCGCGACCTTTGAATTATGCTCCGCCTTTGCCTGTCAAGCCAAGTCCGCTTTTCGGCTGCGGTATGTAAATTATATCCGCTCTTTGCGGAATTTGCTCTCTTATATTTTGTTCTCTTTGTACGGAACCTTGCTTAAAGCTCCGAAAAATTATCCTTCCCCGAATGCCTCTCCGCGTACGACAGAATAACCGTAAGACGCCATCTTACAACGTCCGCCGCGCGCGTCAGACACTGTCAAAACTACATCGGGGCGCTTTTTTACAGACTAAAGGGGGTCGTGATGCGCTAACCCCCTTATCTTTTATCTTCTGACTTAAAGTTACTTCTTGCTGACGTCCTTGACGAGGCCGTCCTCTATGAGTTCTTCCATACTCTCGTAGGGATACATCGCCGCATAGTCGCGCTCTGTAATCTCGCGCTTTACGCCGCCCCTTCTGGCCAGCATTTCGTCTATGAGCCTTATCGCCTTCTTTACGCCGAGAGGGCTCTTTATCTTGACCATCATGGGCGTGCCGTGCATGGACTTGTTGTCCGATACGTCGGCGTGGTGATATACCGACGTCGCGAACTCGTTGGGGTCGAGGGCGAGATAGAGGCAAAGCGTCTTGCCCCTTATCTTGAAGCGCGCTATCGTCTCCCTGCCCTTGTTGAAACGCTCCGCACCCCACGCGATGTTGGAGTTTACCTTCTTATACGAAAGGAGCGCCGTCTTTACCTTGCCGTAATAGTTCTTCTGCTCGTCCGTGCCCTGAATTATTCTGGCAATGAACGAACGGTTATACTTCATCATGTTGGCGAAGTCTACGCCCGACGAGACGTCGTCCGTCATATCTTCGGACATTATCTCCTCGTCGACGGGGCTTTCGTCGATATCCTCGACTATCTCCTCCATAACGTCGGCAGGCGCTGCCTCGTCGGAGGCGGCATTCGTCTCCTCGTTTTCGTCTACGAGGTCGCTGACCGTGACGAGCTGTTCGCCGTCGTCTTCCTGCTTATCTTCAGCTTCCTCTTCCGCCGCATCGGCTGCGGCTATTCCGCCCGCCGCGGCGACTACCGCGCCGCCAATGAGCATCTTCTTTATCTCGGCGATGTCCCTCTCCACCTTGTCAAAGCGGGCATCCCTCTGCTCCTTTGCCTCGGAAATGGTGCCGTCCAGCCTGTCGAAGCGTTCTCCGCTCTCCTGCTTGGCGGCAGAAATTTCGCCCTCGAGCTTGTCGAAGCGTTCCTCATAGCCCTTTATCAGGTCGGCCGTCTGAGGTTCTGCATCCCCCTCGGTATATTCGGGCATTTCGTCGTAATTTACGTCGTCCTCTACGTCGGGAATGAGTCCCTGCTTGAGCTCTGCAATGTCGCCCTCTAGCTTGTCGAAGCGCGAGTTGTATTCGCCCTTGATTTCGGAGGACACGCTGTCCGTTATGCGCGCGAGCCCCTCCTCGTCGATTACTATGTCGTAGTCGCTGTTTTCCTGGTTTTCAACCAGCTTTTCGGAAACCTGTGCAGCTATTTCCGCGCTGTCTATCACGGGTGCGGCGGGAATTACGGGTATGACGCCAGCAACCACCTTGTCGGCTATATCCACCGCGTCTATTTCGGGCAGATAGTTGGAGAGGACGGACGCCGCCTTGTCGGCAAGCACGTCCTCGTTTATGTTTGCGCTTACCGAAAGCTTTTCGGACAGCTTTGTCGAAAGTTCGTCGACGTCTACTTCCCTCTCGTTGGCTGCGGCTATGGCAGGCGCAAGCTTTTCTGCGACGAACGCAGATATGCGCTCGTAGTCGAGCTTGCTCTCTATGCTTCTTGCAAGCGAATCGCAGCCGTCGTCGTCGACGTTGATTTCAAATTCTTCGGGAGAAATGGAGCCTACCTTCTTGGCAACGCAGTCTGCTATCTCGTCGGAGTCTATCGCCCCTGCAAGGTTCTTGACAACCGCTGCGGCGATGAGCTCGTCCGAAAGAGAGACGTTGAGCTTGGAGGCGATGTCCTCGGCAAGCGCGCCCTCGTCGATTGCGGCGGCAACCGTCTGCTCTTCGGTCTTCTGCTCGCTCTCCTCCTCTTCCCTGAGTTTCTGCACTACCGAGTATGCAATTCTGTCCTCGTCGACTTCGCGCTGGGCAGGGATTGCAATCTTGTCGGCTACCTTTCTGGATATGGTCTCGATGTGCATATCCGTAAGTACGTTGCCGAGGTCGGGCTGAGGAATGACGACCTGTTCGGCAACCTTGCTTGCGATGTAATCGGGCGATACGACCTCGTGCACGGAGCACGCCGCAGCCACCTTTTCGGCGAGCGCGTCGGCGTCGATATCGCGGACGGGCTGGACGACGGGCTGAGCCGCAGGCACGACTATGAGCGCCGCAACCTTAGCCGCAAGCGCGTCGTAGTCTATCGCCGCGACGGGCGCGGTCTCCGCCTTTACGGGTTCCGCCGTCTGTGCGGCAGGTACGGAAATCTGAAGTTTTTCGGAAATCTTCTTTGCCAGCTCGTCGTAGTCGATATCCTCGGCAAACGCCTGGGGAACGTATATGTTCTTTGCCACGGCAAGACCTATCGCGTCGTAATCGAGATTTTCTGCGGCGACGGACAGCTTTGTCTTATCTTCGGCGGACTGAGCCTGCCCGCTCTCTGCCACGGCGGCGGGAGCCAAGTTGAGCTTTTCGGAAAGCTTGTCGGAGAGCGCCTCATAGTCGATGTCCTCGGCGATAGCCTGCGGAATCTTGATGTTCTGCGCGACGGCGATGCCTATTGCATCGTAGTCGATGGGCGCGGAAACCTCCTTGCCGTCCGCGGTAGCAAGCGCTACGCCTTCGCCCTTGAGCGCCTTAACCTCGTCGCTGAGCTGCTGCATCGAGCGTGCGAGCGAATTGTATACGCTTTCAACCTGAACGGAGATATAGCCGAGCTCCTGTCTGAGACTGCTGTTTTCCTTTGAGAGCTTTGCTATGACGTCGTCCTGCGAGGAGGCTGCGCCCTGCGTCTGAACGGGGGTTCCCTTACCCATAAGGGAGTTGACCTTTGCCTCCAATGCGGAATTCTGCCGAGCCATCTGTTCAAGTCTTGAGAGGATGAGGTCGGCCTTCGTCATGCCTATGCCCTTGTTTATGTCGCTCATGTTGCACCTCGATATGCTTTTTCGGGAGCGGAAAAAATTTTCCTGCACCCGTTGAATGGGGTATATATGCCGCTTAGTCAGCTCATATAATAGATATACCCGATAATTAGTTTACACCAAATTGCGAAGAATGTAAATATAATTGTGAAAATTTTTTGCGTAAATCGCCTAAAAATTTTTGTCTTTTTGTTACATTATTTAGGCAATTCAGGCATTATGCAAAAATTTTTATATATTTACGGCAAATTTATGCAAAATACTTGAATATTTCAGAGAATATGTGTATAATTATTCCAAATCGCACTCCGAAGCAAAACTTCGGGGCGATAATTTAAGAACTTTTCGCACCGCACACGCGGGCGGCAATATAATTTTTCAAGAGGTAATAAAATGAGAGTTTACAATTTCTCCGCAGGGCCCTCCACCCTGCCCCTCGAAGTTCTTGAGGAGGCGCAGAAAGATTTCCTTGACTTTGCCGGAACGGGCATGTCCGTGACCGAAATTTCGCACAGAGACAAAACTTATGAGGCCGTGGTAAGAGAGGCCGAATCGCTTGTCAGGGAGCTTTTGAACGTACCCGACGACTATGCGGTCATATTCGTTCAGGGCGGAGCTAGCACGCAGTTTGCGGCGGTGCCGCTCAACCTAATGCACGCGGGCGTCGCCGACTACATAGTTACGGGCAACTTTGCCAAGAAGGCATGGCAGGAAGGCCAGATTTACGGCACAGCCAACAAGATAGGCGACAGTTCCGACAAGACGTATACCTATATCCCCGACGTAGACAAGCTGAATTACACCGAGGGCGCTGACTATGTGCACATAACCTCCAACAACACGATATTCGGCACGCGTTATGTAAAATTCCCCGAATGCAAGGCGCCGCTCGTCGCCGACATGTCCTCCGACATATTCTCGAGGGAGATAGACGTATCACGTTTCGGCGTCATATATACAGGCGCGCAGAAGAACCTCGCCCCCGCCGGCGTTACGATAGTCATAGCAAAGCGCAGTCTCATACAGGAGCCGCTTAAAATCTGCCCCACCATGCTTAAGTGGAAAGTGCAGGACGAAAACGGTTCGCTGTACAATACTCCCCCCGCATTTGCCATTTACATGGCATGCCTGGTGCTGCGCAACCTCAAGGCAAAGGGCGGAGTTAAGGCCATGAACGAGGTTGACGAATACAAGGCAAAGCTTTTATATGACTTCATAGACAACTCGGCGCTCTACAAGAACTATGTGGAAAAGTCCTGCCGCTCGATCATGAACGCGCCGTTCGTGACGGGCAGCGCCGAACTGGATGCAAAATTCATAGCCGAGGCAAAGAAAGCAGGTCTTGTTTCGCTGAAGGGACACAGGCTGGTAGGCGGCATGAGGGCATCAATCTACAACGCAATGCCCGTAGAGGGCGTAAAGGCGCTGATTGAGTTCATGAAGAAATTCGAAACGGAGAACAAGTGATATGACCAGGATATTGAAGTTAAACGCCATAAGTCCGCTTGCCGACGGTGTGTTTGCAGGTTGCGAATATTCGGACAGCGTAAAGAACCCCGACGGAATAATGGTGCGCTCGGCGGCTATGGCCGACTATGAGACGGGCGCAAACCTGCTTGCCGTGGCAAGGGCGGGCGCAGGCACGAACAACATACCCGTGGCGGCATATGCCGAAAAGGGAATAGTAGTATTCAACACCCCGGGCGCGAACGCCAACGCCGTAAAGGAGCTGGTGCTGTGCGAGCTATTCCTCGGCGGCAGAAAGATTATAGACGCCGTGGAATGGGTAAAGACGGTAAAGAATGAGGAAAATCTGTCCAAACTTGTCGAAAAGGGCAAGTCGAAGTTCGTCGGCGGAGAGATTTACGGCAAGACGCTGGGCGTAATAGGTCTGGGCGCGATAGGCATAGCCGTCGCAAATGCGGCATATGCGCTGGGAATGAACGTCATAGGCGTAGACCCCTACCTCTCGACGGCAAACGCCCTGCTGCTGAACCCCGCAGTCAAGGTTGCGGCGACGCGCGAAGAGGTATATGCCAAGGCCGACTATATAACCGTGCACGTTCCGCTGACGCCCGACACAAAGGGACTTTTCAACCGTCAGACGATATCCCAGATGAAGGACGGAGCAGTGCTGATCAACAATTCGAGGGGCGAACTCGCCGACGCCGACGCCGTGAAGGAGGCGCTTGAAAGCGGCAAGCTGGGAAGATACATAACCGACTTCCCCGACGCAAAGCTGATAGACGTTCCAAACGCCATATGCGTGCCCCATCTGGGCGCGAGCACGCCCGAAGCCGAGGACAACTGCGCCGTAATGGCGGCAAGACAGCTTAAAGACTACATCGACAACGGGAACATAGTTAACAGCGTGAACTATCCCTCCGTAACTGCCGAGCGCGAAGGCAAGGCGAGAATATGCATACACCACAAAAACGTGGCAAACATGATAGCGCAGTTCACCGCCGCAGTCTCCAAAAAGGGACTTAACATTGCCAACATGACGGATAAGTCAAAGGGCGACTATGCCTACTGCATAATAGACGTCGACAGCGAGGTCGACCCCTCGCTCGCGGCGGACATCGCGGCGATAGACGGGGTTATCCGCGTAAGAGTAATCTGACGTTAACGTTATGACCTCAAGCGCGGCGCAGACTTTGAAAGTCCGCGCCGCATTTTTTTTATATTCTCCGCAGCATATCCGCAATTTACCCCCGCACTATGCCCCGACAACCGCGCATGCATCGAGGCGTACGGACAGATTCGGAGGAATAAAAAGGCGGGCAAAAGAGCATAATGAGAATAACTAAAACGACGGAGGTCAACTTTATGTCCAAAGGCAAAAATAAGGTAAGAAAACTTACAGACGAACAGTATAACGAATACATTGCCGTACTGAGAAACGATGCCTCGCTGTACATGGCGGACGGCAGGCAATTTGTACCCGACGAGATAGCGCCCGAAAAGCGCAAGGAGATAAAAAAGGGCGATTGACAGCCACATATGCCGCGACAAACGCGGTCTTAAAGCTCAGACAGACAATTTCGGGGCGGCGGAAAAGATTTTCCGCCGCCCCTCTTTTCTGCGCACATGTGCCTCCCGTTCAGCGGCAAATATGCGCCACCCCCGTCACATTATAAGGCAGTACGCTTTGCCCGACTTACAGCAGTATGCAGATGACTCCGCCCTTGCCCTCGTTGACGATGCGCGTTATGGCGCGGCGCATCTTGTTGCGCGTGTCCTCCTGAATGCAGTTGACCTTGCCGTCCAGCCCCTCCTTTACCATGCTCCTGAGCGATTTGCCGAAGAGGTTTGTGTTCCACGTCGCCTGAGGGTCGGTCTCGAATCCGTTCATTATGCCGTTTACCATGTCCTCGCTCTGGGAGGCAAGCCCCATTATGGGACTGACTTCGCCGCTGACGTCCACCTTGACGACGTGATAGCTCGGCGCAGTCGCCC
Source organism: uncultured Clostridia bacterium (assembly GCA_944354125.1). Classification (GTDB taxonomy): domain Bacteria; phylum Bacillota; class Clostridia; order Christensenellales; family Borkfalkiaceae; genus Coproplasma. Next base: position 64,345 of record CALVPT010000003.1, on the reverse strand, counting down.
TGAGCTTTATCCCCACGTTAGCGCCCTGCCTTACTACCTTGGGCTTATCGAGACTCAGGTCGTCATCGTCGGGCTTTACTATGCCGTAACCCGTCACCCTTGCGCACTCCAGCGCGTCCTTGACCTTGTCATAGCCGCGCTTTGCGCGCGACGCCGAGGCGACGTATTCCATGAGCGCGCACTCGTCCTTAATCTCCTCGCCGGCAGTTTCCGAGAGCATTCTGAAGAATACCCCCTCCCTGAGCATGACGGTCAGCGTTACCACGCCCGTCGAGGGAGAAAGAGAGACGTCAGCGCCCTTCTGCCACAGCTCGCTTTCGGCGAACATATCGTCGAACGCCGAGCACTGGCGCATGACGGTTATGCCCTCGCAGACCTTGCGCACCCCGTCCAGCAGTTCGCCTATCGCCGTGCTGTCGGGCGGCATCACCTTCATCCAGTCGGGTATGTTGACCTCGACGCCCGTCACGGGGAATTCGAAGAGTACGGCGCGCAGTATGCCCTCCAGATCGCTCTTTTCGGCATTTTCGCAGTTTACGGCTACAACCGCGCAGTCATACTTTTCCTTGAGCTGAGCGGCAAGTGCCGTTGCTTCCGCGCCCGAAGGACGGGCGCAGTTCAGCACGATTACGAATGGCTTGCCGATCTGCTTAAGCTCCTTTACCGTCCTCTCCTCGGCGGCGACATAGTTTTCCCTGGGAATATCCGTCACCGAGCCGTCGGTCGTTACTATTATGCCTATCGTAGAGTGGTCGCAGATAACCTTCTTCGTGCCGAGCGACGCGGCGTCGGCAAAGGGCAGGGGCTCTTCGCTCCACATTGTCTTTACGAGTCTCGGCTCGCCGTTTTCCTCGAAGCCTGAGGCACCCTCTACGGGAAAGCCTACGCAGTCAATGAGGCGCACGTCCGCCGAGGCATTGCCTACCTCCACGCGCACCGCCTTTGCCGGTATGAACTTGGGCTCGGTCGTCATTACCGTCCTGCCCGAAGCCGCCTGAGGCAGTTCGTCTATCATCTCGCCGACGTCGCCGCTCACGTTGGGCAGGACGAGCTGGGTCATAAACCGCTTTATGAGCGTAGATTTGCCCGTGCGCACGGGTCCGACCACGCCTATATAGATATCTCCGCCGCTCCTTGCGGCAACATCCTCGTAGATATTACTTTCCTGCATTTTCCGCCTCCGCTATAAATAAAAAAAATTTGCTGTTATGTTTAATAACATATGGGCGAAAGGGCGCGATTATGCACAAAAAAATCCCGCCGCACACAGACGACGGGAAAATTATTATATTATGTAACACGTCACAGCTTTCGCCATGCCTACCGAGCGGCACGCGCGTTCCGGCGCATCTTGGAGGCTGAAATTACTCCTGAGGGGCGATTACGTCGGCAACGAATGCGTCCATATCCGCCTTTTCCTTGAAGTTTGCGACGAACATGATGTCGCCCATCGCGCCCGAGAGCGCCTTTGCAACCTTGCCTAAAAGCTTTATGTTTGCGCCGTACTTATAGACTATGTCCTGTTCGCAGTACTTGTAGCTCTTGCCCTCTCTTCTGCCGACGAATACGCAGTAGTATCTTTCGCCGCAGTCCTTGAGGGTGCTGTCGAATGCGACCATGTCCGCCCATATCTTGTAGACGTCGGTCGAGTTCGCAAAGTTCATCATGTCGGGGGAAATGCCGCCCGAGGGACGCATATTGACCTCCAGCGCGACTATGTCGCCCCTCTTGCCTATGCGCTGGTCCTTGGTGAGGCGGAAGAATTCGAAGTGCACGAAGCGGCTCTTTACGCCGAACGCCTTCAACACCTTTCTGCCGGCCGCCCTGACGTCGTCGAAGGGGTTATTGACTATGTAGAACACCGAATCGCCGCTGTTGTTGACGATATCCATGAGCGAGTAGGGCGTGACGTTGCCCGTCTCGAAGATGGGCTCTCCCTTGCTGTTGACTATAGCGTCGTAGGAGTTGACCTCGCCCTCGATGTATTCCTCCATGATATAGGGAATGTCGAGCTTATTTTTAAGGAATTGCCTGAGCTCCTGCTCGTTGTTTATCTTATATGTGGCGTTTGCGCCCACGCCGTTATCCGGCTTGACGATTACGGGATAACCTACCTGATTTATAAGCCTCTTGCATACGGGCAGAGTGCTTGCCATGCAGTGCTTTGCAACCTTTATGCCTGCCTTTTTGAAGTATGCCTTCATCTTGGACTTGAACTTGACCTTGGGCATATCCTTATTCTGGAAACCCGTCTGAATGTTGAACTCCGTCCTGAGCGCGGCGTCCCTTTCCAGCCAGTATTCGTTATTGCTCTCCAGCCAGTCTATCTTGCCGTAACGGAAGGTGAAGAATGCGACGGCGCGGAAAACCTCGTCATAGTTTTCGAGCGAGGATACCTTGTAATATTCCGTAAGGCTCTTTTTGAGCGGTTCGGACAGCTCGTAATAGGGCGCGTCGCCTATGCCTAAGACGTTGAACCCGTTGTCCTTGAGTCCCCTGCAGAAACGCCAGTAAGTCTCGGGGAAGTTAGGTGAAACAAACACAAAATTTTTCATATATTGCCACTTCCTTTATAGTGCTTTAGTTGAAGTTATCGACAGCCTTTCAGAGGCCGAAAGCGCACATGAATTGGGGTATTTCCCTCTCCCACGCCGCCTCGCAGTGTGTGCCGCCCTCGACGACTCTCGCCGTGACGGTTATGCCCTTTGCAGCGAGACAGGAGAACGTCTCGCAAAAGAGCTTTACTGCGGCGAATGATTTTTTGAATTCCCTTGTGCCGTAGTCGGTGAATATGACGGTATCCCTGCCGTATCTGCCGCTCTTTATGAACGAGGGCATATCGCCGCCCTGTACCCAAAGGCTGGGCGAAAGCGCCGCCCCCTTGGAAAATACTCCGTTATACTTTGCAAGCGCGTACAGCGTCATAAGTCCGCCCATGGAGCTGCCTGCAATGAACGTATTTTCCCTGTCGGGGAGCGTCCTGAAACGCCCGTCCACCATCGGCTTGAACGTACCCGTCAGCCAGTCCATATATTTTTTGCCCCTGCCGACTATGCGTTTGCCGTGAAAGTCGAAACTGACGGGAGAATATTCCGAAAGCCGCATGTCGCCCTCGTGATTGCATTCGGGTGCGGCGACTATTATCTTTGTGCCCGTCCTGTCGAGGTAGTCCATCAGCCCCCAGCACTTGCCATAGGTTGCGACCTCGTCGCAGAACAGATTGTGACCGTCAAACATATACAGTACGGGATAGCGCTCCTCGCCCGAGTCGTATCCTTCGGGCAGATAATAAAATACGCGCCTTTCCCTGTCCCCCGTTAGCGGAGGAATGGCTATAGTTTCCCTTAAAAGCATATTACTTTGTTAAATTTGCCTCAATGAACGATATTATGTCGGAGACGACCTGCTCCCTCGAGATATCGTTGAGTATTTCGTGACGGCAACCGTCGTAGAGTTTGATCTGCGCGTTTTTGCCGAGTTTTCTGAATTTTTTATATACCTTCTGAACGCCCTTCGAATAGTCGCCGACGGGGTCGTCCGCGCCGGACACGAAGAGTACGGGGAGGGCTGAAGGCGTTGCGGCAACAGTCTTTTTGGCGCACGCCGCGCCGAGAACGTCGAACAGCGAATAGAACCCGTTGAGAGTAAAGGGTATGCCGCACAGGGGGTCGGCGATGTATGCGTCTGCGTTGCCCTCGTCCTTGGACAGCCAGTCGAACTTTGTCCTGCCGCCGAAGCGCTTGTTGTAAGCGCCGAAAGCCAGATTGTCGATAAACGGCGAAACGTGATGCCAGCCCTTGAACAGCGCCATTAGCGAGCAGAGAAATTTGCCGACGCCCGTAGTCAGACCGTCCTTATAGCCCGTGCCCATGATTATCGCGCCCGAAAGTTCGTTTCCGTACAGCGAGACGTACTTTCTCGCAAAGAATGAGCCCATGGAGTGCCCGAGCATGAAGTAAGGAACGCCCTGATACTTAGATGAGACAATCTTTGCGAGCGTGCGGATATCCTCGAGCACGCAGCCGTAACCCTTTTTGTCGGCAAAGTAGCCGAGTTCCTTTTCGGAGGATACAGATTTGCCGTGTCCGAGGTGATCCTCGGCGCAGACCAGCACTCCCCTTTCGGCGAGCGCGACGGCAAAATTTGCATACCTTTCGGCATATTCCGCCATGCCGTGAACTATCTGCAATACCGCCCTGATCTCACGGGCAGGTTGCCAGATGCAGGCGTGTATGTTTGTCTTTGCGTCTGACGATGAATAATAAACTTCTGAAAACGAATATTTCTCTTCCGCCATGATATCTCCGTCCGTCGCCTTGCACAGGGCGGCGCGTCAAAGCATCTTTTTACAGTTAAAATTATACCACTTTACCCACGCATTTGCAATAGCAATTGCCACTGTTATGAGTAAAAAGCCTGAATACTATCGGGAGAAATTGCACGCTCTCCCCTCTCTATCTCGCCGATGAGTCCGGACATCTTGTCGGTGAGCGGCGTATCGACGCCGACTTTATCGCCGAAAGATGAAACTATGCCGCAGAAATACTCCACCTCGCACTTTTTGCCCCTTGAAAGGTCGTAGTACATGCCCGAAAGTATGTGGCTGTGATTTTTCATTGCGACGGGAAAAAGGAACGAGGAAAACGCGCGCTTGAAGGGGTTATTGTAGCTTAAAAGCCCGACCGCGTCGTGCCCCTGAATTTTGGAGGGCTTGACGCCGAGCGCGCGGCAAACCGCGGCGCTTTCATTGAATATGCCCTGGGCTATGCGGCGGAAACGCCTCTGCCTTGCTATCTGTCCGAAGGTCAGCCCCGTCAGCCCCGAAAGGGGAGAAAACGCGTTGTTTATTATGAGTTTCGTCCAGCGCGCGCCGAGGAAATTTGCCTCCTCTGCAACCCTGCCCATGAGCGAGAGTATCTCCCTCACCTTCTCCGAGGGCGCCTTTTCGTCGAAGGGCGAACCTATCTGAAATTCTATCTTTTCGGGCGAAGAGGTCATTACCACCTCTCCGGGCGAGACAAGGCTTGCACCCCAGCTGCACACGCAGCCGAGAACGCGCCTTTTGCCGAGAATTTCCGCAAGGGCGTATTCGGGCAGACCGTTCTGAATGGTGCAGAGCACGCCGTCCTCGCTTAAAAATGCGTCAAGAAAATGCGCCGTGGCGTCGTTTTCGAGCTGTTTGGTAGTCAGAAATATTATGTCGTACCTGCCCTCCATCTCCTCGGGCAGCAGGGCGTTGACCTCTGCCGTAAAGTCGTCGGTGCCCGAAATTCTGACTCCGCTCTTCCTCATTGCCGACACGTGCGCGCGGTTTCTGCAAATGACGTCGACCGCCTTGCCCGCGCGCGCAAAATACGCGCCCATTGCCGTGCCCATTGCGCCCGCGCCGTAGATTGCGACTCTCACTTTATCATCCCCCTGAATGCCTCTTCAGCCATTATCCTGTAAGCGCCGTCCGAGGGGTGAAGATGGTCGCCGCTGTCGTCGCCCTCCGCAAAGCTGAAGATGTCGCTTTCGGAGCGCAACGCTCTGTCGAAATCTATGACGCCGTCGACGTTTGCCGAGCGTATCCATTCGTTTACCGCCTGGCGCATATCCTCCCTGAACTGCGCATACGTGCGCCAGCCCTTTATGGGCAGGAGCGTGCCGAGATATACCTTTAAATTATATTCGCGCGCAGTGTCGATATATCTCTGAATGCCAGCCGTAAGCTCTTCTACCGTGGGCAGGTCGCTCATAGGGCGGAAGGGATTGACATTCGTTCCGACGGGGTGTATTATGTCGTTTATGCCCTGCTGAATGAGCACCGAGCGCGCGCCGCTGACGGTTGAAATTTCCCTCCTGAACCGATGCTCTCCGCTGAGGCCGTAGCTTTCGTAGGTTATGCAGGTATATTCCCTGAGAACCCTCGTGCCGCTGGCTGCCCTTCTTATTACCGCCGTGCGGTTATAGGCGTCCCCGAGGCACAATTCGGTCATGTAGTCGGGGAAACTCTGGGCGGTAATGCTGTCGCCGTAGGTTATGACGCAGTTGCACTCGTCCGGGGCAAACAAGTCTATGCCCGTAAGGAAGTAAAAGGTCGACGTAGAACGGGTATAGTCTAGGGGTAATACGGGCGAAAGGGTATGATTTCCCACCGAGAAAAAGCCCTTGGAGAGCGGTCCCGTTATGACTACCGCCGAGCGCATCAGGGTGAAATCTTTTATGTAGAAGCTGACCGACATGACGCCGCCGCGCTTGATGCGGAAGTCGACCTCGTCGGAAAAGAGCTCTTCGCCCGGCAGAATGGTGACAGATTCGCTGCCGCCGAAGGTCACGAGCCGCGCGCCCTGGAGATTTATCTCCCTGTCGCCCAGCGCCGTTGCGACGGTGACCTGACTTAAAGTGACGGGCTCCGTGCCGCAGAAGTTGGAAAAGTGAAGGCGCACCTTTTCGCCGCCGAAAGCGCACTTTACGGGATAGCGCAGCGTTATATCCTTTGCATAAGTTTCAGGCCTGTGGTCTGCAACCGAGGTGGCGTTGCCCCAAACTGTAACCCATTTCATATACTGCCTTAAGATTACTCCTTGACGTTGTATTTGATTTCTTCAGGGGTAAAGCGGCATCGGCGCCGACATGCCCCCGATATTTGCAGATATTTTAACACAATATTATGCCGTTTGCAAACCGTCTGAGACGCAATTAAGGCAAAATGCGGAATTAAATTCCGCATTCCCGTAAGCCAATATTCAAAATTGCCCGACGTTTACCCCGTGAGGCTCAAAATTCAATGCGCATATGCGCGTTTTATGTCCGTCATTTGCCGTGCACGGCGGCGGACACCTCCGATATGAACGCCCTGAGCGGCTCGTCGGCGCGACTGCCGTGCTCGGCGATTATCCTGACTATTGCCGAACCTATGATCGCGCCGTCGCTTAAGGAGGACATATTTCTCGCCTGTTCGGGACCCGATATGCCGAACCCGACGCAGACGGGCGTCCTGCTCGTCTGCCTTATTTTGCCCACGACGGCGCCAATATCCGTGACTATGTTCTTTCTCATTCCAGTGACGCCGAGCGACGACACCAGATAGATAAAGCCCTTTGAGTGCGCGCAGACCTTCTTTATGCGCTCCTCCGAGGTGGGCGCGACCATATCGACAACAGTAATCCCGTACGGCTTTGCCGCCCTTTTTACCTCGCCGCTCTCCTCGAAAGGCGCGTCGGGAATTATTATTCCGCAGACCCCCGCCTTCCTGCAGCGGGCGAAAAATCGGTCGTATCCGTAGAAGAATACGGGATTGAGATAGCTCATGAATACTATCGGCACCTTCTTTTCTATGCCCTCGAGCATGTCAAATATCCTGTCCGTGTCGACACCGCCCGAAAGCGCCCTCAAATCCGCCGCCTGAATGACGGGGCCTTCCGCTATGGGGTCGGAAAAGGGTATGCCCACTTCTATGAGGTCGGCGCCGTTGTCCTGCATTATGCCTATATACCTGGCGGTATCCTCGAGCGAGGGGTCGCCCGCCGTAAGAAAGGTTATGAACGCCTTGCCGTCCCTTCTGAACGCGCTGTCTATCTTAATCATAGATATTTTCCCCCTTGTATCTGGCTATCGCGGCGACGTCCTTGTCGCCCCTGCCCGAAAGGCAGACGATTATGTTGTCCTCCGCGGAATATTGCGCCGCGACCTTTACGGCATAGTATACGGCGTGCGCGCTCTCGATTGCGGGAATTATTCCCTCCGTCCTGGACAGAAGTCCGAACGCCTCCACCGCCTGCTCGTCGGTGACGGGCACATATTCCGCCCTGCCGACGGCATTGAGGTGCGCGTGTTCGGGACCTATGCCGGGGTAGTCCAGCCCTGCCGATATAGAGTATACGGAGGCAATCTGACCGTATTCGTTCTGACAGAACAGCGACTTCATGCCGTGAAATACGCCGAGCTTGCCCGTCGCAATCGTCGCCGCCGTCTCAAAGGATTCCACGCCCTTGCCTGCCGCCTCGCAGCCGATGAGCCGCACGCCCTCGTCGCCTATGAAGTTATAGAACGAGCCTATGGCATTGGAGCCGCCGCCCACGCAGGCGACGACCGCCCTCGGCAACCGCCCCTCCTTTCTGAGTATCTGCGCCCTCGCCTCCTTGGAGATTATCGCCTGAAAGTCCCTGACCATCGTCGGGAAAGGGTGAGGCCCCATGACCGAGCCGAGGCAGTAGTGAGTGTCTGCAATGCGGCAGCTCCACTCCCTCATGCACTCGTTGACTGCGTCCTTAAGGGTGCGCGTGCCCGTCTTTACCGCCGTCACCTTTGCGCCGAGCAGTTTCATGCGGTAGACGTTGAGCGCCTGGCGTATGGTATCCTCTTCGCCCATGAACACCTCGCACTCCAGCCCGAGGAGCGCCGCAGCCGTCGCCGTAGCCACGCCGTGCTGACCTGCGCCCGTCTCGGCAATCAGCCTGGACTTTCCCATCTTTTTGGCGAGAAGAGCCTGACCGAGGGCGTTATTTATCTTGTGCGAACCCGTATGGTTGAGATCCTCCCTCTTTAAATATATCTTTGCTCCTCCTGCGTATTCGGAGAGCTTTTTTGCATAGTACAGGCGGCTGGGTCTGCCTGCGTAGTCTTCCAAAAGTCCCTTAAGCTCTGCCCTGAACTGCGCGTCGCGCGAATATTTTTTGTATGCCGTTTCCAGCTCCTCGAGCGCGCTCATCAGCGTTTCGGGGACGTACTGTCCGCCGAAGTCTCCGAATCTGCCCTTTCTGTCAGCCATATATGTCTGCCTCCCTTGCATTTGCAACGTAACTTGCTATCTTATTTTTATCCTTCTTTCCGTCAGTTTCCACTCCGCCCGAACAGTCTACGGCATACGGCGCGACGAGCGATATCGCCTCGCCTACGTTTTCGGGCGTTATGCCGCCTGCCAGTATTATGGGTACGTCCGATGGATATCTCTTCCACTCGCACCTTATGCCCGTTCCGCCGCGCGATACGGGTGCGTATGCGTCGAGCAGTATATAGTCGCACCCCGCAGGCAACTTCGGCAGGACTCCCTCCCTGACGCCGACCGCCTTTATGATAGGCACGGAACGCATTTGCTTGAGCGCGGCAATATATTCTTCGTCCTCGTCGCCGTGCAGCTGCACGAGCTGTATTATGCCGCCGTCTATGAACTCGGCTATCCTTTCCATGCGCTCGTTGACGAACACGCCCACGGTGAGAATGTCGGGGGACAGCGCCGCCCTTATCCTCTTTGCCGCGGCGTAGTCTATGCTGCGCCTGAAGCCGCCGCTTAAGACAAAGCCCACATAGTCGGGGCGTGCGGCGTTGAGCGCGTCGACGCACGCTGTGTCCGTCACGCCGCATATCTTAACCTTAACCACGGGAACACTCCTTTAAGTTTCTTACCGCCTGCGCCCTGTCGGGGGAACGCATGAGGTATTCGCCGACGAGGCAGGCGTCCGCGCCGAACGCGGCGAGTTTTTTCGCATCCTCGGGCGAGCTTATGCCCGACTCCGCGACGAAGATTATGTCCCTGCCTGCCGCCGAGCGCAATCTTTCGGATGTCGAAAAGTCTACCGAAAAGTCGCTTAAGTTACGGTTATTTACGCCTATCACGCGCGCCCCGACTTGCCTTGCACGAGCAATCTCCTCCTCGCTCCTGCACTCGAATAGCGCAGTCATTTTAAGGCTTTCGGCAATGCCGAAGAACTCCTTCAGCCGCCCGTCGTCGAGCGCCGAACATATTAAAAGCACGGCGTCTGCGCCCATTGCGCGCGCCTCGTATACCTGATAGGCGCTGACGGTGAAATCTTTCCTCAGCATGGGTATATTCACCGCCGCCCTTATCTCCCTGAAAATCTGCTCCGAGCCGAGAAACGCCGTCGGTTCGGTAAGGCAGGAAATGCAGTCCGCGCCGCCCGTCACATAGTCGTTTGCTATGGACATATAGTCGAACGAAGGGTCTATTATGCCCTTGGACGGGCTGGCCTTTTTGACCTCGCAAATGAGCGACAGCCCCTCCTTTTCAAGCGCCCTTTCAAAGGCAAACGGAGAAAGCGAAACTTCCGCCGCCGCCCTTTTTACCTCGGCAAGCGGAACAATGCGCTGCCTTTCTTCGGCGCGTCTTGCAGAGGAATTGCACAGCTCCTTCAAAATGCCCTTCATTGATTTGTCGCCGCCCTGTACTTAAGAAACAGCGCCTCCGCCTTGCCGCTTGAAATGGTCTCCCTGGCGAGCGCGACGCCTTCTTTCGGCGTCTTTACCCTGCCTGCCGTGAGAAATGCCGTAGCCGAATTTGCCAGCACTTCGCTGAGATACGGCGAGTCCTCGCCCCTTAAGACGTGCCTGAATATTTCGGCGTTTTCGTCGGGCAGACCCCCTACTATGTCGGACTTATGCAGTTTTTTGAGCCCGAAATCTGCCGCCGTGAGTTCGAATTCCTCCACCTTGCCGTCGATTACCGAACAGCAATAGTTAGTCGAAGACAGCGATATTTCGTCCAGCCTGTCGCCGCCGTACACCGCCATGACGCGCCTTGTGCCTAGCTGACCGAGCACGGTAGCAAGCGGAGTTACGAGTTCCCTCTTGCACACGCCGAGGAGCTGAAATTTTGCACCTGCAGGGTTGGCGAGAGGACCTAAAAGATTGAATATCGTGCGCAGTCCCAGCTGCCTTCTTACGGGGGTGACGAAGCGCATTGCAGGGTGATATACCTGTGCGTGCAGGAAGGCATAGCCGCATTCTTTGAATATTTCCGCAGTGCGTTCGGGAGATATTTTGGCATTTACGCCCAGGCTTGCAAGTATGTCCGCCGAGCCGCACTTGGAGGACACGCTGCCGTTGCCGTGCTTTGCGACGGGCACGCCGCCTGCCGCAACCACGAAGGACGAGCAGGTGGATATGTTGAAGGAGTTGGAGCCGTCGCCGCCCGTGCCGACTATGTCGATGCAGTCGGCGCCGAGGTCCACCCTTACCGCCACCGAGCGCATAACCTTTGCCGATGCGACTATCTCCTCCACGCTTTCGCCCTTCATTGCGAGCGCGGTTATGTATGCGCCCGTAAGCACTTCGCCGGCCTCGCCCGTCATTATTTCGCGCATGGACTCGCCCGCCTCTTCGGCGGTCAGGTTATTTTCCTCGGTAATCTTTTTAAGACATTGCTTAATCATATTGTGTTTCTCCTTTCAGAGCTCTAAAAAATTGTGTATTATCTGTCTGCCGCACGCGGTCAGAATGGATTCGGGATGAAATTGCACCCCGTATATGTCGAAGTCATTGTGTTTTATCGCCATTATTTCGCCGTCCGAGGCATATGCCGCGACGCTCAGCGACGGGGGCAGACGATCTGCCGCCAGCGAGTGATAGCGCGCCACTTTCTGCCGCCTTTCAAGCCCCTTGAATATGGGACAGGATGGGTCGACTTCTATTATGTCCGCCTTGCCGTGCATAAGTTTTTTTGCGTGCACTATCTCTCCGCCGTAGGCCTCGGCTATGGCCTGATGCCCAAGACACACGCCGAGCAGGGGGACTTTGCCTGCAAAGTATTTTGCCGCCTCCTCGCATATGCCTGCCTCCGACGGCCTTCCCGGCCCTGGAGAGAGCACTATGTGCGTCGGCGAAAACTTTGAAAGGAGTTCTTCCGCCCCGTATTCGTCGTTCTTTACGACTATGACCTCGTCCGCCGCCATGCCGAAATACTGATATAAGTTGTATGAAAAACTGTCGTAGTTGTCGACTATGAGCACTCTCTTATTCATATGTCCACCTTTGCGCTGCCCTCGGCAGCCAGCCTTACCGCCGCGGACTTGTTGACGGTCTCCATAAATTCGCTTCGGGGGTCGCTGCCCTCGACTATGCCGCCGCCAGCGCGGACGGTGACCTCGCCGCCGTGCCTTACCGCCGTGCGTATGGCTATGCAGAAGTCTGCGTTTCCCGTAAAGTCGAAGTAACCTGCCGCTCCGCCGTACACTCCTCGCGGCTCTCCGTCCTCCAGCTCGGAGATTATCTCCGTAGCCCTTAGCTTGGGTGCGCCCGACAGCGTGCCTGCAGGCAACGTCGCGCTGAGCGCGTCGACTGCGTCCTTGCCCTCCTTAAGCAATCCCGAAACCGACGAGGTTATGTGCATCACGTGCGAATAGCGGTATATCTTCCTGTAGTCCTTCACCTCCACCGTGCCGAACGCGCACACCTTGCCGAGGTCATTCCTGCCTAGGTCGACGAGCATATCGTGCTCCGCGCCCTCCTTTTCGTCCGCGAGAAGCTCCCTTTCGAGCGCCTCGTCCTCTTCCTCGGTCGCGCCCCTCTTTCTCGTCCCCGCTATGGGGAAGGTCTGCACCTTGCCGTCTGTGACTTTGACTAGCGTTTCGGGCGAGGCGCCTGCAATTTCCGTATCGCCGAAGTCGAGGTAAATCATGTACGGCGACGGGTTTGTCGTCCTTAAAAGGCGATAGCAGTTTATAAGGCTGCCCTCAATGCTTGCCGTCCACCTGTTGGCGGGTACGCACTGGAATATGTCGCCCTCGTATATGTACCGCTTGGCTCTTTTTACCCTTTCGGCATACTCCTCTTCAGTGTACTTTGCCGTAAACGGAGAGATTTTAACGCGTTCCCTGCGCCGCCTTGCGCCCTTTTTTATGAGCTTTATTATCTGGGCTATCTCCGCCGTCGCCCTGTCCAGCGCGCCCTGTTCGTCGCCGTCGAGAGGCACGTTGCAGGTGACTATTATCTTATGCCTGAAGTTGTCGTATGCCACTACCTTGTCGAAAAGATACAGGCGCATGTCGCCGTCGGTGCCGCTTTTAAGGTGAGGGGCGCGTTCGGCATATCGGAAATATTCGTAGGAGAAATATCCGACCAGACCGCCCGTAAAGGTAGGGCTGCCGACAATTCGGGGCGAGCGGTAGTCCTTTAATATCCCCCGTATGAAGTCGTCCGGGTCGGAGCATCGGGATATCCTGACCGAATCGCCCTCGGTATATGTTATGACGCCTTCCCTAAGCGATATCTCCGCCTTGGGCTTATAGCCGAGGAAGGAATACCTTGCCCACTTTTCGCCGCCCTCGACGCTCTCGAAGAGAAAGCAGCCGCCGCCCTGCTCTCTGAGCGCCTTAAGGCTTTCAATGGGCGTTGCTATATCCGAGAGTATCTCCGCAGAGACGGGTGCGACCGTGTAGCCCTCCTCCCTGAATTTTATTAAGTTGTCAACGCTGAGATTGACCTTCATTGTCATATACCCCTTAAAAATGCAGACGCGCCCTTGTCTTTTTTAATGAAAAAGACAAGGGCGCTTTGTTGACGCTGTGCCACCTTGATTCAGCGGAAGATGCCTTCCGCCCTCTTTTCGGGAACAATCATTCCCTGCGCTTTTTACGGTGCGCCGCCGTCAATGCATTTCCGCATTGCCCTCTGCAGTCCATATTCCACGGAAAACGCTGCGCGCCTTTCACCGCCGCGCGCTCGCTGTAAGCATTTCTGCCCGTCTTTTTTCTGCATCACAGGTTTATATTCAAATCGAATTTTTATCAGTCTACCATACATTTATTCATTTGTCAATACTTTTTTTGCATTTTATCCGCATATAAATTGTATATTTACCTTATTATATGAATATCGTCGTAAATCGGTTAAAATTATGGGGGCGCGCGGAAAATTTTTCCGCGCGCCCCCATTCAGCTTTATCATAGCGACATTCGCCGTCTGTCGTCATCGTCGTCATCGTCGTCATCGTCGTGGCGGTCAAAGTCGGAAGATGTGCCGTCCTCGAACTCGTAGCGGTATTGCCCTTGGGTTACGCGCACCCTGAACCTGACGCTGCGTCCGTTCAGTCTGCCCTCGGCAAGGATTATGCCCTCGCCGCCCGACGAATTGCCCGTAAACTTAAGTTCGTCCCTTATTCCGTCCGATTCGACTATGAGCTCCAGCTCGGTCTCGCCGTCCTCCTGCTCATACTTTACCTCTGTCTTTTCGCTCTGTCTGCCGTCCGATACGACCGTATAGACGTATTCCTTTTCGGTCTCGCCCGCACCGCCCTCGGTCTCGCTCTCGTATTCCTGTCTGACCTCGATATAAGAGCGCCTGTCAAAGGAGGTATATGCCCTGAACTCCAGCTCGTCGCCCGTCTCGTCGGAAGAAACTTCGCTCTCGTAGCTGCCCTCGACGGGGTAACTGTTGCCGTCCACTATGAGAACGCCGCTTATCGAATACTCCTCCTCCCGTTCGCCGTCGTCGACTTCGCCGTTTAAAAATATCTTGTCGTAGTACATCGTATAGCTGACCGTGCCGCCGAGAAGGTCCTTGTAGCTGACCGTCATGCCGTAGTCGTACCCCTCTGCGCCGCCTATTGCCGAGCCGACTATCGCGCTGTCGCTGAGAAGGCTTTCGACGAGGGACATATATCTGTTTATGGTCTCAATCTGCCCCTCTCTGTCCTGCCCGTCCTGAGTGCCCGAACCGCCGCCGTACGCAAGGGCTGCGACCTCACCGCCCGACGAAGTGCGCGACGAGAGCATGGTGCCCACCGATGCCGCGCCGTAGGCATAGAAGGAGTTGGCGTCGGTTATGCCGTCGAACTTATTGCCGTCCGTAATTCCGCCGTGGCCGAAGGGGTTATCCCTGCCGATAATGGCGGGAACTATGAAGCATATCGCCAAAATCACGGCGAGCGCTGCGGCGCACGCGGCTATTATTATATTGCGGCGGCGGCAGGACACCGCCTCTCCGCCCCCGACTATTGCCAGTTTTTGCGCCTTATTTTCTTCATAGCCGAGGCTGGATTTGATATTCTGCTTTACCCTGTCGTCGGGGAGCACGTCCTTTGCGCCGTCCGACAGAAGTTTTTCGATGTCCTTATCCCTCATGGCCGTCCTCCTTTTCAAGGTGCGCTTTAAGTTTTTTAAGCGCCTCGTTATTCTTCCACGTCACCGTGCCTATAGGTATTTTCAGCATATCCGCCACTTCCCTGCGCTTATAACCTGCGACCTGGCAGAGCATTAAAATTTCATACTCGTCCTCGGCGAGTACCTTTGCCGCCACGTCGAAGATAAAGGGGAGCTCGGTACGGGTTGAGCCGTATTTATACGCATCGGCATCGAAATCACAGGATACCTCGCGCGAGCGCCGCTTTACGTGGTTGAGCGCCAGCGACTTGCCTATGCTGACCAGCCACGCCGTGAAATTCGTGCCGACGGAATACTGCCCTATGCAGGTCATCGCCCTGACGAAGGCGTCGTGCAGGATATCCTCGGCAGTCATTCTGTCGCGTACGATGTAAAGCACGGCGAAATATACGCTCCTGTTGGTGTGCTCGTATATGTAATCGAAAGCACTCCTGTCACCCTCCTTGAATGCGGCGACCTTTTTTTCAAGCTTATCCCCTTTCATATTTTCTCTTCCATAATATAAACAATCTGCGCGTCCGTTTTGTTGGTAAAAATTTAATTTATCAAAAAAATCATATCAGCAAATACTAAGATAGTCAAGACGTGCATAAATTTATGCAAAAAAATTTTTGAATTTACCAACAAACGGCGGCGTTCGTTTGTTATATAGGTACAAGACAAAAATAAAACCCCACGGGAGGAAAGAAAATGAAAAAATTATTTATCGCATTGGCAACGGCAGTAGCGCTTACGGGAACAATCTCCCTTACGGCGTGCGCAAAGAACAGCTCCCTCGGCACGGACAAGTTTGAAAATCTCAAGACGGCACAGTCGGTATACGGCTTCAGCGCGGCTTCGGCAGGAATGATAATTTCGGATATGAACGAGAGCGCACCCCAGGTGACACCCGAGCAGGGCAACCAGACGACACCAGACCAGGGAACGACGGGCGGACAGACGACTACCGACCAGGGAAATCAGACGACACCAGACCAGGGCGCGACAACGACAAGCGCCGAGCTTGACGGATACATGACGCTTGTGGACAGTCTTCTGAGCGACGGAGGATTCAACACCTCTTCGGAGCAGTCGGACAGGGCGGAATATTCCGAAAAGCTAGTCGTGACGTACAGAAACATGGAAAACGAGCAAAACTATTACACCCTGTACTACAATCAGGTTCTGACGGAGAGAGAGACGGAGCGCGACGAAGTTGAAGAGACGTTCGACATAACCGGCATAATGCTTGTAGACGGCGCCGAGTACCCCATCCGCGGCGAGAGGGAGGTTTCCTCCGAACGCGGCGAGAGCGAGGCAGAGACGCAATTTAAGGTAACGCTGAGCGACGCTTCATATATGCTCGTCGAACAGAGCCAGGAAAGCGAAGATGGCGAAAGTTCGCAGGAATTCAGCTACAGCATATATGAAAACGGCAGGCTGAAAGAGCGCAGCACCTTCGAATACGAGGAGGAACGCGGCGAGACCGAACTTAAGATGACCTGCTTAAGAAATGGGCAAAACGACGTAATATGCTTTGAAAGGGCAATGGTCAGAGGGCGCGAAGTAATACGCCTTAAGACGGGCAGCGGCAGACAGCAGCGCCGCTATATAGTTGAAAAGAAGACGGACGCAAACGGCAATCCCTACTATGAGTACACGCCCGACGACAGCCGCTACGACGACTGACAGGCTGAACAAAAATCGGCACAACGTCACTTGAAAATGTACACGAAATAAAACCAAATGCGGCATATGCCGCAGGGAAAAGCCCCGAGGGGGTCGGAAAGTTTCCGACCCCCTCGGGGCTTATATTATATGTCTAAGCCAAAAAATGTCGCATTTACACTTTATAGCGGCGATGACAAATTCTGTCATTCGTCCCTGTCATTTTCGTCCTTTTCCTTCTTTATGCCGAATATTGCCTCAATCACGGCTTCGACCACCACAAATATAACGGCGGCAACAGGCCAGATTATCCACGTCTTTCCCCACTCATTGGTTATGAAACTCGTTGCAAGGTAGACGGCTACGACAAGCGGCCAATATATTCCGCCGACAATCTCGGATATTCTTGCCTTGCGCCTGCCCTCCTTGCTGAACTCGCCCAGTCCCAAAAGCCTTTTATAGGCATACCACCTTGTGCCGCCCCATACAAAGAGCATTACCGCCGACATAATGACAATGTCGAAGACGATGAAGCCGATATAGAAGTACTCTTCGTACATCAGCGAACACACTATAAGCGGAATTGTGGAAAGGAGACACAGAGTGACGCCCGTGATTACAAGCGCAGTAAACAGCGGAGTAAATTCCCGTTTGCGCTTTTCAAGATACGTCCTCACCTCTCCCGTCACCTTCGCGCCCGAGTAAAGCTCTCCGTAAGGACGGCTTTTCAGGTATGAATATATAAATATGCCAACTCCGACGGCAACCATCACAAACAGCACGCTTATTCCGATTATATTTGTCAACGCCTCTCCCATCCTCTCAAGCACGGGGCTTAAATTGAGTACTATAAGCACGAGCGGCGACAGTATGCACAGCGCCGTTGCAAGGGCATATCTTATCGCGTTTGCCTTCTGTTGTACCAGATATTCGTCCGCCTGTTCGCGACTTATCCTGACGGCGTTTCCCGTATTCGGAAAAGGCGCATCCGACCGAGAAATTATTTCCTCTCCCTCTTCGTCTTTCAGAAGATAATCCGTAGAGACTTTGAAAATGGCGGAAAGCTGCAAAATCTTCTGAATGTCGGGCACGCTCTGCCCGCCTTCCCATTTGGATACCGACTGTCTGGTAACGTCAAGCATATCGGCAAGTTCTTCCTGCGAAAGTCCGCGCTGTCTTCTGAGCGCTGTTATCTTGTCGGCAAGGTTCATAACATTCATATCTCCTTGTTTTTGTGCTTTAATTGTACCATACATTAGGGTTGCATGCCACCAACCGCACTCGGCAATGTGTCAACCAACGGTTGCGTTTTATAAAATTATGGCTGCTTTCGCACATTTTTGCCGTCTTTGGCCGCGTTATGCATCATTTTAACGGCTGTTACAGCGTGTGCCCGCTCTCTTCGTCCGATTGTGTTTTGTCCTCTGCGCCGTCAGATTTTTCCGCGGATGCGGCTTGCATAGCGCGTTCGCGGTCTATTTCTTCCTCTAACGGCAGCGCCTTTTGCCTTAACCCCTTTACGAGCACGGCGTTTACAAATATGCCCAATAAGATTGGCACAGCGCCTATGCACGACAACAGCGTATCGGGAAAGATGACGGCAAATAGCCAGCTTATCGCGAGGCCTGCAATCACAAAGATAAATATCAGCTTGCCCTTGAATGCCGAAATTATCCCACGTAAATATGACTATCGACGCAATCACGACAACAATTACAGATATGACGCCGCTGATTGCGACCGCGTTGCTCAATTTTTTTCTCAGTTCCTCCACCCTGAAACAAAGCTCTTCGTCGGGAAAGAGATAGCGTAAGCTCTGAATGTTTTTGTCGGACTGCAAAGTATAGTAGTGCTTTCTGCCCTGAGCGTCGTCAATAGCCTTTACCTCGTCTTCGGTCAGCTGTTCTATGTTCTGCCCTTTTGCATCCTTTTGAGAGCAAAAAAGAATAAGCCGAAAAACAGCACCAGACAGCCTGAAATGAGCGCCACAAAGGCGCTGTAACCCCAAACGCCGAATTCCCCGCCGTCGGGGTTCAATCCTCCCTCTATGGCAATAAATACGGTAAAAAGCAGTATCCCCGCAGCAAATGCCGCCCAAGCCCACCATATGTTTTTTAACATGTCTATGCGGTTTACGGCGACTTTTCGGCGGTATTGAGTAATTTCGGGCATTTCCCCCTCAGATGCAGGTCTTTCGAGTATCCTGTTGTATGCCGAACGGAAATTGAGCCATAAAATCAGCGTAACTATGGCGCAAACCAGCCACAGAATTAGCGTCGCCGCAAACGCTATCGTCGCCGGCGGTTGCCCCTCATCGATCATGTCCGAAAGCGCGAACACCTCGACTATGACGGCAAGACACACGACATAGAAGACAATGAACGATATTATTTTCGCGCAGAACTTTTTGTAAAGCCGCTTTCTTTAGCGTTCGTCGCTGACCGCTCTCGCATATTTTGCAAACCATCTTTCAAACATTTTTATACTCCCTGTCTAAGACTTTCGCAAACCGCTTGCCGAACAAAGAATTTCAGACTATTATGCAGCGGTTTTTCCTCTCCTGCTCCTTTTCAGAGCGACATAGTTCATGATGCCGACGACTATGTCCCCGACAAAGACAAACCCCATTATTGCAAAAGTTATGGCGCTCGCCCTGTCCAGTCTGCCTTCCAGAAAGCCGCGAATGACTGACGATGCGCCGATGATGCCCGACATAGCAATTGCCGCGCAATCGAACAGGACAAAAAACATCACAAACGGTATGCCGAAAACCGTGACGAAGAACGCCATGCCGAGCACGAATATGGCGACATATGCAGGCATATGGATAAGCTTGATTATCATGTTAAGCCTTGCGGCGGCAAGCGCGTCATATGCCTTTACGATTACAACCATACCGACAATGCACGAAAAGGCAAACGCCGCCGCGCCGAAGAGGACGAGCGCCCCTGCCAATAAAATGACATTGCTTTTGAACACGGTCTCCATTATCGTCGGCGTATACAGGCAGTACATGCCCAAAAGGAGTGTATACGGAAAGATAATGACGGGTACCGAAAGTATATATTTCAACATATTTGCGAAAATATCTGTCCATAACTTATGTATGCGGCAGAAAAGTCAGATATTTTGACATCATTATATCAGATTGCGGCATGTCCGTCAATACCCGTTATTTGTATGCTTTCCAGACACACGGCAAGGGGCGGCATATGCAAAAATTGCATATGCCGCCCCGTCCTGCGCCGACACTTCATGCCGTGCGCAGTCTGACTTTTAATATTCCCTGCGAGCGATTATACGTCGTCGGACTTCTTGGTAGCCGCAGCCTCTGCACGAGCCTTGTCGCGCGCTATGCGCTCATCCTGAGTCATCGTGCGCCACTTCGCATACAGTATGAGGTTCTGCTTGGGCATGGACGTCAGGAACGCCCTGTCGCGGAAGTCTTCGTCATAATACCAGCCCTCGAACACCTCGCTCTCCCTTTCGGGTATGGGCAGGTCTATGAGCTTGCTCTCCCTCAGTTTTACCGAAGGAATGCCGCCGTTTACATAGTTGAGCTCATAGCGCCTGTTGTTGCGCGCTATTATGAGCGCGATTATGGCAATCAGCGCACAGCCGCCTATGGCAACGAGTATCCACCACCACGCGAAGCCTGCCTGAGGCACTATGTCAGTCATGTCGACTATCGCATAGAAGCTGAAGTGTTCTATGAAGAAGTAGAGTTTGCCGTCCGAACCGATATGGGTTGCAAGCTGCTGTGCCTCTCCTCCGTCGTCGGGAACGTATACTATGACGAACTTGCCGTTTGCGTCGCCCAACCCCTCTGCCGAAATGCCTACAGAGAGCATCTGCTCTATGGGAACGACCGAGCCGTCCGCCCTGACGAGTTCTATGTCATAGAGCCGCTTGAGCGTCATGTTTTCGGTAAGACTGCCCGATGCCTGTGATATCGAGCTTTCGTCCGAGAGCTCAGTGAACCTGAGCATTGTGCCGTCGTCGAAGCCCGAATCCGAGCTGACGGTTATCGTCGTACCGTCGGGTGCCTGACCGACTACCTGCTGGAGTCTCCACTTTGCATAGAGCGTGAACGACTGCGTTACCGCCGAGTTGAAGTCATAGCTCTGAGTGAGCGCCTCATCCGTATACCAGCCGAGGAACAGATAGTTTTCGCGAACGGGCTCAACGAATGCGACCGTATTGCCATAGTCTACCTTCTGCACTTCGGCTCCGTCATCAAGCGAACCGCCGTTTGCCTCAAAGCTTACCTCAACGCTGTCAATGCGCCATACGGCATACAGCGTAACGTGACCCGTGCTGCCCGACTCGATAGTTTCAGACTTGTTTCCGCCGACTTCTGCATCGAACCAGCCGAGGAAGGTATAACCGTCACGAACGGGTACAGGATGAACGATAGTATCGCTTTCGATGGTGTACTCCGTGATTACCTCTCCGTCATTCATTCCGCCGTTGAGTACATAGCTTATCGTGTATTCAATGGCATCCCACTTCGCCGTGAGCGCGACATCCGCCGTAACTGCCGTATTGAAGTCGTAAGCTGTTTCTCCAACGTACCAACCTGCGAATGCATAGCCGTCCTTAGTAGGAGCCTTGGGCGCCGTGACTTTTTCGCCGTGGTTTACGGTTATTTCCTCCACCGTGCTGCCGCCGTCTGAATTGAAGCTTACGGTGTGACTTTCTGTCGTCCACCTTGCATACAGCGTTATGTCGCCAATGCTGCCTGCCTCAATTACTGTCACCTTATCGCCGCCAGTCTCGGCATTGTACCAGCCGTCGAAACTGTATCCTTCACGGGTAGGAGCAAGCAATGTTATCTCTCCGCTCTCAACCGTGAACGTCGTTACAGCGCCGTCTGCATTCGTGCCGCCGTTGAGTACATAGCTTATTGTGTATTCAATGGCATTCCACTTTGCCGTGAGCTCGACATCTGCCGTAACTGCCGTATTGAAGTCGTAAGCTGTTTCTCCAACGTACCAACCTGCGAATGCATAGCCGTCCTTGGTCGGAGCCTCAGGTGCCGTGACTTTTTCGCCGTGGTTTACGGTCATATTATCCACCGTACTGCCGCCGTCTGAATTAAAGCTTACGGTGTGACTTTCTGTCGTCCACCTTGCATACAGCGTTATGTTGCCAATGCTGCCTGCCTTAATTACGGTCACCTTATCGCCGCCAGTCTCGGCATTGTACCAACCGTCGAAAGTGTATCCTTCACGGGTAGGCGCAAGCAATGTTATCTCGTCGCTTTCAACCGTGAACGTCGTTACAGCGCCGTCTGCATTCGTGCCGCCGTTGAGTACATAGCTTATCGTGTATTCAATGGCATCCCACTTTGCCGTGAGCTCGACATCTGCCGTAACTGCCGTATTGAAGTCGTAAGCTATATCTCCTACATACCAGCCTGCGAATGCATAACCGTCCTTGGTAGGAGCCTTGGGCGCCGTGACTTTTTCTCCGTGGTTTACGGTTATATTATCTACCGTACTGCCGCCGTCTGAATTGAAGCTTACGGTGTAGGTATTGATGACCCACTTCGCCGTTATTGTAATGTTTTCGGTTATGTCGGTTTCATCGAACTTAAATTCTGTTTCGCCGACAAACCAACCTGCGAATTTATAGCCGTCCTTTTCAGGCGCGCTTTCAGGCATTGCTGCCTTGTCGCCATGGGCTACCGTCTGAGACTTTATCTCACTTCCGCCGTCTGTATCGAACGTTACGGTGTAGGTATTGATTACTCCGTTTGCAGAAATTACGACATCGTCTGTAATTCTGCCTGCTTCTATGGTAATTACGCCGCTTGCCTTGTCGTAGGAGTAACCATATTCAAGGAGATTATCTCCTATCATAATTGTTACATCGCCGGGCAGACTATAACCATTTACAGCACTGAGTTTGTAGGTATATATCGCGCCGTGTTCTGCCTCTCCATTGCCGGAGCCGCTGACATTTGCGCCATTGAACGCTACCGTGTATCTGTTTACCGTCCACCTTGCATACAGCGTTATGTTGCCAACTCTGCCTGCCTCAATTACCGTCACCTTATCGCCGCCAGTCTCGGCATTGTACCAACCGTCGAAACTGTATCCTTCACGGGTAGGCGTAAGCAATGTTATGTCATCGCTTTCAACCGTGAACGTCGTTACAGCGCCGTCTGCATTCGTGCCGCCGTTGAGTACATAGCTTATCGTGTATTCAATGGCATTCCACTTTGCCGTGAGCTCGACATCTGCCGTAACTGCCGTATTGAAGTCGTAAGCGATATCTCCTACATACCAGCCTGCGAATGCATAGCCGTTCTTAGTCGGAGCCTTGGGCGCCGTGACTTTTTCGCCGTGGTTTACGGTTATGTTATCCACCGTACTGCCGTCATTCGAATTGAAGCTTACGGTATAGGTCTTGATTACTCCGCTTGCAGAAATTTTGACATTGCCCGTAATTCTGCCTGCTTCTATGGTAATTACTCCGCTCGCCTTGTCGTAGGTGTAACCATCTTCAAGGGGTACACCGTCTATTACAATTGTTACATTGTGTGGCAATCCATATCCATAAACCGCACTCAGATTATAGGTATATTCTGAGCCGTGATTTACTGTAGCATTGCCTAAGCCGCTGACATTTACGCCATTGAACGTTACGGTGTAGGTGTTGATTTCCCATACCGCAAACAGAGTGAGACCCGTTGACTGCAAGCTGCCTATCTCAGCTTTGTCGGCATAGACCACATTGTTGCTTTCCTTGGAAGTTGCCCAGCCGAGGAAGTGATAACCCTCTCTTTCGAAATTATTAGCGTTAAGCGTTACAGACTGACCATAAGTGAACGATTGAGCCTGCATTTCGCCCGTAGCATCGCCGGCGTTAGCATTGAAGGTTACTGTATAACTATTTGCCGTCCACTTTGCATAGAGCGTGACATTGCCTGCGGTGTTGAAAGGCGTATCCCCTGTCACTGGAGTTCCGGTACCGTCTTTAGCGGTAAACCAGCCGACAAATTTATAACCCGTCCTTTCCGGCTCGCTTTCAGGCAATTTATAATGTCCGTCATAAGTAACTTCAATTATATCAGTACCCGTGCCACCGTTGGCATCGAATAATACTGAATACGTATTTGGACGCCACTTCGCATACAGAGTAAGACCTGTTGACTGCAAGTTGCTTATAACGGCCTTATCCGAATAGACTACTTCTCCGTTAGTTGAAGTTGCCCAGCCGAGGAAGGTATAGCCCGTGCGGCTGAATGTATTGCCGTTAAGCGTTACAGACTGACCATAAGTGAACGACTGTGTTGTGCTTGTCACCGTGCCGTAGTTAGAGTTGAAGGTCACATTATAGGTATTTGCAGTAAATTGCGAAATGAGGCTTACCGGTTGAAGGGCTTCGCCTTCAACAACGAGTAAGCGATATCCCGACTCATTTCCATTTGTCGAGTTCAACTCTAAATACAGCTTCTCTTCCTGATATGTAACCCTGTAATACTTATAAACGCCGCGAGTCGAATCAGATGAGGAGAGGCTCCATCCGCTGAACACATATCCCTCCGCTGCCGTTACAGTCGCAAGTTCGTTCCATTCGGAATTTCCTTCGGCATTAAACGTCAACTGACTGAAAATCTGATCGCCGTTTACATAGTTTACGGAATATGTTACAGGCGTGTAATAAGCATATACATCAATGTAAACTATGCCTTCAGCGGTTCTTGTGTAGCCACTATAGACCTCATTGAGTATAGGCATCCTGCCACTATATTCGAAAGACTTATCGTCCTGGCCCTCGGCTATGGCTCTCACCAGCCAGACATAGGTATAATAACTCATATCAGCATCAGGAAGCTTATACTCCGCATTATATTCTCCCATAATTTCAGCTGACAAAGAGGAATTATCCCCGAAATGGAAGTTAATCTGATACTGTACCGGTTGCCACTTTGCATACAGAACAATATCCCGTGCAGGCATGGTCATGTCGTCTGCTGATATCTGCAAACCTATGTCACTATACCACCCGACGAACAGATAACCTGCACGACTGGGTTTTTCTTGCAACTTGTCGATGTCGGCTAAAGGCGTTCCGAATTTAACTTCCTGAGATTCATCCCCTATCTGACAGTTGTATTCAAGCGAGAGCGTATAAGTATTTTCTTCCCAATGAGCATATACTTTGAGCGTGCCCGTAATGACTGTTAAGTCAATAGAAGTACCCTCGTATTTCTCGCCGGCCTCGCTATACCAACCGAGGAACGTATAACCTTCACGCGACAGTTCAAACAACGGCGCAGACCCCGTCTGATTATAAAGCGTCGTGTAAAGCCGATCATCGTAGTAATACTCAATCGTCACACCGGAGGTCGTCCCTGCGGTATAAGTATTTGTATAGGTGCCCCCTTCGGTTGCAAGTGAGAAATACCAGTCGGATCCATCTGAAGTTTTCCAGCCGCCAGGCACATAGTTGCCAAAAGATTTGGACAGGCTGTTAAGTACAGACAGATCGGTACCGTAACTTACTGTGAATGTAACTGTAAGCGCATTTTCCGAATAGTTATACTCAGTTAAGGTAACCTCAAGCGTCTTTTCGAGATTAGCCTTACTATAATCATCAGGTAATTCTGTTTCGGGCCCTTCAACGATAACCTCAAGAGTAATTGTAATCTTCGTTGCCGCCCACTTTGCATACAGGATAAGGTTTTCAGCTTTTCCCGTAAGATTTTCAATCTTGCTTGTCTCGTCAAAATCAGCAGTGAGATACCATCCTTCAAATGTATAACCTGCTTTCGAAGGAGTGGGAAGAGTCGCCCCCGACTGATAGGTATAACTATATGAAGGTGCGGTACTGAACGTACCACCGTCGAGCACATAATTGATGGTATACGTTATTACATTATAGGATGCTGTTATAGGAGAATCCTTCGTGTATATATCTGACGTAACCAAACCTATACCGCTTGCGTGACTCCACGAACTGAATGAATATCCCTTTTGCACGGGACGAAGAGACAGTGCGGGCGAAGAGCCATACTTTACTTTAATCACAAAGTATTTAGCTGTTCCGCTCGTTACGACTTCTGTTCCATTCTCATCGTAAAACTTTCCCTCATCCGTATCGATTACAGTAAAGTCACCGGCTGCGGCATAGTACCATACCTCAAATTCCTGCTGTTCCCAACGCGCTGTAACAGTAATGGAAGAAACGATTCCTCCTTCCTTAATCAATCTTATTAGCGCCTCGCCATAGGTTTCGTCGGATTGAAGCTCAATAATATGTTCTGTAGGATCATTCTGGACATAATAGCTCCATCCCGTATGGTCATATCCCGTACGATCGGCAAGGTCAGGGAAACTGATCTCGGCAGCCCCATAATTGTACGATCCGCGGGATGTCTGTCCGCCGCCGACAAAGGCGCCGTCGCCCGCAAGGAAGGTAATATCATAGTCCTCATATCCGAGTGTAGCATAGAGCTTTACACTGAAGTTACCACCATTATCAAGGAAATATCCGCTATGGTCGGTTATGATTGTGCTTATGGTTACAGGCAGAACATCTGTGCCGTTTTTTGCTGCCCAGCTGACTATTTTCCTTCCTAAAAGAAGACTATCTGACTGACTGTCTATAGTAAGTTCGGAAAGGGTTGGCAGCGAACCGAATGCTTTGCCGTAATAATATTTCGTATCACCGACATAGATGGCATTATACTCTTGCTCACCGATGACTATCACATACTCCACGGTGATTTCTACCGGCTCATAGTACGCATAGATAGTTGCAGAGGCTACGAACGTCTGACTCACATCAAAATCCGTTCCGTCTGCATTTTTCCAGCCTATGAACTCATAGCCCGTCACCTCAGTATCGAGGCCATCAAGGTCTTCTTCACTGAGCGTCTTGCCGGACGTTATTTGAAAAGTTTTAAGCGTATCATTATTGAAGCCTACCACATTGACTGTGACTTGGTCCATAGAATAGCTTGCATAGATGGTAATTGTAGTCTTTTCGAAATTAATATTATAGATATTTACTCCATTACCGTAAGAATCTATCCAACTATTAAAATGATATCCAGCATCTAATGTAACGCAGGCCAGCAATTGAGAGAGTTGCTCTGACAGATCAGTGCCGTAATCGACGGTAATTTTAAAGTTGTCGCCATCGACTGTAAAGCCTAATTCCTCTGCCTTACCTGTATCAACTTGAATAACCTGACCGCTACTTTTTAATTTAAGATCAACGGTAATTTCATATTGGGTAACTTCATAGACCGCATAAAGCATCATATTGGAGTCAGGCATTGTGAATTCACTGAGCTCCACAGAGATATTGCTCTGCGAGTTTGTGCTCCACCCGTTGAAAGTCCTGCCTTTTTCACCGGCAATAGCGGCAAGCTGATGCAAATTCTCTTCAAGAGCAGCTTTATACTTAAGGCTTATATTGTAAAGTCCCGTAGCCGGATCCAAGGTCAGCCCATAACTTTCATAATCGGCTATATGTCCGCTGCCGGTATAGAAAGAAAGAGTATAATTAACATCTTCATAGTCTGCTTCGAGCTTAATGTTACCAACTACTCCCAGCGGTATAGTGCTATATATCTCGCCAGCGTTAAGCAGCTCTCCATTGCGTGCATCGGCATTATCAAATTCAACAAGTCTCCAACCGACAAACCTCTTTCCGCGAGCGGCATAATCTTTCAACAGATCCGCCTGCCTTTCTATGGTATACACTTGCTCGGTGACCGGTGAGCCTGAAACGAGCTCAACGTCTTTCGGCACGGTATATGTTATCGTATATTGGCTTGCCGTCCACTCAGCCGTCAGTGCAAGTGTACCTCCGATGAGGTCTTCGAATACAATGACTATGGCGTTTGAATCAGCGGTAATCAATCGAATGCAGGGGTTACCGCTTTCATCCACGAATACTTCATAAGATGTTACCTTCTGCTGCCCATTATAAATCCACCCGGTAAATTCATAACCGCGGCGCGAAATATTTTCCGCAACGGGGAACGACAGTCTTCCCGCATTGACGTCAAGAATGCTGAACGTCTTATTATATTCGCCTGACCACGTGCCGCCTACGCCGACTACGTTTTCATATGTAATGGTATAGATTACCGCCTCCCACTTGGCATAGATAGTCGTATCCTGTCCGGGGATAGCCTCAAAGTTGAATTCCTGAGTGCAACCTGCATCTATATACCAGCCTGCAAACGTGTAGCCCGTGCGGACGGGGTCGTCAGGCATTTCAAGCTCATCCGTGCCGCCTGCTTCCGTACCCGTGCCATAGTCGGTCTTATCCGTCGGGAAGGTGAAAAGATAATAGTATTCCGCCGAGTCCGAAGCATAGTAGTAATGCTTGTGCTTGCCCGTAAATATGCTATACGTGCCTTTATCGTCCGTCATTTCTGTAGAACTGAAAATGAACGAGCCGCCGCCGAGATTGAAGATAAGTTTAAACTCTTTGTTGTCTACTACAGGTTTATCCACCTCGCCCTGTTCTTCATCAGTCGTGCGGTATTTAATCTTTGCACTTTCCCGGCTTATAGTTGAAATATTTTTAGACTCAAACCCTTCGCCGCTTTCATCTGCAACGTTGATTGCCTCAGAGGAATCGGCAAATACACTCAGCTGAGGATAATATGAATATGTATCATTATGCATCTTGAACGACCACGCGCCGCCGTCGAACGTGGGGTCGAAGCCGGAGGGCGCGGTGCCTTGGGTAACCACGCGCATCTGCGAGCTTGCAAGCGCCTTTGCAGACGACGAGTTTGCGCCGAAGCCGAACTGAGCGTTATAGCCGCTGTCGCCGACTGCCTGCACGGTCGGATCGGTATATCCCGAATACGTGCTGTTCATATTGAAGGACACGGTAGCCGTCAGCGATGCGTTTATGCCGCGACCGACGATTGCGCCGAGATATGCCACATAGATGGTCTCTCCGCTGACGCCCGTCGACAGCATGTAACCGCCATTGACGCGCGACTGACTTGCGGCGTCATAGTGAGTACCGTAAGCCGTTATGTTGCCGCCGTTGAACACTTCGCTTATGTTGCCGAACGCAAGATATCCCGCAATACCGCCCACTCCCGCGAACGAATAGACGTCGCCCGTGTTGTAGACGTTAGAGATGGACATACGGCCGCTCTGCGAAGTTGCCGAGGGGTCATAGGAGGTGAAGCCGACTATGCCGCCGACGCCGCGCGCGCCGATATATGTAGCGCTGTCACCTGCCTCAATGCCGAGGAAACCATCCATTCCCACGTATTCAAACTGCGAGTCAGTATCCGAAACTTTAGCCACATATGTCGAAGTCACTTTGCCCGCGTTGAAAGATGTATTTACGGAACTTCTGCCGACAAGTCTGCCCGTAATGCCGCCCGTATATGCGGTGACGAAATCCTGGACATAATTGTTGGGCGAAGTAGAGCTTGCATAAAGGCCTGCCGTAGCCGTGATTTTGCCTGTATTGAAGGACTGGGAAATCAGCGAGTAGTTGGTGGTGCTGTTATCCAGCGAGCGCAAAGTACCTACCACGCCGCCTATGCCGTAGCGCGCGGTAATATTTCCGAGATTGTATCCGCCCGTAAGGCGAAGCGTTACGCCGGCACCGACTATGCCGCCGAAGCGCACGCCCTGTGCGTCGTCCATTACGCCCAGTTCGTTCCAGTTATCTTCAATGTCGAGTTCTTCAGCAAGATTATCTCTCTCGCGGGGAGCATAACTTACCGAGCCTATATTTACGGCATCGGTTACAGAAGATGCCGCATAATTTTTAGCAACCTCGTAGAACGTGCCTATAACGCCGCCGACGTCGTGTCCGCCCGAGGTCACATCAGCGCTTGTATATATATTTGAAATGTTGCCGCCGAAGGCATAGCCGACAAGGCCGCCGACGTGGGCATAGCCGTGAACCGAACCTGAAAGATTTACATTGCGGATGGTTGCGTGGTCGGCATATCCGAAGAGTCCGACGCCGACAAGCGTCTCGTCGCCGTTTTCGTAGCCCTCCGCGCCCGTATAATTTTCAACCTTCTGCTTGTTGATATTCAGAGCTATTGTCTTGCCGTTACCGTTAAAGTAACCCTTGAAGGGATTGCCAGCCGCAGCTCCCGTGCCGCCTATGGTAACATTTTCGCCATAGACTGCCGCCGTGATATTGGCTTCCTGCTTTTCATGAGCTTTACTACCGTCTCCACTCGACGAAATTCGGCCTATTACTCCCTTAAACGGCGAAGCGGCGTTATCGAAATTGTCCGCAGAGAGCTCAAAATAATATCCCTCGTAGCTTTCGGGCAAATATGTAGCATTACCTTCGGCATCGTTGGTATTATAATAAGTATTCGGAACAGCATAGGCATTGTCGGTGCCAGACTCGGTGCCGTTTACCGTAGCCTCAAGGATATAAAGATCCTTTACACTATTAATAACAAACGGGTTTGCCGCTGTTCCTTCGCCGCCGCTGAATATGCACTCCCACTGGGCGTAGAGAGTGATGTTGTAGACCGCCTTGGTTATGATTCCGCTCGAGTCATATTCATAGACGGGAGCGTCTGCCGTAAGCTGGCTGAAATTTGCAACGGCGTCAATCGCGTATTTGGTGCCTTCACCGTCAGACTGAGTATTCCACTCCTTAAAGGCATAACCTACCAATGTATAGGCGTTGAGCGTAATCTTATCCTGGGTATTAGAGGTTATCTCCTGATTTTCCATCTCTCCGCCGAAGGTCACGCCCTGCCCGAATGTCGCAGAGTTATTGTTGAATGCGATATTATAGGTATTTTCTACCCATACCGAACGCACGCTGACCTCGTCTTCGGAATCGAGATAAGCCAGATTTCCGTTATAGTTATACTTTGTAGAAGTTCCGTTTACCTGCCAGCTTATGAGCGAGTGTCCGCTCCTCGAGGCATAGCCTAAGAACTCGTCGAGAGGGAAATTCGAGCCCGACTGCAATTCAAGCACGACAAGATTGCCGCGGGTATGGATTCTGCCTGCAAACTGCTCGGCAACCGTAGGGCTTAATACCTCATGAATGCCTTTGAATGTAATTCCCGAGATACCGATTTGTGTACTTCCTTCGTTAAAACCGTTGGAATAGGTAAAATCGAACACGAACACAACCGACTTGCTTACGACGAGGGCGTTGGCAGTTGTTGCAGACTGCGTAGACAGTATGAGCATATAGTCAGAGTCCATGTTGACTACATTGAACTGTGCGCTGACATATTGCGCCGCTGACTCATAACCTTCGACCGGCGCATTTTGCCAACCGTCTACAAAGGTCTGAGGAATTTCAACTATAGTCGTGCCTGCGGTACGTGCTGCAGGGAAGGTTACGCCTATCGTTGCGCCGCCGTTTTTGAAGCCGTCGCCAAGATTTATCTTATTCTCGGTATAGATGGCATTTCCGCCGAATGCGACTCCCCCGTCGAGTTTTACGGTGCTTTCGTTGCCGACGGCATATACTGCATAGTTATTGCCGTTGCTGTCCGAGCAATTTCCTGAGAATGTTGCGCCGTCAATGATAATGGAGCCGCCTGCATTTATGTATATTGCGCCATAGGTACCGGAGGTATCAGCAATTGTACCTTTTATGGTTGCCGAAGTGTCTTGACCGAGGTAGAGTGCACCTGCATTACCCGTAGAATTGTTGTTGCGCAACGTAGCATTTTCGCCCAGCGTGAACGAGCCGCCGGCGACATATACCATTGACATATCCTTGCCGGAGGACTTGTTGCCGTCGAATGCAATTTTTGTGTTTTCTTCATTATTGCCTATCGTAAGCGAACCGCCGCCGCTGACTATGAATAGCGACTTTACGTCCGTAGCGCCCGTACCTGTTACGGTAAAGTCAGACGCAACGCCGAGAGTAATGTCCTCACCCGAAGCGGGCACTATGGTTATGTTTTTACCGCTTACCTGCATAGATTGCGAAATAGTTGCCGAACGCAGAACGGTAATTGTATCGCCATCGGCAGCCGCAGCTACCGCAGCTTCCAGGGAAGAATAATATCCCTTGCTACTGATGGACGCTACATAGTCCTGATTATTTTCTACGTTTTGAATTCTCAGATAATCTACATTGGAAGTGACCTCATAGAAAGTATATGTAGTATCGTCCAACAGGAATTTATTTCTGTCGGCAGTAACACCGCTCGCATATGAAACAATATTTTTATCAGTCCAACTTCCGGGGTTATCCAGATATACAAGCGCAGCAAGTCCCGAACCCGTAAGCTCTCTGCTTACGCTTATGGGAGCAGCCGATGAAGATGTAGGAATACTGAACGAAGCATTGTTAGAACTATCTATAGTTGCATTACCCGAAAGCTGAAGAAGCGCACCTGAAATAGCTGTAGCAGAATTTACATATACGCCGCTACCATTCTTTTGCTCCTGAGCAGTATTATTGGTTATCGTTCCGCCACTCATTGTAAGAGTGTTACGGTTACCGACGTTTCCTTTAGTATATACAGCCAGTCCTCCGCCATACACAGCATTGTTACCAGATACTACTGCATCTCCGCTGAAATTCGCGTAGGAATTTATGGGAAACTGTTCACTACCGACACAAATGCCGCCGCCATAACCACTTGTTCCTATATAAGAATTAGAAAAAGCCTGATTACCTGATATGGTACCACCGGACACATTTATTCGGGAGGCGGGATTATTATCGGAGGTCATACCGATACCGCCGCCAAACCCGGCCCGGTTACCCGATATTTCTCCGCCCGACATTGTCAGAGTTGAATCCCAGAGCAACATGCCGCCGCCTGAACCTCCGGAATAGTTTCCTGATATGAAGCCGCCATACATGGTAATGGACGAATAGCGCGCAATCATACCGCCACCGTCTGCACCTTTATCCGCCTCACTGCCATTTGCGCCACAATTATAGCTAACCTCTCCTCCAAACATAAACAGCTCTGAAGAAACGCCATTTCCGCCATCAACTGCTATTCCTGCGCCATCGGCAGAATCATTATTATAATTTGCGAGAGAATTGCGAGTTACA
This sequence comes from uncultured Clostridia bacterium, assembly GCA_944354125.1. Classification (GTDB taxonomy): domain Bacteria; phylum Bacillota; class Clostridia; order Christensenellales; family Borkfalkiaceae; genus Coproplasma. The sequence continues at coordinate 31,802 of CALVPT010000003.1, read as the reverse complement.
AGTCCATTGTAAAGCTTAACAGTTGAGCCTGGAGCCTGATAAATTCCTCCGCCAGCACCGTCATTATTACACATAGTTACAGCATTATATGCAACTTCGCCGCCATACATAGTCAGCGTTGCCTCACTGTTTACTTTTATGCCACCGCCTATTCCAGAACCTGCACGGGTTTCATGATGCAATATTTTTACGCCAGAATATGTATTCAAAGTACCAGATACATTGATAAGCGCGCTTGAAGAGTATACACCTTCATTCATATATGCCGTATGAGCAGAAGCATCCTCCCCCGATATAAAGCTAAGGCTATAATCTGAAGCATTGCCAGGCGTCCACTGAGCGCCGCCGTCGAAGATAAGTTCGTTCGCACCCTGAGTAAACGTCTTTCCTCCCGACGTTCCTCCGCCGAAATTTACCTCTCCTTCCAAACTATAATACGACTGATCATTTAGACTGGTTATAATTGTTCTGCCAAACGAAAGCAGAGTGACCTCATTCAGACTAATCGGCTCGGCAGTCCAACTCTCCCAAGGCCATTCCCTAACTTTACCTGTTTGTGCAATGGATATATCAAGCAAAGTACCATCCCCTGCTTCATCATAAAACACAGCCACGGTGTTTGAAAGCGAATAAAAAAGACCTTGTCGTCGATTATTATTCGCATCTTCAACATCAAAATCGCTTATAAACGCAGCAGAAACTATAGCTCCGTCGCCGATTACATGTTTTCCTGACCACGTAGCGCCGCTCTCATATATGATACTGCCGCCATTTATGATACTGCCGCCGTTTGCAATATTGCCGTCCACCGTAAGTCCGAGCGACGTGCCGTCCGCCTCCGCCTTTAAGAAGAGAGCTCCGCCGTCATGGTTGGAAAAATTCTTATCGCCGTCGGCATCGGTATAAGATGTCTCCGTACTTTCGGCAATGGTAAGAGTGGCTCCTTCATTTATTTGAATAGAACCGTTCCTTACGGCATCGTTGTTGAGCGAGCCCTTGACTATGACGCCCTGACTGTCTATTTCAGCATAGGAATTTGCCTTGTTGGCAATGAGCATTGAGCTCTGATTGAACGCCATGCCGCCAATAATAAGCGTACCATAGACCTCGACTCCGCCGCGGAATACGACGTCGGTATTTATTGTGAGGACAGACTCCGCCGAAACTGTTACGGGAACGTCAAAAATAAGCTGTGAGTACGTAGCATCATTTTCAAGTTCGCGCTGAACAGACGGCTCTACGGAGTCGATTGTAACCTGTGCGCCCGTAGGGACGACAATACCACCGCTTACAATCGAACTATTTATAGTCACCACAGAGCCGTTCTGATTGGTTTCATCTCCGACTTCTATATCTGTCTTTGTCTTCCAGTCGGACGCCGCTTCGTTCATGGCGGTGGCAATGTCGGTAGCCTGAGTATACGCCGCCCCCGCACTTATTCCGTGCAGGCCGAAAAGTTGCCACATCGAGATGAACAGCGACGCAACAACTATGAACCCGAGTATTATAATGCTTCTGAGCCTTGATTTTAATGTAGTTTTCATAATTAACTCTCAGTCAGTATTTGTCTTTATCTATATGCGGCGCAATTTAAGCGCCTGCCTTTTTAAGAGCGTTTACCCCGCATACCTTGCGATATACGGAGCAATCGTCTTTAAATATGTCAATATTTTATCGTCCGACCCGTCAGGTTGAAAGCGAGTCGTCCTCCTTGAGCGCTATCGCCCTGCCGCCCGTAAGAAGTATCATCTTGAGCGCGCTGAGATTGAAGGCGTTTGCCGTAACAATAAGGCTGCGTTCCAGCGTGTTCTTGCCCACTACCCTGAATCCCGTAGCGTCCTCGGCAATGAGTTTCTTGCGCTTGAGCGCCGCAAGATTTACCCTGACGCCGTCGGGGAAATGCTCCGAAAGGGTACTTATGGCGACTGTCACAATCTTCTCGTCCCCATCCGTCGGGGGAACAAGCTTTGTCTCCTGCATTGCGCGGGCATCGGCATCCGAAAGCACCCCGACGTCCTGCACGTTTATCTTTTCAACTATGAGCTCGCTGCGCCCTGCCTTGGTAAGCGCATTTCCGCCGCGCGCAAGCACGTATGTCTGATAATCGAGCGGCGTATAGTTGCGCCTGGGCTGAAGCTGCATAGCCGAAACTATTTCCTGCGCGAACTTCATTGCATACTTGCGGCTGCGGTTGCTGCGTACCGTAAGCTGCAACGGCGTCGCCTGCGCCCACTTCTTTTCGGCACGGCGATGATGATATGTCTTCTGTTCGTACGCGTCGGGGTCGAGGGCGTAATAGATTCTTAAGGCGTTGCCCCTTACCGTTACCCTCAAAAGTTCCTGCTTTTTTACGCGGAAGAGCGCCTCGCGGCGGGTATAGCGCACGCGCACGCCCCTGTGCCCCAGAAGATATGCGCACAGATTAGTATATGTATCCTTGTTTACGTTCGCCCCCTCCTTGAGCTGTTTCAGAAAGCTCTTGGGGTGAGGGACCGAAGTCGCCTCGGCGGGGAGAAAGAACTGCGGCTTCTTCTCGTCCTCTGCGGTGAAGGGCAGAATGACGTTCCACCTGGCATATACCTTTACGTTCTCCCTCGGCATAGTGGAAATGAGCGCGGGGCGCGTACATTCCTTATCGAAAAACCATCCGCCGAAGACATAACCGGGTCTTTCGGCCTTGGGCATTATGACGAGCTGACTGCGCCTTTTATGTATGGGCTTTACGGGATAGCCGCCCTGCGTGTCAAAGCTGATTGTGTGATACCCGAACAGATTTACGATATTAGCCATTTTTTCCACCCTTAATTAAAGATATTTTGTCCTGTGCATTATAATTCGCCGCCGACAAATTCAGTGCTTTTCCGCGCCTGTCTTTTTATGTCGGAACGGCGCGTTCTTCACGCCGAAAACTGATATTACCATTATATATATAGTCTATCAATGATATTCTATAATAAATTGTCTGTTTTGTCAATAGCTTATTTTACCATTCATGAAAAATATGAACGCAAAATGTGTGAAATTTTATACTGTTTAGGGAAAGAAATAAGCACGACTTTTACCTGTATTCGGAAATATAAGAAAGGCTTATTTTATTGCAAAAAAACAGGGTCTGCGGACACAAGTCCGCAGACCGAAAAAAAAGTAAAACGGGGCAGAAAATTTCCGCCCGTCATGCGCCATTCAAGACAATTATTTATCTGACCAAATCGACAAATTTACCGCCCGTAAGACCTATAAGGCGGGCGCTTTCCAGCTCTACCTGCATGCCCACCTTGCCGCCGCTGACGAATATCATTTTACCCTCGGCAGAGCTGTCGAAAAACGTGGGAAAGAGCTTTTTCATGCCGACGGGCGAACAGCCGCCGTGAATGTAACCAGTAGTCGGCAAAAGCTGTTTCTGCGGCAGCATTTCAACTGCCTTTTCGCCTGCCGCCTTTGCCGCCTTTTTGAGGTCGAGCTCGGCGGCGACGGGTATTACAAACACGTAGAATTTACCCGGGCCTGCCGTCGTTACCAGCGTCTTATACACTCTGTCGACGTCCTCGCCGAGAGCCGCGGCGACCTCCACGCCCGAAAGGGCGCCGCCGTCGTAGGTATATACCCTGTACTCAACGCCTTCCTTTTCCAATATCCGCATTGCGTTAGTCTTAGTCATATCCGCCTCCGTAAATCGCATAGCTGAACGCCGTCAGGACATGAACGAAATAATTTCCCTGCCGTCTTCAAGCCCCTTATTGTAAAGCCTGACGAGGTTGTCCTTGTCGCGCGTCAGCGTATCCACTCCGCATGTATCGTCGGGGGCGACTATGAGCAGTCTGCCCTCTTTTGCCAGCCTTTCTGCGAGGTCGAGCGCGCCGTTATACCGCTCGGCACGCAGTCTGAGCCCCTCCGCAGCGAGGGGGAATTTCCTTGAAAGCCTTTCGGCAGCCTTGGCATCGTGCGAGGCCTTGCGGCGGAAACCGCGCGGCTTTGTAAGCAGCAGCACTATCTTTTCGCAGCCCATATCAAGGGCCTTCTGTACGGGCACGGGGTCGGAAAGGGCGCCGTCATAATAGGGAATTCCGCCTATATGATAGGGCTGGTTGACGAGCGGCAACGTACTCGACGCCTTGAGGGTATCGTAGTTATCCTGCGAAATGTCGCCCTTGCCGAAATATCTGGGAAGTCCCGTATTCGCATCCGTAGCGACTACCATATAGTCCATGGGATTTGCGACCATAGCTGGATAGTCAATGGGGTATTCGCCGTCCGCCTTGCTCAGCGTGCCGTAGGCATAGTCGAGATTGACGTAGTTCTTTCTGAATATGAAGTTCAGCAGGCTCATATACTCCTTGCGCAGGGCATAGTCGGTATAGAACACGAAATTTCTGCCCCTCTGCCGTGCGAGAAATGAAGCAATGTTGGCGCTGCCTGCCGAAACGCCTATCCCGAGGTCGAAGTTAATTCCTCCCTCCAGGCAGGTATCGAGCGCGCCTGCGGCATAGATTCCCCTCATGCCGCCGCCGACGTCGATTATCGCCGTCTTTATATGCGTATCTTTGTTAGTATTCATGCTTAAATTTTACCACTAACCGTCCGCGCTGTCAAACGCAGCGCGAAAAAAATACGGAGCTTTTATTCACCTGGTCTGACCGCGTTGGTGCCGACATATGCGGCAATTAAAGGGGCGCGTGCGGAAAATTTCCGCACGCGCCCCGCTTAAAAATTTTATCCGCCCACCTTACCGCGAATCTGTCGTCAGGGTCTTAAAACGCCTTGGCGAGTCCGGCGGCCTCAGCACAGCCGTCCGTCTTGTCTATGTCGCCGCGATTGAGAACGCCAGGTACGAGCACCTCGCCTACGCTCTTCCACTTCAGGAGCGCAACCGTGCGCTCATACGGAATGCGCACCCCGTCAAGTACGCTCATGTCGTCCTCTTCGCAGCAGGCTATGAGCGCGCACTTTTTGCCTGAAATTTCCCTTCCGCCCACGCAGAGAGAATACAGCTTGTCGGAGCGAGGAAAGTCGCTTATGCCCATACTCGACGGCATGTGCGAGTGGGGCGACAAAAACAGACAACGAGTATAAGACAGAGCCGTAGCCCCTTTCCGATTCGGGGAGGGGCTACGGCTTTATGTTTGCCGCATATTACGGGGGCAATCGATTTGGTGCCCATATATGCCTCAGTTATTGACATTTCAGGCATTGGTGCCCGTATATGCCTCAGTTACGGCATATGTTAACGCATTAAATGCGGCATATGCTGCGAGCAATTTGCCTGAAATAGAGTAAACTTATTTTTTTGCAGACTGTTTTATCTGCGAATGATAGAAGTAGTTGATTATTATGGGTTTTCCCGTAGGATTGCGCAGGAAAGGTTCCTCGTCGATTACATACATAAAGCCGTTCTCGGCGGCATATTCCGCCACCTTACTATCCAGAACGCGCCAGTACGTCATATCGTTTTGGCCGTAAATCTGGCGATACAGCGGCACAAGGTCGGGATATTTTTCGCCTATGTATGCCATTATATCCGCCTTGAAATTGCCGCGAAGATTGAGGTTTTCCAGCCATATATAGTCGCAGAAGTCCTTTATGCGCTCTATAATGTCAAACACCTCGGTTATCCCCGGGAATATGGGCGAAATGAAGCAGGTAGTGCGTATGCCCTCCTCGTGACATCTCTTCATAGCCGCTATGCGCCGCTCTATGGACACCGCCTTGTCCATATCGTTCTTGAAATTTTCGTCCAGAGTATTGACAGACCAGCTGACGAGCGGCGACGGGAAGGTCTTTATCAGGTCGAGATCCCGCAATACCAGGTCGGATTTCGTGGTTATTATGAGGTTTATCCTGCTCCCCTTCATCTGCCCGAGAAAGGCGCGAGTGCGGCAGAATTGCTCTTCCTCGGGATTATATGCATCCGTGACCGAGCCGACTATCATTGTCTGACCGTCGTACTTGCGCGGATTTTTTATTGCCTCCCAGTGCTTGACGTCCAGAAATGTGCCCCACGGCTCCTCGTGCCCCGTAAACCTCTTCATGAAACAGGCATAGCAATACCTGCATGCGTGCGTACAGCCGACATACGGGTTTACCGAATACCCCGCTATGGGCAGGTTGGATTTTGTCAGCACCGTCTTTACATTTATATGCTCAATCTTTACGCCGTCACTCATCTTCTTCCTCCAGATTTTTTAGTATGCGGACGAGAAATCCCTCAAACCTTGTGACCTCTTCGTCCGAAAAGCCCCTGTAATATATGCCCTCTATTTCCCGCGTCACGGCGTCGTATTCGTCCTTCAGTCCGACCGCCTCGGGCGTAAGCGCGATTATTGCGCTGCGCTTGTCGTCACTGTTTTCTTCCGTGCTGACCAGCCCCTGCTCGCGCATTCTCGCCAGCATGGCGGTAAGCGTCGTCTTGGCAAGTCCGCTCTTTTTAGAGATTTCGGTTGCCGTCATGCTGCCGTACTGCCAAAGCACGTAAAGGATTTTACCCTGCGCGCCGTTGAACGCGTCTATGTTCTTTTTCTGCAGAATTCTGTCGAATCTGCGTCCGCCTATCGCCTTTATCTTGGATATTAAAAATCCGCCCTGTCTGTCATTCATAGTTTAAACTCCTCAGGAAATTGTTGTATCATCTCCCCTTCGGGCACAATGCCCGCCAGGTCCTCCTTCATGAATACGGGTATGCCCAACGCCCGCGCCTGCCCCGAAAGCCCGTCCGCCCAGCTCTTTTTCGTAGATACCTTGCCCTTGCAGTTGCCCGTCTCCGTGCCTATCACCACCCAGTCGATGCCGTGCAGGTCTACCTCCCCCACTCCGTCCGAAAGCGGCTCGAACGTCGCGTGATAGTGCTTCGCCCTTACGTTTTCTCTTAGAGAGAGAATGCGGCCGCGCTCCGCCGCACACGTTACAGTGACGCCGAACCACAGGTTATCGAGCTTGGTGTCTATGTTCAGCCTCTCGGGGCGCTTTGTGAGAAACAGATAGGTGTTTTGAGGCGTTTCTGCCGCTTTGTCCAGCACTTTTTTCACCCATTCCTCCTCCCAGAAGGCAAGATCGCTCATGCCCGTCAGCAAAAACACCTGCGGCTTTTCGGTATCGAACAGCCTGAGCTTTCTTTCAAAGAATCGGGGCACAGAAAAATCGTCCGTCATATGAAATCTGCGGCAATTGTTGCGCGCATAGCAGTATCTGCACCCTATCGGGCAACCTATGACTATATTGAGATTTTTGATTTTGTCCTTTATCTTTATCGCCATTTTCCCGTCCTCAGCCGCACGTGCGGCATATTGCTCTAAATTTTTACGTCAAGAAAGTACTATATAGTATAAATATAATACCATATAGTACTAATCTTGTCAAGCATATGAATGAGTGCGCCGCCGAAAGAAATGACTGTAATTTCTGGCGAAAATATATGCAAATATTTGACCGTTTAATATTGACAAGGAGCAAAATTGGTAGTACACTTAATACAGATAATACAGTTAATACAGATTAAACGACGAGGGGAATGATATGGAAATCCGCCTTCGGGGACAAAAAAACATAAGCGAGGAAATTGCGGAGGAGTATGAAAAGCTCATCCGTTTCGGCGCGCTGCGCGAGGGCGACAAGCTGCCCTCCTGCCGCGCCCTTGCCATGAAGCTGGGAATAAACCCGAACACTGCGGAAAGAGCTTTTGCCGAACTTGAGCGGCGCGGACTGGTCACTACCATTCCGAAAAAGGGCGTATTCGTAAGCGCTTCAGGCGGCGAACTGCTGATTAAGGAGGCAAGACGCCAGCTTGCCGCAATAAAGAAGGCAGGGCTTACCCAAGAAGAGCTGATTTCGCTCGTCAGAGAAATTTATGGGGAGGAACGTCAATGATTGAGCTGACCGACGTGTCAAAATCGTACGGCAGGCACAAGGCGCTGTCGGGCGCAAACGCACACATTCCTACGGGCTGCGTTTTCGGCGTCGTAGGCATAAACGGCGCGGGAAAGTCTACCCTTTTGAGGCTTATGGCAGGCGTACTGCGCGCAGACGGCGGAGAAATAAAATATGACGGGCAGAACGTATTTGAAAACGAGGGAGTAAAGCGCAACTTATTCTTTCTGCCCGACGAACCATATTACGGCGGCAACACGACGGGGAAAGACCTTGAACGGCTTTATTCGGCATACTATCCCTTTTCCAAGGGAATATTCGCAACGTGGTGCAAACAGTCTTCGCTGAACGTCAACGCGCCGATACGCAACTTTTCCAAGGGAATGAAGAGACAGCTGTTTCTGGCGCTTGCCATTGCTTCCCAGCCGAGATATCTGCTCCTTGACGAGGCGTTCGACGGGTTGGACCCTGGGGCGCGGCTGTTTTTCAAGCGCGCGCTGATAGATATGTGCGACGATGCAGGCTGCACGGCTGTAATTGCCTCGCACTCCCTGCGCGAGCTGTCGGACATATGCACGCACTTTGCGCTCATTTCGGAGGGCAAGACGGTATGCGGCGGAGACCTTAACGAAAACCTGCAGAGCATACACAAGTTCCAGATTGCATTCCCGCACGCCGTAAGACGGAGCGACTTTGCGTCCGACGCCATAAAGTGCGACATTACGGGAAGGGTTGCGACGCTCATAGTTCAGGGCAGCGCCGATGCGTTCCGCGAGGAAATCAATAAGCTCTCTCCCCTGTTCGTCGAGGAAATTCCCGTCGACTTTGAGGAATTTTTCCTGATAAAGACACAGCGCAGCGACTCGGAATACAACATCTTGCAGGAGGGCAACAATGAGACAGTCGATAGCCTATGAGCGTAAAAGAGTGCTTATGCCGCTGTGCATCTTTACCGTCATTGCGACGGCAGTCTTCGTAGTAATGGCGCTATCGACAAGGTTTATCGTCAATCGCTATTATTACGGCAACTCTCAACCCGTAGAGGTTGCAGCCAACACGCTGGCGTATGTCCCTGCCATAATCCTCGGTCTGCTGTGCTACCTCGTTCCCGCGATGCAGTTTTCATACCGAATGAAGAGGCGCAGCGTAGATTTATGGTATTCGTTGCCCGTGCGGCGCGAAAAACTCATGCTCGTACGCCTAATTTCAGGACTGCTGCTGATATTTATCCCCTATACCGTCTCATTCTTTGCGGGACTTACCGTCATTGCATGCAGACCTAATCTGTTTGAAATGCAGTATTACATATTGCTGTACCTTGCCTCTCTGCCGCTCGGAACGCTGCTGTTCGGGGTAAACTCCTTCCTGTTTACGCGCGCAAATTCGATGTTTGACGGCATAGTATTCATGATTTCGGGAATGTTCCTGATACTCGCCCCCGTAAGCTTCCTTTTTTTATGGGCGGACAGCGCAACCCCGTCGCACCTTGACCATGCGCTGACAAACAGCCTGCACTACATAACCTTCGGGCCGATGGAGGAACTGTACGTCATATTTGATTCCGCCATACTGGGCAACGGGCTTTCGATGGAGATGGCGTGGATTCCGTATACCCTTGCCGCCGTTACAGGCATAGCGGCATATTTCGGACTCATTTATACGGCGCGAAATCACAGGGCGGAGAACGCCGAACAGCTCTCCGACTCCCCTTTCGGATACCGCGTACAGATTCCCTTTTACCTATTCTTTATCGCTGCGAGCACGTGGTCTGACTTATACCGCGCGCTCGGCAGCCTGATGCTGGCAGGATACCTTATCATGTTCGTAATCGCGGCGGCGGCATATTTCGTGTATCGCCGTTCCTTCCGCCTTAAAAAAGGCGACCTGATAAGCCTTGCCGCCTCGTTTGCGGGCGGAATAGCTCTGAGCCTCATACTGTCCATCCTTATCTGACAACGACGATATAGAAAAAAAGGGGCGGCGCGTCCGACTTTTTGTCGGACGCGCCGCCCCGTATGTATTATACCTAGCAAGAAATTTTTATTTATGCTCCTCTTCCGAATGAGCCATCATGCTGAGGTGGTCGCCCACCCTCTCCATATTTGAGATTAAGCTGACGAAGAGGCTGTTGTTTTCGGCGTGACATTCGCCGCGCTCCATGCGGCGCATATGCTCTTCGAGAAGCCGCTTTTTGGAGGCGTCTATGTCGTTTTCTATCTTGTCGGACTGGGCGAGGAGATCGCCTTCGCCGCCTTCGGTTATGCGCACGACGAGGTCATACTGTTCGTTCAGAAGCCCCATGAGCTTTGTTATGTCGCGGCAGACCGTATCCGAAAAGACGATATCCTTTTCCGCCGCCTTCATGGTATAGCCCGAAATGTTGTCGGCAATGTCGGCTATGCGCACTATGTCTATGTTGTCCTTATGCAGCCTGTTGACTATTTTTTCGTCCGCAAGGGAGATGTCCTTCGCCGAGACGACGAGAAGGTAATCGGTAATCTCCTTGGACAATTCGTTGACCCTGGAGACCTTATCCATGACAGCCTTTACCTTAGAGGTATTGCGCTCTACGAATGACGTGGTTGCCTCGTTCAGACTTTCCATGGCAACGCCTGCGGTATACATCGTCTGCTTGGCGAGCTGACCTATGGCGAGCGACGGGGTTAGGAGCAATCTCTTATCCATAAAGCCCGTGCCCTGACCGCCCTTTTTCTTGCCGTCGGGAATGATTATCTCTGTGAGCTTGACGAGATACTTTATGAAGGGCAGATATATTATGGTGCAGATAACGTTGAATGCCGTATGGAAGAAGGTTATGCAGGTCGAGGGCTGACCGAACCACTTCATCAGGACGTCGTCGTAGAAGCCGTCGAATGCCAAGATGAAGGGTAAAAATATCAACGTTCCTATGACGTTGAAGAGCAGGTGATAAAGACACGCGCGCTTTGCGTTGGTGTTTGCGCCGAACGAGGACAGTACCGCCGTTACGCAGGTACCTATGTTTGTGCCCATTACGACGAAGAGTATGCCGTTGCCGCCTCCGCCGACGACCAGTCCCTCCTGCGCCATTACTATGAGCACGGACGTGACCGCGCTGGACGACTGGACTACCGCCGTGACGCCTACGCCGATTAAAAGAAGCAATATGGGATTGGTGACGGCCTGCAAAACCTCCTCCACGCCCTCCTGTTCGGCAAACCCTGCCATTGAACCCGACATTATTTCAAGTCCGACGAAGACAAGTCCGAGCGAAGCCACCAGCGTGCCTGCGGTGTTTATGCTGTTATTTTTGGAGACCATGGTCATGACAAGGCCGACGAGCGCCAGCAGCATGGCATAGGTCATAACGTTGAACTGGTTGAGCCAGACAAGCCAGCCCGTGATGGTCGTGCCTATGTTAGCGCCCATTATGACGGCAGCCGCCTGCGTGAGCGTCATAACTCCCGCATTGACGAAGCCGACGACCATGACCGTGGTTACCGACGACGACTGCACTATTGCAGTAGCGAGTGCGCCCACTCCCACGCCGGCGAAACGGTTGCCTGCCGCCCTGTTGAAGAGCGCGCGGAGCTTGCTTGCCGAAAGCTTTTCAATGCTTTCGCCCAGGAACTTGAATCCGAGCAGAAAAACGCCTAAACCCACAAGCAGCAAAATGACGCTCATTGCAGGGGTCAATCCCATAAATTCCATATTTTTCTCTCCTGTATCTACAAATTTATTTTGTCATAAAAATGTAATACCCCTTTCATGAACTTGTAATAAAGTTGTAAAATTTTTGTATCCGCTTAACTCTGCCGCAATTGGAGATGTAAAATAATGTAAATTTTTACGTTTTAAAAGCCTGATTTTGTAAAAAAATTTTGTCAGACGCAATAAGATTGTAATAAATTTCCCTAAGGCGCGGCGAAAGATTTGACAACTCCCCCCCCCCGAAAAAAATTTTGTAAAAACAGTTGACAAAATTAAAACGAGCGCGTATACTGTAATTGAACATTTGAAGAAGTATTCAATTATCAGGAGGTCACGAGATGCCGAACGCAGACGAGAAGAGTATTATCCGCGGGCAACTTCCCGACAGCGATACGCTGTACGAACTTTCCAACCTCTTCAAGATGTTCGGCGACCCGACGAGGGTAAAAATTTTAAGTTGCCTGCAGATACGCGACATGTATGTAGGAGAACTTGCAGAGACGCTGGACATGAGCGATTCGGCAGTCAGCCACCAGCTGCGCGTACTCCGCTCCTCCAAACTCGTCAAGGGCAACAAAGAGGGCAAGGAAGTCAAGTACTCCCTCGACGACGATCACGTAACTAAGATTTTGGAATACGGCTTAACTCACGTGAACGAGGACAAATGACTTAAAATACGGAGCAATGCTCCGTATTTTATCAGATAATATTTGAACAATTACTCAAAAGAGCAAATATTCAATATTTAATATATGCCGCACCGCCTTGGCGGACGGCTGAAAAAAAAGACAAAACCGGAGGATTTGAACTATGAAAAAGGCATTCAGACTTGAGGATTTAGACTGCGCAAACTGCGCCGCAAAGATGGAGCGCTCGGTCGCAAAAATCGACGGAGTGCAATCGGTAAACGTAAGCTTCATTGCACAGAAAATGACGATTGAGGCCGACGACGACAAGTTTGAAGAGATTATGGATAAAGTGGTCAAGACCTGCAAAAAGGTTGAGCCCGACTGCAAGATATTCCGCTGACGGAACAAGAACACACCTTATTTGAGAGGATAAGATTATGAAAGGTTTGAGTTTATCGCGCAAGGACAGAAAAAAGCTTATACGCATTGCAATAGCGTTGGCATTGTTCCTGGCAATTTTTATAACCGATAAAATTATTGTCCTCGGCAATGCCTTTGAAGGTCCTGCCGCATGGGTACTTCCCTTCTGTCTGTACCTTGCCGTCTACCTGATTATCGGATATGACGTGCTGTGGAGGGCGATACGCAACATCGTCCGCGGACAGGTATTTGACGAAAACTTTTTGATGTGCGTGGCGACATTGGGCGCATTTGCCTTAGCTATTTACCGCGGAGTAACAGGCCAGGAGATTGAGGGCTTTGACGAGGCGTGCGCCGTACTTCTTTTCTATCAGGTCGGCGAATGGTTCCAAAGCTATGCCACGGGCAGGTCGAGGAAGTCGATTTCGGCGCTGATGGACATACGCCCCGACTATGCAAACATAGTGCGCGCGGACGGAACGACCGAAAAGGTCGACCCCTCCGAAGTTAAAATAGGCGATACCGTTTTAATCAACCCCGGCGAAAAAGTGCCCCTCGACGGCGTAGTGGTACGCGGACAATCGACGCTGGACACCAAGGCGCTGACGGGCGAAAGTCTGCCGCGCGATGTAGAGACGGGCGGAGAAGTAATAAGCGGCTGCGTCAACCTTACCTCACAGCTCGAAGTAAAAGTAAATAAAGAATTCTACGACTCTACCGTTTCAAAGATACTCGAGCTGGTGGAAAACGCCTCCTCGCAGAAGTCCAGGGCGGAGAACTTTATAACCAAATTCGCAAAGTACTACACCCCCATCGTCTGCACGGTCGCATTGCTGCTGGCGATTATCCCCGGGGCGATAACTGCCGACTGGTCGACGTGGGTTTACAGGGCATTGAGCTTCCTCGTAGTTTCCTGCCCGTGCGCGCTGGTCATCTCCATTCCCCTCTCCTTCTTTGCGGGAATCGGAGCGGCATCGAGGTACGGAATACTCATAAAAGGCTCAAACTACCTTGAAAAATTCAACAAAGCCAACACCTTTGTATTCGACAAGACGGGCACGCTGACCAAGGGCAACTTTGCCGTAGCCGGGATAGTACCCGAAGAGAGAGCCGAGGAAATTCTGCAGCTTGCCGCCATAGCCGAGAGAAATTCCAACCACCCCATAGCGCGTTCGATAGTTGCGCGTTACGGTAAAGACGCGGAAGGCGGCTATACGCTTACAAACGTTGCAGGCGAAGGCATTATCGCCCAAAAGGGCAGCGACAGGATATATTGCGGCAACGAAAAACTGATGACGGCCAACGGCATAGAATACTCTGTACCCGACGGCGTAGGCACGGTTGTATACGTAGCGAAGAACGGGCAATATGTCGGTTCCATCTTTATTGCCGACGAGATTAAGAGCGAGACAAGACAGGTAATAGGCAAACTGAACGGCATGGGTTGCAAGACCATAATGCTTACGGGCGATAACCAAAAGATTGCCGCAAACGTCGCCGCCGAAACGGGCGTGACGGGATATAAGGCCTCCCTTCTTCCCCAGAACAAGGTAGAAGAAGTTGAAAAATTGCTTGCCGAAAAGAATAAGGGCGACGTAGTGTGCTTTGTCGGCGACGGCATAAACGATGCACCCGTCCTCATGCGTTCGGACGTCGGCATTGCCATGGGCGGCGTAGGCAGCGATGCGGCGATTGAGGCGAGCGACATAGTGCTGATGAAAGACGACTTAAAGGGCATTTCGCTTGCAAAGCGCATTGCAAAAAAGACAATGGCTATAGTCATGCAGAACATAGTATTTTCAATAGCCGTAAAAGTGGCAATACTCGTCCTCTCCGCATTCGGCATAACCAACATGTGGGTTGCTGTATTCGGCGATGTAGGCGTTGCGGTACTTGCCATACTCAACGCAATGAGAGTAAATTCCAGATATGAAAGCTGACTGAAAGGCGGTCGGGTCAAAATGATTTTGTCCCGACCGCCTTTCTGCGTGCGTGCACTTAAATAAGCCTTGCCGCATTCACCGCCGAATTTTTACTCCGACTTCGATTTCTCAGCTTCTGCTATTTCTCTTTCAAGTTCTTTTATGCGCCTCTTTGTGGCTTTATTGGTATAGTAAAATATAAACGCAAAGACTATGACTAGTCCGAATAAAATGAGACTAACCCACCATATTTGCGGAACAAAGACAAGAAGGCAGACAGCAACGATAATCAGCATAACCAAGCACGCCACCATTCCTATGGCATTTATCTTTACATTAATCTTATAATATTTAAGCATCTTTCTAGTCTCTTTCATTTATAATTACCTCCCATTTTTTCTCATATACGCAAGTCTGAAAGCCACACACGCGGCCTGCCGAACATTGACAACCAAAGCTCGGCATTCAGGCGAAATTTAAGCATATAGCGTACGCAATATGGTCCTGCGAGCGCAAACAGCCACGCGATGACCAGGAAAATTGTAAACCCTAAAACTATCGCTCCGTTGCTGCCTAAAGATTGCTCCCTGCGCAATTTCATACCTTCTTTGAGTCCGCTGACTGCAATCATGATTACGGGAACCGCCATGACAATGAATAACACACATACTATCAAAAATACGATGCGCAAATCTTCATACGCATATTGTCTGACCGCTTCGCGTATCAGCACGCAGCCGATAGCCGCAAGCAACGCGCCGATAAGTCCGCACATCGCACTGAAAGACACTGCGTTAAAATTTTTTCTGTCTCTCCTTCACATAATCGCACTCCGTAAATTTTACGCTATAACTATATCACCGCGCCACTACGAATGTCAATAATGAATATTAAATTGCAGATATTTTTACTAAAAATGCGGGTTGATGCCGACCTTTATGGCAACCATATCCCTTTGTAAATATCACAATATTCTTACCATACAAAAAGCTCCCGACGGAACCCGTCGGGAGAAGTAAATATTTCAGCGATAAAGGCAATTTATATGTTTGTGAGGCGGGTGACGTCGCCGTGCAGAAAAGATATTTCGCCTTCCTGCAACAGTCTGAATTTTCCGTCCTCGTAATCCACCTCCGTCACCGAGGCATTGGGCACCCATGTGGTACTTTTCATCTCCTCGAGAGGAATGCCGCGCCAATAGCATATCATAGCCCTCAAAAAGCCGGCGTGCGTGCCTATGAGCACCGTGCGCCCGTCGTTCTCCTCCGCTATGCGTTTTGTGGTTGCAATGCTGCGCTGCTGCAATTCGCGGATAGATTCGCCGCCCGTACAGCGTGACAGACCTATATTATCGCGCCAGAGCGCGAAGTCAGCGGGGAACTTTTGGGCGATCTCAACGTTGGTGAGCCCCTCCCACTTTCCGCCGTCTATCTCTTTGAGACCTGCGTCCCTTATTACGGGCAGACCGAGCGCGGCAGCCGTAGGGGCGACGGTATCGCAGGCACGCGACAAAGCGCTGGAATATATGACGTCTATTTTAAATCGGCGTATAAGGTATTCTTTCAGCTCCTCCGCCTGCCTGTGCCCCAAGGGCGAAAGAGGCACGTCTACCTGTCCCGCAAAAGTACCGTTCAGATTTGCCATACTCTGTCCGTGGCGGACGATGATAAGCTTTGTCATAGTTCATTTTCCTCTTAAAGTCAATAAAAAAGGGGAGGTTGAAAGCCTCCCCCCTCTGTTTTTAGATTACTCGATTGCGATAAGGCCCTGAGCGGGTTTCTTCTCTTCAAGCTTAGGAACGGTGACGTTGAGCACGCCGTTTTCGTACTTTGCCTTGATGTCCTCTTTCTGGACGTCGCCTACATAGTAGCTACGACTGCAAGAGAAACTGCGTTCGCGGTGAATGTAGTTACTCTTCCTGTCGCCGTCGCTCTTTTCTGCCTTGTTGACTGAAATGGTGAGGTAGCCGTCCTTCAGATCGACGCTTATATCCTTCTTGTCAACGCCGGGGATTTCGACCTCCATGAGGTAGTTGTCGCCGTTTTCCTTTATATCTGTACGCATGTACTTGGGTGCAGAATGTCTGCCGCCGTAGAATGCAGGGAAGAAGTCGCGCATAGCTTCGTCAAAGAAATCGTAATCATTAGGTCTTGAAAGTTCATTTTTCATAATTAACATCTCCTTTAACGATTTTATATTTTGATAAATCTGTCGGGGTTCAACGCCCTTTCTGATTTCGTATATATTATAACCCTGTTTTTTTGCGTTAAACCAAAAATTTTAAAGTTTTAATATTTACGCATAATATATTATACAATCTTAACAATTTTGTTAAGTATATTATCCTTTATTTTTTATTGCTATATCCAACACGGATTAAAATAAACTACATAACACAACTGCTTTCTGCCATTAGAAATAGCATTTGCTCATAGACCAAGCAACTCAAGCCTAACTACAGCACGCAATTTGCCATCTCCTTTTAATATAAAATATGCACCGTCAAAAGCTTAGTCCGCTTTTGGTGGTGCATATCATTTATAGATTTGCCAACTGATTTAAATTATTTGATTTTATTTGCTCTGCCAGGATTTGACTATGCTGACTGTTTCTTTAAGGCTTTTTTTATTGCAAACACTCCCCAAACAGCAACAGCAGCCACCGCAATGCAGTCAATTGCTATGAGCGCTACAAGCCATAATTCCATCTTATAGCCAATAACTTCGACATTGACAGAGTTACTGTTAGCAACCGCATACAGTATGTTGTGCGTAGCCTTTCTGAGAACATACATATCTTCGGCATTTGACTCGCTTGAATCGTTCCAACGTTCAGGAAGTGTCGAGGCAAGTATCAAATCATTGCCGGCGTAAATTGCCTGTTCTGCAGGCATCAGCGCGCCTACCGTAATGTAGTCACTTATAACAACGCCATCAAACCCCCATTCCTCGCGGAGTATGGTCGTAAGCAAACGATAATCACCACCTGCCCAACGCGTTCCGATGCGGTTGAATGACGACATCATTCCGGTCGACCCCTTGAAGCCGCTTATGCGTCCCGCTTCAATATCTTCGGTAGCCTTAGCAGAATATGCGGGATCGTCTTTGCCCTTAACCGCAATTTCAAAAGGCTTAAGATATATTTCTCTCAACGACTGTTCGGTGAGATAAGTAGCAATTCCCTGACGATTTGTTTCCTGGTCATTTACTGCAAAATGCTTAAGGTCAGTATATACGCCCTTGCTACCCGCTCCGTTTATGACGTTTACGGCCATCTTACCGGAAATTATAGGGTCTTCCGAATAATACTCGTAATTTCTGCCGGAGAAAGGCGAACGGTGGATATTTACAGCGGGAGCATACCATCCGGTATAGGGAAGGCCGTTGCCGCCCTCATCGCCATACAATCCGGTTTCACCGACTAATTGACCCATTCTGTACGCCAAATCCTTATTATAGGTAGAACCTATCACTATCTCACACGCGAAGCTCGGATTACCCTTATAGTGTTCGGACAGTCCGGGCATAAAGTTTACAAACCCAACAGGGCCGTCGGAATCGTTAGTAAGATTTTTTCCGATAGATATTATCGCCTCTGTCTGGAATGCACCGTTGTTTACCAGCTCAATCATATCATTGTATGTAAGCTGATTCAACAGTAAATCCCACTTCGGATCATCATAATCGAGACCGAACATATCGCGGAGCATTATGCCGTTATCTGCCCCCGTAACCAGGGAATAGCCTTCCTTATTTACTTCCTCTGAAACCTCAGTGTTATTGTGGCTTCTGTCATCAAGTGCCGCCTTCTCATTCTCCAGGTACGTCCTTTCTTTGGCATCATCGGCCTTAGGGAAAGTACCTTCGAAATCGACGCGCGACATACCCTTTCGCTCGTACTCTTCGCCATTTACGCTAAACACAACATCCGAAAGTCTGTAATCGGTGCTGAGGAACTTTTCATTATCCTCTGCACTCATCGTTTCCTGCGTATAAAGATTTGCGACAGGGTTATTCGTATCCGGATCTACGGTATACTTAACGGCATTGGATTCAGCCAGTTCAACAGTCTGTTTAGAATAGACATTTTGTTCATCATCGACATGCGAGTTTTTAGCAACGTAGAACGTGTATTCGCCCGCTTCAACTTCATATCCATAATGCCCGTTATCATTAGCGTCGATGTAATCATATGAAGCCAGATCATACAAGTCCACATGGAAATTGAATGTAGCTCTGCTGTTGTCGCCAGAAGTCTCTAACACATCGGTTTTTGCAAAATCTACGAGCTGAACGCGTGACTTTTCAATTCCACCGTATGTATAGGGAAGCGTAACATATAACTGCACGACTTCCTTCCCGGCCACCTGTCCTACGTTTGCGACATCTACCGTGATGTCGTAACCCGTGACTTTGCCGTCCTTAAGCGTTTCGGTAACGGTCATCTCCTGCTCGAAAGTCGTATATGAAAGCCCATAACCGAAAGGATAAATTACATTTTCTTCATACCAGTCGAAATTGCCGTTCTGCACGCTTTCTTCATATGCGCGCGTTTCGTAGTACCTATAACCTACATACACGCCCTCCTCATATGAAACCATATAGTCGGTCGCATCGGAGCCGCTTTCCGTAAACGCTGCAGATTGTCCTGCCTGCGTGTTATCGCCAAAATTCTGCCATGTAGGATCCTTGCTGAAATCTCTGGCATAAATATCAGTCGTCTTTCCAGACGGCGTAATATCGCCGTTTAAAAGAGAACCTATGGCTTCCGCACCCGTTATGCCGGGACCGCCTATCCACATTACCGCATCGATTCGCTGATTGTAACCAACGGTATTGTTATATTCCGCAATGAAATCGAGCTGAAACGACGTGAGCGTATTTAACAGCACGATGACATTGTCGAATCTTGATGTCACCATATCCAACATATCATACTCGTTTTTATCGAGTTGCAGATAATGATGACCTTCCAATCCGCCGTTATTTACGTTCTGTTCGCGCGGCAAATCGAAGCCTTCTCCCCCGATACGCGAAATCACGACTATTGCCGCATCATTATATTCTTTGAAGCTCGATTTCACCTCAGGCGTGTAACGCTCGACGGGCGTCTCGCCGATATCGAGTGTAGGCGCAGAAGAAGATCCTTCGGAAAGTGCGGGATTGGAGCTTCTTTTATCGCCGGCGGCACTGCTTTCATAGAACTCTTTTAAAGTTTCATTATATTCAAAACCGCCCGCAACAAGACCGTCAAAAATAGTTTTCGCCCCGCTGCTTCCGCCCGAACCTGAGCCCGAACCGGAAAGCACTAAATCTACGGAGTTATGACCGAACACACTCACTTTTGCACCTTTGGCAAGGGGAAGCGATGTTTTATTTTCTGCCACTTCTTCGTTTAACAGAAGAACCGCGCCCTCCTGCTCAATCTGCACATTAAGCTCATTGCCCGCTTCCAAAACTTTCGCCTTGGAATCGTACTCGCTTTCATACTTGGCTTCCACGGTAGGATCAAGTACGGGACGCTTACCGCCGAGGACTGTATTGCATATGGAGCGGTAGGTAGTTGTTGTAAGGCTTGTAACCACAATCAAAAGCGCGAGAAGCACTACTGAAACACAAAACCAAATCCTTCCGCCTGTCGATTTAAAAATTGCTTTTATTACTTTCATTATTATCCTCCGACCACAATTTTAATTCTTCTTGTCCAAATTGTCGTATACGGGGTTCCAATAAAGCTTACCGGTGCCGTCATATGAAATGCGGATATAGTCCGTCATAGGAGCAACGGTAGTGAGAACACCGCCAAACGCATTGTTATCATTTCTGGGAATCAAGGTGATCGTATGCTTACCTTTTGTAAGCGTAAGGCCAGTCATAAGCGTATACTCTCTGAACGAACTCTTGAACTGTCCGCTTACTTGAGTATCCTGACCGCCGACATTGGCCGGTGTATAATTCAAAGGAGTACCGTCGAGCGCAACTTCATATGCGTTTTCACCTGTAGGCCCGAACAACATATAATTCTCCTTACCAGGTTCGCCGGCAAGTTCAACGCCCCAGTTTGCAATCAACGTAGCGTTAGTGATATCTTCGGTCACATAGAATTCAAATGTAAGACCGCTGTCCTTTGCGTACTGATATGTAACGTAGAAGCCTTTGTTCTCAGGTCTTTGTGAATTCATGGGATAATTATCCACGCGTACGCCACCAACGTCGGCTCCGACTATACAAGCATTGCCCAATGCGCCGCCTGAATATCCGGGCCATGTGATCGTGGGGTCTATTTCCGTATATTCCGCATCAAATATATCGGTATATACGTCATTAGACTTCCAGTGTGCGTAGTAATTTGCGCCGCTGTCTTCAGTAACCAAGGGGAATTCCACCTTTACTCCGTTGCTTGTAGCAAGCGTGTACCATCCATCAAATTTGTAACCATCGCGCACAGGGTCTGCAGGCGCAGTTAATACATCCTGATAGTAATAAGTTTTTCTTTCGTAAACCGCAGCATTGTTGCTGGAACTTACAGGATTGTCGTAATAATTATAGCGGAACGAAGCTGTATATAAAGTCTTTTCCCATACAGCGTACAACGTGCAGCTGGATGTCGGCGTATAAGGGAAATCATCAATTTCTATAACATCTGCGTCTGTAGGTTGAGCATCGGCGTTACTTGCATAACCGACGAGCGTATATCCTTTTCTGGTCGCCTTATTTGCATTGCTTTTGCTTATTTTATCGCCCTGTTCAACTTCGTATTCGGCTTTTTCACCCGTACCGTTGTTGTAATCGAGAACTACGTTGTACATTTCGATGCTGGCGTCGCGCCATCTCGCATAGAAAGTAACGTCCTTTTTTACCGTAAAAGTTTCAAAATCGACAGCAGTCGATCCTTCAGCCGTGGTCGCCCAATAACTAAAGACGTACCCTTCTCTTTCAGGGGCATCCACAGGCGGCGTCACTTTACCTCCGTACTCTACTGTTGCGGTATCAAAAATTTCACCATCGCCATAATTGCAGTTGAACGATATGGTATATGATGCCTTGATCCAATGAGCATAGACGGTGGAATCGGAATTAGTAAGCGTGGAAATATCCACCTCCTGGCCTCCTTCCGCTTGAGTGTACCACCCTGCGAAAGTATAACCTGCGCGGACGGGCGCATCCGGAATTTTTACATTGCCTTCTTCTTTATCTACATAAATATAATTGTTTCGAGATTCGCCGTCGTTATAGTTCAGCGTGATCGTCCATTCATCGCCGCTATCCGTCGTTGAAGTAGCGCATGCGCTGAGTGCCATCGGCAAAACCATGGCAGAGGCAATAATAGTCGCAATAATTTTACTTTTTATTGAATATTTCATTAAATCCTCCGATAATATCATAAGCATACAGCCCCGAATTACTTCGGGGCTAATGCTTGTTCAATCGTAACCCGATAAATTATTTATCAGAGTTTATCTGTCCTTCCTGGAAATAGCCTTCTTTACAACTAATACCACACCGATGAGAGCAAATGCGCTTGCAATAGCTATTATGCTGTCCATACCTATTGCCGAGCGACAGCCGCTGCCGCCTGTGCTGTCCTTGCCGTCCTGACCGTCAGCTCCGTCAGCACCTGCAGGGCCTGCAGGGCCGGCAGGTCCCCGTACCATGCCTGCATCCAACGTGCTGCCGTTGGAAAGGGTTATTATAAGATGGCCTTCTTCGTTGACCGTTGCACTGACAATACCTATACCGTCAGCGCCGTCCTGTCCGTCCTGTCCGTCAGCACCGGGCGTACCTGCAGGACCTGCAGGGCCCTGTACCACACCGAGGTCTTCACCGAGATGATAAAGGTGTCCGTCTATAACCGCCCATTCATCGACAACGCTAATCGCATACTTTGTTACATACGTTGTAGTCCTAGTGGTGTAATTATTACCCCACCAGCCTTGCCTAACAACCTGAGTATATGTTTCCGTTACCGTTACATCGAAAGAACCTTTGTCGGTAGCAGTTCCGGAGATTATACCCGTTGCCGTGTCAAAGGTCAGACCTTCGGGAAGTTCGCCTTCGATAGACCACTTATGGTCAATGTACTTATTTGCATTAGCCTGATTGACTTCGCCGCCGGGAACATAGTTATCTCCGGTCAGCTCTATTGCCGCTTCAGTTTCAATATTGGCACTCGTTATTGTAGTAACAACCTTTCTTACCGAAACGACTATATCCACAGTTTCGCTTACAGTCATCCAGCTCTGCGTATCCTTGCCCGTTACGGTTACGGTTACAGTACCGACCATACCTTCGGTAGGAGTACCGGATATGACGCCCGCTTCGGAACAGGTCAAGCCTGCGGGGAGACCCGTAACAGTTACGACATACTTATCCGATCCGCCGAACACTTCGTTAAGGGCTGCCGTGTCTGCGACAGATACAGGAGTCATTACTGCGCCGGTAACGGCTTTTATTCCGCCGTCAAGGCCTATCATGCTCGACGAAAGGCCGTTCTTCATGGCGTTGTTGTTGACCTGCGTATACATCATGTGCATGGCAGTTGTACGAACCCAGTACCACTGCGTAGGGCTTTCGGTATCTTCGGTGCTGCTTGTAGGAGTACCCTTAATCATTACGCCGCCCTTGCCGCCGTTAGCGGTTGTCGACCATACGCCGCTGTCCTTGTTGGGCTTGCCGCTTGACAACACGCTGCCGAGAGGCATGTTATGTCCGCGGGCCATCTGAGATGCCGACCACATGTTGAGATATGAACCGCCTTCGCCGCCGTACATATCCGTTACGGAGTAGCCGTCGAATCCCCACTCGTTTTCATAAAGCTGAATCATTACAGCATAGCTTGAGGATGAAGCATTACCAACGTTATTGAATGCGGACATGGTACCGTTAAGGTTGCCGTACCTGATAGCCATTTCCCAAGGCTTGGAGTAAATCAGGCGGATGGACTGTTCGGTAGCAAACGTAGCCATGCCGTAACGCTGGGTTTCCTGATCGTTTAAGAACGCATGCTTAAGGTATACATGAACACCTAAATCGGTTGCGCCCTTGATGACGCTGGCAGCTATAAGACCGCCATGAACGCCGTCCTGCGAGTAATACTCGAAATTACGTCCGGAAAGAGGATTGCGGTGATTGTTTGCTGCAGGACCGTACCAGCCGTTTACATTCTGGAGCATCGATTCATAGCCGTTCTGCTGACCCTGCTGATAAGCCAGATCAAGGTTCCACGTAGAAGCTATTACAACTTCGCAAACCCACGTCCAACCGCTGCTCATCTGCGCGGGGCCGTCGGCGTCGGACGTCCTGGGAAGTCCTACCGATTCGACTGCGGGAGTGCTGAACGAACCGCTCTGACCGTGTACAGCCAGTTCTTCATATGTAAACTGGTTCATGAACTCCGTCCACTTGGGATTTTCGGTGCCGTCCTCAAGATACATAGGCTCGCCGAGCAGGGTGTATGCCTGTATCCTGTTGTCACCGACCGTCGTAGCCTGCGTCCAGCCGTCGGGCAGGTCGGAATATTCTTTAACCCATACATTCTTGTAGTTGTTTTCGAGCTCTTCCGTAAGTGCATTATCCATGTCGTGATAAGGATCGTTTGTCGCACCGTACTGCTGATGTCTCGAGTTTATTGCCTCATCGGTAAACAGGTTTTCTTCGGTAAGAAGCCAGGAAAGCTTGGCAAGCTGAGCCTGCGCCTCTTCCTTCTTGTCCGCATCCGTACCGATAATATCCGTAGCTGCGGTGGCAAATTCAGTCAGGCTGAGGTTCGTAGAATCCTCGTCCGTCGTTCCGCGGGTCATGTAGTGATTATCTCCGCTCACAGTCCAGTTATAAGCAAGAGTATTGTACATTTCCCAATTATTGCCGCTCTGCGTAAAAATATTGTTCGGCGTAGAAGCGTCGCCGTCCTCATCCCAACCTGTCAGAGTTGAGTCGGCGGTAAGCGTCTTGGAATCTGCAACCGTATGCGAATCATCGCGCACGGAAATGACATAACTACCGGCTTCGAGTTCATAGCCGAAATTATTGTTTTTGTTCGCATCGTTATAGTCGAAAGCTGCAAGATCTTTAACTGCAACTTCAACTTCGACTGTTTGCTTTTCGCCAGGTTTGATGATATCCGTCTTGGTGAATCCGACCAGATCGCAGGCAGCTTTTTCAATGCCGCCATCGGTATAAGGCGCCGAAGAGTAAATCTGCACTACTTCCTTGCCGGCAACTGAGCCGGTATTTGTAACCTCTACTTTAACGGTTATCTTGCCGTCTTCATCCGTGAGGTCGCCGGTTATTTCCTGTATCTTCTTTGTGAAAGACGTGTAGCTTAAACCATAGCCGAAAGGATAGGATATAGTCTGCTCGAACCATGCATCCGCAGCCTCTTTATCCGTCTTTGCAAGCGCTTCGTATACGGTTTCGGCATAGCGATAGCCGAGATAGATGCCTTCAGCATAGTCCATTACATGATCCTGATCTGTTGTCGAAAGTCCGGAAGATGTAGGAAGCCCCATATCAATAGTGGTTGAACTTCTGGTTCCGCTTTCGCGCTCCGTTGAACCGGTCAAAAGTATTTCCGCCTGACCGTATGAACCCCAGTTATACCACGTAGGGTCATATTCAAACTTTGTAAACCATTCGTCTACCAACTTGCCTGAAGGGTTGATCTCGCCGGTAAGCACATCGCCCAACACATTGAATCCGTTCCAGCCGGGCTGGCCTACCCAGTATACCGCGTCAATGCCGTCATCGTTTTTGAGATCGCCGACTTCGAGAGCACTGGGGCCGTTGAGCAGAACAATTACCTTATTGAAGTTCTTCTTGGCATAGGCCATAAGCTCTCTTTCACTGTCGTTGAGCTCAAGATAGTGGTCGGTTGTATCGCTGTGACCGGCTACATTGTATGCAGCGTTGTCATAGAATTCCGAACCCGTTCTGGTTATGGTTACGATAGCCGTGCTGTATTCACCGTAGTTGTTTACGTCCTGAAGAGTACCGCCAGAAGTCAGGCTGTTGTACTGCTTGCCTGCAAACGAAACTTCGCCCTCGCCATCGGTAACGAGCTGCATATACTTGCCGTCTTCATAGCTGAATCTGCCGAGGGCGGAATATACTCCCTTAACCGCCTGATTGGTAACCAGACCGCCGGCTTCCAAACCGGTATAGAAATCTGTAGCGTTTTCGCTGACGTATGTCCTATCGGCGTCATTCCTGCCGGGGCGTTTTACAGAGCCGGAGCCTGCGCCACCGTATGAAGGACTGAGCGAATACTTGCCGAGAACGGTTACTTTTTCGCCTTTTGCAAGAGGAGCTCCGCCTCCGGCCGTATTGTTCTTGAGCATTACGATACCTTCGGCTGCGATCTGCTCGTTCAATTCACCGGACGCTTTGAGCGCATCCGCGAACGACGAATACTTGTTTGTGAACTTTCTGTCAGCAGACAAGTCGGTTTTCGCGAAAGCAGCAAGCGATGTCATGCAAAGGCTTGCCGTCATGGTAGCAGATACCAGAACGGTGAGAACTTTTGCAAACTTGTGTTTTGTTCTTTGTGCCATTATTTTCCTCCATAAAATTTTTGAACAATTTCTTGTTACTGATATCATTTTACACACTATATTTATTTAAGGGGGAAAATGGAATGAAATGAACTTGTTTTTGCCATAAATGAGCACCATTTGGAACGAATTGCAAAAATAATGACATTAATGGTAAAAGGGAACGCTGTCTGCGTTCCCTTTTATCTTGTTTTGTTAATTTTTTACTTACAATCGAATATTATTTCAAGTATGTATTTATTATCCTTTATAGTAATGAACATATCGCCGTTATATTTGCGGGTTGCCTTTCTTACACTTTTGCAGCCAAACCCGTGTTTAAGCCTATCGCGGCGCGTGACCGGCAACCCGTCGACAAGCTCAATACTTTCTTCCGCGTAATAATTTTCAGCACAAATATAAACTTTTCCGAGTTTTTCCCGAACGACAAGGCTTAAAATACGCTTTTCCTTGTCCTCCACCGTTTTGAGATAATTCACAGCATTGTCCAACATATTGCCGAATATCGCAACGATATCGAGCGACGATATAAAATTCAGCAACTTTCCGTCTGCGGAACAGGTGAACTGTATGTCGCTTTTATTGCAAATTATAATTTTTTCCCGCACGATTGCGTTCAGCACAGAATTACCGGTATCAACATAACTCTCATATTCCAACATGGTTTGTTTTATTGATTCAATTTCACGGCTTCTGTCGCATATATTCTCTCCGCCATCCAATAACCTTAAAATGTGTTTCATATCATGGACTTTAATATCCAGCTCTTCCTGCAATCTGGCCACAGTCTCATTCTTCTTTTGTTCTTCGGCCAACATTTCGCACGCCTTTATTTTTTCGCCTTCGGACTCTATCCGTCTGAAAATTTCAACAAGGCAAAACGCGCAAAGACAGCATGATATTAAGGAATAAAATACTAAAACTATACGATACTTAAATAAGACTTGCCTGATGTTCTCAGCGGCCTCGCTGTCAACCGTGATAATGGCAGTTGCAATATACCCAATAAAAGAAACGATTATTACATCGGCACAGATAATCAGCAGCGAAAAATCCCGCCTTTCGGTTTCGGCTTTATGATGCGAACGAAAAATGAAATAAGATATTACAGACAGAATTATACACGTCCCATAATCGCATACAATTCCCAAAATTACACGAGGACGAACACCAAATATTTGCAGCAGCAATATGAGCTGATTTGAAATATTATATACTATTATGGCGCAAGCGGTTGCCGACGAAACATTCCACCCGTTTGTCTTGAAAGGTATAAACAATAACGCTCCAGACAAAAAGCACATGAAAATAAATCGCAAAGCGTCTGTCACAAAGGCGACCTCGATGAACGAGAACAATAAAAATGTTAAAAACGAACAAACAACATATGCTGTAACGGCAATGCTCACACGCCATCCGAATTTTGTTCTGCGAGACAAAAAAATAGTAAACGGGATCAGACATATAATTATCCTGATGTCATTTATTAAACACAATATAACCCAACTTAGCAAGACATTTATCATATTTATAATAACATCGCCTTTATATCACCGTTTACCGAACAGCAAAAATATATATCGTTTGCTCTTTGTTATCTGCATTCCCCCTCACGCATGAACCTGATAAGAGCGACAAAGCACTCCTTTTTCATAGCGCGGCTTACAGGCAGAGTTTTATCGCCCAAAATTATACAATCTCTGGTAAACTTACTGACAGCACATATGTTTACTAGACAGCCCCTGTTGAGTTTTACAAAGTTGTTCTTTAAAAACAACTCTTCCACCTCTTTCAAATTTTTACGTTCACAATAATCGAATTCAGCCGTGTGGTAAATAATATCATGAAAATTTTTATCCACATATAAAATATTTTTCAACATCAACTTTGTCACGCCATTGTCAGTAGGAACAAGTAAATAAGCTGTTTTGTTGCTCTCACATTTGCTTAACGCTTTTTTCATTTTTTCACTGAAATTGAAATACGTTACCGGTTTTACTAAAAAATCCAAAGCGTCAACTTCGTATCCGTAAATTGCATATTTGCCCAGATTAGTGACAAATAAGATGCAAACGTTCTGGTCGACTTCTCTGAGCCTGCGCGCGACATTCAAACCGTCCATCTGAGGCATTTCTATATCCAAAAAAATTATATCGTAAACAGCTTTATAATCAGCAATAAACTGAAAGCCGTTGTCATAATAATCAACAACTATTTCGTCATAGTTTTTTTGTTCCGTGAATCTTTTTATATATCGGATTAGAATATCCGCATCTCTTTTATTATCCTCAACAATAGCCACTCTTACCATATCCCTCTCCTTGTTGCTATTAGTGATGAATATCCATCTGCTGAACTTGAAAGTATAATTCCACGAAACAGTTAATCAGGTCATTTTTTGAAAAAAATTACCTAATTAGATAATCTTGATTATAAACTACCTCATAAGATATGTCAAGTACCTATTTAGAAACATGTGATAAAATTTAAGTAAGGTATTATGATGTTTATTGATATTTTTAACGACTTATTGGATGAAAAAAATTTGAACAGAAAACAATTTTCGGTGCAGAGCGGAATACCTTATACCACAGTAATTGGTTGGACTAACCTAAATAGGTTACCGGACTATAGCGCACTCATTAAACTTGCCGACTTTTTTCAATGCTCAATTGACTTTCTTGTCGGACGACAGGAAGAGTTCCTTTACATATCACCACTCTCCGCTCTATCAAAACAGGAACAGCAGTTGTTATCCGATTTCCGCAAATTGACCAAAGAAAACAAGAACATTGTTCAAATAATAACTAAAGCATTGTTGAATAAATAATTTTCAATTCCTGCCCGATCAGTTTTTTCGTTAGGACATTGAATTTGTAAAATTGATTTAGCAAAAACATTCCATCATAAGTTTTTATATTGTGCAATTTGCCTATAAATGTCAACCCCTTAAAACTATAATTAAGCGCCTGACATAAACTCAAATAATAAACATCATGTGATTTTATTAAATTTTCATCTTTAATGTATAAGTTGTAATTCTGATTAAAAAATTCTTTTGTGTTTTGCACCGCTATGACATTATTCGGATACCTATACAGCAATATTTGTCCCATATATATCATAATTTCTTGTTTTATATCGGATGTATATAAACTTGCGAAGTAAGAATTACCACAAGTTTTTATATGATAAAAAACAACCCATGACGACAAACAACATATAAATTCATCAAACCATTTCAACGACTGAGGCAAGTTCCCAAGAGAAGTTTGCAATGACATAATTCATGACTAAGTTGATAAATAAACTTAAGCCAATCATTATCAGCTACGGTAAGACATATTTTAGACCTATCCGAATGAGTGCAAGGCAAATTTTTCTGGCAATAATTATCTGCACACAAAATATTTTGAATAAACCTTATCTTAATCTGGAAATAATGGTATGTTAATATTCCTCATCAGCCTTGCTGTGGCGTTTACTAAATAACGACATATTTGTATTCCTGCCGATGCGATTAAAGGGTTGTACGATAAAATTTTGTCTTTGAAATCAAACGAGAAAATTGATTTGGACAAGCATATTGAAAATATACACGAAATGCAGCGAAGGGTGAAGCAAGGAATTTGCCCGCGCTGCGGAGGCAAACTTGTACTGCGAAACGGGAAAAACGGACAGTTCTACGGATGTTCAAATTATCCGAAATGTAAATTTACAATGAATTCAGATCTGTAATTTCGAATGAAAACAGGGCGGATCCGACTCGCTGTCGGCTCCGCCCCTTTTATCTTTGCGATATTTTTAACAAAATAATTTGTCATTCAGCCCTGAAATCTGACACGATTTTTAAGAGTTAAAAAATTAAATGGCAATTAGACGTGCGCTTGTCTATAACAAGTCGGCAGCTTTCAGCCATTAAATGATCTAATCAAGCAATCAAATTTTTCGAAAAATAGTCCTGTTTGAGTATCGTAGTAATATCCGCGGTAACTTCATTCAGATTATACCATTACCGCCGTCAATCGTCAATATTAAAAAAAGGGCGGGCGAGCCCTGCAGGAGATTGCTTTTCAGCCCTCTCCCTTCGGCTCGTCCGCCTTCCTTATTATATCCAATAGACTATAAATACCAGCCTTTTATGCGCGATACTCTTCCAATAATTTATTTGTTTTTGCAATTATTTTTTTTGTTTTTAATACGGCATTTCTTCGAATTATCGCATCATATCCAGAATACATCAAAACATTCTCATCATTCAATGCAATAATTATGCTACAAAACTTCTTAACATTAATTGAGTATAAAGCAGACGAAGACGAACACAAAGTCGTAGAGCAGATGATGGACAAAATGCAGCTCGATGACTACCAGCGCAAAGTACTCACTCACCGTATGGCAGGACTGAGCATGGGCGAGATTGGACGATTGCTTAACAGAAGCATCGGAGCAATAGGCTCAGTAATATACACAATTCAAAGACGTTACAACAAGTGTTTTAGAGGCATTTGATATGAAAAATAGACATAATAACAACTTGATAAGAGCCCCTCCCCACTCTATTTTGTTGGGGTTTGTTGGGGTAAAGTTGGGGTGAGTTGTAGAAGTTGTGGGAAGATACAGATTTAGTTCCTTTTAATTGGAAGATTTAAGATTTATAATAAAATTGCTTAAGCGGCAGGACGATACCTGCCTTTCGGAATTACAACTTTAAGGAGCTTTAATTAAGCGGCTGTACCCCGTTTACAATAACCGCAACAAGGAGGAAATGACACAAGAACAATTACAAAATCTATTATCACTGATTAAGTATGTCTCGAAGGACAGTCGAGACGAG
This sequence comes from uncultured Clostridia bacterium, assembly GCA_944354125.1. GTDB lineage: Bacteria > Bacillota > Clostridia > Christensenellales > Borkfalkiaceae > Coproplasma. The sequence goes on along the minus strand of CALVPT010000003.1, from coordinate 899 downwards.
GCGACAAATGCCGTGCTTAAAGCGGCTGCCGACTCGCTTTCGCTTGAAAAGATAAAGTCCCTTACGGACATACAGAACGATACGCAACAAAAGAGTACGGATTCTACGGCAAGTGAAGTCAGATTCTCTCAGAAGGAGATTAAACATATGCCGAGAAAATTCAGACAACTATTCAGAGTTCAGGGCATGACGGCGCGTGTTTACAGACGCGAGAGCGGCAAGGCAAATCAGAATTACGAAATTCGCCTGCGCGCTTATGGCTATAACATCTACGCATCGTCCAACAACCTTGAAGAAGCAAAACGCAAATTTATAGACAAGCTGGTGGAATTTGAAAAGTATGGCAGCACCCAAAGCGACGTACCTGACACCTTCACAAAGTTTTCCGAGTATTTCTTTGAAAACTTCTATTCGAGAAAGGTTGCCGCATGCACACTGCGAGTTGCCAAAAGCCAATTCAAAAACCACCTCTCCCCTCATTTTAAAGACGTGCCCATCCGCAGAATTGTGCCTAAGCAATGCCAGATGCTCTTAGACGGGCTTGAAGAACAGGGCAAGGGAAAGACCGCAGAAGAAGTCTTTACGCTCTTAAACCTCATTTTCAAAGCCGCAATAAAGCACGGTATTTTAAAGCACAATCCGCTCGATATGGTATTCCATAAAAAGCACGAGCGAGAGCACGGCACAGCCCTTTCCAAAGAAGAGGAGAAAAAGCTGCTCACGGAAACGGCAGGCACTCCCTATCAGCAGATGTTCGCCGTGGGGTTATACACGGGTATGCGCCCGAACGAATACTTCACAGCAAAGGTCGAGGGCGAATTTATCGTTGCAAACAACTCAAAGCGCAAGAACGGCAAAGTCGAATTAAAGAAAATTCCCATCACTCCCATGCTTGCACC
>CALVPT010000002.1 GCA_944354125.1 uncultured Clostridia bacterium | reverse complement strand
CTTAGCACTCGGTCTAGTAAACTAGGGCTGTGCCCGAAAATGAAGAACCTCCCGCTAAGCGGGAGGGTTACTTTTTTTTAAGCTCAGTTTATTCGATATGATAATGGGGCAACCTGCAGTTTGAATTTTAAGACCGCCTTGCAGGAGTGTAAAACAGAGGGGGCGGCAGCGCCCGTATCGGCGCTGCCGCCCCAAACATTTATGGCTGACTTTTAATCGTGCAACCGATTGCGCCCGTGTGCGGCGTCAATCAGTCCTTATTGGCCTCGGCAATAATCTTTTCTGCCAGGGCGTAGGGCACTTCTTCATAGCGCAAAAACTCGGTGGAGAACTTGCCTCTGCCCCTCGTCATGCCCCTTAAGTCGGTAGTGTAGTCATACGTCTCGGAGAGGGGCACTTCGGCAATTACGGTCGTCGTGTCGCCGTCGGTTATGCTGTCGCATATTCTGCCCCTGCGCTTGGATATGTCGCCCATGACAGCGCCCTGATAGTCGTTTGGCGCGGCGACCTTGAGCTTTACTATGGGTTCTAAGAGCACGGGGTTGGCGTTCTTCATGCCCTCCTTGTACGCTATTGCGGCGGCCGCCTTGAATGCCATTTCGGAGGAGTCTACGTCGTGGTAGCTTCCGTCGAAGAGCGTCGCCTTTACGCCCGTCACGGGATATCCTGCAAGCACGCCCCTTACCATGCATTCCTTAAGTCCCTTTTCGACCGCGGGGATATACTGTCTGGGCACTGCGCCGCCGACGACTTCGTCGCCGAACTCAAAGTCGCTGTCGCACGGCTCGAAGCGCACCTTGCAATGGCCGTACTGTCCGTGTCCGCCCGACTGCTTCTTGTGCTTGCCTTCGGCGATAGCCGTGCCCTTTATTGTCTCCCTGTACGGAGTCTTGGGCTTGGAAAGGAGCGCGGTTATGCCGTAACGGCTCTTTAATTTGCTGACAATCAGTTCAAGATGGGTTTCGCCCTGACCGCTTAAGATGAGTTCGCCCGTCTCGGTATTCTTTTCGGCGGAGAAGGTGTAATCTTCCTCCTTCATTCTGTTCAGACCCGTCCATATCTTATCCTCGTCGCCCTTGTCGGCAGCCTTTATGGCGCGCGGAAGGGAGGGACGGGGGAAGCGTATGGGGTCAAATTTAATCTTAGTGCCTATGGCGCACAGCGTGTTGTTGGTATCCGTCGAACTCAGCTTGTTCACGGCGCCTATGTCGCCTGCCGTCAGCTCGCTTACGAGTTCGGTCTTCTTGCCCATGAGCGTGAATATCTGACCTATGCGCTCTTCCTTGCCAGTGTCGGCGTTGAGCACGGTGTCGCCCGTCTTAAGCTTGCCGCGGAATACCTTTATGTAGTTGAGTTTGCCCGTATATGCGTCGTTTGCCGTCTTGAAAACGAGTGCGGCGAGTGGACCGTTCTCCTCGCGGTTGACGTTTACCACCTCGTCTGCAAGGAGGTCGGTGGCAATGGTGTTTCTTCTCTCGTCTGCTGTGGGCATATAGGTGACTATTTCGTCGAGGAGGTTGATTACGCCTCGGTTATTTAAAGCGCTTCCTGCCATGACGGGTATGACATTGCCTATCGCTATGCCCTTTCTTATGCCGAAAATGGCGTCCTCTCTGGTCAGACCGCCCTGCTCGAAGAACTTATCTAAGAGCACGTCGTCGTTTTCTGCCGCCGTCTCAACCAGGCGGTTTTCCATGTCGTCAAGCTGTTTTGCGTACTCCTGGGGTATGGGTATGTCCATTCTGCCCTTTGTCGAGAACTCATATGCCCTCTCCTGCAGGGCGTTTATGTAGCCCGTCATCTTGCCGTCCTTCATTATGGGTATCTGAATGGGCGCAATCTTGCCTGCATATTTTTCCCTCAGCGCCTCGATGGTGCCGGGATAGTCGGCGGTCGGCTTATCCATTCCGTTTATGAATATGATGAGCGGTTTGCCCTGCCTTAAGCAGTAGTCGACTACGCTCTCCGCGCCGATGGGCAGGGAGCCGTTCGCGCCGATAACCAGTATTGCTCCGCCGCAGGCGGCAAGTCCCTCGTGTCTTTCGCCCTCAAAGTCGTAAAAGCCGGGCAGATCTATCAGGTTTACCTTGATTCCCTTCCAGTCAAGGTGCGCGACGGAGGCATATACGGACATCTTTTTGCCCTTTTCCGCCTCGTCGAAGTCCATGACCGTCGTTCCCTGTTCAACGGTGCCCATTCTGTCTATGGCGCCCGCATTGAAGAGCATCGCCTCGCACAGCGTGGTTTTGCCCTCGCCGCTGTGCCCGATTACGGCAATGTTCCTTATCTGGTTTGCTGTAATGCTCATTGTTTTGTTTTCCCCTTTATCTCGGAATTTTAATCCGCTTTTCTACCATTATAATATGAAACGACGGCTTTTTCAATAGGGGTTTTGCATTTTTTTGTCCCCGATTTGGCAATTTGCGCATAAAAAATGCCATACGGGCGGAATTCCTAGTCATAAATGTAAAAACGGGCGGCGCCCCGAGGGAACAAAATTTCCCCTCGGGGCGCCGCTTCTGTCACTTCTTTATGAGTTTGCCGCGCCGTCAGACGGCGCATATTTACGCCCGAACGGGCGATTAAAGGTCCTTAATCATCAAGCGGATAATCTCCTCGTCGGTCTCCTTCATGCCTATCCTTGCAAGGTCGCCGACGTTTTCAATCGTGCTCTCCACGCCGTGGTCCAGTATGCCGTCGCCGCCGTAGAACTGGCTGCCGCGCCTGTACATCTCATAGCCTATTATGCCTGCGTCCACGGCGGAGGCTATCTTTGCCGCACAGCTCGACTTTGCGCCGTCGCAGATAAGTCCCGAAGTTATTGCAAGCGCATTCACCAGGGTATGGGCAATCTCCTCGAAGCCGCCGCCCGAAAGGTAGGCAATGCCTGCGCCTGCGCCTGCGCCCGCGCTTACCGCGCCGCAGTATGCCGAAAGCCTGCCTATGCCCGTCTTTAAGTGCACGGTTATAAGGTCGCTGAGCGCCACCGCGCGTATGAGCTGTTCGCGGCTTGCGCCCAGCTCCTTTGCATATACGACGACGGGAAGGGAGGCGCACATTCCCTGGTTGCCGCTGCCCGAAACTATGACTACGGGCAGGGAGCAGCCGTTCATTCTGGCGTCGGAGCCTGCCGCAGCCGTCGCCCTTGCACGGTTGTGCACGCCGTTGCCGAAGGCAGAGAGCAGAACCTTGCCTACGTTTGCGCCGTAATCGCCCTTAAGACCCTCCTCGGCGATTGCCGTGTTGTACTCTATCTGGCGCGAAATTACGCCGTCTATCCTGTCGAGTTCTACGGTGTTTGCAAACTCGATTATGCCCCTTACGGAGAGAACGCTCCTGTCGGTGAAGCCCTCGTCGGCGTTTTCTTTGAGTATCTCCCTGGAAATTAACTTCTGACCGTTTCTGGAAAGCTCGACGACGTTGGTGTGGTGGCCTTCAATTCTGGCATATGCCTCTTCATTTGCCGAGGTGAGCTTTACGCCTATGTCGAATATGCAGCCGCTGTCGCTCTGGCGGACGGATATGTCCGCCTTTTTCATATAGTCCTTTATCGCCTTTCTGTCCTCGTCGTCCAGGTGGGCAAGGACTTCCAGCTTATCCTCCGCGCGGCCCGAAATTATGCCTGCCGCTGCGGCGGAGGCAACGCCCTTAAGTCCGCCCGTGCAGGGCACTATAACGCTCTTTACGTTCTTCAATATGTTGCCCGAAACGGTAATTTCGACCTTCTCGGGGATACGGCCGAGCGTGCTCTTTGCAAGAGCTGCGGCGTATGCCACGGCAATGGGTTCGGTGCAGCCCATTGCAGGCAGAAGTTCTTCCTTTAAGATGTTCACATAATCGGCGCAGAGTTTGTCTTCCATATTTTCTCCGAAGTAAAAATATTGTTATGCTTACCGTTAAATTATAAATGTCATGCGCGCGCTTTGTCAAGCCATAAGGGGCTGATTTCATTCAATACTTCTTGACTTTGCCGTATGCCGTTTGGTATAATAAAGGTCACCAATAAACTGCGGTTTTGCCGCAAGAAAGAGGAATATATGAAGGAAAGGACACCTAAGCTCGTAAGGACATATTACGGCTGGATATTCGGGGCGTTCACGCTGGTTGTGGGCGCACTGTTTTTGTGGAAAGTGCTGTCCCTCTATATCACGGGTACGGCTCCCGACTATGAGGGCGCAAGCCCGTTCACGAGGGAGAGAGTGGTAGAGGCGCTTTCCCGGATATCCCTTGCGTTCTGGCTGTGGATAGCCGCCATAATAGCGGGGTTTGTGCTGTGGGAGGTATTCCCCGTAAAGCAGAAGCAGCGCAAAATTCCCGACGATTTGCAGTATGCCCGCCTTGCAAAGCGCCTGCCCGACAGCGCCCCTCAGGGACTCGAGCAGGATTTTGCCCTGGTCGAGCGCGGCAGAAAGCTTATATTTGCATTGAAGGTTGCGGCGTGGTCGCTCTTCGGCATAGCGGCGATTTACGGCATAGTATATCTCGCAATCCCCGGGAACTTCCCCAACAAGGACGTCACGGCGGAGATGCTCAACATGGCAAAGCACGTGTTCCCCTGCATATTTGCCGGGCTCGTAGTAATTGCAGGCGCGGCGGCGTATGAAAAGTATGCCGTAAAGAGCATGCTTCCCTCGGTCAAAAAGCTGACTTTCGGACTTAAGCCCAATAAGAGGCGCAAGACGGCGGCGGAAGTCGTCATTTCCGACCCCCGTTTCCTTATGGGGCTGAGGATAGCCCTTGCAGTAATTGCGGTTGCGCTCATAATATGGGGCGCTCTCAACGGCAACGCCAGGGCGATAATGATAAAGGCTATAAATATATGTACGGAGTGCATAGGGCTGGGTTGATATGAAGAATTTTTTAGTTAAGACGAAAGATTGGTTTAAAAATCACCTGCCCACCAAGAGGAGACTCATTCAGCTGTATGCGGCGCTCCTTACCAACGCCAACATAAAGGGCTTTGCGACGGGCAAGATATATACGGGCAGCACAAAGACGGCGTGCGTTCCGGGACTCAACTGCTATTCCTGCCCCGGCGCGATAGGCGCGTGCCCCCTCGGCGCGCTGCAGGACTCGCTGGCGGCAAGCAGCACAAGGGCGCCTGCCTATATATTCGGCATACTCATACTGTTCGGACTGCTTCTCGGCAGGGTAATATGCGGCTTTTTGTGCCCGTTCGGACTCATTCAGGAACTTCTGTACAAGATTCGTTCTCCCAAGCTCAGAAAGAACAGGTTCACGCGCATATTGTCATATTTCAAGTATGTGCTTTTGGGCATACTGATTGCAATTCCCGTAATATATGCAGGCATTCCCTCGTTCTGTAAGTATGTCTGCCCCGCAGGAACGCTGGAGGGCGCGGTAAGTCTGCTTGCAAATATTGAAAATTCCGACTTCTATGCAATGCTCGGATATCTGTTCACGTGGAAGTTCGCAATCCTCGTAGTAGTGGTAGTGGCGTGCGTGTTCATATACAGGGCATTCTGCCGCTTTATCTGCCCCCTCGGCGCGATATACGGACTCTTCTGCAGATTGTCTCTTCTGGGCGTAAAGCTCGACAAGAACAAGTGCATAGACTGCGGCCTCTGCATAGAGGGCTGTAAGATGGATATAAAGCACGTCGGCGACCACGAATGTATTCAGTGCGGCGAGTGCATTCCCGTATGCCCCGTACAGGCAATAACCTGGAAGGGCAGCAAGATATTCGTAAAGAACACCCTGCCCGTAGCTCAGCCAGCAGCGGCGGAGGGCGGCAAGGTTGACCTTCTTTCCCTTTCAAAGAGCAATGCGGCGGTAGTAGTGACTACCCCCGTAAAGGATAGCGCCGAGGTCTGCGCGGCGCCCGTGGTCGGCGCTGAGGGCGCGACCGCGTCGGGTGCGGAAATCTCTGCCGACGTCCCGTCGGAGGGAACTTTGTCGGAGGCGGCAAAGCCTTCAAAGTTTAAGGCGGCAATTAAGGCGTTCGGCGCAAAATTCAAAAACCGCAGATTTGCCTTGGAGTTCACGGCGTGGGTGCTTGCAATAGCCGTGCTCATTACGGCGCTTGTGTACTATGCCGTACAGGAGACAAAGAGTACAATGGTATACGGCGTCGGCGACAAGGCGCCTACGTTCACCCTGCAGGTATATGAGTCGGCAGGCACGTGGAACGAGTTCTCAACAATCGAGTGCAAGGGCAAGGTTACGGTAATCAATTACTGGTATACCGACTGCGACCCCTGCAAAGCCGAACTTCCCTACTTCGAGAGCATATATGAAGAGTATGACGGCGCGATAAATATGTTCGCCGTACACAGCTACTCGGCGGTGCCTTCGGGCGGCGTTCAGGCGTGGTTGGACGGCAATGTGGACAGGAACGGCAGGGCGTGGAACAGCTATGAGATAACCTTTGCGCAGGATACCGAGGAGACGTGTACCTACCTCATGTTCGGCGGCAAGTATGCATATCCCATGACCGTCGTCCTAGATGCAAACGGCGTCATAGACTTCGTAAAGCAGGGCGCTTGCTCCGAAACCGAACTTCGCGAGGCGATAGTTGCGGCAATGAACTGAGCCGAAAGGCTTGGCAGAACCTTACTAAAGCCGCTGTCTTGAATTAAAATTTATTTCGGGCGGCTGTCTGAATTAAAGCAGAGTAGCGCCCCGAGCGAAAAGAAATTTTCGCTCGGGGCGCTCTTTAATTATGTGCCGTTTAAATTATGACGCCGCAAAAGTGCGGCATATAAAGTTAATATGCCGTAAACGCGCCGTATTTTGCCCTCTGGCAGGCGATAGGGATAAGGTCAATAAGTTTATCGGTGCGGCATATGATAAGCGCAGGCGGCGCAAATCTGCGCCGCCTGCGCGCCCTTTTGGCGGGGTTCAGGAGAAGTTGCGTTCAGCTGTAATTTATGCCGCGCTCTCTTTGGCAATATGCCGCCGTAAGCTTAGTTTTCGGCGTCCGTTTGAATGTATTTGTATTATTTATGCCTCTTCGCCGACTGCCGCAAGGTCGACGTCAAGCTGATACCCTCCGAAATCGACAGAATCGAACGAGACTTCAATTAAACTGTCGACGGCGTCTACAAGCTCGTCATCGTTTACAGTTTGAGGGACATTGACATTAAATTCTCGTATGCCGTAGTCATTTATGAGTACTGTCTGGAACCCTCTGACGTTAATTCCATGGGTTTCGGTATAGAGCAAAATTGTATCGCCGTCAACTGTAAAGTCGGGGTCAAGTTTTGCCGCCACGGCCTTTATAAATTCGTCCTTATCGCCTTATTTTTGGGGGTTATAAATATAGCTGTATTTCGGTAAAACATTTTCATATGTTAAATCTAAATTATCCACAACCGATTTATCCAATAGCTCGCTTATGGTCAACGCTTTTGACAATTCAAAATCAAATGCCATATAAGCGTGATTGTTGGTTCGCTTATCTATATAGTAAAGGAAAAATCTGATTGTCTGAACTTTATCTTCGGTTACCTCACCTAAATCTATTTTATAAGATTGCATATCGGCATTTTTTGTTATGTTATTATTTCGGATAAAGTCATATACAATCTGCAAATTTTCCTTTGCCACGTTCTGACAGTATTCAGCCCTTGCAAGCTCTATTGCCGTTGCGGAAGTTTCGTCGGGGAAAAGTTCGTCAATGGTAGAAGGGGCGGTATCCTCTGCAGGGTCGTATTCATAGCCGCATTCCTCGCAGACAAGCTGACTGTCGAATGTATGCTCAACTTTTTCGGTCATATCGCCGCATATTTCGCACTTTTTCCAATGTCCTTCGCCGTCGGAAAGCCATCCGCCGTAAGTGTGGTCGTCGGTTACGGGTATTACTGTGTCCTCCCTGTCAATTTCCGTCTTACCCTCGGCGTCGGAAAAAAGTTTATGGCATACCGTACACGTCCAGTATGTAATTACGCCCTCATCCTTGCAGGTGGCGGAAGTGCCCTCCGTCTTTTCAAGCGTATGTCCCTTTGCCGCGATTGTCACCGCCGAAAGGGTGGTCTCGCTATTTCCGTCCTTGTCCGAAAAGAGTTTTCCGCAGTCCGTACATTCCCAGTACGCCCTGTTGCCATCCTCTGTGCAGGTGGCGTCCTTTGCCGCGTGCGCTACAAGGGTATGCTCCTGCGTCTGCCCGTTTCCGCCATTATTGCCCGTATTCTGGGTATTGTCCTCATTTCCGCCGCAACCTGCCATACCGACCATACACGAAAGTCCCATGGCGGTTGCCATAATCAATGCTGTCAACTTTCTTTTCATAATTTCCTCCGTTATTTAAAAATAAAAAAAAGCGTGCCCTCCAAACGAAGACACGCCCTGCACAGTATCCCCGTTTGTTGGCACAAAACTTCCCTTATAACGGAAAATAGAGATACGAAATGCCTGTTCGTATCCCATATTCGTGAAAATTAAGTTTTGTGCCGATTAGAGTATAGCACAGCCGCAAAAAATGGCAAGAGCGAAAAAGTGCTGATTTATAATTTTTATGGACAATATTAAAGAAGCGGCTCATCCTTTCGGATAAGCCGCGTCTGTCTTTTAAATTTTTCCCCGAAGGGAGTGGCGCTAAGTTGCCGCCGTCATAATTTGCTTACGCCTCGAGAGCAATGGTGAGGTCGTAGTTTTCGGCTACTGCCTGAATGGTGACAGTCTTGGAATATTCTCCGCTGGTCACTACAAGCTCATAGCTTTCGTGAACGCCTATATAGCCCTTTTGTGCCACGAGGTCAAGAGAGTACTTGCCCTGGGCATCTGCCGTATATTCGAATCCGCCTATCGAGATGGTTGCGTTTGCAGCAGCGCTGCCGTCGGGAAGTGTGATGGTCAGGTTGTATACGTGACCTTCGCACTTGTCTGCGCATACTGCCTCGGTGCAGGTTTCATCCGTGCACTTGCCGCAGAAAGGGCATTCGCTCTCGCATACGTGCGCCGCAGGCACCGAAAGCTTCAGGGTATATTCGCCGGGACCCTTTACGTCTACCTCGCAGTCATCTACATATCCGGGCACGTGAAGCGCGTGGAATGCAAACTCGGTGACGTCGGTTTCCGATGCGAAGAAGGTGTTGACCTGTTCCTGCGTGAGCGAAACCTTGCCGTCGGTACCAAGAGTTACGCCGAGGGGGTTGAGGTCTACGCACATCTCGGTGCAGATCTGTATTGCAACTTTGCCGCCGTCTCTGCCGCCCGTCTGTCCGTTTATGGGCTGGTCGTCGCTGCCTACAACCGTGAAGTAGTAGGTGGTGGCAGGGTCGCTCTTTTCGCTCTCGCCGTTTCCGCAAGCGGCAAACAGCGCAAGCGCAAGTACTGCTGCAAGTGCGGCTATCGTAGTTGTCAGTATCTTAAAAAATTTCGTCATTTAAATTGCCTCCGTCATTTATTAAAGACCTAAGCCGAAGTGCTCCATATAGGCGCCGAATGCCAGCCAGCCGTTGCCCTCGTCCTTGCCGCCGAGGTCGTCATATGTTGCAATGAACTGCTGCAAAAGCGTTACTATCTCGGCATTGGCCTTTACCATTCCGTAGTAGGTATCGTTTGGATCCTTTGCCTTTGACTCCTCGAGGTATGCATTCATCTTGCCCTTTGCAGAGCCTATGAATGCGCCGTCGATCTTCATTATATCCTCAAGGGAATGGAAGTTGCTCAGCGTCTCGTTGAAGCTGCTTATGAAGTAGCTGCCGTGAATCATATCTATATAGATGGGCTCGTCATATACGGGTTCGCCGTTCGCGCCCTTGATATAGTAGCAGTCCGTGCCGCTGTCGTAAACTACGTCAACGCCGAGGAAGAAGAATACGCCCGTATCCTCATGGTAGCTGTATGCGCCTGCGGCGGTCGCCGTCGTGTACAGCTTCTGATAGGTTTCGCCGAGGTAGTCAATTTCAAACTCGAATGCGCCCTCTACGTTGAAGTATACGGCAAGTCTTAAGAATACCGTCTCGCCCTCTTCAAGTGCGATGTAGTCGTTGAAGCCCTCATAGGTCTCGCCCATGAACACGTCGAAGTCGAGTACGTCTTCACCGGGACGGTTTACACTTTTTCCGTCCTTATAGAGGAAGAGGTAAGGCGAGGTCTCGGGCGATTCGGGAACATAGTAGGACCTTATGTTGTATACGCCCGACTTGGGTGCCGTGAACTTGTAGTAATCGCCTCTGGGCGACTCGTTTGCTAGATAGTCTATGTCTACATAGTTCCTGCCCGTCTCGGCATCATAAGTCTCGGTGCTCGTTGCGTAGTCGTTGAGTTGCGCGGTGTAGCAGTTGTACTCGCTCAGACCCTTGGAAGGATCGTAATTTACAAGGCAATGCTCACCCTCTGCGTGGTCGGGACCGTAGTGATCATAGTAATAGCAGAACTCCAGCCACTCGTTGCTGTAGGTAGGACGGTTCTGCGCCTTTGCCTTGGCCGTGCAGAAGAGCGTCGCCCACTCTCTCAGCTTTTCGCTTACGGGCATCAGGTTGTTGTCCGTGCCTACGTAGTGGGATACGGTGACGTATGCAATGACTTCTTCGGTGATGTCCTTGCCGTCAATGTTTACCGCAAAGCTCGAATCTGCCGCCCTGTTGGAATACTCGTTATAGGTCAGCGAGTAGAGAGTGTTGTAGTAGCTCAGGGAGCCGTTCTCCGTGATGTTGCCGTCCATGTGCAGATCGCTCCAGGGGGTCAGCTGGTCTATGGTTATGAAGAGAAGGGGTCCGTCTGCCGTATCCTTATGATAGAATCCGTCCGAGCCGAGTACGGGGGTTACATAGTAGGAATAGGTCATCTGACCGTCCTCAAGTCCCGATGCGCAGGGACGAACTACGTCCAGCGCCACATCCGTCTCGGAAGCGTCGGAAAGTCTTAAGTTTCTCAGCTTTACTACGTCGTCGCCTATGCTGTCGTCGCCGGGGTCGCCGGCGTCCTTGATATAGGTGAATACCAGCTCTATTTCCTTATCTCTGTCCGCAACGTACAGGTCATATGTCTTCCATCCGCTTTCGCCCGAAAGTCCGTCGACAATCATGCTTTCGCCGTCGATTATGACGTAAAGATTGTCTGCGCCTGCCTCCGTGCTGACGTTATAGTCGAAGGAGATCATCTGTCCCTGCTTCATCTGAACGTTTGCAATGAGTATGGAATAGGAGTTGTGTATGCCCGTGTTGGAGGAATATACGTACTGTCCGTTTTCATCCGTTCCCACAAGCCAGGGCCAGCTGTATTCGTCGGGGTCTGCGTGGTAGGTCGCGGTTACGCCCTCGGTGTTCATCGCTGCCTCTATCTCGGAGGATGCGGGCATCGTGTAGGTGGGCTTCTGCTGTTCTACGCCGTCCTCGCCGCCTTCTTCTATCTCGGGGTTCTGGCTGTAGTCTTCCGAAGCGTATTCGCTGAACAGCGACGACCAGAAGGAGAGCGAAGGTTCGCTGCCCGTCGACTTGTATGCGATAAGGCCGTATCTGTCTATGACGACCGTCGTGGGATATGCCGTCACGCCGAAGTTATTGCCAAGGCCAATGTTGTCTATACCGAGGGGAAGGTTGGGCAGGCTGTTGTTTTTCTTGTACTCTGCAACCGTCGTGTTGGTGTCGCCCTGGTGGGTCGAGCAGAATCCGAAGAATTCAACCTGTCCGTTGGAGGTATATGCCTGCTCGATATAGGGGAATTCCGACCTGCAGGGGCCGCAACCCGTGTACCAGAAGTTGAGAACTACCGCCTTCTTGGTCTCTAAGGTCTTGCTGAGGGTGTAGGTGTTGCCATAGCAGTCGGTGAACACGAAATCTCTTATGATTTCGCCAACCGCGTAGGAAGTCGAGGCGGATGCCGTCTGATCGATTACCTTGGAGGGAATCTTTATGGTGACTTCCTCTCTCTCGTCGGGGTTGGTCTTGTAGACCGTGCCGTCAAGATAGTAACCTGCGGGCAGCGACGACTCGTCCACTTCAAGGGTATATTCGCCGAGTGCGGCGGCAATTTCAATCTTGCCGTCCTTGGAAATGCCCGTCTTGTAGATGCTGCCGTCCGCACGCTTCAAGGTTACTTTGACGTCGCTGAGCAAAAGGCCGCCGGCAGACTGTACGTTTATGACGTACTTGTCGCTGGTGGGGGTGTCAACCGAGACATCGGGGTTGACGAAGTCCGGGTAGGTCACGCTCTTGGCGCAGCCTGCAGCTCCGACCGTGATGGCGCACGCCAGTGCTACGGTTAAAATTTTTGTCAGTTTCTTCATTGTTCGTCCTCTGTGCGGCACGGAAATCTTTCCGCGCCGAAGTTCTTTTTTGTTTAGGGTCGTTTGCTATTATATAATAGTGGTATTCAAAAGTCAAATATTTATCCGCAAAAGCCCTTTTTTTTATGCGGATATTATCGGGAAATCGGGATAAATTATGCAATTATGCGGTATAAATTCAGCCCTGCTTATCGTTGGTATAAGCAGGGCTGAAGACGTCTGAAAAATCTATGGATAAAGTTTAAAGTTTCTCGAAGAACAGGTCGCAAGTAAGGTAGCTCTCGGGCGGCTTCTTTGCGCCGAGGGCGCACATCACCTTGACGAGCGTCATCTCGACTGTAATGTCGTGCGCAACAATTACGTTGTCGGGCAGGGAGGACATGGACTCGTACACGCCTGCCGCGCTCATTACGGGCGAAATTATGACGGGAATATTAAGTCTTTTGCACCTTTCTGCAAACTTTATGAAGTTGAGTTCGTCGCCGACGGTGCATATGGTGCCGCTGTGCGAAAGCTCGATAATTATGGCGCGGGGACGGCTGCGGAAGAAGTCATACATCCCGAAGTTCAAAAGAGCTCGCATGGTAATCAGCATGACCTCGTCGCAAAGCGACGGCGCAAGCGCCTCGGGGTGACTTGCCTCTATCTCCTCGGGCGAGGGCACGAGGGGAGAGGTGTTGAATATCACCCGTCCGTCTTTAATTTCCGCAAGGTGCGCGCCCCTCACGCTGTGGTAAAAGCCGTTCACCTCGTCGGGCCATACCAGGCGGGAGGCAAGGTGAATTTTTGCGTTCTCTCCGTCGTTTGCGAACGAGCAATATATGCCCTTTATGTGCGCCTGCTCTATGAAGTCCACCGCGCCCGAAAAATTTATTATGCCGTTGGAGCGCTCGTCGTCTATGGGGTAGAGCGCCGAGACGAATACGACGGGCAGGGGGAAGTCGCACATCACCTGGCTGAACCAGTTGACGGTAAAGCACAGCGTGTCCGTGCCGTGGGTTATGATTACGCCGTCATACTGCGCGCAGTCCGTCGCCCTTACACAGTCGTACAGCTTTTCAAGGTCGTCTTTCTGAACGTTCTCGCTGAGTATGTTTATGGGCGAAAGGCAGTCAAACGCCACCTCGTTGCCGTACTTTCGGGTATATCGGTCTATGAGCAGTTTGCGCTTGGCGGTATTCAGGCCTACGCTCTTTCCCGTCTGCTCGCTGCCTATTGTGCCGCCCGTAAAAATGACAAGTATTTTTTTCTTCACCGCCGTGCCTCCTCAAAAAACATTAAAGATTATAGTCCAAAGGCGCAAAAATGTCAATCGAGTTGCATAATCGGGTATTGATTATTGCGCTCATGTGGTGTATAATTGATTTACAACAATCATAAAGTCAATACAGGGGGACTTAAAATGTTCGATTTCACATACTGTACTCCGACAAAGGTCGTGTTCGGTAAAAATTCGGAAGGCAGGCTTGGCGAGCTTGCCAAGGAGTTCGGCGCAAAGAAGGTGCTCATTCACTACGGCGGCGGCAAGGCGCTCGGCGGCGAGCTGCTCTCAAGGCTGCGCTGGTCGCTCGACGAGGCTGAAATTTCTTACGTCGAGCTGGGCGGAGTAAAGCCCAATCCGCGCCTCAGTCTCGTAAGGGAGGGCATCGCGCTCTGCAGAAAGGAAGGGGTGGATTTCATTGTCGCCGTCGGCGGCGGCAGCGTAATAGATTCCGCCAAGGCGATAGGCATGGGGCTGAAGATTGACGGCGACCCCTGGGATATCTACTGCGGAAAGATAAAGCCTCAGAAGACCGTGCCCGTGGGCGTAATACTGACGCTTGCGGCGTCAGGCAGCGAGATGAGCAATTCCTCGGTCATAACCGACGACGAAACGCAGGTAAAGAGGGGGTGCAACGTTGAAATATGCCGCCCCGTATTCGCTATAATGAATCCCGTGCTCACCTGCACGGTGCCGCCCTATGCCACGGCGTGCGGCTGTGCGGACATAGCCATGCACACCATGGAAAGGTACCTTTCGGGCGGCGAAACGCTCAGGGTCACCGACGCCATAGGCGAGGACATAGTAAGGACGGTAATCGCCTGCTCCAAGCGCCTTCTCAAAAATCCCGAGGACTACGAGGCAAGGGCAAACGTCATGTGGGCGGGCTCGCTCTCGCATAACGGACTTACGGGCTGCGGCGGCGACGGCGGCGACTGGTCGACTCATACGCTCGGGCACGAACTGTCCGCGCTCTACGACGTGGCGCACGGCGCTGCGCTCACGGCTCTTTGGGGCTCGTGGGCGAGATATGTGTACAAGGACGTGCTCGGCAGGTTCTACACGTTTGCCATACAGGCAATGGGCGTCCGTCCCAGCGGCACAAGGGAGGAGATTGCCTTAAAGGGCATAGAGGCGGCGGAGGAATGGTTCCGCGCCATAGGTCTGCCCACCTCGATAGGCGAACTCGGCATAACCCTTACCGACGAACAGGTAAAGGAGATGGCAAGGCGCTGCGCCGAACACTGCGGCGGCGTAAAGGGCAGCTGCAGGCGCCTCAAGGAAAGGGATATGTACGAAATATATAAGGCGGCGCTCTGACGGTCAGGTTCTTTTGCGCTGCCGACGCAACATAAAAAGCCTTTTCGGCCTGCGGCGACAGCCGCAGGCCTGTATTTTACGGCATTGAAAGAAAGGGAGGTGGCGACGTGAAATATAAAAATCCCGTACTCTTCAGCGACTATTCCGACCCCGACGTCATCCGAGTCGGACAGTACTTCTATCTCGTCGCGTCCTCGTTCAACTTCGTGCCGTGCGTGCCCGTCTTAAGGAGCCGCAACCTCGTCGAGTGGGAACACGTCAACTATGTCGCGGACAGGCTGCCCTTCGGGGAATTCGACGGATGCGTGCGCCACGGCGAGGGGGTATGGGCGCCTTCGCTGAGGTATCGTGACGGCAGATTCTATTGCATAATGCCTATATACGGCAGGGGCATATACGTGTCCGAGGCGCAGAGCGCCGAGGGCGAGTGGTCGCCGCTGAGATTGCTCATAGACGACCCCGGGGTAATCGACCCCTGCCCGATATGGGTGGAGGACAGGTGCTATCTCGCCGTAGCGTTCGCTCGCAGCAAGGCAGGGTTTAACTCGGTCATAGCGCTGTACGAGGTGTCGCCCGACCTCACCTCCTGCCTTTCGGACGGGTACAGGATAATCTACGACGGGCACGACGTAAACCCCGTGATAGAGGGCCCGAAACTGTATAAGAGGGGGAAATATTTCTATATCCTCGCCCCTGCCGGGTCGGTCAGAAGCGGTTGGCAGACGGCGCTGCGCTCCTTAGATATCTACGGCCCGTACGAGAGCAAGATTGTGCTCATGCAGGACGATACGCCGATAAACGGACCGCACCAGGGCGCGCTCGTCGACTGCCCCGACGGCAGGGATATGTTCGTGCACTTTCAGGACATGCGCGTCTATGGCAGGGTGGTGCACCTCCAGCCCGTAACGTGGCAGGACGGCTGGCCGCTGTGCGGCGCGGTCAAGTATGACGGTCTGGCAGGAAAGCCGACATCGGGCGGCGATTATCCCGTGGATATACACACGGGCGCATGCGTGCCTCTTTCCGACGACTTTTCGGGCGACAGGCTTTCGCAGCTGTGGCAGACGCCCTCTAACATGCAGGGCGACTGGTACTCGCTCGGCGGCGGACTCAGCCTCAACTGCGTGCACTTCGGCTGCGCGGTTTGCGACCTGCCCAACCTCTTCACTACAAAGCTCGCGGCAAAAAACTTTTCGGCGCGCTGCTCGCTGACTTTTATGCCCGACGCGGAAGGCGACGAGGCGGGGTTCGGCGTCGTCGGCGAAAAGTATGCCTTCGTAAAAATGGCATATTCGGGCGGAGCCGTACGCCTTTATCTGACGTGCGACGGCGGAGAGAAATTGCTCGGCGAATGTCCGCGTGCGGCGGAGATGGAGATAGTCGGCACGAACAGGAATATTTACGAGTTGTGGCTGACCTTTTTCGTGAACGGCGCAAAGCTCGGCGGCGAGTACCGCGTTTCGGCAGGCCGATGGGTGGGCGCAAGGTTGGCGCTCTTCGGGCGTAACGCATCGTGTGGCGGCTCATCTGGGCGCGTTCTGATAAATAGTTTCAAAGTCACAAAGTTATAGCAATAAGTCAGGCATATATGCGCATTGCCCCCTATATATGCCGCAGATAATGCAAAAATGCAGAAAACAGGGGGCAAAAAGCGATTGCCCCCACAATATGCCCGATTTAACGTCTTTCTGACAAGCAAGGACGGGCATAATAATGCAAAGACATTATTTTGCAGACGATTGCGTTAAAGCGTAAAAAAAGCGGAGCGCCCTGCACTGCGCTCCGCCACCTGAATCGGGTGAATATCTTAGTTGATTAAAGTTCGGCGTCGTCCTGGTTCTTATAGCCCTGACCGTAAATTTCCTTTGCGGAGGAGACTATCATGAACGCGCTCTTGTCCTCTTCTTTTACAACGTCCCTCAGACGGGGGTAGAGGAAGGGCTTTATCACGCACAGAAGTATGCGCTTGTTCTCCCTGCTGTACGCGCCCTGCGCGTCTATGAAGGTTGCGCCGCTGTCGACCTCGTTCAGAACTCTGTCGCAAATCTTTTCGGCCTTTTCGCCCGAGGAGATGACGAACACCATCTTGGCGGTGTTGCCGCCGTACAGCACAAAGTCGAACATCAGCGTGAATACCACTACCGACAACGCGGTATAGAACAGCGTCTCCAGGTCGGGGTGAACGAACAGCGAACAGAGCACTATCGTCATGTCCGTCGTCATGGATATCATTCCCGTCTTCATGTAGCGGAATCTCCTGCGGAGGAGCTTTACGAATATGTCCGTGCCGCCCGTCGAGGCGCCCATGCGGAAAATGAGTCCCATGCCCACGCCGAACAGTACGCCGCCCGTGACGGCGTTGACGATTACGTTGTCCGTAAGGGGCAGAAGGTTAAAGCCCTCGGCGCCGAATATGTGCGACCACAACGTCATCAAAAGGGAGGAGACGGTCGTAGCGTATCCCGTCGAAAGGAGAAACGCCCATCCGAAGAAGATAAAGCCGATTATGAACACGGGTATGTTCAGAATTATCAGCAGGTAGCCCGTGGGAATGCCGCTGACGGCGTTTATTATCAGCGATATACCCGTCATTCCGCCTGAAGACAGATTGGCAGGCTCGATAAACAGCGATATGCCCAGCGAGTATATTATGCACCCGAGCGTTATCAGGGCATATTTTTTCAGTTGGGCGAGCACTGCCGGGAGTCTGCTCGGCGTAGTCGGACTGGTTTCAAGGGGTTTCTTTTTCTTCATTCGGGACTTCCTGTTATTTGCCTTTATACAGGCTTTTCAACATATATATTATAAATACTAATGTCAAAGGTGTCAACTATTGCCGCTTGCTTCTTTACATTTTTAGCGCGGCGTTGTATAATATGTCAAACGCGGAGGGAGAATAAGTCGTCAAATGAAACAATGCGCCAAGGTCAAAAAGAAATACAGCCTGTTCACGGGCAAACAGCTGTTATGGCTCATTCTGCCGATAGTAATAGAGCAGATTTTTTCAACCTCTCTCGGACTTTTCGACTCGATGATGGTATCGGGCATTGATACGGACGGAAGTTCGGGACTTGCCGTGTCCAACGTCGACTATGTCAATAACCTCATAATTCAGCTGTTTTCGGCGTTTGCAACTGGCGGCGCGATAATAACCTCGCAGTACCTCGGCGTGGGCGACGGCGAAAATGCCAGAAAGAGCGGCAAGCAGATGCTCATGCTCGTCGTGCTCGCCTCGCTGGTCATAGGCGCGCTCTGCCTGACCCTCAACTATCCCATATTGAAACTTTTTTACGGCGAGGTCAGCCAGGCGACGTTCGAAAGCCAGAGGACGTATTTCTACGTTACCGCGGCGTCCTTCCCGTTCATAGGTCTTTTCAATGCCTGCGCATCGCTTTTAAGGGTGCAGAGGCGCAGCCTTTCCACCATGATAAGCGCCGGGGTGAGCTGCGTTCTGAACGTTGCCATGAACGCCGTGTTCCTGTTCGCGCTCAACATGGGCGTGCTCGGCGCCGGACTTGCAACGCTCATATGCCGCGCCATACCCGCACTTTTCATGCTCTATCTTCTGGGACAGAAGAAAAACGTCGTCTGCGTCAGCATTTTCGGCAGATTCCGCTTCGAATGGCCGATGCTCAAGCGCATACTTCACCTCGCCATTCCCAGCGGCATAGAGAGCTGCCTTTTCCAGCTCGGCAAGCTCATGACGGCGACCTTCGTCAACGTCGGCTGCTACGTGCAGGAAGTCGAGGTGGACGGCGTCATTCACTATATAAACTATCAGGCAAACGGCAACTCCATTGCCAACCAGATAAACAACATAGCCTCGGTCGTCGGCAGCGGCGTGGGTACTTCCTGCCTCACCGTAATAGGTCAGGCCGTAGGCACGGGCGACGCCGACCAGGTACGGTATTATATGAAGAAGATGTTCATAATATCCTACCTGTCCAACGCGCTGTTCGTCGGGCTTATAATGGGCACGGCGCAATGGCTTGTGCTTTTATACGGCTACAGCGCCGAGGCGCAGAAGATTGGTCTCAACTGCCTGTATTTCTGCCTGAGCTTCCAGTTCGTCACCTATCCGCTCTCCTTTACGAGCCCTGCAATACTCAAGGCGACCAGCGACGTAAAGTACGTCATGTACAGCGCCATAACTTCGATGATTGTAATGAGGGTGGGACTTTGTTTTCTGCTCACTACGGATAAGATACCGGGGCTCCCCCAGCTGGGTGCAATTGGTTATTGGATAGGCATGTGCGCCGACTGGGTACTGCGCTCCGTGCTCTTCAACGTAAGGCTGCTCACGGGCAGGTGGAAGAAGGCTTCGGGACTCATACGCGAAACGGCTCAGCCTGCGACTTCAGGCGCGGCGGCAGGAACGCCCGTTGACGGGGAGGACGGCAATGATATTTCGACAGAT
The DNA here is from genome assembly GCA_944354125.1 of uncultured Clostridia bacterium. Classification (GTDB taxonomy): domain Bacteria; phylum Bacillota; class Clostridia; order Christensenellales; family Borkfalkiaceae; genus Coproplasma. The sequence goes on along the minus strand of CALVPT010000002.1, from coordinate 170,720 downwards.
GTATAAGGAAAAGTACATGCGTTTCCCCGGGGGACTCGCAAAGGCGGCGACATTCAGCTATGACGACGGCGTAAAGACAGATCTGCGCCTTATCGGCATATTTGAAAAATACGGGCTTAAGGGTACGTTCAACCTCAATTCGCTGCTCTTCGACTGCGAAAACTGGCACGGCAGAATGGACGAGCGGCAGACATATGACGCGTTTTCGAAGTGCGGACAGGAAATCGCCGTTCACGGCGCAAGGCACCTCTTTTTAAACAAGGTCAGCCTGCCCGAGGCGATATGCGAGATTGCAGACTGCCGCGCATATCTCGAAAATAAGTTTGAAAGAATAGTTACGGGCATGGCGTATGCCTATAACGGGTACAATGCCGACATAATGCGCGTGCTTGCGGACCTTGGAATAAGCTATGCAAGGACGACTACGCCGACATATTCCTTTGCCCTGCCCGAAAACTTCCTCGAATGGAACCCTACATGCCATCACGGCGACGTGCGCCTTGCCGAACTCGCCGATAAATTCATAAATTCGTCGCCTTCGGACGAGCTTAAATGCAGGGAGCCGTGGCTTCTGTACGTCTGGGGTCACTCCTACGAGTTCGAGGATAACGACAACTGGGACATAATCGAAGGGCTTGCTCAAAGGCTCTCTAAAAGCAAGGACGTATGGTTCGCCACCAACGGGCAGATACGCGAATACGTCCGCGCGTACGACTCCCTCGTCTTTTCGCTTGACGGGGAGAGGGTATATAATCCCTCTGCCCTGCCCGTATGGATAGAATTGCGCGGCAAAACGTATAAAATCGGCGCGGGCGAAAGCGTAATGTTTGACAGGCAGAAACAGCTCGAAGAGTGACAAGTCGCGGCTGAAAGAACTTTGCCGCGGTCGGATATTTTTCGGGCGTCAACCGCAGATGTGACCAAAATATTCGCACCGTCTGTTAAAAATCAGGCGATAAGTGAAAATTTTGTCATTTTTTAACCGTACACTATTGCATTCGGACGCGGTTGATGGTATAATGAAGTAGCAATGAAAAACAAACTGAAACTGACTGGTGAAAAAATGAAGATAAAGATTACCGCAGATTCTACCTGCGACCTCGGAAACGAGCTCATACAAAGGTACAACGTGGGCATATTTCCGCTCACTGTAGTGCTCGGCGAAAAGAGCTATAAGGACGGCATAGACATAGTCCCTCAGGACATATTCGACTATGTAAAGAGCACTGGCAATCTTCCCAAGACTGCGGCAGGCTCGGTGGACGGATATGCTCAGTTCTTTGCCGAAAATCTGCAGGGATATGACGCGCTGATACATTTCAGCATCTCCTCGCTCGCGTCCTCGTCGTTCAATGCGGCAAGCAAGGCGGCGGATACTTTCAAGGGTAAGGTGTTTGCCGTAGACAGCAGGGCGCTCTCGACGGGACAGGGACTGCTCGTTCTTAAGGCGTGCGACCTCGCGGCGGAAGGACATGCCGCCGAGGACATAGTAAAGACGGTAAAGTCGCTTCGTCCTTTCGTAAATACCTCATTCGTGCCCGACGCCCTGGACTATCTCCACAAGGGCGGCAGGTGCTCGCTCGCGGCGTTGCTCGGCGCAAAGGTCTTAAAGCTTCACCCCGAAATATGCGAAAATGCAGACGGCCAGCTCATAGCCAAGAAGAAGTACATGGGCAGCATAGAAAGGTGCATACGCTCATATATCAACGACCTGCACGAGGAATTCCGCTATTACGACAAGACGCGCTGTTTCATAACGCACAGCTCGGCGGACGAAAGTCTTGTAGAGCTTGCAAAGAAGATGGTTGCGGAACTGTTCGACTTCAAGGAAGTGCACGTCACGGTTGCAGGCAGCATAATCACCTCGCACTGCGGCAGAAATACGCTGGGCGTGCTGTTCATTCACGAATAAATTTTTTTAAATCGTATTGTCATTCCCGTCTGCTCTGTGCAAACGGGAATTGTCATATAAGGGGGGGGGAAGATGTTCAGGGCGATAATCGACAGGCAGGAAAGGGAGGACGACGAGGTTTGCCGTTCGGAAAGGCAGATAATTGCCGCCGTGGAGCAAGAATTCGCCAATGCGGAAGAGATTATAGCCGCGGCAAGGGCGTGCAAAGTGACGGGCAGAAAGTTCTTTTCGGGCGAGTGCACTATCGACTCCTTGCCCGTCACGCCCGTAAGGAAGTGCAGCGGCTTTCACATGCGCAAGCATACGTCAAGTCAGGTGCCGTATCTTCACAGCCACGACTTTTACGAACTCATCTATGTCCACAGCGGCAGGTGCATTCAGCGTACAGGAAATGGTGAAAAGCTGACCCTTTCGGAGGGGCAGATGTGCATAATCGCGCCCGGTGCGGTGCATAAGTTAGATAGGTGCGGCGCAGGGGACATAATATTCAAGATGGACGTGCCTTCAAATCTCTATGACGAAGTTATGCAAGGCTTTCCCGAGGGAGGAAACAAGCCCGTTTCGGTATACAAAAATACGGGCGGGCGCGTACAGTTTATAGTATACAGATTGCTCGAGGAGACGGCGCATGCCGACCAATTCACGCCGTACGCCGTAAAGGGCTGTCTTCTCATGCTCTTTTCCGAGCTCTTCCGCGGTCAGAAAAGTTGCTCTCCGGAGGCGGAGGTGCTGTATTCCTATCTGTCGGCCCACCTTAAGGACGCCGACCTTGCAGGCTTTGCGCGGCACGCCAATTACAGCTACGGCTATGCAGGCAGATTCGTCCGCGAAAAGACGGGCAAGAGCTTTACCGACAATCTCGGCATTTTCCGCGTCAAGCGCGCCGCAAAATTGCTTGCGGAGACGGATATGACCGTGGACGAGGTGGCGCTCAGCGTGGGATATGTAACGCCCTCGGGCTTTTATAAGCAGTTCTGCGCGGCATACGGCATGACGCCTGCCGAATACCGCAGAACTTTCTGCTGAAAGGTATCATCAGGACACAAAATGGTGCTGTAGGGATATGGAAACCTCGGGCTTTTGCGCGTATAATGAATTCAGAAAAATACAAACCGAGGTCTTGAGTATGAAGGTTGAGCGCATAGCCGCCGTTCCCCTCGAAAAGGGGCAGGCGATAATCTTTGCCGCAAAGGCGGCTGAAGAGCATATAAACAAACGGGTGGAAAAAGCCGTATATCTGGGCGGCGGCTCGTTCGGCAGAGCGGTTAAAATAATCTTTGCGGACGGGCAGGAAATAGTCGTAAAACTTCTGAGGGCGCAGGGAATGCTCGCCAAGGAGGTGCACGACCTCGCGCTCCTTAAGAGTTGTTGTTCTGCCGACATTCCTGCTGTTCTGTTCTCCCGTCCGAAGGGCGGCGGCATTCCCGTTGACCTGTACGCCATGGAAAAGATTGAAGGAAAGATTGCGCTTCTGTCCTTTAAACTCTTTTTTTCGGGCAAACGCACTCGCCTTGCCTTCGCCGACAAGGTGACGGAGGCGCTGCACGAGTTGCACGGGCATACCCATAAAAAATTCGGCGACACTATGAACCCCGACTGCGACAGCTGGCGTGAGTTCTACCGCCCGTTTGCCGCCGAGGTGCTTAAAGGCGCCGAGCGGATGTATGATGGCGGCGAGCTGGACGGCAGCATAATTAAAGCCATGCGCGCCGCGTGGGAAAAGTTCGACGTCATATTTTCCGAGGAAGTGAGAGAGGCCTGCCTCATACACGGCGACCTCAACGTCGGCAACATAATGGTGTCGGGAACTAGGGTGAGCGGATTCATAGACCCGCTCAATTCGATGTATGCAGACAGGGAATACGACCTCTTTCAGTTCGACAATCTCACGGGCAAGCGCTTTTTCCTCAGGGAGACTTATATAAAAAAGTACGGCGCAAGCAGGTACTGCATGCAAAAACTTGCCTTTTACGGGCTCTGGAACGAGGTATATTGCTACATTAAGTCGGGCGTGCTCGTCAATCTCATAATGAAGCCGCTCGTCAGAAATATGGTCAGGCGGCTGGGCGAATTATGATTTCCCTCGGCGCAAGGCTGGTCAACGCGGCGGTGCGGCTTATGACTTTGCGCGCCCGCAGGCGGCATATGTCGCTGTCCCGCTCGGTAAAGTTTAAAGAAAAGCCGTACAGTCCGCCGCGCGGCTATGTCTATTCGGTCAGAAAATTCAACGGCACGGACGTCGAAGTGCTAGAGCCCCCACGGGCGTCGGAAGATTGCATAATAGTGCAGTTTCACGGCGGAGGGCATACTCAGCCTATGAATTCGCTGTACAGAAAAGTTGCCGAACGCTATGCCGCGCTTTCGGGCTGCGCCGTGTACAGCATAGACTATCATACGGGCGAAAACCTCGTCTTTCCCTCCGTTCACGAGGAGTGCCTGGGTGCATACAGGGGCATAGCCGAAGATGCCCGTGGCAAAAAAATAATTGCCGCAGGCGACAGCATGGGCGTAAACCATATGCTCTATGCGTGCCTCAGATTAAGGGACGAGGGACAGCCGCTCCCCGTCGCACTGGTTTCGGCGTCGTGCTATATCGACCTGGCGGCATCGGGGAAGTCATACGACGAAAATTGCCACAGCGATCCGCTTTACGGGCTGCCCATATGGCAGAAAAAGGACAAGTACGGCGCGTTTCTGAGGCGAAAGACGCCCTATGCAGGAAGCACGGACGAGCGCAACTGCCTTTTGTCCCCTGCATATGCCGACCTTAAGGGGTTACCCCCGATGCTCATTCTCTGCGGCGCGGCGGAGACGTCGGCAAGCGACAGCGACATGCTGTACGACGGGGCGGTGAGGGGTAAAGTCAGGGCGCGGCTGATAAAGTATGGGGGCATGTTCCACGACTTTTTCTACTTTGTGCCCTTCATCCGCGAGAGCAGGGCTGCGTGGAGGGAGACGGAGCGCTTTCTTGCCGAAATTCTCTCCCCGCAATGCGGCGCATAAAGAGTTTGACAAAGTGCGTTAAAATTGTTGACAAGCGCAAGAGCTGTGTATATAATGAAACTACAAATTTAAGTTATTCTTTGGGGCGGGGCGCAATTCCCCACCGGCAGTAAAGTCTGCGAAGTTCGCAAAAAAATGCGATCCCGAACGGGTGAAACTCCCGTACCGACGGTATAGTCCGGATGGAAAAAGAAATATCTGTATGCGGCGAAAGGCAGAGGGGAAAAGTAAAACTTCCCTGCGGTTCTGCGTGTACGGACAGCTTGAATGTAAGCACACAAATTCCGCGCCCCGAAAGCATTTTCGGGGCGTTTTTTTCAAGGAACGACTTAAATTAAAATAATCTTTAAGGAGTTCTTTACAATGGTAAACGCAAAGACTGAGTATTTCAACGCCATGCGCGTTGCGGTAATCGCAATGTTCGGCACGGTTGCCGGGGTGCTGTATTCGCTGAACATCCCCATGGCGGCAATCTTCCCCTTCTGGCTGGAACTGAACTTTTCGGATATTCCCTCGCTGATAGGCACTTTCGCCCTGGGTCCCGTATCGGGTGCGATAATCGTGTTCGTCAAGGTGCTTTTAAAGCTCATAATCAAGGGCACTTCCACGATGTTCGTCGGCGACCTTGCCGACCTTCTCATCGGCATAGCATTCGTCGTCCCCGCGGGCCTCATATACAAGAAGATGCGCACTTTCAAGGGCGCGCTCATAGGCATGTCGGTAGGCACGGTCTGCTCGGTTGCGCTGGCAATTCTTGCCAACTGGCTGATTTTGGTGCCCTTCTATAAGCAGAGCTTTTTCGGCGGCAGCTGGGATCCCCTCGTCGGCGGAATGCAGGCGATTTTCGGCGAAAGCTGCACGGTCGACACCTTCTATACCTTCTACCTGTGGTGCTCGGTGCTGCCCTTCAACGTATTGCGCTGCATCATAGCGGTGGCAATAACCCTGCCCGTATACAAGCACGTATCCAGGGCTGTAAACCGCCTCGGCGACAAGCTCGCGCCCAAGTGCCCCGTAGGAAGCAGCGAGGAGGAGTGCGCAAAGATGGAGAAAAAGCGCACCATAGTTCTTATTTCTGTCTGCGCCGCAGTCGTCGTGCTCCTTGTAGTCGGCGTGCTCTTAAGGTACTATATCCCCATCTGGATGGGCAAATGATGCCGCTTTCCGCAAGTTAATATTTGAAATAAAAAATTATTGCAAAATACTGCCGTACGATATATAATATAGTCGTATGGCAGTTTTTTTATCGGGTAGCCCGGAGGCTACGATGCAGTATGCTCAAAACTTTGCGTCCTCGTTAAGGGGGGGCGACGTCATCCTTCTCGAGGGCGAGATGGGCGCAGGCAAGACGGTATTCGTCAAGGGGCTTGCAAAAGGTCTCGGCATCACCGACGAGGTATTGAGCCCCACATATGCCTATATGAACGAGTACGGGGACGGCAAGCTCTATCACTATGACTGTTACCGCCTTACGAGCGGCGCACAGGCGGAGGCGCTGGGGCTCACCGAATATTTCTACGGCAACGGCATATGCGTTCTCGAGTGGGCAAAGAACATCTCGGAAGTGCTGCCGCCGCACTGCATAAAGATTACCATCGAAAAACTCGGAAAGGTAAACAGGGTGATAAGAGTTGAGTAACTGTCTTGTAATAGATACGTCGTCGCGCTATCTCACCGTAATTGCCGCAAAGGACGGAAGGGTGGCAAAGCGCCACATTTCCGACTGCGCGCTAAACCACTCCGTAATTCTCATGGACGAGGTGGACAAGGCCCTGGACGAGGTCGGGCTCTCCCCCAAGGAGTGCGATTTCTTCGGCGCGGTCACGGGTCCCGGGTCGTTTACGGGCATAAGGATAGGCATTTCGGCGATAAAGGGGTTTGCCACGGCGCTGGGAAAGCGCGGAGTGGGCGTAACCTCTTTCGAGATGATTTCATATAATGTAAACAGCGATTGTCATTACGCCGTCGCAATAGATGCGGCGCACGGCTACTACTATGTCTGCGGATATGCCCCCGACGGAAGCGAGGATATCGCGCCCTGCTATCTCTCGGGCGAGAGGGTGGCGGCGCTCAACCGTCCCGTCTACGGCTTCGAGGAGCTGCCCTTCGGGCGATATACCCGTCTGAATGCGGACGAATGTCTGCTCGGCGCGCTGCCGCTCATGGAAAAGAGGGAGGGCGGACTCGCCGCGCTGTACGTCCGCAGGTCCCAGGCGGAGGAAGAGCGCGCAAAGAGGCTGGGCAACCTATGACCGTAAGGAAGTGGCGTTTCGAGGACATACTCGTCATATCGGAGTTCGAAAAGGAGTGCTTTCACGGCGAGGCGTGGAGCTACAAGACGCTCGTTCAGGCGTATGAAAACCCCAATACGATAGGGCTTGTAGCCGAGGAATACGGCGAGATTATAGGCTATGGCTGCGCTACCTGCGTCTTTGAAAACGCCGACCTCGAGAACATACTCATAGTCGAGCAGTACAGACGGGGCGGACGCGGCAGAAGGCTGCTTTATGACCTTCTAGGCGAGTGCAAGGCGCGCGGCGCGGAAAAGGTCTTTCTCGAAGTCAGGGTATCCAATTCGGCGGCGCTCAGCCTGTATCTTTCGGCAGGGTTTTCGGGACTTCACGCGCGCACGCGCTACTATCCTGACGGCGAGGACTGCCTGGTAATGCAAAAATCGCTCAATCAGCGGCCGTAACGTGCGGCGCGCGGCGGAGGTAAAAGAATATCTTAGTCGACGGCAGAGCGGTCAGCGTAACGCGCAGGGGAAAGGGCGAAGAGGTTCTGCTTCTGCACGGCTATCTCTCCTGCAAGGAGAGCTTTCACTATCAGATTGAGGCGCTCGCGGAGGGCGGTTTCAGGGCGATAGCGCCCGATATGCCGGGGTTCGGCGCAAGTCAGGCGCTCGGCGACGCGTGGGGCATAGACGAATACGTCGGCTGGCTTATGGGCTTTATCCGCGAAGAGGGGCTTTCGTCGCCCTCGGTGGTCGCCCATTCGTTCGGCGCAAGGGTGGCGTTTGTCGCGTTTTCGCGCTATCCCGATGCATTTTCAAAGCTCATCGTCGTGGGCGGCGCGGGGCTCGTAAAGGAGCGTTCGCGCGCATATATGCGGCGGATAAAGGCTTACAGGGCGGTAAAAAAGCTGTTTCCGAATTTCGCCGAAAGGCACTTCGGCAGCCGCGAATACCGCACGCTCTCCCCCTTGATGAAGGAGAGCTACAAAAAGATAGTCAACCGTGATTTAAGAAAGGAGGCGGCAAAGATTGCCTCGCCCGTGCTCTTGATCTACGGGAGGGAGGACGCCGTCACTCCGTACGCGGAAGAGGGCGTTATATTCAACAGCACTATATCGGGCAGCAGGCTTGTGGATATGCCTGGCGGACACTTCTGCTTTTCGGAACATCCCGAAAAGTTCAATCCGCTCATGCTCGCATTTCTCAGGGAGAAAGGATAAATGGGAATCTTCATTTCGGTCGAAAAGACCATCGAATGCGTGCTTATAGCCGTCATATATGCCTGCCTGCTCGTCATGATTTCGGGCAAAATACTCGGCATGATGCAGTCGTGCGCATACGTCGGCAAAAAGCTTGTAAAGTGGACGAGGAGAAGGAACAACATGCTCATGTCAAGGCTGTCTCTTCTCACCCTTGCGTCCCTCCTCACATACTGCATACTTTCGCTGTGCTTTTCGTTCGTCGGCCAGTGGTCGGCGGTCATAGGCCTTGCGGCAATAGTTATATTCTGCTTTACCTATCTCTATGCCGACGCCAAGCACTCGGTCAAGAGTCCCGTAACGCTTACGCCCAGACTCAAAAGGCTGTACAGAGTGCTGTGGCTGGTGCTCGCCATACTCATATACATAGTCGTAACGCTTTTGAATTTCGCCGACTACGTATGGGGGCAGGTTCTCTTTACGTCGCTCAAGTACGTAGTTCTGACCTTCTTCCCCGTGTTGCTCGTTCCCATAGTCTGCTTTGCCAACCTTATCTGCCTCGTGTACGAGAAGCCTAAAAACGCAAAGTACATAAGAGAGGCAAGGCAAAAGCTTTCAGCCTCGGGCGCGACGGTCGTCGGCATTACGGGCAGCTACGGCAAGACGAGCGCGAAAAATATCTTAAGCCACCTCCTGGACGGCGACTATAAGGTGCTTTCCACGCCCCGTTCGTACAATACCCCTCTTGGCATTGCAAGGGCGCTCAACGAAAGCGAGGAGGAATTCAACCTGTTCATCGCCGAGATGGGCGCGCGACACGTAGGCGACATAGAGGAGCTGTGCAGCTATTTCACCCCCGACTATGCGCTGATTACGGGCATTTGCAATCAGCATCTCGAGAGCTTCGGCTCGATAGATAACATAATCTCTGAAAAGGGCAAGATAATAAAGGCGGCAAAAAACTTCACGTGCATCGCTAAGGGATGTGCATCGCTCTTTACGGGCGAAGAGGGCAAAATAAAGACCGCCGACATAGTAAAGGACGTCCTTTCCGACAGCACGGGAACGCAGTTCACGCTTACGCTCGGCGGGCAGGATATCCGCGTAAAGACCAAACTTCTCGGCGAACATTCGGCATATAATATAGGACTGTGCGCCCTGCTTGCATATGACCTCGGCGTCAGCGCCGAACACATTGCCGAGCGAATCGCGTCTATAGAGTACATAGAGCACAGGCTTCAGCCCATCGTTTCCAACGGCGTAAACATTATCGACGACGGCTACAATTCAAACATAATCGGCGCGAGGGCGGCGCTTAAGGTGCTCTCGACCTTCGGCGGCAGAAAGATTGTCGTAACCCCCGGGCTGGTCGAGCTGGGCATACTCGAAGAGGAGGAAAACAGGGCGCTCGGCGCCCGGCTGGTCGGCGTCGACAGAGTAATACTCGTCGGCGAAACGCTCGTAGGGGTCATTTCCGAGGGCTATAAGGAGGCAGGCGGCGACATGGAAAAACTGACCGTCGTGCATACCCTCACGGACGCGCAGGAAGAGCTCAAGGGGCGGCTGCTCGCAGGCGATACCGTGCTCTTTTTAAACGATTTGCCCGACATGTACATCTGAGCCAAAGCTAAAATTTAAAGACACTTCCGATGAGGGCGCATATGCGCAGGATAGTTCTTCGGAGGTGTTTTTTTATGGTCAGGGAATACGATATTTCGGTCATATTCGGGGGTGTATCCTCTGAAAACGAGGTGTCCGTCATAACGGGCACAATGGCCTGCAACGTGCTTAAAAAGGGAGGAAAGAGCGTTCTGCCCGTGTACATCACCCAGGAGGGCGAAATGCTGGCGGACGAACGCCTGGCGGATATTGCGCTCTATAAGGAGGGCAGACTGGGCGGAATGTCCTCCTTAAGCTTCGTGCGCGGCGGTGCGCTCATTTTAAATGCCAGGGGCAAGGTAAAGTCAAGGGCAAAGATAGGCGTCATTCTCAACTGCTGTCACGGCGGCGACGGAGAGGGCGGGGCGATAGCCGCACTTGCCGCCCTTGCGGGCATACCCTTTGCCTCGGCAGGGCTCTTCGAGAGCGCGGCGTTCATGGATAAGTACCTGACAAAGCTCATTCTGTCGGGGCTGGGCGTCGGCATAGTGCCATATGTCTACGCGCGCAGCCGCCGCGACGCGCTCTCTTCGGTGGGCGCGCTGGGCTATCCCGTAATAGTCAAGCCGAGCACGCTCGGTTCGAGCATAGGCATAAGCCGCGCCGACGACGAGGAGAGTCTTTCCGCCGCGCTGGACGTCGCCTTTTCGCTGGACAGTTCCGTAATAATCGAGCGGTATGTTTCTCCGCGCAGGGAAATCAACTGCGCCGCATATTACGAGGGCGGAAAGGTCGTGCTTTCCCCCTGCGAGGAGGTGTTTACCTCGGGCGACCTGTTGAGCTATTCGGATAAGTATTCGGGCGGCGGCAGACGGCAGTTCCCCGCCGACCTCGACGAGGAGAGCAAAAACTTCATATTAAACCAGACGGCAAGGGTGTACGGCGCGCTCAACATGCGCGGCATAGTGCGCTTCGACTACATAATGTGCGGCAAGGACATATACATAAGCGAGATTAACACCGTGCCGGGCTCGCTGTCGCAATACCTCGTGTCCGCCGACTATTCCTCATTCTGCCGCGTGCTCGAAAAGATAATCGCCACCGCGCGCGCGGACTTTGCCGAAAAGACCTCAAAGCGCATAATACGCACGGGAATACTCAATAACATTGTGCCAAACGCTTGCAAGATTAAATGAAATTAGTGTAAAATAATTACAAAAGAATAAGCGGAGGTTATACCTTTATGGCTAAGATAGCGATGAAGACGCCCATCGTAGAGATGGACGGCGACGAAATGACAAGGGTACTTTGGAAGTGGATAAAGGAAATACTCATAGAGCCCTATGTGGACCTTAAGTCCGAGTACTATGACCTCGGCCTGCCCGAGCGCGACAGAACGGACGACAAGGTAACCGTCGACAGCGCCGAGGCGACAAAGCGCCTGGGCGTAGCCGTAAAGTGCGCTACAATCACCCCCAACGCGCAGAGGGTGGAAGAGTATAAACTCAAGAAGATGTGGAAGAGCCCCAACGGCACGATAAGGCGCATACTCGACGGAACGGTCTTCCGCGCGCCCATACTCGTAAAGGGCATAACCCCTTACGTCCCCGGCTGGAAGAAGCCTATTGTCATCGGCAGGCACGCCTACGGCGACATATATAACGCCGTCGAGAGCAGGGTGGAGGGCGGACAGAGCGCCTATCTCGTCGTCTGCGACAAGGACGGCAAGGAAGTAAGCCGCCAGCTCATTCATTCTTTCAGCGGCGACGGCATAGTGCAGGGCGTTCACAACCTCGACGACAGCATTTCGTCTTTCGCGAGGAGTTGCTTTAACTTCGCCCTCGACAACAATCTTCCCGTATGGCTGGGCGCAAAGGATACCATATCCAAGGTTTACGACCACCGCTTCAAGGATATCTTCGCCGAAATCTACGAAAATGAGTATAAGGCGAAATTCGAAGAGAAGGGCATCTACTATATGTACACGCTCATAGACGACGTCGTCGCGAGAATAATGCGCTCGGAGGGCGGCGTGCTGTGGGTATGCAAGAACTACGACGGCGACGTTATGAGCGATATGGTCGCAACGGCTTACGGCTCGCTGGGCATGATGAGCTCTGTGCTCGTCTCGCCCGACGGCAAGTACGAGTACGAGGCGGCTCACGGCACGGTCACGCGTCACTACTATAAGTGGAGAGAGGGGCAGGAGACCTCTACCAATTCGGTCGCAACCATCTGGGCGTGGACGGGCGCGCTTGCAAAGCGCGGCGAGCTGGACGGAACGCCCGAGCTTACGGCGTTTGCAAAGAAGCTTGAAAAGGCTACTATAGACACCATCGAGAGCGGCTATATGACGGGCGACCTCATTCCCCTCTTCAGGAGCGAGGGCATAACCCCCGTAAAGCTCGAAAGCCGCGCGTTCCTTGAAAAGATAGCCGAGAGATTGTAAATATGACGCGCCTGCGTGCATTTTTTAAGTACGGGCTGCTCATATTCATCGCTGCGGCGCTTGCAATAATCTTCGTGTCGCTGCCCGTATCCTGTACGGGCAACGGCGATTACGGCAGTTCGCTGCCAAAAAACACCATAATGGACATAGGCTCCGAGGGTTGTTCTCCCTGCCGTCAGCTCAAGCCAATACTCGCCGAACTCGAGGAGGACTACGGCGATAAAGTCGACTTTATCTTCTATGAGGCGTGGTATTCCGAAGAGGGTGCGGCAATGGCGGAAAAATTCGGCGTGACGGTGGTGCCCTGCGTGATATTTTTAAATGCCGACGGTAAGGAAGTAAAGCGTTTGACGGGGCTCAGAGATTATAAGACGTATGAGGACGTCCTGATTTCGCTCGGCTGGATTGAATAAAAAAAGCGCCCTGCTTTAAGGCAGTGCGCTTTTTAAGTTGTCGTATTCTCAATATCCCTGATAGGGGGGATAGGGGTACGTGGGAACGGTGCTCATGGCCGCCATGACGATTGCGACTATCCAGATTGCCAGCCAGAAGACGAGCGTTATTATGGAGATTACCAGTCCCGCCGTTGCAAAGCCGTTGTTATCGGTGCAGTTCTTTCTGTTATTCATGCCTGCAATGCTCAGTCCCAGCGCGACTATGCTGGTTATACAGAATATATATCCGAATATTATGCTTACAAGCGAGACTATGAAGCCGGCAATTGCAAGTCCGTTCGACCGCCTGGTACCCGTAGCGGGGGAATACGGCTGCTGGGAGCCGTATGGCTGCGAGGTATAAAATTTATCCGTAGGTACGCCGCAGTTGGGGCATATTACTGCATCGTCGTCGAGCTTGCTACCGCATTTTCTGCAATACATATGTTCACTTCCTTATCTTATATTCTATGACATTATACTATTATTGCAGAGGGTTGTCAATATATGACCTTAAAGATGAGTCTCAGGACAAAACCTTACGGGCGCCTGCGATTGCATCGCCGAAGGCTCAATACAGAGGTAAAAAATATGAAACTTGAATTCGAACTCGTTCCCGACAGCTGTTGGTACATAAATCTGAGGAGCGCCCTGCCCAAAGAGGTGTGGGATGCCGTAAGAAAAAAGGCATATGCCAGAGCTGGCGGCAGGTGCATGATATGCGGCGCGCCGACTTTGCGTTTAGAGGCGCACGAGAGGTGGGAATATGACGACGAAAAGGGCATGCAGAAGCTTAAAGATATTGTCGCAATCTGTCGCCCCTGCCACGAGGTCATTCACATCGGCATAACGCAGCTTATGGGCAGGGAAAAGGAGGCGTGCGAACACTATATGGAGGTAAACGGCGCCACGTATGCCGAATACCGCAAGGCGCTCGGCGAGGCAAACGCTCTCCACCGCGAAAGGAGCAAAAGGGAGTGGCAGACGGATATCTCCGCCCTCAGGGACTTCCTGTAAATGCCGTTAATTGCACCATATGTGCGGCGCAATTCAAATAACTCAGGCATATTATGGGGGCAATTTTATCTTCATAAGTTGAAAATTTTGCGGAAGAGGCGGCGCGCTTATTGAAAAATAAGCGCGCCGCCTCTTTTATAAAACAAATGTGGCAGCGGAGCGGTTTATAAACCGCTCCGCTGCCACATAAAATTAAGATGTCGGTTTACTTTGTGCCCGTAGAGCCGAATCCGCCTGCGCCGCGCTCGGTTGAGGACAGCTCGTCAACTTCTTCGAAATCCGCCGTGATATACGGCGCTACCACGAGCTGCGCAATCCTTTCGCCTGCGGCGATTTTCTGCGCGCTTTCGCCGTGGTTGTGCAGGGCAACTATCACCTCGCCGCGGTAGTCGCAGTCGACTACGCCCACCTTGTTGGCAGGCGCAAGCCCCCTCTTGGAGGCCAGTCCGCTCCTGGCGTAGATAAATCCCGCATAGCCGACGGGCAGCTCCAGGGCTATCCCTGTCGGAATCATTGCCGTCGAGTGGGGGGCAATCTCAATCTCGCCCTCCGTGCAGGCATACAAATCCGCGCCTGCGGCGTATTGGCTGCCGTATGTCGGCAATTTTGCGCTCTCTCTTACCTTCTTTACGTTAATCTTCATGTGCTTCTCCTGACTTTATACCACGGACTCTTCGTCCCAGAGTACGACTTCGTCCCTCTCGAGCGAGGGCTTGACGAGTATAGTGCGCTGATTGGACGAACCCTTGAATTTTAGGTTGAGGTCCTTGAGCGACTCGACGAATCTGCCGTCCACCAGCACGTCAAGGGTGCCGAGAATGTCCATTACGTCGTCGGGGTTGCCCTGCTTGCCCGTGAGAAGATCGGCCTCGAAGTCGTAGCCCGTAAAGCACCAGAACGACTTGTCGGGATATGCCGCTCTGAGCCTCTTCATAAAGGGCGCAAGCACCTTGGAGTTTTCGGGTTCGAAGGGGTCGCCGCCGAGAAGGGTAAAGCCCTTTATGTAGCTGTGGTTGAGTCCAGCGATAATCGCGTCCTCGGTCTCCTTGGTGAAGGGAGTGCCGTAGTCAAAGTCCCACGTCTCCTTGTTGAAGCAGCCCTTGCAGTGATTTCTGCAGCCCGAAACGTACAGGCTTACCCTCACGCCGGGGCCGTTGGATATGTCATACCATTTTATATTCGCATAGTTCATAGTGTGTTCCGCTCAATGGCAAGATATTGTCGGCAATGTGCCGTCGTATAGCTGCCATATATGTTCATAAAGATGTTTTCGCCGCCGAGCTGAAAGAGCGTGGCGGCGAAAAATTGCATTTTTAAGATTAAAGGTGTAAAACCCTTGCCTTTATTTCCTTGGTCTTGCCTACGTTCCAGAAGTTCTCGCCGAGGTAACCGCAGGTACGACGGGTTACGTTCATCTTTCTCTGGTCCTTGTTGTGGCAGATGGGGCATTCCCATTCGTTGTCGTCGTTTATGATTATCTCGCCGTCGAAGCCGCATACCTGGCAATAGTCAGACTTGGTGTTGAACTCTGCATACTGTATGTTGTCGTAGATGAACTTTACGACGTCTTCCATGGCGGTAAGGTTGTTGCGCATGTTGGGAATTTCAATGTAGGAGATTGCGCCGCCCGAAGATATCTTCTGGAACTGGCTCTCGAACTTGAACTTGGAGAATGCGTCTATCTTCTCCCTTACGTCGACGTGATAGCTGTTGGTGTAGTAGCCCTTGTCGGTTACGTCCTTTATCGTGCCGAAACGCTCCTTGTCTATCCTTGCAAAGCGGTAGCACAGCGACTCTGCGGGGGTGCCGTACAGTCCGAAGCCGAGACCCGTCTCTTTCTTCCACTTCTCGCAGTGCTCCCTTAAGGTGTTCATGACCTTGAGCGCGAACTTCTCGCCCTCGGGAGTGGTGTGGGATACGCCCTTCATGAGCTTGGTCACCTCGTAAAGGCCTATATAGCCGAGCGATATTGTAGAATATCCGTCCATGAGGTACTTGTCAATCTTTTCGCCCTTTCCGAGCCTTGCAATGGCTCCGTACTGCCAGTGCACGGGGGATACGTCCGAAAGCGTGCCCATGAGTGCGTTATGACGGCACATCAGCGCATCGAAGCAGAGCTGGAGTCTCTCTTCGAGGAGCTCCCAGAACTTCTTCTCGTCGCCGCGCGCAAGAATGCCGCACTGGGGAAGATTGATGGAAACGACGCCCTGGTTGAATCTGCCCTCGAACTTGTAGTTGCCGTTTTCGTCTTTCCAGGGGGAAAGGAAGGAGCGGCAGCCCATGGGCGAGAATACGTTGCCCTCGTAGTTTTCTCGCATCTTCTTTGCCGAGATATAGTCGGGATAAAGGCGCTTGGAAGAGCACTTTACGGCAAGCCTCGTAAGGTAGTCGTACTTTCCGCCCTTCAGGCAGTTATTCTCGTCAAGCACGTATATGAGCTTGGGGAATGCAGGGGTGACGTATACGCCGACCTCGTTCTTTATGCCCTGATAGCGCTGCTTGAGTATTTCCTCTATTATCATCGCGTTTTCTTCGATGTACTCGTCCTTGTCGTCGAGGTACATGAAGAGGGTGACGAAGGGGGACTGACCGTTGGTCGTCATGAGGGTATTAATCTGGTACTGTATGGTCTGAACGCCTGCCTTGAGCTCGTCCTTTACGCGCATGTCGACAACTCTCTTCTTGTCTTCGGGGCTCATGGTATCGCCGAACTCATTGTCGCATTCCTTCATGTACTTTTCTCTCGTGCGCCTTAAATACTTGCCGAGATGGGCGACGTTTACCGACTGTCCGCCGTACTGCGAGGATGCAACCGAGGCGATAATCTGCGTGACTATGGTGCAGGCAACCTGGAAGGACTTGGGGCTCTCAATCATCTTGCCGTTCATTACGGTGCCGTTGTCGAGCATATCCTTTATGTTGACGAGGCAGCAGTTGAATATGGGCTGGAGGAAGTAGTCCGCGTCGTGGAAGTGGATTGCGCCCTCGTCGTGTGCCTTGGAGATGTATTCGGGGAGCAGAATTCTCCTCGTAAGGTCCTTGGAAACTTCGCCCGCAATGAGGTCGCGCTGAGTGGACGCGGTGTGCGCGTTCTTGTTGGAGTTTTCCTCCATGACGTCCTTATTGGTGTTCTTTATGAGCGAGAGTATGCTCTCGTCGGTGGTGTTTGCCTTTCTGACAAGTGCGCGCTCATAGCGGTAGAGGATGTATGCCTTCATGAGCTGGAACTTCTGCAGTTCCATCAGCTTTTCCTCGACCATGTCCTGGATGTCCTCTACGAGCAGTCTGGATCTGTGACGGGCAGCAATGTCGTCGACGATAGAAGTAATCTGTTCGTCGGTGGCTCTGTCCTCGAAGTCGACTGCCTGATTGGCCTTGTTGATGGCGTTATAGATCTTGCTTCTGTCGAAGTCTACGGTCTTTCCGTCTCTTTTAATAACTTTCATTTATCTTATCCCCCTTTGGGTTGTGTTTGTCTTTAATCGGGAACATTTTTATTGTAACACAGATATTGTGCCATGTCAATACCGAGCGTACAATATATTGTATTTTTATCGATAGCTTTTACTTATATCTGACGCCCTGTTTTTTGCGACAGCTTTTACATTATAAGACGCGGATGGCGTTATGTCAAGGAAGTGGACACAATATCTTGTATGAAAGTTTTTCACAACTTCACAATATGTAGTGGATATATTTGCGGAAAAGTGCCTTAAATTAAAGAATGCGGGCATTTTATGCCGTATTTTTGCCTGTTTGCGGCTTAATTTGTGCGCAAGGCTAAGGAAAAAATTGGCTTATGGGCAGATGAAAAATATAATTTCTGGAGCCGATGTCTGTCAGGTGCGCAAGCGCGAATGGCTCAATGAGCTTTTGCGCGTATGTCAAGTATATGCCGCCCCGATGCCCGTCCGTGCGCAAGCGAGAATGGCTCAGGCAGGTGTACCGTTTCCCCGACAGTACCGAATGCTTATGAGCTGTTATCGACCGAGGCTTTTAGTGCGCGTGTATCCGACTGTCGCCCATTAGACTATGGCGAGTGTGCGCTCTTCCGCAAACTCAACCTCTTTATGCATTGTCTGCCCTCTCTGTTGTATGCGTTTCTCTGTTCCGTAACGCTGGCGCGCGTGTGCATATATATTGTGCGTATATATATTGTGTCTGTTTTCGGATATATATGTGCGCAGACCCAAGGCGGCTGGAGTTCTTAGCGGAAGTTTCATGCGCTTATCTCGTGCGGCATGCGCAAAGTACAGGGGGTAAATATAATTTTGCAGAGCTTTTGGCGGCTGGGAAGACGGGCGCCTTTCGTACGGAGGAATGTACCTTGTGTAAATTTAAATTTACGGCATATGCATGCGCAAAACATATAACTCTACCGACGGTAGAGTGTAAAAATTTAACAGTAGAGTGCAATTTGAAGGCGTAGAAAGCAAGCGCTTGATTTTAATCGGCGGCGGTATTATTATAAATATAAAGCAAAATCAATAAATTTAAGGAGATATTAAAACTATGTCCGAATTTGTAATAACCTGTTGTTCAACCTGCGACCTTTCCAAGGAACATATTCAGAAGCTCGGCGTCGACTTCGGCACCTATCACTATATAATCGACGGCGTCGACCATATCGACGACCTCTATCAGTCGGTAACGCCCAAGCAGTTCTACGGCGCCATAGATGCCGGCGCACTCCCCACAACCTCCCAGGTGACGCCCGAGGAGCTTATCGGGGTAATCGAGCCGCACTTAAAGGAGGGCAGGGACGTCCTTCACATCGAATTTTCGTCCGGGCTTTCGGGCGGATATGCCTCGGCTCTCGCCGCTCAGAAGATACTTGCAGAAAAATATCCCGAGAGAAAGCTCTACGTAGTAGACTCGCTCGCCGCATCGTCGGGTTACGGTCTGCTCGTTGACAAGGCTGTCGAGCTTAAAAACGGCGGCATGGGCATAGACGAACTCAGGGACTGGCTGGAGGAAAACAAACTTCGTCTCCGTCACTGGTTCTTCTCTACAAATCTCCAGCATTTCAGGCGTGGCGGCAGAATTTCGGGCGCATCGGCGGCTATAGGCACTCTGCTCGGCGTCTGTCCCGTAATGGACGTCAATTCGGAGGGCAAACTCATCGTACGCAAGAAGGCGATGGGCAAGAAAAAGGCAATAAGGGAGATGTTTTCCATAATGTGCGCGCAGGCGCAGGGCGGCTCGGACTACAGCGAAAAGGTGTTCATGTCCACGTCCATGGCTTATGACGATGCAAAGGCCATTGCCGCTCTCGCGGAGGCAAGCTTCCCCAAGATGAACGGCAAGGTCGAAATAAACGACATCGGCACGGTAATAGGTTCCCACACGGGTCCCGGCACGGTTGCGCTGTTCTTCTTCTCGTCGGATAAGCGCGGAATTTAACTCCGCTTTCAAAGGGATATGAACGTATGGCGGCGCCGCTTTTCAAAGCGGCGCCGCCAGGTGTGTTGACTGTAACTGAGGCATATTTCTGCATCAATTTTCATATATGCGGAAAATATCCGTGATTTATTTATAAAATGCGTTTATTGCGGCATATTGCAGGGGCAATTTTAAAATATGTGCCGTTCAGCTTCGTCTTGATTTATGCTCGGACCGCCGTCGGGCATTAAACGCGCCCCTTCGGCATAGTATATTTAACTATGGCGGCAACGGGTGTAAAAGCTAAGGCAGGCGGCAGGGGCGGCGACATATTTTCGGCGATAGGCGCGGCGACGGGGCTGGGCAATGCAATGCGTTTTCCCGGGCTGTGCGCGCGCTACGGCGTCGGCTTTCTGGCAGTTTACGCGCTCTGCCTCGTCGTCGTGTGCCTGCCTATTCTCGCTGCGGAACTTTCTTTGGGCGCAAAATTCCGCGCGCCCTTTTCGGGTTGCGTAAAGCGTTTGGCGCCAAAGTTCGGTCTGCTTGCGCGCGCGGCGGTCGTCAATGCGGCGTTTACGGGGCTGTATTACGGCGGCGTGATGATAGGGACGGGCAGTTCCGCCCTGCATGCCGTCGGGGCAGACAGCTCTTTTTCGCAGGGCGTAGTCATTTCGGCGGTCGTATGGACGGCGGCGTATCTTCTTTTAAGGGGCGGCTCTTCGCGGCTTTCGCGTTCGGGCAGGTTGTCGCTTGTCTGTTTCATGCTGGCAATGGTGCCCGTCGCTGTTGCAGGGTTGGGAAAGTTCACGTTCAACCTCGTCGTGTCCGCCTTTTTTTCGGGCGCGGTATGGACGGACGCGCTCTGTCAGGCTATGCTCTCGCTGTCTCTCGCCGCAGGAGTAATGCCTGCCTTTGCCGCCAACATGGCGGAGGGAGGCGACCCGACGTCGGGCGCTTTAAAAATAGTTTCGGTAAATCTCGCCGTGTGCGCGCTCGGCTGCATCGCGGTCATGCCTTACGGCGCAGTCGGCGGCAACGGCGACGGTCTGTCCGCCTCGGGCGAACTCTTTCCGCGCATATTTGCGGAAGTCTACGGCGATGCCGTTTCGGGCAGAATATGCCGTTTTGCGGCGTTCGCGGCGCTGACTGTCGTCGCCGTACAGTCTGCCTGTTCGCTGATGTTTCCGCTTGTACAGGAAAAGGCAGCCGTTTTGCCGTGGATATGTTTGGCAGGCTTCGCGCTTTCTCCTCTTCTTGCAAAGTGTCCCGCTCTTGTCGGAGCGTGCGATTTTATCGCCTGCACGGTGGCGGCGCCTATAATCGCCGCGTTCGAATGCATTATGTTTGCCGTTACGCGGCGGCGATTCATGCGAAGAGGTGCGGCGGCGTTCTGTATAAGGTTCATCTGTCCCGTCTGCTGTGCGCTTGCCGCGGCGGCATCGCTCAGCGGCGCAAGAATTTCGCCCGTCGGCAAATGGTTGCTGCTCATAGCTGTCTGCATCCTTGCGTCGGCGGCGGCGATAAAAATATTACGGGCATTGACGGCAGGCGCAATGAGTGGTAAAATGGAGCTATGGAAAAGATTGAAAGCGTGTGCAACGCACTTGCGCGGAGAGGTTTCAAGGCATATTCGGTCGCTACGGGCAAAGAGGCGGTCGAACTCGTAAAGAAGATCGTAGGCAAAACCAGCGGCATAGGCTTCGGCGGCTCTGTCACCGTACAGCAGCTCGGGCTGATGGACGAGCTGGAGGCCAACGGCAATACGCTTTACACGCACTGGAAGGACGGCGCGTCGGCAAAGCGCAAGGCGGCCGTAGCAGATTACTATATCTGCTCTGCCAATGCCGTGACGGAGGACGGAGAGCTCGTTCTTACCGACGGAAGCGGCAACAGGGTATCGGCTCTGTCGTTCGGGCCGTCGAATGCCATAGTCATAGTCGGCGAAAACAAGATAGTTCCCGACAAGGCGGCGGCAGAGGGGCGCATAAAGAGCGGAGTGTGCGCAGGCGCAAATGCAAAGCGCCTGGGGCTCAGCCTGCCCTGCACGACGGGGGAATGCACCGACTGCGACTCGCCAGTGCGCATATGCGCAGTAACCGCGTTCTTCGAAAAGCCCTCTTCGGGACTTGAAAATACATACGTCCTGCTGGTGGGACAGACGCTCGGTTACTGATTTTAAGGCGGAAGGCGGCTGATGCGCAAAAATATGAGTCTTAAGTGACATTCTTTGTCAATTATGGGCATAGTGCGCCCGTTTTTGCCTGTTACGTCATAACATATTATGACAAATATCAATTTATGTTGACAAAGCCGACGACGTCGGGTATAATAAGCAAAACGCTCTTTCCATAGATAATAGAGAAAGAGAACGAGGGAGAGAATGGTTACCAATATAGCTGTCATAATCTATGCGGCGATATCGCTCGTACTGATTGTGGCGTACTTACCCAAAATATGGCAGTGTTTTCACTTCAGGTACCGCATACCCCATAAGGCGGCGACGGCAAAGCGAAGGATATCCGTCGTCATTCCCGCGCGCGGCGAGAGCGAGGTCATAGGCGATCTCTTCGCCTCGATAGCCGTGCAGGACTATGACGGAAGGCGTTACGACGTCAACGTCATCGTAAACGAGGCGGACGACCCCACGGTAGAGATTGCAAAGTCCTACGGCGCAAGGGTGTTCGTCGTGTGCAACCAGAAGTGCAAGGGCGATGCCATCGACGGCTACTTCAAGCAGCTCAACGAGCGCGAATTCAACCGCTACGACGCTTTCGTAATAGTCGATGCGGATGCCGTGCTTTCGCCCAACTATCTTACCGAACTCAACAACGCGCTCGAATACGACTGCGACATATATCTTTCGCGCAAGCGCATAAAGAATTTTCTCGGCACGCGCAAGGACAGGACGATATTCACCAACTGTTCGGCGCTGACCTATGCCCAGCTCGACGACCTGTCCAACATCTACCGCACCAAGAGGAAGATACCCATGAACATGTGCGGTCAGGGAATGATGATAAGAAAGCGCACCATAGCTCAGATAGGCGGCTGGCCCTACCGCACGCTTACCGAGGACTATGAAATGCGCATGGACTGTTTCCTCAAGGGCTTCACCTCCATGTACTATCCCTATGCGATAATCTACACCGAGGAGACGCTGACCCACAGGTCGGACTATGTCAGAAGGCTCAGGTGGCTTACGGGCTATTCGCAGTGCGATGCGCGCTACAAGAAGAAGATAAAGGCGCAGGCTCGGGCAAGGGGCAGAATGACCGAGGGCGAGTTCGAGTATTTCTATATGCTCATACCCGTCGCGTCGTTCATAGCGCTCAGCTTTGTCACGGCGTTCATAGGCGTAGGCATAAGCACCGCCACGGCGTTTGCAGGCGGCAACTGGCTGTATTCGCTCCTGCTTCTCATCGTGCTGCCCATGGGGCTATTGTATCTTTTCACGTTTATATACGAGCTTATGTGCATGATTGCCATGCACGACTCGTTCAGGCGCATACCCCTTTCCGAAAGGGTGCTTACGCTGATGTTTGCTCCCTTCTATTGCTGGGAGTACTTCCCCATATTCATTCACAGCCGATTCAAGGCCAAGCACGGCTGGGACTGGAAGCCCACCAAGCACATCCGCTTCAAGGGCATAGAGCGGCTCGCCCCGACTCCCGAAGGCGGCGATTCGTCGGAGGAGGAAGAGGAGAACCCCGTAAAGGACGCCACCCTCTGACCGCATGTGCCGCATTTTTTAAGTCGCAGGGATTTCCGCGGTATGCGGCAGACGGCGCGTCGGGAAATTTTTAAAAGTTGCGCGGCTTAGGGCATAAATTATAAATATGCGACCTTATTGCGGCGCGTAAACCTGCGGCGGATAAAGGCATCTGCCGCGCCGAGCTTACAGTATTTAAATCAAGGCAAAATTATTGCCGCCCCCGAACTCGTTCGGGGGCGGCTATTTATGGCGCCGTAATGGGCGCGACTTAACTTATTATGTCTTTGCCGCTTTATTTGTCCGCTCGGACTGAGCGTTATGCGTTTTCGCCGTCGGCGGACAGCAAAACACCGTCGGCCTGCATTTCTTCGGATGGCTCGGCTTGGGCGTCCGTCTGCGCTTCGGCCTGTCCGGGCGCGAATGCCTTGTCGCAGGTGCTGTCTATGTCGCCGACGCCTGCGGTTTCAGCCTCGGCAATTTTTTCGTCCGCAAAGGCGGTCAAAGCTGCCTTTTTGCGCCTGTCGGGCAGGTATTCGAGCGGCCTTGAGTACGCGTTTTCATAGCAGAGTTTCCACTCGGCCTCGCACTCGGCGCGCATTGCGGCTATGCGCTCGCGCCTTTTGAGCGACTCGTCGGGGAATACTACGGGCATTATGTTTATTCTCAGCTTTCTCATTCTGCCCTTTCTGTCCGTCCTGAAGGTGCAGAAAATGGGTATGACGGGCACGCCGAACTTGACCGCATAGGAGAACACGCCGTCCTTCATGGGGCGCGGCTTGGGGTAATTGACCCACATTGCCTTCTCGGCATAGAAGTTTATTATCTTGCCGTTTTTTATCAGTCTTTCCATCTCGGCGTTGAGGTTCTTTGCCGCGGTGAAATTGGAACTGAACGGCAACATTCCTCCGTGCCTTATTATGTGTCCGCCTACGCCGTTTTTGTTGTTTTCCTGCGTCATCGTATGATAGCTTCGGAAATGCCCCACCGCCTGCCTGACAAACAGCGTGTCGAGGTAGGAGATATGGTTGCATACGCACAGCGCGCCCTTGCCTTTTACGGCTTTCAGGTGCTCTCTGCCCGTCACCTTTGCGCCGTATGCGACCTTGAGCGCAATGGGCGCGAAAATCTTAAGAAAGGTGCGCCAGAATCCGCATATCAGTACTTCGGGGAAGGGCTTGCGGTATTTGAAATCGGCATCGGGCGACGTCCAGTTGTCGCCCATGGGTATATAGTCGTAATCGAACCTTCTGTACCCTTCGAGCGTATTCTGTATTCCCGTCCTCTTTTCAAGGGCGCTTCTCTGTTTTCTCTCTCGTTCCATAATACACATTTTAACAAAATATATGCGTTCTGTCAAGAATAGTCTTGACAATCGTTCGGGGCAAATATATAATATAAATGGTTGCGAGCGCAACTAATTTTTTTGACATATGCAGAGGTATTGCAATGGCGACCTTTCTCAAGAACATAACGCTGGTATCGCAGAGCGCGGCGCTGTACCGCGACGACCGCCTGAAGAAGGCTGAGGTTTCGGGCTATCAGGCGAGATATATCCTGTCGGTCTACGACAACGAGGGGGTATCGCAGGATAAGCTTGCCAAGATAATGCTGGTCAACAAGAGCAACGTGGCGCGTCAGGTCAGCGCGCTGGAGGCGGCAGGCTATCTCATGCGCAGGCAGTCCGAAGAGGACAAGAGGGTGATGTGCGTATACACCACCGACAAGGGCAAGCAAATAGTGCCGCTCATAAGGGAGGTCAACGCCTCCTGGCGCAGGCTGATCTGCGAGGGGCTGAGCGACGGCGATAAGGCCGAACTCGACAGGATATTGCAGCTGCTCGTCGACAACGCGCACAGACATCTTGAAAGAGAGGTATACGACAAGTCAAAATGAAAAGGACGCTGAGCTATCTCAAGCCCTATTCGGGCAGGGTTGCCGCCGAACTCGTGTTCAAGGCAATCGGCAGCGCGGCGGAGCTGTTTTTGCCGCTCATAATGGAATATATGATAGACGACGTCGTTCCCACAAAGGATGTCGGGGCGTTCATGCTCATGGGTGCGGCAATGCTCGGCTTTTCCTTTATCGCGCTGTTCGGCAACATAGTGGCAAACCGAATGTCGGCAACCTGCGCGGGCGGCATGACGCACGATTTGCGCTACGCCCTCTTTGAGCGCATATCCTATCTCAAGAGCGCCCAGGTAGACCGCTTTACGGCGCCGTCGCTCATATCCAGACTGACCAGCGACACGTACTATGTCAACCAGGCAGTCGCGCGCACCATGCGCCTCGGGATAAGGGCGCCCATTCTGCTCGTCGGAGGGCTGGTATTTTCCTTCGTGCTGGACTGGCGGCTGGCGCTCGTGCTCGCGGCGTGCGTGCCCTTCGTCGTCATGGCAGTCGTAATAATCACAAAAAAGAGCGTCAGAATGTATGCCGTGGTGCAGGCCAACGGCGACGGCGCCGTCCGCGCCATGCAGGAAAACATAACGGGAATAAGGGTCGTAAAGGCGCTGTCGCGCACCGACCGCGAGATAAAAAAGTTCGACGGCATAAACTCCGCGCTCGCCGAAAACGAATTCAGGAGCAACCGCATAACCTCGCTGACCAATCCGCTCGCCACGCTCATACTCAACATAGGGCTTGTGTTCGTCATACTCGTCGGCGCATATGTCGGCGCGCAGGCAGGCACCGTGCTGGCGTTCTTGTCATACTTTACGCTCATACTCAACGCCATGCTCGGCATTTCAAAGATATTCGTCGTGCTGTCCAGGGGCATTGCATCGGGACAGAGGATAGAGGAGGTGCTGGCAACCGACCCGACTATGCCCGTCGGCGACTATCCCGAAGGGAACAGCGCGTACGCCATAGAATTCCGCGGCGTCAGCTTTTCGTATAACGGCACCAAAGACGACGTGGAGGACATCTCCTTTGCCGTAAAAAAGGGGCAGACGGTGGGCGTAATAGGCGGCACGGGCAGCGGCAAGACTACGCTCATAAATCTTCTCATGCGCTTTTACGACGTCGATAAAGGCGCGGTATATGTGGACGGGAGGGACGTGCGCACCTTTGAGGGAGACGAGTTGCGCGCCAGGTTCGGCGTAGCCTTTCAGAGCGACTTTCTCATCGCCGATACCATACGCGAGAACATAGACTATTTCCGCGGCATTGCGGAGGAGAATCTGAAAGGGGCGAGCGAGAGCGCCGTCGCCGACGAATTCATACGCGCCGTCGAGGGCGGAATGGACTACCGTCTCGCCCAGAAGGCGACAAACCTTTCGGGAGGACAGAAGCAGAGGCTGCTCATAGCAAGGGCGCTTGCAGGCAATCCCGAAATACTAGTGCTGGACGACAGCTCGTCGGCGCTCGACTATGCTACGGACGCAAAGCTGAGAAAGTCCCTGAAGGAGCGCTATTCCTCCTGCACCAAATTCATAGTCGCGCAGAGGGTCAGCGCCGTAAGGCATGCCGACCTCATAATAGTCATGGACGACGGCAGGATATGCGGCAAGGGCACGCACGAAGAGCTGATGGCAGGCTGCGAGGAATACCGCCTCATAAGCCTTGCGCAGATGGGAGGCGACCTATGAAAGAACCACGCATGAACCTTTCGGATAAGCGCACTTTCGGGGCGAATAAGGCCGACTGGCGGTATACGCTCGGGCACCTGTTCGCATATATAAAGCCGTCCCTTCCGCTTTTCATAATCGTAATACTTTTAAATATTCTGTCCGTCGCGCTGGCGCTTTTGGGGCCGTATGTCTGCGGTCTGGCTATAGACCAGATCAAGACGGACGGCACCACCGATTTCGGAAAAATTACGTACTACTGCGTGCTCCTCGCCGTCGTCTACATAGTGTCCGAAGTAGTCAACTACCTCAGCACCATAGGCATGGCAGGCATTGCGCGCAAGGTCTCCAAGCGAATGAGGGCGGACCTCTTCGCGAGATTGGTCAATCTCCCCGTAAGTTACTTCGACAGCCGACAGGCAGGCGACATAATCTCCGTCTTGAGCTACGATACGGATACGGTGGGCACCTCGCTCGCCAACGACATAATAATGATAATAAAGAGCGTCGTAAACATAGTCGGCTCGCTGGTAATGATGCTTATCATAGCCGCGCCGCTCGTTCTTGTGTTCGTCGTCACCATTCCGCTCTCTTTCGTCGCAACGATGGTCATAACGCGCAGGGTACAGCCGCTGTACAGGGCGCGCTCGGCAAAGCTCGGCCAGCTCAACGGATTTGCGGAGGAGGTATTGTCGGGGCAAAAGACTACCAAGGCGTACGGCAGGGAGAGGGAGATAACAGACCGCTTCGAGGTCAGGAATAAAGACGCCGCCGACGCCTATACCCGTGCGGAGTACTTCGGCACCATTTCCGGCCCTACGGTGACGCTCATAAACAATCTGTCGCTTACGCTGATAAGCACGTTCGGCGCGCTCAGCTATGCCTTCGGCTGGTTCGGCATAGGCGTAGGGCAGATATCGTCGTTCGTGCTCTATTCGCGCAAGTTCTCGGGACCGATAAACGAGATTGCCGAGGTGTTGGGCGAATTTCAGTCGGTCATCGCCGCGGCGGAAAGGGTGTTCAGAGTGCTTGACGAGAAGGAGGAGGGGTGCGACGATAAGGTCAGCCTCAAACTCGGCGAGGTGAATGGCGACGTGCGCTTCGAGGACGTTTCGTTTGGCTATCTGCCCGAAAAGAGGGTGATAAAGCACTTCTCCCTGGACGTAAAAAAGGGGGACGTCATTGCCATTGTCGGACATACGGGCGCAGGCAAGACTACGCTCATAAACCTGCTCATGCGCTTTTATGACGTGGACGAGGGCAGGATAACGCTCGACGGCAAGGACATAAGGGACGTCGACCGCGGCGAACTGCGTTCGGCATTCACCATGGTGTTGCAGGATACCTGGCTGTTTGCCGGCACGGTATACGAAAACATAGCATACGGCGCCGATGGCGCAACCAGGGAGCGCGTGGAGGAGGTGTGCAGGGCGGCAAAAATTCACTCCTTCATAATGGGGTTGCCGAACGGGTACGACACATACCTCAGCGACAATGCCGCAAACATATCCAAGGGGCAGAAACAGCTGCTCACCATTGCCAGGGCGATGCTCGCCGATTCCTCTATGCTCATTCTGGACGAGGCGACCTCCAACGTCGACACGCGCACCGAACAGCTCATACAGGCGGCGATGACGGGACTGATGAAGGGTAGGACGTGTTTCGTCATAGCGCACAGGCTGTCAACCATAAAGAATGCCGACAAGATAATCGTAATGGAGAACGGCAACGCCGTCGAACAGGGCACGCACGCCTCGCTCATGGCGGACGGAGGGGTATATGCAAGGCTGTACCGCTCGCAGTTCGAGAGCTATTGATGGCGCAGATCAGGGCTATAAAATGTCAGAATATGGAAAATTCGGGGCGTTTTTCGGCAAAATATGCCGAAAAACGCCCTTGTCTTAATCTCCCTATTGACTAAAGGGCGTAATTTTTATATAATATATGCGATATATTAAAATACACATAAAATCCGCGCGCCATACGTGCGGACGGATATAAGGAGTTATTATGATTGAATGGTATCAGACGTTGACCGTGCTCGAACAGGTTTTGTTCTGGCTGGGCATAGTATCGACGTTGTTGCTCGTCGTGCAGATAGTGCTCATGTGCTTTTCGGCGTTCGGCGGCGACCTCGACCTTGACGGCGACGGTGATATAGACGTGGACGGCGACAGCGGCGTTTCGATTTTCACCATAAAGTCGGTTACGGCGTTCTTTGCCGTCGGCAGCTGGGCGGGACTTCTTACAAGCGTGCTCGTGCCCGAAGACGTAAGCTGGGTGGCGGTATTGGTCGCCATAGTCGCAGGACTTGTCGCGATGTTTGCCGTGGCGTTCATAATACGCGCCATGCTCAGGCTTCAGTGCAACGGCGCGGTGGAGCCCGAAAAGCTGGTAGGCAAGAGGGCGACGGTATATGTCTCCATTCCGCCCATGCGTTCGGGAAGGGGTAAAATCACGCTGGACGCGCAGGGCAGATTCATGGAAGTCGACGCCCTGACGGAGGGCGCCGAAAGACTTGCCGTCGACGAGGTGGTGGAGATAGTCTCCACCGAAAACGAGTGCGCCGTCGTAAAGCGCGTCGGACAGGATAGCGATAAGGCTTAAAGGGAGGCGGCGCTAATTAAAGCGCCCTTGCCCCTGCAAATAAAAAAGGAGAATATAAGGTTATGTTGAATTTGCTCAGCGTCGGCACTACGATAGGCATAGTTCTGGCTATCGTCGTCGTTCTGGTGCTCGTAATGCTGCTTCTCGTCGTGCTCGTCAGGTACAAAAAGTGCCCGTCGGACAAGATAATGGTCATCTACGGTAAGATTTCGCCCAACAAGGACGGCACTTACCGCAGCGCTAAGTGTATCCACGGCGGCGCGGCGCTCGTTCTGCCCTTCGTGCAGTCATACACATTCCTCGACCTCACGCCGCTCTCCATCTCGGTAGATCTCAAGAGCGCGCTTTCCAAACAGAATATACGTATCGACGTTCCATCGATATTCACCGTCGGCGTTTCTACCGACCCGTCTATCATGCAGAACGCCGCAGAACGTCTGCTCGGACTGTCGCTTCCGCAGATTTCGGAGCTCGCCAAGGACATAATCTTCGGTCAGCTGCGTCTCGTAATCGCCACTATGGACATTGAGGAAATAAATACCGACAGGGATAAGTTCCTCGAAGCCATTTCCAGGAACGTGGAGGGCGAACTCAAAAAGCTGGGCTTAAGGCTCATCAACGTAAACGTCACCGACATATCCGACGAGAGCGGCTACATCGTCGCACTCGGCAAGGAGGCGGCTGCAAAGGCAATAAACGACGCCAAGATTTCCGTGGCGGAGGAGAACAGAAAGGGTGCGATAGGCGAGGCCAACGCGCAGATGCAGCAGCGAATAAGCGTTGCCGAAGCGGAGAGCAAGGCCATAGAGGGCGAAAATAAGGCCAAGGCCGACATCGCCCAGTCAAAGGCGCTTCTTAGGGAGAAGGAGGCGGAGTCGTTAAAGCTTGCGGTCACCGCCGAAAACGTGCAGGCGGCAAAGGCAAAGGAAGAGAGCTATGCCGCAGAACAGCAGGCGGAAGTAGCAAGAGCTTCCAAGGAAAAGGCTACCAAGGAAGCAGACATAATCGTCGCCAGCGAGATAGAAAAGAGAAGAATTGAGATAGAGGCGGACGCTCAGGCCGAAAACGTCAGGCGCAAGGCCAGGGGCGAAGCGGATGCAATCTATGCCAAGATGGAGGCAGAGGCAAGGGGCGTATACGAGACGCTTTCCAAGCAGGCCGAAGGTATGGATAAGCTCGTCAGGGCGGCAGGCACCAGCGACGAGGCTGTTCGCCTTATGATTGCCGACAAGCTCGAAACTCTTGTCGCAACGCAGGTAGAGGCAATCAAGAACCTCAAGATAGACAAGATAACCGTCTGGGATAACGGTGGCGAGGGCGGAAAGACGACGACTGCTAATTTCCTTTCTGGAATGCTCAAGTCGCTGCCTCCCCTCAATGACCTCTACGGCATGGCTGGCTTGAAGATGCCCGACATAGTTTCCCCCAAACCCGCAGAAAGCGGGGCGGAGGAGGCGGCGCAGCCCGTTGCCCAAAAGAGCGAGGAGGCAAAGCCCGAAGAGAAAAAGGGCAAATAATTCCGTAAGACGGCACATATGTGCGGCTCAATTTAAAAATATGAACAAAGAAGGCGGCGGAGCGTTGAATAACGCTCCGCCGCCTTACCCGATTTACATTTGCAAATTTAAGTTATCTGCCGCATATGTGCGGTGCAATTAAACTTTAGGGTACTCTTTATCACTCCTTTGGCAGGCTCTGCAGGTATTCGTGCATTGCAAACGCCACGCGCTTGGACTGCTCTACGGCCTCTACGACCGTCTTTGCGCCCTTCACCACGTCGCCGGAGGCAAATACGCCCTTTCGCGTCGTCTCGCCGTTTTCGCTTATCTTGGCAAGCCCTCTTTCGTTTACCTCAAGCCCATCGGTCTGCGTCAGAATCATGTTGGAGGGCTTCTGGGAAACGCATATCATTACCGTATCCGCCTTCATAAGTTGCGCTTCGTCGCTCATGGAGATGACCTTATGATTCTGGTCGCATACGGTATCCCTGAACAATACGCCCTCGTCTGTAATCTCAACGGGCGCCTTGTTGAATATGAATTCCGCGCCCTCTATCTCGGCATATTCCTTTTCTTCCTTGCTTGCCGTGTACCTGTCCGAACGAACCACAATCTTTACGTCCTTTACGCCCATTCTCAGTGCCGTCCTCGCCACGTCCATCGCCACGTTTCCGGCGCCTATGACTATTACGCTTTTGCCTATCTGGGCGCGGTAAGACTCGGGGTTTTCCAGAAAGTGCACGCCGTAGTGCACGTGTCCGAGCGTTTCTCCCTTTATATTTAGCGTTACGGGCCAGGTTACACCCGTGCCTATCGATATGGCTCTGAATCCGTCGCGGAAGAGCTCCTCCACGCCGAACGCCTTGCCTATTGTTATGTTGAATTTCAGCTTTATGCCCAGGCGCAGCATCAGCGTCTTGTACCTGTCTATAATCGACTTGGGCAGTCTGAATTCGGGTATGCCGAACCGCAACACGCCGCCTATGTCCGACTTGCTCTCGAACACGGTGACGTCATAGCCCAGCTGGGCAAGCTTTATAGATATGGTCATGCCTGCAGGACCTGCACCGACCACGGCTACCTTAATGGCGTTGTCGGGCTGCCTTTTCAGCTCCACGCAGTCGAGATATCTCTCGGAGATAAAGTTCTCTATGGTCGAAATCTCGACGGGTTCGCCCTTTATGCCCCTCACGCAGTGTCCCTGGCACTGGTCGCCGTGGTTGCATACTATCGAGCAGACTACGGAGAGGGGATTGTTGTCGAAGAGCATTCTGCCGGCTTCGTCTATGTCGCCCTTCAGAAATGTCGAAATGAATCCCGGGATATCCGTATTTATCGGACAACCTGCCCTGCAGAGCGGTTTTTTGCAGTTGAGGCATCTCTTTGCCTCGGCTATTACGTTATGTGCCATATATAATACCTCCCGTACGGGTATGCGTCCTTAAAGCGCCGCCTTTATCTTGTCTATCATTTCGGCATATTGCTCGTCCGTGAGATATACCTTCTGGGGATTCATCGTAAAAGTGCCGCCCCATTCGTCGCCGTCCCTGTATTTGGGGCAGAGGTGGACGTGCAGATGGCACCCCGTATCGCCGTACATTCCGTAGTTTAGCTTGTCCGGCGCAAATGCCTTATGTATGGCTCTCGCCGCTCTGGTCACGTCGGCAAAGAATTTGTTTCTCTCCTCGTCGGAGATGTCGACGATTTCGCTGACGTGGTCCTTATAGGCGACTATGCATCTGCCCTTTTTGGACTGCTCTTTGAACAGTATGAGCGTCGAGACCTCCAGGTCGCAGATGTAAATGCCGAACTTATCTAAAAGTTCGCCCCTCATGCAGTAACCGCAATTTTCGTCCTTCATAAAATTCCCCCGCAAATCAGATTTCAATGTAGGTTCATTATACCATGCGCAGCCCGATTATTCAATATCAACGGCAAAAGTTTTTGTCGGAATATGTCCCGCGTGCGGCGCGCATTTGCGGCATTTTGCGCCTTTAGCCTACAAATTTTGTGAAATATTTCAAACTCTATTGCAATTTCTTTCATATTATGTTAGTATTTAACCGACAGCGCGTAAATTTCTTGCATATTGCGCGTATGCGAACGGGCGTCGGCGTCTTGGGTCATAATTGACGACAGACCTTGCGGTTTTGCCGCCAAATCGACCTCAGGCGCAGCCGCGTTGCATACGGCGATATGAAGGGGCGTTTGCGCGAAAAATTTTTTGGGGGAAAAGTGGTAATGGAACTACTGCTGATCATCGTCGGCGCGGCCGTAATACTCGCCTGCGCCTACGCCGCTTTCAACTATCTTACCGTAAAGAAGCTGAAAGAGGGAACTGAGAGAATGGAGGAGATTGCAGGTGCCATCCGCATCGGCGCAAACGCCTTCATCAATTACGAATATAAGATAGTCGCCATAATAGGCGCGTGCATAGCGGCGGTGCTTGCGGCGTTTATCAGCTGGCAGACGGGCATAGCCTTCGTAATAGGCGCGGTCATGTCGGCATCGGCAGGCTACGTCGGCATGAAGATTGCCACCTATGCCAACGTCAGGGTCGCAAACCGCGCCAACGAGACGCGCGACATAGGCAAGACGCTGAAAGTGGCCTTCAAGGGCGGCTCGGTAATGGGGCTGTGCGTTGCAGGCTTCGCGCTCCTCGGCATAATAATTGTCTATCTCGTATTCGGACTTGCGAACGGTCAGATAGAGGCCGTTGCCAACGGTACTGAGGAAAAGTACTGGACGGGGCTGAATGCCGGCTTTACCATGACGGTATCGGGCTATGCGCTCGGCTGTTCGGTAATAGCGCTTTTCAACCGCGTGGGCGGCGGAATATACACAAAGGCGGCTGACATGGGCGCCGACCTCGTCGGAAAGACCGAGGCGCACATTCCCGAAGACGACCCCCGCAACCCCGCCACAATAGCCGATAACGTCGGCGATAACGTCGGCGACGTAGCCGGACTCGGCAGCGACCTTCTCGAAAGCTATGTCGGCGCGATAATGTCGGGCGTGATTCTCGCCTGCGAGCTGTTTGCAAACCAGGCAGGCGCATACATAAGCGCAGAGCTTTTGAGAATACTTCTTCTCTTCCCCATAGTCTTTGCAGGATGCGGACTCATATCCTGCGTCATAGGCATCTCCTATGTCGTACTCAAACCCAGACTTTCAAAGAACGTGCACATGGAACTTAACCTTGCCACGTGGATTTCGGCAGGTATGTCAATAATACTCTGCCTTATTCTGAGCCTTCTGATGTTCAAAGACGCCTCGGCCGAAGCGATGCAAAAGCTGGGGTTTGTCGCCGCTAACTTCTCGCCCTGGATTGCCGCAATGTTCGGCATAGTCGCAGGCATCGTCATAGGCATAATCTCGGAATACTATACGAGCTATGACTACAAGCCCACAAGGAAGATAGCCAACGCCTCCAAGGAGGGCGCGGCGCTCACCATAACGCAGGGCATGGCAAACGGCATGATAAGCTGCATGCTCCCCGTAGTCGTTCTGGGCGTTGCAATCTACGGTTCCTATGCGGTGTCGGGAATGTACGGCGTGGCGTGCGCGGCGATAGGCATGCTGTCCTTCGTCGCGGCAACCGTTTCGGTCGATACGTACGGTCCCATTTCGGACAATGCCGGCGGCATTGCCGAGATGAGCGGCCTCGACGAGGGCGTAAGGGAGATAACCGACAAGCTCGACTCGGTCGGCAATACTACGGCGGCGATAGGCAAGGGCTTTGCAATCGGTTCGGCGGCGCTGGCGGCGCTCAGCCTTATGAGCTCCTATCTCTACGCATACGGCGGCGTCAACCTCGTCGGCGAAATACTGCTCAACATAGTCAATCCTCTCACGCTCGTCGGCGCGATAGTCGGCGCGGCAATTCCCTATATGTTCTCCGGCATGCTCATAGAGGCGGTAGCCAAGGCGGCAAGGAAGATGGTGGGGGAAGTACGTCGGCAGTTCAAAACCATTCCGGGCATACTCGAAGGCAAGGCAAAGCCTGACTATAAGACGTGCATAGAGATATCCTCCCAGGGTTCTCTGAAGGAAATGAGGTTGCCCTGCATAATAGCCATAATAATTCCCGTCGTTTCGGGCTTCATATTCGGCGCGGAATTCGTCGGAGGACTGCTGATAGGCGCGACTATTTCGGCGATAATGCTTGCCATATATACGGGCAACGCAGGCGGCGCGTGGGATAACGCCAAGAAGTACATAGAAAGCGGCGGAGTAGAGGGCACGGGCAAGGGTTCGCCCGCTCACGACGCGTCGGTAGTCGGCGATACCGTCGGCGACCCCCTCAAGGATACCGTAGGACCTTCGCTCGACATACTCATCAAGATTATGTCGACCATTTCCCTCGTAATGGTAGTGGTGTTCAGCGAATATAACTTGTTCTCGCTGTTCTCGTAAGGTAAAAATTCACAAAATACAGGGGCGCAGATTATTGTCTGCGCCCCTTTGCCGTGCTATAATGTAGGTATGGCTAAGGATCAGTTGCTCGGCACGGAAAAGATGTGGAAGCTGTGCCTCAAGATGGGGTTGCCCTGCGTTGCGGCGCAGATAGTCAACCTGCTCTACAACATAGTAGACAGAATATACATAGGCAATATGGCGGAGATAGGCGACATCGCACTCGGAGGCCTCGGGCTGTGCGCGCCCATACTCACGCTGATTGCGGCGTTTTCCTCATTCGTTTCGGGCGGCGGCGCGCCGCTTGCGGCTAAGGCGCTCGGCGAGGGCGACAGGCCGCGCGCCCAGCGCATACTCAACAACGGCTTCGTAATGCTCGTCGTCTTTTCGGTGGTGCTGGGACTTGCTGCATATTTTTCCCGTCAGCCGCTCCTTACGCTCATAGGCGCAAGCAAAAACAACTACGGCTATGCCGAAGAATACCTGTCAATATATCTCATAGGCACGCTCTTCGTGCAGCTCAGCGTCGGACTGAATACCTTCCTTACGGCGCAGGGCAAGAGCGGCTTTGCAATGATAAGCGTCATGGTCGGCGCCGTTCTGAACATCGCGCTCGACCCCCTGTTTATATTCACTTTCGGCATGGGCATAGGCGGAGCGGCGCTCGCCACCATCATAAGCCAGTTCGTAAGCTGCCTCCTGGTCGTGGGCGCGCTCATGAAAAAGGACGCCGTGCTTCACCTCGAACTTAAATTCATGAAGCCCGACCGCGCCGCAATGCTGGCAATACTCGGCCTCGGCCTTGCTCCCTTCGTCATGTCTGCCACCGAATCGGTGATAGGTTTCGTGCTCAACGGCAGACTCAAGTACTACGGCGACATGCTGGGCGAGGACATGGGCGACAGGTACGTCACCGCGCTTGCCGTGCTTCAGAGCGTCATGATGCTCATAACCGTGCCCGTTCAGGGCTTTACGCAGGGCGTTACGCCCATACTGTCGTATAACTACGGCGCAAAGAATAAGGAAAGGCTGAAAAAGGCATACTTCATAACGCTCGCAACCTGTTGGGCGTACTGCTGTCTGTGCTGCGTGGTAATGATGAGCTGCCCGAGAATTTTCGGCAGGATATTCACATACGAGGAGGAGATATTGTCTATAACCGACAGATATCTGCCCGTTTTCGTCGCAGGCATGCTCATATTCGGCATACAGCGCGCCTGCCAGACGACTTTCGTCGCCGTGACCGATGCAAAGATAAGCCTGTTCATAGCCATTCTCAGAAAGATAATTCTGCTCGTGCCCTTTGCGTTCATATTCCCCATGTTCATGGGCGTAGGCGGCGTGTACTGGGCGGAGTGCGTTGCCGACCTCACGGCGGCGACGCTGTGCGGCACTATCTTCTTCTTCCGTTTCCGCAAAATTCTCAGGAAGATGGACGCGGGCGGGGCGCCTTCTGTACAGCCTGCGGCAAATACGGCGGACGGGGAGCCTTCAGGCGGCATAAAATAATATCGTAAAGGCGGTAAATTTATGGCAAGAATATATACTTCGATAGACGAGCTCATAGGGCATACGCCCCTTCTGGAGCTCACCAACATAGAGAGAAAGTTTAACTTAAAGGCAAAGCTCTTTGCCAAGCTCGAATACTTCAATCCTGCCGGTTCGGTCAAGGACAGAGTTGCAAAGGCAATGATAGACGATTACGAGGAGAGGGGACTTTTGAAAGAGGGGTCGGTCATAATAGAGCCTACGTCCGGCAATACGGGCATAGGGCTTGCCTCCGTCGCCGCGGCGAGGGGATACCGCACCATAATAGTCATGCCCGACAGCATGTCGGAGGAAAGGCGGCTGCTCATGAAGGCGTACGGCGCCGAACTCGTGCTGACAGACGGAAAAAAGGGCATGCAGGGCGCAATCGACAGGGCGGAGGAGCTTAAAAGGGAGCTTACGGGCGCTATAATCGCGGGGCAGTTCGTCAACCCTGCCAATCCCGAGGCGCACAGGCAGACCACGGGCCCCGAAATCTATGAGGATACCGACGGCGCGGTCGACATATTCGTCGCAGGCGTCGGCACGGGCGGCACAATAACGGGCGTCGGCGAGTACCTCAAGGGGCTGAAGCCCTCTGTAAAGGTCATCGCAGTCGAGCCGTCCGATTCCCCCGTGCTCTCGGGCGGCAAGGGCGGAGCGCACCCCCTGCAGGGCATAGGCGCAGGGTTTGTGCCTGAAGTTCTGAATACCTCGGTGTATGACGAGGTGATAACTGTCACGGGCGAAGAGGCGTATGCCGCAGGCAGGCTGACGGGCACGGAGGAGGGATTCCTCGTCGGCATATCGTCGGGCGCGGCGCTCAAGGCGGCAATGGACGTCGCTCAAAGAGCCGAAAACGAGGGCAAGGTAATTGTCGTCCTCCTCCCCGACACGGGCGACAGATATCTCTCTACGCCCATGTACAGAATATAAAAATGTAAAGAAAAAAATAAGTCCGCGGCGCAACCTGCGCCGCGGACTTTTCCTATATGGGCGATTATCTCTTGATTTCGTAGTTCTGGTTCATCAGGCTTATTATGCTCTCTTCGTCGTCGGTTATGTTGAAGTCGCCGTGCATGGTGTGCTTGATTACCGACGAAGCTACGGCAAAGTTAACTATGTCCTCGGGCTTCATTCCGCGCATTATGGCATAAATCATGCCGCTGGCAAAGGCGTCGCCGCCGCCCACTCTGTCGAGTATGCTGAATCGGAATGTGTTGCTCTCGTATGTCTCCCCGTCGTACCACATAAAGGCCTTAAGGCTGTTTTCGCTGCCCGAATGGACGTAGCGCACGTGCCTGCCTATCGCCTTTATGTCAAATCTCTTGCTCAGCGCGCGGAAAATTCTGTCCTGCTCCTTATAGGTGGGGTTCATGGACATGCCGTCTTTGAGGTCCTTTCCGTCGGGACCGGGGAGATTTATCGGCTCGATGCCGAACAGCACGTCTACGTATGGAAGGTACTCGGTTATGCAGTCCCTCGCCTCCTGCCAGCCCCACAGCGCTGAGCGGTAATTGCAGTCGAAGGATACCGTAAGACCCAGCTCTTTCGCCGCCTTAAGCGCGGACAGCATAAGCTCCCTGCAATTTCGGGAAAGGGCGGGGGTGATGCCGCTCAGGTGCAGCCAGGTATACCCCTTAAGCTTTTCCCTGAAATCTATCTTCGAAAAGTCGTACAGCGCAAAGGCGGAGTCCTTTCGGTCATACGTCACCTTGCTCGCCCTGACGCCGAATCCCTCTTCCAGAAAGTATATGCCCATTCTGCCGTCGCCGTACACGCAGGGCGAACAGTGCACGTCGTTGCTCCTTATGTACCTTATCGCCGCCTTGCCTATAGAAGAATCGGGCACGACGGTAAAGTATGAACTGTCTATGCCCAGGTTAGCCAGCGACACGGCAACGTTGGCCTCCGCGCCCCCGTATCTCACCGTAAATTCGTTGGTCATTCTTATCTTTTCGTTGTTGGGGGGAGAAAGGCGAAGCAACAGTTCGCCCATGGTTATAAATCTGACATCGGCACAATTCATATTTCCGTCCTTTGCCGCGCCTTCCGACGGGCGGTATTTTGATAATTCAATTATATCACCCATTCGGCTATTTGTACATACCCCAATCCAAAATTTTTGGCAGGGTTGCGCGCCGCCCGTGCCTTAAGCCGCCTCTTCGCATTAATTTCTGAATAGCGCAGAGGTCGGCGCATAGAATAAGCCCGACGGCTTGGTTTCAAGCCATCGGGCGAAATAAACTTTGTTTTTAAAGACGGGTCAGGTGCCCGTCATTTTGCATCAGCCGAGGCTGACGAGTTCAAGTTTTTCAAGGTTGTATTCCAGCGTGCCAAGACCGAAAGAGAGGGGAGTAATTATCCTGAGAAGTACCGACCTGGTCGCGTTTATGTCGCTGTTCTCGACGGTCGAATACCAGTAGGTGTTGCTCTGTCCAGCCATTGCCGCCGCCATGGTAAGGGTAACTGCGTTATAGCGGTATTCAAGCTCGCTCTCGTCGCCGTTGCTGCCGTCGAAGAAGATGTAGGGAGCCGCCGCGTCGAGCGCGTCTATAATGCCCTTCTGTGCGGCGTCCTCGCCGTTTAATGCGGTAGCCTCGCCGCAGGCAGCCTGAACGGTCTGCTTTGCGGAGGACTGGGGCGAGAATACGTCAAACAGATATCCCGAGCCGCTCGTCCTGGTGAAAGCTCTCACCGCTGCTGCGAGCTGGCTGTTTTCGAAAAGGGAATAGCCGTTGCTGCTCTTGAGGTCGGCCGTGGATGTCACCGTCTGTTTGCCCTCTTCGGTGGTATATACGGTTGCCTGCGTGCAGTCGTGGTTATAGAATGTCTCGTATACGGCGTCTATCTCGACATAAGTCTTGGATATGTCGGCAGCCGAAAGGTTTGCCGCCGTCGTGCTCTTTATGTCCTGAAGGGAGTAGACGGGCTGCAGATTGTCGTCTGCAAGGCGGAAGAGCGTCTTTGTCGTCACGCTGTCCGAAAATTCGTGCTTTTCGCCGCTCGCCGTGTGCGTATATGCGCCCGTAAGCGAAAGGGTCGTCTCGTAGACGTACACCGTCTCTGCGGCATATTCCGCCGAGCGGTACGCCTCGGGAATGTCGGCAGAATTCCAGTCATAGCCGTCCTGCACATAGAACTTTGTCACATAGCTTCCGTCGTCGTAGTTTACCGAATAGGTGGAGTTGCCGCCGCCGCTGAAGCTCACCTTGTAAGTAGCCACTTCGGCGTTAGTCTTCCATGTGTCCACATAGCTCCTCTCGACGTTGGTCGAGGTCCTTACGTTCCAGTTGGCGGACGTCGCCACGCGGTTATTAGGCGTCTGACCGCCGCAGCCGGCCAATGTAACTATGCTGCCTGCCGCAATGAGTGCGGCCGCAATCTTGAAAATCCTCTTCATACGCCCTATTATAGCATATATTTTTACGAAAGTAAAAACTTTTATGCGGCAAATAATTAAAAAATCGCCCGAGGTATGGTATAATGGCGCTGTATAATGAGAGGTAAACGCATGGTAAATGCATATATCGCCCCGACTCTGTCGGCGGCGCTCGCACAGTTCAGGGATATAATAGCCTCAGCCGCCCGCGTCGGCGGAAAGTCCTCGGAAAACGTCGTCGTATTCTGCGAGGACAGGCTTTCGCTTGCCGCCGAAAAGGCGGTATGCGAGGCGGTGGGCGGCTCCTTTTCGGTGTCGGTCTACACGCTTTCAAGGTTTCTCTCCGCCGAGCGCGGCAGGGCGGAAAACGTGCTCACCAGTCAGGGCTCGGCAATGGCTTTGAGGAGCATAATAGACAAAAACGCACAAAAACTCATCCTCTTCAAAAAGCTGTCGGCGACGGGCGCCGCTCAGGAGGTATACGACACGATAGCCCTTTTATATTCCTCGGGCGTATCTGCGGAGGACATCTCCGCCGTCGAGGCTCAGGGCGAACTTCTCAGGCGCAAACTCGCCGACCTGTCGCTGCTCTATTCCGAATACGTCGCATATCTCAGGGAAAACGGACTCGTAGACAGAAACGAATACCTCAGACAGTTGCCGGATGTAATCTCATCGTCGGCCGGAATTGCCTCCTCTCACGTCATAATTTTAGGATTTCAGGCGTTCACTTCGTCGGTGAGGGAGTGCGTGCGCGCCTGCATAAATACCGCCGCGCACGTCAGCGGACTGTTCATAGGCGGACGGGAAAGTCTGTACGTCAATCAGGCGTGGTCGTCCTTCGTAGGGGTTGCCGCCGAGTGCAGAAAACCTGCAAACATAGTCAGTCTGCCCTCTGACAGACGGGGCGCTGCCGAACACTTAAGGCGCAATCTCTTCGACTCTTTGGCCTTTCACCGCGCCGAGGTAAAGGATACCGCGGACGTAAGGCTGAACGTCGCCGCAGACGAGGCGGAGGAGTGCTCGTTCATAGCCGCCGAAACGCTCAGGTGCGTGCAGGAGCTGGGTCTGCGCTATCGCGAAATATCGGTTATGTTGCCCGACCTTTCGGGCTATCAGCCGCTTCTGGAGAGGGCGTTCCGCCAATACGGCATACCGCTGTACGTCGACAGGCGCTATCCGCTTATCTCCCATCCGCTCTGCCAGTTTCTCTTGAACTATCTCGGCTGTCTTGCGGACGGATGCAGATTGCAGAGCGTCGTTCAGGTCGTCAGTTCGCCCGTCTTTCTCGCCGCGGCGGGCGAAGAGGGTCGCGCCGACAAGGACGTATTCATAAACTATCTTCTCCGCGCCGCCTCCTCGAGGGGAGGGGTAAAGAGGGAGATCAACAGGCAGATATGCGAAGAACCCGACCTCTCGTATGCGTCGGTGTCGCGCATGCGCGCGCTGTTTTTGGAGGGACTTTCGCTGCTCTCTCAGGCAAAGGGCGCGGAATTGGTAGGGGCGCTCAAGGCGCTTGCCGACAGATTCACGGCGCAGAACGCCCTGGAGGAGGCGGCAAAGGACGGGGCATTTTCGGCATATCCCTCGGTCGCGGCAATGAATGCCAGGGCTTACGAGTGCACCGTCGGGGTGCTCGACGAGGCGCAAAGACTTGCCGTCGGGCAGAAACTTTCCGTAAGAAAGCTTTCGGCGCTTTTAAAGAGCGGCTTTACCGCGGCGGAAATTTCGCTCATTCCCCCCAAGCAGGACGCCGTTTTCGTCGGCGACCTGGCGGCTACGGCAAACACGGGCTCCAAAGTGCTGTTCGCCGCAGGGCTTACGGACTCCGTGCCTGCCTGCTCGCAGGATATAGCAATACTCACCGATGCCGAGCTCAACTCGCTCGACAGGCTCAATCTCGCCGTTTCCCCCAAGATAAGCGAGGTAAACGACAGGGTGAGGGAGACGACGGCGCTCAATCTGTGCGCTTTTTCCTCGCGGCTGTATCTCGTGTTTCCCATGAGAAAGGGCGGTGAGGAGTGCGCCCGCAGCGAGGTTGCGGACTATGCGCTCCGTCTGTTTTCGTCCGGCGGAAAACCGCTTACTCCTTCGCCGTGTGACTTCGGAAGCGGCAATTTCGGACAATACCCCTATTATTTCGCCCGTCCCCTGCCTGCTCTCAGGCGGCTTGCCGAATACAGGTCGGGAAGCGCCTCTTCGCCGTCGGCGGCAAGGACGACGCCCGTCGAAAAGTATTCGGCGGTGTACGGCGCGCTCAAAAGCTATGCGGAGAGCACGGGCGACGAGTATATCGGCGCCGCCCTTAAGGAAATGCAGGACGACGACGGGCATAAATACAGCCTGACGAGCGGCAGAAAGCTGTACGGCAAGTCGCTTTCTCCCACCGCCCTCGAGAGCTATTTTTCCTGTCCCTACAAGTGTTTCATGGCGCAGGGGCTTAAGCTCGCCGAAAGGGTGGAGGGCGCGCTCCGTCCGCTCGATTCGGGCAATTTCATACACTCCGTGCTCGAAAAGACGGCAGGCTCGCTGGACAGATTCTTAAGCGAGCAGGACTGCGCCGACTTCGCCTCGGGCGCGGCGGAAGAGCTGCTGTCAAAGCCGCAATATGCGGCGATGAGCGGCGATAAGCGCGGCATATATACGGCTAAAGCGCTGTCGGAGGAGGCGGTAAAGGTGTCAGTAGGCGCATACCGCCAGCTGGCAAATTCGCGCTTTAAAGTGTCGGCTACGGAGTTCGGGTGCCGCATACCCCTCGGCGAAATATCGCTCTGGGGGCGCATAGACAGGGTGGACAGCTGCGACGACCTCGTCAGGATAATAGACTACAAGACGGGCGCGACGGACGACAGCGCAAGCTCGTATTATATGGGGCTAAAGACCCAGCTTCCCCTCTATCTTCTCGCCGCGTCGGAGGGAAAGCGCGCGGCGGGCGCATATTACTTCCCCGCAAAGGTCGAATATTCCTCCTCGGACACGAGCGCGTTCTGTCTGCAGGGCTTCATGGACGGCAGTCCGGACGTCGTAAAGTGTTCGGACATAAACGTGCAGGAAAAGGCAAAGAGCGCATACGTAAACGCATATCTCAATGGCAGAAAGCTCGACAAGGCGATGGAAAGGGAGCAGTTTGCCGACTTTCTGGACTATGCCGTTATGGTGTCGGGCGGCGGCGCAGGCGAGATGCTGGGCGGCAACATCGCGCCCTCGCCCGTGCAGGACGCGTGCAGCTACTGCAAATTCGGCGGCTGTTGCGGCTATGACCTCAAAAAGAGCGGAGAGCGGCAGATAGTCAAGGTCGACTGCAGGCGCATCGCCGAGATATCCCGTCAGTGCAAGGAGGGCAAAGAGCATGAATAGAACTCCCGAACAGCTCCGCGCGATAGGGGCGAGGGGCAGGGTAATGGTATCCGCCTCGGCAGGCGCAGGCAAGACGTCGGTAATGATAGAGCGCCTTGCCGACATAATATCCGGGGGCGTAAGCCTCGACAACGTGCTCGCCGTCACCTTTACCAAAAAGGCGGCGGCTCAGATGAAGACCAAACTGCGTTCGGAGCTCATATCGCGCCTCAGGGATGCCGACGAAAGTCTCGCGGAGCACCTGAAAGTACAGCTCAACAAGCTCAATCAGGCGGAAATAAGCACCATTCATTCCTTCTGCGCCAAGCTAATCCGCACCTATTTCTACGTGGCGGACGTCGATGCGGCGTTCGAGATAATCGCCGAGGGCGGCGAAACGCAGGAACTCATGCAGTCGGCTATGGACGCTCTTTTCGACAGGCTGTACGAGGCGGACGACGAACGCCTGCTCTATGCGCTGAAAAGACTGAGACATAAGCGCACGGACGAGGGCTTAAGGCGCATGATTGTCGCCGCATATAACCGCGCGCGCATACTGCCCGACTATGCCGCCGTGCTTGAAAACAGTGCGGATAAGACCTTTTCGGAAGATGGGTTTAAGTCGGTATGTTCGGACTACGCCGAATGGAGAAAGTCGCGCTGTCTCGCCCTTGCAGGGCAGGTCGAAAGCTTTGCGGAAGGGTTTATGCCCGCGCTCAACGGGGAAAAGTACCATAAGGTGCTCTCCGAGGCGGTCGAAACGCTTAAGGGCGTTGCGGCGGAGAAGGACGTATTTATCCCCCTGCCCAGGCTGACCAGGACCAACAAGCCTGCCGTAAAGCCCGAAACGAGCGAGGACGACGCGCGCTTTTCGGCGTTCATGTCGTCGGTCAGGGGCGAATATTCTGCGCTCTCTTCCGACATCTCGGACGAGCAGACGGAAAGGATGCGCTACTTTGAAAGCGGCGCGCTCGCATCGGCATTCTGCTATCTTTTAAGGGGATTCGACGGCGAATATGCCGCAGTCAAGCGCGAGGAGGGCAAGCTCGACTATGCCGACCTCGAACAGATCACCTATAACCTTTTAAAGTATGGCGACGGCGACGTCAGGGCGCAGGTCAACCTCAAATACCGCTATGTGTTCGTCGA
This sequence comes from uncultured Clostridia bacterium, assembly GCA_944354125.1. Lineage (GTDB taxonomy): Bacteria > Bacillota > Clostridia > Christensenellales > Borkfalkiaceae > Coproplasma. The sequence goes on along the minus strand of CALVPT010000002.1, from coordinate 126,298 downwards.
CGAATATCAGGACGTCAACCCCATTCAGGACGCCATAATAGACATGGTGGCATCGTGCGATGTGTTCATGGTCGGCGACGTCAAACAGGCAATATACGGCTTCAGGGGCAGCAAGTCCAAAATTTTCACCGACAAGTGCAGACAGGCGGAGGAAAAGGGCGACTTCATAGTCCTGCCCGACAACTTCCGCAGCAGTCCCGAGGTCATAGATTTCGTGAACAGGCTGTTTTCGCGCGTCATGGCGCGCCCCCTTTCGGACATAGATTATGCCAAAGGCCACGCAATGCGCGGCGGTTCGCGCTACGGGGAAGGATACCGCGGCAATGCGAAAATCCTGCTCTTCGACAAGGCAAAGGAGGAGAGGGAACAGGCGGAGGGCGTCTATTCCGTGCTCGGCCACAGGGGCGGCGTAAGCTTCATTCCCTCGGGCGGACTGGCAGTGCTCGCCGCCGTCAAAAGGGCGCTCGGCGAAACTTATTTCGACCCCGACTCGGGACAGGAAAAGCGCGTCGAGGCAGGCGACATATGCGTGCTGACGAGAAAGCGCTCCAACAAGAGCGTGCAGGCAATAGTCAGGGTGCTCTCGGCGGAGGGCTATTCGGTGAGGGGTGCGGCAGAACAGAATATCTGCGACCTCGCCGAAATACGGCAGATACTCGACATGCTCTCGTATATCGACGACAGCCGACAGGATATCCCCCTCGCCTCGGCGATGCTGTCGCCGTTGGGCGCGTTTTCGGAGGAGGAGCTTGCCGAAATAAGGATACTTTCGGGCAGCGTGCCGCGCGGAACGCCCTTCCGCGATTTGGTCGTAAACTACGGGCAGACCCACATAGACGGGCTGGCGATAAAGATAAATAAATTTCTGCAGGATGCCGAAAGGCTCAGGCGGCTTTCGGACTATCTGGGCGCGGCGGCGCTCATAGACGAGATTACGGCAAAGGGCGGCTTTGTCGGCAAGTTCTCCTCCGCAGAGCGCATGGCGGCGCTGAGAAGATTGCAGTCCGAGGCATACTCGCCCTCGGGCGAGCTGTCGCTCGCGGCATTCCTTGCAAAGCTCAGGGCGAACGCGTTCGAGGTGACAATGCCCTCCTCGCCGACGGCCAACAGCATAACCGTCATGACCATGCACGCCTCCAAGGGGCTGGAGTTTCCCGTCGTCATAGTCGCCGACATCTCCGAAAGCTTCGAGGGCGATTCCTCTTCGGATATGCCCTTCGACGAAAAGTATGGCTTTGCGCCGCGGTATTACGACGTCGAAAAGGGAGTATATTTCAATACCATGCTCAGGCGCGTTCTGGCGATAGAGGAAAGGGCGGAGGAGCTGGGCAACGAGATAAACCTGTTCTATGTTGCCTGCACGCGCGCAAAGTATTCGCTGTATATCCTTTCTGGCAGCACCGAATACGACGCCGTGTCGGCAATCTCCGCCGACTGCTATTCGTCGCTGTTTGACATAGCGCAGTATGACCCCGAGGCATTGCAGACTGTCGCCCCGACGGAGGACGGAGAGGGCGCAGTGCGTTTCGATACGAGCAGGGCGGACGAGGCGCTCGAAAAGGAGCTGGTCGCGCAGTTCGTCCGCACATATCCCCACGAGAGCGGCGCCGACCTGCCCGTCAAGAGTTCGGCGTCGCGCCTCGTAAGGTTCGATTCCGAGGACGATTTAAGCCCCAGACTCTTCGTCGAGGACGCGCCCTCTGGCGGCAGGACGGGCATAGAGCGCGGCATAGCCTACCACCGTTTTCTGGAGCTGTGCGACTTTGCCGTAAAGGACGGGGAGGGCATAGCCCGTCAGCTGAACGAATGGCTCAGGGAGGGGCTCATTACCGACGCCCAGCGCTCGCTTCTGGACGTCGGGCGGCTGGAAACCATACTTTCTATGCCCGTGTTCGATTTCGGCAAGGGGTGTTCGCTGTACAGGGAGAGGGAATTCATATGCCGCCTGCCCTCGGGGGGATACCGCGCGCTCGAAAGGGGTGAAAAGGCGACCCTCGGCGTAGGGGAGGACGACGGCAACGGCGTCATAGTGCAGGGCGCAATCGACCTTCTTTCCGTCAGGTATGAGGGAGACAGGGCGGTGCACGCCGACATAATAGACTATAAATTCTCCTCGCACGGCGACGAGTACATCTTAAAGAAATATGCCCCCCAGCTCAGACTTTACCGCCAGGTGACGGCTACCGTCTGCGGACTGAAGGACAAGGACATAACTACGACGGTTGTGAACATATTCGCAAACAGGTGCATACCCGTCGACTGAGGTTCGGGCAAAGTATAAAATAGAGCATAAAACGGCAAAGACAGACATATTCCGCTTTGCCGTTTTGGGTATAATCTGCACTGTATGAACGATATCATTGACCTGCTTGAAAGGCTGTTCGACAGGCTCTATGCCGCCGACTTTGCCCTCGTCGCGCTCGTCGACGTCTGCTGTTTTGCCGCCATATGCCTTCTGCCCCTCGCGGGCGCACTGCTCTCTAAGAGGGTAAAGGCGGCGGAAAAACGCCCCTTCTTTCACCTAAATAACGCCTTCGCCGCCCTCACGCTGGCAATCTTTTGCCTGCGCTTTACGTTTACGGAGGCGGTCATAATCTCCGCCGCAATGTGGCTTTTGGGTTATCTCGTATACGGTCTTTTGTGCGCCCTCACTCCGAAAACCGCCTCAAAGCCGCCCGAGCGCCCTCCCGTAAGGGTGCAGGAGGCGCCGCGCCCCTACCCCACGGCGTTCGCAAGGCCGGACGTTCCGCCCGCGCAGAGCGCCGTAAGGCTCGAACACGCACTGTCCATCGCCGACAAGCTGCTTTTGAAGAACCTCGGCAGAGGGGACAGGCAGGAGCTTGAAAAGATGAAGACGGCGCTGACCGTGCTTAAGGTAAAGGGCGTGCTTTCCCCCGAGGAGGGGGAGGCATTAAACGAGATGTTCAACGCCCTCTTAAAGCTCATGGCAAAGTACGACTTGTAAAAGGCAGGCTTTGCCTATAAGATTTTTAACGCGTCGGCTCGCCGCGACCGCGCTCGGGTTGCGCTGTTGCCGCCCTTGAAATTCAGCGGCAGAGCGCGTCTATGAACATGTCCTTTGCGGCTATCTCGGCATGGCGCTTGCCGCGGACTATGATTACGTCCCCCAATATAAGGCAGTCGAAGGCATAGTTCTTTGCGCCTATTTTAGCCTTGGTCAGCGTAAGGTTGTCTGCGGTTATATCCTCCATATAACCCAGGAATATGCCGTCCTCCGAATATGCCGCCCTGCCCAGTTTGAGCCCGTTGAAAGATGCGGGCTTTTTTGCCGCCCTTATGTAGCCGATATTGCGCTTCAGCACAAGGTCGTCTGCGGCTACGTAAAATTCTCTCTGTTCGTCGTCGGCGGCGAGTATGCCGCATATCTTCCTCCCGTCAAAGTCCACGCCGAGTATAGTTCCGTCCGCGCGACCCTCTCCGCCTTCTATGCGTCTGCCGTAAAGTTTGCTTATTTTCATAATCGTTTTCTCCTTACGCTTTAACTTATTTGCCTTTCCCCCTTTAAGATTACGAAAAAATTTGACTTTTGATGTCGATTGCTATCATAAGCGCCATTTTGATTAAAACTTTACAGATGACTTGACAGGTGTAAAGTTTTAATGTATACTTTTTACAATTTCATTACAAGGCGGCATTATGGATTTACTCGATCAAAGATATGATGTGATAATCGTCGGCACGGGAGTGGCGGGACTCAACTGCGCCCTCAATCTTCCGCGCGACAAGCGCGTGCTCGTCATCTGCAAGAGCAAGATAACCGACTGCGACAGCTATCTGGCGCAGGGCGGCATATGCAGGCTCAAAAACGACGAGGACTACGACAGCTATTTTGAAGATACCATGCACGCAGGCCACTACGAAAACAACCCTGCCGCGGTGGACAGCATGATAAGGGGCTCGCAGGAGGTCATAGGCGACCTCGTCAATCTCGGCGTGGAGTTTGCGACCGAGGCGGACGGCTCCTTTGCCTACACCAAGGAGGGCGGCCATTCCGTGCCCAGAATATGCTATCACGAGGACAGCACGGGCAAGGAGATTACTACAACCCTTCTCCGCGCGGTCAGAAAGCTTGAAAACGTCGTCTTAACCGAAAAGGTTACAATGCTCGACATAATAGAGCGCGACAACTGCTGCTACGGCATAGTCGCTTTAGACAATGCGAGCGGCAAGGTGTACGACGTGCTTGCAGACTATACCGTGCTCGCGACGGGCGGCCTCGGCGGCGCGTTCGGCAATACGACCAACTTCGGCATTCTTAAGGGCGATGCGCTGGCAATCTGCCTCGACCACGGCGTTGCGGTAGACAGGATAAACTACATTCAGGTTCACCCCACTTCGCTCTATTCCAAGAAGAGGGGCAGGCGCTTTTTGATCTCCGAATCGGTCAGGGGCGAGGGGGCATATCTTCTGGATAAGAACTTCAACCGCTTCACCGACGAGCTCAAGCCGCGCGACGTCGTAAAGGACGCGGTATTTGCCCAGATGAAGAAGGACGGTACCAAGTTCGTATGGCTGGATATGCGCCACATACCTGCCGAAAAGATAGCCGCGCACTTCCCCGCAATCGTCCACAGGTGCAGGGAGGAGGGCTATGACGTGTTCACCCAGTGCATACCCGTCGTGCCTGCAATCCACTATTTCATGGGCGGCATAAGGAGCGACCTCAAGGGCAGAACGACAATGTCAAGGCTGTATGCCGTCGGCGAAACGTGCTGCAACGGCGTGCACGGCAAGAACCGTCTCGCATCCAATTCCCTGCTCGAAAGTCTGCTGTTTGCAAAGCGCGCCGCACAGGACATAGGCTCGGGCTTTACCCGTACGGACAGAGGGCAGGAGTCGCTCGCGCTGGGCGCACTCGACGGCGAAAAATATAAGGAGCCCAAAAAGCTGCTCGCAAGGTATAAAAACCAGGTCAAAAAGGCGGTTAAAGCGGCGCAAGAGGGCAAGGATATAAACGTAAACTATAAGGAGAACTGATATATGAACAACCTCACCGAAAAGATGATTATGGACAGGCTCATTCAGCAGGCGCTCGAAGAGGATATAGGCAACGAGGACGTCACCACCAACGCCGTAATGTCCGAATACAAGAAGGGCATGGTCAAGCTCATCGCCAAGCAGGACGGCGTAATCTGCGGCCTCAACGTATTCGAAAGGGCGTTCAAACTCCTTGACGAACATACTAACGTCGCAAAATTCGTAAACGAGGGCGACGAGGTCAAAAAGGGCGACCGCGTGGCGGTGGTTTCGGGCGATATAAGGGTGCTCCTCTCGGGTGAGAGAGTGGCTTTGAACTACCTTCAGAGGATGAGCGGCATTGCAACCTATACGAGGAGCGTTGCAAAGCTTTTGGAGGGCTGCAAGACCAAACTTCTCGATACCAGAAAGACGACGCCCAACATGCGCGTATTCGAAAAGTATGCCGTAAGGGTGGGCGGCGGCAACAATCACCGCTATAACCTTTCGGACGGCGTGCTCCTCAAGGACAACCACATAGGCGCGGCTGGCGGCGTAAAAAAGGCCGTCGAGATGGCAAGGGCATATGCTCCCTTCGTCCGCAAGATAGAGGTCGAGGTTGAAAATCTCGACATGTGCAGGGAGGCGCTGGAGGCAGGCGCCGACATCATAATGCTCGACAATATGTCCGTAGAGGACATGAAAAAGGCGGTAAAGATGATAGACGGCAGGGCGATAACCGAATGCAGCGGCAACGTCACGCTCGAAAACATAGCAAACATAAGGGATACGGGCGTGGACTACGTGTCGTCGGGCGCGCTCACCCACTCCGCACCCATACTCGACCTGTCGCTCAAAGAGCTTCACCCCGAGGAGGACGACAAGTGAAGGCCGCTGACAGGCGCAAACAGATAATAGAATACATCGCGGCGGCAAAGTCTGCCGTATCGGCAGGCGCGCTCAGCGAAAAGTTCGGCGTTTCCCGTCAGGTAATAGTGCAGGACATTGCCATACTCCGCGCAAACGGACACGAGGTAATCTCGACCAGCAGGGGTTATATGCTGGACGGCGACAGCCTGACCACGCGCGTGTTCAAGTGCCGCCATACGCTCGACCAGCTCGTCGACGAGGCGGAGATAATAATTTCGGGCGGCGGCAGAATAGAGGACGTGTCCGTCAGCCACAGGGTATACGGCAGGATAGCCGCGCACCTCGGGCTGACTACGGTTACGCACGCCGAGGAGCTTTATCGTTCCTTGAAGTCGGGCGCCTCCAAGCCGCTCATGAGCGTCACGGACGGCTATCACTATCATACCGTCTGCGCCGAGAGCGAACAAAAACTCGACGCCATAGAAAACGCTCTGCGCGCGGCGGGATACCTCATCGAAATCTGAATTGAAAGGAATTACGAATGAAGAAAATATGCGATAAAGTGCTCACGGGCGAGAGGGCGCTCTTTCAGAGCAGAGGGCTGGAGATAGTCGGCTGTACCTTTGCCGACGGCGAATCGCCCCTCAAGGAGAGCGCCGATCTCTTCATTATGAACTCGACGTTCGACTGGAAATATCCCGTCTGGTATTCAAAGAACGTCAGGATAAAAAATTGCCGCCTTACGGTAAACGGCAGGGCAGGCATATGGTATACGCGCGCAATCTCGCTTAAAGATTGCAACATAGAGGCGCCCAAGACCTTCAGGCGCAGCGAGGACATAGAGATTGTAAACTGCGAGATGCCCAACGCGGCGGAGACGCTGTGGGCGTGCAAGGGCGTCAGGCTGGACGGCGTCAGGGCAAAGGGCGACTACTTTTTCATGAATTCGGAGGACGTCACCTGCAACGCGCTCGAGCTCGACGGCAACTACTCCTTCGACGGCGCAAAGAACGTCGTCGTCACCTCGTCCAGGCTCATTTCAAAGGACGCGTTCTGGAACAGCGAAAACGTCACCGTAAAGGACAGTTACATATCGGGCGAATACCTCGGCTGGAACGCCAGAAATCTTACCTTTATCAACTGTACGCTCGAAAGTCTTCAGGGGCTGTGCTACGTACAAAATCTTAAGCTTATAAACTGCAGGCTAATAAATACGACGCTCGCCTTCGAATATTCGACGGTGGAAGCGGACATAGTCGGCACGGTCGACAGCGTGAAGAACCCTTCCTCGGGCAGAATATGCGCCGACGGCTACGGGGAAATAATAATGGAGGCGGACAAGGTGGACGTCTCGGCTACGGAGATAATAACGCGTGGAAAGCAGGCATAAATTCGATTTCGATAAACTCACGCAAAGGCGCGGCACGGCATCGCTCAAGTGGGACGTCGCCGAGGGCGAACTGCCCATGTGGGTTGCCGATATGGACTTCGAGTGCGCGCCCTGCATAAAGTCGGCTGTAATAAGGCGCGCCGAACACGGAATATACGGCTATAACATAGTGCCTGACGAGTGGGCGGAGGCCTACGCAGGCTTTTGGAAGAGGCGGCACGGCTGGGAAATGAAGAGGGAGTATCTCACCTTCACCACGGGCATAGTGCCTGCAATCTCCTCGCTCGTTAGGCGGCTTACCAACATAGGCGACAGCGTCGCGCTTTTCACGCCCGTATACGACATATTCTTCCACAGCATAGAAAATGCCGGCAGGCACACGCTGGAAGTGCCCCTCGTCTATGCGGACGGAGAATATCATATAGACTTTGCCGACCTCGAGGAAAAGCTTAAGCGTCCGCTCACAACGCTCTTCATTCTCTGCAATCCCCATAACCCTTGCGGCAACGTATGGACGGCGGAGGAGCTCAGATGCATTGCGGCATTGTGCAGGGCGCACGGCGTCGCCGTCATTTCGGACGAGATTCACTGCTCGCTTACCGACGTAGGCGTAGAATATACGCCCTTTGCCTCGGTCAGCGCAGAGGCGGCGGAAATAAGCGTCACCTGCCTTTCTGCAAGCAAGACGTTCAACATCGCAGGCATGCAGTCGGCGGCAATCTATGCCGAAAACGAGGCGCTCAGGAACAAGGCCGTAAGGGGCGTCAACTCCGACGAGGTCGCCGAACCCAATTGCTTTGCCGTCGCGGCTACGGTCGCCGCGCTCAACGACGGCGAGGAGTGGCTGGACGAGGCCAGGGAATATCTCGACGCCAATAAGGCGCGCGTGAGAGAGTTTATAGCCGAAAATATTCCCTCATTGAGGTGCGTAAAACAGCGGTGTACCTATCTCGTATGGATAGACTGCTCGGCAATCACTTCGGACAGCGACGAGCTTTGTGAGTTCATACGAAAGAGAACGGGACTTATGCTCTCTTCGGGGGCGCAGTACCGCGGCAACGGCAGGTACTTTTTAAGACTCAATACCGCCTGTCCTAGGGCACGCCTTGAAGACGGTCTCGGAAGGCTGAAAAGCGGCATAGAGCAATATATAGCATTCAAAAAGGGCAATTGAGCGGCATATATGCCTTAACTGACGCAATTTATAAATTGACCGCCATATATGTGGCGGTCATTTGGTTTGCCCCCGTAATATGCGGCAACCAATGAACAGCGCAATCGGGGGCGGATATGTGCGGACTAACGCAATTGCCCCCCCCGTAATATGCCCAGGATAAGCATAAATCTAAAGGCGGCGCCCCTGCAGCAATTGCAGGGGCGCCGCCTCATATACAACCGTCCTATCTTTTAAGTCTGTAATTGTGTCCGTCAAAGGATACTATTCCGTTCTTTTTCATCCGCTCCAGAATGTGTTTTACGCTGTCCGTGGCAAGGTTGAGCGCCGCGGCAAGTTCCCCGGCAGATGTCGTCGGGTGTTCGGTCAGATAGTCGACTATAAGCGGATATTGCATGGGCGTCACTGCGCCGCTCCTTGAGCCGCTTATCTTTCCGCCGCCCGTCTTTTCGCCGCTGAATGTAAGCGTAAGCGAAATCTCGTCGGGGTCGAACCGCTCGGTGAACGTCGGCGTTTTCCAGCCTTTTTTGCGCCACGCCGAGTATATTGCGGGTATGCCGCTGCCCGAGCCCTTGCCTATCCCCAGCCTGAAAAAGAGCGCCCTCGTCGCCTCGTTTCTCGGGTCGGAAACTCCGCCCCTTTTTGCGGCGTCAGGGTCGGTGCGGAATCTGCCGCCGTTTTTAAAGGTTATGCTTTCGCCGCTCTTAATAATTTCAACGCCGCCGCCTTCGGCATAGTCGGCGTTGGAAAGGCTGTTGAAAAGCGCCTCGCACAGCGCGTTGTACACGCTCATTCCCTCGGCATATGCCGCCATTCGCTCGCACACCGAAAAATAAAAGCAGTACAGGTTGGCGTGTTCTTCGTCCGCAGAACAGATTGTTCCCTCCTCGTCGGTATAGGAAAGGCAAAAGGAGGGGAAGTGGCGCAGAATGCTCTCCCGTCTGCCGAACGTCCACAGCGCCGCCACGGTGGGGTGTAGCCGTCCGTCCCTGCCCTCTTTCGCCGCGCCTATGCGCTTTAAAAAGCCTATGTCGGTGGCGTTCAGATTGCCGCTTTCTCCCTGCGAGGCAAGTCTTAGCCGATAGTCGCGCACGCAGTCAAAATCCAGCGCGGAAAGTCCGCCCTTTATCGTCTTTGCGTCGCCCTTGGTCTCGCGCGCCTCCCTCAGCATGGCGTTTACCTGCTTCTGTCCGCACAGATAGTCGCCCTCGCCGTTTCTTAGGTAGGTGCCCGTATACGGGTTGTCGCCTATGTATACGGGTCTGTCGCAGCGCGCCGCCCTTGGCACGGTTATGACTATTATGCGCTTGCCCTCGTAGTCGACCTTCTTTACGTCCTTGGGCGCAAGCACTACGGCGCTCACGCGGTTTTTATTCCGCACGGTCTTCCAGAATATTTCGCAAAGCCTGTCGCGGTCAGGCAAATCTACGGCCGTAAGGCTGTGGTCGGCATTTTCCTCCACTCCCAGAAGTATAACGCCGCCCAGCGTGTTCGCAAAGGAAGAGTAGGTCTCCCAAAGGCTTTTGGGGAAGCCGCCCAGCGCCTTTTTAGCCTCTATGCGGTTGTTTTCGGTGTATTTTTCAATCTCAAGGTAGTCTATCATATGCTATCCCCGTCACACGGATTATACCATCTGCCGTTTAAAAATTCAATACCGCCGCCCGTTTTTAATTTCTCGGGAGGCAAGATGCCCTTATTTTTATATGTAAAAGACAAAAAAATTGCGCCGCGGCTCGTTCAAGCCGCGGCGCATAGCCTTAAATCATAGCTCTTTGTCATAGGTTATTTGCCCAGGGAAAACAATACATATGCGAGGGGTGATACGCCGACCGCATTTTTATCGCTATCCAGTTCAGGCAAACTTTCGTATAAATCCGTCATAACAGCTCCTCCTTTTTTTACATTGTTTTTTTGCTGAGCATAGTTGCGCCCTTACGGGCGTGTCTGTGCATGCTGATGAATCAGTCGATTTCAGACCACTTCGAAAGGCGTTTGCTCGCAGAACCCTGTACGGTCCAGGTTGCCATATTCATCGAAGCTAAAAAGTTTTTGAATAAACTGTACATAACATTACCTCTCCTTATTTGTTTTATATATTTTCGCCTTGTTTGTGCTTTTGTAATTATCTTGCGCAGTCAAGAACTACGTAAGAAAGGGGGCTGACCCCGAAAATTTCGTTTCTCTCTTCGAGACCGGGGAGCCTTTCATATAACATATCCATTATATCGACCTCCTTTTTATCTTCAAATCAGGTCGTATCACCCTGACGTTGTCTTTTAATTTTTCTCGGGTCCTTTCCCGATTTCGCCTGTAGTATATCATCTGCGATTGTGTCAGTCAATAACAAAATTAAAATTTTTATAAATGCTGAATTTGTTTGCCATTAACATAACTATATGATAATGCCGATAAATAATGTGAATTTAAAGTGTGAGATTTAAAATTTTGTTGAAAATTATCAAAAATATCAAATTTCCCTAAAAACTCACATTTTCTTTCGCGGCTATTATATAACCGCGTTCCGCCCCTTTCAAACGTATAAAAAAATTTCCGCAGGCAAGTATGCTCGCCTGCGGAAATGTGGGGGAATGAGGAATATGAAGGGTTATTTTTTGGCTATTTCAAGGTAATCTTCGGGGTTTGCCAGCTCGCCGTCGTCATATACGGCAAAGTGAAGGTGGGGGCCGAGCGCCATTTCTGCGCCGTTCGCCTCGGCAATGGTGCCAATCACCTCGCCGCGCTCTACGCTCTGACCTGCCTCAAGCCCTTCTGCGGCGTCTATGAAGGAGTATACCGTCTTAAGCCCGTTGTCGTGCGATATGGTCACGGTAGTGCCGTTGAGCCTGTCGCCTACCACAATGCTTTCAACTGTGCCGTCCAGGCAGGATACGACCTCCGTTCCAGCATCTGCCGCCAGGTCAAGGCCGCTGTGGAAGTGATAGTGTCCGAGCGTGACGTCCTTGCAGAATACGTAGCCCGTCACAATGTCGATGTCGCTCACGGGCAGGGCAAAGGTCGTTTCGGTGGCGGTGGGAGTATCGTCGTCCGACTGGTCGTCGTCGTTGTCTCCGCCCGTCTGATCGTCTCCGCCCGTCTGGTCGTCATCGTCCTTGTCGTCGTCGGGGTTCTGAATCTGGGTGTTGTCGTCCTTGTCGACGGTAGAAAAGTTTCTGCCCCAGTCGTTTGCCGCAAATACGCACGTCACGGTTACGGCGGCAATGACCATAAGGCACGCTGCAATAATCAGCGCTCTTGTCAGCAGTTTCTTTCTTGTCATCCTTTTTTGTTCGTTCATGGTTTAAACTCCTTGTCTATACTTATTTTTAATTTGATTTTATTTGAGGTTTGTCCGCACAGAGATTATTGACGGGTGTCGCCTTAGATATACAGCGCAATTAAAAATTTAATAGCCGCCGAAAATTATAGGCGATGCCACGGTTACGCCGCTCTCCTTGACGCATATGTGCAGGTTGACCGTCTGTCCGTAAAAGGCTACGGAGTAGGGCAGGTCTGCACGGCAGTAGTAGTTGGTGCTGTCCGAAAGGGTTTCGGTAAAGAGCACTTCGCCGTTTACCGACTGCAAAAATTTATCTATGTCCAGATTCCGGTATGTCGCGCTCTCGCCGCATACGTTGTCAAGCGTCAGCCTTATCAATGGCGCGTCCTTGCAATCTGTCGTAACTATTCTGCAGTCGGAGGAGGTGTTGCCCGTAAAAAAGGTGTATTGCTCCGCGCCGCGGAACGCAAGCCTTTGCGGCAGAACGACAAGCAGGGCAATCAGCAGGGCGAATGCCGTAAACATAAATAGCGTGAATGCCGTTCGGCCTATCGGGCGCATAAAAAAATTCCTCCCGTAAAAATTACGGAAGGGTTATTGCCCGAGGCTTAATCTTTTATTCGCAGGGTTTAAAAATTATTTTGTTGCCGCCCTTGCCGCGTGGGGCGGATAAGTTAGTGATATTGCATTTTATGCCGTTTACAATTGCGCGATTGTATGTTAAAATATGTATTGAGCTATGACCGATTGGCGCGGTTTTTCATTGCGGAGAAAATCGGAGAAGTAATATGATTTACAGTCGTTAAACAATCGTTAATAAATATTGTTAAACGCTTAGCCTTTAGTTGAATTTTAAGTGATTTTATGTGGAATTTTATATTTAAATTGTTGAACGGTTCAGATAACGCGAGGAAAAATGAAGTTGCCATACCGCTGATTTACAGGTTAACAATGTTGGTTTCGGCGATAGTTTTTTTGGGAATCGGGGTGTTTTGCTATTTATTTTCCGGTGACACTTCATATGAGACTATGGTGTTTATACTTGTTTTCTTTCCGGCGGTATCCCTTGTAATTTTGTGCATTGCTCTTTTTTGGACATTGTGGCGGATACGCTTTGACGAAAACGGGTTCGAGTACCGCAATTATTTGGGGATAAAAAAGAGATATGAATTCAAAGATCTTGAACTATGGGAGCACCCGAACTTAACCCGTTGGAAGTTTTTGAAATCGGGTAAAAGGGTGGTAAGCTTTACATATATCAATTCCAACTGCGACGAGCTGATCGATGAATATCTAAAAAATAGAAAATGCGGCAAATGACGACGGGTTTATGAAATTTTGTTATTTTACAGGGGTACTATAGACGCGGTTAGGTTTGGCTTAGATATAGCTGCGCGTAATGAAGGGGGGCTTTAGAGTTCGGTGAATATGATTTAAGCCCGTCCTCAGGAGAAAACTTCTCCTGAGGACGGGCTTTTATGGTTGCATTTACAATTTTTATCTGCAGCCGCCGCAGGTCTTGCAGTTGCCGCTGCATTTTTTCGCCGGCTTGCCCGTCGCCGAAAACATGGTGCCGCTGTAGCACCTTTCGGCAGGTTTGCCGCACTCCGGACAGAGCACTTCGTCCGTCGGCTTTCTGACAAGTTCTTCAAATTCCTTGCCGCATATCGGGCATTTATATTGCAGAATAGGCATTTATTTTCTGTTCCTCTTGTTGCGCCTTTTGGGCTTTCTGTTGAGTATGTTGGAGCGTACCATGAATACCCCCGCAACCGCGGTGAGTACAAGCGTGGCGCCGACGACCAGCCAGAACCATACAAGTCCGTCCATGCCCTGGAAGGGAACGGGCATGTTCATGCCCCAGAACCCTGCAATCATGGTGGGGATTGCAAGCAGTATGGTTATTATGGTCAGCTTTTTCATCGTGTCGTTGGCGTTGTTTGAGATTACCGAACCGTATGCGTCCATCGAGACGGAAAGCGTATCCTTGTAAATCTTACACATTTCAACCGCCTGTCCCGACTCTATCGCCATGTCGTCATACAGGTCCTGATATTCCTCGCTGGTGGCAACGGCCTCGACCTTGGCAAGCTTTTCGTGCACCTTGGAGTTGGAGTTTAAGGAGGTAGAGAAGTAGACGAGCGAGTTCTCAAGCTCCAAAAGCTGCAATATATCCTGATTTTTCAGCGTCTTTGCAAGTTCCGCCTGAACGCGCTGGCTCTTTCTGTCTATCTGCTTAAGGCAGTACAAAAAGCGCTTGGCGTTGCCCATCATGAAGTTCAGCGTAAAGTGCACGGGCTTATTGCACGCCACCTTGACCCTGCCCGTTATAAAGTCCTTGAGTACGGGGTTGCCCTTCAGGCAGACGGTTATTATGCACGTCTTGTTATATATTATCGCGAGGGGCAGAGTGGAATAGGTATCGCCCGAATCTCTCTCCTCGATTATGGGGCAGTCGACGACGAACAGCGAACAGCCCTCGTCAAATTCTGTACGCGCGCGCTCTTCTTCATCCAGCGCGGCATTTATCATGTCCTCGGGCACGCCCGTGGCGCGCGAAACGCTTTCCACTTCGCCGTCGGTGGGGCTTATCATATCCACCCAGCAAAGCGGCTTGAAATTTTCCAGACGGCTCAATGCGTTTCCGCCGTCTGAAACAAAATAATTGACCATAATTCACCTCTTTTCGATGCGCAAAGGCACGCCTCTCCGCATCTCGGGCAAATTACGGCCGTCAAAGTCATGCGGAAAGGTAAGTTAAGTTGCTCTTAAAACTTGGGTTAGCGTCCATACAATCCCTTTCGAAAAAACTTTCTATAATATTATTATATCCCACTAATTTCGCATTTGCAACAAATTATGCTAAGAAAATGTCGGCCGATTGCCCCTTTGCGCGCAATATGCGGCGTTTTTTGGCAATATCGAGAAAAATTTTAAAGGGGCGCCGCGACTTTAAGCCGCGGCGCCCGCTCATATGTCTGCCCCAAAAAAGTGCGGCAGACCGCCTTGAATTTTGTTTGTGGCGGAGGGGCAGTCCTTCCGCAATCAGATTACCGTCTTGCCCTCTACAAAGCCTGCAATCATGCCTTCGACGTCATAGAGCGAGTCGAATGCGGCTATGAGGTTCTCGGATTTCGCCAATGCAAATTTATTTTCGCCGAAGTACTTTTTCAGCGCGGCGAAGAACTTCTCGTCCCCCATGGAGGTGCGCAGCGTTTCGAACATGATGAGCGCCTTGTTGTAGGCTATGTTGGCATATTCGTAGTCGCTTGCAAAGTCGCCGAGCGACCTCGTCATTGTGGTGTCCGCCTTGCCGAAAATCTGGTTATATACCGAAAAATATGCCCTGTACGCCTTGGTTGCCGTGCCCAGCATTGCCGTGCGCGTGAAGCCGTAAGAGGGGTGGTTTTCGAAGAAGCACAGCGTCGAGTATTCCGCCAGCCCTTCGTCCTGCCAGGCGCAGTTTACCTGGTCGTTTCCGACCATTGCATACCACCACTGGTGCGCCGTCTCGTGCACGGTAGTGTAAATGCCGTCGGAGGCGGACAGGTCGTCGGCTATCATGACGAGCGCGGGGTATTCCATGCCGCTGACGGTCAGCGGCGTCATCACTACCGAGAGGGTGGGGTAGGCATATTTGCCGAACGTGTCCGAAAAGTAATCGGCGCTCTCGGCGGCGCATTCGGCTATGTTTTCGGGCGGCTGTTCGCCCGTATAGTACACGGTTATGTCGCAGTCGTCCGCCTTTATCTGTCGGGTCTTAAAGTTGTCGGAGAGAACTGCCGCAAAGTCCCTGGCGCAGCTGAGTTCATACTTTGCCGTCGAGGTGTCGCCCATTACCGTGCGGCTGACCTCCTTGCCGCTGGTCGCCGCGGTGAACTGTTTGGGCAGGTTGAAAGTCACCGAATAATCGGCGCATTCGGACACGAACGGGTCGCCCGAGGAGTAGTAGGGCGACTCCGCATATCCCTGCTCGTCATAGGCGCACAGCACGGGATAGAAATTCCCCAGGTTTACGGTTTTCTGCGTCACGCCCGTGCGGTGGTTTACATTGGCAAGTTTAAGGGTATAAGTAAGAGAAATGCGTGCGCTCTCGTCGGGGTATACGCTTTCCGGCAGGGTGACGGTCAGAATGTTCTCGTCCTCGCCGCCCGTCTCCCAGCCTGCGCAGCCCGTCACCTCTTCTACGGTCATTTCGCCGTAGCTGATGCCGTCATAGTATGCCTTTGTCGCCGCCTCCTCGCTTATGGGCGAATACTTTGCACCCTCGCGGTAGGCGTTGCCCCAGAGGTTGAATTTAAGGTCGCTTATCTCGCTCTCCGTGTCGTTGAAGAAGGTGAAGGTCATTGCGCCCTCCAGCGTATTTTCGCCGTCATACGTCGCCGTTATCTCATAGCTGTTCAGTTTGTCCCCGTCCGAACTCTTGCAGGCGGTCGCAGGTAAAATCATAACCGCCGTCGCGGCGGTGAGAATAAAAGCCGTTGTCTTTTTCATATTCATAGAGTATGCTTCAGCTCGTCCGCATAGAACAAGTAACCTTTTTCGGCGGCGCAAAATAGTATGGGAGTATGAAAATCTGCGTATTTCCGCGGAGCAGGTCGGACGCTCCGCTGCATATCCCCGAGTGCGACGTCGCGCTCTTCGGCTTTTCGGCGCTCGGAGAGGTCGACTACGAGAGCGAGCTTTCAGGCAGAACGGATAAGTTCGGCGAGATGGCGCGGCTGTCCTTTTCCGAAAAGTGCGCAATTCTATGCGGTTGCACGACGGACAGCCGAGGGCTAAAGCGCCGTTCGGTGGCTGCGGCGGACAGGGGGAGACTGTTGGGCATATCGGATATGCTCAACGTCCTCGACGGCGACGAGGTGCGGTGCGGCGCGGGACTGGGCATATATACCTTAAGCGGCTATAAGGTGGGCGTGATAGTCGACGGAGACCTGTGTTTTCCTGAAATAATAAAGTCGCTGTCGGAATGCGGCTGTAACCTCGCCGTGGCAGTCATGCGCGAGGTGTCGGACGAAATTCCTCCGCTGATTATAAGGAGTTATGCCTATCTGTACGGCGTGCCCATCGTCATGGTCGCGTCGGGGACGGCGTATTTTGCCGACATTTCGGGCATAATCGCCACCTCCAACCAGTCGGTGTGCACCTTCGAGACCGTTCCGAAAAACGCGTACCGCCTGGTGACGTCGCGAAGAAGAGGGCTTATTCCGCGCGAGTCGGGCGACTATTGAAAAAAATTTGCCCCATGAGAGCAAACGGGCTTGTCTTTTGCGGCGCGGTATAGTATAATGTATAAGCAATATTATCGTTTGGAGCTTTTGCTATGTACAGCATGACAGGTTACGGCAGGGGAGAATACAGGGACGGCGGAATAGAACTGACCGTCGAAATCAAGACGGTGAACAACCGCTATCTCGACATTGCCGTCAAGAGTCCGAGGATATTCGTCGCGTATGAGGAAGTCATACGCACGATGGTCAGGGACAAGCTGACAAGAGGTCACGCCGACGTGTTCGTAACGCTTACGGACAGGCGCGAAAGGGCAAAGAGCCTGACTTTGGACGAGGGCGCGGCAAAGGCGTACGTCGAGGCGGCGGAAAGGATAAGACAGCTTTTCCCCTCGCTGGCATACGACGTCACGGTCTCCTCGCTCATGCGTCAGCCCGACGTCGTAAGGGCGGAAGAGAGCTCGGGCGCAGACGACGAACTCATAGCCGCGCTCAGGGCGGCGCTTTCCTCCGCGCTTGAAAATCTCGGCGCAATGAGGGAGAGAGAGGGCAAAAAGCTTGCCGAGGACATGCTGTCCAGGGTGGACACCATAGAAGAACTCGTCGCAAAGGTAGTAGAAAGGGCGCCGCTGGTTGCCGCAGACTACAGGGCAAAGCTCGAGGAGAAGGTCAGAAACTACCTCGAGGGCGTAAATGCCGACGAGGGCAGGCTGCTCACAGAAGTTGCGGTATTTGCCGACAAGAGCAACATAGACGAAGAACTTACAAGGCTCTCTTCGCACATCGCCCAGTTCAGGGAGATATGCAAGCTCAAGCTTGTGGGCAGAAAGCTCGACTTCCTCGTGCAGGAATTCAACAGGGAGGCGAATACTCTCTGTTCCAAGTCGAACGACATAATAATCACGAAGCTCGGGTTAGAGCTCAAAAACGAAATAGAAAAAATAAGGGAACAGGTACAGAATATTGAGTAAAGGTACGCTGCTCGTCATATCAGGTCCCTCGGGCGTGGGCAAAGGCACGATAGTCGCCGAAATATTAAAGTCCAGGAAGGCGGCTCTGTCCGTGTCCTGCACGACGCGCGCGCCGAGAGAGGGCGAAGTTGACGGCAAGAGCTACTTCTTCCTTACCAAAGAAAGATTTATAAGGCTCATAGAAGAAAACGGATTGTTGGAATATTCGATGCACTTCGACAACTATTACGGCACGCCCAGAAAGTTCGTCGAAGATAAACTTAAGGAGGGCGACGTCATACTCGAAATAGACGTAGACGGCGCGCTCAACGTAAAAAAGGCATATCCCGACGCAGTGCTCGTCATGATAGCTCCGCCCGACAGGCAGACGCTCCTGACACGGCTGCGCGGCAGGGGTACGGAGGACGAGGAAGTCATAGAGCGCAGGGTTCAGCGCGCCGACTACGAACTCTCCAAGAGCCCCCAATACGACTATGTAATAATTAACGACGACCTCGGCAAGGCAGTCGGGCAAGTCATTGCAATACTCGAAAAAGGAGATATAAAAAAATGATTAACGTACCCGCAGTAGATTCTCTCATCGAAAAACTCGGTCACGACGGTCACCCCGCTTCGCGCTATGAACTTTGCGTAGTGGTCTCCAAGCGCGCCCGTCAGCTCATTGAACAGAACAGCGTAAACAACATCAACGAAAACCCCGGCAAGCTCAAGGAAATAGCCCTTGCCTGCGAGGAAATCGAAGAGGGCAAAATCAAGTCGGTCAAGGACTAAAGCTAAAGGATATTACGGCTCGCGCCGTAATATTTCATATATGCGGCTTTTTTAAGGCAATCGGGCGCGGTCAGTTGTTCCGCGCTTTACGTGTAAAAGGGTATGTACGCACAGGTAATCGTCGATATCGCCCATTCGCAGGTCGACAGGGTGTTTGAATATTCCTGCCCTCCCGAAACAGAGGTGGGGTGCAGGGTAAAAGTGCCGTTCGGCGGCAGAATACTCGAGGGGTTCGTAATCGGCTTGAGCGATACCCCCTCTTTCGACGCGCAGAAAATCAAGGCGGTATACGAAGTCTACGACGAACAGCCCGCGCTCGTGCCCGAATGCTTTTCGCTCATGAACTTCATAGCCGAGCGTTACCGCGTGCCCAAGGCCGCTTCGCTCAGGCTCTTCATTCCCTCCGAAATGCGCCTCGGGAAGGTCAGCGAGGTATATAAAAAGTTTATCCGCGCTACGGGGGAGCAGGGGGAGATACGCGCCTCGGCGAAAAAACAGCTCGCCGCGCTCGGGGAATTGAAGGACGGTGACAGGGAATTTACGCCTTTTTGCCTCAAGTATTCGCGCAGCGCAGTAAATTCTCTCATAGAAAAGGGACTTGCCGAGGTATACAAGATAAGGCGCAACCGCACGCCCATACCCGAGGAGGGCGGCGAAGAACAGGGCAAAATACTCACCCCCGCGCAGCGGCAGGCAGTCGAATACATTACGGCTTCTCCCAAGAGCGTGCAGCTCATTCACGGCGTCACGGGCAGCGGCAAGACGGAGATATATCTTACTTTAATCGCCCGTCAGCTCGCCGAGGGCAGGTCCTCAATATTTTTGGTGCCCGAAATATCGCTTACGCCCCAGATGCTCTCCCAGCTCAGGCGGCGTTTCGGCTCACGGGCAGCCATAATGCACAGCGGACTGTCGGCAGGGGAGAGGTTCGACGAATGGTGGCGTCTGCGCTCGGGCGAGGCTAAAATTGCCATAGGCGCGCGCTCCGCCATCTTCGCGCCGCTCGAAAATCTGGGCGTCATAATAATCGACGAGGAACACGACACCTCCTACAATTCGGAGACGGCTCCCAGGTATTCAACCATAGAGATAGCAAAAAAGAGGGCGGAATATAACGGCTGCAAGCTCGTGCTCGGCAGCGCCACGCCCTCCGTCGAGAGCTATATCGAGGCCAGGGAGGGCAGATACGGCCTTGTCACCTTAACCGAGAGGATAAACGGCAAGCCCATGCCCGAAATCGAGATTGCCGACATGCGCAGGGAACTTAGGCGCGGCAATCCCTCAAATCTGTCAAGGGCGCTCAGGGCGGAGCTTGAGGAGGCGCTGTCATCGGGCAATCAGGCAATAATATTTTTGAACCGCAGGGGATATTCTCAGACGGTCATATGCACCGACTGCGGATATGTCGCAAAGTGCGAAAACTGCGACGTCTCGCTGACATATCACAGCGAGGAAAATTGCCTCAAGTGTCACTACTGCGGCGCAAGATACCGCATGCTCGACGCCTGTCCCGAGTGCGGCGGCAGACATTTAAGGTACAGCGGCACGGGCACGCAGAGGGTGGTGGCGGAGCTCAAGGAACTCTTCCCCTCGGCGCGCATTTTAAGGATGGATAACGACACCGTCACGGGCAAGGACGGGCACTATAAGATACTCAGGCGGTTTGCCGACAGGGAGGCGGACATACTCGTCGGCACGCAGATGATAGCCAAGGGGCACGACTTCCCGTCGGTCACGCTCGTGGGCATTCTGGATGCCGACATGAGCCTGCATTTTTCGGACTATCGCAGCGGCGAACGCACCTTTCAGCTCATAACGCAGGTGGCAGGCAGAAGCGGCAGGGCGGGCGCAAAGGGCAAAGTAGTGCTTCAGACCTACTCGCCCGACAACTACATTCTGCGCTTTGCCGTAAACTACGACTACATCGGCTTTTTCGAAAACGAGATAAAGATGAGAAAGGCGGCGCTCTTTCCGCCCTATTCGCTGATATGCAGGGTGATGGTCGTCGCCGAGGAGGACAAAGCGGCGCTGGAGGCGCTTAAGACGGCATATTTTGCCGTCGAAGAGCTCAGGGCGGCCGCCCCGAACGAATTTATCTTCCTCAACAAGATGCACTCGCCCATAAAGAAGATTCAGGGCAAGGTGCGCTATCAGGTGCTCATGCGCCTTAGGTCGGACAAGCTGCTTTCAAGGATATACGACATCGCGGCGGAGGCGTCGTCCCCGTCCGTGCTCGTATACATAGAGGAAAACCCCGTAAACCTTTCGTAAGGGCATAGTACGGGGGCAATTTACAATATTTACATTGCCGTCACGGGCAGGAGGTATATTTTTATGGCATTGAGATACGTCGTACAGGTTGGCGATGAAGTGCTGCGCACGCCTTGCGAGGAGGTCAGAAAGTTCGACGGAGAGCTCGCCGCGCTCCTCGACGACATGAAGGATACTGTCAGAAAGGAAAACGGAGCGGGACTTGCCGCACCCCAGGTCGGCATAAGCAAGAGGGTGGTGGTAATCGACCTCGATGAGGGATATTTCGAGATGATTAACCCCAAAATCCTCTCCGTCAAGGGCGAACAGACGGGTCCCGAGGGCTGTCTCTCTGTAAAGGGCAAACAGGGCGTCGTCACGCGCCCCAACAAGGTCAAGGCCGAATACCGCGACAGACACGGCAGAAAGCATACGGTGACGGGCGAGGGTTTTTTTGCGCGTTGCATGTGCCACGAATTTGACCACCTCGACGGCATACTCTACATCGACAAGGCGACGGATATCGTCGACGTAAAGGACGACGAGGAGTAAAAATAATGAAGATTGTCTACGCAGGTTCGCCGCAGTACGCGGTTGCGCCCCTGAAGGCGCTGGTCGGGGCAGGCAAGCAAATAGTCGCCGTCGTCACCCAGCCCGACAAGCCTACGGGCAGGAAAAAGATACTGACGCCTACGCCCGTCAAGAGCTATGCGCTGTCGCTCGGCATACCCGTCATCGACTATCCCAAAATACGTGACCACGCAGATGAGCTCCGCGCGCTCGGGGCAGACCTCATGATAACCTGTGCATACGGTCAGATTCTGACGCAGCCCATTCTCGACGCGTTCGGGCAGGGCGTGTATAACCTTCACGCCTCGCTTTTGCCCCTTTTCAGGGGAGCCAGCCCCATTCAGTCGGCAATACTTGCAGGCTGCGAATATACTGGGGTTACCGTAATGAAGACCGAGCTCGCGCTCGACTGCGGCGGAATACTGCTCGTAAAGCGCGCGTCCGTTTCGGGCAAGACCTGCGGCGAGCTTTCAGAGGAGCTGTCCGCTCTTTCGGCTCAGGCGGCGCTGGAGGCTGTGGATCTCCTCGAGAGAGGGGAAAATCAGCTGCTCGTCCAGGACGAGGCCAGGGCGACATACTGCAAAAAGATAACAAAGGCCGACGCTGAGGTCGACTTTACAAAGAGCGGTGAGGAGGTTGCGCGACTTATAAACGCAATGAGCCCTTCGCCTGCGGCATACTGCAATCTTTCGGGCAGTGCCGTAAATCTTCTCAGGGCAACCCCCTGCGAGGGCTCGGGCGAAGTCGGCACGGTGCTCTCCGCAGACAAGCGCGGCATAGTCGTTGCCTGCGGCAAAGGCGCGGTAAACGTAACGCTCATTCAGTTTTCGGGCGGTAAGCCGATATGCGCCGCAGACGCCGTCAACGGCAGAAAGATAAAGGCAGGCGACTATCTTGACTAATCCGCTCGCAGACCCCTATTTCATACTCGCCAAGGTATATTCGGGGGGCAAATACTTAAAACAGGCCATCGCCGAAACGCCCGTCGAACCGCTCAACAAGGCGCGGACGGTAAGGATATGTTACGGCGTGCTCGAAAAGGACATATATTTAAGCTATATAATTTCGGGCAATGCGCACTCGACACCCAAGGCGGCGATAAGGCTCATACTCAAGATTGCGCTCTATATGCTCGAGTGCATGGGCAAGCACGACTATATGGTCGTAGACAGCGCGGTTGAACTTGCCAAAAAGCTGGGCAAGGGCGGCGCGGCGGGCTTTGTAAACAGCTTTCTGCGCAGTTATACCCTGCCAGCCCTGCCCGAAAAGGCAGACGAGGCGCTCTCAGTCAGCTGTTCGGCGCCGCTGTGGCTTGTAAAGCGGCTTAAAAGGAGCTACAAGGGCGAGGCCAAGGACATACTTTCAACGCCGTCGTCGGGACTTTCTGTGCGCTTCGTGCGCGGCGAGGAGCGATGTCTCTCTTCGCCCCACACAGATACGCCCTTCAAGGGGGTATACATCTTCCCCAACTTTGTCCGCGACGAGAGCTTTTTTGCGGGCGACTATACCTTTCAGTCTGTGGGTTCGGTGGCAATCTGCAACGTCGTATCCCCCTGCGAAAACCTGCTCGACGCCTGCGCGGCGCCTGGCGGCAAGAGCGTATATCTTGCCGAAAAGTGCAAAAAGGTCGTCGCGTGCGAACTTCACCCTCACAGAAAAGAGCTCATCGACGACTACGTGCGCAGAATGGGCGCAAAGAACGTCTTTGCCGAGGTCGGCGATGCAACTGTATTCAACCCTTCGTTCGAGGGCGCGTTCGACGGCGTGCTGTGCGACTGCCCCTGTTCGGGCACGGGGGTAATAAACGAAAACCCCGACATCCTCTTGAACAGAAAGGAAGAGGACATAGCCTCGCTTACCGCAACCCAGCTTGCCATACTCGACAATTGCTCAAGGTACGTAAAGCAGGGCGGCAGGCTGTACTATTCTACCTGTTCGGTGCTTCCCGAGGAGAACGACAGCGTGGCATATGCCTTCGCCGCCGCCCATCCCGAGTTCGAGCTTGAAATTCCCTCATCTCCGCTTGCGCACAAAAAGACCAAATACGGTCTGCAGTTTTTGCCGCATATCTCGCTGGGCGCAGGCTTTTTCGTTACGGCTTTTAAAAGAAAATGAAAGAAATTTTACAGGATTTGAATTATGCCGGGGCAGAGGAGCTGGTGCTCTCCCTCGGCGAAAAAAAGTTCAGGGCAAAACAGCTCTTCGACGGAATAAACAAGGGCAAGCGCCTTTCGGAAATTCCCGCTCTTTCGGCAGATTTTAAGGCAAAACTTCTCGAAAGGTTCGAAGACTGCCCCGTTGAAATAATAAAGACGTATTTCGGCGCGGACGGCACCGAAAAATACCTCTTCCGCCTTGCCGACGGCAACATAATAGAGGGCGTTTTAATGAAGTACAAGTACGGCAACACGCAGTGCGTATCCACGCAGGTCGGCTGCCGCATGGGCTGTAAGTTCTGCGCAAGCACCTTAAACGGCAGAATAAGAGATCTGTCGGCGGGCGAGATACTCTCGCAGGTACTCGTCGTCAACGCCCTGCACGCGCAGGGGAAGACGAGGGGCGTAACCAACATAGTCCTTATGGGCAGCGGAGAGCCGCTCGACAACTACGACAACGTCATAAAGTTTTTAAGAAACGTCACCGCGGAAGAGGGGCTGAACATTTCGGCGCGCAACATCTCGCTGTCGACCTGCGGACTGGTGGAGAGAATGTACGACCTCGCAAAGGAGGGACTGCCGATAAATCTTACCGTATCCCTTCACAACACGACGGACGAGGAGAGGGCGCGCACTATGCCCATCGCAAAGAAGTATAAGATAAAGGACATACTCGACGCCTGCTCAAACTACTTCGAAAAGACGGGGCGGCGGTATATCTTCGAATACTCTCTCATAGAGGGCGAAAACTGTGACGCGCGCCACGCGGAAGAACTCATTCAGCTTTTAAAGGGCAGACCCTGCCACGTCAACCTCATAAGGCTCAACGAGGTAAAGGAGAGGAATTTAAAGGCGCTCGGCGACAAACAGGCGTACCGCTTTTTAGGCCTTCTGGAAAAAGGGGGACTGTCTGCCACTTTAAGGAGGCAGATAGGTTCTGACATAGGCGGCGCGTGCGGTCAGCTCCGTGCAGGCTATCTGGACGGAGAGGAGTAGAAAGCGGCAGAATTGCAGCCGCATAACTTCAACTAAGGAGATAAAATTTTATGGTTAAGATTGCACCTTCCATTCTTTCGGCGGACTTCTCGGCGATGGGCGAGGCAATAAAAAAACTTGAGCGTTCGGGCGCGGACCTGGTGCACTGCGACGTGATGGACGGCTCTTTCGTCGGCCCCATAACCTTCGGCGGTCAGATGGTAAAAAATATCCGTCCGCTCACAAGGCTGCCGCTCGACGTGCACCTGATGATAGAGCACCCCAAGACGCAGATAAAGTTCTTTGCCGAGGCCGGCGCGGACATAATAACCGTGCACTATGAGGCGTGCGCAAAGATTTCCCCGACGTATCTTAAGGAGACGCTCGAACTCATAAAGTCATACGGCATAAAGTGCGGCGCGGTCGTCAATCCCGACACGGACGTCGAGCGCATCTTCGACGTGTTCGATATCTGCGACATGTTGCTCATAATGTCGGTATTCCCCGGCTACGGCGGTCAGAAGTTCATTCCGACGGCGCTCGACAACGTAAAAAAGGCTAGGGAGTATGCCGCAAGAATAGGCAAAGGCGACCTCGATATTGAAATAGACGGCGGAGTTAACCTTAAAAACGCGGCTGAAATCCGCGCGGCGGGCGCAAACGTGCTTGTCGCAGGCTCGGCTGTGTTCGGCGCCGAGGACATGGCGTCAGCCATATCCGCTTTAAGGGGCTGAAATGAAGAGGGGAATACTGCTTTTAAACGGCGAGCCGTATGAAGGGCGCATAGACGACAGCGACGCGCTCGTCGTCTGCTGCGACGGCGCCTATGCCTGGGTGCACGGAAAAGTAAGAATAGATAAAAACGTCGGCGACTTCGACAGCCTTCCGTACATTCCCACGCCTGCGCCCGAGGAGATATATCCTGCCGAAAAGGACTATACCGACGGCGAAATAGCCATGATTAAGCTATTGGACGCAGGGGTAGACCAAATAGAGATATACGGCGGAGGCGGAAAGAGGGAGGACCACTTCCTGGGCAATATCCAGCTATTGTATCTCGCCGCAAAGCGCGGCGCAAGGGCGGAGATGATAACCGCATATTCGCGCATATTCGTCGGCTTCGGCAGGGTAAACCTCGACGGGAACGACGGCGCAACGCTGTCGGTGTTTCCTTTCGGAGGCGAGGCGCATATAATGGGTAGTGCAGGACTGAAGTATTCATATCCTCCCAAACTTTGCTACGGGCAGTGCATCGGCGTCTCCAACGTCGCCGTCAGCGAAAGCGCCCATATCGAAGTGGCGGAGGGCGACTTCGTCCTGATAATAATAAACAGGGGTGATGTATGACCGTTATATGCGTAAAGCCGCCAAAGCCCATAAGGAAGATATTAAAGCTCATCTGCCGCAGATAGCGTACGCAGATATGCACTGCGACAGCGTGACGGCCTGTTGCGGCGAGGGTGCACGCCTTGCGTCGTTTTCGGGGCAGGTAAGCGGACAAAAGCTCTTATCTTCGGGCTGTGCAGTACAGTGTTTTGCAATTTTTACAGAGGGAAAAAATTCCGCCGCGGACTTTGAAAAGTACACGGCGTTTTATTTTGACGAGATAAGAAGGGGTAAATTTTATCCCGTGTTCAGGGCGGCGGACGTGCTCGCGGCAAGGGCGCGCGGCAAGACGGGCGCCGTGCTCACGGTCGAAAACCTCGGGTTTCTCGGCGGCGATGTAAGCGGCATTTTCAGACTTGCGACAATGGGCGTAAAGATGGCGTCTTTGCGGTGGAACAACCCCAATGCCTTTGCCGCGGAAAGGCTTACGCCTTCGGGGAAAGATGCCGTCGTTGCGCTGAACCAAAGCCGTATGATAGTCGACATTTCCCACCTTCCCGACGGCGCGGCGGAGGAGGTGTTGGACATATCCTTACAACCCGTCGTCGCAAGCCATTCCGATTGCCGTGCGGTGTGCAACGTTGCGCGCAATCTTCCCGACGAGCTCATCGGGCGCATTGCCGACAGCGGCGGCATAGTAGGTCTTAATTTCTCGCGGAACTTTCTGGGTGAGGGGAGCGCCGTGCAGAACTTCATAGCGCAATTTTGGCATCTTTTGAACGTCGGCGGAGAGGACGTCCTCGCGCTCGGGTCGGACTTCGACGGCATAGTGCCGTATGCGGAGATTGCCGACTGTACCTACGTGCCCGAAGTTTTTAGGGCGGTTTTGCAAAGCGGAGTGCCTGAGCGCATAGTCGAAAAGTTTGCGCTCGGCAATTTCATGAGGGTGTTTGAGCAGGTCGTCGGTTAAATTTCACAATTCATAATGCCCTGTGTTTGTCCTCTGCCCTTGCAAAATGCGCGGCGGTGTGGTAGAATATGCCTATGTTCAAAAAACTTTTTTGCGGCATATGCGCCGCGGCATTAGCCGCTTTATCGCTTGCAGCCTTTTCGGGATGCGGAGAGGCGGAAGTCAACTTCACCCTTTCCGAGGACGGAACTTACTATATAGTCAGCGGAGTCAGCGGCAACAAGGGCGCACTCAGGGAATATGAAGTGCCTGCAACCTATCCTGCCGAAGACGGCGTGGCGCTGCCCGTAAAGGAGATCGGCGAGGAGGCGTTTATGGGCTGTACGCGCCTTCTTAACGTCACCCTGCCCGAGGGCATAACCAGAATAGGCGACAGGGCGTTTTCCAAATGCCTGTTTTCCTACTTCACCATACCCGAAAGCGTGACGTATATCGGCTACGGCGCATTCGGCATGTGCGACAGCTTAAAGCAGATAGTCATACCCCAATCGGTCACCTTCCTCGACTCTCTCGCCTTTGCCTATTGCAGCAATCTCGAAGTTGCCGTAGTAAGGGCGGACATAGAGGTGCTCAACGAAAAGGTGTTCGTCAACAGCGTGGTCAACGCCGCGGGGACAGTCTACACGGATACAAGCCTGAAGGAGGTATATCTTCCCTCTACGCTTACTAAAATACATTCCACGGCGCTCAGCGGCAACCGCATAAGCGACATATACTTTACGGGCAGCGAGGAGCAGTGGAACGAGCTGTATTTCTTTGAAATGCAGAAGTCGGAGGACGACGGGGACGAATATGAGGAAGTAAGGCTTGAAAAGTCCGACGTGCTTTCGGACAGCGTGACGGTGCATTTCAATGCCGAATATCCGTCATTGAAATAGTACAGAATATTTTATGGGCCGACGGAGTACGGCGTAACTCCGTCGGCCGTTTAAGCTTAAAAAAGGCTTCAGCGTAGAATGGCAAGGGGGATAAAATGGACAAGGACAATAACCTCAGGAGCAAAATAATAAGGTGGCTTCCGTTTGCCGCCTGCGTCGTATTTGCGGCAATCGCCGCAATCTGCCATCCCCTGGTCGCGGGCGAGGCGAGAACGCTCGTCTATCTTCAGCTGACGGCGGCGTTAGTTCCCCTTGCGATGATCATCGCGGAACGCATAGCACGCATACGTATCCCCTATTTCATGCACGTAATCGTCGCGTTGCAGATAATACTTGCCATAGACTTCGGCACGGCGCTCGATGCGTATGTATGGGTACCCTATTACGATAAATTTCTGCACACCTTTTTCGGCGTATGGTGCGCCGTATTCATGTACTATTTCATTCTGCGCTGGGGCGGACAGGCGCTGAATAAGTGGGGAATGTATGCGCTCATTGTTCTCTCCGTGCTCGGTTTTGCGGCGCTGTGGGAGATTTTCGAATACTATACAGACCTCATTTTCGGCAACAATGCGCAGGGCTGGAAGGGCATGGCCGAAGGGCAGAACCCCATGACCGATACCATTCTCGACATCGTCGTCGCCGTGATAGGCGCGGCAATCTTCTTTTTATCGCTCTTTGTCGACGGCAGGACGGGCGGCAGGCTGTACGGCTCGTTTGTCCCTGCGGCAAACGATTTAAGCATCAGCGCTCAATCTTCGGGAGAAGGTGCCAAAGAGGACGCATCCGCCTGCACAGCGGGAGACGAGGGGGACAGGCAATGATTTATTTTACATCCGACCTGCATTTGGGACATAACAGCGTTATAGCGCTGTGCCACAGACCATTTTCGTCGACGGAGGAAATGGACGAGACGCTGATAGCCAACTGGAACGCAAAGGTCAGGGGCAACGACAAGGTGTACATAGTCGGCGACCTGATTTGGGACGGCAAGAGGGCGGAGGAGTACCTGTCGCGCCTCAGGGGCAAAAAGGTGCTCATTGTCGGCAATCACGACGGCGGAATGCTCAGCCGCATCGACGTCGGCAAATACTTTGTCTCGGTCAGCAAATATGCCGAGGAGAGCATAGAAAGCCGCAACATAACTCTCTGCCACTATCCCTTGCTGGAGTGGAAGAACAGCCGCATCGAGGGCTCCGTGCGAATGGGTTTTGACGTGTTCGGGCACGTGCACAACAACGTGCGCAGGGCGGACTATATGCCCGTTCTGTGCCGTCCGACCGCGCTGAACGCAGGGGTGGACGTCAACGGCTTTGCCCCCGTCACCTTCGGCGAGATGATGAAGAACAACAGCGTATTCAAACACGCCGTGCTCAAGGGCACGGATGCCGAAAAACTGCTTACCGAGCGCGAGAAAAGCATTGCCGAAATCTTCGGAAATTTCGATTGACCGCGCAGTATGCCGCATATAACAGGTAAAATTAAAATGAGTCGGGGCGCGCAGAGTTCTCTGCGCGCCCCGACTCATTCATTTGTTGCTTGGTTGCAGACATTGAAGGGAGCAATTTAATTTTTGTCGTCGCCGGATTGGTCGCAGGTCGTTTCCGCGCCTTCAGCCTGTCCGTCGGCATCGGTACAAGGGGCTTTTTTTAGCCACTTTCTGAAAATCTGTCTGCGGTATAATATTACGTTCAGCACGATGAAAAACAGGAATATTACGGCGAACGTGATAAGACATTCCGTCCTGCCCAGGCAGGCGTATGTCGCAAGGAACATGAGGGGGAAACCGAACACGATTGCGGGCAGACTCTGGTATACCAGGTTTTCGCTTGCAGGCGAGCGGTAGGAGCCGTCAATCTCGCGCAACAGGATGATGCCCGTGCTCGCTGTGCCCGTAAGCATGCCGAACATTGCAAGGAACTGCTCGTTTACATACCCGGGGAAGAGCGTCTTGGAGGTCAGGTATACGTATACGAAGGTTATGACCGCGCCTACGACGGCGAGAATGAGGAGCACCGCCCAGTGGTCCTTAAGCAGGGGCAGCTGTATTGCCGCCACGCCCGAAACTATCATCAGGTCGAATGCAAAGCCGCCTATGCGGTTCATCATGAAGTTGTTTACTATCTGCTGCTTTATTATCTTTTTCTGCTGTAACTTGTTGAGCAGCGCCTTTACGGGTACCGTGAGCAGGGTGCCTATCAGGAAGTTAAAGCCGAAGAGCACGTTCTCGAGTGAGGGGAGGAGCGCCGAAAGTCCTGCCATGATGAGGTAGGATACGGCGTAGACTATCAAAACTATGGCAAACTGAACGGTGAACTTGTCCATGGAGGCGACGACGGGTATTTCGTTCTCGTCCTCGTAGTCCGCAAGTTCGGACTTTTTCTCCTCCTTGACTATGGTTATCTTGCCCTTTTTCCTCATTACGTTCATGTAGATTACGCCTACTATGCACGCTACCAGGAAGCCGAGCGCCGCAATGGTAAGGCCGAAGTTTCCGCCGCCTTCCAGACCGTAATCTTCATATATTACGCCGTAGTTGAGCGCCTGACCCGTGCCCTGGCCGAAGCCGAAGGCGAGCAGTATGCCTGAGGCGTCAATAAGTCCGCTGACGTGGAACGCGCTTATAGCAATCATCGTGATGGCTATGCCGAAAAACGCCTGCAAGAGGTAGGTGCTTACAGTGATTACGCCAGAATCGAACACCTCGCCTGCGCGGCGCTTGGTGAACTTCTTCTTGGAGCTGCGCATGCCCATGGCGATAAAGCCAAGACCCAGGCAGTGGTATGTAATGAGCTCCAGAACCTCCATGCCCGTATATGCCTCTTCGCTCTCCATGGGGCTGAATATGCTCATGTTGAACAGGTATTCGCCTGCCGCAAAGTATGTAATGGTCGAAATTATCAGCAGTATTATGCCGCCGAGTACCGATGAGGGGATGAGTGACTTTTCAAGCGCGGGGATAAACCTCTTCAGCGTGCTGGCGAGCAGCAGGCTGAACAACAGTACTGCCACAATCAGCACGAACGACCACACGCTAAATGCCGAGAAAACCATCGCCGTTCTCCTTTTTATTTTTATAGTTGTAATATATGTTTACATATTTCAGTGCGCAGAAGGTATTGCCTGCCGTCAGCTGATACGTCTTTCCGCCCAGGTAGAAGTCAAGCCGCTTTCTGCCGCATACGGTCATTGCCGTCACTTCGGGATAGGCAAAGGTATAGTCGCCCACCTCCAGCCTGTCCGCAAATATGCGCGCCTCCGCGTCCTCGGCAAGTACCTGCTTTTTGCCCTCTTTCCTAAGGAGTACCCTCAGTCTGACGCGCTCGGCAAATATTGCCTTACCGCTACCGTCGACTTCGAGGGCGTTGACCCATTCGTTTTGCCTGTCCGTCCATTCCTTTACAGTCCTTACGGGGAAGGAGGGACCAAAGTGCATGTCCTCTCCGACCTCTGCCGAAATTCCGCAATGCGAGCAGCCTATGCGGTTGCCCTCCGAATGTATGGTGCCCACGGCGCCGCAGGAGGGGCATACGTATACCGCCCTCTCCATGAATTCCGCCCTGCGCGGCGAAGTGGTACGGGAGGTCTCGCTCTCGTCTACGTGAAGGGCGTCCTTTATAAGGTTATACAACTCCTCGTCCGAAAGGTTTTTGTACTCCTCGTACTCTATTACTCTCTCGACGCTGCCCGTCACTCTGCCGCGTCGGGGCTTGTCTGCATATCTGGGAATGACGCCGTATCCGCCGCGGACAATGAATACCGCAACGGGGAGCCTTAAAAGCTTTATCAGCTTTGCAACCGACGGCTTTATGTGCACAGTCTCGCCCGTAAACGTCCTGTTTCCCTCGGGCGAAAGGGCTATCGAACAGCCCTCTTTTACAATTCTCACGCAGGTCTTAACCGCCGTGAAGTCGTTTTCCGACTTCTTTATGGGTATGGGCGCGTGCGCGTGCTTAATTATCTTTGAAACCAGCCCCATCGTGAACAGGTCCTCGCTTGCCAGCGTGTAGGGCAGTCTTCTCAGCGAAAGATATAAAAGGTGTTGGTCTAGCGGCGTCTGGTGGTTGAATACGTACAGGTACTGTCTGCCGCCGTCGTCAAATTTTTTGCCGCGGTAACGGTAGGCGAATCTGACGTAAATGCCGACTAAAAAGCGCTGAAGCTGAAAGTAAAACGCGTGTCTTTTTTTGTGCCAGGTCTTCTTTTTGCCCTTCATCTTCAGTATCGCCTCCGCTTGAATTATTACTTTATAATAATACTATAATAGCTTTTTTCGCCCCTTAATTCAAGCATTTTCGGGGGTTTTGAATGTGAAAAATATGTAACCGAAGCGATTTGCGCGCATATGCGCATGGTTCCGCCCGATTGTCCGCGCGAAAAAATAATATTGTGCCTCAAAACAATTGACAAAGGGGCGCGCACAAAATATAATCATAGTCGGATAACTTCTATTGCATAGAGTCTTCCAAGCAATTATCAAAGGACCACTTTAAGTAATTAAAGTCGAGGCCATACGGACAGCCGGGTCCGCTGCCGATAGGCGGTTTTCCGCCTTATTGATTGAGTTAAAAGCTCAAATTTTATAAGTTGGTTACTTTATAACCGAAATGCGTAGACGCGCAAACTTGTGAAACGGTCAATAAGAGTAGTAAAATTGTTTGCAAATATAGACTCTGTATGCCAATCCATTCAAGACGTTATTATCCGCGGAGGTCTTCTCTGCGTCGTCGGCCTGAGTTATCCGCCGATACGGACAGGAATGTGATTTTTTTATGCGCAAGTTGTGTTTATGCAGCTTGCGCTTTTTTCGTGAGGTACAGAAGGTGGAGAGCAAAATATTGAATCAGAGCAGAGCGCCCATATACGAGGCGCTGCAGATGTTCAGGGAAATGAGGGTAGTGCCCTTCGACGTCCCCGGGCATAAGCGCGGCAGGGGCAACCCCGAACTTACGGCATTCCTCGGCGAACAGTGCGTATCCATAGACGTCAACTCAATGAAGCCGCTGGACAACCTCTGTCATCCCGTATCGGTCATAAGGGAGGCGGAGGAGCTCGCCGCCGAGGCTTTCGGCGCCGCCCACGCCTTTCTTATGGTAGGCGGCACGACGAGCGCCGTGCAGAGCATGATACTCTCGGTCTGCAAGAGGGGTGACAAGATAATTCTGCCCAGAAACGTCCACAGGAGCGTTATCAACGCGCTCGTACTCTGCGGCGCCATTCCCGTATATGTCAATCCCGAAGTAGACGTCAAGCTCGGCATATCCCTCGGCATGAAGAGGGAGCAGGTCGCAAAGGCAATCGCCGCGCACCCAGACGCCGTCGCCGTCCTCGTCAACAATCCCACATACTACGGCATATGCAGCGACCTTAAAGCCATAGTCGGCATGGCTCACCGCGCAGGCATGTACTGCCTTGCGGACGAGGCGCACGGCACGCACTTCTATTTCGGCGAAAACATGCCCGTCTCCGCCATGGCTGCGGGCGCCGACATGGCGGCCGTATCCATGCACAAGAGCGGCGGAAGTCTTACGCAGTCCAGCCTGCTCCTCACGGGCCCGGACATAAACAGCGGCTACGTCCGCCAGATCATAAACCTCACCCAGACGACTTCGGGCAGCTATCTTCTGATGTCCAGCCTTGACATAAGCAGGCGCAACCTCGCCCTTAAGGGCAGGCAGGTCTTCAAGAGAGTCGTCGAGATGGCAAACTACGCAAGGGAGGAGATAAACGCCGTCGGCGGCTATTATGCGTTCGGCAGGGAGCTCATAAATGGCGATTCCATATTCGATTTCGACTCCACCAAGCTCAGCGTGCACACGCGCGACATAGGACTTGCAGGCATTGAGGTATACGACCTTCTCAGGGACGAATACGACATTCAGATAGAGTTCGGCGACATAGGCAACATACTTGCATATCTCTCGATAGGCGACAGAATGCAGGAACTCGAAAGGCTTGTAAGCGCGCTTGCCGAAATCCGCAGAAGGTACCAGAAGGACAGCTACGGCCTCTTAAGTCAGGAATATCTCGCGCCCGAGGTCGTAATAAGCCCCCAGCAGGCGTTCTATGCCAACAAAAAGAGCGTGCCGCTGAAGGACAGCATAGGCTGCGTATGCAGCGAGTTCATAATGTGCTATCCCCCGGGAATTCCCATCCTCGCCCCCGGCGAAAGGGTGACGGGCGAGATTATTCAGTATATCGAATACGCCAAGGCCAAGGGCTGTTCAATGACAGGTCCCGAGGACCCCGAAATAGAAAACATAAACGTGCTCGCATAAGGAGAATGGGCAAATGGAACTCTGGTTCAGCGAATTTCACGCCCCCGACGTAAAACACAGCATAAGGGTCAACAGACACCTCTATTCAAAGAAGTCGAGCTATCAGCAGATAGACGTCTTCGATACGCCCGAATTCGGCAGAGTGCTCGCCCTCGACGGCAACGTGCTTTTAACCGAAAGGGACGAATTTATCTACGACGAGATGATAACCCACGTGCCCATGTCCGTGCATCCCGACATACGCGACGTCCTCGTGATAGGCGCGGGCGACGGCGGAGTCGTAAG
Organism: uncultured Clostridia bacterium; assembly: GCA_944354125.1. GTDB lineage: Bacteria > Bacillota > Clostridia > Christensenellales > Borkfalkiaceae > Coproplasma. The sequence goes on along the minus strand of CALVPT010000002.1, from coordinate 91,952 downwards.
GGAGCTCGTGCGCTATAAGACGATTGAAAAGATCGACCTCGTCGAGATGGACCCCGACGTAATAGACGTCTGCAGGGTATACCTTCCCGAAAACGCAAGGGAGATGGACAACGAGCGCGTGCACATATATTACGACAACGCATTGAGGTTTTTGCGCCGTTGCCACGCAAATTACGACCTCATAATCGTCGATACCACCGACCCGTTCGGTCCGCTTGAGGGCTACTTCACGCGCGAATTCTACGGCGTATGCTACAATGCGCTCAGGGACGACGGAATAATGGTCAATCAGCAGGGCAGCCCCTTCTATAAACACGACGCCGACGCAATGCGCCGCTCGCACCACAGGATAGTCAGCACTTTCCCCATAAGCAGGGTGTACCAGGCGCATATCCCCACATATGCCGCAGGCTACTGGCTGTTCGGCTTTGCCAGCAAAAAATATCACCCCATAGACGACTTCCGCGCCGACAGGTGGGAAGCGCTGGGGCTGACGACGAACTACTATACGACAAGGCTGCACATAGGCTCGTTCTATCTGCCTGCCTTTCTGGAGAGAATGCTCAAGGAGGTAGAGTGATATGTTAAAGCCAAACGTACAGACATTCATAGCCTGCGATTCGGACTATAAGGACGCGGATATCGTCCTTTTCGGCGCGCCCTTCGACTGCACTACAAGCTACCGCCCGGGCGCGCGTTTCGGTCCGTCGGCAATGCGCGCGGAGAGTTTCGGAATAGAGACGTACAGCCCCTATCAGGACAGAGATCTGACCGACATAAAGGTATTCGACAGCGGAGATCTGGAGCTGTGCTTGGGCGACAGCAGACTGGCGCTCAAAGACATCTCGGCGCGCACTTCGCGCATACTCAAAGACGGCAAATTCCCCTTCCTGATAGGCGGCGAACACCTGGTGACCCTGGGCGCGGTGAGGGAGGTATTCAAGGCATATCCCGACCTCAATATGATTCATTTCGACGCTCACGCAGACCTTAGGGACGACTACCTCGGCGCAAAGCTCTCGCACGCCTGCGTCATAAGGCGCTGTCACGAGCTCGTCGGCGACGGAAAAATACACCAGTTCTGCATAAGGAGCGGCGACAGGTCGGAGTTTGAGTTTGCAAGGGCGCATACCCATATGCATCCCTTCTCCTTCGACGGGCTCGACGACACGGTGGCAAAGCTCGAGGAAAGCGGCGTGCCCGTATACATAACCGTCGACCTCGACTGTCTCGACCCCTCTTGTTTTTCGGGCACGGGCACTCCCGAAGCGGGCGGCGTGACGTTCAAAGAGCTCCTGGCTGCGCTTGTCAGGGTCTGCACCCTCAACGTCGTCGGCGCGGACGTCAACGAGCTTGCGCCCTCGCTGGATGCAAGCGGCGCGTCCACTGCAATGGCGTGCAAGGTACTCAGGGAGTTTTTACTCGCACTCAACAAATAAATAAAATTTACGGAGATTATTATGAGCAAAGTATTGATTATAGGCTGCGGCGGCGTGGCAAACGTCGCAATAAGAAAGTGCTGTCAGGTCAGCGAGGTGTTTACGGATATCTGCATTGCAAGCAGAACCAAGGAAAAGTGCGACAAGCTCGCCGAAAGCCTTAAGGGCAGGACGGCGACAAGGATAACCACCGCAAAAGTGGACGCCGACAGGACGGAGGAGGTCATCGCGCTCATAAAAAGCTACAAGCCCGACCTCGTAATGAACATCGCGCTGCCCTATCAGGATTTAACCATAATGGACGCCTGCCTTGCCTGCGGCGTCAACTATCTGGATACCGCCAACTACGAGCCCGAGGATACCGACGACCCCGAGTGGAGAAAGATATACGAAAAGAGGTGCAAAGAAAAGGGCTTTTCGGCATATTTCGACTACTCGTGGCAGTGGGCATACAGGAAAAAGTTCGAAAAGGCGGGGCTTGTCGCGCTCCTCGGCTGCGGCTTCGACCCGGGCGTAACCCAGGCGTACTGCGCATATGCAAAGAAGCATAAGTTCGACAAAATCGACACCATAGACATACTCGACTGCAACGGCGGCGACCACGGCTATGCCTTTGCCACCAACTTCAATCCCGAAGTAAATCTTCGCGAAGTGTCCGCACCGGGCAGCTACTGGCAGGACGGCAAGTGGGTGGAAATACCTGCCATGAGCATAAAGAGGGAGTACGACTTCGACGAGGTGGGCAAAAAGGATATGTATCTTCTCCACCACGAGGAAATCGAGTCCATAGCAGTAAATATCCCCGAGGCTAAGAGAATACGCTTTTTCATGACCTTCGGTCAGAGCTACCTCACGCACATGAAGTGCCTCGAGGACGTGGGAATGCTCTCTACGACCCCCATAATGTTCGAGGGAAGGGAGATAGTGCCCATAAAGTTTCTGAAGGCGCTCCTTCCCGACCCTGCAACGCTCGGCCCCAGAACGCACGGCAAGACCAATATCGGCTGCATATTCACGGGCGAAAAGGACGGAAAGAAGAGGAGTTACTATATCTACAACGTCTGCGACCATCAGGAATGTTACAGGGAAGTGGGAAGTCAGGCGATAAGTTATACCACGGGCGTCCCTGCAATGTGCGGCGCGCTCATGCTGCTTACGGGCAAGTGGACTAAGACGGGAGTGCATACCGTCGAGGAGTTCGACCCCGATCCCTTCCTCGAGGCGCTCTTTAAGTACGGTCTGCCCTATAAAGAGAGCGATAACCCCGAACTGGTGGACTGATGAAGGGACAGCCGATAAATTCGCCCGTATTTAAAGCGCTCGGGGGTGCAAGTCCCGAAAAGCTCTTCGGGGGGCTTAAGACGCCCTGCTACATAATAGACGAGGGCGCGCTCGAAGACAATCTTAAAATACTCAAGGGCGTTTCGGAGCGCACGGGCGCAAAGATATTGCTCGCGCAGAAGGCTTTTTCCAACTTTGCTTTCTATCCGCTCATATCGGAGTATCTCAGCGGTACAGAGGCGAGCGGACTTTTTGAGGCGCGCCTCGGCAAAGAGGAGATGCCCTGCGGCGAGGTGCACGTATTCTGCGCCGCCTACCGCGACGACGAGTTCGAAGAGCTGTTGTCTTACGCCGACCACATAGTATTCAATTCTCCCTCACAGCTTAAAAAGTTCGGGGCGCGCGCAAAGGCGCGCGGCAAGAGCGTGGGGCTGAGGATAAATCCCCGCATATCCACGCAGGAGGGGCACGCCATATATGACCCCTGCGCAGACGGCAGCCGCCTGGGCACGACGCGCGCGGCGTGGGACAAGGAGATGACGGAGGAGCTCATATCTCTTCTCGACGGTCTGCACTTCCATACGCTGTGCGAACAGGACTCGGACGCGTTGGAGGTGACTTACAGGGCGGTGGAGGAACAGTTCGCCGACGTTCTGCCAAAGCTCAGATGGCTGAACATGGGCGGCGGTCACCACATAACGAAAAGCGGCTACGACATCGCGCGGCTGGAGAGAATTCTCGTCGAGGCTCACGGCAAATGGGGCGTTCAGGTTTATCTCGAACCTGGCGAGGCTGTCGCGCTCAATGCAGGCTTTCTGGCATCGCGCGTGCTGGACGTCGTCGAAAATTGCGGCATAACCACTGCAATAACAGACGTCAGCGCCGCCTGCCATATGCCCGACGTAATCGAAATGCCGTACACGCCGCCCCTTCTGGACAACGGCGACGGGGGGAACGTAAGCGTCAGGTTTGCGGGGCCTACCTGCCTTGCAGGCGATATCATAGGCGACTACGAACTGTCAAAACGCCCCGAAATCGGCGACATTGTACTGTTCGGCGACATGGCTATATATACCACCTGCAAGAACAATACATTCAACGGAATGCCCCTGCCCGACATCTGGAAGAGGGGCAGGGGCGGAACGCTCAGCCGCATAGCGTCGTTCGGCTATGACGACTTCAAGATGCGACTGGGAAATATCTGAAAATCATGACAGGGCGGCACATATGTGCCGCCCTTAAGCCGTAAAATGGGGGCGCCCGACTTTTCTAAGTCGGGCGCCCCTGTTTCGCCGTCGCGGCGAGAACGTTATAATCAGTAGTTTTCCTTTCTGACTTCGAAATATGCCTGAGGGTGATTGCATACGGGGCATACGTCGGGCGCCTTGGTGCCTACGACTATGTGTCCGCAGTTGCGGCACTCCCACACGGTGACGCCGCTCTTTTCAAATACTTCCTTTGCCTCCACGTTGTGCAAAAGCGCGCGGTATCTCTCCTCGTGCGACTTCTCTATTGCCGCAACGCCGCGGAACTGTGCGGCCAAATCGCTGAATCCCTCTTCTTCGGCATCGCGCGCCATGCGCTCGTACATGTCCGTCCATTCGGCGTTCTCGCCCTCGGCGGCGTGCAGAAGGTTTTCAGCTGTGTCGCCCAGCTCGCCGAGCGCCTTGAACCACAGCTTTGCGTGCTCCTTTTCGTTTTCAGCCGTCTTTAAAAAGAGTTCGGCTATCTGCTCGTAGCCGGCTTTCTTTGCCACCGATGCAAAGTAGGTGTACTTATTCCTCGCCTGCGATTCGCCTGCAAATGCCTCCCACAGGTTCTTTTCAGTCTTGGTGCCTGCATAGGGGTTCTTCTTTTTCATAATGTTTACTCCTTATATTATATATTATAAATTTTATTTTTTATCTTCAACTTTCGGCTTCGGGCGGCTTTCCGCCGTGGTCCTTCGGCTTTTTTATGTGAATTGTCACGCGCGTGCCCTCGCCCTTGCGGCTCTGTATGTCTATCGTCGCGTCCATTAAAATTCTGAATCGTTCCCTCGAATTTTTAATTCCGCAGGAGGTGGGCTTTACGTCGCTCTCCTCGAATCCCGCGCCGTTGTCGGATATCTCTAAAAGTATCTCGCCGCCGCTCTCGTAGGAGGATATCTCTATGTATCCGTCCTCCGAGCAGTTGACCTTGCTGTACTTTATGGCGTTTTCGACGAAGGGTTGAAGGGAGAGTACGGGTACGTAAAACTCGGTGACGTCTATGTCGTATATGACGGTAAACTTCTTGTCGTACTTGGTGTTTTCAAGCTCTATGTAGTTCTGAATGTTGTCCAGCTCCCTTTCAAAGGGAATGAGGTCGGTATCCGCCGCCTCCACGTTGGAGCGCAGGTGCCGCGAAAACAGACTGATTGCGTGGTCGCCCTCGCTCAGGTCCTTATGATAGAGCGACTTTATTGTGGTCAGCGAATTGAATATGAAGTGCGGCTTTATCTGCTCCCTGAGAATTTCTGACTTGAGGGTGTTGACCTGCAGTTTATACTCGCTCGCCTGGAACGCCGTCCTTATGATGAAGAGGAAATAGATTATTATAAAGACGAGGATGACGAAGAACATATAGACTACCGAATATCCCGAGGTAGTCACCGAAATGAGCTCGCTCTTGTCCAGAACGTATACTATCTGCGCCCCGTACACCGCGCACAGGATAAACGAGGTCATGTAAAAGGTGAAGTCGTCCTTTTTCAGGCGCACTATTCTGTGACTCAGCCACGCGAAAAAGATGAGCGAATATGCGGCGAATGTGAAGAAGGGTATGTATTGCAACCGCCTGTCCTGCAACAGTATGAAGCTTATGAGCGTAAAGGCGCAAATACAGATGGTGAGTATTACGAATGCAGGCTTTATTTGCGGCTTGTACAGATAGTTGAAAAAGTAGAATACCGAAATAATAATGCACTCGAAGAATACAAAGCTGAATATTTCGGCGACGGGCGGATGAAAGTACAGCCCGATCATGTCGAACACGCTGGCCGTGTCCGTCGAACATATGAAATACAGCATCAGCGCAACGGCAATCAGTACGGTGTGGTACGTCGACCCCTCGAGCTTTATGCAGGCAATTATCTCTATGAGCACAATAAGGGCGAGCATTATCAGCGCCGCCGTGCACAGCAGCGGAACTATGTCCCTGAATGTCTGCGATTGCTCGTTTTTTGCCGCGTCGTACGTGACGGCTATTATCGTTCCCGTCACAATCAGCAGGAATTCCATCGCCGCGGCAAGCTGTCTTTTGTACTTCATGGATAGATTATAACAGAATAAAATATTCCCGTCAATTCCTTTGCAAAAATGCCGCAGAGGCAATTTCTTCCTCGCGCGCACGCGCCCGAAAACCAACGCGCGCGCCGTCGAAATATTCAGGAACGCGTGCGCGCCGTCCTCGCAATGCTTTCCCTGTCTGCATTGGCAGGCGGCAAAAAAACGAACGCAAAAAATATTTTACGAAGTGTTTAAAAGCGTGAAAAATGTATTATAAATCTATCGTAAGAAAAATTCACGCCACCGTCGGCGGACAGATTGCGACGGAATGAGGAGGTTGAAACTATGGATAGTAACCGCTTTACAAAGAACAGTATTCAGGCTATTACCCGTGCGGAGAGCGTTGCCGCAGAGTACGGCAACAGCCAGATAGAGTGCGTGCACCTCGCATATGCCCTGCTCGACGCAGACGGGCTCATCGCCCGTATTCTGACGAGGGCCGGGGTAGACGCTCAGGGACTTGCCTCTGCCTGCAAGGACGAAATAGTCGGCCTGCCCAAGGTCTACGGCTCGGGCGCGGGCAATGTATATATATCGGGCGAACTCAACAAGGTATTCACGGCGGCGGAAAAGCTTGCCGAAAGCATGCACGACGACTACATCTCCGTCGAACATCTCTTCCTTGCGCTCATCGACTGCGAGGACAGGAGAATGCAGTCGCTCTTCAGGCGCTTCAACGTCGACAAAAATGCCTTTCTCGCACAGCTAAAGAAGGTCAGGGGCAATACGTCCGTCAAGACGGATAACCCCGAGGACACCTATGAGGCGCTTGAAAAATACGGCACCGACCTCACCGCCGCAGCAAGAAAGCACAAGCTCGAACCGGTAATCGGCAGGGATGAGGAAATAAGAAACGTAATAAGAATTCTTTCGCGTAAGACCAAGAACAACCCCGTTCTCATAGGCGAACCTGGCGTCGGCAAGACGGCGATAGCCGAGGGACTTGCCCAGCGTATAGTCAAGGGCGACGTGCCCGAAGGGCTCAAGGATAAGACGCTCTTTTCGCTGGATATGGGTGCGCTCATTGCGGGCGCAAAGTACAGGGGCGAATTCGAGGAAAGGCTGAAGGCCGTGCTCGAAGAGGTCAGGAAGTCGGAGGGCGGAATACTGCTCTTCATAGATGAACTGCATACCGTCGTCGGCGCAGGCAAGAGCGACGGCGCAATGGATGCGGGCAATCTTTTAAAGCCCATGCTTGCGAGGGGCGAGCTGCACTGCATAGGTGCGACCACCCTCGACGAATACAGGAAATATATCGAAAAGGACGCGGCGCTCGCAAGGCGTTTCCAGCCCGTTACCGTAAACGAACCTACGGTGGAGGACACCATATCCATACTGAGGGGACTCAAGGAGAGGTTTGAAATCTTCCACGGCGTGCGCATACACGATAACGCACTCGTCGCGGCGGCGACGCTGTCCAACCGATATATAACCGACCGTTTCCTTCCCGATAAGGCAATCGACCTCGTCGACGAGGCGGCTGCAATGCTCAGGACGGAAATCGACTCCATGCCCTCGGACATGGATGCCATGAACAGAAAGATAGTTCAGCTCGAGATTGAGGAAAAGGCGCTTTCCAAGGAAAAGGATAACCTTTCGGAGGCGCGTCTGGAGGCGCTTAAGAAGGAGCTTGCCGAGCTCAAGGACAGATTCCGCGAACTCAAGACCAAGTGGGACGACGAAAAGCGCAACATCGACAGCGAAAAGCAGCTCAAGGAAAAGATAGATAACCTGCGCGGCGAGATAGATTCGGCTACCGCCAACGGCGACCTCGAAAGGGCGGCAAGGCTGAGATACGGCGAAATGCCCAAGCTCGAGGCCGAGCTAAAGGCGCTCAAGGAGCGTTCGAGCGGCGACCTTCTGCAGGACGAAGTCACCGAAGAGCAGATAAACAAGATAGTTTCGCGCTGGACGGGCATACCCATAGCGCGCCTCAAAGAGGGTGAAAGGCAGAAGATTCTGCACCTCGGCGAGCAGCTGCATAAGCGTGTAATCGGTCAGGACGAGGCCGTCACAAAGGTATCGGAGGCAATCTTAAGGGCAAGGGCTGGCATATCCGACCCCGCTCGTCCCATAGGTTCGTTCCTCTTCCTCGGCCCCACGGGCGTCGGCAAGACCGAACTTGCAAAGTCGCTTGCCGAAAATCTCTTCGACGACGAGAAGAATATCATAAGGATAGATATGTCGGAGTACATGGAAAAGTTCTCCGTATCCCGTCTGGTAGGCGCGCCTCCCGGATATGTCGGCTACGAGGAGGGCGGCACGCTTACAGAAGCCGTAAGGAGAAAGCCCTATTCGATAGTGCTCTTCGATGAAATCGAAAAGGCGCATCCCGACGTGTTCAACATTCTCCTCCAGATTCTCGACGACGGCAGAGTAACCGACTCCCAGGGCAGGACGGTCGACTTCAAGAATACAATAATCATTCTTACCTCGAACATCGGCTCTTCGGACATAATCGACGGCATAGAAAACGGCGAAATATCCGACAGCGCAAGGGCAAAGGTCAACGCGCTCTTAAAGCAGTACTTCCGCCCCGAGTTCCTCAACAGACTTGACGAAATCATAATGTTCAAGCCGCTGACCGACGAAAACGTAAAGGGCATTGTCGAAATTCTCCTGAAGAGGCTGGAGGCAAGGCTCAATGCCGAGAACTTAAAACTCAAGGTTACGGATGCGGCAAAGGACTACATCGCGCGCAACGGCTGCGACAACGTCTACGGCGCAAGACCGCTGAAGAGATATCTGCAATCTCATGCCGAAACGCCCATAGCGAAGTTCATAATAGAAAAGAATCCCCAGGCGGAGACAGAGATAACTCTGGATGCAGGCGACAACGGACTCTATATCCGCGCCTGACCGCCGAGGCAATAAGTCAACAATATAAAAGCCGCCCTGCCCGTATTTTCGGGCAGGGCGGCATATTTTTTTGCGCGCTATAGATTGAAATGGCGCGCGCTATGGTGTATAATAGTTAAAATGATTTTAAGAGGTTTATAAAATGGCCTATAACTTTTACGCCTTTCTCGACAGAATGAAGTACATCAGGCGCTGGTCGCTCATGCGCTCCGTCAGGGAGGAGAACATAATGGAGCACTCCCAGCAGGTAGCGCTCTTTTCCCACGCCCTCGCCATAATAAATAACAAGGTGTTCGGCGGCAACGTAGACGCGGACAAGTGCGTGCTCTATGCAATCTATCACGAATCGAGCGAGGTAATGACGGGCGATCTCCCCACGCCCATAAAGTATTTCAACAATTCCATTCACGGCGCATACAAGAGCCTTGAGGACAGAGCGTGCGACACCCTGCTTGAAATGCTGCCCGACGAGCTCGCAAATGAGCTTTCGCCCTGCCTCAAGCCCGACACGACTTCCAAGGAATATGCCCTCGTCAAGGCGGCGGACAGGCTGTCGGCTTATATCAAGTGCCTGGAGGAGCTCAAGTGCGGAAACAAGGAGTTCGAAAAGGCAAAAAAGAGCATAGAGGAGGATCTGCACGCGCGCAATCTGCCGGAGGTGGAGTACTTCTTCGAAAAGTTTGTACCCAGTTTTTTGCTCACCCTAGACGAGCTCGACGGCGGCATCTGAAACCTGCTTTGCGGTCTGTGTCCTGTAGCGGACGGTTCGCCGCCGTGCAGCCGCCGTCCTGATAATTTTGCAATTTAATAGTGTAAAACATAAAGGCGCGCCTCCGAAGAACTGTCCTTCGGAGGCGCGCCGCCTTAAGTTTATTTTAATCAGCCGTTGTTTGCGGTAGCTGCCTGCTCAGCCGCAACTTCTGTGCCCGTCACGCTTTCCTCGGGAGCCTTTTCGCCGCCTTCGGGAAGGTCGGGCTTATGCTCCTTATAGAGCAGCTTCAAAAGTATGGGCGTGAGTATGGACGATACGAGTATGAGGAGCACGGTCATTATCATGAACTCGCCGGGCAGGGCGTTTGCGCCGAGCTCCGAGCTGGTGGCGGTGGCGGTGACTATCAGTGCAACTTCGCCCCTGGCCATCATGCCTACGCCTGCAATCGTGCTCTCCTTGAGGTTATACTTGAATGCCTTGGCAACTGCGCCGCAGCCGATTACCTTGCCTATAAGTCCCATCAGTACAGCAAGGAAGGCAAACAGAATAATCTGTCCGTTCATGCCTGCAAAGGTTATGTTGCTTATGCCTATGTTCGCAAAGAACACGGGCGCGAACATTGTATATGTATTTACGTCGACCTTCTTGTCGGTGTATATGCTCGACCTGTGCGCCGTGGAGAGGATTATGCCTGCAAGGAATGCGCCGGTTATGTCTGCAACTCCGAAGATTTCCTCTGCCAGCCATGCGTAGAAGAAGCATACGACTATGGAGAATACGGGGAGTCTGTGGGTGTTGGGCCATCTTCTCTCCATCCAGCGGAAGAGCTTGGATACGCCGAAGCCCAGACCGAGTGCGACTGCGAAGAATGCGACTATCATTATAATGGTGCCGTAAGGGGTAGCCTTGAATCCCTCGAAGCCGCCTACCGTAGCGTCTGCCGCACCGCTCTTTGCGATGCCGCTCACTACCGACAGAACTATGATGCCTATTATGTCGTCTATGATTGCCGCAGAAACTATCGTCGTGCCGAGCTTAGTCGAAATCTTGCCGAGCTCCTTCAAAACCGATACGGTTATTGCAACCGAAGTAGCCGTAAGGATTGCGCCGACGAAGATGCAGCGGTAGATGTTCTGGGGGCCGAGTCCTATGTCGCCGAAGGGCAGACAGATGAGCACGCCCAGCACCATGGGAACGGCAACGCCCGCGCACGCCATGAGCGTTGCGGCAAGGCCTGTCTGGCGAAGTGCCTTTATGTCCGTCTCGAGACCCGTAGAGAACATGAGGAAGAGCACGCCTATCTTGGAGAAAATCTCAAGGCCGTCGGTGCCTATCGAGAATGCCTCGCCGTCAACAGTTCCCTTGAGCAGGAAGAGGGGGGTATAGGCATCGCTCTCGAAGCCGATGAGGCAGAATCCGCAGAATTCGCCGAAGATGGCGGGGCCTACAAGTATGCCGGCAACTATGTAGCCGAGTACCTGGGGAAGTCCGTAATGCCTGAACAGAAGTCCGAAGAACTTCGTGAAGAACAGGATTACCGCGAGTACGATTGCAAAACCGAGCCCGCTGTCGATAGCAAAAGGTATCATAATCACGCTCCAATAAATCTTATAGTGAAAAATATCTTATCTATTATAACAGAGAACAAAAAAAATGGTAAACGATTATACATAATTTCTTATAATGTGATGTATAAACATAATTTATGTGAAAACAATAAGAAATTTAAAAAAAGGTATTGACAAATGATTTTTATATGCTATACTTAAAGTACAAAAAGAAAATAACTTACAAAAAATGTTGGCGCGCGACATTAATACGGGAGTAAGCTATTATGAAATACAAGTAGCGGCGAGAGCCGGTCAAGGTTCAGTTAATAGTAAAAAAATCAAGTTTCTAAGTGGCTCATGAGCGGATAGCTTATAGCAACCGCCCGTTTAAGATATACCAAACTTAAGAGTCTCGCAAAAGGAGGATTTAATTATCATGATTAAATTGTTTTGCAGAGCCAACGAAGAAAAAGTGAGGTAAACTCCGATGTACTATGCTCAAGGAGAAATCTGATTTCCAAAGACGGTTAGGTTGAAACAGAAAGGTTCTGTTAAGGTATAATCCAAAGTAAGAAACCGTAGGAAGGCGATTTCCGAAAATTAAAACTTAATATCACCTATTCTACCCTGCATAGGCTTATATGCAGGGTTTACTTTTTGCTCTTTTTCCGCATTATCCGCCGTCGGTCTCAGGCCGCAATTTTGCGATTGGTGCGGCAGTATGCTGCGTATAATCCGCGTTTGAATGGAGCGCGGAGGTAAAGACCTGCAACCGCGCGGACAAATGCCTCATGAAAGGCAATAAATCTCAAACGCGCATGGGTTGTGTTAAAAATAGCGTTCAAAAAATATGGCAACTCATAAAACGGACGTGCCGTAGGCTTTATAGCCGAGGAAATTCAAATTTTTGACGCAAGATATGCGGCATTAAAAAAGGGGGCGGCGCCCTGCGGACTTTTATCGTCCGCAGGGCGCCGCTTTCTTTGTTCGAAAATGTTGCAATCTGCGCTCGCTTTTTAGTGCTTAAGCGGCACATATGTGCCGTCTAACGGCGGTCATTTCAGGTAATAGCTGTCGCCTACCTTTATTACGTCCACCTTTTCGGCGTGGTCGCCGAGGCATACTTTAAGCGCGTCTACCTCGTTGTCCTTGCCTGCAAACGGCACGTTCAGCTTTACGCGTTCGACCAGCGCTATGTGGAATACCTCGCCCGTGGCGTAGCGCTGAATGAGGTTGCCTTTCTTAATTGCGTCGTGGTCGGAAAGGGTAATGATGTAGTCCTCGTCAAGGTGTTCTTCGGCGGTGATGTCGGGCGTCAGGTCAATAATCGCCGTGCCGCCGAACACTCCGTAGGCAGGGTGGTTCTTGTCAAAGTCGGCCTTAAGACGATAGTCATAAGTGGCGTCGTCCAGCTTTTGTCCTACTTTTTTGAAAAAGCCCTTAATCTTGCCTACCTTGGGTTTTGTTTCCTCGGTGTCGTTCTTCTTTTCTTCGTCCATAAAATCACCTCGTTTTTAATTTGTCAGATGTCTGTCTCTGCTTTCAGTTTGCGTCCGATTTTTCGGCCGTGCTTTTGGCGTTCTCGGGCAGAGATTTCAAATTGACGTCCAGCTGATTGAAAGGTATCTCTATGCCGTTCTCCTCTAAAGTGCTTAAGATGGTGGAGAGCAGCGAGTAGTATACCGTCCAGTAGTCGCCACTGTTGCACCAGACCCTTACGGTGAAGTCCAGCGAGCTGTCGCCCATGTTGCTGAGCTCTGTAAAGGGAGCGGGGTCGGTAAATGCCAGTTCGTTGGCGTTGCATACCTCGAGTATGAGGCGCCTTACTTCCTGAACGTCGCTGCCGTATGCCACGGATACGACCAGGTCGACCCTGCGCGTATCCTTTGCGGAGGCGTTGACTATGACGTTGTTGGCCAGCTGGCCGTTGGGTATGACCACGCCCTTGTTGTCGGTCGTGACTATGTGAGTGTAGAACAGCTTAATGTCCTCTACCGTGCCCGACTCGCCATTGGAGGTGATATAGTCGCCTATCTTGAAGGGGCGCATGACTATTATTATGACGCCGCCTGCAAAGTTGGAAAGCGTGCCCTGCACGGCCAGCGAAATGCCTACTCCTATGGAGGCTATTACGGCGGAGATGGATGCCGTCTCTATTCCCACGTAGCCCACAAGGCATACGAGTATGAGCAGTTTGAGTACGACTCTCAGCGCCTGGGAGCCGACTCTGGCTATTGTTTCGTCCACGTTCTTCTTGTGCAGGCGCTTATACAGTCGTTTGGTGAACAGGTTGACTATCTTGAACGAGATAATCATTATCACGATGGCTATGACCAGCCTTATGCCCGTCGTAGTCATCCACTGAACTACCGCGTTGAGCAGCGCGCCCCAGTCGAAGGAAGTCGTCTGGGCGGTTTCGTCCGCAAGCAGATTGGAAAGCATTGTTTTGTCCTCTGATTTTTTATTATTATGGCCGCAAACGCGCGATCATACAACATCATTATAACCGCAACGCAGTAATTTTGCAACATCCGCGGCAGAAATGGCGCAAAAAAGGCGCCGCATTGGGTAAATGCGCCGCCTGAAGTCGTCAGATTATGGAAATAAATTATCTGGAAAGCATCCAGTCCTTGACCTTTTCCCTCTCTATGGGGGTTATGTCCTCCTTGGGATAGCGCGAATTTGCGCCTCCGTTGGTGTATACGAAGTACTTGCCGTCAATGGTTATGTACAGCGTCTCTTCATATCCGAAGGGGTCGCCCGGCGCTCCGCAGGTAAACTTCTTGTCCATCGTCGCGCGCTGAGTGTCGTATGTCACCCCGTTTATCGTCTTCCTCATCATACCTTTTCCCCCGATATTACATAAATCGTAATAGATGGTAACATTTATTGCATAATCAGTCAACATTTATTCCCGAACGTCTGCCGTTATGCAAAAAAGTGTAAAAATATAAAATAATTAGTTATAAATTAACTCGAAAAAATATGCTTCGTCTCTATATTAGTCAAGTAAAATCACTTGACAACTTTTGCGCCAGACGTTATAATTAAACGGAAAAAGAGGCGGAGGCGGATAAAATGGATAAAATAAGGTTCATGCGCCTCTGGGATCTGTACGGCGGACTTCTCACGCCTACACAGCGCGAGATTACGGACATGTATTTCAACCTCGATTTGACGGTGTCCGAGATAGCCGAACAGAAGGGGATTTCCCGTCAGGGCGTTTCTGACTGTCTTTCGCAGTGCAGAAAGGAGCTTGCGTCGGTCGAAGAAAAGCTCGGGCTTGAAAAGCTGCTTACCGAAGGCGACCTCGACACCTCTTTCAGGCTCAACGACATAGCGCGCTGGGGCGAAAGGTTTGCCGCCGCGCACCCCGAATACTCTAAGGAGATTGACGGGCTGAATCAAATCATAGACAGGGATTACGGCGAAGAAGTCAAAGCCGCAATGCTTGAAAAGGAGCAGTAATGGCGCTGTTCGCATCGCTTTCAGAGAGATTAAATCATATATTTTCAAAACTGACCAAGCACGGCAGACTTACCGAGCTCGAGATAAAGACGGCAATGAGGGAGGTGCGCGTGGCCCTTCTGGAGGCGGACGTAAACGTCAAAGTCGCCAAGGAGTTCTGCGCAAACGTCTCCGAAAAGGCCGTCGGTCAGGAAATTTTAAAGAGTCTGAACCCTGCCCAGCAGGTAATCAAGATAGTCAACGAAGAGCTCATAGCGCTCATGGGTTCGTCCAATTCCAAGCTCATGGTTGCGCCCAAGCCCCCCACGGTCATAATGATGTGCGGCCTTCAGGGCGCGGGCAAGACGACGCTGTGCGGCAAGCTTGCGCTCCTTCTCAAAAAGGGAGGCAAAAAGCCCCTTCTCGTCGGCTGCGACATATACAGACCCGCAGCTATAAACCAGCTTAAAGTCGTCGGCAAGAACGTCGGCGCCGAGGTGTTCGAAAAGGGCACCCAGGACCCCGTAAAGACAGCTAAGCAGGCCATAGATTATGCAATGAGTATGGGCTACGATACGGTAATAATCGATACGGCAGGCCGACTCGAGATAGACGAGGCGCTCATGCAGGAGCTCGAGAGGATAAAGGCGGCGGTGGAGGTCAATGAAATTCTGCTCGTCGTCGACGCCATGATGGGTCAGGTGGCGGTAAACGTTGCAAAGACCTTCAACGAGCGGCTCGAAGTTACGGGCATAGTGCTTACAAAGCTCGACGGCGACACGCGCGGCGGCGCCTGCCTTTCGATAAAGGCCGTAACGGGCAAGCCCATCAAGTTCATAGGCGTGGGCGAAAAGCTCACCGACCTCGAATATTTCTATCCCGACAGAATGGCGTCCAGAATACTCGGAATGGGCGACGTTCTGACCCTCATCGAAAAGGCGCAGGAGGCCGTTTCCGAAGAGGAAGCCAAAAAGATGCAGAAGAAGATGCTCGAAAACGCATTCACGCTGGAAGATTTCCTCGTGCAGTTCGAGAGCATGAAGAAAATGGGCGGCGCGCAGGCGCTCGTCTCAATGATGCCCGGCCTCGGCGGAAAGATAAAGGAGGGCGACATTGACGAGAGCAAGATGGAGCGCACCAAGGCGATAATCCTTTCCATGACCAAGGCGGAAAGGACAGACCCCTCGATAATAAACGCCTCCAGAAAGAAGAGGATAGCCGCAGGCAGCGGCACCACCGTGCAGGAAATAAACACGCTTTTGAAGCAGTTCGAGCAGACAAAACTCGTAATGAAGCAGCTTAAGGGCGGCAGAAGAAGATTGCCTTTCATCTGATAAAAGGGTATTCGTCGGCACATATGTGCCACTCAATGGACAAAAAATGAAATTTTTATATATTTTTAGCCGAGAGGCTCAAAGGAGAAATCACAATGGCAGTTAAAATGAGATTGACGAGAATGGGCGACAAGAAGTCCCCCTTCTACAGAGTAGTAGTTATCGATTCGAGAAAGGCTCAGTCGGGCGAATACATCGATAAGGTCGGCTACATCGACCCTACCAAGAACCCCGCAGAAGTCAACATCGACGTAGAGAAGGCTAAGAGCTGGCTTTCCAAGGGCGTTCAGCCTACCGAGACGGTAAAGAGCTACCTCGTAAAGGTTGGCGCTATGGAGCAGAGCACCAAGCTTTCCGCACCCAAGACCAACGACAAGAAAAAGAAGAAGTAATAGATGGATACGCTTCAGCTCATCAAGTATGTCGTCGAGCGTTTCGCCGACAAGAAGGACGTAATCGAATACAAGGTAGAGGAAAAGGAGAACGCGATAGAAGTCACCGTTCTTCTCGACTCGTCCGACATGGGCAAGGTAATCGGCAAGCAGGGCAAGATAGCCAAGGCGCTCCGCACCATCGTTTCCGCATACACGCCCAGAGAAAGCAAGAAATATTTTATCGAGATAAAGGAAAAGGCGTAAGCCTTTTTCTTTCATATTATGGCTATGGAAGAGTGGTTGACAGTAGCAAAGATAGTTAAACCCCAGGGCATCAGGGGAGAAGTCAAGGTTATTACGCTTACAGACTATCCCGAGGACATTCAGGCGTTCGGCAGGGTATATATAGACGGCAATTGCCACAAAGTGCTCAAGGTGCGTCCCCTCGCGGGGGACAGCGCCATAGTCGCGCTGTCGGGCATTGCCGACAGGAACGCGGCGGAACTTCTGCGCGGCAAGGAACTTCTGGCCGCAAGGGAGGATGCGCCCGAGCTGCCCGAAAACACCTTCTACATCGTCGACGTAATCGGCTGCAGGGCGGTTACCGAGGAGGGCAAGCCGCTCGGCACGGTTACCGACATAACGCCTGCCAGGACGGACATATACGAGGTCACCGAGGACGACGGCAAGAAGTTTGCCTTCGTCGCGGCGGACGGAGTCATACTCAACGTCGACGTGGCCGCAAAGGTCGTCACCGTCAGCGGAAAAAGGCTGCAAGAGGTGGCGGTAGACAGATGAAGATAACCATACTTACGCTCTTCCCCGAGATGTTCGCGCCCATGCACCAGAGCATAATCGGCAGGGCGGTGGAGAGCGGCAAGCTCGAAATCAAAGCCGTAAACATACGCGACTATGCCGAAAACAAGCACTCTAAGTGCGACGACTATCCCTTCGGCGGCGGCGCGGGAATGGTAATGATGCCCCAGCCCATAGGGAGCTGCATTGAGGCGGTCGACCCGGAGCACAGGGCGCTCAGGCTGTACGTTTCGCCCAAGGGCAGGACGCTTACGCAGGAAAAGGTGCAAAGCCTTGCCTCGCAGGAGGAGCTGGTCATACTCTGCGGACACTACGAGGGCGTTGACCAGCGCGCAATCGACATGTACATCGACGAGGAAATATCCATCGGCGACTACGTGCTGACGGGCGGAGAGCTGCCTGCAATGGTCATATGCGACTGCGTCGCGCGGTATGTCGACGGCGTAATTTCGGGCGGCTCGCTCGTCGACGAGAGCTTTTCGGACGGACTTTTGGAATATCCGCAGTATACCCGTCCCGCCGTTTACAGGGGCGTAAGCGTGCCCGAGGTGTTGCTTTCCGGCAATCATGCCGAAATTGACAGGTGGCGCAGGGAGCAGAGCGAGAAGATTACGCGCGAACGCCGTCCCGATTTATTGAAGAGAGACTGATATATGAAGCTTTTACAGTGGTTCCCCGGCCATATGGCCAAGGCAATGAGGATGATGGAGGAAAACGTCGCGCTGTGCGACGGCATAATCTATGTCCTCGATGCGCGCTGTCCTGCGGCGTCGTTCAACCCGAAACTTAAAAAGATGTTCGGCGCAAAGCCCGTTCTGTACGTTCTCAACAAGGGCGACCTCGCCGACGGCGGCGCGGACGCATTCGTCAGATATATAAGAGATTGCGGCGCGGAGGCGGTACGGCTCAACGCCACGGATAGCCGTTCGCGGCGCAATATTACGGGGGCAATGGCAAAGCTGGTCGCCGAAAAGCGGCAAAAGAACCTCGACAAGGGCTATGTCAAGACCTTCAGGTTCATGGTGTGCGGCGTGCCCAACACGGGCAAGAGCACGGTAATTAATCTGGTTGCAGGCGCGGCGAGGACGCAGACGGGCAACAAGGCAGGCGTCACGCGCGGCAAGCAGTGGATAAGGCTGGACGGATGCGAACTTCTGGATACCCCCGGCACGACTCCCCCGTCGTTCGACAACCAGCGCCTTGCGGCAAGACTGGCATACGTCGGCAGTTTAAACGACGACATAGTGCCGATGGACGACCTCGCGCTGGCTCTTTTGGAGGAGTTGTGGAATAAATATCCCCAAAAACTTGCCGAGCGTTACGGCATAGAGGGCGGCACTCCGCTCGAAATGCTCGAAAGGCTGTGCTCGCGCCGCGGATTCATGGTCAAGGGCGGCGACTACGACTACGAGCGCGGCGAACGCGCCATAATCGACGACTTCCGCAAAGGCAGAGTGGGCGCCGTCACGCTCGACGACCTTTCGGATGCCGAGGGGCTGGAGTACTGACATATGAAACCCTATGACGTTGATTTAAAACTTAAGACGGAGAGGGAACTAATCTTAGGCGGCGCAAGATATATCTGCGGCGTCGACGAGGTGGGCAGAGGACCGCTTGCGGGACCCGTCGTGTGCGCGGCGGTAATAATGCCGCTCGACGACATAATAATCGGAGTGGACGACAGTAAAAAGCTGTCCGCGAAAAAGCGCGCCGAGCTGTCCGAAAAGATACTAAAAAATGCAATTGCCTGCAACATATGCCGCATCGAACCGCAGGAAATCGACGACATAAATATACTTCAGGCGACTCGGCTGTGCATGAAAAACGCCGTCGAGGGGCTTGAAATTGCGCCCGACTACGTCATAACCGACGGCAATATGACGCTGGACATTTCCGTTCCCCAGCGCTCGATAGTAAAGGGCGATGCGTTGTCCTATTCGATAGGTGCGGCGTCAATCGTCGCCAAGGTGTACAGGGACGGACTTATGGAGGAATACGACGCGCTCTATCCGCAGTACGGCTTCAAAAAGAACGTCGGCTACGGCACGGCGGAGCACATAGCGGCGATAAAGGCGTTCGGCCTCTGCCCCATTCACAGAAGGAGCTTTACGAAAAAAATTACTTTGTCGTAAATTTGTTTTCTGGTGACGAAAACAAATCGGGCGAGGGCGTTTTTCCGCCTTGTCGATAATTATGATTTTTTTCTGCAAGGTAAAGACGCTTGAAAAGGAGTGTGGAGTTGGCAATAAAGGGCATAAAGCGTCGGCTGGGCTTTTTCGGAGAGGGCAGGGCGGCAAAGTATCTCAAAAATCAGGGATATAATATAATCGCGAGAAATTACAGGTGCCCCTTCGGCGAGGTGGATATCATAGCCGAACGAGGGGACGTCGTCGCCTTTGCAGAGGTCAAGACGCGCTCTTCGGACAGATTCGGCACCCCGTCCGAGGCGGTGGACGCTGACCGCATGCGTCGGTATGTCCGCTGTGCGCAGTTCTATTTTTCGGAGCGCGAAAGGGACGTGACCGTGCGCTTCGACGTGATAGAGGTGACCAAAGAGGGGATAAATCACATAGAAAACGCCTTCGAGGGCGGCGAATTTTAACGCCTCCGTTTACGCTCTTAAAGGGCTCGGCGAAAAGGCTATATACATATTATATATGTAATGGCGGCGCATGTAGCAAGATACGCGGAGGGAATGCGGCAGACGGCGGCTTTCGTCGCTCGTAAAATTCTTTTGTGAAAATTGCGACATACCCCCTGAAAATGGTTGCCTTTTTATGCGGCGTCTGTTAAGATAATATGGCAAAACAAGAAAAACAATAACGACTTCGGGTATTCCTCTGCGCGGAAGATGCGCAAGAATACTTGGTTTATGGAGGACAAGTCAGATGAGCAAACTTATTGAGGCAATCGAAAAGGAAGGAATGAAGGAAAGCGTACCCGAATTCAGCGTAGGCGACACCGTAAGGGTCGGCTTCAAGGTCATCGAAGGTACGAAGGAAAGAATTCAGAACTTTGAGGGCGTTGTAATCGCAAAGAAGCACGGCGGCATCCGCGAAAGCTTCACCGTACGTCGTCTTTCGTTCGGCGTAGGCGTGGAGAGGACGTTCCCCGTTCACAGCCCCAAGATAGCTTCCGTTACCGTAGTAAAGAAGGGTAAGGTAAGAAGGGCTAAGCTCTACTACCTGAGAGGTCTTACCGGTAAGGCTGCAAAGATAACCGAAATCAAGTAATTAAAAAAGCTCCTGCCATGCGCGGGAGCTTTTAATTTATTGCGCACAGTCGCGGCGCTGTTTTTGCAAATATGCCGCCGATTGACATTATATGCGCGTTTACCGAGGATGAAGTATGCTTTCTAAGATAACAAGTTACGCCCTCATCGGGCTGGACGGCGTTCCCGTCGAAGTCGAAACGGACATAAACAAGGGTATGGTCAGGTACGAGCTGGTCGGCCTCCCCGATGCCGCCGTAAAGGAGAGCAAGGAGAGGATATTTTCGGCAATACGCAACTCGGGAATGCGCTTCCCCGTAAACAAGATAACCGTAAACCTTGCCCCTGCCGACATAAAGAAGGAGGGCAGCCACTACGACCTGCCCATAGCCATATCCATACTGCGCGCAAGCGAACAGCTTTCGGCTAATGCCGACGGAATTGTAATGCTCGGCGAACTGGCGCTCGACGGAACGCTCAGGGCGGTTACGGGCATACTCGCCGTGCTCATTTCGGCAAGACAGGCAGGGTATAAAAAGTTCATAATTCCCTCGGCAAACGCCGCCGAGGCGAGCTTTATCGAGGGAATCGAGGTCTATGCCCCCCAGACCCTGCGCGAGGTGTGCGACCTTCTGGAAGGCAGGGAAAAGTTAAGCCCCGTAGCAATAAGGAAGTTCGAGGACGTCGCTGAAGAGGTGACCTACAACTGCGACATGAACCTCGTAAAGGGGCAGGAAGTGGCAAAGCGCGCCCTCGAGATAGCCGTGGCAGGCGGACACAACATACTGCTGTCAGGTCCTCCTGGGACGGGAAAGACCATGCTCGCGCGGTGCATACCCACGATAATGCCCGACATGACCTTCAGGGAGGCGCTGGAAGTCACCAAAATTCTCTCGGTTTCGGGCGAGCTGGGCAAGGAGGGCATAGTGGCGCTCCGCCCCTTCCGCACGCCCCATCACACGGCTACGACGGCATCGCTGTGCGGCGGCGGCCATTCGAGGATAACCCCCGGCGAAATTTCCAAGGCGCACCGCGGAGTGCTGTTCATGGACGAACTTCCCGAATATTCCAGGAGCGCGCTCGAGGCTCTGCGCCAGCCGCTCGAGGACGGCGTAATCACCATAACCAGGGCGGGCGGCGCGGTTACATTTCCCGCCGACTTCATGCTGTGCGCCAGCATGAATCCCTGCCCGTGCGGCAATTTCGGCAGCAGCACAAGGGTCTGCACCTGCTCGCCGTCGCAGATAAGAAAGTACAGGAGCAGGGTGTCGGGACCCCTTCTCGACAGGATAGATCTGCAGGTCGAAGTCGACGACGTCGGCTATGACGCGCTGTCCTCGTCGGAGGCGGCGGAGAGCAGCGCGGAGATAAAGGCAAGGGTGGAGCGCGCACGCTCTGTCCAGCGCGAACGCTTCCGCGAAGAGACGGGCATAGAGGTCAACGCCGACATGGGCGAATTGCAGATAAAGAAATATTGTCATCTTTCGCCCGAGTGCGAGGCCATTCTGCGCTCGGCGTTCGAGCGGCTCAATCTTTCGGCGAGGGCCCGCTCGAGGATTATAAAGGTCGCGCGCACCATAGCCGATCTGGACATGTCGGAGCAGATTCTGCCCCGTCACGTGCTCGAGGCGACGGGATACCGCAATTTCGACAGTTCGGCAGGCAGGCTATGATTTCTGAATATTCTCCCGACGAAAGGGCGCTCATAATCGCCGACAGCTTTTCAGAACTTACATATAAGCAGAAGAAATATTTTCTCGCCTCAACCAATTTGCAGGGCGATAAAAGGCAAAAATATGCCGACATTCTGATTAAAACGCTCGGCGACGGAGTATATAATAAATTAAGGGACAAATTTTCTGATTCTAAGTACGCGGAAAAGGTCTTGGATTCGCTTGCACGGCGCGCAATTTCCTGCGTGACGCTCAAAAGCGGGCTGTATCCCGAGGAACTTAAGAATATCCCAGTACCGCCGCTCGTTCTCTACGCGCGCGGCAACGTGCAGCTGCTCAGCGATAAAAAGGTGGCAGTCGTCGGCTCGCGCAGGAGCACGCCGCAGGCGCTCGAGGAGTGCAGCAAGATATGCGGCGAGCTCACCCGAAAGCTGACTGTCGTCACGGGTGTTGCCGACGGCGCTGACAGCGCGGCGATAAAGGGCGCGCTTGCCTCGGGCAGGATAATAGCCGTACTCCCCGGCGGCCACGATTCGGGCTGCGCGGCGCACGCCTCTTTGCTTGCAAAGGTTGAGGCTAAGGGGCTTTCGGTAAGCGAGTTTCCGCCGAAATTCAAGGCGCAGAGGTATACCTTCATTCTCCGCAACCGCATAATCGCGGGGCTTACGGGCGGCACGCTCGTCGTGTCCGCGGCGGAAAGGAGCGGAGCGCTCAGCACGGCGTCATATGCCGCCGATTACGGCAGGGACGTCCTCGCATTTCCCTACTCTCTCGGCGTGGCCTCGGGCGAGGGTTGCAACGCTCTCATAAAAAAAGGTGCATATCTTTGCGAAAATGCGCTTGACATTTTTTCTCTGTTCGGGTTAGAATTGCCCGTAGAGCAATCTCCCGACTTAAGCGCGGAGGAGGCGGCGGTATTCGGCGCCATACGCGGAGGGGGCGAAGTTCACGCCTCGGAGATAGCCAGGGTGACGGGCAAATCGCTCAGGGATGTGGGCGCGATATGCTCGCTTCTCGAAATCAAAGGACTGATAATAAGGACGGGCGGCAATAAGTACGCCGCCGTATAAAAATATTCAACGGTATAGAAAGATGGATTTAATCATAGTCGAATCACCTTCAAAAGCAAAGACCATTTCCAAGTACTTAAAGGGCAAGTTCCGCGTGGATGCATCCGGCGGACACGTCAGGGATCTGCCCGAAAAGACGCTCGGCGTAAAGATTACCGATAATTTCGAGCCGCGCTATGAGATAACGGCAAGCAAAAAGGACGTCATAAAGAGGCTGTCCGAAGAGGCCAAAAAGGCAGGCAAAGTCTACCTTGCAACCGACCCCGACCGCGAGGGAGAGGCGATAAGCTGGCATCTTCAGACCGTGCTCGGAATGGACCCCGAGGGCGCAAACAGGGTGGAATTCAACGAAATTTCGCCCAGAGCCGTGCAGGAGGCGCTGACAAAGCCGAGAAAGATAGACTATAACCTCGTTGACGCACAGCAGGCGAGAAGGGTTTTGGACAGACTGGTGGGCTATAAGCTCTCGCCCCTTCTCAACAGCCGCATTCAGGACGGACTTTCGGCAGGCAGAGTGCAGTCGGTCGCCCTCAGACTTATCGTCGACAGGGAGAGGGAGATTGCCGCGTTCAAGCCCGACGAATACTATACGTTCACGGCAAATCTTCAGGATACCGCGGCAAAATATGCGCCCTTCAAGGCGACATATCAGCTCAAAAAGAGCGGAAAGAGCATAACTGCGGAGCAGGCGGAGGCGGCAGAAGCTGCAATAAAGGCAGGCAACTTCAAGGTCATAAAGGTAAAGAGCGGCGTTACTAAGCAGCACGCGCCCGCGCCCTTCACCACCTCGTCCCTCCAGCAGGACGCGTCCAATAAGTTCGGAATGTCCTCGCCCGAGACCATGCTCGTCGCCCAGCACCTCTATGAGGGCATGGACGTAGGCGGCGACCACATAGCGCTCATAACCTATATAAGAACCGACTCGGTAAGAATAGCCGTCGAGGCTCAGCAGAACGCCTTAGAGTTCATAAAGAGCACCTACGGCGAGGAATATGCGCCCCAGAAGCCCAACATATATGCTACCAAAAAGGGCGCGCAGGACGCGCACGAGGCTATAAGGCCCATCAATCTTTCGGTTACGCCTGCAAGCGTGAGGCAGTTCCTCGACAAGAAACACTACAACATATACAAGCTCATCTACGACCGCTTCGTGGCATCGCAGATGGCAGAGGCAAAATATAATTCCATGCAGATAGAGGCGGACAGCAACGGCTACGTCTTCAAGGCAAGCGGCAAGGCGCTGCTGTTTGCAGGCTTCACCGCCGCATATCAGCAGGCACCCACGGGCGAAAACGACGAGGAGGAGAGCGGCAAGCTCCTGCCTCCCCTTACCGAGGGCGATGCGCTTAACCTCAACGACCTCTCCAAGGAACAGAAGTTCACCCGTCCCCCTCTCAGGTACACGGACGCATCGCTCGTCAAGGCGATGGACGAAAAGGGCATAGGCAGACCTTCTACGTATGCCTCAATAATCTCCGTGCTAAACAAGCGCCACTACATCGAAAAGGACGGCAAATACATGGTGCCCACCGAAGTGGCGTATAAGATTACGGATATGCTCGTGCACTACTTCGACGACATAATGGACGTAGGGTTCACCGCCAAGATGGAGGAGGAACTCGACAAGATAGAGGACGGCGGCGTGGACTGGCACAAGATAATCGCCGATTTCTATCCCGGTTTTGCCGAAAAACTCAAAAAGGCGGCGTGCGACGGCGACGAGGTCACGGACATAAAGTGCGAAAAGTGCGGCAGCCCCATGATAAGGCGCTCGGGCAAGTACGGCAAATACCTTGCCTGCTCCAACTATCCCAACTGCTCCAACATAATCAGCGAGAGCGAGGCTGAAATTTCGGACGTCCGTTGCCCCAAGTGCGGCGCCAACATGGTCGTAAAGAGCGGCAAATACGGCAAATTCCTCGCCTGCCCCAACTATCCCGAATGTTCGTCCATACTCCCCATAGACGCCAAGATAACCGACGAAAAGTGCAAGGAGTGCGGCGCGTACATGCTCCTCAAAAAGGGCAAGTACGGCAACTATAAGGAGTGCCCCGTCTGCGGCGCAAAGCAGACGGCGGAAGTGGCGGACGGCAATCCCCGTCAGGGCGAGCATACCGAGGGCAAGTGTCCCGAATGCGGCAAGCCCATGCGCAGAATGCGCTCAAAGACGGGCAAGATTTACTTCGGCTGCACGGGCTATCCCGACTGCAAGTTCTTGAGCTGGGACGTCCCCACGGGCGACAAGTGCCCCAAGTGCGGCAAATACCTCGTAAGGCGCGGCAAGCAGATAAGGTGCTCGGACAAAAATTGCGACTACTCAGCACCCGTACCGCAGGAAGAGGATGAAAATTAAGGTCATAGGGGCGGGACTCGCAGGGTGCGAGGCGGCATACCACCTTGCAAGACAGGGCTTTAAGGTAGAGCTCTACGACATCAAACCCAACAGTTTCACCCCCGCGCACAAGAGCGCGAATTTCGGCGAACTCGTCTGCTCCAACTCGCTCAAGGGCAGCGACCCTTACTCCAACGCCTGCGGCCTTTTAAAAGAAGAGATGCGCATTATCGGCTCTCTCATGATGGAGGCGGCGGAGTATTCAAAGATACCTGCAGGCGGCGCGCTCGCCGTCGACAGGGATAAATTTTCTGAATACATTACGGATAGGATAAAGGCGGAGCAAAACATAACCGTCATATCCGAAGAGATAAAAAAAGTGCCCGTTGCGCCCTGCATAATAGCTACGGGACCGCTCACCACCGAGGCGCTGTCAGATGACATATGCGCCCTTCTCGGCGGCGAAAACCTGCACTTTTACGATGCGTCCGCACCCATAGTTGCGCGCGACAGCGTAGATATGTCCTGCGCTTTTTTCGGCGACAGGTACGGAAAGGGCGGCGACGACTATCTCAACTGTCCGCTGGATAAGGATACGTACGGGCAGTTTGTGTACGAACTTACCCACGCGGAGCGCACCATTCTCCACGATTTCGAGAAAGGGGAGATATTCGAAGGGTGCATGCCGCTCGAGGTTATGGCATCGCGCGGCGAGGATACCCTGCGCTACGGCCCGTTCAAGCCCGTGGGACTGAGGGACGAAAACGGCAATAGGTTCTATGCCGTCCTGCAGCTCCGCAAGGAGAACGAGTTCGGCACGGCATACAACCTCGTCGGCTGCCAGACAAACCTTAAGTTCGGCGAGCAGAAGAGGGTGTTCTCGCTCATTCCGGCGCTGAAGAACGCGGAGTTTTTAAGATACGGCGTCATGCACCGCAACACTTTCATAAATTCGCCCAAGGCGCTTGAGCCCGATTTCTCGCTCAAAGGTCAGCCGCTCGTGTTCTTCGCGGGGCAGATGACGGGCGTGGAAGGCTATGTGGAATCTGCGGCAAGCGGACTTCTCGCCGCCGTGCACATGGCGCGCAAGCTTTCGGGCAAGAAGGCAATCGTGCCGCCCGCGACCACCGTGCTGGGCGCTTTGTCGGCACATATATCGGGGGCAAATGAAAATTTTCAACCGATGAACGCCAACTTCGGCATACTCAAATCGTCGGAAACGCCGATAAGGGATAAAAAACAGAGGTACGCTTTCGTGGCGCAACGCGCGCTCGACGGCGTAAGGGAATATAAGGAGAAATTATGTCAGTAGAATTTCACGCAACGACAATCTGCGGAGTCAAGAGGAACGGAAAGACGGCAATCGCAGGCGACGGACAGGTCACCATGGGCGAGAGCGTCATCTTCAAGAGCAGCGCTACGAAGGTAAGGCGCATCTACGGCGATAAGGTCATTCTGGGCTTTGCCGGCTCGGTGTCGGATGCGTTTTCGCTCTCGGAAAAATTCGAGGGCATGCTTAATAAATTTTCGGGCAATCTCATGCGCTCGGCGGTAGAGCTTGCAGAGCTGTGGAGGGCCGACAAGATGGGCAGAAAGCTGGAGGCGCTCATGATAGTCGCCGACAGCCAGACGATGCTCATAATCTCGGGCACGGGCGAAGTTATCGAGCCCGACGACGGCATAGCGGCAATCGGCAGCGGCGGCAACTATGCGCTTGCGGCGGCAAGGGCGCTCGTGCAGAACACCGACTTTTCCGCCGAGGAAATAGCCGTAAAGTCGCTTAAAATCGCCAGCGAAATATGTGTCTACACCAACGACAACATCAAGGTTGAAAGCGTATAACTTTTGCGTAAGTTGCGGCATATGCCGCATTCAATGAGGTCATATTATGGATTTAACACCCAAGCAGATAGTACACGAACTCAATAAATACATCATAGGTCAGGACGAGGCTAAAAAGGCGGTTGCAATAGCGCTGAGGAACCGCTACCGCCGCTCACAGCTTTCGCCCGAGCTTCAGGACGAAGTGACGCCCAAGAACATAATAATGAAAGGCCCCACGGGCGTCGGCAAGACGGAGATTGCAAGAAGGCTTGCAAAGCTCGTCAAGGCACCTTTCTTAAAGGTAGAGGCGACAAAGTACACCGAAGTCGGCTATGTCGGCAGGGACGTCGAGAGCATGGTGCGCGACCTTGCGGAGAGCGCCATAAGGCTTGTCAAGGAAGAGAAGATGCAGGAGGTCAGCTATAAGGCCACGGCGATAGCCGAAAGGCGCATTGCCACGGTGCTTGCCGAAAGCCTCAAGGAAGACCGCGGCGAGATGTCCAAGGAGGTATATACCCAGAACCTCGTCGACGGCATACACGCGGGCAAATACGACTCCACCGTCATCGAAATAGAGGTCAACGATATGCCCAAGCCGTTGGAGCTTTCTCCCGGTCAGGGCGCGGCGATAGACCTCGGCTCTGTATTCCAGGGGCTCGGCATGAACAAGCGCAAAAAGCGCCGCATAACCGTCAAGGAGGCAAAGAACCTTCTCATTGCCGAGGAGGCGGATAAGCTCATAGACAACGATGCGGTCAATGCCGAGGCAATCCGCAGGGCGGAAAACGACGGCATAATCTTCATAGACGAAATAGACAAGATTGCTGGCAAGGGCAATCAGGGCGCGGACGTCAGTCGCGAGGGCGTGCAGAGGGATATTCTGCCCATAGTCGAAGGCTGTACGGTAATGACCAAATACGGCCCCATAAAGACCGACTATATACTGTTCATAGCGGCAGGCGCCTTCCACGTGTCCAAGGTGGAGGACTTAATCCCCGAACTTCAGGGCAGATTCCCCATTCTCGTGGAGCTGAAGAGCCTGACAAAGCAGGATTTCATAAATATCCTTACCCAGCCGCAGAACGCCATAACAATGCAGTACGCGGCTCTGCTTTCGGTCGACAACATCGACCTGCAGTTCATGCCCGACGCCATCGAAAAGATTGCCGAGATTGCCGAAGATGCCAACGCCACCAGCGAGGACATCGGCGCAAGAAGACTGCATACGGTAATGGAATACCTGCTCGAGGATATATCCTACAATGCAGGCGGCAACGACTATCCCATAGTAACTTTAAAAATCGATGCGGCATACGTCGAAGATCACCTTGCAAAGATGATTAAGAGCAGGGATATGAGAAAATATATAATATAAGGATTTCGTAAATTTTGTTTGCTGGTGTCGCAAACAAAATTGTACGATTTCAAGGGCGTTGCCCTCGGCGGCGCAATCTTAAAACGCTCTCAAATATAATAATTGCGCCGCCTTCACCTACCGAGGTGGCGAAGCCACAAATGTGGTGCGCCGGCGCAAAATTGTGATTTTGCTTGCGCCCGGTATTACTTAAGAAGTAGTGCCGCTACAACTCGTCAAATTTGTTGCTGACTAAGCAACAAATTTACGAAAGGAGAATTTTATGATAAACATACCCAAAGGAACAAAGGACGTCCTGCCTTCGGAATCGTACAAGTGGCAGTTCATCGAAAATGCGGCTAGAGAGGTTGCAAAGGACTTCAACATAAGGGAAATTCGCACACCCGTGTTCGAGCATACCGAACTCTTTTTGAGGGGCGTAGGCGAGACGACCGACGTCGTCACCAAGGAGATGTACACCTTCGAGGACAAGGGCGGCAGGAGCATAACCTTAAAGCCCGAAGGCACGGCAGGAGCGGCGAGAATGTTCATAGAAAACGGACTTGCAAACGCTCCGCTTCCATTGAAGGCATATTACATTGCCCCCTGCTACCGCTATGAAAGACCGCAGGCGGGAAGACTGAGGGAGTTCCACCAGTTCGGCATAGAGGTGTTCGGCACTTCCGCGCCCGAAGCCGATGCCGAAGTCATCTTTGCGGCGTCATCTTTCTTAAAAAAGCTGGGCATCAGGGATACCCGTCTGGAGATAAATTCGATAGGCTGCAAGAGCTGCCGCGCCGAATACAACAGGGCGCTCAAGGACTATTTCCGCCCTCATCTCGGCGAGATGTGCGCAACCTGCAACGAGCGTTTCGATAAGAATCCCCTCCGAATGATAGACTGCAAGGAGGAGAGGTGCAAAAAGATTACGGCAAACGCTCCAAAGATACTCGACTATCTCTGCCCCGATTGCAGGGCGCATTTCGAGAGGGTAAAGACCCTTTTGGACGGACTGGGTGTAGAGTATGCGGTAAATCCCGACATAGTCAGGGGACTTGACTACTATACGCGTACGGTGTTTGAATTCGTGTCCACCTCGATAGGCGCGCAGGGCACGGTATGCGGCGGAGGCAGATACGACGGGCTTATTTCCGAACTCGGCGGCGGCAACGTGCCTGCAATAGGCTTTGCCGCAGGGCTGGAAAGGCTGGTGCTCCTCATGGAAAACACGGGCGTTCCCTTCCCCGAAGCTCCCGTGCCCGAAGTGTATATAGCAGGCATGGACGATGCGTCCAGGGCAAAGGCGTTTTCGCTCGTCAACGGACTGAGGACGCAGGGCATATCCGCCGAAGGCGACCTCATGGCGCGCTCGGTCAAGGCTCAGCTCAAGTATGCGGACAAGCTCGGCGCAAAATATGTAGTAGTAATCGGCGGAACCGAGTTGGAGACGGGCGTCTGCAATGTCAAAAAAATGTCGGACGGCAGCGTAACTTGCGTACCGTTTGCGGATATTTACGCATTTTTGAAGAATAATTGATAGAGGAGGCTTTTTTATGGTAGAAAAGGTCAATAAGGATAATTTCGACGCGCTCATTTCGGGCGATAAGACGGTAGTCTGCGACTTCTTCGCTACGTGGTGCGGCCCCTGCAAGATGCTTGCGCCCGTAATCGACAAGTGCGCGGAAAAGTATGCCGATAAGGCAGTGTTCGTAAAGGTGGACATCGATGAAAATATGGAGCTCGCCGCTCGCTACGGCATAATGAGCATACCCCTCGTCGGCGTCTTCAAGGGCGGCGAGATGGTCAGAAAGTCGCTCGGCTATATGTCTCAGAGCGAGGCTGATGAGTTCTTCGCCGAAAATCTTTGACATCTGATTGATATGCCGCCCTGCGGTTGCCATATTCAAGGCAACCGCAGGGCGGCTTTTTTTTGGGCATAGGCGGATATTTTTACCGAACGATAAAAATGTCTCGGAAAATTGTAGTGGGCAGATACGGCGTTCGGGCATAAAAAATAAATTATTAAAAAATTATCTCCAAATTATTGTATATTTTCAGAATGTATGGTAGAATTATTGCATATTTATAAATTTTTACGGAGTTAATTATGATCGATATTTCATTGATAGAACAGACCGACCCCGAAGTTGCCGAGGCGTTAAAGCTTGAGCTTTCCCGCCAGCAGGGCAATATAGAGCTCATCGCAAGCGAAAATTTCGTCTCCCCCGCGGTGCTTGCCGCGGCAGGTTCGCACCTCACCAATAAGTATGCGGAGGGCTATCCCGGACACAGATATTACGGCGGTTGCCAGTTTGTCGACATAGCCGAAGATTTGGCTCGCAACAGACTCAAGGAAATTTTCGGCTGCGAATACTGCAACGTTCAGCCCCATTCGGGCGCCAGCGCAAACCTCGCGGTATTCTTTGCTATGCTCCAGCCCGGCGATACGGTAATGGGCATGAATCTCGCTCACGGCGGACATCTCTCGCACGGCTCGCCCGTAAATATTTCGGGCAAATACTTCCACATCGTGCCCTACGGCGTAAGCAAGGACGACGAGCGCATCGACTACGACGAGATGGAAAAAATCGCCCTCGAGTGCAAGCCCAAGCTTATAGTTTCGGGCGCCAGCGCATATCCCAGAATAATCGACTTCAAGCGCATAAGGGAGATATGCGACAAGGTCGGCGCATACATGATGGTAGACATAGCCCATATTGCAGGTCTGGTTGCGGCAGGACTTCATCCCTCGCCCGTACCCTATGCCGACTTCGTCACGACTACCACGCACAAGACCTTGAGGGGTCCCAGGGGCGGCGTAATCATGTGCAAGGAGGAGTACGGCAAGGCAATCGACAAGGCCATATTCCCCGGCATACAGGGCGGACCTCTGATGCACATAATTGCGGCAAAGGCAGTTGCGTTCAAGGAGGCGCTAACCCCCGAATTCAAGGAATATCAGAAGCAGATAGTCAAGAACGCCGCAGCCATGGCGGACGAGTTCACAAAACTCGGAGTAAAGATGGTCTCGGGCGGCACCGACAATCACCTCATACTTCTCAACCTCACCGACAAGGGCATGACGGGCAAGGAGCTCGAGCATATGCTCGACGAGGTGCACATCACCGTCAATAAGAATGCCATTCCCTTCGACACGCAGAAACCGTTTGTCACCAGCGGCATAAGGCTGGGCACGCCTGCAATGACGACCAGGGGAATGAAGGAAGAGGAGGCAAGAAAGATTGCCCGCCTCATAGCAGAGGTCATCGAAAAGAAGGAGGAAAGCTTTGCGCACATCACCGCAGAGGTAAAGGCGCTGTGCGATGCGTTCCCTCTCTATGCCGACTGCGTAAGATAATTCAGCGCTGAAAAATGCAGGGCGGCGCAACGGAAAAATATCCGTTGCGCCGCCTTTTTTATGCCTGTATTGAATTGCCGCCGATGCGCGGCCGTTTTCGCTAGGTCGCGGAAAGGTATATTGCAAGCGCCGCCGCCACGCCCACGGTCGAGAGCAGGGCGATTATGAATGCAATGACGTTCGCCGCGCGGTTATCGGGCTCAGCCTTGTTGAACATTCCTATGCCCGAGGCAACGAGCAACACAAGCTGCGCAATTACTCCGTCCAGCGCGAAAATTATGCACAATGCCGCCAGGAGAATTATGCCGATAATGGCGGCAAATATGTTTATTTCGCCCATTCCGAGGTAAAGCGTCCTTATGCCTATCGCGCTTCCTACCGCCGCCGCCATAAGGAGTATATTGACAATCGAATAAATTATGCGTTTTTTACCCGATGCCGTAACCTGTTTGCCTATGTAAAGCAACAATTCCAATGAGTGTTTCATATTCGCTCGTCCTTCTGCATGCGTGCATAAGTTTTATTCTGTAAGCTTATTATAACACGGAAATTAAGGTTCGTCAATAGTCGTTTTTTTGCGTCGGTAAAATCAAGGGGCGGCGCCGCTTATGCGGCGCCGCCCCCAACTTTTTCAACTGTTTTAAGGGTTATTTTTTTCTTGCAATCAGGCGCTCTATTAGCTTCTGCAGCTCGACCAGCGGAATAATTGCAACCGATACGCCTATGGCTATCGCCCATTCGGCGGCGGTCAGGGGCGCGGTGCGGAAAATGTCGTTGAAGAAGGGTATCAGCACTACCGCAAGCGTCAGGACAATTCCGAGAAGAGCTGACAAATCGAGGTATTTGTTGCTGAAGAACTTGCGCGTCAGAACCGAATTTCTCTGCGAGCGCAGGTTGAACGAGTGGAAAAGCTGAATAAAGCACAGGCTGACGAATGCCATCGTCATTGCCACGTCGTGGTTGGCTACGCCGTCTGGCATTACGTAGTAGCCTATCGAGAAGGCGAGCAGGACAAGCGCCGTCTGCATTATGCCCTGAATGAGTATGTCCTTGCCGAGAGTGCCTGCAAACAGCGAGGAATTGCTCTTTCTCGGCGGTTGCTTCATTACGTCCTTTTCAGCGCCCTCGGTACCCAGCGAAAGTGCGGGGAAGGAGTCGGTTACAAGGTTTACCCAAAGTATCATTACGGGTGTCAAAAATTCTACGTTGAGTATTACGGTTGCAATGAAAAGGCAAAGCACCTCGGCAATGTTGGCGGAGAGCAGGAACTGTATTGCCTTTGTTATGTTGGCGAATATCTTTCTGCCCTCTTCTACGGCGCCCTCAATGGTTGCAAAATTGTCGTCGGTCAATATTATGTCCGCCGCCTCCTTGGAAACCTGAGTGCCCGTAATGCCCATGCCTATGCCTATGTCCGCCTCCTTGATGGAGGGAGCGTCGTTCACGCCGTCGCCCGTCATCGCGGTCACTTTGCCGTTATAGCGGAACGCCTTGACTATTCTGACCTTATTTTCGGGGCTGACGCGCGAGAATACGGAATATCTCGAAATGTTTGCATACAGCTCGTCGTCGCTCATCGCGTCAAGCTCCGCGCCCGTCGCGGTAAGGTCGCCGTCGCGCAGTATGTCCAGCTCGCGCGCTATCGCCTTTGCCGTGTCGGGGTGGTCGCCCGTTATCATGACTACGTGTATGCCTGCCGTGCGGCATTCTTTTACGGCGTCCTTTACTTCGTCCCTCGGGGGGTCTATCATTCCCGTCAGTCCTACGAATATCATGTCGCGCTCTTCAAGCGTATTGCCCTCGGCATATGCCGCGGCAAGCACCCTCAGCGCCTTGTTCGCCATGGCGGAATTTGCCGCCGATATTGCCGCCCTCGTCTTATCGTCAAGCGGCTTTTTTTCGCCGTTTTCGCCGAGTACGTATTTGCACCGCGCAAGCAGTATGTCGGGCGCGCCCTTGGTATAGCTCATCTCGCCGCGCTCTGTCTCGTGCACGGTCGTCATCAGCTTTCTCACGCTGTCGAAGGGCAGTTCGTTGATTCTGGGGTTTGCCGCCGTAAGCCTGTCAAAGTCGTCGCCCTGCAACTCGGCATATGCAACCAGCGCCGTCTCCGTGGGGTCGCCCGCAAGCCCGTCCTTTGTCTTTACGCTGTCGTTGCACAGCGCCATTATTGTATTGAGAAGTTTTTCGTTTCCGCCCGGGCAGTATGTCTCCCTTACGGTCATCCTGTTCAGGGTAAGCGTGCCCGTCTTATCCGAGCATATTACCTCGCAGCAGCCCAGCGTTTCGACCGAGGGCAGGTTCTTTACTATCGCGCGGCGTTTGCTCATCTTCTGCACGCCCATGGCGAGCACTATCGTAACCACCGCGGGCAATCCCTCGGGTATTGCCGCAACGGCTATGGCTACAGCTGTCATGAATGCGCTCATAACGTCCGACTTGTATGCGAACACGCTGACCAGGAATATGACAAGCGCAATGCCCAGCACGGCAAAGGACAGTATTTTCGCCGTCTTTGCCAGCTGACGGTTGAGGGGAGAGGGCGATTCCTTTACGTCGGTCAGCATCTTTGCTATCTTGCCCGTCTCGGTATGCATGCCAGTCGCCACGACTACGCCGCTGCCCCTGCCGTATGTCACGGTGCCCGTCGAATACGCCATGTTAATCCTGTCGCCCAGCGCGGCCTTTTCGCCGACTACGGCAGCCGCGTCCTTATCTACGGGTACGGACTCGCCCGTCAGCGCCGCTTCCTCAATCTTCAGGGATGCCGAACTTATCAGCCTCAGGTCGGCAGGCACCACGTCGCCCGCTTCCAGCAGGACTATGTCGCCGCGGACCAGCTCCTCGGTGGGTATTACCTTTCTCTCGCCGCCGCGCGTTACCTTTGCATACGGCTTGTTGTTGCTCTTCAGAGCCTCCAGGGCGTTTTCCGCCTTGCTCTCCTGCACAAGCCCTATGATGGCGTTCAGTATGACTATGAGAAGTATAATTCCGCTGTCTATCAGCTCCGAATATTCCTTTCTGACTATGGCTATTATCGCCGAAACTGCCGCAGATACGAGTAAGACTATTATCATCGGGTCGACGAACTGCGATAAAAGTTTGAGTATGAACGGCTTTTTCTTTGCTCCCTCCAGGGCGTTTTTGCCCTCTTTGGCGAGAATGTCAGCCGCTTCTTCGTCCGTAAGTCCCTGCGGCGACGAATGCGTGTCGTTCAGGGCAACGTCAAAGTCCTTGTCGAAGTACTGCATAAAACCTCCTTTATGATTATGTGTAGGACGGAATAAAAAAAGACCTGCGGCGACTATGCCGAAAGCCTTTTCGCCGCATTTTTTCGCGGTTTCCGCTCAGATTATGCGCATTTATTCCCCGTCTTACGGGATATAAGCCGCATGATCGTCGGCGGAATTGCATCTGCTCCTTCTGACAGTTACAATATTATCACGGCATATGGCCGTTGTCAATATTCTTTTAAAAATTGCCCCTTCGGGAGCGCAGTAGCGCACTTTGTCGATATATCCGAAAAATACATTGATATATCCGTTTTATATATGGACTGGGAGGAGTGGGGCGTACTATAATAGTGTTGGGTAAAAAAGTGCGCGGTGCGCCGAGTAATGCGCAGGCCGCGCGCATAAGGAGAAATTATGACTATTAAAGAAAAACTCGATGCTGTTGTCGAAGAGTTCGGCAACGTAGGCATAGTGCCCGTAATTAAACTCGACAAGGTTGAAAACGCCGAAAAGCTGGCAAAGGCTCTGCGCGACGGCGGAATCAACTGCGCCGAAGTGACGTTCAGGGCCAAGGGCGCGGACGAAGTTATAAGGAGAATGACCAAGGCATATCCCGACATGTTCGTCGGTGCCGGCACGGTGCTCACCTGCGAGCA
Source organism: uncultured Clostridia bacterium (assembly GCA_944354125.1). Taxonomy (GTDB): domain Bacteria; phylum Bacillota; class Clostridia; order Christensenellales; family Borkfalkiaceae; genus Coproplasma. The sequence continues at coordinate 56,121 of CALVPT010000002.1, read as the reverse complement.
GGCGGACGCCGCATATGCGGCAGGCGCAAAGTTCTGCGTCGCGCCCGGACTCAATCCCAAGGTGGTAAAGCACTGTCTGGACAGCGGCATACCCTTCGCCCCCGGGCTTTCCTCGGCAAGCGAGATAGAGCAGGCTCTGGAGCTCGGGCTGGACTTCGTCAAGTTCTTCCCTGCCGAGCAGGCCGGCGGACTTCAGTACATAAAGGCCGTATGCGGACCGTATACAACCATGCGCTTCATGCCTACTGGCGGAATAAATCCCGATAACCTCAATACATACCTTTCGTATAACAAGATTGTCTGCTGCGGCGGCAGCTGGATAGTACCTTCTAAACTCCTCGACGAGGAGAACTGGGAGGGCATTACGGCGCTCTGCAAGGAGGCAATCGCAAAGATGCTCGACTTCAAGGTGGTACACGTCGGCATCAACTGCAAGGACGCCGCGGAGGCGGAGTCGGTTGCGGACAAGTTCGACGATGCCTTCGGTTTTGCAAAGAAAGTCGGCAACAGTTCGGTATTCGCATCCTCGTACGTAGAATGCATGAAGTCGCCTTTCAGGGGGGATATGGGACACATAGCCATATCGACCAACTCCGTAAAGAGGGCGGTATACCAGCTTAAAATGAAGGGCTATGAGGCAGACCAATCGAGTTTCAAGTACGACAAGGCGGGCAACCTTACCGTGGCATACTTAAAGGACCAGTTCGGCGGATTTGCCGTTCATCTCGTACAGGCAAAGTAAATATAGTCCGCGCGTAACGGTGCGGAAAATTCAAAGTAAAAAAATTCAGGAGAAGTTATATTATATGAAAAAGATAGTCACCATGGGCGAGATAATGCTCCGCCTTTCCACCCCCAACAACGAAAAGTTCATTCAGGCCGACGAGTTTGACATAAATTACGGAGGCGGCGAGGCAAACGTAGCCGTATCCTGCGCAAACTACGGGCATAAGGCAGAATTTGTCACCGCGCTCCCCGCAAACGAGCTCGGCGACTGCGCAATTGCCGCTTTAAGAAAGTACGGCGTAGCCACCGACCACATCGCAAGGTGCGGCGAAAGACTGGGCATATATTACCTTGAAAGCGGCTCGGCAATGCGTCCTTCCAAGGTCGTTTACGACAGGGCTCACTCGTCCATAACGACGGCTACGGCTAAGGACTTCGACTTCGACGAAATCTTCAAGGACGCCGACTGGTTCCACTTCACGGGCATAACTCCCGCCGTATCCGACTCGGCAGCCGTCCTCACCGAGGATGCATTAAAGGCGGCTAAAAAGCACGGCGTCACCGTCTCCGTCGACCTCAACTTCCGCAAAAAGCTCTGGTCCAGCGAGAAGGCGCAGAAGGTTATGACCAACCTCATGAAGTACGTGGACGTATGCATAGGCAACGAGGAAGACGCCGAGCTCGTCTTAGGCTTCAAGCCTGCAAATACCAACGTCACGAGCGGCAAGCTCAATCTCGAGGGATACAAGTCTATATTCGAGCAGATGGTGGCAAAGTTCGGCTTCAAGTATGCAATTTCCTCGCTGAGAGTTTCGCACTCCGCATCGGATAACGGCTGGTCGGCGTGCATCTACTGCGCAGAGACCAAGGAATTCTATCATTCCAAGGAATACAGCATACATCCCATCGTCGACAGAGTGGGCGGCGGCGACTCGTTCGCAGGCGGCGTTATAACGGGCTTCCTCGACGGCAAGGACTTCAGGTCTGCACTCGAATTCGGCGTGGCTGCGTCTGCGCTCAAGCACACCATTCCCGGCGACTTCAACCTCGTCTCCAGAAAGGAAGTCGAATCTCTCGCAGGCGGCGACGGCAGCGGCAGAGTGCAGAGATAATGAAGATAGCTTTCCGCACGCACGACCTCGGCGTCAGGGGCGCCGCGGCTGCGATAGCAAAGATTAAGGAGTGCGGCATAGATGCCGTTCAGCTCGTCGCATATAAATTTATCGACGAAATCCCCTACGAGGTCGGCGCGCTGGACGAGGCAAAGGCGCGCGCTCTCGGCGAAGAACTTGAAAAGGGTGGCGTGCCCGTGGCGCTCATAGGCGCGTATTTCAACCCCGTTCATTCGAATAAGTCCAAGGTCGCAAAGTGCAAGGGCATATTCAAAGATTACCTTAAATATTCATCTCTGCTCGGCTGTAACATAGTCGGCAGCGAGACGGGCTCCTTCAACGACGACAAGTGGACGTATAATCCGCTCAACCGCACCGAAGAGGCGCTCAATACCGTCATCGCAACGTTTACGGAGCTTGCGGACTATGCCGCCGAGGTCGGCGCATATGTCGGCATGGAGGGCGCGGCAGGTCACGTCTGCTACGACGTAAAGACCTTAAAGCGCGCGATAGACGGCATAAACCGCCCCAACGTCAGGGTAATTTTCGACATATACAACTATCTCGACCCGTCCAACTGCGGCGACTATCTCAGCATTCTCGAGGAAGGGCTCAAGACCTTTGCGGGCAAAATAGTCGTCTTCCACCTTAAGGACTATGTCTTAGAGGACGGCAAGATAAAGCAGGTGCCGCCGGGGCGCGGACTCTTCGACTATCCCGCAATTTTGTCGAGGATAAAGGCGTATGACCAAAACGCCGTTCTGGTGCTCGAGGGCACTACGGGCGACAACATAGTGCCGTGTATGGACTTTGTGAGAAGAGTCTGGAACGAGGTCTGACGGCGCATGACGGCGCATGACGGCGCTATCGCAAAAAATTAAAATCAATAAAGAGGTACAGATATAAAATGAAATTCGACGTAAGGTATGCAAGTCATCCCGACGATTCAAAGCATTACGACACCGAAGAGCTGAGAAAGAAATATCTCATAGAGCAGCTTTTCGCCGCAGACGACATACTGTTGACCTATTCGCATCAGGACAGGATAATCGCAGGCGGCGCAATGCCCGTGAAAAAGACGCTTTCGCTCGGCACTTTCAAGGAGCTTGCAACGGCATACTTCCTCGAAAGGAGGGAGATGGGCATAATCAACATCGGCGGCGACGGCGTGATAACGCTCGACGGCAAGAAGTACGACATAGGCTTCAAGGAGGGCATATATATCGGCATGGGCACAAAGGAGATAGAGTTCTCCTCCAATGACCCGTCGGCTCCCGCAAAGTTCTACATCAACAGCTGTCCCGCGCATAAGACCTATCCTACGGTCAAGATAGTCAAGCCCGTGGAGGGCAAGGAACCGCCCGAGGGCACGCGTTACTGCGTACAGCGCCACCTCGGTTCCGAAAAGACCATCAACAAGAGGACGATAAACCAGTTCATAATCGGCGACGTATGCGAAAGCTGCCAGCTTGCCATGGGCATGACCGAACTTGCCGAGGGCAGCGCGTGGAATACCCTTCCCAGCCATACTCACGAGAGGAGGATGGAGGTGTACATGTATTTCGAAGTGCCCTCCGACCAGGCGGTCATACACCTCATGGGCACGCCTCAGGAAACGCGCCACATAATAATGCACAACGAGCAGGCGGTCATTTCCCCTTCGTGGTCAATCCACAGCGGCGTCGGCACTTATAACTACACGTTTATCTGGGGAATGTGCGGCGAAAACCAGACGTATGACGACATGGACAACATCGCCACGCAGGATCTCAAGTAATTCAGAGCAACGAAAGGGAGAAATAATATGGCACATTTGTTATTCAAGGACGTAAACAAGGTCTATCCCAACGGCTACCACGCCGTGCACGACTTCAACATGGAGGTAAACGACGGCGAATTCATCTGCCTCGTCGGCGATTCGGGTTGCGGCAAGTCGACTACTCTCAGAATGATAGCCGGACTTGAGGACATAACCTCTGGCGAATTCTACATCGACGGCAAGCTCGCCAATCAGATGACCTCCAGGGAGAGGGGAATAGCCATGGTCTTTCAGTCCTATGCGCTCTATCCTCATCTCACCGTCTATGAAAACCTTGCGTTCGGCCTGACGCTCGAGGGCATAGATGCAGACATAATCGAGGAAAAGGTACAGGCTACGGCAAAGATACTCGGCCTTACCGAATACCTTGAAAGATTCCCCCGTAACCTTTCGGGCGGACAGTGTCAGCGTGTAGCCGTCGGCCGCGCGCTCATAAGAAAGGTAAACATATTCCTTATGGACGAACCCCTTTCCAACCTCGACGCCAAGCAGAGGGTGACAATGAGGTCGGAAATCAAGCAGATTCACCGTTCCGTCGGCGCGACGACGATATACGTCACTCACGACCAGACGGAGGCAATGACCATGTCCGACAGGATAGTCGTAATGAAGTCGGGCGGCTACGTGCAGCAGATAGGCACCCCCTACGAGCTGTATTTCCACCCCAAGAATCTCTTCGTTGCGGGCTTCATAGGCGAACCTCCCATGAACTTCCTCAGGGGCAAGGTTCAGGGCGGTAAGTTCGTCAACGATTCGGGGCTGTGCTTCGACATACGTCCCGTCGTGAACGATGCGGACTCCATAGAGGGCAAGGACATAGTGTTCGCATTCCGTCCCGAGGCAATCAGGCTTGCAAAGGGCGGCAAGGCAGGCAAGGACGAATACCTCATAAATTCAAACGTAGACCTTACCGAACTTCTCGGCGATACCACCAACGTATATGCCAACGTCGGCAACGTCAACGTCATTTTAAAGGTCAATCCTCACGACGCCCCCAAGATGGGCGACGAGTTCGCGTTCTGCGTGCCCTATAAGGCGGCGTATATCTACGACAGCGAGACCGAAGAGGCAATTCCCTCGGACATATCTAGACAGTAAACACATAATTTCAGAATGATAAGAGGAAAAAAATAATATGGAATTGATAGGCAAAAAGATGTTTGCAAAGCCCGAAAGGCCCATAAAAATCATGCAGTTCGGCGAGGGCAACTTTCTCCGCGCGTTCATCGAGTGGATAATTCAGAACCTCAACGACAAGGGCGCAATCAACTCGTCCGTGGCGGTAGTTCAGCCCATGCCCTTCGGCAGAATAAAGGAACTTTCGGAGCAGGACGGACTGTATACCCTCCGCCTGGAGGGCATAGACAAGGGCAAGACGGTAAAGTCCAGCCAGGTCATTGACGTAATAGGCGACTGCATCAACCCCTTCACCGATTACGAGCACTTCCTTTCATATGCAAAGAGTCAGGATTTGCATGTCATAATCTCCAACACGACGGAGGCGGGCATTGCGGTAGACCCCACGGATACCGACTTTTCGCAGTGTCCCAAGTCCTATCCCGGCAAGCTTCTGGCTCTCCTCAAGGCCAGGTATGATTATTTTGACGGCGATATGACAAAGGGACTTGCAATCGTGCCCTGCGAACTCATAGACAACAACGGCGACGAGCTGTACAGGTGCCTTACCGAGCTTGCGGAAATCAACCATATGGACAAGAAGTTCATAGAGTGGATGCAGAAGGCAAACCACTTCACCTCGACGCTCGTCGACAGAATAGTTCCCGGCTATCCGAGAAACGAGATAGAGCAGATTCAAAAAGAGACGGGCTACATCGACAACAACGTCGTAAAGGGCGAAATTTTCCACCTGTGGGTACTCAGAAAGGAGCCCGTAGTGCAGAAATATCTGCCTGCCGACAGCACGGGACTCAACGTCATATTTGCCGACGACATAAAGCCGTATAAGCAGAGAAAGGTAAAAATACTCAACGGCTCGCACACGGCAATGGTGCCCGTCGCATACCTTTGCGGCATAGACACGGTTGGCGAGGCGGTAAACGACCCCGTAATAGGCAAATACGTTCACGACTTCATCTTCGACGAGGTAAATCCCACCATAGATCTGCCCCAAAATGAGATGATTGACTTTGCAAACAGCGTCATAGAGAGGTACAAGAACCCCTTCATAAGGCATGAGCTCATGTCCATAGCGCTCAATTCGACGACTAAGTTCCGCACGCGCCTTCTGCCCACGCTGGAGGACTATATCCGCATAAAGGGCGCGCTTCCCAAGCATCTTTTATTCTCGTTCGCGGCAATAGTCGAATTCCACAAGGGCGTAAGGGGCGAGGAGAAGATTGCCCTCAAGGACGACCCTCATTATCTCGAGCACTGGGCAAAGCTCTGGGCGGAGTTCGACGGCGACTACACAAAGCTGGCAAAGGCGGCTCTCTCGTGGACGGAGGCGTGGGAGGTCGACATGAACACCCTGCATCCCGACATAACCGCAACGGTTGCAGAATATCTCGAAGATATGGACAAGAACGGCATGAAGTCCGCCGTCGCAAGGTTTGTAAATGGCTAAACGTTCTATAATAATCAATTCCGCCGATAACGTCGCCGTCGCGCTGTGCGACCTCAAAAAGGGTCAAACCGAACAGGGGGTTACGCTTGCCGAGGACATAACAAAGGGGCATAAGTTTGCCCTGCGCGACATAAAGCGCGGCGAAAATATCATAAAATACGGCACGCCCATCGCGCACGCCACGGAGGACATTTCCGCAGGCAGGCACGTACATACGCACAACGTAAAGACCAATCTCAACGAAAATCTCGAATATACCTATGACAGGGTGGAGTGCGCTCTTCCCGAGGGCAGGATGCGCAAAGTCAACGTTTACCGCCGCAAAGACGGAAACGTCGGCATACGCAACGAGCTGTGGATAATTCCCACCGTCGGCTGCGTAAACGGTCAGGCCAAGGAGATTGTCGAGACATTCAGACAAAAATACGGCGAGGAGGGGTTTGACGGCATATTCACCTTCACCCATCCTTACGGCTGTTCGCAGCTAGGCGACGACCACGAACGCACCAAGTTCATGCTCCAGAAGATGGTAAAACATCCCAATGCGGGCGGCGTTCTCGTGCTCGGTCTGGGTTGCGAAAACAATCAGATGGACGCCTTCCGCGCGGGACTGGGCGAAGTGGACGAAAAGAGGATAAAATTCCTCGTATGTCAGGACGTCGAGGACGAAATTTCTGTCGGCGTAGAGCTGTGCAGGCAGATAGCCGAGGAGCTCAGAAAGGACAAGAGGGAGGAAACGGATATTTCATGCCTCAAAGTCGGGCTCAAGTGCGGCGGCAGCGACGGACTTTCGGGAATTACGGCCAATCCTTTGGTCGGACTGTTCTCGGACTATATCGTGTCCGTCGGCGGCACGTCCGTGCTCTCTGAAGTGCCCGAAATGTTCGGCGCAGAGCAGCAACTCATGAACAGGTGCGTTGACAGGGCGACTTTCGAAAAGACGGTAAAGCTCATAAACGACTTCAAGGACTATTTCCGCGCAAACGGTCAGCCCGTCGGCGAAAATCCTTCGCCGGGCAACAAGGCGGGCGGCATAACCACGCTGGAGGATAAGTCCTGCGGCTGTACGCAGAAGTCGGGTTCGGGACCCGTGACGGACGTCGTGTTCGACGACGGGTTGGTCACTAAAAAGGGACTCAACCTTCTGAACGGCCCGGGAAACGATATGTGCGCCGTCACCAATCTGGGCGCGGCGGGCTGTCACCTCGTACTTTTTACCACGGGCAGGGGCACGCCGTTCGGCGGCTTCATACCCACCTTAAAAATCGCCACCAATTCGGAACTTGCGGCAAAAAAGCCGGGCTGGATAGATTTCAACGCGGGCGCCGTGCTCGAAACCGACTTCAATACTCAGCTTGAAAAGCTCATAGACCTCGTCGTCGAGGTTGCAGGCGGCAAAAAGACCAAGAACGAGATAAACAATACCAAGGAAATTGCTATATTTAAGACAGGAGTTACTTTATAATGAAGAAGTTTATGGATAAGGACTTTCTGCTTGAAACCGAAACTGCTAAAAAGCTGTTCCACGAGCACGCAGAAAAGATGCCCATTATAGATTATCATTGCCACCTTCAGCCCAGGGAGATATACGAGGACAAGAAGTTCCGCAACCTTGCAGAAGTCTGGCTGGGTGCAGGCGACAGATACGGCGACCACTACAAGTGGCGTGCGCTGCGTGCGCGCGGATACGAGGAGGACAGCATTTCGGGCCCCGACGACGACTACAAGAAGTATATGCAGTTCGTCGAGAGCATGCCCTACTTTGTCGGCAATCCCCTGTATCACTGGTCGCATCTCGAAATGCAGAGGTATTTCGGCATAGACGACATAATAAACGCGGCAAACGCAAAGAAGATATGGGATAAGGCCAACAAGGTTTTGGAGACGCTGACGGCAAGGGAAATGATGTACAAGTTCAACGTAAAGACGGTGTGCACGACCGACGACCCCGTCGACTCCCTCGAGTGGCACAAGAAGATGAACGCCGACCCCACGTTAAAGGTCAAGGTGCGCCCCGCGTTCAGACCCGACAAGGCTATAAATGTTGAGCTTTCGTGGTTTGCCGACTGGGTAAAACAGCTTTCGGGCGTAGTAGGCAGGGAAATTAAGACGCTGGAAGAGCTGTGCGGCGCCCTCGCCGAGAGAATTGCATACTTCAACGAGATGGGCTCAAAGCTCTCCGACCACGCGCTCGACGTCGTGCACTATGCGCCTGCAACCTATGAGGAGGCGAACGCGGTGTTCCTCAAGGGCATGAGCGGCCAGCCCGTGAGCGAGGAGGAGCAGGACAAGTATAAGGGCTATATCCTCGTATTCCTCGGCAAGCAGTACGTAAAGTACGGCTGGGTACAGCAGTACCATATCGGCGCGCTCCGCAACAACTCCAAGAGCATGCTCAAAAAGATCGGTCCCGATACGGGCTTCGACGCAATAGAAGATTCCGTCTACATGGAAAAACTGTCCGCCCTTCTCGGCGAGCTCGACAGTCACGACGCACTCCCCAAGACTATACTCTATTGTCTCAATCCCAGGGATAACTATGCGCTCACCGTACTTGCAGGCTGTTTCCAGAAGGAAGGCGTCAAGGGCAGGGTGCAGGTCGGCACGGCTTGGTGGTTCCTCGACCAGCAGGACGGCATGAAGCAGAATCTGGAAACATTGATGCAGGTCGGCCTTGTCGCCCAGTCTGTGGGAATGCTCACCGACAGCCGTTCGTTCCTCGCTTATCCCCGTCACGAGTATTACAGGCGAATACTCTGCAATATGCTCGGCAACCTCGTCGAAAGCGGGCAGTATCCCGAAAGCGAGCTGGATACGCTCGGCAAGATTGTAGAGGACGTCTGCTACAACAACGCCAAGGAATATTTCGGCTTCTGAAATAACTTTTGAATTTCAAGGCGGTCTGCCCTGTTTAGGGGCAGACCGCCTTAATCATTAAAAACGCGCAGTCCGACCGCTCGCCCTGACTCAAAGGCGGTGCACCCGGCCGCCCGACCTGTCTGTTTGCGCGGCCAGCTCTGTTTTTGCATAGAGGCGACCGCCTCACATATCGTTTTTTATGCCTGATGCGGACCATGTCGGAGCCGATAAATGCCTCGCGCGGCAAATAAATGGGCGCATATTTGTTGTTAAACGCCTGCTTTTGTGGTAAAATCTAAGAAAATAACTTACAATCGAGAGTATTTATGAAGATAACAGACATACTTAACCAAAAACGGGCAACGCTCTCGTTCGAGGTGTTTCCCCCCAAGACAAGCGACAAATTCGAGGCGGTAAAGACGGCGGTGGACGACATAGCCGCTCTTAAGCCCGATTTCATGAGCGTGACTTACGGCGCAGGCGGCGGCACGAGCGACTATACCGTTGCCATAGCAAGGCACATCAAGGAGCAGTTCGGCGTAACGCCCCTCGCTCACCTGTCGTGCATATCCTCCAACAGGCAGGACGTAAAGAAAAAGCTCAAGGAACTCAAGGAACTCGGCATAGAGAACATTCTCGCCCTGCGCGGCGACCTCCCCAAGGACTTTTCGGGCAATCTGGACTACTCGTATGCCGCCGAACTCGTAAGCGACATAAAGGAGGAGGGCGGTTTCTGCATCGGCGGAGCGTGCTATCCCGAGGGGCATCCCGAATCGGCTACCCTCTTTTCGGACATAGAGAACTTAAAACGCAAGGTGGATGCAGGCTGTGACTTCCTCACCACGCAGATGTTCTTCGACAACGACGTATTCTACAACTTCCTCTCCAAGGTCAGGGAGGCAGGCATATATGTGCCCGTAATTGCAGGCATAATGCCCGTCACCAACGCCAAGCAGATAAAGCGCATAATAGGGCTGTCGGGCGGCAGTCTCCCCACGCGGTTCAGGCGCATAGTCGAGCGTTTCGGCGACAACGACGTGGCAATGCTCCAGGCAGGCATAGTCTACGCCAGCGAGCAGATAATCGACCTGTATGCCAACGGAGCTAGGGGAGTGCACGTCTATTCCATGAATAAGCCGCAGGTTGCGGAGGCCATAAAGGCCAATCTTTCCTCGATAATATGATAAAAGTGTTGAACGGCAGGCTGGAGCGCATAGACAGGCGCGAGGCTCTGCACTATCTCGGACTTACTGCAAAGGATATCCCCGAGGAGCAGACGACAAAGCTGCTCGATGAGTGCGAGGCGGAGGCACTCAGGGCGCAGGACCTGCGCGCGGTATATTCAATTTACGACTTTTCCGCCGATGGCGACGAGCTCGATTTGGGGTTTGCAAAGGCACACAGCCATTCGCTGGCGCTGAACCTTGCAGGGTGTAATAAAATAGTGCTCTTCGCGTGCACGGCAGGCATAGGCATAGACAGGCTGATTGCGGCATATTCGCGCATCTCCCCGTCCAAAGCCGCGGCAATGCAGGCGCTGGGCGCGGCTCTCGTCGAGGGCTGGTGCGATGAAATTCATGGCATGTGCATAAGGGAGTACGGCGCTAACAAGAGCCGTTTTTCCTGCGGCTACGGCGACCTGCCCCTGACCCTTCAGCGCGACATATTCGCCGCTCTTTCGGTGACAAAGCGCATAGGCATAACGCTTTCGGACAACTGTTTCATGACCCCTTCAAAGTCGGTGACCGCCATAATAGGCATAAAGCAAAATCAGGGCTGAATGGCAATTGGTGCCCATATATGCCCCGACTAACGCATAAATTATTGCAATAATCAATAGCTGGAACAATGAATTTTTCTGAAAAATTAAAGGACAACATAATATATCTCGACGGCGCAATGGGCACTCAGCTGCAAAATGCGGGGCTGGGCGTCGGCGAGCTGCCCGAGGAGTGGAATGTCAGCCGTCCGGAAGTAATACGCGGCATACACCGCGCATATCTGGAGGCAGGCAGCGACGTAATCTATACCAACACTTTCGGCGCAAATTGCCTTAAATTCGGCGACAGGACGGAGGGCGTCGTCTCCGCCGCCGTGCGCATTGCACGGGAGGCGTGCGAGGGTCTTTCCGACAGGTACGTCGCGCTCGATATAGGCCCCACGGGCAAGCTTTTAAAGCCGCTCGGCGACCTCGATTTCGAGGACGCCGTCAGTATCTTCAAGCGCACTGTGCGCGCAGGGGCGGCGGCAGGCGCAGACCTTGTCGCCGTCGAGACAATGAACGACTGCTACGAACTCAAGGCGGCCGTGCTCGCCGCAAGGGAGGCGTGCAATCTGCCCATAATCGCTACATTTGTATTCGGCGCGGACGGCAAGACCATGACGGGAACCTCGCCCGAGGCAGCGGTAGCAATTGCCGAGGGGCTGGGCGTCAGCGCGGTGGGCATAAACTGCTCGCTTGCACCTAGCCAGATGACGGCGGTCGTAAAGCGCATGCTCAAAGTTGCGTCCGTGCCCGTAATCGTCAAGCCAAATGCAGGACTTCCCGAGGACAGGGACGGCGCAACCGTATACTCGCTCTCTGCGTCGGACTTTGCGCGCGATATGGCAGAGCTGGTCTCTCTCGGCGCCAGGGTAGTCGGCGGCTGTTGCGGCACTACGCCCGAATATATTGCCCGTTTAAAGGCGGCGTGCGCGCATATCGCGCCCCTGCCCGTAACCGACAAAGCGCTTACGGTAATCTCGTCATATACCCACGCCGTATACTTCGGCGAAAACCCCGTACTCATAGGCGAAAGGATAAACCCTACGGGCAAAAAGCGCTTGAAGCAGGCGCTTAAGGAGGGCGAACTCTCGTATGTGCTTGGCGAGGCGGTCAAACAGCAGGAGAGGGGTGCGCACGCGCTCGACGTAAACGTAGGGCTACCCGAACTCAATGAACCCGAAGTGCTTGAAAAGTGCGTTTCGGAAATTCAGGCCGTCACCGATTTGCCCCTGCAGATAGATACTTCCGACCCCGTCGCCATGGAGAGGGCGTTGAGAAGGTATAACGGCTGTCCGCTCATAAATTCTGTAAACGGCAAAAAGGAGAGCATGAGGGAGTTCTTCCCCCTCGCGGCAAAGTACGGCGGAGCGATAATCTGCCTTACTCTGGACGAGGGCGGCATACCCGACAGCGCCGAGGGCAGAGTGCGCATAGCAAGAAAGATAATACGTCAGGCGGCAAAGTACGGCATAGGCAGGAACAGACTTATATTCGATACGCTGGCTACCGCCGTATCTGCCGACTCAAATGCTGCCAACGTTACGCTCGGTGCGCTCGAAAAGATAAGAAAGGAGCTGGGGTGCAATACCTCGCTCGGCATATCCAACGTGTCCTTCGGGCTGCCGCAGAGGGACTTCATAACCGCTTCATATTTTTCCGTCGCGCTCTCCAAGGGGCTTTCGGCGGCAATTTATAACCCCTATTCGGACGAGGTCGAAAAGGCATACCGGACCTTTATGGCGCTCTCCGGCAGGGACAAGGGCTGCGGGGAGTATATCTCGTTTGCCTCGTCCGTAGAGTTCGGTACTGTCATCCGTTCGAAAACAGTGGAAAATGTCTCGGGCGAAGGCGGCTTGAAATATGCCGTCATAAAGGGGCTTAAAGATGTTGCCTCCGCGGAGGCAAAGACGCTTCTTGCAACGCTCAAACCGCTCGAGGTCATAGACGGCTATATCATTCCCGCCCTCGACGAGGTGGGCAAGGGCTTCGAAAACAAGACCATATTCCTGCCTCAGCTTTTGATGAGCGCGGAGGCGGCGTCGGCGGCGTTCGAGGAGGTAAGGGCGCGGCTCAACCCGTCGGATAATTCCAAGGGCGTCAGCGTCGTCATAGCCACGGTAAAGGGCGACATACACGACATAGGCAAGAATATCGTCGCAACGCTGCTGCGCAACTACGGCTTTACGGTCTACGACCTCGGCAGGGACGTTCCGCCCGAACGCGTCGTCGAGGAGACTAAGAGGACGGGAGCGAAGATAGTCGGCTTAAGCGCGCTCATGACAACCACCGTGCCCAACATGAAGGAGACGGTGGAGCTTGTAAAGCGCGAATGCCCCTGGGCGGTCACCGTGGTCGGCGGCGCGGTTCTGAACGAGGAATATGCCGCAATGATAGGCGCCGACAGGTATTGCCGCGACGCAATGGAGACGGTGCGCTACGCCGAGGAGATTGAAAGATCGCTGAATTGAGCGAATACTATTGACTATACTGTCAAAAAAGGTATATAATATACGGGAGAGGGGGGAACTCTCTGTAATCGGGCGGCGATTGCCGCCATACGGAGTGAAGTATGTGTAAAAAACCGCGCGTCGTGTTTCCGTATACGGAGGCAGGGCTGGGACATATAATGCCGCTCAACAGCATTGCGGACGAATTCGAAAGGCTGTACGGCGACAGAGTGGAAATAGTGCGCTCCAGATTCTTCAGCGAATCGGGCGACAAAAAGCTGATGGCGTATGAGGAGCATCTCAAGACCAGCGTATTGAAGTATAATCTCAATCCGCGCATGGGGCACTTTGCCACCTTCAACATGGATTTCTGGGGTACGTTCTTTTCAACCTGGGGCGCGGTGGTCTTCATAGGCTACGGCGCGGCAAGGCGGGGCATACGGCATATGGCGGAACTGAAGCCCGACCTCGTCGTCAGCACTCACTGGGCGACGAATTACTATGCCATGAAGATGAAAGACCGACCGCTTACGGCGATGTATTGTCCCGACTGCAAGATTAACACCCTGTTCAGGTATGCCTGCGACCTCACGCTCGTTCCCACGGAGATGGGATACAGGCGCGCGCTCGAAAAACACCCTTCTCGCTACAATAAGTTCAACTTGAAGAAGGTTCCCTTTCTGATAAGAAAGGAGGCGTTCGGGGTTACGGCGAGCAAGCAGGAGCTGAGAAGAAAGCTAGGACTTGAGGAGGACAGATTCACCGTCCTCCTCGCCGACGGAGGCTATGGCGTGGGCAGACTTCATGACATGTGCGAGGAGATTATCCGCCGCGACCTTCCCATAAATCTCATAACCGTATGCGGAAAAAATGAGCAACTTTATGCCCATCTCTCTTCTAAAAAGACCAAGGGCAGGCTTATTTTCAAGCCGCTCGGGCTTGTGGATAACATAATGGAGGTAATCGCCGCCTGCGACTTAAGTTGCGGCAAGAGCGGCGCAAGCCTTATGGCAGAACCCTGCTTTTTCGGCGTTCCGCAGCTCATAACGCACTACGCCACCAACATCGAAAAGTGGATAGGCAAGTACTATCTCGATTGGGTGGGCAGCGCGATAAAGGAATTCGACGTTGTCAAGGCGGTAGACCTCATAGAGGACTTTGCCGCCCATCCCGAAAAGTTACAGCCCTATCGCGATGCGGCGCTTGCACAGCGCTCCAACTACGGGGCAGAAAAGAGCGCGCGCTACATCTTCGGGTTGCTCTGCACCAAATTCCCTCAGCTCAAAGACGGTACCGAGCTGTACGACTGAAATAATATGAAATTTCTCCCCGTTCGCCCTGCGGACGGGGTTTGTCTTTACCAAATGCACGGCCTGTCTGGTCGTGTTTTTTTTGTCGCCGCAGGCATAAAAGGAGGAAAAGGATAATAGGTTAATTTGAGGTGCGGACGGGTTGTCTTGTCCCTCAGCAAAGTCAAACGGGGTGAATCAATGTTAAAATACGCCGATATGTCAAAGGAGCTCGCGCTCAGAAGGCTCAAGTCGTCGCCGCAGGGACTCTCGGAGGAGGAGGCTGCAAAACGCCTTGCCGTGGAGGGCAAAAATACGCTCGAAAGCGGTAATAAGACGTCGCTGTTTGCGCTGTTTATATCGCAGTTCGGCGACGTCATGACCCTGCTTCTGATAGGCGCGGCGATAATATCCGCAGTAATCGCGCTCTTTTCGGGCAACAGGTCGGACGTCATAGATACGGCTATAATCACGGGCATAATCTTTCTCAATGCCGCCGTCGGAACGGCCCAGCAGTACAGGGCGGACAGGGCGATAGAGGGGCTGAAAAAGCTGTCCGCGCCCACCGTCAGGGTGCGCCGCGACGGTCAGATATATACGATAGACGCCTCGCTTCTGGTCGTGGGCGATATAGTATGCCTGGAGGAGGGCGACGTCGTGCCTGCCGATTTAAGGATAATCAGCGCCAACTCGCTGAAGTGCGACCAGGCCACGCTGACGGGCGAATCGCTGGGCGTGGAAAAACGCGAAGGGGTGGTCGCTGGCGTGCGCATAACTCATTCGTCGGCGTATAATCTGCTCTTCTCATCGACTTACATAGTCGGCGGCAGCTGCGAGGGCGTGGTAATCGCCACGGGCAGAAATACCGAAATAGGCGCGATTGCCGAAATGCTGACCGACGTTAAAAAGGGCATATCTCCCCTCGAGCGCGCTCTCAACCGGCTGGGCAAAATAATCTCCGCATTTGTAATCGGCGTTGCCGCGCTCATATTCATAGTCGGTGCAATCTTCCGCGGTACGGGCATAATGGACAATTTCATGACGGCGGTCGCCGTCGCCGTCGCCGCCATACCCGAGGGTCTGCCTGCCGTGGTATCTGTCATAATGGCGATGGGCGTGCAGCATATGAGCCGCGAAAACGTCGTCATACGCAAATTGAAATGCGTCGAAACGCTGGGCGGATGCAGCACTATCTGCACCGACAAGACGGGCACTCTTACGCGCAACGAGATGAAGGTGGAGGAGGTTTTCCCCCGTCCGACGGAATATATTCTAAGGTGTATGTCCGTATGCAACAGGGTAAAGCAGAGGGATGGCAACTACTTCGGCGACCCTACGGAAGTTGCCGTAAAGCGGTATGCCGACGAAATTTTCGGACAGTCCGAGTGCGAGGTGACGAGCGAAATACCCTTTACTTCCGAAAGAAAGCTCATGTCCGTCCGCGCCGCGTGCAAGGACGGCGAATACATATTCGTCAAGGGCGCGCCCGAGCGCGTGCTCGGGCTTTGTACGCGCTATGACTTCGGCGACGGCGAGGGTGCGATGACGGAGGAGGTAAAGGCGCGCGCAATGGCGCAGGTCGGGCAGATGGCAGGCGGAACGCTCAGGGTGCTGGCGTTTGCCTTTAAAAGGGGCGGAGAGCTGACCGAGGAAAACCTCGTATTTCTCGGCGTATGCGGCATGAGCGACGGGCTCAAAGAGGGCGTAACGCAGGCCGTTGCGGAGTGCAGGCAGGCGGGCATAACCACGGTAATGATAACGGGCGACAGCCCCGAGACGGCGTTTGCCATAGCCGTAAAAGCAGGCATAGCAAAAGGGCGTGACGAGGTGGTGACGGGCGACGAGCTGGACGCAATGACCAGACCGCAGCTCAAAGAGGCGGTAAGGCGCGCCAAGGTGTTTGCAAGGGTGTCTCCGCGCCATAAAAACATAATAGTAAAGCTCAAAAAGGCATCGGGCGAAGTCGTGGCAATGACGGGCGACGGAGTAAACGACGCGCCGTCGGTAAAGAGCGCGGACGTCGGCATTGCCATGGGCAGAAGCGGTACGGACGTCACGAAGAGCGTCGCCGACATGGTCATAGCCGACGACAATTTCACTACAATCGTAACCGCCGTAAGGGAGGGCAGGCGAATATCCTCAAACATCAGAAAGACCATACAGTTCTTTCTGTCTACAAACCTCGCGGAGGTATTCGCCATACTCATAGCCACGATATTCTTTTTCAGGTACGACTTTCTGCCGTCGACTCTCCTTTTGTGGATAAACCTCATAACCGACAGTTTCCCCGTGCTCGCGCTCGGCGCAGAGGGGGAAGATTTCGGCTCCATGCAGTCCCCTCCCGTGCGCGCCGAAAGGGCGCTGTTTTCGCGCGGTTCGGTGTTCACTATTTTGTGTTCGTCGCTGTATATTACGGGGGTAACGGTGGCGGTATATGCCTTTACGCTCTTCTCCTGCGGCAATGCCGCGGCAACGACGATGGCGTTTTTAACGCTGTCTTTCATGGAACTCTTTCACGCCTTCAACGTGCGCACGGAAAGGCGTTCGGCGTTCGGAAAAAGCATGTTTACAAACCGCACGCTGCTTTTAACCTTTGCGGCAGGGCTTGCCGTAAATGTAGCGCTTTGCGCAACGCCTGCCGCGGCGCTCTTCGGGCTTGTAAATCCCTCGCCCGTTCAGTGGCTGACAGTCTTCTGCGCGTCGTTTTCAATCATACCCTTTGCGGAGTTATATAAGGCAGTTCTAAACGCTCTTTCCTCCCGAAAGGGCGGCGCGCTAGCCCGTCCGTCGCGCCTTATGGGCAGGGCATAAAAAGAATCATGCCCTGCGGCTATGGCGGAGCATTTTAAAAAGGTATTTGCATTTTTGCGGCCGTTGAGGTAAAATATATCCGTAAAATCACAGAGGAGGAAATTTTAATGTCCAAAAATATACTCGTAATATGCTCTAGTTACCGCAAGGGCGGCAATTCGGATATGCTTGCCGAAAGATTTATCAAGGGCGCACGCGAGAGCGGAAACAACGTCGAAAAGGTATACTTAAGCGACGGTCAGATTTCTTATTGCAGGGGCTGTCTCGCCTGCCAGAGGGAGGGAGTCACGACCTGCGTAATGCACGACTATGCCGCAGAAATTGCCGCAAAGATGAACGAGGCGCAGGTAATAGTCTTCTCAACTCCCGTATATTTCTACGGCATGAGCGGCAACCTCAAGACCATGCTCGACAGAACCAACCCCATCTATGGCGGCGACTATAAGTTCACGGATATCTATCTCCTTGCCGTTGCGGCGGACGATGCTCCGTCGGCTGTTGACGGCACGGTTAAGGGCATTCAGGGCTGGATAGACTGCTTTGAAAGATGCTCGCTTAAGGGCGTGGTGTTCGGATGCGGAGTCACCGCAAAGGGTGAAATAGAGGGGCACGAGGCGCTTTACAGGGCGTATGAACTCGGCAAATCGGTAAACTGATAAAGCGATAACAAATTCAAGCCGCCGCCCGCCTGAAAGACGGGCGGCGGCATTTTCTTTGGACAAAACACACTGTCTGTCGTGACTTTGTTGCAAAGTCGTTAAGACCGACAAGACAGCGGAATTTTATCGGAAAGGGGCGACGGGTTATGCAAAACCCGTCGCCCCTTTCCCTGTGTTAATCAAGCGCAATTTTTATGTCGGAACTGGTTTGGTTAAGAGGATAAATTTTGTGTTGTTTTGCCGTTACAGCCGTCCGTTTGGTCGTTCTTAACGTCGCTTGCGGCTTATAAGTTCTTTATGCAGGAAGTTATGCGCGCCTGAAATTTTTTGCCTCATACTGCTCGAAAAATTTATAAAGACGCAATAAATCTTTGTTATTTTATCGTGTTAAATTTTCACATATTTACAAAATTGCGCAAAAATGTAAATAATTTTCATAATTTCGCACACTTTCGCGAGTGTCGGTTAAGGGTGTCGCATTTGCTGGTTATGCTGAAATAAATACAGTTTATGCCGCATATAAACTATAAATAAAATTGTCATAAAATTTGACAGCTGGCGTAATCGGTAGTTTTTCGGCATAAACTGTAAAAACATGGTAATTATAAGTTATAATATACAATTTATTTTGTTAAATTCATAACATTTGAAATTTTCACATAATCTCTATTGACAAATCAAAAACTCAATGTTAGAATAGGCTTGCAAATTGAAAGTTTATCACTTTTTGTCATAAAAACTTTACACTTTTCTGACGGGCGCCGCGGCGTCCGCCAGAGGCTTGTCTGCACTTGATTTACGGAGCGCGATGGTAAAATTCAAAGGATTATTCAGGAGTTTTTATATGGTCTGCGTTGCGGCGGTGTCCGCACTCGCAGTCTTTTGCGTTGCGTGCGCACCGAATACGCAGGTCAGAATAAATATCTCGGAAGATAGCATAACTTTAGGGCTCGGCGAGGTGTACGAACTCGCCGCCGCTGCCACGGGCGGATATGAAATCGTGTGGAGCTCGTCCGACGAAAGCGTCGCCACCGTGACGCAGCAGGGCGAGGTCACCGCAGTTGCAGGCGGTCAGGCAGAAATTACCGCCTCGGCCGCTTCGGCAAACGCCGTCTGCACGGTCACGGTCGACCCGATATTGCTCAAGGGCGAGCGCCGCCTCGTATGGAACGACGAATTCGACGGCGATGCGCTCGACGGCTCGAAGTGGGGATATCAGCTGGGCGTGCAGGATACTTACGGCTCCTCGCAGGGGCCCGTATACTGGGGCAACAACGAACTTCAGTACTATACGCAGGATGCCGTCTCGGTGGAGGACGGTATGCTTACCATAACCGCCGCCAAGGAGGAAATGCCAAGCGGCAGGGAATACTCCTCGGGCAGAATACTTACAAGGGACAAGTTCAGCTTTACCTACGGATATATCGAGGCAAGGATAAGCATGCCTGACGAGGCGGGAATGTGGCCGGCGTTTTGGATGCTCCCTCAGCCTTCTGGCACTGATAACGACAACAACGAATACGGCTGGTGGGCGGCAAACGGCGAGATAGACATAGTCGAGGCAAAGGGCAGGCTGGAGAGCGTAACCGACCATACCCTTCACTACGGCAACAAGGGCTCGAGCACATATTCCTCGGGTCACGGCTATCTCGAAGATACCATAGCGGACTGGCACGTATACGGACTGGAGTGGACGGAGGAGTATATCGCCTGGTTCATAGACGGCGCGGAGGTGTACAGGGTGGCAGGCTCTGTATGGTGGACGGAATCGGCGGATAAATCAGAAAATCCCGCCGCGCCCTTCGACAAGGACTTCTACATCCTCATAAATCTTGCCGTAGGCGGCAATTATGACGGCGGCACGCGCCCCTCGGCAGAGTTCGAAGAGGCGGCTTTGAAAGTCGACTACGTGCGCGTCTATCAATAATAGTCTTCAATGCGACAACGGCGTAAATAAAAATTGCCATGCGCCGCAAAAGTCGCTTGTAATAAATTTTTCAGGAGGAAATTTATGAAGAAATTCTTGCTTTCTGTCTTGGCAACCGTGGCGGTTGCTCTCGTAGCAGTGGCATTCGCCGCATGTGGCGGCGGAACGGTTACCGTCGAGCTCTCCAAGACCTCGATAGAGCTTACCGTCGGCGAAACCGAGACGCTCGTGGCAACGACGTCCGACGGTTCGGCGGTTACATGGAGCAGCAGCGATGCGGATGTAGCCTCTGTCAGCTCGAGGGGTCTGGTGACCGCTCAGGGCGAAGGAACGGCGACAATCACGGCAAAGAGCGGCGAAGCTACGGCTACCTGCTCGGTAAAGGTAAATGCCAAGGAAGTGGTTACCATTTCCGGACTTGATGCCACGGCTACTGTTGAGAGGGGCGAAACCGTCACCCTCGCCGCTACGGCATCGGACGGTTCTGCAATAGTATGGGCATCGGGCGATCCCCAGATTGCCACCGTTACCGAATCGGGCGTGGTTGAGGGCTTGTTCCCCGGCGCAACTACGATAGTTGCTACCACCGCGAGCGGTGCGCGTGCAGAGTGCGCCGTAACCGTAACCTATGACGAAGCTCCCGACGGCTGGTATGAGATAGAGTTCTACGAGCAGAACAAGGTGCCTGCAGATACGTGGGGCTACTGGAACGACCAGAACTGGAACGGTTCCTACGTCACTCTTACCGCAAAGCCCGAATATCTCGGCGATTCGGCAAATTCTCAGGCAGGTTCGGCGACCTTCTCGTTCACGGCTACCGGTCACTGCACGTACGGCATGCAGATAACTTACAGAAACGCAGCTTTGGTTGAGAACGGCAAGTACTACACTCTCGACTGCGTCATCGAAGTAGACGCAGCGTGCGTAATAACCGTAAACGGCAACCGCGTAGAACTTCAGCAGGGCAAAAACGACGTATCCGTCGACTTCCTCTGCAACGACGACGGTCACATCTATGACCAGGGCGACTATACCAACCTCTCTTCCGCAGTGTTCATTCAGATGGGCGACGCGGTAGACGATACGATGGTACAGGCAGCTACCATAACCATCTCCGAACTTAAGTGGACGGAGTTCACTCCCCAGGCTCTCACCGCTCCCACGATTGCTATAGCGGCTGACAAGACGGTGACGATTACGGATACCAACCAGGCAGGCCTTGTAGGCAGCTATCAGGTAGGTCTCTTCAATGCGGACAACGCTCTCGTTTGGGCGACAACCATACAAAACGGCGAAAAGCTTGACGATTCCAAGTGCCCCGACGGCACCTATACCGCCAAGGTGAAGGCAATTGCAAGCGGCGTTTCTGCGGCTAATTCCGCATGGTCGGAGACG
This sequence comes from uncultured Clostridia bacterium, assembly GCA_944354125.1. Lineage (GTDB taxonomy): Bacteria > Bacillota > Clostridia > Christensenellales > Borkfalkiaceae > Coproplasma. The sequence continues at coordinate 34,728 of CALVPT010000002.1, read as the reverse complement.
GGCGTATCCTACACGGTTGCAAACGGCGGCATAAGCTATGACGTCGAATACGGCGTGGAAGATGCCGTAGTCAGCGACCCTTACACCTGGTACTACTGGTGGGAGTACTATGCGGCAGATAACGCCGAAAATCCCACGGCAAGCTATGACGACGGCGTGCTCGAAATGACCTTCACGGGCAACACTGGCAACTTCTGGTGCACTCAGTTGTTCTATAAGAACAGCGCGCTTGCAGAAGGCGAAAGGTACAGCGTTACCATGACCATCAACTCCACCGTTGCCGGACACATCACCGTAAACGGCAAGGCGGTAGAGCTCAAGGTCGGCGACAACCAGATAAGCATAGACAACGCTACCCAGGGCGCAAAGGCTACCATAAGCATTCAGATGGGCGTAAACGGCTCGGCGATAGACATCGAGGGCGCAACCATAAAGGTTAGCAACGTAGTCTTCGGCGCACCCGTAGCCGAATAATGCGAATAAATTTTGCGGTATAAGGCAAAAAATTAACTGACGTTCGCCGCTGCCCTTCGCGGCAGCGGCTGAAAGTCTCTTTCCGGGATTCAGTTTCTGAAAATTTAAGGAGGAATTACAATTGTCTAAAAAACTCGTAACGAGGATAATTCTGGGCGTAGTTTCGCTGTTGCTCGTCGTTGCAATCATCGTCGGCAACATCATAATCAATAAATACGCCTATATACTCAACCAGGTCTTTGCGGGCGATACCACCGACTATGACAACGCAAGCCAGGAACTCGAAGAGGGCGACGCAGTCGTCCAGGCGCTCGGCGAAGAGAGCATGGTGCTTCTCAGGAACGAGGATGATTTCCTTCCCCTTGCCGAGGGCACAAAGCTCAATCTCTTCGGTTGGGCGGCTACCGATCAGGGCTTCCTGCTCGTCGGCGGCGGCAGCGGCGGTACGGTAATCGCTGCGGAAAACAAGGTAACGCTCACCTCCGCTCTGAAAAAAGAAGGGGTAGAGTACAATGAGACGCTGCTTGCCGACTACAGCGCGATAAGCAGCACCGATGCGGATGCAAACAGCAACTCGCCCGATTCCATGGCGGCGCTGGCAAATCCCGATTCGTCCTTCTACACGACGGGCAGAATGAGCCAGGCCAAGAACTATTCGGATACGGCGGTCGTCGTGCTCAGCAGGTTCTCGGGCGAAAACGCCAGCCAGACCGAGCTCGTCGAAATAGGAACATACAAGAACGGCACCTTCCTCGAGCTTACGGCCAACGAAAAGGCAATGCTCGATGCGCTTCAGGCAAACAACTTCAACGTAATCGTGCTCTTCAACACCTGCAACAACATGGAAATGGGCTTCCTTGAGGAGTATGACTGCATCAAGGCGGCGCTCTACGTCGGTCTCCCCGGACAGTCGGGTGCGCTTGCAATTCCCAGAATACTCTACGGCGACGTCAATCCCTCGGGCAGAACGGCGGACACGCTTGCGTATGACTATCAGACCAACAATCCCAGCTATGTAAATGCAAGATATATCAACAGCAGCATGGTATATCAGGAGGGCATATACGTAGGCTATAAGTGGTACGAAACGGCCGACGAAGAGGGCTATTTCGACAACGTCAACAACACCTATGGCAGGGGATATGACGGAGTAGTGCAGTATCCCTTCGGCTACGGACTTTCCTATACCGATTTCGAGTGGGAGGTAAAGTCGGTCAACTGGTCGACGGTTGACGATATGTCGGCAGACGTCGAATACGAGATGGAAGTAGTCGTGCACAACACGGGCAACAAGGCAGGCAAGGATGTAGTCGAACTCTACTACACTCCTCCCTATGCAGAGGGCGGCATCGAGATGGCGTCGGTAAATCTGCTCGCGTTCGCCAAGACGGACGAAATCGAGGCAGGCGGCACTGACACCGTAACGCTTAAGTTCAAGGCATATGACCTTGCGGCATACGACGCATACAACGCAAACAACAATAACTTTACGGGCTATGAGGTAATCGCGGGCGACTATGAGATAAAGCTCATGAGAAACTCTCATGAGGCAGGCACCATGTACAATAACGCCGAGAGCTCGTATATCCTCTATTCTCCCGGACTGCAGTTTGCCGAAGACCCTGCGACGGGCGAGCTGGTTGAAAACCGCTTCACGGGCAGCAGCGCATATGCGGATACGCCCATCGACGGTTCCAGCGTAATCGCAGGCGGCGTCGAATATCTGTCCAGGGCAAACAATTTTGCAAACTATCCCAAGGCTACGGCGGCTTCCCCCAACAGCACCGTAAACCAGATAGGTCTGTATGAATACGACGGCTACGACAATGCGGACATCTCCGACATTCAGTACGGCGTCGATTCGGGACTCTACCTCGTACAGGTAGAAAACGAGGACGGAACGTATTCCCGTGCAACCTATAACCAGCTGACGGGCTCCGACGAGGTAACTCTCGCCATAAACGAAGAGCTCATGGAAAAGCTGACCAACTATGAGGCTGACGAGTGGGATGCCCTTCTCGACCAGCTCACCCGGACGGAAATTGCCGACCTCATAGGCAAGGGCGGCTTCCGTACGATAGCTCTCTATAGCGTGGGCAAGCCTGCTTGCGTCGACAGAGACGGCCCTGCGGGCTTCAATATGGGCGTAACCAACCCCGCCGAGGAGACGAGATGGACGGGCTTCCCCACCGAATCGCTCATAGGCTGCTGCTGGAATACTCAGCTCACCTATCAGATGGGCATAGCTCAGGGCAAGGTGGCATCTGCAACCGGTCTTCAGGGCTGGTATGCACCCGGCGTAAACCTTCACCGTTCGGTATACAACACCCGTAACTACGAATACTTCAGCGAAGACGCCGTGCTGACGGGCGACCTCGCGGCGGCAATCGTAAAGGGCGCAAAGGAAAACAACCTGTACTGCTACGTAAAGCACCTTGCAGTCAGCGAGGCGGGCGCTAACCCCAACGACAAGAACACCTGGCTTACCGAGCAGGCTCTCCGCGAGCTCTATCTCAAGCCCTTCGAAGTGTGCGTCAAGGAAGGCGGCGCAAACGGCATGATGAGCGCGTTCAACCGCGTTGGTGCAGTCTGGGCAGGTTCCAACCACGCGCTTCTGACCGACGTTCTCCGCGGCGAATGGGGCTTCAGGGGCACGGTAATAACCGACTGGTATCAGCCCAGCTACATGGACTATACAAGGGGTCTTAAGGCGGGCAACAGCCTCTGGCTGGACGGCTCTACCGACAAGGCGGCAGACATCGACCTCAGCGATACGGGCACGGCATATGCGGCACGTCAGGCGGCAAAGGATATCCTCTACACCTACGTCGTCACCATAACCGCCGTTTCGGTAACGGCAACCCCTACCTCGGCGCTTTTCGTAGCCCTTTGGGTAGTTCTCAACGTAGTGCTGGCCGGCGGACTTGCAACCTGCATTTTCTTCATCGTAAAACCTTCCAAAAAGAAGGGGGAGCAATAATATTCAGGGACGATTTTAAAAAGTCGTCCGCATAAGGAGCGCGTTGCGGCATACCCGGTTGCGGGTATGCCGCAACTTCTTTACGGTACTGCGGAGCAGGCGTGCCGTTATAAAGAACGTGCATAGCATAAAACAAGGGCGGCGGCGTCATAATCATGACGCCGCCGCCCGTTGTTCCGTGCGATTGCGAGCGCACCTGTGTGCCTGTTATTTTCGTCAGTCGTCGACATTTGCGCGGATATACTGCGCATATTTCTGCCAACCGTAGTCGAGTTTATAGTTGGTTTCAAGCTCTTTCGGCACATATATAAGGAAGTTTGCGCCCGTCCTCAGTCCGTCGCCCGCCGTGTATGTCGACGGCTTGCCCGTAAGCACAAGTCTTGCCAGCGAAGAGCATCCGTCGAACATACCGTCGTATAACAGCCCGATGTTGTCCTGTATGGTTATCTGCCTGATTTCTGTATTGCCCCTGAATGCGTCTGCCGCAATTCCCGTAACCTTTTCGCCCTGATAGGTATACGGCACAATCAGATTTTGCGCTCTGAGTCCCTCGGCATTGACGCCGCTTATAATCCAGCCGTCGTCGCTTCTTTCATATGTGAACTTGTCGGCGTCGCTGTCGTCGCCCTCGCCCGAGGGTCTTTCGGGGAAGGACGGAGTGGGAGGAGTGGGGATATCTGTCGGCGTGCTGTCCTTTTTCAGGAGTTTTATGTCGTCGATAAGTCCCCTCGTAAACAGAGTTGCACCGCTGTCGTTTAGGTGGAAATTCGTGTCGTAGAACCATTCTGCCGCAAGGACGCTGTTGTGCGGATTGCCTAAAACGGGGAAATCGAGCAACTCTGTAAGGTAGTCGTAGTACCCGTCTATCGCGGAGGCGGCGCCCTCTTCAAGCGCCTGTTCGTTCATGGGGCAGAAACGGTAATATACCTCGGCTCCGCGCCCTGCGGCATAGGCGTAAAACTCGTTCAGCTCGGCTATGAAGTCCTCGCTGATCACGTCCCTGTCAAAGCCTATCGGCTGGTTGGGATTGTAGTGCTCCTGCATGATGTTGAAGTTTCGGTCGGCATAGTCTATGTCGCCGTATTCGTTGAAGGAAGAGCGCGCATAAATGCCGTCGGGGTCGGGCGTGCCCGTCACCGAATAGTACAGCTTTCTGCCTGCAAACGAGGGGAAGGCTGCCGCCGCGCGTTCCTTCCGCTCGGACGAGAGGGAGGAAAAAAGCGAAAAGTATCCGTCCGCGCACTGCCAGAAGTTGTCCGCCGAAAAGTAGCAGGACAGCGTCTGTTCGCTCTGTTCGGGGGAAATTATTATTATGTCGCCCTCGTGGATTTCGGTTTTTGCCCAGTCCAGCATTACGGATACGCCCATGTCGGCATACATTCCGAAGTCTACGGCGGTATATTCGGGCAGATACTGCTCTATAAGCTCGCTTTTCAGCGAAAAGGGCACGCTGCTGCCGCCTACCACCACAATCCTCTTGCCTTCGGCATTTTTAAGGCGTTCCAGCTTGTACTTCATCTCGCCTAGAAATGTGGCGTCATACTGGCAGGGCAGCGCAAATGCCGAAATAAGCAGAAAGATGACCAGGAAAAGCAGCATTGCCGCCGCAGTCAGAAATATTATCAGCGATGACTTGAGTTTGCGCGGTTGCATGTTTCCTCCTTAAAAGCTGAAGTATATGAATGCGCTCAGCCCGTTTTCGCCGAGCACTGTGCACCAGCATACCGCAATGGCGATTATCAGCGTCGCCCAGACGAGCAGGCAGTTGCTCTGCGCATATGTCTTTGAAAGAGGCAGACTGTTCGTGTCGTACCTCGGCAGACTCTCCAGAAGGGGAAGGAGTGCCACGCATAGGATTGCTGGCAAAATCTCCTCGGCTTTCATTCCCAGCGAAGAGAGCGTAGTTCCGACTCTCCAATCGGTAAATATCGCGCGGATTACCTCGCCGGCCTCGGCAAGGGTGGAGGCGCGGAAGAAAATCCATATAAAGCAGACGACTATGAAGGTGCGCGCCGTGCGCAGAGCCGTGATTATGCTGTTGCCGTTTTCCCTGCGCGGAAGCAGCCCCTCTATCGCCACGAACAGTCCGTGCAGACCGCCCCAGACGACGAAAGTCAGGTTTGCGCCGTGCCACAGCCCGCTGACGAGAAAGACTATAAGTACGTTTATGAACCGCCGCACCTTTCCCTTTTTGTTGCCGCCGAGGGGTATATAAAGATAGTCCGTGAACCACTTGGTAAGGCTAATGTGCCATCTTCTCCAGAAATCTCGCATGGAGGTGGCAAGGTAGGGGCGGTTGAAGTTCTTCGAAAGCTGAATGCCCATCATTTTGGCGCACCCCGTCGCAATCATAGAATATCCCGAAAAGTCGCCGTAAATCTGTACGGCAAACAGAATGGTCGCAATGATAAGGGCAAGACCGCCCGAAGAATATACGTCCGCGTATGCGGCGTTTACGAATTGCCCTACAAAGTCGGCAATCAGCACCTTCTGGGCATAGCCGAAAATAAGACTCCTCGCGCCGTCGGCAAAGTCGCCTGCCGAGGGGCGGCGTTCCGCCCTCAGCTGCGGTATCAGGTCTGACGGCCGCTCGATGGGACCTGCGACCAGCTGGGGGAAGAATATCACGAACAGCGCAAAGTAACCTAGGTGCCTTTCGGCCTTCATCGTGCCGCGGTACACGTCAAAAGTGTAGGACATCGTCTGGAAGGTGTAGAAGGATATGCCGACGGGTAGTATGAGGTCGAAGCCGCCGAAATTTGTCTCGCCGCCGAACAGCTCTATCAGCGAGCATATGCCCTCTATCGTGAAGTCGAGGTACTTGAATATGAACAAAAGCCCCAGGCAGATTATCGCCGCAAAGGCAACAGAGGCCTTTTTTCCTGCGGACGTAGTCGCATTTTCCGTACATATCGCCGAAATGTAGCAGACAAACGTAGCCGTCAGAATGAGCGACAGAAGCCATATGTTGTAGAATGCGTAGAAAAAGTACGAGGCTATCAGCAGGGGGATCCACCTGAAGCGGTGGGGCGTCAGCCAGTGTACGAGTACTATGACGGGCAGAAATATGAAAAATACCAGGGAGGTAAAGCTCACTCTGACTTACCTCCTTTGATTGTCGCAAGCAGGAATACCGAAATTATCAACAGCATTGCAAGCAGTTCTGTCGACGGTATGCCGAAAACGAGCGAGCATATGACTATGGCTATGATGTCCGCCAGCGCAAGTAAGGCGAATATGTACGCAATTTTCTTTATGAACGCGGCAGCCGCGCCCAGCGCAAGCGCGCCGAAAAACATTGCGATAAGCCAGGGATATGAAAGACATACTATCGTCATAGTTTCCCCTCCGCTGCGGCTTTAAGCTGTTCAATCGTCTTTAAGGAGTGCAGCGCCGCGCCGTCGGTATTCAGGTGATTGTCCGTATCTAAGAAGTATTTCGGGTCCATTATGGCGTCGTGCGCGCCGTTTAAGACGGGCACGTCAAGGTGCGTTTTCACCGCCTCCTCAAGCGCGGCAATCGACTCCTCGGTGGTGTCGTCCGAAAGTCCCAGCTCGCTCCTGACCGAGTATGCAAAGTATACGTCCGCCCCGCGCGATTCAAACAGGTCATAGGCGTAGTTAAGCCCCGCCCAGTCGCTCTCGTCTATGTGGTCGGGGTTGAAGTATGCCTTCTTGTCGCCGCTCAGCGGCAGGGAGCTGTCGTTGGTTTCGCGGAATACCACATAGTCGCCGTACTTGTTGTAGCTGGGCATGTCCGACCTGCTGCCGTCCTCTTTATAGTATGAGGGGGAGTCGTCGTAACTCGTTGTCTGCATGGTCCGCCTTACGGCGTTGTACTCATAAAACGAGCCGAATATGCCCGTGTATTCGCCCAGGTCTATGCCGGCAAGCATGTCGTAGTTGGCCTCCATCAGGCAGAAAGTCCAACCGTCGAAGGCAAGTTCGGAGCAGAACTGTTCGTCTATTGCGTCTAGTTCGGGCGAGCTTATGACTATGTCGCCCTCCCTCAGATAGTTTGCAATTATTTCCGCCTGCGGCCGCATGTTGGAGTAGGCGAATGCGCCCATGTTGGCGACGTTGTATTGGGGGAATGCGGCAACGAATCGGGTGCTGTCGTAGCCGAACCGCGCCGAAGAGCCGCAGAAAAATACAATCTTCTTCTGGTCGGAGATGCTCTCCAGCCAGTCAACTTTATCGGCGAACGTGGCAAAGTAATTGCCGCTGTATACGGGCGCGACGGCGGCGTTTACGTGCAGGCGATTTACCGAGTAGTCGCCGAAACTCCGCTCGCTCAGTTCGTACAGGTTGTCAAAGAGGTACAGGTTTTCGCAGTCAAGAACTTCAAACGCGTCGTCGTCTATCCTTTCGAGAGTATGGGGGAGAGCAACGCTGTCTGCGCAAATCTCGCCGAACGCACCCTCTGCAATGCGCCTTACGGGCAGGTTTCCGAGAGTACTTGGAATTATCAGGTCGCCCTCGCCCTCATAACCCGTAATTACGGCGCCGCCGTCCTCCTCGCGCCACGTAAAGCTGTCCTCGCCTGTACACTTTTTCCAGTCGACGTACAGCTCAATGTCGCCATCGGCAGCAATTCTGCTGCCGAACCCCGTGTGCATGCCGTTGCCGTCGGGCAGTGTGTTCCAGCCCGTGGCGAGATACCCTTGTCTTTCAAACTGACCTTCCCACAATGAGGTATTGGGGCGCAGGTGGGGGCTTGCGGACTGCACGGTAAAGCTCTCCCCGTCGCCCGAATTATAGGTTATCTCCCGTCTGTCCTCGACGGTAAACCGTATGAGCGCGGAGTAGGCTATCGAATAGAGCGTCAGCTCGTAGTAATTTCTCGAAGATGAGGCGCCGTTTGACATGGGGGAGAGGGTGGAGTTTTCATAGCTCACATGGGTTATCGCCCTGTCGGAGGGCACGCTGAGAGCAACCGTCAGATTGGTGTTCAGCCGCACTTCGTATATGCTTTTGGAAAGGGATATGTCGGGGTTATCCTCGAATATCACCGTGCATTTTCTGGCCTCGGTCTGTCCGCCCGTGCAGGCGGGAATAATGAAAAGGGAGGCCGCCGCGAGAATGATTGAGATTATGCGTCTTATCTTCACCCGTTGCCTCCCCGTCTTCTGCGCCTCTTTATTAAAGCGGTGCAGTTTCATAATAATATAATGACAATAAAATAATAATACAAGACGGCGCATTTGTCAACGGTAGAAAGCGACGGGCTTTGTCGGCGCGGCATTTAAACCCGACCTGTGTACGAGATGGTGAATGTTTAAATCTTGTCCGTCTCGTCCGATAACAAAAAAGCGAGTAAAACTCAATGTTTTACTCGCTTTTTGGCGCAGATGATGAGATTTGAACTCATGCTGCAGTTATCCCGCACTACTCCCTTAGCAGGGGAGCCCCTTGAGCCACTTGGGTACATCTGCTCAACCTATGTTCGCCGGGTAAAGACTACTGTCTTTCTCAACGCTAAAACAATATATCACAAAAATAATAATTTGTCAAAGCATTATTTAACTCTTTTGAAAATATTGGAGACAATTTTCACCGTATGCTTGATTAACGGCGGCAAATGTGTTAAAATAGCATTGATATTTATATGTGAAAGACTTTGCGCGCGCGGCGGCGCCGAAGGGGGAAGTTTATGAAAATTGTATTTTTCGGTGATTCGATTACCGACTGCGACAGGGACAGGAGCGACGACAGTTCGCTCGGGAACGGATATGTAAAGGTGCTTGCCGACAAATTGCGCCCCATATATCCCGATATGGACATATCGCTCATCAACAAGGGCGTATCGGGCAACGAGGTGTGCGACCTTCTGGCAAGGGTTCAGCGCGACGTAATAGACCTTAAGCCTGACGCCGTGGTAATGATGATTGGCATCAACAATACCATTCACCAGTTCAAGTACGGCAAAGAGCTCAACTTCAGACAGTTCGAAAAAGACCTCATAAAGCTGATAACCATGCTAAAGGAGGCGGGCATAGTCGTCATTTTCCTGGAGCCGTTCCTCCTGCCTGCGCCCGACAAAAAGCGCATGCGCAACGTATTCAATAAGGAGCTTGAAATCATCCGCCGCGTATGCCTCGAAAGGTGCGACGAGTTCGTCGCCTATGACGAGATGTTCAACGGCCTGTGCGAGAGCAATTCCTATACTCTCTATTCCGAGGACGGCGTTCACCCCACGTTCAAGGGCTCAAACCTCATAGCGAATACGGCAATCAAGGCAATAAGAAAGCACCTCATGTAACTCAAGTGCGCCCCGACCTTAGTCGGGGCGCACTTCGGCTATATGAGGCATATTCAAAGGTAAAATTAAGTTTTTTTTGAAAAAATTGTAACGCAGGCGCATTCAATTCCTACCATATGGTTGAAGGGATAAGGGAGGTGTAAACTATGCTCGACAGTCAGATAATAGAGCTGTATTTCGCGCGCGACGAGAGCGCTATCGTCCGCACCGATGAAAAGTACGGCCGTTATTGCCGCGCCGTTGCAGGTCGCATACTTTCGGACAGAAAGGATGCCGAAGAGTGCGTAAACGACGCGTATGTCGGCGTATGGAACGCCATTCCGCCCAAAAGACCAAGAAATTTCAAACTGTTCGTAGGCATAATCACGCGCAACATTGCGCTCGACCGATTTGACTATAACAGGGCGAAAAAACGCGGAGACGGAGCGGAGGCGGCGATAGACGAATTTGCCTCGACTCTGTCCGACGGCGGCATGCCCTGCGACGACGTCCTTGCGCTGAGGGAGATAATTAACGATTTTCTCGCCTCGCTGGACAGTCGCACGCGCATAATATTCATGCGCAGGTACTGGTACATGTGCACGGTTGAGGAGATAGCCGCAGGCTTTAAGCTGACGAGCGCAAACGTCAGGGTAATTCTCCACCGCACAAGGCGCAGGTTTGCCGCCCGACTCAAAAAGGAGGGACTGATGCGATGAACAAAAAGGACTATATTAAGCTTCTGAACGTCGTCGACGAAAGGTATATAGAGGAGGCCGACCCGGGTGTCTCGGCGGAGCCCGTCGCGATAAAGCCAAGACCGACAAAGGCGCGCAGGAAAAAGAGCGCAATAAAGTATGCGGCGATAGCGGCAGCCGTCGCGCTGTGCGTCACGGCGGGAGGATTGGGGTTGTTTCTTCCGATCGATTATCTGCCCGACGTCTCGATGTATGCTGACAGCGAGTACTATTCTCTCATAGAAAAGCTCAACGCATACACCTACAACGGCCCTGAATACAAGAACAACTTCCAAAAGATTTTAGCCGCAATATCGGGGCTGGGCAGCGGCGGAAGTGTGGACAAAGACGATGCTCAGGGGCCTGCAGGCGGCGGTATGGGGACCGATGACGAAGGTTCTGCCTCGCCCGACGGCTCGGGCGGCGGACAGGGCGAAAGCTATGAGGAGATAACCGACAACCAGACCGAAGGAGTTATAGAGGGCGACCTCATAAAGCGCAGCGACGAATATGTCTACTATCTCGACGGCTCCGCGCTGAAGGTGTTCGGGATAGGCGGCGAGAATTCGCAAATGGTCGGCGAGTTTGTCTTCAATACGGAAAATTATTTTAATTGCACGGCGCAGGAATTTTACCTCTCCGAGGATTGCGCTACGGTTACGGCGGTGATGACATACTATGACAAGGAGTGCGGCACTTGCACGTCGCTCATTGCGCTCGACGTCACCGATCCCGAAGATATAAGGGAGAGCGGCAGGGTGACAGTCACGGGCAGCTATGCCTCGTCACGGGTAAAGGACGGCAAATTGCTGCTTGCTACCAATTACAACATATACGCCCACGACATCGACTATTCCGACCCTTCGACATTCGTGCCGCAGATTGACGCGGGCGACGGCATGCAGCCGCTGCCGTCGGAGGACATAGTATCTCCCGAGGTGCTGACATCCTCGCGCTTTACCGTCGTAACGCAGTACGACGCGACCTCGCTCGAGTCGCAGGGCGCGGCGGCATATGTGTCCTATTCGGCAGATTTTTATGCCTCGTCCGAAAGGCTGTACTTTACGCGGAGTTTCAGCGAGAAAAACGAGTCTGGCAATTTGGTCAGAAGTACAACCATGACCGAAATTTCCTGCCTGAATTACGGCGGAGACGAGCTGGTCGGCGAGGGCTCGGTAATAATAGAGGGCTCGGTTCACGACCGCTATTCAATGGACGAGTACGAGGGAATACTGAGGGTATTTGCGACTACGAGTTGGTCCGAGTATAAGGATAACGAGACTTATTACAGTTTCGGCATATCAAATGCGAATGTCAGCCTGTACTGCATAGATATATCCGATTTCAGCGTCGTCGCGTCTGTCGAAAACTTTGCCCCCTATGGCGAAAGCGTGCAGTCCGCCCGATTCGACGGCGATACGGCATATGTCTGCACGGCGATAGAGCTTTCCGACCCCGTGTTCTTCTTCGACCTCTCGGACCTTGACAACATCACGTATAAGCATACGGGCACGATAGAGGGATTCTCGACCTCGCTCATAGATTTCGGCGAGGGGTTCTCCGTAGGCATCGGAGTGGGCAGTTACGGCTACCTCAAGATAGAGGCTTATGTCGAGGACGGCGACAATGTCGCGCCGATCTGCTCCTACGAGGCGGACGCATATTATTCCGAGAACTATAAGTCCTACTATATAGACAGGGAAAACGGGCTGATAGGCCTTGGCATAACCGACTACTCTTACGAAGGGAACGAGAGGGGAAGATATATTTTACTGCACTTCGACGGCTATAAATTCACCGAGCTCGTCAATGTGCCCCTCGTCGGCGAAAACTCCGTAAAGAGGGGAGTATATGTAGACGGATATTTCTATATGTTCGGAACTGGCGACTTCAGGGTCGTAAAGATTGCCTGATTTGCGCAAGGATGGGGCATATTGCCGCACCAATCGCGTGAACAATGTTAAACGCGGCATATTGCCGCATCAATTAAAAAAGATTGCCGCATATGCCGCAACCATCGCGGCGTGTCGGGACAATTAAAATGCCGCCTGCGGAAATATTTCCGCAGGCGGCATGAATTTATGTCGTTATTCGGGGCATATTACAGGGTTAATGCCTTAAAGTGCGCATATTGTACGGGCAGTTTATTTGGTAAGCCTCTCCAGGGCAAGCTTGTATATGTCGAAGCATTTCTGTATCTTGTCAAAGGTAATGTATTCGTTTGCCTGGTGAATGGTGCTCTCTTCGCCCTCTTCCTCGGGGCCGAACGCCGCGCCGTATTTAAGTGCCCTCGCGTATGTGCCGCCGCCTATCGCAAGGGGTTGCATGTCTGTGCCGCATACCTCGTTGTATACGCCGAGCAGGGTGGTAATCAGCTTGCTGTTCTTGTCGTTGTAAAGGGGCGCCTGCGCGTGCACTATCTCGTACTTGACGCCGCATTTTTTTACGATGTCTTCAATCTGCGCCTGCGTGAAGGTTGCGGGGTAGCGAATGTCGCAGGTCACATATATTCCGTCTTCGCTCTGCTCTATTACGTCGGGGGAGAGGGTGAGTTCGCCCGTCTCGTCCTTGAGTCCCGCAAGGCCGAATTTCTCCTTGAACAACAGGGTTGCAACGTCGTCGAGTCCGAGGTATTCAAGCACGGGCAGAATGGCGTTTTTGCCCTTGTCGGGGGTGGAACCGTGCGCGCTCTTGCCGCGCGAAATTATCTTTCCGCCCTCTGCAACAAGTCCTGCATTCTTTGCCTTGCTTTCGTCAAAGGGCGCTTCCACCTCGCAGTAGTCGCATACCATATTGACTCTGTCGCCGCCCTTCAGTCCGCTGAAATTCGCCTTGAGGGGGAAGAATGCCTTTATGTGCATTATGCCCTTTTCGGCATAGATTACGGGGAAGTCGGCATCGGGGGAAATGCCCTCGTCGGGCATGTGCGCCACCTTGTTGTAGTGGTCTATGCACGCCCAGCCCGACTCCTCGTTGCAGCCTAGGATGAGCTTAATCTTTCTCGACGGGCGGAAGCCCTCGTCCCTGAGCGCCTTAAGCGCATACAGCGCGATTATTGCGGGACCCTTGTCGTCCATTGCGCCTCTGCCCCATATCTTTCTGTTTTTAACGTCTATTTCGCCGCCGAAGGGTTCGTGCGTCCAGCCGCTGCCTGCAGGCACTACGTCCAGGTGGGCGAGCACGGCAAACTCCTCGCCGCTGCCGAAGGTGACTTCGCCGACGTAGTTGTCGTAGTTGGTCGTCTTGAAGCCGAGGAAGGAGGCAAGCGCAAGGTAAAACTCAAGGCAGTCCGCCGCTCCCTGGCCGAAGGGCATGCCCTCTTTTGCGGGCGCCTCGGAGGAATCGAAGCGTATGATCTGCGATATGTTTTTGACTATATCGTCGAAATAATTTCTCATAAAAGCTCCTTATTTGAATTTGAACTTAAAAACATTATACACTTTTTTATTTTTATGGTAAAATAATTTAAAGGATAAACTTCAATAATTTGTAAAAGGCGGGGATTATGCACGAAGGTCACCGCGGCCGTCTGCTCGCAAAGATTAGAAGCGGAGCCGCAATGTACGAGCACGAATATCTGGAGGCGCTGCTCTTTTACGCCTGTCCGAGGAAGGACGTGAACGGCGTTGCGCACGCCCTGCTTTCCGCATTCGGCAGCATCGGCGGAGTGCTTTCCGCGTCGCCCGAGGAGCTAATGGCGGTCGGAGGCGTGGGCGAAAATATAGCCCTCTATCTCGCGTGCACGGGCAAATGCCTTTCTAAAGAGGGCGGCTGCAACAGTTTTGCCACCCTTAAGAGCACGGCGGAATTCAGGCGGTTTCTCTCCGCCAGAATGGGCGAGGAGCAGCTCTTCGAGATATACATGCTCGATGCCGACGGCAGGGTGAGGAGGATATGTTCCTTTCCGTCGTCGACCTCGGGGCAGAAATTCCCCTCGCGCAGGGTCATACGCGCGCTCTCGGCGTTCAGACCGTACGGCGTTTTCGCGGCTGACATGCGGAAAGACGGCGCGACTCCGGGCGCGTCGGACGATGCCTATGCCGGAGAGCTGATGTCCGTCTGCCGTCTGGGCGGAGTGAGGTTTTACGACTATTGCATACTCTCTCCGGAGGGATTTTTCAGCTATTTCGTGGCAGACAGGCTGTTTGCCGAAGACTATGACCGAAAGGGGGACGCATAATGGAATACAGACAGATTTTCGGCAATCCGTCCCGACTTATCGTGTGGGTGGGGCTTTCGATGAGCGTGTTGCTCGTCGTGCTGGAGATAATAATCGGCGTGCAGTACAGCGCGGTAGAGCCCGAAATATGGCAGATAGGTCTTCTGGTTGCCAGCCTCGTGGTGCTGGACATACTCTTTCTCGTGGAGCTCTTTTCTGTAAGGAAATATGCGACGCGCATAGTCTTTTACTGCGTAGACTTCGCGCTTCTTCTCATAGTGTGTTCGCTGACGGGCAGCACGTACATCTCGGCGATATACTGCGTAATCTTAAGCCAGCTCTATATAAACGTAGACTCGTTCAGGACAAAGCTTACGGTGTTCATAGCCAGCTGCGTCGCGTTCATTGTCACCAGCATCATAGGCTGGATGATAACCCACGGAATGTCGCTGACGGGCGAGCAGATAATCAGCATAGTGTCGGGCTGCGTGGTCGGACTCATCATTCTCGCCGTGCACTTCGTCGTGGCGAATTTCCTCATATCCTATCACAAGAACAACTTAAAGCTCATAGATGCCCTCAGGGAGGCGGAGGAAAACAAGAGCCGCCTCGAGGAGGCATACCGCGAACTGTCGCAGACGGCGGTATATGAGGAGCGCAACAGGATAGCGCGCGACATTCACGACAACGCGGGGCATTCCATAACGGCGGTAATAATGCAGACGGAGGCGGCAAAACTGCTCATAGACAGCGACCCCAAGGAGGCCAAGGCAAAGATGGTCTCGGCAAATATCCAGGCCAAGAACGCGCTCAACCAGATGAGGGAGAGCGTGCACCTTCTGGCAGGCAGGGACAGCTCGGTTACGCTCAAAGACGAGCTGCAGGAGACCATTGCAGGCACTATGGACGGCACGGACATCAAGATTCGCTACGACATAGACGACGTGTCCCTGCCCTACGACAAGCGCAGGTTTATGGGCAACTGCCTTAAGGAACTGTTGGCAAACGGCATGCGCCACGGCGGCGCGACCGCCTTCTATGTGGAACTCAAAAGCGACGGCGAAAGCGTAAAGCTCACCGTGTCGGACAACGGCTCGGGGCTTCCTTCCGACTTTAAGGAAGGGTTCGGACTAAAGGGCATAAGGGAAAAAGCCTCGTCGTTCGGCGGCGGAGTCTTCTACGAAAGTCAGGAAGGCGAAGGCGTCGAAGTGACGGTAAAGATAAATCTCAACGGGGAGGAGTAAAATATGATAAGAGTAATGCTCGTAGACGATCAGATAATACTTGCGGAGGGCATAAAGAGCGTGCTGGAGACGAGCGGCGACATTCAGGTCTGCGGCATAGCTGCGGACGGCGCGCAGGCGCTCAATCTCGCCCAGAAGGACAATCCCGACGTAATCCTCATGGACATAAGGATGCCTGGCATGAACGGCGTGGTTGCCACCAAGAAGATAAAGGAAGTGCTGCCCGACGTCAAGATTATAATACTTACGACCTTCGACGACAGCGACTATATCCTGTCGGCGATAAACGGCGGCGCGTGCGGATATCTCCTTAAGGACATAGGCTCTACCGCGCTCATAGACGCCATAAGGAATGCATATGCCGGCGATACCATTCTGCCCTCCAAGATAGCCAAAAAGATAACCGACGCCGCGCTCATGGTCTCGGACGACAGGGAAGTACGCCTTAAAAGGGCGTTCGGACTGTCCGACAGGGAGGCAGGAATTGCCATAATGATGGCGGACGGGTTCACTAACCGCCAGATAGCCTCCGCATTGAAGCTTTCGGACGGCACGGCGAGGAACTACATAAGTTCCATCTATCTCAAGCTGGAGGTTGAAAACCGCGCCGCGGCGATAGCCAAGATTAAGGGATTCAACTGATAATCGACGATTTTTACATAATTTTCACAAAAAAATACATAAAGTTATTACAATTTACTGATATAGTATAACTGCAAACGGGGGAGGTAAATCTCCCGAGCGATAATTTTCAAAGGCGACGATGTCCGCCGACGAAAATTCAAAACCCGAATACAGTTAGAGTTTTCATACAATCTCTGATTTTCCCTCCTTCAATAAGAGCGACCGCAGGTTTCCCGCCTGCGGTCGCTTGTCGGTTATGGATATAAAAAACGTTGCGCCCGACCAAATAATTTATCGGGTCGGGCGCAACGCGTCATGGGTTAAAGGTCAAAGGCT
The DNA here is from genome assembly GCA_944354125.1 of uncultured Clostridia bacterium. GTDB lineage: Bacteria > Bacillota > Clostridia > Christensenellales > Borkfalkiaceae > Coproplasma. Next base: position 17,934 of record CALVPT010000002.1, on the reverse strand, counting down.
ATCGCCGTAACGTCGTCGTTAAGTTCTCCGCAGAAGCTCTTCAGGCTGTCCTCGAGATTTTTAATGAATTCGTCCGCCGTGCGCGAAAGGGAAAGCGTCTTAATGGCGCCGTCCACGCCGAACATCTCGCCCAGGCGGTTCTTGCTTTCGGTCACGCCGTCGGTAAGGAGCACCAGGATATCCCCCTTTTTATAGGGTATGGTGTCCTCGAAGTAGGCAGGGTTTGCAAACCAGTTGGAGACGGGGGGAGAGTTGAGCATTATCCGCGTAATGCCTCCGCCCGACTTGAGGAGTATGGGCACGTTGTGGCCTGCCATGGAATAGGTTATGCTGTCGCCGTCAATTCTCGCGGCGGCTACGGTTATGTAGTTGCGCTCGTCGAGGTTGAGTTCGGAAAACTTGTGCGACAGCGCGGAAATAGCCTCCGCCGGGGAATAAAGGCTCTTGTCGTATGCCGCCTTGACGAACGCCGTCAGCATGCCTGCCGAAATGCCCTTGCCCGAAACGTCGGCAATCACGCCGAACGCCGAGTTGCCTACCGAATAAACCTGCGGCAGGTCTCCGCCTATGTCGCGGCAGGGGATATACATGTATGAATACCGCTTGCCGCCTGCCCACTTTCCTGCAGGCAGAAGGCGCTGCTGAATGTTCTTTGCGGTCTGCAATTCTCTGGCAATCTCAAGCTCCAGGGCGTCGTCTATAATGCCCATGCACAGTCCGCCGCCGAGCGGCTTTACGGTTATGGAAAAGGCGACTTCCCGCATTTCCTCGCCGTCTATGTTGAGTATGACTCTGCGCGACGTCTCGCGCTGGGAGTAATATGCGTCCTCGAATGCCGAAACCAGCGCGCAGTTCTTTGCGCAGTCGCACTGGCCGCAGTCTCCGCACTGCATTTTAAGCTTAGAGCAGCCGAACGCCCTGCCGAGCGTCACTCTGCGCGAGTTGCCCAAAAACAGCGTTTTGAAGGATGAATTTGTGAATACGGATTTCAGATTTCTGTCGGCAACTATGACCGCGGTGGGAATGTTGTCGATAATCCGCCTGTAATATTTTTCAATCATGTTCGGGAAGATAGAATTTTAGTTTGTTGCTGACGACCCTTGCCGAAAACTCTACGTTTTCGTAAATTTCGCCCTCTGCCTGAATTATGCTTTCGCCCTCCTCGGGTATGACGGAGGCGCTCTTGCATCTTACGTATGTCGCTTCCTTGACCTTGTTTACTCTGCCCGTAACCAGCTTTGCGAACGCCACTGCGGAGCGCATCCTCGAAAGATAGTCCACGACGATAAGGTCCATATACCCGTCGTCCAGCGCGGCTTCGGGGAAGAGCTGTATTCCTCCGCCTATGTAACGTCCGTTGCCCAGCGCGGCTATAAGTCCCGTATGCGTCTCCTCCTTGCCGTCGTATACGAGTTTGAAGGTCGTGCATTTGTAGTTTATAAGGCTCTTTATGAATGCCGAAAAGTACTTGCCTTTTCCCTTTTTCCTGCCCGAGTATACGCGGCGCAGAACGTCAACGTCTATGCCTGCGCCCACGGCGTTTATGCTCCTGAGGCCGTTATCCAGCTCTATATAGTCTATGAAAGTGGGGGCGCGGAATGCTATGACCTCTGCCGCGCTCTTTGCGTCTAAAGGTATACCTGCCGCGGCGGCAAAGTCGTTGCCCGAGCCTATGGGTATGACGCCTACCGTGCAGTTTTCTATGTTCTCGATGCCGTTTATCACCTCGTGCAGGGTGCCGTCGCCGCCCATGGCTATAAGCTGGGCAAACCTGCCGTCTTTGGTAAGCCTGCGCGCAATGTCTGCGGCGTGCCCTGCGTATTGCGTAAAGTGCAGGGTGTACGATTTTCCCGCCCTCTGAAGCACGCTTTCTACCGCCTTAAGCGCGTTCTGCTTCTTGTTTAGATTTATGCCGTTTATTATCAGGTGGTACATCTTAGAATTTATCTCCGTGTAGGCTGCGTGTCGGAAGGCGGCAATCGTTCGCCCGTCCGCATGTCGGCGCATTTTTTATTATACAATATTTATCGGCATATTGCAATAGTTTTTAAAATTTGCTATAATTATATGGATAAAAAAATGAAAGACCTGATACCTCAAAAACTTAATATGCTTGCAGAGGAGCTGGACGGACGGCTGTACGTCGTCGGCGGAGCGTGCCGCAATTTCCTTGCGGGGCTGAGCGGAGAAAGTACCGACTGGGACATATGCGCTCCCGTTCCGCCCGAAGAGCTTACGGCGGCGGCAGACAGGTGCGGCCTGTCGGTAGTCGCGGTATATCCGCGCACTGGCACCGTCCGCCTTTCGCATGACGGGCAGAGCTTCGAATTTGCCGCCTTCCGCACGGACAGGTATGTCCGCGGCCTGCATACTCCCGAAGAAATAGCTTTCACCGACGACATCGCGCTCGACGCGAGGAGAAGAGATTTTAAGTGCAATGCCGTATATTTCAACATAACGGAGGGCAGATTTTATGACCCACTCGGCGGAATGGCGGACATAGCAAACAGGCGGCTTTCTACCGTTGCCCCGTCGGATAAGGTGTTCGGGGAGGACGGATTGCGCCTTATGCGGCTGTGCAGGTTTGCCGCCGAACTAGGGTTTGCTCCTGACGAGGAATGCCTCGACGGCGCAAAAAAGCACGCGCCGCTCATTGCCGACATAGCTCCCGAAAGGGTATATGCCGAACTTGATGCGCTGCTCCGCGCCGATAAAAAGTACGCAAACGCGGACGGCCATTACGAGGGACTGCGCCTGATGAGGGATACGGGGGTAATGCGCGTGCTCTTTCCCGAGCTCGCTCTCGGCGACGGAATGGCTCAGCGCCCCGACTTTCACAGTCACGACGTACTGGAGCATACTCTGCGCTGCGTAAGGTACGCGCCCGAAAGCATAAGGCTGGCAGCGCTCCTGCACGACGTCGGCAAGCCGAAGTGTTTGATTGAAAACGGTTCTTTTGCCCGACACGAGGAGGCAGGAGAAGGCATTGCGGAGGATATTCTCAGGCGGCTTAGGGCGCCGTCGCGCGTAATTTCGCGCGTATGCGCGCTCGTAAGGTGGCATATGTATGACTTTGCCTGCCAGGCGCACCCTAACAAGATAAGGAAGTTCATAGTCAACCACGGCGACATATGGGACGACCTGCTCGCATTGAAGCAGGCCGACTATTCGGCGTGCAAGGACGATTTTTCGCCGGCGCCTGGCGTGGTAAGGTGGAAAAAAATCTACGCCGACATGCTCAAAGAGGGCGCGCCCCTGAATATAAAGCAGCTTGCCGTGCGCGGCGACGAGCTCATTGCGGCAGGCGTCCGCCCTGCGGATACGGCCGGGACGCTGCACGCGCTGCTTGAAGAGTGCGCCATAAATCCCGCGCTCAACCAAAGGCAAAAGCTCATAAGGCTTGCGCTCGGCAAAAAATGTCAACAAAATTAACCTTTTTTATTGTTGCTTTTGGGCTATATATATTGTATAATGAAATCGGTTTATAGATATCAAGAAAGCGCTCCGCATTTTTCGGTGCGGCTACGGGAGGTATAAAGTAATGTCAAGGGGCGGCTCCAAGACGGGAACGGCGATAATCGCCTTTCTCATCGGCTTCATCTTTGCGATTATTGTAGAGGCGGCGGCTATTTTCGGCGTGTGCTACTATGTCGCCAATACGGATATAGACAAACTGCTCGGGTTTGTAAAAGTCGAAAATAAGGACGAAAACGGCGATTATATCTACATCAATACGGATAAGAATAACGGCGGCGTGCAGAATTTGAAGGAACTTTTCGGCGTGCTGTACGGCTATATCTTCTCGGAGGGCGCTACCAGTCCCGACTATCCCGTCGCAGGCAAGACTTTTGCGGAAATCGAAAAGCTTTTGCCCGTGACGAGCGGCATAGTCGACCAGCTCTCTTCGGTCGTTGATCCCTATATCGACGTCGACTGGGAGGAGTTCAGACAGACGCCTTTCACCGACATAGTTATGTTCTTTAACGACTGCATAATGGACACGCGTCCCTCCAAAATTCTTTCGGCGCTCGGCTCGAACGACCTCGTCGGCGACGATGCCAACGTCATAGTCAAGTCGCTTTTTACGGGTGCTGAGACTGAGTATGCGGTCACTTCGTCGGGACTTAAACTGCCCGTATTCTACGATACGTATACATACGATGCGGGTCACGACAACTATTACAGGACGGGCATAGTCGAGCAGGACGAAGTTTACCCTGCCGAGCAGTTGAGCACCGACTATCTCGTCGAGACCTCGCAGAAGGATGCCGACGGCAACGTGCTCTACAGGCTCTACTATGTTCCCTGCAGCCTTGAGGGCGGAAGAGTCGGCGAACCCGTCATAAGCGAGGACTTCGAAGGCAATCAGCTCAACGAAGAGGGCAAGAGGGTTTACGAGACGATATATGCCGATGGTACCGCGTATATCGCCGTTTCCAGGAACGCGGAAGGTCAGTTCACTCTCGACGAAAATGCCGTCGTTGCGGACAGGACTTCATATGAATATCCCACAAAGTACGGCGATAACTATACAAATCTCACGGGCAACTTCTACAAGAACGCGGCAGGCGAGGAGGTGCAGATAAACACCGTAACGATCAACAGCCTCATTCTCGACACGTTCGAGCCGCTCTATTACGTTGACGCGTCCGAGCTGCTCGGCAATAACTCGGTTACCAACGAGGTATTCGGCGATACGTCGGTAGGCGCGCTCATAGATAACGACATAGACCTCAAGGACGAAATACAGTCGCTCCCGCTCGGCTCAGTCATAGACAACGTGGCTGTCACCAACGACGTGATGATGTATATCGTCTACAAGGTGACAGACGTCGCGCAGACTGAAGGCGGCGGATATGTCGGCATATACGACAAGGACGGCGAAAACATAGCCGTAAACATTCAGGTCAACGAGCAGAATCAGGTCGAAAAGATAGTCTCCGCGGCGGACGGCAAGGAAATCAAGGGCGCAACCGTCAGCGAGATTTCCGAAATTGCCGATAATCTCTCCGTAACCGTGCTGATAGACGTAAAGCCCGACGATGCGATAATGTCGTATATAGGTTACGGCATAACCAACGCGCGCGAAGAGAGCGGCGAAATCGGCGGCAAGAGCTATGACTATGTCGGCAAATACAAGCTCGGGGACGGCAGCAGCGTAGTCTGCTACATGGCTACGGGTTCGGACGGCAAGGTTGCTTCGGCTTGGTACATGGACGGGGCAAACGCCGTCAAGATTGAATCGACTACGGTCAATACCCTCTCCGACAGGGTTTCGGGTCTTACCGAAAATCTCACCCTCGGCGGAGTTGTCGACATAAAGGCGGATAATGCCATAATGGCTTACATGGGCTACGGCATAACCAATATCGTTGCACAGCAAGGCGACGGGTACAGCTATACGGGCAAATATGGCATGGAAACCTGCTATATAAAGACTCAGACGCAAGAGGACGGCAGCGAGAAGATAGTCTCCGTATGGTATCAAGACCTCGAAGGCAACAGAATTTATCTCGACGGAACGACGATCGACGGCATTTCGGACAGGATAGACGGCATAAAGAGCGACCTCACCATAGGCGAAATAATGGGCGATTCCCTCACGGAGGACAACAAGATTCTCTGGGCATTGAGGACCAGCACTATAAACAGCCTGGGCGACGACGTCGGACAGCTCACGCTCAGCCAGGTCATCGACATAGACGAAAACAGCTCCAACGTTCTCAAGCAGCTTAAAAATACAAAGATAGACGACCTCTCGACGGCAATCGACGAGATAACCATTCAGAGCATCTATGCCGAGGAAATCTACAACAGCGACTTCTCTTACAAGGCGGCGCAGGAATACGATCCCGACGCAAAGGTCAAGTACTATGTCCTCAAAGACGGCAAGTACACGGCGGCAGGCGCCAAGTCGGACGGGTACATTACCCGGGAGGAGTGGAACGCCTCTGTCAACGGCGGTTCCGCAGACCCCGATGCAGTCACGTACTACGTGTTCAGCATTCAGCAGGCGGAAAGCTATAACGAGGCATATCTCTACTATGTCTACGACGGCAACGGCGGTTACAGCCTGGCAAACGGCACCGGCAGACTGACGGCGGAAGAGATAGCTCAGTTTGACGAGAACACTTACTACACCTACGGCGAGGCAAAGGGAATGTGGAAACTCATTCTCTACGTCGACGGAGAAAACGGCGTAAAGGTCGAAAACGTCTACACCATAAACAACTTCCATACCATGATAACTCAGGCGGCCAAGAACATAAACGATGCCACTCTTTACGAACTTCTCGATGCGGGCGTGCTTACGGTCAACAGGGAAGACCTTGGCAAGACGCTCGTCTGGGGCGAAGGTGAAGGAGAGAGTGCCGAGCTCGGCAGTCTTACCTTGAGGGAGCTTGTCAACGTAGTAATTTCAATGGCAAAATAACATAAAAACTGTTGACAAATTGTCTTTGATAATGTATTATATTACGGCACGAATTTAAGTGCGCAAACCTTGCATACCGCAAGTGGTATGCCGATTAAGTCCGGGAGGTGAAAGAAATGAAAACTTACGAAATGCTCTATGTTTTGGATGCGGCTCTTTCAGACGAGGCAAAGGAATCCTTTGTTCAGAAGTTTGAAACTATCGTAAACGACAACGGCGGCAAGGTCGTCTCCACCGATAAGTGGGGCGTAAAGAAGTTGGCTTATCCCATCAGCTATAAGACCGACGGCTATTACGTAGTAATGACCTTTGAAGCAGAAGGCAGCGTAGTCAAGGAACTTGACAGAGTTGCCGGTCTTTCGGTAGAAGTTTTAAGAAGAATCATAACCGTTAAATAAGGTACAAAGATGAACAAGGTATTTTTAATTGGCAATCTCACGCGCGACCCCGAGCTTACGGAAACGACCAGCGGCGTATCAATCTGCCGTTTCTCGATAGCCGTAAACAGGAACTATTCGGGCGCCGACGGCGAGAGAAAGACCGACTTTTTCAACTGCACGGCCTGGCGCGGCCTTGGCGAGACCATTGCGCGCTATGCTAAGAAGGGCAAAAAGGTTGCCGTCATGGGCTCAATCGAGCTCAGAAATTATGAAGACAGTCAGGGCGTAAAGCGCACGGGCGTCGACATAATCTGTCAGGACGTGGAGTTCCTCTCTCCCCGTGACGGAAGCGGCGACAGCGGATATGAAAGCGATTTCGCGCCCTCCAATCAGGCTCCTGCAGGCGGAAAGAAAAAGCCTACGCTGCAGTCCTTTGACGACGACAGCGATATCCCCTTCTGATTTAAGGGTCAACATTCAAGGAGAATAAAATGGAAGAGAAAACCGTAGTTAAAAAGAGCTTCAAGAAGGCTCCCCGCAGAAAGACCTGCGTTTTCTGCCAGGAAAAGGTAGAGGTTATCGACTATAAGGACGTAAACCGTCTCAAGAAGTTCGTAACCGAATCCGGTAAAATGCTCCCCAGGCGCATGAGCGGCAACTGCGCAAAGCACCAGAGAGAGCTTTCCTCGGCAATCAAGCGCGCAAGAATAGCTGCACTGCTTCCTTTCAAGGGTGAGTAATTAAAAATCAATGAAAATTCAAGTCCCCGACGGCATCGCCGTCGGGGACTTTTGCATAATGCCTATGTATGCTTTTTCTCCGTGCGGTCAATAAAAAGTGTAAACTTTGTGCATAAAATGAAAAGTTTTGTAAAAAATTCAGGTTAAAATCGGCTTGCCTATTTACAGTCTGAATTTTTGGTGTTATAATATAATAAATTAAAATCGGAGGAAAATTAACATAATGTCATTCGAACAGAAATTTTCGCTTAAGGGCAAAATTGCGCTCATTACGGGTGCGTCCTACGGCATAGGCTTTGCAATTGCATCGGCATATGCTCAGTCGGGTGCGACAATTGTCTTTAACGATATCAATCAGGAACTCGTGGACAAGGGCTTAAAGGCCTATAAGGATGCAGGTATCGCCGCTCACGGCTATGTCTGCGACGTCACGGACGAGGCGGCAGTCAACGCATTTGTCGCCAAGGTGGAAGAGGAAGTGGGCGTCATAGACATCCTTGTAAACAATGCGGGCATCATAAGGCGCATACCCATGACCGAAATGAGCGCGGCTGACTTCAGAAAGGTCATCGACGTCGACCTCAACGCTCCCTTCATAGTGTCTAAGGCGGTCATTCCCTCTATGATAAAGAAGGGTCACGGCAAGATAATCAACATATGCTCCATGATGAGCGAGCTGGGCAGAGAGACTGTTTCGGCATATGCCGCGGCAAAGGGCGGTCTTAAAATGCTCACCAGGAATATCTGTTCGGAGTACGGCAAGTATAACATACAGTGCAACGGCATAGGCCCCGGCTACATTGCAACCCCCCAGACGGCGCCTTTGAGAGAGCGCCAGCCTGACGGCAGCCGCCATCCCTTCGACAGCTTTATCGTCGCAAAGACCCCTGCCGAGCGCTGGGGCACGCCCGAAGATCTCATGGGTCCCGCGGTATTCCTTGCATCGGACGCATCCGACTTCGTGAACGGTCACATTCTCTATGTCGACGGCGGTATCCTCGCATATATCGGCAAACAGCCGTAATTCCGGCTTAAAATTTTTGCCCGTCTAGTAATAGACGGGCATATTTTTTGCATAATTAAAAAGCAGTTAGCCATAATGGTAGTATGGCAGGAAAAAACAGCAAGGTAATAATCGAAGAGCTCGTCGACGGCGCGGTCAGCGCGACGGAGTACACGGGAGCGCTTCAGAAAATTTCACTCGACCCCGAAGAGGTGGCGCGTTTTCACGACGAATATGTCGGCGACAAAAGCGCCAAGAGATAAAAAGAGGGAGCGGAGATTATATCTCCGCTCCTTTGCCGTAATTGAGTATCTTCTGCGCGTTTTTTACGGTTTTCATGGGCGTTCCGCTTCTGACAATATCAATCGTATCTGCCCGACCGGAGGTCTCGTCAAGACATCTGACTTCGCCATTGAATCCCTCTTTGCATGCCTCCTGCCAATAGGCGAGAATGTAGTCGTACAGCATATTGCCGCAGGCGGAGTATACTGAATGTGAGCGCTTTATGGCCGTAAGGTCGTAATGCCTTGCGCCGCCCGGCGAGGAAATCGTCAGCACGTGCTTTGAAAAACTCACCTTTATAAGGAGATTATCGCCTGCAAATATTTCCCCGTGTGCGGCCAGGTCGGCATACATAATGCCTCGCACCGCGCCTTTGAGCTTTGCCAAGTTAGGGAAAATCGCTATCAGATTGAGCGCCAGGAAACCGGCTATCAAGAACAAATCAATGATGAGCAATACGATATACGCCGTCTCATATCTTTCATTTCTTCTTGCAAACAGAGTTGCCGCTATTATGCCGATTACGATTATTGCGGCAGCAACAGGAAAAGCTATGCGTCTGAAAAGCCTGTCGCGCGCGGTAAGCTTTTCTATTTTTTCGGTGTTGAATTCAACCATTTTTCACCTCAGTTCAGATGCGCCTCGAGGGGTGGCAGGTAAAGTAGATTATCTGCCTGTCGCGCGAAAGTTCATATAAAACCCTCTTGCAGTTTGCAAGGTGTTCTTCGTCCAGATAGGCGAAGGGGTCGTCGAGTACTATGAAGGGAGAGGCCTTTGCATAGATGCAGTCGCAGAGCGCAAGGCGGAAACACAGCGCGCTCGCCGCCGCCTGTCCCGTACTCATATGTTCTTCGCCGCGGAGCGCGCCGCCCTCCTCATATTTTACCGACAGGTCGGGCTCAATCGTCGCGCCCTTGCCCATCGCCGCATTTACGCGCGCGGCATATCTTCTGTAGGCCTCTTCGACGGGGGAGGTAAGCCTTTCTTTAAGCGTCTTGTCCGCGCCCTGTATGTGTGCAATCGCGGCGGTTATTATGAAGTGCGTCTTCTCGTATTCTTCAAGTTTTTGCGTCGCCTCGCCGAGAGCTGCATGCAGGTCGGGCAGTTTTTCGGCATATGCCTCGCACTCTTCGATGCGGTCCTCGGTTGAACTTACGGCGGAATTGAGCCGCGAAAGCTGTTTTACCAGCTCCTCCGTGCCCTTTACGTCCGAGGAGTAGTCCTTGCTGTCAGCATATTCCGCGGCGCGCCTTTTAAGGTCTTCGCTCATTTTAATGTGCCCTTCCGCGGCGACGACGTCGTCCGAAATGCGCCTTAATTTCTCCTCGTAAGTGCCGTCCGCTTGCGGCGCATATTGCGCAAAAAATGCGTTCATTGCGGCATATGTGCCGCCCAATTTGTCCGACTTTAATCCGTCAGATTGAGTTTTGTCTTCTTTAAGACTCCTGAATTCGTCAAGGTCGCGCATAAAGCTGTCAAAGTCATATGCCCCGTCGGCATAGCCGTAGGAGGCAAGGTATGCGCTGACTTTTGCCGACAGCCTCTGCCGTTGAGGTGATGAGGAACCAAGAGCGGAAAATCTGGAATTGACATAGACGAACAGCGCCGCGCAGACTAATGCTACGCCTGCCACAATCAGTCCTATGGCAACCGCCATAAGTCTTGCAAATGCGCAGGTAATGCCGCCGATAAACATTACGAGGGCAAAAATAATGAGCGGAGCAAATGCCTTAGGCTTCTTTTTTCGGTCTGTTGCACCCGTTTCGCCCGCCTTGAGCTCTTCGACGGCGCGGCTTAGTTCGGCTATGTCGTCGGGCGAAGGCAACTTTTTGAATCGGTTTTCAAGTTCCTCAAGTCTTTTTGCCCTCTGAGCGGCAGAGGGGGAGGCGGCGGCTCTTTCGGCCGCGCGGATGTCGGCTATTGCCTGGCGCGCCCTTTCAAGCTGCGCTCTGTCGGGCAGTCCTCGGGGGTACTTTGCGGAAATGCTGTCGGCGGCGGCGCGTTCGCGCGCGGCGTCCGTGCTGTACTTGTCGTAGGCATTTTTGCGCGCACGGGCGTTCTCTATGTCGCCCGTCTTTTTCAGATCGCGCTGAAGGGCGGCGGCGCGGCTAGCCAGTTCCGCGCGCTCGGCATACAGGCCGTCAAGCCTGGACTTTTGCTGTTCGGCGGCATATATGTCCGCGCGAATGCGCTCGCAAGCGGCGCTCTGCGCGCTTATAAGTCCGCCGTTTCCCCTGTCCTTTTTATATCTTTTGCGTTCGGAATCGAGTATCTTTACGGCATCTTCGGCGCTTATTCCGCCCTGAGTAAAGTCGCTCAGTCGTGCGTTTATGTCGCCCGTAGAGCCCGTTTCAAAATCTCCGCTCTCTGCAAAAACGGTGCGAAGATATGATTGTTCGTCAATGCCGAAAATGCTCTTTCCCAGGTCCTCTCTGAGTTCGGGGGCAGGCCTGCCGTTTAAGTAAACTTCAACTCTGTCGTGCGATTCCCTGCTCTCGTCGAAGGTGCGCTGTACGGTGTATACGTCTCCGCCGTGTTCAAATTTCAGGCTGCCTCCGAAAGCGCCTCCGCCGAAAGGGCGGTACTTCGCGCGTTCGCCCGTGTCTTTTGCGTTTGCCCTCTCGGACCTCAGTCCGTAGAACATCGCGCGGATAAACGCCGCCAAAGTCGTCTTTCCCCAACCGTTTTCAAAGCAGAATGTGTTAAGCCCGTCGCCGAACTCAAACTGTACGCCTTTAAGTTTGCCGAAGGCGTCTATGCGGCAGTTTATGAGCTTCATATCTCGCCCTCCTTGCCGCTCAGGGCGTTAAGTCCTACGTCTATTACCCTCGCCTTGTCCTCGTCGGAGAGGGAGGGGGCGGAAAGAACCGAGCGGCAGAATTGCCCTTTAAGCGTAGTCTCTGCGGCGTCGGCGGCTACGTTTGCGCGCACGGAAGTTTTGTCTTTGACGTCTACAAAGTAGTACGCGTCGGACAAATAGCTTTTAATCTCTTCCGCAAGCCGCGCATCGCGGAAGTCAAGATTTCCGCGCAGGTTGAACCTGACTATTGCCTCGCGTTCGGGGGGATACATACGCCTTATCCGCTCATAGGCCTCGTATGCGCCCGAACATCCGCCTATGTCTGCGTCATATTCGCGTATGGTTCGGCGAGCAAAGGGTATGAACTGCATGCTGCGCACGGCGGTGTCTAGCAGTATGAATCCCTTTTCGCCCGTCTCGTCAAAGCCCCTGCCCTCGGGACACCCACAGTAGGCATATTTTCCGCGCACGTCTATGTCGCCCGAGGAATACGTGTGTATGTGTCCCAGCGCAAGGTAGTCTATGTTCTTGTTCCTGAGTTTTACAATGTTGAAATCGGCGTTCAGCTGCCCGTGCAATATGACTATGTTGAACGAGTTTCTTTCGGGCATGAGTTCGGCATACATGTCGCCGTCATATGGCAGTTCTGCGCCGTATATGTCGGCATCGTCATAGCGGTAACCCTGCCACTTGGACGAAAAGGTCTTAAGATTTTCAAGCGCGCATTCGTAACCCGACTCTATGTCGTGGTTGCCGCGCAGGTACAGAAAATCTATTGACGGGTGCGCCCTTACCGCGTCGTAGAAAAATTTCTTGTCGCGCAGGTATGGACGGGCGGTGTCAAATACATCGCCCGCAAGTATTATGGCGCGCACTCCGTTTTGCTCGGCAAAGGAAATTATCCGTTCAAACGTTGCGCGTAATTCGCGCCTTCGTTCTTCGCTCTTTTCCCTGCCTAAGTCTGCAAGTGCACAGCCCAAATGAATGTCTGCACAGTGAATTATCTTCATAATAATATCCTTAAAAATGCCCTTAGATGCGGCATATGTCGGGGGCAATCGTATGTCTTATAATAAACTCTATCCGCTTTTCAAGGCAGTTTTGAGCTACCTCGTAGTCAACGGCGTCATAACCGTGTATGGTTGCGTGTGTCATTACCTCCTCGACTTCGGCGCCCGCTTTCCGCAGTTCTTCGCAAAAGCGCAGGTCGGCATCGTGCAGACAGTCGAATTCGGCAATCTCCATATAGGTAGGGATATTTACCTCGTCAGCGGTCACCCATACGTAGCCGTCGTCCTTAAAATACTTCCACATCTTTGGCAGAACGGTCGAATTCCATACGGGAGTATCCGTGTATTCCTTGACCGAGCACGTGTCCTCAAGCCCGTATATGAGGGGGTATATCAGCATGTTGCATACGGGTGCGGGGATATTCCTTTCCTTTAAAAGTTTTATCGTCTTTATGGCAAGAAAACCGCCCGAACTGTCGCCTCCCGTCATAAACCTTTTTGCGTCCAGACAGAGGGCGTATGAATGTGTCCAAAGGTATTCGTATGCCGAAAGGCATTGCCCCTCTATGCGGTTGCTCTTGTATTTAGGGGCGACATAAAAGTCGACGAATGCCACGGCAATATTGCCCTCAAGCGCATATCTTTTCATCAGGCGGTAGTGGTGGGGTGCGGCGTACCTCATAAACGCGCCGCCGTGGAAGTATACCATACAGGGGAGCGCGCCCTCTGTATTCTCGGGGCGTATAAGGTGTATGCGCACTTTTCCGTATTCAGTTTTGAATTTAATGTACCGATGGCTGAGTCCCTTGCCCTTGAGCGTCCTTATAAAGGGATGCAGGACGGCGTTTGCCGCCAGAAAGTATAGCCTGTTGACGGGCTGATTGAGCCTGGCAAGTTTATGCAGCCTCTCATCTATCGGATATTTCATCTTAAGTAATCCTCGCGTTACATTATAGCGCAACCTTGGTCATACTTCAAGCCGTTTAACGCAATTAAAGTAAGTTTAATCTGACAACCGACGCGATTATTAAGCTAAGTTTTGCGGCGGTTGCATGAAATTAAAAATAAAAAAATCACAATAAAATAAAAAAAGTACGCAAAAATGCTTGTAATTTTTATAATGTTTTTATATAATATCTAAGCAACTTGAGTTGATCGGTTGCGATAAATTGAATATTGGGGTGTCGCCAAGCGGTAAGGCAACGGACTCTGACTCCGTCATTCGTTGGTTCAAATCCAGCTACCCCAGCCATAAGACACTATATATTGTAAACTCTACTAAGAAAAATCAATATATAGTGTTTTATTTTTTGCTTTTTTTAAGCTCTTCCCCAAATTGGGGAAAGAATTGGGGAAACTTTACGGAGTAATTTTTGCTCGTTGCCCTAAATTTTAAGTGTTTTGCCTGCTTATGCGGGCTTTTTTATTTGATTTTTGTTCTTTCAAAAATAGTCATTGGGGAAATTCCTGTCAGTAAATTACCTTCTCGGCTTCTTTAAGCTGAAATTCTTCCGAATAGTGGGTGTACACTGTCGAGGTAATCGTACCACTTAAACTGTGTCCTGCCCAGATACTCACAACTTCGCTTTGAACGCCGCATTCTTTGCAACGGCTGATAAAAGTATGCCTCAATTCGTGCGGATGTCGTTCGGGGAGTAGTCTCTTCATTCTTGTAGAGATTGTGTTTAGGTTGGCTTTCTTTGCCTTTTCAAAGTCTATAATCGGTAAGTACTTCTTAGCCTGAGGAGTGAAGGGTATCTTTCGTAAAACGATGTTCTGCCCTAAACGCTCTTTACTGGTCTCACATTGCAGCCACTTGCCGTCTATCACCTCTATGCTTGCAAGTTCTGACTTTCTTAAACCAAAGAGTAGCAGTACAAGCAGTGCATCCGTGCCTTCGACTTCGCTATGCGACTTGCAGTATTTTACAAGCCTTTCTTCCTCGTCTTTTGTGAGTGCCTGACCTTTCTTTGTCTGATAGTTTGGTAACACTACTTTCTTCATAGGGGAGGGGATAGAAAAATCCTCAGCCGCCATATCGAATATGCAATTGAGCATGAGGGCGAGCTTTTCAGCTTTTCTGTGCTTATTTTCGCCGACTATGCCGAAGAGATAATTTTGCAGTTCATTTCTAGTAATTTCTGCAAGAACTCTGTTGCCGAAAGCAGGCTCTAAATCTACACGGAAGGAACGCTCGTATTCCTTATAGGTTGAAGGTTTTGTCGTTTGCTCCTTGATTTTCAGCCAGTCACGACCGTAATCTCCGAATAATACATTTTGAGCTGTAGGTATTTCTGGAGTAATCTCTTCAACCTTTGGCTGAACGGCAGGACGGTCATAAAAGGCGGTAAGTCTCTGGATAAAGCGAGTACGCATTGTCTCAAAATCTCGTCCCGAAGCCTCGATATACATTCCCTTGCGGCGTATGCGAGCTTCGAAGTACCCGTTGGAAGTTATTCTGTAATTTACTATGTAATTGTTTGCTATAAATATTTTCCTGATATGTTCTGGCATGGCTTTAATCTCCTGTTTGGTAAATTTAAAGCCGCTTTTGCCATTTTCAGAAATATTTTCCCTGGTCTTGACAATCTCGCTCATAGCCTTTCTGATGGCAGAGAGTTGTCCGTATAGTGCCGTCAACGCATTATCTTCGGCACAATGTGCAAAGCTTTTAGATGTATTTCGATAGTTCAATTCTCCTTATTATTTGATTTGTGCAGCTACAATGTTCTCTCACTGAATGGCTACTATGTTCTCTTACCATATAACACAAAAATCCTCCTTGTATTATATTTTCGGGCAAAAGCGTCGCTGTTCGCTCGGCTGTTGCCGCCAATTTGAGATATTCAGTTGTGTTTGCAAACTTTCTTGTTTAGAAAGTTAATACGATTATAACGACCCTGGCAAAAATGTCAAGACCCTGACGAACAATTTTGAATTTTGTTCAAATCAAAACGGTACATCGTCGTAGGGCGGCGGTTCGTCGTATAGATCGCCGTCCATTCGCTGAAAACGTCTTGCCTGTTCAGCATTTGTGTTTTTCAGATACGACTTACTTTCTCCTCGCTCCGCTCCGTAATTGGAAGAAATCTTGTTGTAGAAGTCTTCCTGTAAGTCAGAATAGGACGTCAGTCCGCCTCGTGCTTTCCAGAACTCAGAACTTGAAAGCCTTGGCGCGTCAATGTCTGTGTGTTTTGCGTACAGCGGGTCACCGAACTCGTCATATCGTTGCAGCCTGTTGCCTTGCTCGCTCTTGACATTGCTCATGACTTTGCTTGTCCACTTTTCGGTTATAGGCGCATACCATACGAAGAGATTGCGTCGCACCTTCTCAATTATGATTACTGTACAGACAATGTTCTCGTGCGTTTTCAGAAAGCCAATTTTGTCCACGGCGTAGGCGTAGCACTCGTAAAAATAGCGACGGATAGCTTTGCTGCTTGCAAAGCTATCCCAAAATTCACGATTACCGCCAAATTGCAGACATTCTATAACCGTGTTTTTTCCACGTGGGTTGAACTGGGCGTTAGTGCTTTCCAAAATATCTTTCCACGCCTGTTCGGCCGGCTTCGACATTCTCTTTAAGTATTCCACCTTAAACCGTTGTTCGCAGTCCGAAAGGTAGTTATCTATGTGTGAAAGTTCACGCGCCCTGTGCTTGATTACAGAAATAGTGGCATGCTTTGGACGTGGAGCTGTTTGCTCGACCTCGTCCGGATAGGCATACCACGTCGGTTTGTCTGTATAGAATTTTATGTATATTCACCTCCTATAATTATTTGGCAAGATGCCGAGGCGCAACCTGTTCGGTTGCGCCTCCTCGACTTTAATCTATATTAAGTTATGTCAGTCTGGCTTGTTCAGCCGTGCTGCAAAAATTTTCTCCTATATATAAGCCACGGGCAGACCGAAAATATTAGTAAAATTAAAAAATTTTTTAAAATTATTTTTTCGGCAGACTCTTGCCCGTATAGAGCTTATAGAACTGCCGTACGCTCTTCATGCGCTTTTCGGCAACGTGCGGCAAAAATCTTTTCTCTATAAAGTCGTCCGTCGTCATGTGAACTCGTTTGGCAATCTTGTCTGCCATATTTATAAATGTGGTGTATATGTTATCTCTCTCGTGCAGTCCGCGTTTTTTTCTCCTGTTGACCTCTTTTACAAAGCGGATATAAAGTGCGCCAATAATTACAGGCTGTTTTCCGTAATAATCTTCAAAGTGCTGCTTTTCGTCAGTGGGAACGGATAAAAGATATTCCTTAATCTCGCTCTCCATTTTGTCGTTTGCAAACAGATAGCTCTTGGTCGCAAAGCGGATGAGGTCGCTTGCGCTGTAAAACCAATGGAAGAATGGGAGCAGGTCGCATACAAGTTGACTGAGGGCATATTCGATTTCAACGTCAACATAATTCGGCATGTGTCCTTTACGGACAAAGACTTTCCAATATCGCCAGGCGACGCCGTCAGGGGTTTTATCTCCGTCGTACTCGGCAACCTTCTCTTCGGCTTTTTCAAGCACCATGGAAATATAGCCCTGTGTTTTGCCGAGCTGTTTTGCAATATCTGCCTGCTTCAAGTCCTTGAAGTGGAATAGGTAGTAGACTTCTCGTTCCTGCTCATTGAGACGGCTCATTGCCCGATTTATGTCTATCTTGTCGTTTAAGAGTTCGTCAAAGAGTTGCTTGTTGCCTATCCTTTTTTGCCGCTGTTTGGGTGTGAGTTCTTCTTCGTCTTTTCTGTAAATAAGAGGAGTAAACTTGCGGGTGTAGGAGTGATCATCGTTATACTCTGTTTTGTCCATAGAATATAAAATCTGCCATTCGCGCTCTGTAACTTCAATCTCGGCATAGGGTTTATTATCCAGCCAGATGTCGGGATTGTCGTAAGGGTCACAGGAGTAAAAATAGCGGTATGTCCCCGCCGTCTTGCCTTTAAGTTTCTTTTTGTTGTAATGATATGCCTGTTTATCCATGGCAGAATTATATCATAATAAACATGTCAGATTTGTCATATATAAAAAATAGTTCATGGAATTTTTGTAACTGCAATCTTGACGGGAAAACAGCAAATTGCCCCACATATATACGCCAATTAACGGAAAAAACCAAGCAATATGCAGCATAAAAACGGCATCTTGAAGGTGGGATAAATATGCTACAAAGACCGATGCCTAAGCAGGATAAGGAGACTGCCACAGGCAGCCTCGACACGCCGAAATCGGCGCGGCACAAGCGGGAAACCCGCTTTGATTTGTACCCAGAAAGTTGGACTTTTTTCAAACGGGAT
>CALVPT010000001.1 GCA_944354125.1 uncultured Clostridia bacterium | reverse complement strand
GTTCAAAACAAGCAAAAAACAGGAAAAATCTTGCGATTTCCCTGCTTTTTCGTGGTGGAGCAGCGGGGACTTGCACCCCGGTCTTACGCCGTGTCAACGTGCTTTCTACATACTTAGTCAAACCTTTAAAGTCTTTCCCTCAGGTCAGCCGATTGACGGGCTGAAGCGAGGGGCAAACCGATTAACTCGTCTTAAAGGGTTCGGTCAGACCCCTTAAGCCGATCCGCTTAAAATAGCGCCGCATTACTCCCCGCGGCAGGGAGTGTGCGACGGACAACTTATAGGTTAAGCTGCGCAAGCTAAGCTCTGACCGCCGAAAGCGGGGAAAGCCATAACTTTGTTAGAATTCTTGGATTCTGCATTTAAATTTAATTTTCCGTTTTTACAAAGCCGAGCCTTTGGTATGCTTACATCGCCTCTGCGGCGCAATCGAAACTGAAACTGCCCCGTAAGCTTGCATGCTTCATATATAATTATACACTCTCTGCGGCTATAAATGCAACTAAAATGTTATTCTGCGCTGCAAATATTTTGTCGATGTCGGGGAAATTGCAAATATTTGTACTGATTTGTTGCGCCGCCTGCGTATAATTTATGAGCTGTAAGTCAATTAACTATTCTGTACGGCCGAGGCATATAATCTTTAATATGGAAATAAGAAAATATGACAGGGCGGCCGTAGTCGCATATGCAAGGCGCTGGGCATTCAGGCGCAATCCTGAATATTTCAGTTTCAACAATCTCGGCGGGGACTGCACCAACTTTGCCTCCCAGTGCATTTATGCAGGCGCAGGCGTAATGAACTATACGCCGATATTCGGCTGGTACTATATCGATGCGGAAAACAGGACGGCTTCCTGGACGGGAGTGGAGTATCTATATAACTTTCTGACGGGCAATACGGAGGGTGCTGGTCCGTTTGCCGAGGAGGTAGGCATAGGTCGGCTGCGCGTGGGCGACATAGTGCAATTGGGCAGGGCAACGGGCGATTTTTATCATACGCCCGTAGTTGTAGGCTTTTCGCGCGGACAGCCGTTGGTGGCGGCGCACAGTTACGACGTATTCGGCAAACCGCTGTTTTCATACAGGTTTGACAGGCTGCGCTGTCTGCACATTGAGGGAGTGCGCATATGTACGGAAAGCGCAATTGACAACGGCGACGAAATATAGTAAAATATAGTAAATCAGCACTGTAAAAAGGAATTAATTATATGAAAATATGTGTTTTCGGCGCATCGAGCGCGCATATAGACGATAAGTATATTCAGGTAGTCGAAAAGCTCGGGGAAGAGATGGCAAAGCGCGGTCATTCCCTCGTATTCGGCTGCGGAGGAACAGGCCTCATGGGTGCGGCGGCGAGAGGAGTCAGGCGCGGCGGAGGATACATTCACGGCGTAGTGCCTACATTCTTCAAGCAGAACGGAGTAGAAATTCTGTTTGACGAGTGCGACAAGGTCACATATACCCAGACCATGAGGGAGCGCAAGGCGATAATGGAGGACGATGCGGATGCGTTCATAATCGTGCCCGGCGGAGTAGGCACTTTCGAAGAGTTCTTTGAAATAGTCACTTTAAAGCAGCTCAACAGGCACGACAAGGCGATAGCCGTATTGAATATCGAAAATTACTACGACGAACTCGAGGTGTTCATGCGTACGGCGTGCGAGAGGAAGTTCATAACCAAGACCTGCCTTACGCTGTATAAGGTGTTCGGGGATATCGAAGACGTACTCGGATATCTTGAAAATTATGTGCCTCAGGCGCTGCCCTTCAGCCGAACCAAGCTGGGCGACTGATATGATAGGCGTTACTTTCGTATGCCTCGGCAATATTTGCCGTTCGCCGATGGCGGAGGCGGTGTTCAGACGGATGGTAGGGGATGAGGGGCTATCTCTGTCCTTCAATATCAGCTCGTTTGCCACATCAGACTGCGAGGAGGGCAATCCCATCTATCCGCCCGTACAGCGTCTGCTCAGGGAAAAGGGCTATAACTTCACGCACAGGTCGCAGCCGTTGACTTTGAGCGATATTAAAAATGCCCAGTATATCTTAATAATGGATGCGCTCAATCTCAGGGACATAGTCAGAATGACGGGCGGCAATTACGGTGAAAAGATATTCATGCTCGGCAGTTTCGGCGAGTATGGCAGCGATATCGCCGACCCGTACTATACGCGCGATTTCGAACGTACATATCGCGAAATCTATTCGGCTTGCAAGGGGTTGCTTTCATATCTGCTTGCGCAGCACGCCGAAGCAATAGGCTACGACAGGCGCCATTGATTTTATTTGCAATAAAAGATTGAATTGAAATTAGCGGAGTCTCCGATTCAAATTCGGAGACTCCGCATTTTTTTAAAGGATAAGTTTATCAATGCCGGGAACTATTGGCGTCTCCGCGCATAGATTAATGAAAATAAGATAAAAATAACCGCCCCCGACGATAAAGTCGGGGGCGGCAACTCAATTTACAGAGTTATAAATCGGAGGGAATTATTCCTTGCCTGCAAGCTTCTTGTAGCCTTCAAGTCTTTCCTTAGCCGATTCCTCGGTCTTCTTGAAGAGCTCTGCGGCAACTTCGGTACCCTGAGTCTTTACAAGGGAAGCATATCTCGTTTCGCCTGCAAGGAATGCCTGGTAGTCGCCGGTAGGATCCTTGCTGTCGAGCGTGAATACTTCGCCTTCGGGGTTGTACCTGTAAAGCTGCCAGTAACCGCAGTCAACGGCTGCCTTCTCTTCGAGCTGGCTCTTGGTCATGTTGATGCCGTGGTTGATGCAAGGAGCGTAGCAGATGATGAGCGAAGGTCCGTGGTAAGCTTCTGCTTCGGTGAGGGCCTTGAGGAGCTGTGCGGGGTTGGAGCCCATAGCGCACTGAGCTACATATACATAGCCATAGGACTTTGCGATCATGCCGAGGTCCTTCTTCTTTACTCTCTTGCCTGCGGAAGCGAACTTGGCAACAGCGCCGATGTTGGTAGCCTTGGAAGCCTGTCCGCCGGTGTTGGAGTAAACTTCGGTATCGAGGACGAGAACGTTTACGTCTTCGCCGGAAGCGAGTACGTGGTCAAGTCCGCCGTAGCCGATATCGTATGCCCAGCCGTCGCCGCCGAATATCCATACGGACTTCTTGGCAAGGCAGTCCTTAGCCGCAAGTATTTCCTTGGCAACGGGCTCGGAGCACTTCTCGCAAGCTGCGATAAGTTCCTTGGAAGCTGCCTTGGAAGCCTCTCTGTCGTCGAAGGAAGCAATCCACTTCTCGCAAGCGGGCTTGCACTCTTCGCAAGCTGCAGCCAAAGCTTCGACCTTAGTCTTTACGTGATTTCTTCTTGCCTTATATGCAAGGTTGATGCCGTAACCGAATTCTGCGTTATCCTCGAACAAGCTGTTAGCCCATGCAGGTCCGTGACCTTCCCTGTTGGTGGTGTAGGGGCATGTAGGGGACGAACCGCCGTAGATGGAGGAGCAGCCCGTAGCGTTGGCGATTATCATATCCTCGCCGAAGAGCTGGGTGATGACCTTTACGTAAGGGGTTTCGCCGCAGCCTGCGCAAGCGCCGGAGAACTCGAAGAGAGGGGTGCAGAACTGGCAGCCCTTGACGGTCTCCTTCTTGAACTTGGAGGTGTCAACTGCGGGAAGTTCAACTGCATACTCCCAGTTCTCTGCTTCGCCTGCCTCGAGGGCGGTTGCAAGGGGAACCATCTTGATTGCGCCGCCGTCCTTTACGGGACATACGGTAGCGCAGACGCCGCAACCCATACAGTCGAGGGGAGAAACCTGCATTCTGTATTCATATCCGGGAAGACCGATTGCCTTCTTGGTTGCAAGCGTTGCAGGCTTTTCGGCGCCTTCCTTGACGAGGGCGGGTCTCAGGCATGCATGAGGGCATACGAACGAGCAGGTGCCGCACTGTATGCACTTTGCAAGGTCTATCTGGGGAACGGTAACCGCAACGCCTCTCTTTTCGTACTTGGTGGTACCTGTAGGAACGTGGCCGTCTGCATTGAACTGCGAAGACTTGAGCTTGTCGCCCTGGAGGTAGAGGATGGGCTTGATTATCTCCTGATAGTAAGCGTTGTCGTGACCCTGAACCATTTCAGCACCCGTCGTAGCGTTTGCCCACGATGCGGGAACGTCTATCTTGATGAGGTTGTCGCCTGCCGCGGAGTCGATTGCGTTGTAGTTCATCTGAACGACAGCGTCGCCCTTTCTGCCGAAGGACTTCTTAGCCATGTACTTCATGTACTCAACGGCCTTGTCGTAGGGCATAATCTGGGGATTTACGCGGAAGAATGCAGACTGCAGAATGGTGTTGGTTCTGCCCTTGAGGCCGAGCTCGCCTGCAATCTTGATTGCATCTATTACATAGAGGTTGATGTGCTTTCTTGCAATATCCTGCTTAACCTTTGCGGGAAGGAACTCTTCAAGGGCTTCAACGGTGGTGGCATTGGTGTTTACAAGGAAAATGCCGCCTTCCTTGATGTCGCTCGTCATGTCGTAACGGGTGATGTAGGAGGGATTGGAGCACTGAACGAAGTCTGCGCTGTCGATGAGGTATTCGCTCTGGATAGGCGTATCGCCGAAACGGAGGTGAGATACGGTAATACCGCCGGACTTCTTGGAATCATAGAAGAAGTATGCCTGAGCGTGCTTGTCCGTGTGGTCGCCTATGATCTTTATGGAGTTCTTGTTAGCGCCAACGGTACCGTCGGAGCCGAGGCCGTAGAACTTGCAGGAAGTGGAGCCTGCGGGAGCGGCGTCGAACTTTTCGGAGAAGTCGAGGGAGCTGTTGGTAATGTCCTCGTAAATACCGATGGTGAAGTGATTCTTGGGTTCAGCCTGTTCAAGGTTCTTGTAGACTGCAAGTACCATCGAAGGGGTGAATTCCTTGGAGCCGAGGCCGTATCTGCCGCCGATAACCTTTATGCCGCCGACGCCCTTTTCGAGGAGCGAGGAGCATACGTCGAGGTAGAGGGGCTCGCCGAGGGAGCCGGGTTCCTTGGTTCTGTCGAGAACGGCAATCTTCTTGGTCGTCGAGGGGATAGCTGCGACGAATGCGTCTGCAACGAAAGGTCTGTAAAGGCGAACCTTGATGAGACCGTACTTCTTGCCCATGGAGTTGAGCTTGTTGATGCTCTCTTCTATGGTCTCGCAAGCCGAACCCATGCAGACGATTACGTATTCGGCATCGGGTGCGCCGACGTAGTCGAAGAGGTGATACTTTCTGCCGCACTTAGCCGAAACTACGTCCATCATCTGCTGAACGATGGCGGGGGTAGCTGCGTAGTAGTTGTTTGCGGTTTCCCTGTTCTGGAAGTAGGTATCGCCGTTCTGAGCGGTACCCTTCTGGATGGGATGCTCGGGGTTGAGCGAACGGGACTTGAAGTCTGCGATGTCTGCAGCTATGCCGACTTCGTCGCAGATCGCCCTGATTTCGGCGTAGTTGTCCGTCTCATCCCAGACGTCGATCTTGGCAACTTCGTGGGAGGTTCTGAAACCGTCGAAGAAGTTGATGAAGGGAACTCTTGCCCTGAGGGTGGAAAGATGTGCCACGAGGGAGAGGTCCATAACTTCCTGAACGGAAGAATCGCACAGCATTGCAAAGCCCGTCTGACGGCAGGCCATAACGTCCGAATGGTCGCCGAAAATGTTAAGCGAATGAGCTGCGAGTGCGCGCGCCGAAACGTGCATTACCATGGGCAGCAGTTCGCCGGAAATCTTGTACATGTTGGGGATCATCAGAAGAAGACCCTGCGATGCGGTGTAGGTGGTGGTAAGAGCGCCGGCGCTGAGCGAGCCGTGTACGGCGCCTGCCGCGCCTCCCTCGGACTGCATTTCTGCGATTCTTACCTTCTGACCCCACATATTGGTCCTGCCGGCGGTTGCCCATTCATCAGCGACTTCTGCCATGGGGGAAGAAGGAGTGATGGGGTAAATTGCCGCCACTTCCGAAAATGCGTAGGCAACGTGGCTTGCGGCGGTATTACCGTCGATAGTCAATTTTTTCATCAAAAAAACCTCCGATTTATGTTTTTTCTTTTTTAGTTTAAGTTAATTATTTAATACATTAACACCTATATAATTATAATTCACAGCCTTCAAAAAGTCAATATAAGG
The DNA here is from genome assembly GCA_944354125.1 of uncultured Clostridia bacterium. Classification (GTDB taxonomy): domain Bacteria; phylum Bacillota; class Clostridia; order Christensenellales; family Borkfalkiaceae; genus Coproplasma. The sequence continues at coordinate 367,011 of CALVPT010000001.1, read as the reverse complement.
CCGCCATTTAATTGTAATTTTTTTGCATAAACCGACGTCATTAAAATTTTATTTTTCTTTCGTCTATTTTTCGCTCAAATTATTTGTTAAAACCCCTCGGGTTTGCTATAATCAAATAGGACATAACGACTTAAATTTGTCTGAATTTACATAATATAAATTAAGGAATGTAACTTGAACACTCAGGACACTACCTCCGTTTCCAACGGGGCGGAAAAAAGCATGCTTCCCGAATATGCGGTGACGTTCGACGACGTCTCATTCACCTATGCTTCGGGCGAGCCCGATGCCGTTAAAAATCTCACGCTCAGAGTAAAGCGCGGCGAGTTTCTGTCTGTGCTCGGGCATAACGGAAGCGGCAAATCGACGCTCGCGCGGCTCATATGCGGTCTGCTTGCCGCGGACAAGGGCAACGTACGCGTATGGGGCTATAATCCTGCCGACAGACAGGAAGTCGACGAGGTGCGCCGTCACGCCGGCATAGTTTTCCAGAACCCCGACAACCAGATGGTCGCCTCTATCGTGGAGGACGACGTGGCCTTCGGTCCCGAAAATCTCGGGGTAGAGAGGGAGGAGATAGGCAGGCGCATAGAATGGGCGCTCAGGACCGTCGGCATGGAAAAGTACCGCACTTCAACGCCTACACGCCTTTCGGGCGGACAGAAGCAGAGGATTGCAATCGCCGGCGTGCTCGCCATAAAGCCCGACGTGATTATTCTGGACGAATCGACGGCAATGCTCGACCCCAGGGGCAGAAAAGAAGTCGTCGACGTCGTAAAGAAGCTGAATAAGGAAGAGGGCTTGACGGTTGTGCTCATAACCCACTTCATGGAGGAGGCGCTGCTCGCGGACAGGGCGGTAGTCATGAACAGGGGCGAACTCGTGGCGGAGGGCACTCCCGAGCAAATTTTCGAGATGGGCGACGTGCTCGAAACCTTCAATCTCTCCCTTCCAGAAATAGGTCAGATACGTAAAGAGCTCATGGTCAGCGGCATAGAAATTGCACCCTGCCTTCAGCCCGAAGTGCTTGCAAAGGAGCTTGCAGATTTTGCCTCAAGCAAGGGCATAAAGTTCAATTGCCCCCCATATATCCCTCAACGAACGTCTTTCAAGGGACAGAACGAATGGGATATAGATATACGCAATCTCACCTTCACCTATTCCAAAAAATCTCCTTTTGCAACGCACGCGCTGAACGGCGTAAACCTCAAGATAGACGAGGGCGAGTTCTTCGGAATAATTGGACATACGGGCAGCGGCAAGTCCACGCTCGTGCAGCATATGAACGCGCTCATCAAGCTGCCGCAGGCAGAGAAAAAGTATAAAAAGCCCAAGGTAAAGAAGGGGGAACAGCCCCCCGTATTGCCCTATCTCAGGGTCGGCAGGTACGACCTTTCGGACAAAAAATGCCCGTGGAAGCAATTGAGGTGCGACGTCGGCATGGTGTTCCAGTATCCCGAATATCAGCTCTTTGCCGAGACGGTGTTCGACGACGTGGCGTTCGGCCTTAAAAATTTCCGCCCCGACATGCCTCAGGAGGAGGTAAAGCTCGCCGTCAGGGAGAGCCTTGAGGCGGTGGGACTTAATTACGACGACGTGGCTGAAAAGTCGCCCTTCGACCTCTCGGGCGGTCAGAAGAGGAGGGTTGCAATTGCAGGCGTAATCGTAACCAAACCCAAAATTCTCATTCTGGACGAGCCCGCGGCGGGACTTGACCCTCTGGGAAAGAAGGAGATAATGTCCCTTCTGCACAGGCTTCACGGCGACTGGTGCAGGACGGTAATCATAGTCTCGCACGATATGGACGAAGTGGCCGAAAACTGCACGCGCGCCTGCGTCGTGTCGGAGGGTAAGATATTCGCCTGCGACCGCCCGTCGGAACTATTCAGGCGCGGAGACGAGCTCAGGGCGCTCGGACTGGACGTGCCGCTTACGGCAAAAATATGCAAGTGCCTTGCCGACGAGGGAATGGAAATTTCCTGCGACCTTACGGCGAAGGGACTTTGCGAGGCCATAGTGCGTTCATTCGGAGGTGACTTCAATGCTTAAAGACGTAACCTTCGGCCAGTACTATCCCACAGATTCCTTCGTGCACAGGCTCGACCCCAGATTAAAGCTCATTTTTCTCATAGTGTATATAGTAATGCTCTTCGTCGCAAATTCGTTTTACGGGCTTGCGCTGGGCGTAATACTCATAATTGTCACGGTCTTTGCTTCGGGCGTGCCGTTCAGGTCGGTGCTCCGCTCGGTGAGGGGGCTGCTCATTCTGCTCATCTTCACGTCGCTTCTTAACGTGTTCTTCCACGGCGGCGAAAATCTTTTAGTCAAGTGGGGCGCGATAGAAATCTATCTCGAGGGCGTGATGTTTGCAGTATTTCTCATGCTCAGACTGGTCTTTCTGGTAATGGCGTCGGCTGTGCTCACGCTGACTACTACGCCCGTATCGCTTACCGACGGACTTGAAAGCCTTTTATATCCGCTCAACTTCATCAAATTTCCCGTGCACGTGTTTGCGCTCATAATGTCAATTGCGCTCAGGTTCATTCCCACGCTTATAGACGAGACTAACCGCATAATCAACGCGCAGAAGGCGAGGGGTGCGGACTTCGAATCGGGCAATATTTTCAAGAGAGTAAAGGCGGTCGTGCCCATACTCATTCCTCTTCTTATCAGCGCTTTCAGGCGCGCCGAGGAGCTGGGCGACGCCATGGACGCAAGGTGTTATTCAAGCGCAAAGAAGCGTACCAAATACAAAAAACTCAGGTTCGGCTGGCGCGACGGCGTAGCCGCGCTCGTCGCCGCGGCGCTCATTGCAGGCATAATTCTTCTCAATATCTATGCCGTAGACATCTGCCCCGCAATCGCGAAATATATGGTGGTGCTGTGAGATACGCCATAGAAGTTGCCTACGACGGCACAAACTATTGCGGCTGGCAGATTCAGCCTAACGGCATGACAATTCAGCAACGCCTTCAGGAGGCGGCAGCGGCGGCGTTCGGCACCGTCTGCACGGTCACGGCAAGCGGCAGGACGGATTCGGGCGTGCACGCTTCAGGTCAGGTCTGCCATCTCGATTTGCCATGCGAAATTCCAGGGGAGAGGCTGGCGGACGCGCTAAACGCGCACCTTCCCGAAGATATAGGAGTACTCAGGTCGGCGCGCGCATATGACGGCTTCGATGCAAACCGTTCGGCAAAGCGCAAGACCTACCGATACAGCCTTTATTTTTCGCCGAGGCGCAATCCCCTCCTCGACAGGTACGCAACGAGGGTGGACGCGCCATGCGACGAAGGGGCGCTTTCAGGGGCGGCGGCGCTCTTTACAGGCGTCCACGACTTCGCGGCATACTGTTCGTCGGGTTCGCAGGTTAAGACGACCGTGAGGGAAATTTACGGCATAAGCCTTTCAAGGCGCGAAGGGCTTCTGGACATATATGTGTGCGGCGGCGGATTCCTCTACAATATGGTCAGAACGATGGTCGGCACAATGCTGTGGCATTCGCTCGGCAAGCTGTCGCTTGAGGATATATCGGCAAGTCTTCGCGAGGGCAGGCGGTCGCTCGTCGGCAAGACGATGCCTGCAAAGGGGCTGACTCTCGTCAGGGTGGAGTATTCGCCGGACCCTTTTGAAGCTGTGCGCTGAACAGGAGGAAACGGACGATAAATTTAGGCATATGCGCCTTTTATCGGCTTTTTTCTGTATAAATTTTACATATTTTTCACAAAACCGTTTTGTATTTTATACAAATACAATATAAAATCTAATGCAATTAACCTTGCGCAGGGGGAGAATATTTTTACATATGGAATTTTTTGCATTTGCCCAGTTCTTTGAAATGCTGTACCTGAATCAGGACGCATATAAAAATTATCTGTGGCTGTATCTGCTTCTCGGCGGCGTATGTTTCCTCGTGGTCTACGCGTTCGAAGCAATAGCGCTGTATACTATAGCGTTGCGCAACGGTTACGGCAGGAAGTGGATGGCGTTCGTGCCCGTGCTCAATACCTATTATATGGGCGCGCTCTCCGAAAAAAATAAGGTATACAGGATAAAGTCATCTCACGTCGGCATAGTCGCGGCGGTGTTCGAGGGGTTATATATAGCCCTCAACATTCTGTACTATGTGGCGACATTCATAATCTTCGGCGGCGGCTATGCCGAACCCTATTATACCACTCAGATTTACGGCAACCTTTCGCTCGAAGTGCTCGAAGGTTACAATCTCGTCGGACTTCCCGAAGGACTCAACTGGACGGTATGGGTATTCAATAACCTCAGCCTGTACATTACCGACTGGGTATATATAATCTTCCTTATCGCCGAGATAATGCTTCTCATTTCCTTCTTCCAGACGTATGCGGCAAAGAACTATCTCGTGTTTGCCATAGTGTCGGTGCTCTTCCCCATAAAGGGCATATTCATGTTCGTCACCAGGAACAATAAGGGAGTCAACTACAGGGATTACATCATAGAGCGCCAGCAAAGGCAGTACAGAATGTATCAGGAATATATGCGCAGCAATCCCCCTCCCCAGGACGGATACGGCGGATATAACCAGCCTGGAAATCCCTATTCCCAGACGGGCTCGGGTTCGTCTCCGGAAGACCCGTTCTCTGAATTCGGCGGCGACAACCAGTCCAAAAACGGCTCATCGGGCGGAAATTCGTCGTCGGACGACGACCCCTTCGACGGGCTTGGCAGCTCAAAATAAAATGACGGTCGGTGAAAAAAATTTCACCGACTTTTATATTGCATTTATAAGCGCATAGTGGTATAATTTTATCGGAAACATAAGTACATTTTATAGCTTAACGGCAATTAGACATGAATGACCAGGTGATTACGGCAATATCCACGCCCTCGGGCACGGGCGGCGTGGCAATAATAAGGCTGAGCGGAGAGGGGGCGCTTTCGGTTGCGGAAAGGGTGTTTCGTCCCGTCGGCAAAACGCAGGTAAGGGACTTCGCTCCGCGCATGATGTATGCAGGCAAAATACTCTGCGAAGGTTTTACGGACTTCGGCTATGCGGTATATTTCAAAGCTCCTCACTCGTTCACGGGCGAGGACGTCGTCGAACTACACTGTCACGGCGGCGCAGAGATAGCAAGGGGAGTGCTCATGGCTACGGTTGCCGCAGGCGCGCGCCTTGCCCAAAGGGGCGAATATACCAAGCGCGCATTCGTAAACGGCAAACTTTCGCTGTCTTCCGCCGAGGGCATGATAGACATGATAAACGCCGAAAGCCTTGCCGAGGTAAGGGCGGGCAGCCTGCTCTACGGCGAGCGTCTGACTAAGGATATTACGGGCGTTCAGCAGGAACTCAAGGACATACTCGCAGGCATAGCTGCGGATATAGACTATCCCGAAGAGGACGTCGCGGCGACCGACCTTTCGGACATATCCCTGCGGCTTAAAGGAATATATTCGGCATTGAACAAACTTGCGGAAAGCTATTCGGCAGGAAAGCTGATAAAGAGCGGCGTAACCGTTGCAATCTGCGGCGCGCCCAACGTCGGGAAGTCCAGCCTTCTCAATACCCTTCTCGGCTGCGAAAAGGCGATAGTTTCGCCCATTGCGGGCACTACCAGGGACGTTGTAGAGGGGAGCATATCCATAGGCGGAGTAAAATTCAACCTCTTCGATACCGCAGGAATCAGAGAGCAGGCGGAGGAGATAGAGGCGATAGGCATAGACAGGGCAAAGAAGATTCTCGCCTCGTCGGACGTCGTCGTGTGCGTGTCCGAGACGGGCGACTATTCGGCGGCGGACGGAGTCGAAGAGAGCAGACTCATACGCGTCTTCGGCAAGAGCGACGGCACTGTGCCCTTCGGAAAGTACGACGTGGCAATCTCGTCCGTAACTGGCGAGGGCATAGAGGAACTCAAAGCGCTGCTTTCCGAAAAGTCGCTGGGCGGCAAGTCGCTTGACAGCGCCTATGTCATAGAAGAAAGGCACTATGCCGCGCTCGTCAGGGCAAGGGACAAACTCAAAGATGCGATTTCGGGTCTGGGAAATTTTCCCCTCGACCTCATATCGCTCGACCTTCGCGAGGCGTGGCGCATACTCGGCGAGATTACGGGCGAAACTGCCGACGAAGAGATAATTTCCACTGTATTCGAAAAATTCTGCGTAGGAAAATAAGGAGAAGTATCTATGGTTAAACTCGAACTGTACAGGGTTTTCTATACTGTAGCAAAGTGCGGAAGCCTTACAAGGGCGGCGGAGGAGCTGTTCATATCCCAGCCTGCCGTGTCGCAGGCGATAAAGCAGCTTGAAAGTCAGTTCGGCGTTTCGCTATTCAACCGTACGCACAGGGGCATGGAACTGTCCGTGCACGGCAAGATGGTGTTCAAGCAGGTTGAGGAGGCGCTGGCGCTGCTCGACGATGCCGAAAATAAGCTTCTGGAGCTCAAGACTACGGCTACGGGAATGATAAGAATAGGCGCTACGGATGCAATCTTCTCCAACCTTCTCGCCGACAAGATTGTGCAGTATAACCGCAAGTATCCGGGCGTAAAGATAGACCTCATTACGGGTACGACGCCCGAAACGCTCAATCAGCTCAAGGAAAACAAGTGCGATATCGGCTTTCTCAATCTGCCCATAGAGGATAAGGACGTCAACTTCACGCGTACGGTCTCGCATCTTTCGGATGTTTTCGTGGCAGGCGAAAAGTATTCGCACTTAAGGGATAAGCAGCTTTCGCTCTCCGACCTCCAGGAATATCCCCTGCTGATGATAGAGAGCAATACCGTCGCTCGTCGCGCCCTCGCATCATTCACTCAGACGATAGGCATTCAGCTCAACCCCGACATAGAGGTTGAAAACTGGGATTTGATGCTCAAGTTTGCGCGCGCAGGAATGGGCATAGGCTGCGTACCCAGGGAATATGCCAAGGCGTTCCTGGACAGCGGAGAACTGTTCGAAGTAAACGTCACTCCTGCTCTGCCCGTAAGGGGAGTGGGACTTGCGCTGCCCAGAAACATTCCCATACCCTTTGCCTTAAGGGAGTTCATGTCGCTGTTCAACTGATATAATATACAATAAAATCAAGGGCGTAAGCAAAATTGCTTACGCCCGTTTTATGTGGAGAAAAATCCACCAACTATGTTGGTGGCAACCTTATGGCTTTAGCCGTTGTATTTGCTAGATATACAAAAAAGCTCCTATGTGCTAAACTGAGTGAGGCTCGCAACCGCACACAAGTAAGCACACAGGAGATCATCATTGAAGAATCAAAACAATGACACGTTCAGTTTAGCACAAGGTAAATATCCTTGGGGATTTATTAAAAATAGGTAAATAAACAGCAAATTCGTTGTACCGACTGTCGTTTGGCAGTCGGTATTTATGTGATTAGTTGTTAAAAATTTTTCTTTCGATATTGACTTAATCGCATAATTTTGCTATAATTTTAATATAATTAAAGTTTATATAACAGAAGCAATAAATCGATACAAGATTAGGGGGAAGAATGGTAAATTTAGTAACACACAGAGAAAGCAAAGAAGCCAGGCAAAGAGCACATAAACTTATTGAAGAGGTAAGAAAACACAAAAAAATAGACGGACACTACAAGTTTTTCTGTAAAATCATCGGATCACGAAAACGCAGGTGTATTGTAAAAGACGATAATGGAAAATATGATTTGGATTTTCAAATAGTTTTAACAAAAAACTCGAAAGATGGAGATGGCGATCCGACACAAATAAAGAAAGATTTTTTGAGAGCATTTACTGATTTGAAAAATAAAGGGGAAAAAGTAGAAGATTCAACTACCGTTGTAACGGTAAGATGCTCAAAAGGTCAGGAATGTTTTGAAGCGTCATTAGAAAAATTCTCTTTTGATTTTGTGATAATCAGTATAGACGAAGAGAAAAGAATCAGAAGAAATGGCCCAAGTCAATATACTTGGGTGGAATTGCCAAGTAAAAATTCTTATATCTATGATAGATTCAATAAACTTTCACTGTCACAAAAAGATGAATTGCTAAAAGAATATATGCTTCCAATGATTAAAATCGAAAAGGCAAAGCCCGAAGATCAACGTATAGCATCAATAGTAATTTTTTATCAAGAAGTAAACAATTATTATCAAAGGAATCATTTAAATGACTAAAGAACAATTAATGCAATTTATAGAAGTTGATTCGGAAGAAGATAAAGATGATTGCGAATTTTATCTTGATGTTAAAGGTGTTGAAATTCATTGTGCGATAATGGATTATCTTCAATTTGATTTTTTAGAAGGAAGCAAAATAAAGTGGAGCATCATCTCTCAGAAATTGAAAGAGGATAAAAATTTAAGATACAAACTGTATACATATTTGGCAACGCTTGAAGAATATATCAGGGCTTATATTTCAAACAAATACCAGGGTAACATACATCAGAATTTTTGGATCGATGGAAAAGCGCCATGGAATAAAATAAAAACAAATTTGCAAAATAGGCCAAATTTGTTCGAAGTTTTACAAGACACAGATTTTGGAACTTTGATTAATCAAGTAAAAAATTTGCCACAAGAAGATTTAAAGGCGATTTTTGACGAAGAGGTAGGTTCTGAAGATAATCTAAATGCAGTGGTCGAATTGAGAAACGCCGTCAGCCATCATAAATTTCTTTTAACGCATAGTTTTAAAGAATGCAAAGTCGGAAATATGGTTAGTGATACTTTAGAAAACAATATAAAAAATCTAAGACAATTACTCCCTCTGCGATATCGATATGGAAAGAATGGCGAGGGTGGTATTACCCAAGATATGATTAAATGTGGAATAAAAATATAAAAATAGGTGAGAAATGTGGCTTATTGCAGAAATTGCTATATCATCACTTATATAAAATAAAATTTAAATCATATTAATTCAAATATAGAAAAATTTGTGAGCTAATAAAATATTTAATGATTTTTGAGGTGAAAAACGTGTCGTTCAGTGACAAGGTAAAGTATGTTCGAGAAAAACTTCATCTTAGTCAGCAAATGCTTGCCAAAGAATTAGGGATTGCCTTTTCAACGGTAAATCGTTGGGAAAACAGTAAGGGCAAACCGCAGTATGCGGCAGTAAAGAAGTTTTATGACTATTGCGCAAAAAACGGCATAGAATTCGATGATTAGTACTGTAAGTCAAGCCAAATATCTTGCTCATAGGCTAACAAAAGAAAGTAAGTTTGGCGAAATTGAGAAGCTGATACCCGTTTATTTGAAGTCGGGAATTGAAGTATATCCGCATCAGATTGCTGCGGCGTATTTTGCTGTTTCAAATCCGTTTTCAAAGGGATTTATTCTCTGTGACGAGGTGGGGCTTGGCAAAGCAATCGAGGCTATGCTTGTGATTGCGCAGTATTACTATTCGGGGCGAAACAAAATAGCGGTGGTCGTTCCGCCGCTCCTTATTCCGCAATGGCAAAGGCTTATTTCGGACAAGTTCGATTTGCCGTGTAAGGTCATAGAAAAAGATTTTGGGTCAGAGATAAAAGACGAAATTGTTCTGATAAGCTACACACAGGCGGCAGAAGAGTGGGAATATCTCTCAAAAATAAAATGGGATCTTGCCGTGTTCGAGGAGGCTCACAGGCTCCGTAAATATTATACGGGAGAAAACCGCACGGCAACAAATCTTCACAACGCTTTTGACGGAGTTCAGAAACTGTTGCTTACGGCAACGCCGATGCAAGTCAACGTAATGGACTTGTACGGACTTGTCAACTTCATCGACGACACCGTGTTTACGGACGAGCGGGTATTTTATAAAAGGTACTATAAAAAGCCGGAAAATTACAAAGAACTTCGTGAGCGGCTTATGCCGTTTACCTTCCGAACATTGCGTAATCAGGTGCGCGGCGATGTGAAATTGCCGGACAGAGTAATCCATACGCAGGAATATGCACTGAACGAAAGTGAAAAGAAGTTGCTTGAACTGCTTTCAAAGTATGTCGATAAGCCCAAAAAACTTGCTTTCCCCGATATGGATACCTATGAACTGGGTCTCATGCTGTTCAAATTGTTTTCGTCGAGTATATATGCGTTAAGCAAAACGCTTTCGGGGGTGTTTTTCAGGCTCAACCAGATGGGAAATGCGGAGGCGCTTGAAGAAGCCAAAGAAATAAAGGTCATGCTTGACCTTGCGACAAGCATTGTAGATACAAGCAAGTGGGCAACCTTTTTTAGTGGACTCGAACAGGGTTTTGCGGCGATGAAAGAAAAAGGTCAGCCGCAGAAAGTTGTCGTGTTCACAGAAAACAGGCAGACACAGGAGTACATATTCAAGCAGCTTGGCAAATACACGAAATACAAGACAACGCTCTTTGAAGATGAGAGCAGCATAGAGACATGGCAAAAGCGCGGCAATATTTTAATAGCGACGGACAGCGCTTGTGAGAGTTTCAATATGCAGTTCTGTTCATTCGTCATCAATTATGAATTGCCGTGGAACGTGCAGAAAATAGAGCAGAGGATAGGCAGATGTCAGCGTATCGGTCAGGATAATGACGTATATGTCTTAAATTTCCTCAACAGGGAAAACTATGCCGACGTAAGATTTTACGAGCTTGTATTCAAGCGCACGACGATGTTCGACGGAATATTAGGCGCAAGCGACGGCGTTATTTCAGACGTTGTTTCGGACAAAATCGAGGAGACAATGGCAAAAGGTTTTGCCGCAGTCAGATCGAAAGAGGAAATAGAAAAAGAGTTTGACGATATACGCGCAGAATACGACAAGGAAGTAAAAGAGCGAAAAAAACAGTCGGATGAATTGTTGTTCAACACCTTCGACGGTAAAATTGTCGAAAAGACAAAAAACTACGCAAGTATGCTGAAAGCCGAGTGTGCGAAGTTCAAAGCTGATTTGTGGGACTTTTGCGAGTTCGCTTTCAAGAAGTATGGCAGCGTTGACAGTGAGAAAAAGACAATTTTTCTTTCGCGCAGCGTTTTCAAAAGCGGCAATATTCCCGAAATGAATTTATACTTCGAAGGCGACCATCCGCGCAGTAGCATGATAACCGTAACGAACAGAACAGTTAAAGAAGTTCTTTCCAAATATACGATACAGGATACTGTTCAAGAGACAATCGAGTTCGACGGCGGGAACAAAACTTATCCTTCTTGCGGACAAATGGCGCTGTTTACCATTACTTTTTTCGATAAGACAAGCGCGTTTTCAAAGAATGTTTTGATTGGAACGGATGCAGACGGCGTTCCGATAGAAGAGTCGGTTTTGCGTGAAATACTTTTTCAGCCCGTATCGCGTTGTTCTGAGGCAAGCGCGGCAGACTTTGAAGGGCTTAAAAAGCTCTATGAAGAAAGAAAGCCGCAAATAGTTCAAAAGGCAAGGGAAGAGCAGAACGATACACTCAACTTTGAAATCGGGCGTATCAGACAGCATGCGGAAGATAAAAAGCGCGAACTTGCCGCAGAGATAGAGACACTCACGCGGGAAATAGACAGCATGAAGAGAAAGGGTACAACTAAGCACGAACAGGCTTTTGTCAACAATCAGAGTGCGGCAGACCTGAAAGCAAGGCTCATGAAACTCAAACAGGATGAGTTCATGACCAAAATGACACTAAATAAGCAAGTTCAGGAAAAGATAGCGGAACTTGAAAAAAACATAACTGTATCTCTGTATGAGAGAACAGCGTTTATGATGCAATTTGAAGTGAGGTAAATTAATGGATTGGTTGAGCAAGATACCGAATTGGGTAAAAATCCCCGTAAAAATATTGCTGCCCGCTTTGGCAATATTTTCAGGGTTTATTGTTTTGGCGAGCGATAATGTTTTAGAGTATTTGAATTTGCTTGAATTTGAACAAAGAAACGGATTTGCTTTTGCGATTGTATTCCTGATATGTGTGAGCCTGATAGTGTGTTATATAGCCTCATATTTGGTGGATATTTTTGTAAAACAAATTAAAGCGGTTTTACTTAAAGAAAAAATGTATAAAAAATTTAATAATTTGCAGGACGTATATAAAAATACTCTTATTCAGATTTATCGCCAGCCGACAAAATCATTGAAAATGGAAATGTCAAACTCAGTAGCGGCATATCTAACGGCTATTCGCGCAATTGACAGAAGCGAACTTTCGGATATGGGTTATATATTTGATTACTTCTTACAACCGTGGGTAGTTATGAGTATAGAGAGGTTGATCGAAGAAAACAAGAAATATATTAAAAAATTAGAGAAAGCGATACCTAAGATTAAAGACAAGGACGAACAAAATGAGTTGAAAGAAAATCTGAAAGTTTGTCGGGCTAATTTAGAGTATTTGACGAGCATAGATGGGTCTAACAATTGTAACGAATGGGAGTAAAAAGGAGAATTCAAATGGATAAAATGGACGGAATGACAATGAATATCGAACAGGCGAACGTGGAAAAGCTCAAAGAAGTTTTCCCCGAAGTGTTTGCCGACGGCAAAGTGGATTTTGATAAATTGCAGGGGCTTTTGGGGCATTATATTGCAGACGATAAGGAGAAGTATAGCTTTTCTTGGAAGGGAAAGGCAGACAGCCTGCGTCTTGCGCAAAAGAGAAGTACGGGAACACTCCGTCCTTGTAAGGAAGAAAGCAAGAATTGGGACACGACGGAAAACCTCTATATCGAGGGCGATAACTTGGAAGTGTTAAAACTTTTGCAGTCATCCTACCTTAATTCCATTAAAATGATATACATTGATCCTCCTTACAATACGGGCAATGACTTTGTCTATACCGACGACTTTGCGGACGGTATCGCGCACTACAAGGAAGTCACGGGGCAAGCCACAAAATCAAATCCCGAAACGGCAGGCAGATACCACACAAATTGGCTGAACATGATGTATCCGCGCCTGAAACTTGCCCGCAATCTTTTGACCGACGACGGCGTTATCTTTATTTCTATTGATGACAACGAACAAGCAAACTTAAAGAAACTTTGCGATGAAGTGTTCGGGGAAGATAATTTTGTTGCGGTTTTTCCTTGGAGAAAAAGAACAGCTAAGTCAGATGTGCCTTTTGGGGTTTCGCAAGACTATGAATGGATTTTAGTATACGCGAAATCACAAGATTTTTTGGCGGCTATCGAAGGAGGAACAAGGAAATACTTTGAAACGCCTGACTTTCCAGGACGTCCTTGGAGAATACACGATTTAACTAAGCAGACAAGTGCAAGTGAACGTCCAAAAAGTTTTTTCACATTGGTTAATCCTAAAACGGGGAAAGAATATCCAGCAAATCCTAATAGGACATGGGCTATTACGAAGGATACATTTGAAGGATATTATAAACAAGGCAAGATAGTTTTTCCTGATGATTACGATTTCTTAAACATAACTCAACCAGCATTTAGATACTTTAAGGATGATGATGAAAAAAAAGCGGGAGAAATGTTTGGATGCATAGCTGTATCAACAAATCTGCCAAAAGAAATTGGAATGACTAAAGAGGGTACAGCCGAAATTACAGAGCTATTTGAAAAAAAGGTTTTTGGTTTTCCTAAGCCTGTTGCTCTGTTAAAATTTTTGATTTCGATAACAACAAAATTTGATAATGATGCTATCATTCTGGACTTTTTCAGCGGTTCGGCGACAACGGCGCATGCAGTTATGCAGTTAAACGCAGAGGGCGGCGGACATCGTAGATTTATTTGTGTTCAGCTCCCTGAAAAAACAGACGAACAGAGCGAGGCATACAAGGCAGGATATAAGACGATTTGCGAAATAGGCAAAGAGCGTATCCGCAGAGCAGGGGAGAAAATAAAGGAAGAAAATAAGGATAAGGAAGGCATTGAAAATTTAGATATCGGTTTCAAGGTGTTCAAGCTCGATAGCAGTAACCTTGTTAAGTGGGATAATACGCCCACCACCGACGAAGAGGAAGTAAAAAAGCGTATTCAGCAGAGCCTTTTCTATCTTGAGGAGGGGAGAAGCGATCTCGATCTTGTTTATGAGATAATGCTCAAATACGGCTTGTCTTTGACCTTACCCGTAGAAGAACGCAAATTTGACGGTGTAACTGCTTACATTATCAATCACCCCGACTACAAGGTGCTTATCTGCTTGCAACCGAATATTACCCTTTCCGCAGTAGAGGAAATGGACAAAGAGACGATCGGAACGTACATTTTTGCCGACCGTTGCTTTGCCGATGCCAACATTCTTTCCAACACCGAAGAAATTCTCAAAAAGAAAGACAAGGAAATGAGGTTGTTCTGATGGAGAAGGGTGATAGTGATAATGTTTTAAAAAAGCTATCTTTGGATGACGTTCTTGCCGTTGCGAAAAGTGCGCAAAGGGCAGAAGCCATCAAATCGGCTGATATTATAAAAAACAAAGGGGTTGTCATTTATCTCGATGTTTTGGGATGGAGAAATTTATTAGAAAGAGATGAAGAAGCGTTAAATAAGTTATCTTATTTAATGCAAGATTTGGTAACAGCAAAATTAGGATTAGTTCAAGCGATGGAATACAAATTCGAAGAAAAATTTGCTGAGTTCAAATACGATAAATCTCATTCAATGATTGAAATTATTGGGGCAGCAGATACTATAGCAATTTTTATTAAAGATTATTTTAGCTTAGCATTTATAAGAGCTTATATGCTAATAAGTAATATTATCAATGCGGGCGCAGAGCAAGGTATTTTTTTTCGTGGGGCGTTATCATATGGTGATTATGTACTTATAAAAGACTCGAATTTTTATATGGGTCAAGCAGTTAATGAGGTTGCCCAATGGTATGAAGCCTGTGATTGGGTTGGTGTGATTATGACGCCATCAGCGGCAAAAAAGTATTCTACATTGAATTGCATATTAAAAGCAACTGATCCGAAATATACATGTAAATCATATATAAAATATTCGGACATTCCTTTTAAAAATACAAATGACTCATTTGAAAGCTATGCCGTTAATTGTTTTTATAAAAATGAAGATATTTTTAAATACAGGGAAGCGTTAACGCAAGAAAAAGATCGACTTGAAAAGTCAAAGTCCGATGTGAGCATAATAAAGAAATATGAGAATACGCTTAACTTTTATAGCTACGTGAAAAAGAATGGATTATTATTATGAAACTGAAATTTAAGAAACAACAATTTCAATCAGATGCTGTGGCGGCAGTAGTGGATTTATTCAAAGGGCAGGCTTCCAGCGTGTCGCCTTTTACCGTGGGGAAATTGGATATTATCGACTATGCGCAGGATTCCGTGTTCGGTTATGGCAATACGCTCACGCTTACGGCAGAGGAAATTACGCGCAATCTTCACGAAGTGCAACAACGCAATCTTTTGCCGCTTACTGAGCCTGAACAGCTCCGTTTTAATATCGAGATGGAAACGGGTACAGGCAAGACATTTGTCTACACAAAGACCATCTACGAACTCAACAAGCGTTACGGCTTTAATAAGTTTGTCATTCTTGTGCCCAGCGTGGCAATTCGTGAGGGCGCATATAAGTCATTGCAGATAACGGAAGAATACTTCCGTCAGGAGTATGACGGCAAACGCGCACACTTCTTCATTTACGACTCCAAAAAGCGCAACGAAGTGCGTGATTTTGCACTTTCCACCAACCTTGAAATTATGATCGTCAACATAGACGCGATCAAAAAGGACGAAAACCTTTTCAATCAGGAAAGCGACAAAATGGACAAGACTGCCCGTGAATTTATGGCGCAGTGTAGTCCTATTCTCATCATCGACGAGCCGCAGAGCATCGACAACACGGAAAAATCGAGAAAGGCGATAGAAAATCTCAATCCCCTGTGCGAACTCCGTTATTCGGCAACACACAAGCAGGTTTTCAATACCGTGTACCGCTTAACGCCCGTGGACGCGTATCAGATGAATATTGTCAAGCAGATATGCGTTGCAAATCAGTCGCTTATGGACGACTTCAACAAGCCGTATATCAGACTTTTGGAAGTGGGCAAGAAGTCCTCTTTCTATGCGAAAGTGGAGATAGACGTAAAGAGCAAAGCGACGGGTATCGTCAAGCGCGAAGTAAAGACGGTAAAGCAGGGCGACAGCCTATTTGCTATCACGCGCAGAGAGATTTACGAGGGATACGATATTGCCGGTATCGATTGTACGGAAGGTTGGGAACAGATAGAGTTTGCCAATACGGAAGTTCTTGCGCTCCATAAAGCGATCGGTGCCGTGGACGAGATGACGTTCAAGCGCGAACAGATTAAGCGTACGATAGAAATTCATCTTGAAAAGGAAAAGAGATATTTAAGCCGCGGCATAAAGGTGCTGTCGCTGTTCTTTATCGACGAAGTAGCCAAGTACCGCGATTATGAGCAAGAGGACGGCAAGGGCATTTATGCGAAAATGTTCGAGGAGCTGTATGCGGAATTGATCGAACAGCCGCGTTTTGCCGCAGTAAAAGAGTTCTATAAACAGTCGGCAAGCGAAGTACATAACGGTTATTTCTCTTGCGATAAAAAGGGCAGAGTAAAGGACACAAAGGGTGATACGGCGGACGATTACAGCACATACAACACGATTATGAAAGACAAAGAGTGGCTGCTTTCCTTTGATTGTACGCTCCGCTTTATATTCTCACACTCCGCGCTCAAAGAAGGGTGGGATAACCCGAACGTGTTCCAGATATGCACGCTCATCGAAAATAAGACGGTATTCACTTGCCGTCAGAAAATCGGCAGAGGTTTGCGCCTTTGCGTAGACCAGAGCGGTGAGCGCATTGACGATAAAAACGTCAACATTCTGCACATTATCGCGCAGGAATCCTTTGCTGAATTTGCGGACAAGCTGCAAAAGGAAATCGAGGAACTCGGCGTCAGATTCGGTGTGCTTGACGCGGATATGTTTGTCAATATCTCTTATAAGGACGAAACAGGCGCAGAAGCAGTCATTACAATAAAGGATGCGGGGGATATTTTGGAGCATTTCCGTAAGAAAAACTACATCGACAGTCAAGGAAAAATCAAAGATACGCTCAAAAACGACCTTGCCAATGGTACGGTCGATCTTCCCGCGCGCTTTGAAGCGGCAAGACAAAGACTTCTCCCGATTATCGGCAAGGCAAATACAAAGGTCAATATCAAGCCCGAACGTAAGCAGGTTTCCGTTAAGAGAAGGGATGAAATGTTTATGAATCCGCTCTTTATGGAGCTGTGGGACAAGATGAAGCAAAAGACCATCTACCGCATCAATATGGATATTCAGTATCTGATTGAAAAGAGCGTAAAAGAGATTTCAGAAATGCCTGAAATTCGCAAAAGCCGAATCCTCAAAGAGGTCGCAAGTTTCAATATCAAAAAAAGCGGTGTTGATTATAAGGAGAGTGCAAGTTCCACGAGCGAATACGAGCAGGAATTACCTCTTCCCGACGTGGTGCGTATTCTTGCGGATAGCACCAAGCTTCCGAGAAATAACATTGCCCAGATACTCCTTGAATGCGGAAGATTGAAAGATTTTCTCAATAACCCTGAAAAGTTCATAGAGGCGGTTGCTCAAATTATAGATAGGAATAAGACGGAAAGGGCAATTGACGGTATCAAGTATATCAAACTTGACGGTCAGGAATACACCTTCTACGAAGTGTTCAATTTTGACGAGGAAAAGGATATTATAGCCTTTGAAGATATCAATGCGGTTAAGGTGGAGCACTCTGTCTACGACTATGTCATCTATGACAGCGATACAGTTGAAAGGCCTTTTGCTGAAGCACTTGACAGCGATCCGGACGTGAAACTGTTCTTCAAGATACCGCAGAGGTTCAAGATAAGCACTCCGCTTTCTAACTATTCGCCAGACTGGGCTGTCTATATGGAAAAGGAAGGAGAAAAGAAAATGTATTTCGTTCTTGAAACGAAAGGTACTACTAATGAACATGAGTTACGCCCTTCTGAACGGTTAAAAATTCATTGTGGAAGGGAGCACTTCAAGGCTTTAGATAACGAAATTGATTATGAGTTTACAAAGGATTGGCAGGAACTGAAACGCAATAAGGTGTAAAGTCACGGTGAAAGGACAGCAGAATAAAACTATTCGGCTGGGTTATTGAATGTCGCGTTGTAACTTAAAATACTTAGATGAAAATGTAATATATAAAAAGATCATAGTACAAATGGAGCTACCGCAATGAGTAGAATTAGTTTTGAGAAGAAAGATAGGCAGCTGATTTTATGTTATGAAACTGAAAGTGATTGGCTAGAAGAAAAATTAGAAGAGGATCAGGATTTTCAAATTTATAAAACATTTTCATTTAGTAAAAAAGATTTGATATCCAAAGATGAAGAGTCGTCAATTTGTTACGACTATAAGTTTGTCCTCGGTGAAAAAGATCAAAATTATTTTAGAATTGATAAAGAAAAAATTGGCGCTACTTTTGATTTGTACATTGATGCGTCTTTGTCAATAGATCAATCCTGGTTTGTGACTTCATCTTCAAAAAGGTCCAGATATCAAGATAAAACAGGAGAAGAAAAATCTTCATCCATTTACGGAAACATTTTGTATGCTTTCAAAAATTTTTATAAACATGATAAATTGTTTATTGATATTGATTCGGACAGCAATTTTGAGGATGATGGACTTCATATAACGCAGTCTACCTATAAGGATTTTGTAAAAATATTCCCCACAGCAACAAATGTAAAATATCAAACTTTGTCTATCTTTACAAAACTATTAAAAAGTGAACTTGATGTGGTAGATTATGAAGAAATATACAGTAGATATAAATCAAGAGAAATAAGTGTGCGGAATAAAGAGGATATAAAGACAGAAGAGATTTGTAAACAAGAAAAAGTTAAGTATATATACGCAAAAGTTCAGTTATTAAAAAGTTTAGAAAGAAGTGCAGCGGGTGTGTTTATTCATGAGGATGAGTTTTCTAAACTTATTGCTCAAATCTTTTGTTTTCTTAATCCGAAATATGTAAAAATACAGACAAAGTTAAATATTTCAGATTACACTGGTGCGCGAGCTAATTGTCAAGCGGATTTGTCTTTGATAGATTGTGAGGGGAATATTGATTTAATCGAAGTAAAGTCGCCACAAGCTTATCCAAATTTATTTCGTAAAAGACAATATAGGAATCATTATGTTCCAAGCGGTGAATTGAGTGGCGCAATAAATCAGTTGGAGCAATATTTAAAATGTTTAACAAAAATGACAACGGAAGAAATATCGAATAAAAATCCTGCTCTCCAGAACGAAATGGGAGAAATAAAACTAAAAGCTGTCCATCCCAAGGGATATATTATTTTTGGAAGAGATGCGGCATCTTTTAATGGAGATAATATTAATCAAAAGAAGCTTGATTTTGAACTTATTAAAAATACATACAAAGATGTTGTCGATATAATTACTTTTGATGAGCTTGTACAGAGATTTGATAGAATAATTTCTTTTTTGTAAAAATCTTTACGGGTTAATAAGATTAACAGTATTTCTTTTACTATTATAGCATAATGAACAGTTCTTACAGAATCATTTCCATAGAAGCTTGTGACATATACGGGCAAGAACAGGAAAACGGCGTGGCTATCGGGTATAAAATGCCCGAAAGTAAAAGCGACGCCTATTTTCGCTTGTTTAAAATCTACTTGGATAATTCTCTAGATCTCATAGAGCTTGAAAAGGCGTATAAGCGCATTTGTCGTAAAAAGTTTTCTTTTCAAGATAAGAATGAAAATGAATATACTCTTGCTGTAATTAACTTGAAGTTTAACTATACATACAAATCCCAAGAGGGAAACCTTATAAAAATGAAAGATTTGCGTGAACACTTTTACGAAAACGGCTTTCATTTGGATGGTATTCACTATGTCAGGTACAAGCGCAGTGCAGGCAGTTCGCGCGAGGGAAAATGCCTTTTTATAGACGACCGACTGTACAGGCATATGACGAAGTGGAGCGAATGCGGCTTAAAACCGCGAAAAGATCTTGCTTCGTGGGAATCATACCGGGCGTTATCGCTTAGCAGTATCAAGGGAACAATGGAAATTCCGCTTGACAGCATTTTGTTTGTTCCTGACTATAAAAGTGTGTTTGAAGAGGAAGTCGTATCGGTGGAGATCGAGGACGGAAAACTCTCTGCGAGAACGAAACGAACACAAATCACCAACGATATTTGGGATGGCGAGAGCCTTTTAGATGAGAGCGTGTTTGCAAACGGCTATGCTGACAAGCATATGGTGCTGCTACGTAACAAGTTTTTCAAGTCATGCGCCTTCCGTACCAGATTGCAGAAATGGTTTAAAGATAAAAAAATTACTTTGGACGATCTGAAAAGACGCGGTTTTGTCACGCTTGCCGAGGACATACATCAGATTGTCATGGTGACGACGCCGAACAGCCTGAAATATCTCAAATTCGCGGGCGGATTGGCTGAGAAAAATATCCGAAAATGGGCGGCTCATACGGACAGCACATTCGGGGTGGTTAAATATGATAAGAGTACACGCTTCTTCCACGGAAAGATGGTACAGAGCAGTTATCAGCTTATAAATACCCTTTCATTATCCCAAGAGGAAGTCAGACATTTATTACAGCCGAGTATTGATTATATCTCTCTTTTGCGCAGGGATGTTGACTTTATGCGCTATCACTTCACAGACGCCTTTGCCCGTGAAAAAGACGGCGAAGAAGAATACTGTGACGGACTTGCGGAACGTGCGGATGTTATCTTTACGCTCATGCACCAATATCCGCATTTCGATGAAACGGAACTGTATGCCAATTTTCGTGACGACGTCGTGCGCAGTTTAAAGGAGCGGTTAAAGCGCGGGCATATTTTGTTAAACGGTACGAATGCCACTCTTTTCGGAAACGGCACGGAACTTTTAAAGTATCTTGCGAGCGAAGACATTACAAGCGAATTAAAGCCCGGGCAGATCCGCTGTGAACGCTTTGGAAATGGGACGAAATTGCTGTGCGCGCGTTCTCCGCATATCACGATGGGAAACTTATATTGTGTGGAAAACGCTCTCAGCGGTGGGATATGGGATTACTTTGACCTAGGCGAAAACATTGTCTGTGTAAATTCTATCGGAGAAAATATCCAGCAGCGGCTCAACGGCTGTGATTATGATTCGGATACGATGCTGATAACGGATGACAAGCTGTTGGTAAACGCGGCCGCGCGATATAAGGATTTTTTCAAAGTTCCCGTGGGCAACATCAAAGCAGAGGAAAAGACGGAACAGACGCTCTCTAAACTCGACCATGATACAAGCGTCAATAAGATCGGGGAAATCGTCAACCTGTCGCAAAAGCTCAACAGTATTTTGTGGGATGAACTACATAAGAGCGCAGAGAAGGGAAAGATACTCTCAATTTACGAGGACATCTGCAAGCTTGCGGTTCTTTCGGGATTGGAGATTGACAAGGCAAAACGCAGCTTTGAAAACATTTCTGTAAGCAAGGAACTTATCGTGTTGCGGAAGAAGTACCAACGTCCTTCTCCGAATTTCTTTGCAGAGATTGACGAGAGAAGAAGCAAACAGCACGCCTTTTATCATACGGCGATGGATAATCTGTATGCGCTTGTGAATAAGCTGCATTTCCGAAAAGGCAGAGAGCAATACGGAGACTATAGCCCGATTTCGTCAAGTTTAGCGTATGATATAGGTTCAGGGAACGCTACGGAATACAGGCATAAAGATAAAATCGTACAAATCATAGACGAGAGCAAGGCGGCAATCAACCGCTTGTATTTGTCGATACGGACAGCGGATGAACAGGAACGGGAAGTCCTGTATGAGCAAATAACGGATATAAAGGCAGAGCGAGATCGGCAGGTTACTAAATGGCTGACGAATGAAAACGTATTGATCCTCGTGCTGCGCCACTACGAGAAGAACAGCGCGGCAGATTGGCGCATTTATGCGGCGTTTATCAACCATCCGATATTCTCGGAACTGTTATGGGAATTATACGACGGAGCAGCGAAAGAAGTAACGGAAGACGAGAACGGAGAATATAGTTTGTACGGAAGAAAATTCGCAAAAAAGTACAAAAAAATGAGAATGAAGTAATCTTCGGTTTGGATGATTGTGCCACAGTAGTTAGAACAAGAAGTAAAATAAAGCGGAGAATACACTGTTTTTTAAGGGAAAACAGACGTAAAATTGTGGCATTTTCATACCAACGGAAAACAGCTCTAATCAGCGTAATAGGAAGCACCTGAACAAGGTGAAGTTTCGAGCCCGACCGTGAACAACGGTAGGGCTTTTGCATTGCTCGAAGAGTGCGGTGCAGACGGGTGTCCAAATAGGCTACTCAGAAATAGAATAACGAGGAGGTGATAGTAAGAGCAAACAAGGCAAGCCGATGAGCCATAACCGTCGGCAAAAAAATGATGGAGGAAAAAGAATGGAACAATTTACATTTTATGAATGGTATGCAGACATTCTGCAAAGTATGGACGATATAAGCGCGGGGAAACTGGCAAACTGTATCTGTGCGTATGAGTTTGAAGATAGAGAGCCTATGGAGCAGTTATCGGACAAAGAGGATTTTTATTGGAGCAATATCGCAAGTATTTTGAAAGAAGTCAAGGAAACGGAAAGTATCGGGAAGATACCGAAGAAGTATAATCTGCAATCCAAGCATTTTACGTTTTACGAAACGTATTACAAGGCAATGAAGCTGATGAATACAAGGAAGCAAGGGATATTTGTCAAGGCAATTTGCGGCTATATGTTTCAAGGAACAGAGCCGCAGTTCAAGGATGTGTGCCTGCAGGGATACTTTAATTTGTGCAAACGGAAGTTGGATGTTTCCAAGAAACGCAAGAGCAGCGGGCAAAGGGGCGGCGCACAGAAAAAGAAAATTTGTGCAGCATCTTTGACGGAGGAAACTGTATCTGAAGTGCAACGAACGGAAATGGTTGTTTCATCGAAAATACAGACATATGAGGATTTTCGCAACGCATATCCCGATATAGAAGGCAGTCTGTTCGGAAGTGCGGAGCGGTATAAAACGGACTTGGATTGGGGTGATGTTGCAGCAAAGTATGATGCGGATGAGGAGCTAAAAAATGTACGAAATATTTTTCAATTGGTGCGGAGATATGAGCAAAAATACAGTGAAAAATGGTAAGCAAAAAAATCGAGTAGGTGGTAGCAAATTAGGGATAATTTGTAGCAGGATAAGAAAAACGCAGAGTTTGTTGCACCCTGCGTTTTTGCTTTCCGATGCGGGAAACCCGCCATCGGTTTGCTTGGGGCAAAGAGAAAACAGTCCGATATGAAAAGTTAAACAGAAAAGGAGGAAAAACAATCAGCAATCAACCGATCATATTCAACATTACATATACGCCGTGGAAGTTAAAGAGCAATGCCACGGCGGAAGAACGCAAGAAGTTCGAGCGCGAACGCCCATACTATGAGATGCGCGACGGAGGAAAGAATATCTACAAATACATGACTTCGGACAGGAAACTGAACGGAGAAAATTCCAAATCAGATATGCGCGATATGATAGCGTATTTTGAAAAGTCTACGGGCGTGTTCAACGGCGACGGCTTTATCTCGCAGCGGGAACTTAAAGCGATACAGGAACGCGCAAAGGCAAATAAAATATTGTGGCACGGGTTCATCTCTCTCAATGAGGAGATGAGCCGTAAGATCGATATGCCCGAAAAGTGTATGCGGCTTGTGAAACGGACATTCGGGGAGTTCTTTCGGGATATGGGGCTTGATCCGAAGAACATAGATTTGATATGTTCGCTGCACAAGGATAGGCCGCACCACTTACACATTCATTTTTGGTTTGCCGAGAAAGAGCCAAAATGCAAGTACAGGAAAAAAGAGTTGGAGTACCGACACAAGGGGAAAATTGAAAAAGCAGTGATAGACCGTATGCACGTCCGACTGAACGCTTTTATAGATGAAAGGACGGACAAGATGTATATGACGCGGAACGAGGCTTTGCGGGAATTGAAAAGGATAACTTATCCTAAGAGTATTGTAAGCGAAGATGAGGTACGGAAGAGCTTGATCGCTCTTGCCAAAATGATACCGAAGGACGCAAGTTTTTTCTATAGTAAAAAGGATATGTTGCCGTATCGGGAGCAGATCGATAAAACGGTAAACAAACTGTTGCTCTATGATAAACGGGCAAGGAAAGCGGATAGAAAATTTTATGAGCGGCTTTCGGGTTTACAGCGTAAGATAGACGAACTTTGTGAACCGACAAAGAGCGGCAATCATTATTTCATTGATCCGCAGAACATAACGCTCATACAAGAACTGGAAGAAGATTATAAAAGGCGGCAAGGCAACATCGTATTGCGCGCGGTCAAGGACATCAAACCCGAAATCTATGAGCGAAAGTTTAGGCACAAAGTAAACGACAATAGCCTGAAACGAAAACTTGCCATCTCACGCTATAAGGTGGGAAAACTCATAGGCGGCTTTCTCTCCTCATTCGGAGAAGAAAGTGAATATTTGAGCAGGGACTATACTAATCGTTTGAGAGAGATCGAGGATGAGATGGAAGCCGAACGCGAACAGCGCATTGAGCAAGAAAATGTGAAAACTCTTTGGAATTTTGAAAAAGGTTAAACATGGCGAAAATTGGATAAATTGCAATGTACTTATTGACAAATACGCCGAGATATATTATAGTATATATACGATAATGGTTTCGGAGATATACTATGGTAACGAGAAAAGAAGATACTCCGCAGAGGATAGCCCGCAGGAAATATGAGGATATGAATAAAGAAAAGCGTCGTTTGGCGAGCAGTAACTTTCAAACGATGCTGCCGCGGGAATTGTATGACGAGATCGATGCATTTTTGAAAGAAAGGCATATGACGAAAGTGGAGTTTATACGGCGTGCTTATGAAATCATGAAAAATGGAAACAGCGGAATGTAGGAAAAACTACACTTAACAAACCCGTAATATCGGGAAAAAAGAAGGGGAAAATTGTGTGATAGGGCAAACCGCGCTCATCTTTCCGTTATGGGCGCGGAACGGGAGAAGGAAAGAAGGAAACAAAGGAACTGCAAGGCGACGGAGAGTAGTCGGTAAGTGATGGATAATAAGAAAAGTCCTGTAAGGCAAAAATAGTAAGACAGAAATCCAAGCTGAGCGACCTACATAAAACACAAAAATGATAAGGAGAATTGAAACAACAAGAAAACAAAAATGGAAGGATAGAAGTAATGACAATCGACGGCATGATCTATAAGGTGTTTGCGGAAGAAATAAGTTGCGCAAAGGAAACGCCTTATGACGTGATACGTCGGTTAGTACAAAACAACAAAGAACGAATTTGCTGTTTGGAACCTGACGGAGGAAGAAAAGTATGTTAGGACCACAAATAGCTATGATAGGAAATAAAAAGAATGGAGGTGAAAAATTAACAGCGCTTTATTGTCGGTTAAGCCGGGACGATGAGTTAAACGGGGACAGTAACAGTATCGTACATCAAAAGGAGATACTGTCTGCCTATGCGGAAAAATACGGATTTACAAACACGCGATTTTATGTGGATGACGGATACAGCGGAACGAATTTCGACAGACCTGATTTTCAAAGGATGATGGCAGATGCGCAAGCCGGTCTTATTAAAACGGTTATCGTGAAAGACATGTCGAGGTTCGGGCGTGACTATATCATGGTGGGATACTATACCGAGATAATGCTGCCGAAGATGGATATACGTTTTATAGCTATCAACGATAACGTGGATAGCGAGAACCAAGCGGATAACGATTTTACACCCTTTCGGAATATCATTAACGAATGGTATGCCAAAGATACGAGTAAAAAAATCCGCAGTGTTCTGAAAGCTAAAGGAAATTCAGGGAAGCATTTAAGCGTGATACCGCCGTTCGGGTATAAGAAAGATCCAAACGATAAAGAAAAGTGGATCATAGACCAAGAAGCCGCGCAAATCGTAAAAAAGATATTCCGTATGTATCTCGACGGAAATACGATGGGCGGTATCGCCCGCAAACTGACTGAAGAGGGGATTGAAACGCCGAAGCTATATGCCGAGAACAGAGGAATCAAGCATTATAAAGCGGCAACCTATCCCGAAATATGGAGCAGGATTTCCGTAGAGTATATCCTTTCTAATTATGAGTACACCGGCAGTACGGTAAATTTTAAGACAAAACGCAAATCATTTAAGAATAAGAAACAATGGATACAAAGTAAGGAAGATTGGGCAGTATTCGAGGGAACACAGGAAGCGATCATAGACAAAGAAACCTTTGAAACGGTACAGAAAATGCGCGGAACGAAACGGGCATATACGAAGTTCAATGAAGTCAATATTTTTTCCGGGCTTTTATATTGTGCGGATTGCGGCGGAAAAATGACGATCCGAAGAAGAAAGGAGGATAGGCGAAAAGATGCTTTCATTTGTTCGACATACCGTAAAAAGAAGAAAAATCTCTGTACGGAACATGCTATCAAAGTGAATGCTCTCGAACAAATCGTACTTGCTGATATTCGCAAGGTTTGCAGGTATGTCAGACAGTATGAAGAAGAGTTTGTTGATGACTTTCGTAAATGTTCCCGGAAAGAGAGTGCAAGGCTGCAATCATCGGCAAGGAATGAATTGAAAAAGACGGAGAACAGACTTTCGGAAATAGAGAAAATTATCGTAAAACTCTATGAGGAAAAGGTCTGCGGCTTAATGCCGGAAGAACGGTTTGAGCTTCTTGCCAAGAATTATGAAACGGAGCAAGCGGAGCTGAAAGACAAAGCGGTAAAATTGAGAACAAGTTTGCAGACGGCCGAGGAAACCGCAAATAGCATTGCAAAGTTTATATCGTTGGTACGAAGTTATACCGAAGTAGCCGAATTAACGCCTGAAATTCTGAATAGTTTTATAGATAAGATATACATCGGCAAGCCTGAAAGGATAAACGGGCAGAGAGTGCAGGAAGTAAAGATTGTCTATAAATTGGTAGGCGCGGTGAATATACCGCAGTAACAATAAAATTATCCTCGGGGGAGAATAAAAATCCCCAAGGATAATTAGCACATACGACTTGGAAATGTCAATATCACATAGTCTTTACTCCCAAATATCACCGCAAAGTAATTTACAATGCGCTGAAGGTGGATATAGGAAAAATATTAAGAGAACTCTGCAATAGGAAGAGTGTAGAAATAATAGAAGCACACGCAATGCCAGACCACATACATATGTTGGTTTCCATACCCCCTAATGAAAGAGTATCGAGTTTCATGGGGTATCTCAAGGGTAAGAGTACAATGATAATTTTTGAGAGGTATGGAAACCTCAAATACAAGTATGGAAACAGGCATTTCTGGAGTAGGGGTTACTATGTCAGCACGGTAGGGCATAACAAGCAAGCCGTGCAGAAATACATACAAAACCAACAGAAAGAAGATTTGATTTCAGACCAAATCAGTATGGTGGAATATTATGACCCGTTTGACAAATGGCTGAAATCAAATAGTAAGACAAAGGGCAATAAAAAATAAAGGGAACAGGCTTGCTTGTGTGCAGTAGGCGAGTTCCCATTGGTGCTTAAGCACCATGCCGGTATAATTGCCCTTTAGGGCTTAAGCTAAAGCCACCACTTTAGTGGTGGATAGTTACTATGTCTGTATTGTCTATTATCGATGCTCTTTCTCAGGCAAGAAAAGGCTGTCAGTTTTACGATTGGGCGGCACATATGCCGCAACTAACGCCTTGCAAGGGTCAGAGGACGTCGCCTAAAAGGTCCTTCATGTCGTAGTGGCCGGCTTTCTTTCCGGCAAGCCATTTTGCCGCCTTGATGGCGCCTGCCGCAAAGACCTTTTTGCTCCTTGCCGAGTGGCTTAGGGAGATTATCTCGTCCTCTCCGCAGAACAGCACTTCGTGCTCGCCGACTATGGTGCCGCCGCGCACGGCGTGAATGCCTATCTCGTTTCCGCGCTTGCCGACTATGCCCTCCCTGCCGTTTACGTAGGGCTTGCTGCCGCCGAATGCCGAATTTGCGCTGTCCGCAAGCATAAGGGCGGTTCCGCTTGGTGCGTCCACCTTCTGCGAGTGGTGTTTTTCGATAATCTCTATGTCAAACTTTTCGCCGAGCGTCTCCGCCGCTTTCTTTACGAGTTCGCATAGGAGGTTTATTCCGAGCGAGAAGTTTGCGGTGCGGAAGATTGCAACTTTTTCAGACGCCGCCTTGATTTCTTCAAGCTGTTCGGGTGTATATCCCGTCGAGGCGATTACAGCGGGTACGCCGTTTTTTATGGCATAGCCGAGTTCGTCGGACAGAGCGGCAGGGGAGGAGAAGTCGATTATCACGTCAACGTCCTCTTTTACCTTGTCGAAGAAGGGGTATACGGGGAATTCGCCCGTCATGTCGCCCCTGGGGTCGACGCCGCATACGGCTTTAGCCTCGCCGTCGCCCGACAGCATTTCCCTTATGTTTGCGCCCATTCTGCCGAGCGCTCCGCAGATTAGTACTCTTATCATAATGCCCTGATTCCTGCCGCCTTGATGCAGTCCTCCATAATCTTCTTGTGTGCGTCCTCGAGTTCGGTGAGGGGCGCTCTCGGAATGCCTGCGTTAAGACCTATCATATTGCAACCTGCCTTTACGGGTATGGGGTTAACCTCCGTGAAGCAGGCGTCAATCAGGGGCAGAAGTTTGTCCTGAAGTTCGTTGGCTTCCTTAAGCCTGCACTCCTGCATGAGCGTGACAAGCTGCTTGACTTCTCTGGGCGCAATATTGCTTGCAACCGATATAAGTCCGCTGCCGCCTATGGCAAGAATGGGAAGGTTAAGGTTGTCGTCGCCCGAATAAAGATCCATGCGGGGGCGTATTCTTCTCATCGTCTCGCAGATCTGTTCCATATTGCCGCATGCTTCTTTGATGCCTGCCATATTGTCTATGTAGGAAAGCTCTTCGGCGGTGGGGGGCAGAATGTTGACGCCCGTCCTTGCAGGCACGTTATAGGCGATTACGGGTATCTTTACCGCGCCGCATATCGCCTTGTAATATTCGACTATGCCCTTCTGTGTGCACTTGTTGTAATAGGGGGTGACGGCCAGCAGTCCGTCCGCGCCCATCTTTTCGGCTTTTATGCTTGCCTCCACGGCGTGCGCCGTGCAGTTGCTGCCCGAGCCGAATATGACCTTGGCTCTCTTTGCGACTTTGGCTACCGAGTACTCCATCACGGCGGTCTTTTCTTCCTCGCTCATTGTGGCAGGTTCACCCGTCGTGCCAAGCACTACAAGGGCGTCCGTGCCGTTTTCTATCTGATATTCAATCATCCTTCCGAACGCGTCGAAATTTACTCCGCCGTTGTCGTAGAAGGGGGTAATCATGGCAGTTGCCGTTCCCTTAAAAAATGCTTTCATACATCCTCGAATAATTTATATTTTTTTATTGCTCTCTCACCGCGGCGCACTGCGTCGCAGACGCGAAAAATCAGTCGAAGTAACCCTTTGCCGCCAGAAGTTCTGCAAGCAGCACCGCGCCGCCTGCCGCACCTCTCAACGTGTTGTGCGAAAGTCCTATGAACTTATAGTCGAAGAGATTGTCCTCTCTCAGCCTGCCTGCGGAAACGGCCATCCCGTTTTCAAGATTGCGGTCGAGCTTGGGTTGGGGACGGTTGTCTTCCTCGAAGTAGTGAATGAACTGCACGGGTGCGGAGGGGAGGCCGAGCTCCTGGGGCTGACCCTTGAAGTTCTTCCAGGCATCCAGTATTTCTTCCTTGGAGGGCTTGTGTTCGAAGCTTACGAAGCATGCAGCCGTATGTCCGTCGGAGACGGGCACTCTAAGGCACTGAGCAGTAATTACGGGACCGTCGGCGGGCACAATCTTTCCGCCTTCTACCTTGCCCCATATCTTGAGGGGCTCTTTTTCGCTCTTTTCCTCTTCGCCGCCGATGTAGGGAATGACGTTGTCTATAATTTCGGGCATGGTCTCAAAGATTTTGCCTGCGCCCGATATTGCCTGATAGGTTGTGACTGCGGCGCACTTTATGCCGAACTTTTTAAGCGGCTCCAAGAGGGGAACGTAGGACTGGAGCGAGCAATTGCTCTTTACGGCAATAAAGCCGCGCCTGGTGCCCAGTCTTGCCCTCTGGGAGGGGATTACGTCGAGGTGGTCGGCGTTTATTTCGGGTATTACCATGGGCACGTCGTCGGTGAAACGGTGTGCCGAGTTGTTGGAAACAATGGGACATTCGAGCTTTGCGTAGGCGTACTCAAGCTCCTTAATCTCGTCTTTTTTCATGTTTACCGCACAGAAGCAGAAATCGACGAGGGAGGCAATCTTCTGTCTGTCGGCCGTCGCGTCCATGACAACGATATCCTCGTACTTTTTGGGCATGGGGGAGGTCATCAGCCATTTTCTTACGGCGTCTTTGTACTTCTTGCCTGCCGAGGCGGAACTTGCCGCAAGGCAGACAACGTCGAACCAGGGGTGATTTTCAAGCAGCGTCAGGAAGCGCTGGCCGACCATTCCCGTGGCGCCTATGACGCCAACTCTGAACTTTTTCATAATAGTCTATTCTCCGAAAATAAAATATGTTACAAAAAGCGGCGCCATAAAAAAATTACAGCGCCGCCAACTAACTTTATTTATAAAGCTAACTGCAAATAGCGCAACACATCAAAGTGACAGTCGCACGAATATTATCCCGTGCGCCCAGCGCAAAGCCTTACGGCGGAGCTCTGCACTTCGGCGGCGATGCCCTTTTTCTGCGGAAAATGCTGCCGTAAGCCTGACTTCCGCAAATACTGATGCTCTGCCGCTCCTCTATTTGGCATACAGATAATAGCATACCTTATGATAAATGTCAAAGAAAATTATATTCTTTTTTACAAACTCCCGCTCAAATCAATTGAAATAATTTCGCCTATACTGTATAATATTAGAAAAACTATGCGCCTTTCCGTAAAGGGAGGGCGCGATTCAAGGAATTTGTAAATGGCACAGTCAAGAGTCAGCACATTGGAAGGAAAGGAGATTGCGGACGACTACGTGCGCACCAGCCTTCCCAAGGGCCGCTGGGCGGACACATGGGATATCTTCAAGTCGTGTTTCGGTAAGTTGGTTATAATCAACGTCCTTACGCTCATTTTCTTCATCCCCGGCATTGCCCTCGTCTATATCCGCGGCGCATACGTCAGCCAGATGGGCTTTTTGTACCCGTTTGCCTCCAATATCTTAGGCACTTATCCCGTAACGCCCGGCATGCAGGGCGCGGCAGAGAGGATAGTACTCTCCGCCGACTTGCTTTTCTACTCGCTTCTGATTGTCGCGGGTTTCATCGCGTCGGTGGGCATCGCAGGCGGAGCATATTCGGTAAGAAAGCTCATAAACACCCACGGTCAGTTCACTGTCAAGGGCTACTTCCACGGCGTAAAGGCGTGCTACTTCAATACGGTTTTAGCCGTAACGCTCTTAATGGTGTTCGTGTTTGCCTCCATATGCGTTTCTGACTGGACGGCAATACAGATTGCAGAAGGCGCATCCGCGGCAGGCCCCGTGACCGCCAAGGTGTTCATGATAATCGCAACGGTTATCGTCGGTATCGTCGCAATGTGGCTGCTTGCAGTCGGCGTAAGCTACAGGGTAGGGTTCGTACATCTTTTCAAAAACACCTTCGTTCTGCTCTTTGCAACGATTATCCAGACGATTTTCATGCTCGGTTTCTCGCTCATACCCGTCTGGTTCCTCATAATAGGAATGAGCTCGCAGTTCTTCCTTATTCTTGCGTACATCATATTCCTGTTCATAGGCTTCTCGTTCATACTTCTTTGCTGGTTTGCATATGCCCAGTGGGTGTTCGACATGTTCATAACTCCTGCGGTAAAGACCGAAAAGGAGGCAAAGCGCGCAAAGATGACTCCCAAACAGCTCGAGGCTGAAAAGGAGAACGATGAAAAGGCGCTTGCGAGGGAACTTCTCGCCGCAGGCAAGAGCGAACTCATAGGCCGTCCCATTCGCCCGATAGAGGGTGCAACGACCATTTCCAAGGTCGGCGAGGCATACGGCAGGGCGCAGATTGCCGCCGCTTCGCAGACGAGGCAGGCGATTGAGGGCGAGGTCAAAGAGTACTACGAACAGCACAAGGGCGACACGCGCTACGTCGAATATGAAAGGCTGTTCGCCGAGAGGGAGAAGGCGCTCAAGACCCCCGAAGGCAGAAAGGGCAAGAAGAAGAGAGTCAGCTCCGACAATCTTCTGAAGTAAGGCGGAAAGACTATGGCCGAAAGCTATAAAACGCTTGGCAGATGGTTCGAATATCTGAATGCAGACTGCGACTATGATTCATGGTCGCAGTATTTGTTAAGTAAGCTTAAAAGTGCGGGCGTCGGGAGTAGCGGCATAGACATCGGATGCGGCAACGGGTATTTCACCAGGGCGCTCAACAGGGCGGGCTATTCGGTGTCAGGCATGGACATATCGCCCGAAATGCTGACCGTCGCGCGGCAGAAAGCCGCAAAAGAGGGCATCCGCTGTGAATTTTTACTCGGCGATATAACCAAACTTAAATTGTGCGGTAAGGTAAATTTCGCCGTCGCCGTAAACGACTGCATAAACTATGTGCCGCCGTCAAAGCTGGGTCACACCTTCAGAAAGGTATATTCCTGCCTTACGGGCGACGGAGTGTTCTTCTTCGACATAAGCTCGGAAAATAAGCTGAGAAACATAATCGGCGAAAATCTTTTCGGCGAGGACGGAGAGGACATCTCATATCTTTGGTTCAACCGTCAGACGCCCGAAGGCGTCAGAATGGAGCTTACGTTCTTCGTAAAGCGGCAGGACGGCGCCTACGACAGGTTCGAGGAGACGCATTTCCAGTACGCGCACGGCGAGGAGACAATTGTCGGCCTGCTTAAAGAGGCAGGCTTTGCACGCGTCGAAACCGAGGGGCACCTCGGCGGCGACAAGACAGAAAGAATAAATTTCTTTGCATACAAAAGGTAAAACATGAATAAGATTTTCCGCTCGCTCATATGCGAGGAACAGGCGTCGCTTACCGTGCTCGACGTAACCAAGCTGGTAAACGATGCCATAAAAATTCATTCGCTCGGCCCGACGGCGGCTAAGCTGCTCGGCGGACTTTTGGTAAGCGGCGCGTACTGCGCTGCCAATTTAAAGGAAAAGAGGGGCAGCGTCTCGCTTACCGTCAAGGCAAAGGACGGCGACGGAGCGGTCTCGGTTTCCGCCGATGCCGACCTGCACATAAGGGGCTATGCCGACGGAAGTTGCAGCCAGACGCTTGTCGGCGGCACGCTGACCGTCGTAAGGGAGGACGGATATTCCGTGCCATACGTGGGCACCTGCGAGATAGCCTCGGACGATGCGTCCGACATTCTTGCCGAGTATTTTCAGGTAAGCGAACAGATACCCACCGCGGTAAAGATAGTCGTCGAAATGGGCGGCGACGGTACCTGCCTTTCGGCAGGCGGCGTCATAATTCAGCTTCTTCCAGATGCCTCCGACGAACAGACGGAGCGCGCGGGCGAGGCGTTCGAGGCGTTCTGCAAGGACGTCGATTCGCTGAGAAGAGAGGGCGCGGAGGGCGTTGCCAAGGCGTTCTTCGGCAATCTCCTTTCGGGCGTCACGTACGAGCTCTTCCCCGACTACATCTGCAACTGTTCGGAGAGCAGGATAAGGGGAATACTCGCCTCGGTCGGAAGGGACGAACTATTGAAGATAGTCGAGGAGCAGGGCAAAGTCAGCGTACATTGCCATTACTGCAACAAGGACTACGAATACGACAGAAAAGACATAGAAAAAATTTTCGATAAAGGGATAGATGGATAAGACAAGCGCTATAGACCTCAGTGCGGACAGGCTGATTGCCATCGCCGCCGACTATATAGAGGAGCACAACTACATCGGAGCGCTCAAAATGCTCAACAAGAACGCAGTCCTCAACGGCAACGACGAGGATTCGTTCATGCTGTATGCCGAGGCGTTCGACGATATGGGGCTGTACGAAAAGTGCATAAACGGCTGGTTCAGATACATTGATTATGCGGGCGAAAATGCCAATCTTTCGGAGGCATACGAGGGGCTTGCCGTAAGCTATATGAATCTCGGACAGGAGAATTTTGCCGCATATTATTACAATAAATTGCTCATAGAGACCAATACCGAACTCTCTCCCGAAAACAGACGGGACATCATAAAGAGCTTTGTGAAGGACGAGAAAAAGGGACTAAAGTTTGCCTGGCCGCCCCGTCTTGCCGACTATTCGGAGGAGATAGACGAGGGCATAAAGTGTATGAGGTCGAACGACTACGACGGCGCCGTAAAGCACTTCGAGTCGGTGGATAAGGGCAACGACAAGTACTACGCCGCACGCAACTATATAGTAATGTGCGACATAATAAACGATAAACTCGACCTCGCGGAAGAGGAGTGCAACGCCATTTTGAGCGACAGACCTGCCGACGTGCAGGCGCTGACCTCGCTCGCGGCGATACGCTCCCAGCAGAACCAGCGCGAGGAGTCGGTGGAAATCGCCAAAAAACTGCTCTCGCTCGACCTCACTTCGACGGAGGACATCTACAAGACCGCCACCGTCTGCTGTGAAAACCATATGCACGAGGAGGCGTATAAGCTCTTCTGCATACTCGAGCAGAAGGAAGAGTTGCAGTATGACTGTTCGCTGCTCTTTTTCAAGGCAATCGCCGCCTATAACAGCGGCAGGACGGACGAAAGTTTGGAGACTTTCGATAAACTCCTAACCATATACAACAACGCAATAGCAGCCAATTACTGGAAGTTCGAGGTGCTCTATTCTAAGAAGAAAAACAAGCACAGGGAACTGGAGTACTTTTACCGTCTGCCCTCCGAGGACAGGGAAATGAACGTGGCGTTTCTCTCGGCGTTCAATCAGATGACCGACAAGCAGGCGGCAAAGCTCATTTCCGACCCGTCCACAGAGGACTGCATCCGCTGGTGTTTCGACGAGGGGGACGCGTCGTCCTCGTACGAGCTGCATCTTCTCGGCGCGCTTTCGGCGGTAAAGGCAAAGCTGGACGATATGGTCAGGGACATTCTCCTCGATGCTTTCCTGGAAGACGGAGTCAAGATGGAGGCGCTCAGCGCGCTCGTCCAGGACAATACCGAGGGCGATTACGGCGTCGTAATCTGCAATATACTCAGGAATATAAAGCTCATCAGGCTGGAGGTAGGCAAGCTCAAGCGCAAGAATTTCATGCGCGCATATGCCTATACTTTTTCGCGCTTTGCAATGCTTTCGGAGGAGTACGGCGCAAAGTTCAACGCCGCCGCGACGAAAATTTACCGCAAGCTCGAAGAGGAAAACCGTCTGGACATCGTAAAGAGCATTCCCGCGCTCGCCGCGGCCATTCTGATTGCTGCGGACGTCAAGGAGAGCTCGCTCGACGATGCAATGCTCTCGTCCTTTTTCGGCGTCACAAGACAGAAAGTAAATGCCATTTTAGGTGAATGATATGAAGTTATATGATTTCGACGGTATGTTCGACGAAAAGCTCGCCGAATACATAAAGAAGCATTCGGACAAGTATAAGGAGAGCGAGTGGGAGGACATAATTCCCGTAATGTATGCAAGGTTCGGCGACACTAAGATTAAATCTCTCGGCATGTCGCCCAACGAATACTATGCCTCCTTTTCGGACGAGGAGCTGGTAAAGTGCCTTAAGGCGCACCTTAAGCAGGGCGTGCCCGTCAGCGAATACCTCTGCAATGCCATTGAAAAGAGGAATGCAGACCGGCTTTTAGTGCCCCTTCTTTCGGGAACGGACGACGAGGTCAGCTATGCCCTCAACCTTCTCGGCGCAAGCAGGGAGGCGTTGCCCGAGTATATGCGCCTTCTCACTACGTCCGAGGACGAGGACATACGCAACACCTGCGTAGACAACGTCAAGCAGTTTGCCGACGAAGTCAAGGAGCAGGCGCTCGAGTACTACAACAAGGGCGTGCAGAGGGAATATATGCTCGAAATTCTCTCCAGGTGCGTCATTCGCGACGACAGAATATTCGACCTTCTCGTCAAGGCGTTCCGTTCCGACGATGAAAAACTGCCCATGCACGCAAGCTATCTGGCGGCATACGGCGACGAGAGGGCGCTTGAGTACCTCCTCGACAAGATTGACGAGGACGGCATTTCATACATAGAATACCAGGAACTCAAGTATGCAATCGAAAGCCTGGGCGGAAGTTACGACAAGGAGAGAGATTTCTCCTCCGACCCGTACTATCAGGCGATAAAGGCGCATTCTCAAAGCGAGGTAAATCTATTTGAAAGTTTCGGCATCAAGCCCGAGGATGCGGGCAACATATAAAATTTTGTAAAAGCGAATAAATCTCCTTAAAGGGGCAATAACCCTTAAGGAGGTTTTTTTATTATGACTCAACTGACATCTAAAGAACTTACTATGATTTCCGATGCCCTTACTTTCGAGGGGCTGATCTGCAAGAAGGCGAGGGCGTATTCCAACACGCTCACCGACCCCGACCTTGCCGAGTGCATGAAGACGATTGCCGACGAGCACAAGTGCCGCTATGAAAAACTGCTCGAAATGATAGGAGGTTAAGAAAATGAAGACATCTAAGAGCTCTACCACATTAAACGAAAAGGATGCAATCCAGGATATGCTGGAGAGCGAAAAACAGCTCATTTCTTTCTATGCCACGGCGCTGTTCGAGGGCAGCACCAAGAGCATAAGAAAGCAGTTTTCAACGCACCTTCAGGGCGTTGCGGACAACCAGTATTGCCTGTTCAGCCAGATGAGCTCGAGGGGCTACTACACGCCCACGCCTGCCGAAAAGGGACAGATTGACATGATAAACGAGACTTATAAAAAGCAGGAAAAGCAGCTCGGCGGAGAATAATCGGGTTGCGTGGCGGCGGCTGAAAGCTTTCAGCCGCCGCACTTTTACTATTTACGCAATTTATATGAAAGAAGGGCGCGCCTATTCGGCGCGCCCCATGCTTTTTATTGAATTCAGATATGCAACAACGCAAAAATTAAGCCGTTTGCGCCATATCAAAAGCGCACGGGTAGCCGTCCGATGCCAGATTGCAGTAAAGATTTACTTTATGGCAAGCAGTCTGTCAATCAGTTTATATCCGTCCTCTATAAGAAGTCCCGTCTTTGCCGCCTCGTCCTCGGTGTATCTCTTCGCGCCGTTTGCAAGGCTGCGCTTGTTGGTGTATATGAGGAAGGGCACGGGTTCGGAAACGTGCGTCTTGCAGGCGCAGGGAGTGGGGTGGTCGGGCGTAACGAGAATTGCAAAGTCCTCGCCGCTCTTTTCCATCTCATTTATGAACGTAGGAATTACAACGCCGTCGATCTGCTCTATGGAATACACCTTGTGCTCGGGGTCGCCGTGATGTCCGCATTCGTCGGGCGCCTCCATGTGCACGTATACGAAGTCCAGCCCGTCTTTGAGCGCCTGAGCGGCAGCCTTAGCCTTGCCTGCCCAGTTGGTGTCGTAGTTGCCCGTAATGCCCTCTACGGGTATTATCTTCATTCCTGCGAGCATGCCTATGCCCCTGATGAGGTCTACTGCGGAAATTATTCCGCCCTTCAATCCTCTCTCTGTTTCGAAGGAGGAAAGCCCGGGTTTTGTGCCCTCGCCCCAAAGCCATATGGAGTTGGCGGGGTTTTTGCCCTGACTGATTCTCTTTAAGTTCACGGGGTGATCCTTCAGAAGGGCATAGCTTTTCTTCATCATATCAAGGTAGACCGCGCCGCATTCGCCTTCGGGCAGATGTCCCCTTACGCCCCTGTCCGAAATGTCGTGGGGAGGGGTGAGGTTATGTCCCTTAACGCCGTTCTTAATTACCATGCAGTGGCGGTAGGATACGCCGGGATAGAGGGTGTATTTGTCGTTGTCGAGATATTTTTTAAGGTAATTTATCAGCTCGTCGGCCTCCTCGGTGCTTATGTCGCCTGCGGAATAGTCGAGCATGGTCTTATCCTCATAGTTCTCCTCGTCGGAGAGCGTCACAAGGTTGCACCTCAAGGTGACGTCGGTGGGCTTGAGCTCTATGCCCATTGCCACGGCCTCTATGGGCGAACGCCCCGTGTAGTACTTTCTGGGGTCAAAGCCGAGCACAGCCATGTTGGCAACGTCGCTGCCGGGCTTAAGACCTTCGGGCACGGTCTTGCAAAGTCCCACTTCGGAAAGGGGAGCAAGTCTGTCTAACGTAGTCGTGTGCGCCGCCTCAAGGCAGGTCTTGCCGCCGAGGCTGTCTATCTTCCAGTCGCACATTCCGTCGCCTAATATAACGGCATATTTCATAAAATCTGTCTCCTGATTATCGTAGTCAATTTAAATCCCAGTCTATGGGCTCTCTGTCGTGCGCAGCCAAATAATAATTTGTCTTGGAAAAGAACTTGCAGCCGAAGAACCCGTTGTATGCCGAAAGGGGCGAGGGGTGCGCGCACTGCAATATAAGGTGTTTGCTCTGATCTATGAGCGGCGCCTTGCTGCGCGCGTTTGCGCCCCATAGAATGAACACCACGTTTTTGCACCTTTCCGAGATTATCTCAATTACGCTGTCCGTGAACCACGCCCAGCCGCACTTGGAATGGCTGTTTGCCTGATGTTCCCTTACGGTCAGCGTAGTATTTAAAAGCAGAACGCCGCGCTTAGCCCATTTGGTAAGGTCGCCGCAGTTCGGCTCTATTATCCCGAGGTCGCTCTTTAATTCCTTGAATATATTCTGGAGCGACGGTGGAAGGGGAACGCCCTTTTTTACCGAAAAACACAGTCCGTGTGCCTGTCCGGGTTCGTGATAGGGGTCCTGCCCGAGTATTACCGCCTTTACCTGGTCTATTGGTGTAAAGCGGAAACAGTTGTACAGGTCGTACATGTCGGGATATACGACGTGCGTCGAATATTCCTTCTTTAAAAATTCACGTATCTTAAGGTAACGCTGGTCGGAAAACAGCGGCGCAAGCGCCTCGTCCCAACCTCCGCCTAATGCTATCATATGCAGTGATTACCCCTCAGTCAAGACGGTCCAGAATTTTTCTGTAGCTTTCAAGTTCGCATTTTGCGCCTTCAAGGTCGTGCTCCAGATAGTTGCCGCATTCCTCTCTCTTGCTGCCGGGAACTTCGTTCAGGGCAAGGGCGGCGTCTATGCACTCTTTCAGAAGGGGTATCACGTCCTTTCTTTCAAGGTTTACGGTAAGCAGATAAAAGCCCGTCCTGCAACCCATGGGGCCGAAGTAAATGACGTCGTCCTTTCGGGGTGAATTTCTTAAAGTCGTCGCAAGCAGGTGCTCTATGGTATGCAAAGCCTTGGGCGAAATGTAGTCGCCTGCGTTGGGCTTTTTAAAGCGCAAATCCCACGTCGTTATGCCGTGCATTACCATGCTCGTATGCAGTCCCGTGTCAAGCGTGTCGTGATTTTTTGAAAAAGAGGGTATCCTATCCATTTACCGCCTCGAAAATGTGCTCTGTTTCTTCGCCGAGTTTTACGGAGCAGAGCTCCAGATTATGTAAAAACTGTTCGGTAGTGCTGCCCAGTCCTGCCACGTCGGATATGGCCTTGAAGCTGTAACAGGGTATGCCCGCGTGCCTGCAGACGTGCGCAGCCGCGCCGCCTTCCATATCCCTTATGTCTGCTTTAAGCTCCTTTGTCAGCAGTCTGAAGTCGTCCTCGTCGTCGTTGAATCTGTCGCCCGTGGCAAGCTTCTTCAGCGGATAGAGAGAGGTGGTGCAAAGGTCTATGTACGGACGGTCATATTCGTCCAGCGTTCCCATCGGGGTATGGTTTATCTGCACCAGGTCAAAGTCGTACTGCACTGCACATTCTATGCCGTACATTTCGGCAACGCGGCATCCGTCGTTAAGTCCGCCTGCAACGCCTATGTTTATAATCTTGTCCGCTCCCAGGCAATCTATGGCATATTGCGTGCCTGCCGCCGCGTTGACCTTGCCTACGCCGCAGACGACGACCGCCGTATGCTTGCCGCACAATCTGCCCTCGGCAACCCTGCGCCCGTGTACGTTCTTCTCTCTGATGTCTTCAAGTCTGTCGAGGACGGGCTTTGCCTCGCTGTCCATTGCAATCACAAATACTGTCATGCAATCATTATAGCATGACGGCGCGCGCCATTGCAAATATTTGGGGGTGAATATATGCGCAAAATTGTGCTGCGACCTGCAAGCTTTATGCAAATATGCGCATATTATCCGAAAATATAAAAAAATTCCGCCAACCCTCAGGCGGCGGAATAATATATTCGGTATATCAGAGCATCAGGCTCTCTACATATTCAATCTGTTCGCGCGTTGCTAAACTTTCGGTGAAGGCGCACGCGCTGCCTGCGGCGGTAGCAAAGTTTAGCGCCTTGAAGCAGTTGCCCGTCTTGAGGTATTCGTGTATGAATCCTGCAATCATGCAGTCGCCTGCCCCGACAGAGTTTACAAGCTGACCTACTGCCGCCCTTACATACATTGCCTGGTCGGTCTCCGTGACCATTACGGCACCCATCGAACCGAGCGAAACTATGACGTTTCTCGCGCCCATGGTCTGCAACTTGCGCGCATACATGACTATGGTCTTGGAATCTATGGAGGTGGAAACGTTGAAGAGTTCGCACAGCTCGTACAAGTTAGGCTTAATCAGAAACGGCCTGTATCTCAGCGTCTCGAGCAGAAGACCTCCGCACGCGTCGACGACGAAGTTTATGTCCTTTATGTCGCGCAGATCGTCAATAAGGTGCGCATATACCTTGTCGTCGAGGTAGGAGGGGACGCTGCCGCTGATTATGACCCAGTCGCCGCCCTTCAACTTTTCGCGCAGCTTATATGTAAGCTCCTCTATGTTCTTCTGCGAGATTATGACTCCGCTGCCGTTTATGTCGGTTTCGGTGTTGCTCTTAATCTTTACGTTTATTCTGCTTATGCCTGCAACTTCTATAAAGTCGTGGTCGAGGTTAAGCCTTGCGGCCTCGTCGACTATGGCTTTGCCCGTAAATCCCGCGACAAAGCCGAGCGCCTGGGTCTCGTGACCGAGTTCCATCAGCTCGAGGGAGACGTTTATGCCCTTGCCGCCGATCGCCAGTCTTTCCTGAGAGGTGCGGTTTACAGCGCCCGACTTCAGGTTGGGCACTTTTACGTGATAGTCCAGCGACGGGTTAAAAGTAACAGTGTACAGCATTATATGCTCCAAATTAATTAGACATATATTACTTTATAACTTTTTTCGTCATTTGTCAATAATTTTGGCGCAAACACCTGCGCATAATGTATGTCACGGGCGCAGACAGCGTCGAAAGGGTGACAAGCGTGCAGATGGTCTGCGGCAGCATTGCCATGAACGAGGCGTAAAAATATGCCAGGGCAGTCTTTTCGGTCATGCCCAGCATCAGCGGCGATATGACGTCGTCAAGCAGGGTAAAACATATCGTGCAGACGCAGGCGACGGAGGTATACATAAAAATTCTGAGCGCGGCGCCGCTGCATCTTTTCAGCCTGACCGACAAAAAGAGTGCGTTGAAAGCCACGTCAAGCGCGGCGGACAGGGCGAATATCGCCCACATCATGGCATAAACAGTGTCGGCATACAGCCGCGAAATCTTGATGAGCTTAAGAATACAGCAACAAAGGGCGGTGCAGGCGACGGCGAGAAGCAGAACGTTTACCGCAATAAATATGGCGATGTGCGCACGGCTGAAAAGGTCGTCGCGTATGTGCCCCAAAAGCCCGAA
The DNA here is from genome assembly GCA_944354125.1 of uncultured Clostridia bacterium. Lineage (GTDB taxonomy): Bacteria > Bacillota > Clostridia > Christensenellales > Borkfalkiaceae > Coproplasma. The sequence goes on along the minus strand of CALVPT010000001.1, from coordinate 325,382 downwards.
AATGAGGGCGAACGCAGGGAAGTAGACGAGGTAAAGCACTATTACGTTGGGGTAAAATCCCCATATAAAACAGCGCAGAAGGCAAAAACATACCGCCGTTATCACGCCCGAGATTATGCCTGCGCACGCCGAAAAACAGGCGAGGAGCAGAGTGACAATCTCCACGCCCGATACAAAGCCCAGCGCCACCTGCGCGCCCGTAAGCAGGGCGGTCATTACCGCGCAGTATGCAATTTTTCTTGCGGTGAATGTGCCGCTCCGTCCGTTTGCTGCCATTGTTACCAGGTCATAGTGCTCAGTTCGTATACCAAAGCATAGCTCTCGCCCTCTATGCAGGGAACGCCGGATACGCCGTAGCTAGCCTTATACAGGGTTATGCCGTCTATCGTGGTGCTCTCGTCACCCGAATAGATGACTCCGTCGAGTTCGGTAACCGTAGTATATACCGCCCAGTCCCAGCCGCTGTAAGAGTTGGCGGTAGAGCTTACCACCTTGGAAGTCACGCCCATGACGGAGGTAACATAAAAGCCGTAGTCGCCGTCGCTGCCCTCGAATGAGAGGAATCCGTCGTCCTTGAGCGCACACATATAGTCATACATGCTCGTATCGTCGGAAATTTCAAGAACGTCCTTGTCAGCGGTGAACGCATATACAATTTTGTGCCCGTTTTCGATTTCTGCGTTCTGGTCGTTCCCGCCTTCGGTTGAGCTTTGCTGGTTTCCGCTCTGGTCTTTTCCGCCGTTGTCGGAGGTTGCGCAGGCCGCAAAGGCGCAGACGGAAAGAGTTACGCATGCGGCTGCAATAATTGCAAGAATCTTCTTAATCATATGAAAAACTCCTTAAAAAATAAAAATGACGCCTCTGAATTTCTTCGGGGCGCACGTAAAAAGCAGCAAAAGGGCGCAGTATGCCCTGTTGCCTATGCCGTCTTAAATCCGCGTCCCCTCGGAATCAAAAACAAGATATCGCACGCGCGGCAGGTCTTCCGGCTTAAAATGCGGCAAATTCCGGTCTGCATCCTTCCCGATATATTCAGTGAATGAAACCTTTGACCGCAACGGCAGCGGGGGCTGCGGGGCTATTGACCCAGACTTCCCTATTGAACGCCCCTATCCGTTCGGGGCGTACCGCGTATGCGTATTTATTTTTACAGCAGTATAACCGTACGCCGCCTTGGTTGTCAAGCTCTTACGGGCGACGGACGATAAATTTTATGACATAATTGTAAACCTTAATATTAAACAGGTTGACAATATTGTTGTGACGGATATAGAATATAACTATGAAGAGAAATAGAGCAAGGATAGTTTCGGCAGACATTGCCGAGTGTGCGCTGTTCACGGCGCTTATGATAGCGGGGGCATACATAAGCATTCCCTTTCCGTTCGTGCCGCTTACTTTTCAGACGGTATTCGCAACGCTTGCAGGGCTGCTTATGGGGTGGAAGAAGGGCATGCTTTCGACTGCGGCGTACATGATTCTCGGGCTTGCAGGCGTGCCCGTGTTTACCTCGGGCGGCGGCTTTTCCTATGTGTTGAAGCCGTCTTTCGGCTTTGTCGTCGGCTTCGTCGCGGCTGCCGTCACGGGCGGACTTTTCTTTGGCGGCAGCAAAAAACTCTGGCACTTTATCGTTCTCTCGCTGTGCGCCTGTGTAGTGAATTATGTAATAGGCGGCGCATTTATCTATGTCTGGCTTATCGTTAACGGCAGTCAGGATATTGCCTCAAGCATGGTCAACTGGGTATTTGTATTCATTCCCAAGGATATAGTGCTTGCCGTTTTCGCGGCAATCGTCGCGTGGAAGGTCAAGCCCGTAATAGTGCGCATGCGGCAAAAATATGTTCGCCGCGACGAGATAGGCTCATCGGATGCACAGAACCAAGTCTGAACATCGTGGACGGGCGGAGGCTTTCAATCGGACATAAAGGACAAACACTCAAAATAATCGTCAATTTATGCTTTAGAATGACAAAATAACGCTTGAAAAATATACAACTCTACCGACGGTAGAGTGTATTTTTTTATGGTAGAGAGGCAAAAATTTAAGGAGAATTTCAAAGATAAAGCAGAGAACGGCATAGATAAAGCGTAGGTAGCATTTTATCGCCGCCTCGCCTATAATGTAGTCGTAGAAAGAAATTCAAAGGCGGCCGAACGTCCGATTTTATTTTTTAGATATCTGACTTTTCGGATATGCCGCACAGAGGAGGTAACAAATATGAGCAGAGAACAATGCGCCTGCAGGACTATGAGACCCATGCCCGTCTATACAAAAGGCGAGGAGCTCTTCAATGCAATATCCCACATAGTCGGCGGAGGGTTCGGCATAATATTTGCCGTCGTGGCAATGGTCGTTGCGTCCTTCAATCCCACTCCCATGAAGTATGCGGCGGTTACAATTTATTCGCTTGCGATGATAACGCTTTACACTATGAGCGCGCTCTATCATTTCTTAAGACAGGGCACGGCAAAGCGGGTTTTCCGCATATTTGACCACTGCACGATATTCCTGCTGATTGCAGGCTGTTATACGCCGTTCTGCATGATTTCGCTGTGGGATCTGCCGCTCGGCAAGATAATCTTCGGCATAGAGTGGGGACTTGCAATACTCGGCATAACCTTCAATGCCATAAACATGCACTGGAAGGCGGTAAAGATATTGAGCCAGGTAAGCTATGTCGTCATGGGCTGGCTGGTGCTCATAGCCATTCCCCAGTTAATTGAGCGACTTCCGCTTGCCGCGCTTATATGGTTGCTTGCCGGCGGCATCAGCTATACTGTCGGCATAATCTTCTTTGCTTGCGGCAAAAAGGTCAGATATATGCATTCCGTATGGCACATATTCGTGCTTCTCGGCAGTGTTTTGCAGTTTGTCAGCATACTTTATATTCTTTAAAAATCACATCAGCCGAATAAATTCCCCGACGCTTGCCAAGACTATTAGCGGTCGGGGATATTATTTTATGAGCAGTAAGTTATATAACGGTCATACGCTGATATTCAGAAACGCACCCAGGATAATTGCTACGGGCACGATTGCTGGGCCAAAGGAATGTGCAGGCATTGTCGGCGAATTTGTCGACAGACAGCTTTCGGACGACATGTTCGGCGAGGACACCTTCGAAAAGGCAGAGTGCAAGATGCTCTCTACCGCAATAGATACGGCAATAGAAAACGCCGGACTCAAAAGGTCGGATATAGACGTCCTGTTTTCGGGCGACCTTCTCAACCAGATAATCTCGGCGTCTTTTGCGGCAAGGGACTTCGATATTCCCTTTCTCGGAGTATACTCGGCATGTTCTACAATGTCGGAGAGCATGTTGCTTGCCGCGGCTATGGTCAACGCTGGCTATGCAAAGCGCGCCGTCGCCGCAACGGGCAGTCACTTTGCCAGCGCCGAAAGGCAGTACCGCTATCCGCTTGAACAGGGCACGACTCGTCCGCCGCAGTCGCAGTGGACGGTTACGGGGGCAGGCGGCTGCGTAATTGCCGACAAGGGCGAGGGAATAAGCATAGTCGGCGGCACAATCGGCAAAGTGGTAGACTTTGGCGTGACGGACGTCAACAATATGGGCGCGGCAATGGCTCCTGCCTGTGCGGACACGCTGATGCGCCATTTCCGCGATACGGGTACTTCGCCCGACGACTACGATATGATAGTTTCCGGCGATTTGGGGGCGCTCGGCTCGCGCATTTTAAAGGATCTGACGTGGGAAAAGGGATACGACATATCGCGCAACCACGTCGACTGCGGCGAAATAGTCTACAAGGTAATCGAGGACGAATTCCAGGGCGGAAGCGGAGCAGGTTGTTCCGCGGTCGTTTTCAATTCATATATAATGGCAAAGCTCATTTCGGGGCAGTTTTCAAGGGTGCTTTTCGCCGCTACGGGCGCATTGCTTTCAACGGTCTCGTCGGGACAGGGGGAGTCCATTCCCTGCATATCCCACGCCGTCGAACTCAGGCGATAAAATGCGTTCGTCAAGGCATAGTATGGGGGGAATTTAATGTCAGAGGCAGTTCTTTCAATAGTTTTAATGTATATCAAGGCATTTGCCGTCGGCGGAACGATATGCGTTATAGCGCAGCTCATAATCAACTTTACGTCCATAACGGCAGGCAAAATACTCGTTTATTTCATGCTTTCGGGCGTAGTGCTCACGGCGCTCGGACTATATCAGCCGCTCGTCGATTTTGCCGGAGCGGGTGCGACCGTGCCTATATCGGGTTTCGGCTATCTGCTGGCAAACGGCGCCATAAAGGGAGCGGAAAGGGGCATTTATTACGCCGTCACGGGTTCGCTTGCGGCGGCGAGTGCGGGCATCACCGCGGCAGTCGTCTTTTCGTTCATAATGGCAATGATATTCAGGGCGCACTCAAAGCGTAATTAAAATAGCCGTAATATGCGCACCGTTTGCGCTCATATACTATGTATATGAAAGTCAGGCGCAGACATATAAGGCTTAAGATAATTCTCGCCGTTACTGGCGCGCTAATCATAGGGGTTCTGCTGTTTTTTCAGCGCAACGTCACCAATATTTTAATTTCCGTAAGCGAGGCTACGATACGTTCGATTACTACGGTTGCGGTCAACGATGCAATTTACTATACGCTCAACGATAATCTGAGGTATGAAGATTTGATAACGCTGACATACGATGCCGACGGCAATGTTTCGACCATAACGACGGACAGCCTCAAGATAAACAGAATTGCAAGGGATACGGCATATCTTTCGCAGGAAAATCTGACCAAGATGAGCGCGGAGGGCATACAGGTGCCGCTCGGAGCGTTTACGGGCATAGAGGCGCTTGCAGGTTTCGGCGCAAAGGTCAACATAAAAATCATTCCCATATCTAACGTGGAGTGTCGGTTTGTCTCCAAATTCGAGGAGGCAGGCATAAACCAGACAAAGCACTCGCTTTATCTTGAAATAGTCTCGGATATCTCTATTATCATGCCGTCGCGAACGTCCAACCTCGCGTCGACGATAGAGGTGCTCATCTGCGAGAGCGTCATAAACGGCAAAATTCCCGACGCCTATCTTCAGGCTTCGGTGGCAGGGGGAGGCGCGCTCGTGCCCGCAACTCCCTGAAAAGTAAAATCGAGGGGCGCCCTGCGGAAACTTCCGCAGGGCGCCCCCCGTTATAATTTCAGGAGCGATTATCTCAGGTCTATGTCGAGGTTGCGCTTTAAGTTGGAAAGAATTTTCTTTACGTATCCGTCCGTCTTTTCGGGCGTTATCGCTTCGTTTGTCGGCGTAAAGGTGACGGTGAACGCCATGCTCTTCTTGCCTTCGCCTATCTGATTGCCCACGTAGATATCGAAGAGCTTTACGCCCGTCACGTACTTGCAGGAGGAGTAAATCTGGCTCTCTATCTCGCCGCAGGTTATCTTTATGTCGGCAACCAGCGCAAGGTCGCGGCTGACCTCGGGGAACTTGGGCAGAGGGACATACCTGAAGGGCTTAGCGTGCGAAATCATCTTTGCGTAGTCAATCTCGCATATGAATGCCTTTTTCTCCATTGCAAGTTCCTCGGCGATTGCGGGGTCAAGCCTGCCCACATAGCCTATGACTTCGCCTTCGCAGCTTATCTCTGCGGTAATTCCGGGGTGGAGGAAGGGCTTTGTCGCGGGAGCATACTCGAACTTAGTGTTGAGGAAGTCGGCTATGTCCTCGGTAATGCCCTTGATGTCGAAGAAAGTGCCGTTGCCGAAAGTGCCTATGCAGAGCGTTGCGCGTTCGTCGGGGAAATCGGTCAAAGGCAGCGACTTGGGAATATACCTGTTGGCAATTTCGAACAGCTTGCCCTCGGTATTGCCCTTTCTTAAGTTCCTCACTATGACGTTGAGCATCGAGGGGGCGAGCGTTGTGCGCATCACCGAAAGTTCTTCGCTTATGGGGTTTAAAATCTTTATGAACTTTCTCTCCTCGGCGTCCTCGGGAATGTGCATCATGTCGAGGTCTTTTTCGGAGTAGAAGGAGTATGTTGAAATTTCATAAAGTCCGTCTGCGACCAGCCTGTCCTTGAGCGAGTTTTCAAGTCTCTGGGCATCGGTGTATCCGCCGTTCGTCACGCGCGCGGCAGTAAGGAAGGTGCCGTTCACGTGCTCGTAGCCGTACTCTCTTATCAGTTCTTCGGCAATGTCGGGGTAGCCGTCTATGTCCTCGCGGTAGGGAGGAACGACGAGCTTTAAGGTATCGCCGTCCGCGCTAACCTTAAAGTTGAGTTTTTCAAGTATTTCAACCGCCGTATCGGTTGGTATGGTTATGCCGAGCAGGGCGTTTATCTTTGCCATGCTGACGGTCATTTCCTTGGTGCCGTCGTGCGAATACCCGGTCTTAACGTCTACGTGAACGTCGGTAATCGTGCCGCAGTCAAGCTCCTCAATGAGGTGCAGAGCTCTTGCCATGGCGTGTTCGGTGGTGTATTCGTTTACGCCCTTTTCAAAGAGTGCGGAGGAGTCGGAGTGCTGTCCGAGCGCGCGCGAAGTCTTTCTTACGGAATCTCTTGCGAACTTTGCCGCCTCGAAGAGCAGTTCTTTGGTGTTGTCGGTAATTTCGCTGTTCTCGCCGCCCATGATGCCTGCAAGCGCACAGGGCTTGTCGCCGTCGCAGATGACCAGATTATCCGTGCCGAGTCTGAAGCTCTTGCCGTCTAGGGTGACGATCTCTTCGCCCTCTATTGCGCGGCGTACGACAATCTCTCTGCCTGCCAGCATGCCGCAGTCGAACGCGTGCATGGGCTGACCCATCTCCAGAAGTATGAAGTTAGTGATGTCCACGAGGTTATTTATCGAGCGCAGACCGCAAAGATTGAGTCGCTTTCTCATCCACATGGGGGAGGGTGCAATCTTTACGTCCTTTACGTAGTGAGCTATATATCTCGGGCAGAGTTCGGGCGCAAGTACTTCGACCTTTACCGCCTCGCCCTTTGCCTTGGGGGTGTAGGAATAGTTGGGCTCTTTGAGGGGCTTGCCTAAAATTGCGGCAACCTCTCTGGCCATGCCGAGTATGCTCTGGCAGTCGGGGCGGTTTGCGGTAAGACCTATATCGAAGATATAGTCGTCAAGACCTAAAAGCGGCTTGACGTCCGCGCCGTTTTCAAAGGAGGAGGGCAGAAGCAGAAGTCCGCAGTAGTCGCCGCCCTCGAACATATCTCCGTTTACGCCTATTTCCACGCCGGAGCAGAGCATGCCGTTTGACTCTATGCCTCTCAGCTTGCCCTTCTTTATTGTCATCACGCCCTCTATCGTCACGTGGTCCTTGGCGGTGGCGTATACTGTTGCGCCGGGCAGGGCGACGGGCGCCTTTATGCCCTTTTCTACGTTGTCCGCGCCGCAGCAAATCTGCATTACTCCGTGAGCGCCGCAGTCAACCCGGCATACGTGCAGGTGAGTGCCCTCTACGGGCTGACAGTCGACGACTTCGCCTACGACGACGCCCGTGATGTCCTTTCCGACTTCAATTAGTTCTTCAACCTCGAATCCGCATCCGAACAGCTTTTTCTGCAGTTCTTCGGCGGAAATATCTATGTCTACATAGTCTTTTAACCAGCTTAAAGGTGCTTTCATGATTTGAATAAAACTCCCGAAAAATAATTTTGTTTCGTCAGACTTGTTTTTTGGTGGCAAATTAAGTCTGACGAGGTTAAGAGGCTCTGCCGCCGTAATTACATTAAGACATCTTGAACTGTCTTAAGAACTTTACGTCGCCCTCGAATAAAAGTTTCATGTTGTTTATGCCGTACTTGAGCATTGCAATTCTCTCTATGCCCATGCCGAAGGCAAATCCCGAATAGACGTCGGGGTCTACGCCGCAGCCCTCGAGCACGCGTCTGTTTACCATGCCTGCGCCGAGAACCTCAATCCAGCCCGTGCCCTTGCACAGCTTGCAGCCCTTGCCGCCGCATTCGAAACAGCTTACGTCGACTTCCACCGAAGGTTCGGTGAAGGGGAAGTAGGAGGGGCGCAGTCTGGTCTTTACTCCGCTGCCGAAAATCTTTGCGGCAAATTCGTCCAGCATGCCCTTAAGGTCGCACAGCGTTATGCCCTTATCGACAACCAGTCCCTCCATCTGGGAGAACATGGGCGAATGGGTGGCGTCGTCGTCGCTTCTGAACACCTTTCCGGGCGACAATATCTTGATGGGGGGTGCCTGCTTTTCCATTACCCTTATCTGTCCCGCCGAAGTCTGCGTGCGGAGGAGCAGGTCGCTTGTCACATAGAACGTATCCTGCATATCCCTTGCAGGGTGGTCCTTGGGGGTGTTGAGCGCCGTGAAGTTATAATAGTCGTTCTCTATTTCGGGACCCTCGAACACGGTGAAACCCATTCCTGCAAATACGGAGATGAGCTCTCTTCTAATGAGGGTGTTGGGGTGATATGCCCCGATTTCATTCCTGTTTCCCGGCAGGGTGACGTCTATCGCTTCGTTTTTATACTGCTCCTTGAGTTCGGCTACCTTGATTACCGACTCAAAGAATCCGAAGCGCTCTTCCGCCCAGTCGCGGAGGGCGTTTATAATTTTGCCTGCCTCGGGGCGGTCTTCCTTGGGGATGTCGCGCATGCACTTCATGAGGTCGGATATTTCGCCCGACCTTCCAAGGAATTTTCCCTTGAGCTCATAGAGCGACTTTGAACTTTTCAGATCCTTAACGCTCTCCTCGATCTTGACCTTGAGTTCTTCGATTCTTTCAACAATACTCTTGTCCTGCATTTCATTCTCCTAAATCTGGCTGAAATAAAAAAACTCCCCGTGTTGAGACACAGGGAGCAAATGATATGAATTTACTCGGTACCACCTGATTCCGCGGAAAAAATATTCCGCCTCGTTGCCCGTTTACGCAGGGAGACGCGGAGCGCATTACTCTGCACAAAATTATGTGTACATTTCACGCGTTCGGCTCGTGAGTGAATACCGTGCAATCTCCGCATGGGCAACCTTTCAGCCGTTTTCGGGCAGCCCTCTCTGTATGCGGCTCAAACATGCGCGTCTGTCTCAGTCATCGCCTTTAATACATTTAATTATATAGTTCGATCGTCCGCTTGTCAAATGTTTTTTTAAGCCTTGCAGAAAGCTTTATCAATATATGCTGCCGCCGTGGCAGTCGTATGCCACCACGCAGGGGAAGTCTGTGACGGTCAGCCGCCTTACTGCCTCGCTCAGAAGTTCGGGGAAGGCGACGAGCTCGCTCTTTATTATAGACTTTCCGTATGTCGCGCCGGCTCCGCCTATTGCGGCAAAATATACGGCGTTGTTTCTGACTATCGCCGCCCTTACCTCGTCGGACATCTCGCCCTTGCCTATCATGCCGCCCAGGCCCAGGTCGAGGAGGACGGGTGCGTATACGTCCATGCGCGAGGAGGTAGTGGGGCCGCAGCTGCCGCTTGCCATTCCGGGCTTTGCGGGGCAGGGACCTGCATAGTAGATTATTGCGTCCTTTAAATCGAAGGGCAGTTTTTCGCCCTTTTTTATCATGTCGGTAAGGCGCTTATGCGCACAGTCGCGTGCGGTGAGTATCTCGCCCGAGATGAGTACGCTGTCGCCCGCCTTAAGCTCTGATACCGTCTTTTTATCCATGGGTAAAGTTATTCTTTTCATAAGTACTTATTATTTACCTCGTCAAATGGTGGCTTTCTGGCATCTTATGCAGTGGCACTGAATGTTTACGGCAACGGGCAGACCTGCAATGTGCGTATATGCCCATTCGCAGCTCACGCCGAGGGCGGTCGTCTTTCCGTGAAAGCCCTGACAGCCTATGTCGAGCGCGTTTATTCTCTCCAGCGCTTTCCTTTCAATGTCGGCAATGTCCGCTCTGTCGCTGTGAGTACCGATGTCGCGCGTCAATGCCTTTTTTGCAAGGTATGCGCAGGTGTCAAAGCTTCCGCCTATTCCCACGCCGACGTAGACGGGGGGACAGGGGCGCGAACCTGCCTTCTTTACGGTCGAAACTATGGCGTCGATTATGCCCTCCGTGCCCTGGGCAGGCTTGAGCATGTACATTGCGCTCATGTTCTCGCTGCCGAACCCCTTGGGCAGGTATGTAATGGATATGCTGTCGCCTGCGCATATGTGCGTATGTATGGCGGCAGGCGTATTGTCGCCAGTATTCTCCCTGGTTATGGGGTCGCAAATGGATTTGCGGAAGTATCCGTCCTTATAGGCGCGCCTTACCGCGTCGTTTACGGCAACTTCCAGAAGTTCGCCCGTAAGGCATACTTCCTGACCTATGTCCAGCATGACTACCGCCATGCCCGTGTCCTGACATACGGGGAGATTTTCCCTTTGGGAGAGGGCGGCGTTTTCAAGGAGAGTGCCGAGTGCGAATTTTGCCGCCGCACAGCTTTCTTTGCTTTCGGCGTCTTTGAGCGCCGCAAGACAGGAGGGAGTAAGCGTCACGCCTGCCTTAAGCGCCATTTCATAGATTTTGTCTGCAATTTCTTTTGTGTCTACAGTTCTCATATACGAAAAATTTTAATATATTTCACGCCAAAAGTAAAACGATTTCATTTACTTTATGACTATAAATAATGTATAATGGATATATGAATTTCAAAAAACCGTGCCGTCTTTGCACCTTTTCGGGCGGAATGGCATTTTCGCTGTGCGTATTCATATATCTCATTCTTTCGCTCGTAGTCTCGCCGATAATCGCGGCGGGCGGCGGCGAGGAGTGGACGAAATATCTCGGCTATCTCGTCTCCCCCGTAGCCATATGCATAACGCTCGCGGTAATGTACAGCTATTGCGGAGTGCCTGCAAAGTCGCTGTTTCCCGTAAGGACAAAGCCGAAATATATTTTGATAGGCGTCGCGCTCGTGTTCGGGCTTTTATTTTCGCTGGGCGGACTCAACGAACTCTTTATCTCCGCGCTCGAAAAGCTGGGATATGTTCGCAACCCGTCCACACTTCCCGACGTGACGGGTTGGAAGGTCGTTCCCGTCCTCATCGTCGTTGCGGTTTTGCCTGCGGTGGGCGAAGAGCTTTTGTTCCGCGCAATGATACTCAACAATGCCGAAGAGGAAGCAGGGAGCATAAGGGCGGCATTGCTCGTCGGACTGTGCTTTTCGCTCTATCACGGCTCGGTCGAACAGACGATATACCAGTTTATCTGCGGCTGTCTGTTTGCATTTCTCGCCATTCGTTCGCGCTCGGTAACGCCCGTAGTTATTATTCATTTTCTTAATAACGCGCTAATAATAGTGCTTACGGCAGTCGGCGTAACCGACGAGACGGGTGCGCTCGTCGCCTCGCAGGGCGCGCTTATCGCCATATACGTGCTGTCTGCAATCGCTCTCGTTGCGGCAATCGTTCTTCTCATATTCGACAAATCGCCCTTAAAGCGCGGCAAAGAGGGCGCAACTTCCAGATTCTTCCTCGGCGCGGCGGCTGGACTTGTCATAATGGCTGTGCTGTGGATTGCGGGGCTGTTCTGATGATTAAGGTTAATATCGTCTGCGTCGGAAAGATAAAGGAGAGCTTTTACCGCGATGCCGTGGCGGAATATGCAAAGCGGCTGTCGCGTTTTTGTCGGTTCGAGGTAAAGGAGCTTGCCGAGGGCAGAAATCCCGAGGACGAAGCCGATTCGATTTTAAAGAACGCAAAGGGGCACATAATCGCCCTGTGCATAGAGGGGAAGGAGCTTTCCAGCACGCAGCTTGCGGAGCACATAAAGGGACTGTGCGACAGGGGCGAGGAGATAACATTCGTAATAGGCAGCTCTTGCGGACTGTCGAAAAGGGTCAAGGATGCGGCGCACATGCGCCTTTCGTTCTCGCCCATGACCTTTCCCCATCAGCTCATGAGGGTCATACTCGCCGAACAGATATATCGCGCTTTTATGATAAATTCGGGCGCGGAATACCATAAATAGACGGTATTTTCGCGGCGCGTCCGCACATAAGACGGGCGGCAGAATAAATATAATAGTCGTGTGATATACGACGAAATCAGTTCATTCTATTTAAAATACAGGGGCAAAAAGTGCGTTATCGGCTATTCGTTCGGCGGCAGGCAGATATATGCCATGCACGTCGGCAATGACTACGGCAGACAGTTCATCGCCGTCTATGCCGTGCACGGACGGGAATGGATAACCGCGCGCCTTGCCTTAAAGCACATAAAGCGCGGCACGGCTGTCGGTGGATACATAATACCCCTTCTCAATCCCGACGGCGCAACCATTTCCCAGCTGCGCGACCCCATGTGGAAGGCAAACGGCAGAGGGGTTGACCTCAACTGCAATTTTCCCGCCGAGTGGGGACAGGGCAGGCTGAATACGCGCATCAGGGGCAGCGAGAACTGCATCGGCGACTATCCGCTTTCGGAATGCGAGAGCGCGGCGCTTGCAAGATTCACTTTAAAAGTAAAGCCGTTCGCGACCTTTGCCTTTCACACTAAGGGCGGAGAGATTTATTGGGAATTCGGCGGCAAGGGCGACTTGTCGGGCGCAAGGATACTCTCTTCGAGCTGCGGCTATAAGATAAAGAAAATCACGGGCAGCGCCGGCGGATACAAGGACTGGTGCATTGAGGCGTTGGGCATTCCGGCGTATACGATAGAGTGCGGCGACGACGGGCTTTCGCACCCCATAACCTCGCTGGGCGACATAAGCGAATGTTACGACATACTGAAAGATTTTACGGAAAACTATGGCGGAAAAAAAGTTCATGAAAAGCGCGCTTAAATGCGCAAAAAAGGCGTTCGACGAGGGTGAAGTGCCCATCGGCGCCGTAATAGTTCTGGACGGCAAGGTAATTGCGCGCGGACATAACAGGCGCACCAAAAGGCAGATGGCAACCGCTCACGCCGAGATTGAGGCGATAGAAAAGGCGTGCAGAAAGCTTAAAAGCTGGCGCATTCCCGAATGCGAGCTGTACGTCACGCTCGAGCCCTGTCCTATGTGCATGGGCGCGGCGCTCAACGCGCGGATAAAGAAGATATATTTCGGCGCGCCCGAGGATAAGGGCAGGTCGCTCACGCGCGAGATTGCAGGGGCAAACCTTCTCAATCACAGGGTGGAGGTCGAAGGCGGCGTCATGGAAGCCGAATGCAGGGCAATCTTAAGCGAGTTTTTCTCCTCCATGCGCACGCGCGAAAAGGCAAAAAAGTCCTCTTCCGAAAATGCGGAAAGCTCCCTTGGGAGCCAAGAGGAAGGGCGGTAAGTCAGTCAATCCGATATGACAGGACTTTCAGCCGCATAAGTCCGTTATTAAGTAAGTATTTAACATTTTGTTTTCAAATAAATTACAATTTTATTTCAACTCATTATTGATTGACTTTGCAGTTGTTTGCAAGTACAATTGAATATGACCGCAGAAGCGGCGCTAAATATATAATGTCTTGCGAAATAGAGCGCGGACGGCAAAGTCTGCGTCAAATATACGAATGAAATCGGAGGTAATAAAACCTAATGATCAATCACGGCAGCGAGATTAAAATCTTTTCGGGCAATTCCAACAGACCTTTGGCTGAAAAGATAGCAGCGCAACTCAATACCACTCTCGGCGAAATGGAAGTCACGCACTTCTCCGACGGCGAAATCTATGTCCGTTACGACGAGACGGTAAGAGGTAAGGATGTGTTCCTTGTACAGTCTACGAGCTATCCCGTAAACGCAAACCTCATGGAACTTCTCATCATGATAGACGCCGCAAAGCGCGCGAGCGCAGGACGCATTACGGCGGTCATTCCCTATTTCGGATATGCCCGTCAGGACAGGAAGGCTCGCTCCAGAGAGCCCATCACCGCAAAGCTCGTTGCAAATCTTCTTACGAGCGCAGGCGCTGACAGAGTGCTCACGATGGATCTTCACTGCCTCCAGATTCAGGGATTCTTCGATATTCCCCTCGACAATCTCGTCGGCGGACCGACGCTCTATAACTATTTCAAACCCAAGGTAGACGAAAACTTCGTCGTCGTATCCCCCGACATCGGCTCGGTGGCAAGGGCAAGAAAGGTTGCGGCGAGAATGGATGCCAAGATGGCTATAATCGACAAGCGCCGTCCCAAGGCAAACGTAATGGAAGTCATGAACATAATCGGCGACGTAAAGGGCAAGAACTGCCTTATGGTCGACGACATGATAGATACCGCAGGCACGATAGTGCAGGGCGCAAAGGCGCTCAAGGAAGCGGGTGCAAAGGAAATCTATGCCTGCTGCTCGCACGGCGTGCTTTCAGGTCCCGCAATCGAAAGACTTGCATCTTCGCCCATAACCGAACTTGCAATGCTCGATACCATAAATATCCCCCAGGAAAAGATGCTTCCCATATTCAAGATGATTTCCACCGCGCAGATATTTGCTGCCGCAATCGAAAACGTCTATATGGACAAGCCTATGTCCAAGATCTACGACTGAGTTTCAGCCGTCTGAATGTCGGTTATAATAAAGATGTATATAACGTGCTTCGGCACGTTATATTTATAAAGGAAGAAAAATGTATATAATAGTCGGCCTGGGCAACCCCGAAGAGAAGTATGCAAAGACCTTTCACAACATGGGCTTTCTCTCCGTGGGCGATGCGGCCAATATTCTTGGCGTAAAATTCAAAAAGAAGGAATGCGAGGCAATCACCGCGGAGGCCAATATCGGCGGCGAAAAGGTAATACTCGCAAAGCCCCTGACGTATATGAACAACTCTGGCAGGGCGGTAAAGCAACTGCTTGCAAAGTATAAGACGGACGCCTCGCACCTCGTCGTGATATACGACGATTACGACCTTCCCAAGGGCAGGGTGAGGATACGCCCTTACGGCAGCGCAGGAACGCATAACGGCATGCGCTCGGTAATCGCGGAAATCGGCACGTCCGATTTCGCGAGAATAAGGGTGGGCATACGTGACGAGGCTGTCAGCATACCCATAATCAATTATGTCCTCGCAAACGTAAAAGAGGAGGACTACGAGCTGTTCATCTCTGCCTGCAACAGGGCGGCGGAGGCGGCAATTTCTCTCGCCAAAGGTACCCCGTGCGAACTTGTAATGACTGCGTTCAACGGGTAAAATACACACGGTGAATAAAAACTTTTTCACTTTCGACAATTTAAACGGAGAATATAAGCTCCTTCAGGCAGATCTCCGCCTCGGCACGCCGACGGCGGTTTTCGGCGTGTCCGACAGTCAGAAATATCTGACTTGCGCCGTGCTGGAGGGCAAAACGCTGTACATCGTCGCCGATTCGGTGGCGGCTAACAGGGCATATGCCGCAATAAGCGTGCTCTCGGGCAAAAAGTGCGCCTGTCTTTCGGCAAAGGACGACATACTGCTCTTCAAGGAGGCGGCGTCCAGAGATTCGCTGTTCAGAAGGATTGAGGGCATAAACGCGCTCTTTTCGGGCGCGGAGATAGTCGTAGCCGAGGTGGAAGCGCTCCTGCAGCTCTTCCCGTCGCATCTTCCCAAGGTAGTCATTGAAAAGGGCGGCGAGCTCAGCTATTCGTCTCTGCCTGCAAAACTCGTCGGAATGGGCTATTCCAGGGAGTATTCGGTGGAGAGCAAGGGCGCTTTCGCCGTCAGGGGAGATATTCTCGACATCTTCCCCGTCGGAGCCGAAAACCCCGTCAGGGTAGATTTCTTCGGCGACGAGGTCGAAAAGATACGCCCCTATGACTTCGTCAGCGGCGACCGTCTTGCCGAGCTGGACAGGATTGAAATTCTGCCTGCGGTCGACTGCTTCATAGAGGACGACGAGAGGGAGCAGGTGCTTAAAAAACTGAGGGATAACCTCAAGGAATGCCCGAATATGGCGTGCTATACAAGGCTCAGCGCCATTTCGGAGAGCATAGAGGCAGGTCTGGCGGCAGGCGCGCCCTTTGCAGGGCAGGACTTTCTCTTCCCCGTATTGAAGTGCAGGCGGAACATATTCGACATTCTTCCGTCCGACACGCTCGTCGTTTTCGACGAGTGCAAGGCGGTATATGACAGATTGTGCGCATCCGAAAAGGAGCACGCCGAACGCTATGAAGAGCTGAGGGCCGGCGGAGAAGTCTGCGACTTCACGCTCTTCCAGCAGCTCTCTGCGGAGGAGTTCGAGGCAGGCGTCGCACGCTTCAAAAATCTGGCGTTGCAGACCTTCACGACCACATTGCAATTTTTCAGTCCGCTCAGGACATACAATTTCCGTTCTGTGCCTGCGCCCTCATATTTAAGTTCGCTGCCTTCGCTCGTCGGCGACGTAAAGAACTGGCTTTCGGGCGGATACAGGGTAATAATTTTTTCGGGCGGCGTACAGCGCTACGAAAAGCTGACGGAGCTCCTTGACGAGGCGTATGTATCCGTAAATCCCATGCCTAACAGTCTCGATGCGCTCAGGTATGTGGCAATGTCGTCCGAAGAGCTCGACCATGGATTTATTCTGCACGACTGCAAGCTGGCGGTCGTCGGCAGCGGCGACATCTTCACCAAGCCCGTTACAAAGCGCATAAGGCGGCGCAAGGGAGACATGTTCTCCGCGCCCGAAATAGGCGACTATGCCGTACACGAAAAGCACGGCGTCGGCAGGATAACGGGCACGAAGAAGATAGAGACGGGCGACGGCATAAAGGAATACATCTCCATAGCCTACCGCGGCGGCGACGTCCTGTATGTTCCCGTCGAGCAGATGGACATTCTCTCCAAGTATGTCGGCGAGGGGCAGCCCACGCTCTCGAAGATAGGCGGAGCCGATTTCGAGAGGGTAAAGGAGAGGGTGCGCGCATCCATAAAGAAGCTGGCGTTCGACTTAAAGCTTTTATATGCCGAGCGCAGCGAGAAAAAGGGGTACCGTTTCCCCGAAAACGCCGCCATGATGGAGGAGTTCGAAAACGCGTTCGCCTATGAGGAGACGCCCGACCAGCTGACGAGCATAGAGGAGATAAAGGCCGACATGTGCTCGGATAAGGTAATGGACAGACTGCTCTGCGGCGACGTAGGCTACGGCAAGACGGAGGTGGCGTTGCGCGCCATATACCTCTGCGTGCTCGGCGGCAAGCAGGCGGCATTGATGTGCCCGAGTACGATACTTTCCGAACAGCACTACAATACCGCGTGCGAGCGGTTCAGGGAGTTCGGCGTAAGGGTCGAAAAGCTCAACCGTTTCAGGACGGCGAAGGAGCAGGAAAAGACGTTGCAGGAGCTGAAAGAGGGCAAGATAGATCTGATAGTCGGCACGCACAGACTGCTCTCCGACGACGTAAAATTCTATGACCTCGGACTCCTGGTTCTCGACGAGGAACAGCGTTTCGGCGTCGAACACAAGGAAAAGATAAAGAACGTAAAGAACACGATAGACTGTCTTACGATGACGGCTACGCCCATTCCGAGGACTCTGCACATGTCGCTTGCTGGCATAAGGGACATAAGCACGATAAACACACCGCCCACCAAGCGCCTGCCCGTGCAGACATATGTCGTAGAGGAGACCGAAACGCTCATAAGGGATGCTGTCGTAAGGGAGATAACCAGGGGCGGTCAGGTATTCATTCTATACAACAGGGTGGAGAGCATATCGGCGTTCACGGGCAAGATATGCGAAATCGTGCCCGAGGCAAAGGTGACGTATGCCCACGGCAGAATGGATAAAAATACGCTGGAGGGCAACGTGTTCGCCTTTTATAAGGGCGAAAAGAACGTGCTCGTCACGACGACGATAATAGAAAACGGCATAGACCTGCCGAACGCCAACACCATAATAGTCATAGATGCCGACAGGCTGGGCATTTCCCAGCTCTACCAGCTTAGGGGCAGAGTGGGCAGGGGTTCGCGCCTTGCGTCTGCATACTTCACGTTCAAGCCCAACAAGGTCATGACGAGCGATGCGGCGGAAAGGCTCAAGGCCATAATGCAGTTCACCGAACTCGGGTCGGGATTCAAGATAGCCATGCGCGACCTCGAAATAAGGGGTGCCGGCAACGTACTCGGCGCCGAACAGCACGGCCATATGGATAAGGTCGGATACGAGCTGTATTCGAAGCTCCTTAAGGAGGAACTGACGGGCGAAAGCCAGTTCTCGGCGGAGCTGGATATACACGCGGAGGCATACATTCCCGAAACGTACATCGAGAGCAGCGCGGGCAGAATGGACTGCTACAAGCAGATTGCCGAAATACGTTCGGTGGAGGACTACAAGCGCGTGCTCGGCTCGATAGAGGAGAACTACGGTCCCATGCCGGACGAGGTTCTGAACCTCATGATAATAGCCGTGCTCAAGTCGTACGCCGCTACGTTCAACATAAAAAAGATAGTCGTCGACGGGCAGGGCGGCGTGCTGGAGCTGCCCTCCGTCAACTCGCTGAGGGACGCAAGGCTGACGCAGACGATAGAAAAATACGGCAAGGAAGTCACACTTTCAATGGCCAAGGCGCCGTCGCTCGTCTTTGCCGCGCAGCCTACGCCGCGCAAGACAATGCTCGGAATGACCAAGTTTTTAAAAAATGCGGCAAGTTTCACGCAAAATGGCTGAAAAAAGATTTGTCTTTGCCGCTGAAATAATATATAATAAATTAAACTGCGTTTATAAGCGGAAGTCATATCTCACGGAGATGTAATTCAGAATGAAAAGTAAAAAGTTAATTTGCGGCGCGGTAGCCGTCGCAATTACGATGACGGCAACTTTCACGGGTTGCGTGACTATCAACGAAAAGGATATGAAGCAGACCATCGCCACCGTAGACATCACGAAGAGTGCTGATCTCGGCGACCTTGCGGCATACTCCGATGCAATAACCGAGGACGTAATCGTAAAGCGTCAGCTCGTGGCGGCATTCATCAACGCCGGTTCGAGCTATATCAGCGCAGGCTACAGCTATGCGGAAACCTTCAATCTGCTCGTCGAATCGCTGATTGCCAACTCCGCAGTCACCCAGTACACAATACTGTACGTGCTCAAGGAAAAGACGGAGGCTGGCGAGGTTACGCTTGCAGAGTACAATGCCAAGGAAGGCGAGGCGGCAAAGCTCGAGTATCTTCTCGGCGGAGAGAATTCGGAAGGCGTGCTCACGGCTAAGTATTCGCTTTACAGCTCGCTCAATTCCCTTCTCGACAGCTACGAAAAGGACTATCTCACCGAGGGAGAGGACTACGTGGGCACCGATACCCGTACTACTCCCGGCAACGTCGATACCGCAAAGGAGGACTATCTTCCCCTCAAGGAGGACGGCACGCTCGACTACTACGTATACACGGGTTACGGCGACTACCTTCTCGAGAGTGCAGGCGTGTACGAGGCGCAGGACGGCACAAACAAGAACACCCGCCGCAAGGCATATTCGACTTTCGTCTCCTATCTCAAGAGCAACTATCTCCTCACCGAAGAGGATAAGGATACTACGGACATTCTCGCCCTCACCTATGTGCAGGACGAATATGTTTCCCAGCTGCAGCAGTCTGTAATCGAAGAGTTCAGCGACATGTACAACGAAGCTCAGCAGAAGATTATAGACGGCACGGACGAAAACGGCGTATACACCTTCATAAAGGACAAATACGACGGCGTCGACGGACTGTATACCGAGCAGAGCAAGACCTATACTACGACAAGCACTTTCGAGACGGCGCTCAACAACCTCTCGGATACGTCGTTCGTTCTCTATGCCCCCGATACCACCAAGGATACGACGGAAATCGACGGAACATACGGCACTTATGGCTTTGTATATAATATACTGTTGCCCTTCTCCACGGCTCAGCAGACCGAGCTCAACGCCGTTCAGACCAGCCTTGAGTCGGATATAATTACCGATAACGACTACTATGCGCGCCGCAACGAGCTGCTTAAAAGCATCATGACGACCGACCAGCGTTCGGCGTGGTTCAACGGCACTACCGACTATTCCTTCAACGCAAGGGAGGCAGGGCTCGACTACTACGGCAAGGACAGCGGAAGGGACTATCTCTTCTTCGAAAACAACCTCACCAAGCCCGACGAGTATGAAGCTCTCGAAAATTATATCGGACTTTATTCCTACAACGGCGCGGTTTCCAAGAATACCGACGGCAGCTATAAGCTGGTCGCAAACAAACTGGACGTAGACGATATGCTTGACGAGTTTGAGGCATACCTCGAATATGTTCTCGGCGGCGACAAGGTCGAAATTCACGCAGGCGACAGCCTTTCGGGTAGCACTACCGACTTTACGGGTTACTATGCAACCTCAGATTTTACCAAGGACGGCGACGACAAGGAAATCGATTATTCCAAGTTCGTCTATGCAACGGGTAAGGTAAGTCTTGAAAATACCGACAGGGACGACATGTATGTATCCACTTCGGACAGGTACAAGGCAATGGCGGCAGTCAACGAGCTGCAGTTTGCATATACCACCGATACGGGCATACTCTCGCAGTATCTCGGATATTCCATATCGGCATACGAGACGAGCTATATCAAGGAATTTGAATACGCCGCTCAGCAGGCGCTCAGAATGGGTACGGGCACGTTCAAGGTGTGCGCAGGCGACTACGGCTGGCATCTCATCTATGTAGTTGATGCCTATTCCTTCAACGGCGGCGAGGTATATACCCCTCAGTGGACGAAGGAAAGAATCGAGACCGAGGGCACTTTCGAAAACAGGTTCTACGAGTGGATTAAGGAATCTACCCTTTCAAACGAAGTCACGACAAAGCGTTCGGAGATAATTCAGACATATTCCAACGACACGACCGTGACCAAGTACGAAAACGCTTATAAAGATTTGCTTGAAATAGAGGGCTGATATGCAGTGGTGGCAGGCGATAGTTCTAGGTCTTACACAGGGACTGACTGAATTTTTACCCGTATCATCGAGCGGTCATCTTACCTTCCTGCAGAGGGTGCTCGGAATAGATATCGGCGGAGCGGAGCTGTTTTTCAACATCATACTTCATCTCGGCACGCTGATAGCCGTATGCATAATCTTCTGGAAGGACATTCTCGACCTCTTTAAAAAGCCATATAAAACGCTCCTTTATCTCATAGTCGCAACCATACCTGCAGCAATTGCAGGTTTGCTTATGGACGACGTAATCGAGGAGCACATAATGCACGGCAACTATGCGGCAATCTTCCTTGCCTGCTTCTTCATAGTCACGGCGGCGGTGCTCTTCGCGACGGAGATGTTTGCAAAGCGCAGGAAGAAGACGTTGCCTCTCTGCTGGCGCACGACCATTCCCATGGGACTCGCTCAGGCGGTGGCAATCCTCCCCGGCATATCCAGGAGCGGCTCGACCATCTGTGCAGGCACGATTGCAGGCGCGGATGCCGAAAGCGTTTCAAAGTTCTCCTTCCTCATGTCCATTCCCGTAATACTCGGCAGCTTCGTCATAGAGCTTGCAAAGGGCATAATGGATAA
Source organism: uncultured Clostridia bacterium (assembly GCA_944354125.1). Classification (GTDB taxonomy): domain Bacteria; phylum Bacillota; class Clostridia; order Christensenellales; family Borkfalkiaceae; genus Coproplasma. The sequence goes on along the minus strand of CALVPT010000001.1, from coordinate 304,077 downwards.
GGAAACGGGCTTTGCGTACTCGTTCGAGGTCGCAGGACCCCAGTTCGGCTGGTGCATAGCAATCGGACTCATCGTCTCGGCGATTTCGGGTCTGTTTGCAATCAAGGTAATGCTCAGGGCAATCAAAAAGGCCAATTACAAGTGGTTCAGTCTCTATCTCGTACTGCTTGCAGTCACCTGCATAATTCTCTATAGTCAGGGACTTTTCAACTGATAATCTCACGCGGCGGAAATATTTTCCGCCGCTTTTTCATTATTTTTAATTGTAAGAAAAAATATGCCCCCTAAATATTGCAATCGGCGGCGAAAGAGTATATAATAGAAATATGCAATAACTCGGGGAGCTCGTTGAATTTATCCGCACGGGCTGAGAGGGAGGTTGAACCTCCGACCCGTTAATCTGATTTGGGTAATGCCAACGTAGAGAAGATATCACGTATATTACGAAGAAGTTACCCTGATGTCAGAGTAACTTCTTTTTTTGGCAGGTTAAAAGTGATTAAGGTAAACCAGAACTATGTCGATGCGGCAGGCAAGACGCTTGCCGAATATCTTGGAACGACTTCCTATGACATAAAGCGCATAGCCGTCGAAATAAATGGGCAGATAGTGCCCAAGGCGGAATATGCAGGCACCCTCCTGAAGGACGGCGACGTCGTGGAGGTAGTCAGCTTCGTGGGTGGCGGCTGATATGAGCATACCCTCGGAAGACAGCATGCATGCCGCGCTCGTCGCCCGTCACGGTGAGCAAAATCAGAAAAAGATTTCCGCCGCAACCGTGGCAATCTGCGGTCTCGGCGGCATAGGCAGCAACGTGGCGGTATCGCTCGCGCGCGCAGGAATAGGCAGACTCATTTTAATAGATTTCGACAGGGTCGACGTCACCAATCTGCACCGCCAGCAGTATAAGGCAGCCCAGGTCGGGCAGCTCAAGACGCAAGCTCTCAGGGACAACTTAAGGGAGATTGCGCCCTATGTCGACATATGCGTTCATAATGTAAAGCTGGACGCCGACAACGCCGCAGACTATCTCTCGGATGCCGATATCGTCTGCGAGGCGTTCGACAATGCCGAGTGCAAGGCAATGCTTGCCGAATGCGTGCTCGCGCAGTTTAAGGATAAGTATCTCGTCGCGTGTTCGGGCATGGCAGGGTTCGGCAGCGTAAACGCAATAACTACGCGCAGAATATCCCCCCGGTTTTACCTTTCGGGGGATCTGAAAAGCGACGTCAACGACGGCATAGGTCTGGTCTCGTCCAGAGTAATGCTCTGCGCGGCGCATCAGGCTCACACAATTTTAAGGATAATAATCGGACTTACAGACGTATAATCGGTCCGTAGCAATGACCCGCCGCGGACAAGCTGTGCGGCGGAATAAAAAGGCAGGTAAATTATGGAAAATTCAGATAAACTCGTGCTCGGCGGAAGGGAGTTCAGTTCCCGTTTCATTCTCGGTTCGGGCAAATATTCAATGAAGCTGATAGAGTCCGCGGTAAAGGACGCAGGCGCGGAGATAATCACCCTCGCGGTGCGCAGGGCAAACACCAAGGAAGAGGAAAACATCCTCGACTACATTCCCAAGGGCGTCACCCTTCTGCCCAATACCTCGGGCGCAAGGACGGCGGAGGAGGCCGTGCGCATAGCCCGTCTTGCGCGCGAACTCGGCTGCGGCGACTTCGTCAAGATAGAGATAATGAGGGATACCAAGTACCTTCTCCCCGACAATCAGGCGACAATTAAGGCCACGGAAATTCTTGCCAAGGAGGGCTTTGTCGTCCTCCCCTATATGTATCCCGACCTTAACGTGGCAAGGGATCTGGTATCGGCGGGCGCGGCGGCGATAATGCCTCTTGCCTCTCCCATAGGTTCCAACAGGGGACTTGCTACAAAGGACTTCATACGCATACTCATCGACGAAATCGACCTTCCCATAATTGTGGATGCAGGCATAGGCAAGCCCTCCCAGGCGTGCGAGGCGATGGAGATGGGCGCGGCGGCAATTATGGCAAATACCGCCCTTGCAACGGCAGGCAATCTGCCTCTTATGGCGGCGGCGTTCCGTCAGGCGATTGAGGCAGGCAGAAAGGCATATCTTTCGGGACTCGGCAGAGTGCTTTTAAGGGGAGCTTCGGCTTCCGACCCTCTTACGGGCTTCCTCGGCGAGTGAGGCGAAAAGTATGGAAAACAATTTCCTCATAGATTCAGAATTTCTCTCTCCGTCCGCGCTCGAAAAAAAGCACAGACTCGAAACCGACCCTTCGTCGCGCACCGACCATATGAAGTATATGGAGGGAATGGAAGTCATACAGTCCGACGTACGCAAAAACGTTATGGACGAGGTTGACGGCTACGACTACGATAAGTATACGGCAGCCGACGTCGAGGCGGCGCTCGACCGCGACCACTGCACTATTGAAGACTTCAAGGCGCTTTTGTCGCCTGCGGCGTTCCCCTATCTCGAGCGCATGGCACAGCGCGCCAGGGTAGAGACTTCAAGGCATTTCGGCAATACGGTGTATATGTTCACTCCGCTGTATATTGCCAACTACTGCGAAAATTATTGCGTGTACTGCGGATTCAACTGCTATAATCACATCAGGCGAATGAAGCTTTCGATGGAGCAGATAGAGCACGAGATGAAGGTAATCGCCGACAGCGGAATGGAGGAAATACTCATTCTTACGGGCGAAAGCAGGGCAAAGAGCGATGTAAAGTATATCGGCGAGGCGTGCAAGCTCGCAAGGAAATATTTCAGAATGGTCGGGCTGGAGATCTATCCCGTCAACACCGACGAATATGCGTATCTGCACGAATGCGGTGCCGACTATGTCACGGTATTTCAGGAGACGTATGACAATGTCAAGTACGAAACGCTGCACCTCATGGGTCACAAGAGGGTATGGCCTTACAGGTTCGACTCTCAGGAGAGGGCGCTGCGCGGCGGAATGAGGGGCGTAGCATTCTCAGCGCTCCTCGGACTTTCCGACTTCAGAAAGGACGCCCTCGCGACGGGACTGCACGCATATTTCCTTCAGCGTAAATATCCCTCGGCGGAGATATCGCTGTCCTGCCCGAGGCTCAGACCTATCATAAACAATGAAAAGATAAATCCGCTCGACGTGGGCGAAAAACAGCTCTGTCAGGTGCTGTGCGCATACCGCATATTCCTGCCCTTTGCGGGAATAACCGTCTCCTCCAGGGAGAGCGCGGCATTCCGCAACGGCATAGTCAAGATAGCCGCGACCAAGGTTTCGGCAGGCGTATCGACGGGCATAGGCGACCACGAGAGCAAGTATACGGGCAAAGAGGCCGAGGGTGAAGAGGGCGACGAGCAGTTTGAAATCAACGATTCGCGCAGCCTCGGCGAGATGTATGACGAGATGTCAAAAGAGGGACTTCAGCCCGTGCTGAACGACTATATCGATGTCTGACGTCGTATGTGTCACCTCGTCCGCGCTGTGCGGAGAAGGTTTTTTTGAAAGGCTCAAGCGCATTGCCGAAAGTCGCCCGTATGCCGTAATCCTAAGGGAAAAGCAGCTCGGCGAGGAGGAATATTTCCGCCTTGCCGAAAGGGCTATGGGCATATTTGAAGATAGCGGCGTAAAGCTCATTCTTCATAAATTCATAGCTGTCGCCCGTTCGCTCGGTGCAAAGGGGTTGCACCTTCCGCTCGGCGAGCTGTTGTCTGCGCCAGAGTCCGAACTTTCGGGCTTTGAGATGCTCGGCGCGTCCTGCCATTCCTTAAATGATATTCTGGCGGCGGAGAGCGTCGGCTGTACCTATGTCACCCTCGGCAACATCTTCGAAACTCAATGCAAGAGAGGGCTTGAGGGCAAGGGACTTGATTTTCTCAGGGAGTGTTGCAATAAATCGCACGTTCCCGTATGGGCGATAGGCGGCATATCCCCCGAAAACGCCGCCGAAGTAAGAGCGGCAGGCGCGGCGCGCGTATGCGTAATGGGCGCTTTCATGAAGAGCCCCGATGTCGGCGCGCTCGTAAGGTCGCTGGAAAGGTAAAAATGTATGGCAATCGATGCAAAGGAACTTTTACTGTACGCCATAACCGACAGGGCGTGGACAAATAAATGTCCGCTCGAGGAACAGATTGCGCTTGCAATTTCGGGCGGAGCAACCATAGTTCAGCTCAGGGAAAAGGGCATTTCGGACGGGGAGTATGTCCGCCGCGCCGAAGCCGCCCTTAAGGTTTGCAAAAGTCTGGGCGTAAAGCTGATAATAGACGACAATGTCAAAGTTGCGCTTGAAAGCGGCGCGGACGGCGTTCACGTCGGCGCAGAGGATACCCCCGTATGCGAAATACGCGGACAGGTAAGAGAATATTATCTGTCAAAGGGTATGCCCTCTTCTGAGGCGGAAAAGCGCACACGCGCTTTCATAGTAGGAGCAACGGCAAAGACCGTAGAACAGGCTAAAAGCGCGCAGAGCCAGGGAGCCGACTATCTCGGCAGCGGAGCAGTCTTTCCCTCGCCTACAAAGAAAAATGCCATACGCATAACGCCTCAGAAATTGAAAGAAATTACGGCAAGCGTAAATATTCCCGTAGTTGCCATTGGTGGCATCACGGCAGACAACGCGTCGGAGCTTGCCCGTAGCGGCATATGCGGCATTGCGGTAGTCTCGGCGATATTCGGCGCAGACGACATAGCCGCCGCAAGCCGTCACTTAAGGGCTGTTGCCGAAGAGGTAGTCTCTTGAGCGCGGACGGCGTAATCTTCGACTTCGACGGAACGCTTTTAGACTCCGCCGAGGCATGGAACGGAGTTGCAGAACGCTATCTTGAAGAGCTTTCCGTGTCCTGCGAAGAGGGGTTGTCCCTGAAAATATCCAGACTGTCCTTTGCGGAGGGAGCGGATTATATAAGGCGGACATATCTGCCCGACAGAACAATAAGTCAGGTAGAGCGCGGAATAATTGCGATAGTCGAGCGCGGGTACAGGGAGAGTTTGCCTCTCAAGGACGGCGCGGAAGAGCTTTTAAAGTTGCTCCGTGCGGCAAATATTCCGATGTGCGTCGCCACTTCCAATACGGGCGGACTGGTTAAGTCGGCATTGAGACGGCTTAATATAGACGGGTATTTCGTCGCCGTCATAACCAGCGACGAGGTGGCAGTCGGGAAGGAAAGCCCCGAAATTTATCTCGAGGCGGCGCGGCGGATGGACGGCAAAGTCAGTAATACGTGGGTCGTGGAAGATTCTCCGCACGCAATCGCGACGGCAAAGAGCGCAGGCTTTAAGGTTGCCGCAGTATGCGACCGAAAGACAGACAAAATATTTCAGAGCGCAGACTTCATTATAGATAGCGCCAAGAGTTTTGCGGCGCTATCTAAAGAGATAATAAAGTAAAAAATATAACGGCAGATTGAGGGCACCGCCTTCTGTCGTTCAATAAAACAATGCGAGGTAAAATGAAATGAAGACAGCATTGACAATCGCGGGGAGCGATTCCTGCGGAGGCGCCGGCATTCAGGCAGATATCAAGACAATGACCGCACACGGCATCTATGCCATGTCGGCAATAACGTCCATGACTGCGCAGAATACTACCGGCGTATATGCTATCCAACCAAGCACGCCGCAGTTTCTCGGCGAGCAGCTCAAGGCCGTATTCGAAGATATCATGCCCGATGCAGTAAAGATAGGAATGATATCTACGGCAGAGCAGGCGGAAGTAATCGCCCGCTCTCTTAAATTATACGGCGCAAAACACATAGTGTTAGACCCCGTGCTCGTCGCGTCCAGCGGCAGCACGCTTTCGGGCGTCAGCGCGCTGGAAGTCAGCGAAAAGCTGTTATTTCCCCTGGCGGAGATAATCACGCCCAACCTTCCCGAAACCGCAGTGCTCGTAAGGAACGCGCCGCATATGCCCGAAAAGCTTGAAAGCGTAGAGCATATGACGGCAGCCGCACAATATCTGTCGGAAAAGTACGGGTGCAGCGTGCTCGTCAAGGGCGGACACTTATGCGGCGATGCCGTCGACGTACTCAAAGATGTGCAAAGCGGCGAAATACACATACTGCGTACGCCGCGCGTCGCTAACCCCAACAACCACGGAACGGGCTGTACGCTGTCGAGCGCGATAGCTTCTAATCTCGCCGAGGGGCAGTCGCTTTTCGATGCGGTAAAGAACGCAAAGGACTACGTCACGGGCTGTCTCAAGGCTATGCTCACGCTCGGCAGGGGCGTCGGGCCTGTAAATCATCTCTGGAACTTAAAAATAAAGAAATAACGGGAGAAAATATATGAGAAATTATGCAACACAGATGGAGGCGGCCAGAAAGGGCATCGTCACCGAGGAACTCAAAAAAGTAGCCGCAAAGGAACTTATGACGGTGGAGGAGCTCATGCCCCTTGTCGCGAGCGGCAAGGTAGTAATCTGCGCCAACAAGAACCATAAATGCATCGACCCCGAGGGCGTCGGGTCGATGCTGAGGACCAAGATTAACGTCAATCTCGGCGTTTCGAGGGACTGCAAGGACTACAACATAGAGATGCAGAAGGTAATGGCGGCGGTAAATATGGGCGCTCACGCCATAATGGATCTGTCGTCGCACGGCAACACCGAACCCTTCCGCTGTAAGCTTACGAGCGAGTGCCCTGCAATGATAGGCACCGTGCCCGTGTATGACTCGGTCATACATTATCAGAGAGACCTCGGCACGCTGACGGCAAAGGACTTCATTGACGTAGTCAGACTGCATGCCGAAAACGGCGTCGACTTTGTCACCCTGCATTGCGGAATTACAAGGAAGACGATAGAGCAGATTAAAAAGCATAAGCGCAAGATGAACATAGTCAGCCGCGGCGGCTCGCTGGTGTTCGCGTGGATGTGCATGACGGGCAACGAAAACCCCTTCTATGAGTACTATGACGAAATTCTCGATATCTGCCGCGAATACGACGTGACGATCTCGCTCGGCGATGCCTGCCGTCCCGGCTGTCTTGCCGATGCGTCGGACGTCTGCCAGATAGAGGAGCTCGTCCGCCTCGGCGAACTTACAAAGCGCGCGTGGGCAAAGGATGTTCAGGTAATGGTGGAGGGTCCCGGTCATATGCCCATGGATCAGATAGCCGCAAACATGAAGATTCAGCAGACCATATGTCAGGGCGCGCCCTTCTATGTGCTTGGGCCGCTTGTAACCGACATCGCGCCCGGCTATGACCACATAACCTCGGCTATAGGCGGCGCAATAGCCGCAATGAGCGGCGCGGCATTCCTGTGCTACGTCACTCCTGCCGAGCACCTTGCGCTTCCTAACGTCGAGGATGTAAAGCAGGGCATAATCGCCTCCAAGATAGCCGCTCATGCCGCAGACATAGCAAAGGGCGTAAGGGGAGCAAGGGAGATAGACGACAAAATGGCTGATGCAAGGCGCAAACTCGACTGGGAAGGTCAGTGGGCGTGCGCAATAGATCCCGAAACGGCAAAGGCCATACGCGCCGACAGAAGTCCCGAGCACGACGACACCTGCTCAATGTGCGGAAAATTCTGCGCCGTAAGGAGCATGAACAAGGCGCTTGCAGGCGAACATATAGACATATTGTGACGGACTAATTCAATTTTATGCCGCTCTGCTGACTTGCGGCCAACGGCTTTATGCCCATATGCAAATGATTCAGCAAATATGTGCTATAACGCCTGAAGAAGGCAACATTTTTGTGATATAAAAGGCACAGCCGCCGAAGGTCATCCTTCGGCGGCTGTGCCTTTAATTGCAAATTAAGTAATCACCCGTCAAGCCCTTGAAATGCCTTTGACAGGTACGTTTGTTTGTCGGCGTAAGTCTTTGATTTTTGGTTACGACTTCTTTTTGAATATCGAAAGAGCCTTTTTGAGCGCCGAACTCTTCTTTTCGGAACCTCTTTCCTTGCCGAGGAAGAAGAGGGCGATAGTGCCGGGACCTACGTGGGAACCAGTGCATATCTCGAACATTGTCACAAGGACGTCCTTTGCACCCCTTTCTATTATCATTTGTTTAAGCGCTTCGGCATCTTCGGCGCAGTCGGCGTGAGTTATTGCTACCGTCTGATTTTCGGGGTCCACTACGTTTGCGGCAAAGGTATCGGCAAGTTTCAAAAGCGCCTTCTTTCTTCCGCGTTCGTTGCACATGGAAACTATTCTGCCCTTTTCGTCTGCCCAGAGCACGGGCTTTATGTTGAGGATGGTGCCTGCAATAGCTAGCGTTGCCGAAATTCTTCCGCCCCTTTTAAGGTACTTAAGGGAGGATACGGTAAAGACGGAATTCATCTTCATCTTGTTGGATTCCGTCCATTCTGCGCACTCCTCTAGGCTGTAGCCCATATCGCCCATTCTTGCGGCATATACGGCAAACATGCCCTCGCCGAGGGAGGCGTTGTAGCTGTCGAAGATGACCATCTTTCTGTCGGGATAGCTCTTTTTAAGCTCTTCGGCGGCGAATTGAGCCTGACCGCACGTTCCGCTTATCGTCGAGGAAAGACATATGAACAGCACATCTCTGCCTGCCTCGAAGGAGGGCAGGACGGCGTTTATTATTTTTTCTGCATTGACAAGCGTCGTCTTTGTAGGCTTATCCTCGCGCATTGCCGCGTAGAAGTTCTTTGCAGTCTCGTCGGTTGATTGTCCTTTCACGTAGCTTTCCATCTCTTTACCGTCTATGCTGACGGTAAGGGAGGCTACGCGCATATCGTACTTATCTATGATTTCGTCTGTAAGATTTGCGGCGGAGTCGACTACGATATCAAAATTTCTCATATTTCACCTTAAAATTTATTTTTTATTTCTTATTGTTTCAAATTTCTGATTATGTTCACGGCTTAAGCAATTCTGCCGCGGCAAAAATCGCCGTTTAAGTTGCGTAAGCAATTGCGCGGATAAAGCTTGCCGAACATATACCAAGTAATTGACATAACAAATTGGCTGTGACTTTATGCCTTTAAATGACTGCCGCCGCGGCAAAGCTTGTTTTATACTGCGGCAAGCCTTAAGCGCAAAATTTATGCTGTTGCAGAGAACTGATTGTAAAAATTTTCTGGTCTTTATCTACACTTTAAGTATAATGCTAATTGCCGCACATTACAACAAACGGCGCCGCCCTGCCGCTCTCCGTTTGTCAAAAAATAGTAAACAGATTGCAAAATTAACTCTACTGCGGTAAAATTCGACTCTACTGACGGTAGAGTCAAATTTTTAAACCTCAAAAAGAGTGTTTTTTGCATTGATTTTGCGCGGAATATATGATATACTCTAATCATGAAGGATCTGAAGGAAATAATTGCCGAAAATTTAATAAGGCTCAGACAGCAGGCCGGGCTTACTCAGCTTCAGCTTGCCGAAATGCTCAATTATTCGGACAAGGCAGTATCCAAGTGGGAGAGGGGAGAATCCATTCCGGACTTAAGGGTGCTCATTCAGCTTGCGGACATCTACCACATTACGCTCGACGACCTGGTCAGGGAGCAGAGCGAAAAGGTGGTAAAGCCCCGTCTCAACCTTTTCAAACGTCATTTTCTCATTACGCTGCTTTCGGTCGGTCTTGTCTGGGTAATTGCGACGGGCGTATTCATGATTTTATACTATATCTCCGCCGTAAGCGAGTATGCGTTTCTGGCATATATCGTCGCTCCGTTCGTGTCGGCGATAGTGTTCACGGTATTTTCCGCAATATGGTACAGCAGACTTACGCTTGCAATCGCTGCTTCGCTGATAGTGTGGTCGATAGCGCTCATAGTCCATATGTTCACGTATGTCTTCAGGGGCAACGTAGAGTTATGGCCGTTCTATGTGGTGGCGGCAGGCGTGCAGGTAATGATAATAGTCTGGTTCATACTGCGCAAAATCCAGAAGCCAAACAGGACAAAGTAATCAAAAGCGGCATATGCCGCTCAGATATATACCGCAAACCTCTGCGGCGTGCGCCGCGGACTTAAATATCAATGAATTCAGAGAGGTAATTATTAAATGTATCAGTTATTCTGCGACTCCAACTGCGAACTTTGGTATACGACCGTAAAGGAACTCGGGCTCAACGTCATACGCATGCCCTACACTCTTGCAGGTCAGGAATATTTTTACGATATGGGCGAAAAGACAGATCTTACCGCGTTTTTCGATGCCATGAAGGGCGGCGAGGTGCCCAAGACCAGCGCGCTTAACGAGGAAATCTATATCGAATATTTCGAGCCGGTGCTTAAGAAGGGTGAAGACATATTCTATGTCACATTCTCCCACGCCATGAGCAAGACATTCGACGCGATGGACAGGGCGATAAAGACGCTTAAGGAAAAATATCCCGACAGGGAAATTCGCTCGGTAGATACGCGCTCTATTTCCATGGGGTGCGGATTTGTCGTTTACTATGCGGCTCTCAGGTATAAAGAGGGAGCAACGATGGACGAACTTGAGGCATACGTAAAGGAACTTTCTGCGCATACGGCCACATATTTCGCCGTCGAGGACCTGACCTATCTCTACAGGGGCGGCAGAGTTTCGGGAGTTTCTAAAGTGTTCGGAAACCTTCTCAACATCAAGCCCGTGCTTCACTTCGACGACGAGGGCAGGATAGTCAACATTGCAAAGGAAAAGGGATTCAGACGCGCGCTTTCCTCGATGCTGGGTTATATGAAGGCTAAGGGACAGGACGTAGACAAGTACAAGATTATTGTCATACACGCCGACTATAAGGAGGTTGCCGAAAGGTTTGTGGAAAGCATCAAGGCGGAATATCCTGCGGCGGACGTCGTATTGCAGTATGTCGGTCCCGTAATCGGCGCGCACTGCGGCCCCGGCACGGTCGGACTTATTTTCCACTGTTCGGAAAGATAATTTCAATAAAATATTTGCCTCTGCCTTCGGCAGGGGTAATTTTTTTGAGTGGCTGCGCAGTTGGTTGACATAATAAAAAATAATAGTATAATTATCTCTGTTATGCAGGCTGACAATACGGTTAAGGCAAATGACGGCGCGGCAACCGGCGACGTCGATTATGGAAGAGTTCTGGAGCTCGCCCTCGAAATAGGGGTGGGCTTATTGTCGAGCGGCGGCTCGGTTTCGCGCGTAGAGACGGCGGTGGACAGGATATGTTCGTCGTTCGGCGCGTTCGAAGTCAACGTCGCTGCGTTCCCCTCCATGGTCATAGCCTCCGTCAGGACGAGGGACGACCGCGAATTTTCCTTCATGAAGAGGGTCTATTCATCCATGAACAACCTCGCCATGCTTGAAAAGTTCAACCAGCTTTCAAGGGATATCTGCGCAAAGAGGACGGGGCTGGAGGAGGGTTTCCGCCGCGCCTTCGACATAGCGCACAACAAGCCGCGCGACAAGCGCCTTACCGTTCTGGGTGCAGGGCTTGTGTCGGCAACATATTCGGTATTTTTCGGCGGCTCGGTCACAGATTGCCTGCCTGCGTTCATAGTGGCTTTCATAATGGCGGGACTGAACGAGGTGCTTTCGTCGCGTTCGCTCAATGCCTATGCGATGACCTTTATGCTGTCATTCATAGGCGGACTTCTCAGTATTTCGCTGTGTAAATTTTTCGTCATATGCGGCATCGAGTGTCACGGGTCTATGGTCATGATAGGCTCGATAATGATACTCATTCCGGGACTTCTGATAACAAACGCCGTCAGGGATCTGTTTACGGGCGACCTCATGAGCGGAACTTTCCAGATACTCAACGGCCTGCTTCTGACCGTCGTCATTGCGGCGGGCTACGGACTTTCCATGGCGGTATTGAGCGGCATAGCCGACTTTGTACCCATAACGCCGAGGACGGGGTGGGAACATTATGTCTATTTCCTCGTTTCGGGCATGCTCGGCGCGGCGTCGGTGTGCATGTTCTTCAACCTCAACCGCAGGAGACTATGGTGGGGACTTTTCGCCACGCTTCTCACGTTTGGCGTGTTCATAGGCGTTTCCGAATGGCTGGGCGATGCCGACGAAGTGGTGTTCACCGTCATATTCATTCCCACGCTGTTTGCGGCAATGACGTCGGAAGTGCTTGCAAGGGTGATAAAGACGCCTGCAACCGTCATTCTCGTGCCTGCCATAATCGCGCTCGTTCCGGGCAGTTCGCTCTACTATACCATGGAGGCATTTGCCGCCGGCAACATACCTCTCGCGCTCGAAAACGGCTTCGTATGCCTTATGACTCTCCTCGGGATAGCCGTGGGCGTATGCGTGGCAACCATAGCGTTCAGCCTAATAAGCCCCGTCAAGCTGCACTATTACAAGAAGGCAAAGCTCAATTTAAGGCGCAGGGCGGAAAAGCTTGGCAGAAGGGAGAGCGGCGGAGAGAATACGCCCGATTCACCAAAATCATAACCTTGTGCCAAAACTTTAAAAGAGAGAAAATATTTAAAGGTAGCAATATATGAATACAGAAAAACTTGCCAACACACTCATACCCGAAGAACTCCCCGCGCTTGAGGAGTTTGAAAAGATGTACCCCGAAAGACAGCTCAAAAAGGGAGCGGAGGTAACGCGTCTTGCGCCTTCCCCCACGGGCTTCATTCACCTCGGCAACCTCTACAGCGCGCTCGCCGACGAGAGGATCGCGCACACGACGGGCGGCATCTTCTATCTCCGCATAGAGGATACCGACTTAAAGCGCAAGGTGGACGGCGCGGTGGAGTCGGTCATACGCTCGCTCAGATATTTCGGACTCAACTTCGACGAGGGCGCGGAGATAGATTCGCCCCTGAACGCATACGGTCCCTACTATCAGCGTCAGCGCGCGCCCATCTACAGGGCATACGTAAAGGACCTCATAAAGAGAGGACTTGCATATCCCTGCTTCTGCACGGAGGAGGAACTCAACGAGGTCAGGGCAAAGCAGACCGAAAATAAGGAGATTACGGGCTACTACGGCAAGTATGCAAAGTGCCGCAACCTGACGGAGGAGGAGATATACCGCAATCTTTCGGAGGGTAAGCCCTTCGTAATCAGGCTTAAGTCGCAGGGCAACACGCAGAACAAGATAACTTTCAGGGACAGAATAAAGGGCGAGATAACCGTCACCGAAAACGACCAGGACGTAGTAATTTTAAAGTCGGACGGCATACCTACCTACCATTTCGCACACGCCATAGACGATCATTTCATGCGCACGACGCTGGTTATAAGGGGCGAGGAATGGCTGTCCAGCCTGCCCATTCACCTTGAACTTTTCAAGGTGCTCGGCTTTAAGCTGCCCGCATACGGACATACCTGCTCGCTCATGAAGGTGGACAACGGCGTAAAGCGCAAGCTCTCCAAGAGAAAGGACCCCGAACTGTCGCTCGACTATTACCGCAAGGCAGGCTACTATCCCAAGGCGGTCGTAAAATATCTGATGACCATATTGAATTCCAATTTCGAGGAATGGGAGAGAAAGAACCCCTCCGCCGACATATCGGAATTTAAGTTTACGATAGAGAAGATGGGCAAGAGCGGCGCGCTCTTCGACCTCGACAAGCTCAATGACGTTTCCAGGAACGAGCTTGCAACGCTGACGGCGGAGCAGACCTATGACTTCCTCAGAACCTGGACGGACGAATTCGGCACCGATGCGGACAGGGCTCACTTTGCCGACAAGGATACGCTGATCAAGATAATCAACCTCATATGCGGCATAGGCGGAAAGAAGCGCCGCAAGGACATAGTGAGGGCGGAATCGGCTGTGAGAATGCTCGACTATTTCTTTGACGACACGTTCAGACCCGAATATTCCTATCGCTTCGACGCGCAGACGGTCAACGGCATACTCGACTCCTTTGCGGAGGTATACGACGAGTCCGACGACAATCAGACGTGGTTTGCAAAGGTCAAGGAAGTTGCGGCAAATCACGGCTTTGCCGCCGAGATGAGCGCATACAAGGCAAATCCCGAAAACTTCAGGGGCAGCGTCTCGGACGTGGCGGAAATTCTCAGAATCGCCGTCACGGGAATGTCCAACTCGCCCGACCTGTGCACCATAATGGGAATTCTCGGAAAGGAGCGCACGGTTGCCCGTCTCAAAGCAGGCAGAATGTGCTGATTTTTCCATAGCGGGTATTTATTTGAAAATCTTGTGAATAATGGCTAATGGGTGCCCGTCTCCGTTGACTTTTTAAGGGGACGGGTGCTATTATGTTATAGTGATATAAGTGCAATAAAACAAGGCGGTCAGAATTATGTTGCAGCTTGTAAACATAAAAAAGGACTACATCGTCGCGGACGAGGCGGTGCATGCTTTAAAGGGCGTGTCGATAAACTTCAGAAAGAGCGAATTCGTAAGCATTCTCGGACCTTCGGGGTGCGGCAAGACTACCCTTCTGAACATCATAGGCGGTCTGGATAAGTATACTTCGGGCGACCTCGTCATAGAGGGTGTAAGCACAAAGCAGTTCAGCGACAGGGACTGGGATACCTACCGCAACCACTCGATAGGTTTCATATTCCAGAGCTATCACCTCATTCCCCATCAGACCATTCTGCAGAACGTCGAGCTAGCGCTTATGATTGCGGGCGTTTCGCGCAGGGAGAGAAGGAGAAGGGCGCTGGAGGCGCTCGAAAAGGTCGGACTTAAGGACAAGATAAACAACCGTCCCAACCAGCTTTCGGGCGGTCAGGCGCAGAGGGTTGCAATCGCCAGGGCGCTCATAAACGATCCCGAAATAGTGCTCGCCGACGAGCCTACGGGCGCGCTCGACTCTGTAACCAGCGTGCAGATAATGGAGCTTTTGAAGGAAATCTCCAAAGACAGGCTGGTCATAATGGTCACGCACAATCCCGAGCTTGCCGAAAGGTATTCGACGAGAATCATAAGGCTTAAAGACGGCATAGTGCTCGGCGACAGCATGCCCTATGCCGGCGAAAAGAGGGAAAGCGGCAAGGAGCTGACCAAGAAGGAGAAAAAAGAGCTCAGAAAGCGCAAGGGCTCCAAGGCAAAGACGTCTATGTCGCTTCCCATGGCGATGTCCTTAAGCCTCAAAAACCTGCTTTCAAAGCGCAGGCGTACGGCAATGGTCTCTGTTGCCGGGTCGATAGGCATAATAGGCGTATCGATGGTGCTCGCCATATCTTCGGGCGTCAATTCGTACATCGTATCGATGCAGGACGACATGCTGTCGGGCAACCCCGTGTCGGTCACGCAGACGGCAATCGACTATACTCAGCTAATGAACCTTTCGGCGGCAAGTCAGCCGTCGGTGGACATCACCAAGCTCGACGATAAGCTGTACGTGCAGTCGCTGATGGATACGCTCGGCTCGTTCTCGCAGGGGTTCAGCAAGACAAATACCATAACCGATGCATACCTGGCATATCTTAGGGGCATTCCCGAGGAGAACGTGCAGGTCATTCAGTACGGATATGACTTCGACATAGCCAACAACATATATACCGATTTCAGCGTAGACGCCACCGACGAGGACGAGGCGTCAAGGGTTACTTCGGTCACGGCGATAAGGGGAATGTATACCCAGATTTTAAGGGAGCAGGAGGACTACAAGGACTTTGCCGGCACTGTTTCCACCGTTGCGACCTTCGAAGAGATTCCCGATAACTATCAGTACGTGCTCAGCCAGTACGATATCGTAGCTGCGGAGACGGACAGCGGCGTGACGTTCGACGCGTCTTCTCTTACCGACGAACAGCTCAAGGCAATATTCGACGACGAGACCAGTCTTATTATGGTCGTCTCCGAAAATGAGGTCACCGACCTCGTGATGGGTCAGTTCGGCTACCTTACCGAAAGGGAGTTTCTGAACTATGCCTACAAGGCGGTCGACAGCGACTTCTACGATGAAGAGATAGGTCTTGTCGGCAGCGGTCTGGACGGCGACGGCGGACTCGATTTCGGCAAGTTCATAGGCGAAAATTCCAAGAAGTTCACGTGGTACCCCAACGACCAGATATATGCAAACCTTGGCGGCAGATATATATACCGTCCCTATCTTTCGGATAACTTCTATCACACCGAAATGACGGACGAGGCTGGCACGACGCACGTATTTGACATACCCGTTCCCGGCGAAATAGATACCTCTCAGGGCGTAGAGCTGGGCGTCAGGCTCATTCTCGAAAAGAAGGAGGACGTCTCCTACGGCTGTCTGCAGAGCGGTTTCTACTATACCAATGCATTGACGCAGCGCGTGCGCGAGGACGGCACGGCAAGCAAAATAGTAAACGACATTCTCGCATCCGAGGAGGGGTATCTCGACGCGCTTCCCTATTCGTTCTACTATACGACTTTCGAAAAGAATGACAGCGGCGAGATAGTCAAGGTCGAGTCAAAGGGCAGTTCGGCAATATATGACTCGGGCTCTATAATGGATATGATTTTGGGCGGTCTCGGCGGAGGCGGCGGCTCGGGCGATTCGGATATGCTCAGGGTCACGGCGGAGATGCTTGGCGGCGGCGATATGCCCTCTTCGATAAAGATATATCCCACAGACTTCGAGAGCAAGACGGCAATAACCGAATATCTCGACGCGTGGAACGATATGTGTGACGGCGGTGCAACCTACACCTATACCGACGCGGACGGCGTCACTCACGACGTAGTTTTGGAGGTAAAGGATACCATAACCTATACTGATACGGTCGGACTCATCATAAATATGGTAAACACCATGATTCAGATGATAACTACCGCGCTCATAGCGTTTACGGCTCTGTCGCTGGTGGTATCTACCGTTATGATAGGCATAATAACCTATGTCTCGGTAGTCGAAAGAGTAAAGGAAATAGGCATACTCCGTGCAGTCGGCGCGAGGAAGAAGGACATAAAGAGGCTGTTCAACGCCGAAACTTTCATAATAGGTCTTGCGGCAGGCATATTCGGCATACTCATAACCTATCTTCTGTCGCTCGTCGTAAACATAATCGTCGTGGCTATTGCGGGCTTCTGGGGCATAGCGGCGCTTCCCTGGTGGCAGGCGCTGATAATGATAGCTCTCAGCATTGTCTTAACGCTTATCTCGGGACTAATTCCCGCATCGGCGGCGGCAAAGAAAGATCCAGTCGTCGCTTTGAGAACAGAGTAGTAATTTTTCATAAAAATTGTGTAAAACATTTGACATAATTTTTACAAAATGGTAGAATACAGCTGATTTAAAAAAGAAATATTTTTAAGGAGTTATTTCTATTATGAAGAAAGTTACTAAGCTTATTGCAGGCGTAGTTCTTGCAGCATCTGTAGCAGTAACGGCTGGCGCACTTGTTGGTTGCGGCGGCGAAGCTGAGAAGACCTACAAGGGTGAATACAGCTATGCAAATGCATGGACCCCTACCGAAAAGTATGGCGTAAAGGTAAACGTAACTGTTAAGGACGGTAAGATCGTTAGCGTTACGACTGAAGCTGATACCGAGACGTTCTATAATGTTTCTGCAGGATGGTCTGATAAGCAGACGGCTATCGACGGACTTCCTGGTCTTCTTGCAAAGTTTGAAGGTAAGACTGTTGAAGACGTTCTTGCAATAAAAGTAGCAACCGACGATAAGACGGACAATGCTGCTCATACTGTTGAAGGTCAGCCTAAGACCGACGATGCTTCCAAAGCTGCATACGGCGATCTTCTCATAACTGGCGCAACCCAGACCAGCGGCAGAGTTATCCTCGCTGTTCAGGATGCACTCAAAGACGTAAAGTAATTTAATCAAGAAAAATTCAAAGACAGGTTGTCATTTCGGCAACCTGTTTTTCATTTATTCTGCGGCAAAATTGTTGCCTTTAAAGGCTTTCAGGTTGTATAATAATGGCGAAGTACTAAAGGAGAAGACTATGAATTACAGAGAAGAATCGCTTAAAAAACACGCCGAATGGAAAGGCAAGATAGAGATGGTTTCCAGGGTGGAAGTGGACAGCAGGGAAAAGCTGTCGCTTGCCTATACCCCCGGGGTTGCCGAACCCTGCCTTGCCATACAGAAAGACCCCGAAAAGAGTTTTGAACTCACAAGGCGCTGGAATACCGTCCCCGTCATAACCGACGGTACGGCAATACTCGGGCTCGGCGATATCGGTCCCGAGGCAGGCATGCCCGTTATGGAGGGCAAGTGCGCTCTCTTCAAGGCGTTCGGCGATGTCGATGCATATCCTCTTTGCATACGCTCCAAGGATACGGAGGAAATCATAAGAACCATAGAACTTCTCGCAGGCTCTTTCGGGGGAATAAACCTCGAAGATATTTCGGCACCCCGCTGTTTCGAGATTGAAACGCGCCTTAAAAAGGATCTAGATATCCCCGTATTCCACGACGACCAGCACGGCACGGCAATAGTAGTTACAGCCGCGCTCATAAATTCGCTCAAGCTCGCCGAAAAGAATAAGGAAGACGTAAAGGTAGTCATAAACGGCGCAGGCGCGGCGGGAATATCCATTGCAAAGTTTTTGATGCACTTCGGCGTAAAGGACATAATCGCCTGTGACAAGGCCGGCATAATTGCCGACAGCGACGTCTTCAACGGCGCGCAGAGGGAGCTTGCCAAGGTCACCAATCCGAGGGGAATAAAGGGGACTTTGAAGGACGCCATAGTCGGCGCGGACGTGTTCATAGGCGTCTCGGCGGCAAATTGCCTTTCTAAGGATATGGTCAGGAGCATGGCTGAAAAGCCCATTCTCTTCACCTGTGCAAATCCCGTTCCCGAAATATCCGTTGCCGATGCAAAGGAGGCAGGCGCCTTCATTCACGGCACGGGCTCGTCGGAAAACCCCAACCAGATAAACAACGTGCTCGTATTTCCCGGACTTTTCAGGGGAGCTCTCGACGTGCGTGCAACTACGATAAATTTTGAAATGATGATGGCGGCGTCCTACGGCATAGCATCCTGCGTTACGGATGACGAGTTGTCGCGCGACTACATATTGCCCTATGCCTTCGACAAGCGCGCCCACGAGTGCGTGGCAAAGGCGGTTGCCGATGCGGCCATAAAGACGGGCGTATCCAAACTATATTCAAAATAAAATGCAAAAAGGCGGAGAAAGGCTCTCCGTCTTATTGCTTAAAAGCGTTTCAGGTGTTATAATATTTAATATGAAAGTCGACCTCACTCCTTACAGGGACAAAAAAATCTGTGTCGCCCTGTCGGGCGGAAAGGACAGCATGGCGCTTGTGCACTGCCTCCTGGAACGGGGCAGAGAATACGGCATAACGATCTCTGCCGTTAACTGCGACCACTGCATAAGGGGGGAGGAAAGCGCAAGGGACAGCGCCTTCGTCGCGAATTTCTGTAAAGAGCGCGGCATTCCGCTGTACTTTTTTTGCGCCGAAGGACTTAATCTTTGCGACGAAAAGTCGGCGCGCAACTGGCGGCTTAGCTGCTTCGACGGAATATTGAGGGAGGGTAAAGCCGATTTTATCGCCACCGCCCACCATATGAACGACAACGCCGAAACCGTGCTTTTCAACATAGCCAGGGGTTCCTCGCTTGCAGGTGCGACGGGCATCAAGGCGGCAACATCGCGCGGATATATCCGTCCGCTTATCGGCGTTTCGCGCGGAGAGATAGACGAATATGTCGCCCGTAACAATATTCCGTACGTCACCGACAGCACCAATCTTTCGGACGACTACACGCGCAACAGGATAAGACACGGCGTAATTCCCCTTCTCGAACAGGCCGTCCCGGGAGCGGTAAAAAATATTTACCGGTTTTCGCGCCTCGCCGCCGAGGATGAGGAGTATCTTTGCCGCATTGCGGCAAGCTATGTATTGCCCGACCGCGAAGGATATGTGATTGCCCCCTGCAAGGAGCGCGTAATTTTCAAGCGCGCCGTGCACAGCGTCGTCGCCGTAAAATTCAGCAAAAAAGATTATACCGCCGACCAGTTCGAAAGGCTTTTCGCCCTTTCGTGCGCGGAAAACGGCAAAGCGTTCAACTTTTTGGGCTTATGCGCGGTAAAGCGTCCCGACGGAATTAAAATTTCCCCCGAAAGGAGCATGGGACAGACTCTGCCCCTGCCGTTTTATGATGCGCTGTCCGAAGTTCAGCCGTATTACTATGGCGGCGAGCTTGCCTGCATATGTCAAAGGGGCGAAAAAGAGAAAATCATAAAGGCGATGAACGGCCGCGTTAAGGTGCTCGAATTCGACCTTGGCAAAATTCCCGAAAGCGCGGTATTGCGTTTCAGGCAGAGCGGCGACATTTTCAGAAAATTCGGCGGAGGCGCCAAATCTCTTGGCGACTTTCTGACCGATAAAAAAATTCCCAAGGACGATAGGGACAGCCTGCCGCTAATTGCAGACGGTAAAAATATTCTTGTCGTCGGCGGAGTCGAGATATCCGACGGGATAAAGATAACGGATAAAACCGAGCGCACGGCATGCTTTATCTGCCGCGACGCATCGGTCAAATAAATGCGCATGATTGTGCGGAAATGAGAGGATAAATATGAATACTAAAGAGACAATGCACCCCGATTGCGAGAAGATACTCTTCAGCGAAGAGACCATTCAGAAGAGGATTGAAGAAGTTGCCGCCGAGGTAGACAAGGCCTTGCCGCACGACAGCGTGATTGCCATATGCGTACTCAACGGCGCCGTAATGTTCTTTGCTGACCTCGTCAGAAAGCTTCACCACGACATACAGTTCGACTTCATGTCGGTATCGTCCTACGGCGACGGAACGACTTCGGGCGCGCTCAAGATCAAAAAGGATATCAGCGCGAACGTCAAGGGCAAGGACGTGCTCATAGTCGAGGATATAATCGACAGCGGCAGAACGCTTATGCTTCTGAAAAAGTTGCTTGAAGACAGGGGCGCTGCAAGCGTAAAGATTGTCACCCTTTTGAATAAGCCCTCCAGGCGCGAGGTCGATATGTACAGCGATTTCAACTGTTTCGACGTCGGCAACGAGTTCATAATCGGCTACGGACTCGACTATGCCCAGCAGTACCGCTCGCTGCCCTATATCGGCATCTTAAAGAGAGAGATTTACGAAAAATAAGCCGTATCCGCATAAAACGGCGCAAGGTTGCAAAAAATCATATTATAGGCGGCGCGCAAGGCGTCTGCCAATCTAAAAGGAGATTAAAATATGGTTTTTGTCAACTTACTCAGTTACATCATCGTACTTGTCGGCGCGCTCAACTGGGGGCTGTTCGGCATATTTGACTTCAACCTCGTCGGCTGGATATTCGGCGGCGCAAGGAGCGTGGGCTCCATAATCGTCTATATCCTCGTCGCAATCGCGGCAGTATGGCTCATCATCTCGCCCATGATCACGGGCAGAGGTCTTTTGCTTTCGGGCAGAAGGGAGGATATGCACGAAGCGGCAGACGCGAAGTAATATAAGTCGCTTTTCAAAAGGCGGAGGGGTTCGGCAAAAATGCGCCGTTCCCGCCGTCTTTTTTGTTTGTGAGAAAGGGTAATTTTATGCCGCGAATTTAGTTGAAATGGTTGCGAAATTATTTGACAAAACGCCGTCCGTTTTGCTATAATTTTCTAGCGTTCGCGAGGCGGCGTAATTTTAAACAAGGGGAGGTGAAAGAAAAGATGTCGACAATCAAGGTAGGCGAAAACGAGTCGGTTGAAAGCGCACTCAGAAGATTCAAGAGAAAGTGCTCGCGCGACGGTATCATCGGCGACCTCAGGAAGAAAGAATTCTACGAATCCCCTTCTGTTAAGAGACGCAAGAAGAGCGAAGCTGCAAGAAAGAGAAACAAGAACTAAGAAAGAGCAAACTCTGCCAAAGATAAAACTTTGGTGGAGTTTTTTCTTTGATTTTTTGTCGTAATATGATATATATTGTCGCATCTGCGGCAGGGGGTAAGTACATGGACAATCTTAAGACGGCGGCAAAACAGGCTAAACAGAGGCTAAGGACAGATTTCTGGCAGAGGTACAAGCGCGACGTCGACGGCGCGGCGGAGGAGGCGCAAAAGAGCGGAAAGAATGCAATCCGCGTGAGGAGCAATATGCTCAGCCGCGTAAAGAGCGTCATAAAGGGCGAGGAAAAGGACGAGTTCTATCTTAAGGTCAAGGAGCTTCTGGATACCTGCGGCGAGGTGTCGGACGCGATAGGCAGACTGACCGACAGGGAAAAGTACGAAAAACTCAGCTATGAGGAACAGCAGCGCTACACCATGGAGCTGTCGTCAAAATATCTCGAGGCGCTGGAAAAGTACAGGCGCGAAAAAGAGGGGCAGTAAGGGCGGCAATTGCCTTGCTATGAAAGCCCTGCCCGTGGTATAATACAGGGCGGAGAATATACATATCATTATGGACGAAATTTTGGACAAACTCAACGAAGAACAGATAAAGCCCGTATGCGACACCGAGGGCGCGGTGCTGGTGCTCGCGGGGGCAGGCAGCGGCAAGACGAGGGTTTTGACCTCGAGAATTGCATACATACTCGAAAAGAGGCTGTGTTCGCCGTCTAATATACTTGCAATCACCTTTACCAACAAGGCGGCAAAGGAGATGAGGGACAGACTCGAGGGCATGCTTGGCGACCTCGGCGGAATGTGGATATGCACCATCCACGCCATGTGCGTGCGCATACTCCGTAAGTTCGGCGAAAGTTCGGGCATAAAACCCAATTTTTCGATATACAGCGATACCGAGCGCAACAACGTCATAAAGAAATCCTTTCAGGAATTCGACCTCGACGACGAAAAACTTTTAAAGAGCGTAAAGTTCCACATAGGCAATGCCAAGATGCTAGGACTCGACCCCGACCAGTATGCCGTCCGCTACAAGGACGAGCACAGAATTGACGACATTATCAGGGTATACGAGAGCTATAACGAGCATCTGCGCCGCAATAACGCCCTCGATTTCGACGATTTATTGCTCGAGACCAAGCGCCTGCTTGCCTGCGATGCCGAGGCTAAGACCTATCTTTCGGATAAGTTCAGATATATCCTCGTCGACGAGTTTCAGGATACCAACACCGTGCAGTATGCCATTATAAGGATGCTGGCATCGGTACACGGCAATCTCTTTGCCGTCGGCGACGACGACCAGTCCATATACGGCTGGAGGGGCGCGGAGATAGACAATATCCTTAAATTCGACAGCGATTATCCCAATGCCAAGGTCTATAAACTACAGCGCAACTATCGATCGACCAAGTCCATACTCGAGCTTGCCAATACCATAATAGCCAACAACGGCAAGCGCCGCAAAAAGACGCTGTGGACGGATGCCGAGGAGGGATATAAGCCCCAGTATGTGCAGGCCGAGCAGGAGGCGGACGAGGCATATTTTGCCGCAAAGACGATAAACGCCGCCGTGTTTACGGGGGCAAAGTATTCAGATTTTGCCGTGCTGATGCGCATAAACGCAATCACGCGCGCGTACGAGCAGGAGTTCACAAAATACGGCATACCGTATAAGGTATTCGGCGGTTTCCGCTTCTTCGAGCGAAAGGAAATAAAGGATATGCTGGCGTATCTCAGGCTCATATCCAACCCCTTCGACGACGAGGCGCTTCTGCGCATAATCAACGTACCCAAGAGGGGCATAGGCGCAAAGACGCTGGAGATTATGCAGCAGTATGCCGACCGGAACGGGCTGTCCCTGTACGATTCCTGTCTGGATATAGACCTGCTTAAACTTACGCCCTCGGCTAAGAGCAAGATTGCAGACTTTACAAATGTCGTAAAGCAACTGATTATCGCCTCGCAGGAGCTGAATATCGGTCAGCTGGTCAGAAATTTAATCGAGCTTACGGACATAAAGACGGCATATGACGACGGCACCGACGAGGGCGACGGCAAGCTTGCCAACATAGACGAATTCATAGCCGCCGTAGACGACTTCGTGCGGCTCAATCCGAATGCGACGCTTGACGAATATCTCAACCAGGTAACGCTGTCGTCGGACACGGACGACATGGACGACGGCAACTATGTCACGCTCGCCACGATACATTCCGTAAAGGGACTGGAATTCAACGACGTATTCATATGCGGACTGGAGGACGGCATAATGCCCTCTTCGCGTTCGGAGTCCGACCCTGCCGCCCTCGAGGAGGAGAGAAGGCTGATGTACGTCGCCATAACCAGGGCAAGAAAGTGCCTCTGGCTTACGCGCTCCAAGAGCCGCTATCTGTACGGCAGGAGGGAGCCTACGCGCCCCTCGCGCTTTATCGGTGAACTTGCCACGCTTTTAGGCGTCAAAGATTCGGGCAACGGCTATTCGGACGGCTATTCAAACGTAAGGGGCGGATATTTGCAGGGCGCAGGCTATAAGGGCGGATATTCAACTTCATACGGTCAGGGCTATTCAGGCGGCGCTAAGGGCGGTTACGGCAGGAGAGATTCAGAACGCGGCTTTGACGGCGATTTCTGGGACGAAAAGCCCAAGGGCAGGGCGGTATATTCCTCGGACGACGGGTATGTCTCCGACCTTCCGCCCAAGACCTACAGGACGGAAAAGCCTGCCTTTTCGGCGTCGGCTTCGTTCGGCGCGTCTAAGGGCAGTGCAAAGCAGTCTGCTTCGGGCGCAAAGAGCTATGCCGTCGGCATGAAAGTAAGACATCCCAAGTTCGGCACGGGTACGGTAATATCGCTTAAAAACGGGGGCGCGGTAGTCAACGTAGCCTTCGACAATCAGGGCATAAAGGAACTTTCGGCATCTCTCGCGCCGCTGGAGATTTTAAGATGAAAGACAGGGTAAGATATCTCATAGACACGCTCAACAGGTGGGCGTATGAATACTATGTGCTGGACAATCCGTCCGTTCCCGACAGGGAATATGACAAACTGTATGACGAGCTTGTCGCAATCGAGCGCGAGAGCGGCCACGTCGAGTTTGACAGCCCGACGAGAAGGGTAGGCGGAGAGCCCATAAAGGGCTTTGAAAAGCACAGGCACATTCACAGACTGTACAGCCTCGACAAGGCGGTCACTTATGAAATGCTGACCTCCTTTTTGACGAGGATAAGAAAGGCCGTGCCGAGTGCGCAGTTCACCGTCGAATATAAGTTTGACGGGCTGACTATGTGCCTGACCTATGACGGCGGCAGATTTGTCCGCGCTACCACAAGGGGCAACGGCACCGAGGGCGAGGACGTCACCGCGCAGTGTCTTACCATAAAGAGCTTCCCCATGACGATAGACTATAAGGGTACGCTGGAGGTGCAGGGCGAGGCGGTCATACGCCTTTCCGTCCTCGAGGAGTACAACAGGACGGCAAAGGAGCAGCTCAAAAACGCGCGCAACGCGGCGGCAGGTGCAATACGCAATCTCGACCCCAAGGTTACGGCCGAAAGAAAGCCCGAAATACTCTTCTATAACGTCAACTATATGTCCGAGGGTACGCTTGCCACCCAGCAGGAGCACTTTGAGTTTTTAAAGAAAAACGGCTTCAAAGTGTATCCCTTCCTCGAGGTATGCAGGACCGACGAGGAGGTGTTTGCCGCAATCGAAAAGATTGAGGTTGAGAGAAAGAATATCGACGTTCTCACCGACGGAGCGGTCATAAAATTGGACGACTGCAGCGTAAGGGAGCAGATAGGGTATACGGATAAATTCCCCCGCTGGGCAATTGCATACAAGTTCGAGGCGGAAGAGGCGGAAACGGTGGTAAAGGCCGTCCGCTGGCAGGTAGGCAGGACGGGCAAACTGACTCCTCTTGCCGAGGTAGAGCCTGTAGATCTGGGCGGAGCTACGGTAAGAAAGGCTACGCTCAACAATCTCGGCGACATAAAGCGCAAGGATGTAAGGATAAACAGCAAGGTGCTCATACGCCGCTCAAACGAGGTCATACCCGAAATTCTGGGCAGCATCTCGCACACGGGCGAGAGCATAGAGGTCGAGAAGCCGACAATCTGTCCGTTCTGCGGAACGCCCCTTTCGGAAGTGGGCGCAAACCTGTTCTGCCCTAACAGGAGCTGTCCGCCGAGAATGGTGGCAACGCTTGCTCACTTTGCAAGCAAGGGTGCGATGGATATAGAGGGCTTTTCGGAGGCGACGGCAACCTTGCTGGTCGAAAAGTACAAAACGTTTGTGCCTTCGCGTCTGTATGCGCTTACGGCGGAGGACATAGCTACTTTTGCCGGGTTCAAGGATAAAAAGATAGGCAATCTGCTTGCGGCGATAGACAAGAGCAGGCAGATACCGCTTGACAGGTTTATCTATGCCCTAGGAATAGACGGCGTAGGCAAAGTTGCCTCCAAGGAGCTGGCGTCGGCGTTCGGCAGCATAGATGCGCTGAGAAACGCTACGGAGGAGGAACTTTTAAAGCTTGACGACGTCGGCGAGGCTACGGCAAAGGCGATAGTCGGCTGGTTTGCCGATGCAGACAATGCGGCGGAACTTGACAGCCTTTTAAAGTGCGTGACGGTGACGGCGAACCAAAAGAAGAGCACCGTTGGCGTGTTTTCGCGACAATTCGTCGTCCTTACGGGTACTCTTTCGGCGTATAAGCGCAGCGACGCGCAGAAGATAATAGAGGATAACGGCGGCGAATGTCAGAGTTCCGTTACAAAAAAGACTACTCTCGTCATAGCCGGCGAGGAGGCAGGCTCCAAGCTCGAAAAGGCGCAAAAGCTCGGCATAAAGATAATTGATGAGGCAGAATTTATTTCAATGATTTCACGTACATAGTAATATAAAAATATCGGCAGACAAATTTTTTCCACATAAAATAGTCATTGCACAAAATGAGCACCGCCCCGAGCGCGAATTGTTTCGCGCTCGGGGCGGTTTTTTTATGTACGATAGAATTAAATTGTCCCTTTGAACCTGTCGGCGGTATCGACCGTCATTCTGAATTTCTGTCCGTTGTCAAAGGTCATAAAAAGAACGTTCCCGTTTGCTCCGATGTCCGCGACAAAGTAGTCCGAAAGGGCAATTTTTATCTCTTCGGCGAGACTTTTTTCATCGATAATATAATCGTTTGCGGTATTTTTAATGCGAAATTTTGCCATAGTATTTATGTGCTCCTTAAGTATTATTTTCACTCGGCTGGCGCCCTGCCTTGTGTAGTTATATTATACCGTTCCAACTCCCCTAAATCAACAATTTAAGGGGAGTTTGACCGATAATAAAATGACGAAACAAAACTACTTTTGGGGAATTATGTCGAATTTATCGGAGAACTTGAAAGACCTTATGACCGAAGCTGAAATCAGGACGGCGCAATTGGCTTCGGCGACGGGCATTGACGTATCTACAATTCTTACGTTGTTGCGCGGTGACGGATTGCCGCATATTGAAACATTGGTATTGCTTGCAGATTATTTCAGATGTTCGACTGACTATCTTCTCGGGCTTACAGACCGCCTGTATGAGGGCGAGTTTAGAAAAAGACCGCCTTTCCCCGAACAACTGACATTCCTGCTCAACCATTTTAAAGTGACTAAGTATTATCTTGAAAAGCAGACAGGTTTTTCGGAAAAAACTGTCAACCGTTGGCATAACGGAAAAACCCAGCCGACGGTTGAAAGCCTCATAAGACTTGCAAAATTTTTCGACTGTTCGGTCGACTTTGTCCTCGGCAGAGTGTAAAAGTGTAATATAATAATGGGGGCGCGGCATTCAACGAATGCCGCGCCCCCTATGGTTTGTTTTAATTTTTAAAGCGGTCGCTTGAACTCGACAGAGGCGACGGTAGCGAGATAAACGCACTTTGCACCCTTTTTCAATAGTTCGCGAGTTATGGTTTCGGCAGTCGCGCCCGTCGTCAATACGTCATCGACAAGGATTATGCTCTTTCCGCTGACTTTTTCCTTATAGGCAGTAAAGCTGCCCTTCAGGTTCTGCGCTCTGTCCTTAAAAGACAGCGTTTTCTGGCTCTTGGTTTCCCTTTTCTTTACGACGGCATCCTTGATTACAGGTAAATGCAGTCGCTTGGAAAGTTCTTTTGCAAGTATTTCTGACTGGTTGTATCCGCGCTTTCTTTTTGCTTTTGCCGTCATTGGCACATAGCATATCGAATCCGCGCCCTCAAGCTGTCGGCACTTTGGTTCCATAAGTTCTGCAAAGTACCGCTTAAGGTGGGGAGAACCGCTCTTGAACGATAGAATAAGTCTTGCCGCGCCGCCGTCGTATACGGTTGCGGAGACCGCCTTTTTGTATGGCGGAGCTTTGTCCTTGCATTCAAGGCATAAAACGGGATACCTTGTCGCTCTTCCGCAGACGGGGCAGGTAGCCTTGTCGTTGAATATGACCGTCTTTGCGCATTCCTCGCACAGATATCCGCCGTCGAAAATCTCCCTGCCGCATATGTTGCAGGTCAGCCTTTCGGGAAACAGAATGTCGGCTATGCGCTCTAAGAGCTTCATTTTGTAAGGTGTTTTTTAAGGTCGTTCACCCTGTCGCACTTCTCCCAGGGCAGGTCAGCCTTTCCGAAGTGTCCGTAAGCGGCGGTCTCAAGGTAGATGGGACGCCTTAAATTCAGCGTTTTTATAATCGAATAGGGGCGGAGGTCAAATTCCTTTACGACTATGTCGGCAATCTTATCGTCAGCAAGTTTGCCCGTGCCGAACGTGTCTATGAATACCGAAACGGGACGGGATACGCCGATTGCATATGCCACCTGAAGTTCAACCCTGTCGCAAAGTCCGGCCGCAACCAGATTCTTGCAGATATATCTCGCCATATACGTCGCCGAACGGTCAACCTTGGTGGGGTCCTTGCCCGAGAATGCGCCGCCGCCGTGCGCGCACGCGCCGCCGTAGGTGTCGACTATAATCTTTCTGCCCGTAAGTCCGCTGTCGCCCTCGGGTCCGCCTATCAGGAATCTGCCCGTGGGGTTAACGAAGTACTTGGTGTTCTCGTCAAGGAGATTTTCGGGAACGACCGTCTTTACTACGTATTTGAGTATGTCCTCATTCAGCTGTGCCTGCGTAACCGTATCGTCATGCTGGGAGGATACTACGACGGCGTCGATTCTCACGGGTACTCCGTCGTCATATTCTGCGGTCACCTGCGTCTTGCCGTCGGGGCGCAGATATTTAAGCGTGCCGTTCTTCCTCACCTCGGTCAGCTTCTTTGCCAGCTTGTGGGCAAGGGTTATGGGGAGGGGCATAAGCTCTTCGGTCTCTCTGCACGCATAGCCGAACATCATGCCCTGGTCGCCTGCGCCCAGTTCGTCTTCCTTGTCCTCGGCGCCGGCCTTGTTCTCGAGCGAGTTGTTTACGCCCAGCGCGATGTCGGGGCTCTGGGTGTGTATGGCGACTATTATCTTGCACTTGTCATAGCTGAATGAGCCGAAGTCATAGCCGATATTCTTAATCGTCTGCCTTGCAATTGCCTCATAGTCCACTTCGGCGGTGGTGGTGACTTCGCCCATTATGAGCAGTCTGTCATATGCCGCGCAGCACTCTACCGCGCAGCGCGCGTTGCTGTCCTTTGCATAGATGGCGTCAACTATTGCATCGGAAATGTTGTCGCATACCTTGTCGGGATGCCCCTCGGTAACGCTTTCGCTTGTAAAAAATTTTCTCATATCAATACCTTTTAAAAGTTTTTTAACCCAAAAAAAATACCGCTCGGCTTCCGAACGGGTTTCAACAAAATATTTCTACCCATCGGTACGGTCTTAGCACCTTGCCATGCAGGTTGCTGTGTGGTCGCAGAGCCGTTCTCTCGCACACTCTCTATAGGTTACGGCAGAAATTATAGCAGTAAAAAATTGTATTGTCAAATAAAAGCGCATAGGTTTACATTTTTTATGCGATATGATAGAATAGTCCTATGGAATGCAATCTTTGTCCCGCAGGGTGCGGCGTCGACCGGAGCTTGGGCAAGCTTGGAAGATGCGGCGCCTCGGGCTTAAAAATAGCCAAATACTATCTTCATCCCTTCGAGGAGCCGCCCATATCCTTTTCCAAGGGCAGCGGCTGCATATTTTTCTGCGGCTGTTCTTTAAGATGCGTATTCTGTCAGAACTATGAACTCTCGCACAACAAGCGCGGAAAGGACATAACGGTTGCCGAACTTGCCGACATATTCAGGGAACTGGAGGAGAGGGGAGCGGACAACATAAATCTTGTAACGCCCACGCACTATGTCGACAAGATTGCGGAGGCGTTTGCAATCTATCGTCCAAAAATTCCCGTCGTATATAATACCCATTCATACGAGAAGTTGGAAACGCTTAAGATTGCCGACAGCTTTACGGACATATATCTGCCCGACCTCAAGTTTATAGATCCCTTGCTTTCCAGGCGGTATACGGGCAGGGAGGATTATGCAAAGTTTGCTTTGCCCGCCATAGAGTTCATGGCAAAAAAGCCTTTGAAGCTGGACGAAAACGGCAAGATGCTCTCGGGCTGCATAGTGCGCCACCTCATAATGCCGCTGGCGGTATACGACAGCGTGAAGATAATAGAATTCGTGTCAAAGCTGGGCGAAGGCGTATATTTCAGCCTCATGAGCCAGTTCACGCCCATGGGCGAGGCGGATAATTTTCCCGAACTCAGACGCCCGATCACAAAGAGGGAGTATGCCGCCGCGCTCGAGGCGGTGCGCGCATACGGCTTGAAGAACGTATTTTTACAGGACAGGACAAGCTCGGACAGGGCGTTCGTGCCCGACTGGGACTATTGATTTATGCTTATCGATTTTAAGAACGTTGCCTTCGGCTACGGCGACAATTTAATATTTTCGGAGGTCAACTTTGCCGTAAACGAGGGCGCCAGGATAGGGCTTGTCGGCGAAAACGGCGCGGGGAAGACGACGCTCATCAGACTTATGCTCGGGCAACTTAAGGCAGACAGCGGAGAAATCAGCATAAAGAACGGCGTAAAGATTGGCTATCTCGAGCAGAACGGCGGCTACGAGAGCGGAAACACGGTCTATTCCGAGATGCTCGGGGTATTTTTCGAGGAGCTGTCCGCAATCCGCAAGATTTCAGAAATTGCGGCGCAGCTCACCGCCTGCGAGTACGGCGGCAAGGAATATGCAAAGTTATCGGCGCGGCTGGAAAGTCTCAATAAATATGTTGCGGCGACGGATGCATATAACGTCGAGGTGCGCATAAAGACGGTGCTCAACGGCATGGGCTTTGCCGACTTCTACGACAGGAAAATAGACACGATGTCGGGCGGCGAAAAGACGCGGCTCAAGCTTGCAAGGCTACTTCTCGAACAGCCCGACCTGCTCATTCTGGATGAGCCGACAAACCACCTGGACATAAATACGCTGTACTGGCTGGAGGACTATCTGGCGTCGTTTAAGGGCGCGATATTCGTCGTTTCCCACGACAGATATTTTCTCGACAGGGTGGCGACGTCTACAATAGAGATAGAGAATAAGAAACTGCATTCGTATTCAGGCAACTATTCCAAATATAAGATTCTGAAGGCGGAGGCTTATGCGCTCGCCCTGAAGGAATATGAAAAACAGCAGGAAGAGATAAAAAAATTACAGACTTATATCGACAAGAACATAGTAAGGGCGACGACGGCAAAGTCGGCGCAGAGCAGGGTGAACAAGCTCGAAAGGATGGAAATACTAGAAAAGCCGTTCACGCCGCCCTCGCCGCCGAGGTTTAAATTCACCTATACCGACCGCCCCGGCGAGATTGTCCTTAGCGTAGAAAATCTTGACCTCGAAATAGGCGGTAAACGCCTCATATCCGGGGGGCAATTGCAGATTATGCGCGGCGAAAAGGTGGCAATAGTCGGCGAAAACGGCGCAGGAAAATCTACCTTTTTGCACGCCGTGTGCGGCGGAGAAAATGCGGCAATAACCTGCGGCAGATTCGTAAAATTTGCGCTCTACGACCAGGAGAACGCCAACCTCGACCCTGAAAATACCGTCATAGACGAGCTGTGGTCGCGCCATGTCGCGTATTCGCAGACGGAGGTCAGGGCGTCGCTCGCGCGGTGCGGACTGTTTCCCGAGGATATGTACAAAAAGGTGGGCGAACTTTCGGGCGGAGAGAGGGCAAAACTCGCGCTGTGCGTGTTTGAAAATGCACACGGCAACGTGCTGGTGCTCGACGAGCCGACAAACCATCTCGACCTCCCCGCAAGGGAGAGTCTGGAAAGCGCGCTCAAGGAGTTTGACGGCACGGTGATATTCGTGTCGCACGACAGATATTTCATTTCCGCGCTCGCGCAAAAGGTGGTCGAGATAGCCGACGGCAGGCTTGCTGAATATGACGGCGGCTATGAAGGATATAAGGAAGCCAAGGCAAAGAAGAAAAAACTTGCCGAAGAACAGGAAGAGGCGGCGCGCCGCGCGGAATACGAGCGGCAGAGGGAGGCGTCCTACCGCTCTAAAAAGGACAGGGCGGAAGAGGCGAATAAGAAGGCCGAAATCAGGCGCATAGAGGGCGAAATAGCCTCGCTCGAGGGCAGGGAAGGGGAGCTGAATGCACAGCTTGCCGACCCTCAGGTGACGGGCGACTATAAAAAGCTTAACGCCGTAATTTCCGAACTCGAGGGAGTGCGCGCTCAGCTCGAGGAACTGTATTCGCTCTACGGGCAGTTACTTTAAAGGAGGTAAGGACGATGAAGGATGAAAGGATGACGTCGGACGAGCAGGAAGAGGTCGTTCAGGACCCTAGAAAGGTAATTCACAAGATATCCGCTGACGAGGCGTTTACGCTTGCCAAGGACGTGTATGACATACGCTGCCTTCTCAAGTCGGTCTATGCCAACAGGGCGCAGATAAAGCGCAGGCTCAACTTTGTCGGCACAATAGGTTCGGTGGTATTCACGCTTCTGTATGTCGCGTTCATGATATTCAGCGGAATAACCAAGATAACTTCGCTTGCGTCGCAGGTTATAATATATACGATTATCGGCGTGTATGCCGCGCTGACAATCGCCGTCATAGTCTTTTCGCTGGTGGCTACGCGCAGTTCGACTACCAAAAACGTAAAAAAGAAGAATAATACGCTTAAGATTTTAAGGTACGTCACGCGCGTCGTCTCGCTCATAATGGGTATCACGGCGGTCGTCATAAGCGCCGTTTCGGGCGCCGACGACAGCATGTCGATAGCGCTCAATACAATTGCCACCATAGTTTCGATAGTGTTCGTAATCTTCTCGGCGCTGCCCCTCATATTCGGAGGATTCGGCGGACTTGCAAGGTGGCTTCTGTCCCCTACAAAGATAAAAAGGCGCTTTTCTTTCGTCGTTCTGGAGTGGTATCAGCTTCTCATATCCGATAACGGCAACATCAAGTCTGTCAAAAAGGTCAGCAAGGAATATGTAGAGGATATCGGCAGGATTGTCGACGGCAACCTTCTTCCCTCGCTCGGCAGAAAGTATATTCAGACCATCACCGTCAGCAATATCTATTCGGCGCTCGAACTCGTTCCCGAGGAGGACAAGGCTGTAACCGAGGGCGTGATAAAAAACGTGTTCAGCTATGCCGAGGAGTGCGGCTACGTCAATGTAAATCCCTGCAAGGATATGAATCTGGTCGGCAGCATAGAGGTGGAGGAAAAACCCAAAAAGGTCTCCTTGAAGGAGAAGATAGGCAAAAAGCTTGGCAAGGGAATAATAAATTCCATATTCGGCGACGGCGGCAATTCATAAGCGCGCCACCGGTCAGTTTTACAACTTAAAAATCAAGCCCGTCGCGCAGGATTGCGCGACGGGCTTTTGCTCGCCAAAATATGGTTTAATTCAATGATAGTACGGGGGCAATCAGAATTCAAGGCTCTTTTCGATGTATGCCTCGAGCTCGGATATGGGCAGACGTATCTGCTCCATGCTGTCCCTGTCTCTGACCGTTACGGTGTCGTCCTCAAGTGTCTGGAAATCTACGGTTATGCAGTAAGGCGTGCCTATTTCGTCCTGTCTTCTGTATCTCTTGCCTATGGAGCCCGTCACGTCGTAAGTAACCGAGAACTTCTTTGCAAGCGCGCGGTAGAGCTCGTCAGCCTTTTCCGAAAGGTTCTTCTGAAGGGGAAGTATTGCCGCCTTGTAGGGTGCGAGGAAGGGATGAAGGTGCATTACCGTTCTTACATCCTTTTTAGCCTCGTCGAGTACCTCTTCGTCGTATGCATCGGTGAGGTATGCAAGTACCATTCTCTCGACGCCGAGCGAGGGCTCAATTACGTAGGGCACGTATTTTTCGCCCGTCACGGGGTCGGTGTATTCCATGCTCTCGCCGCTCTCGTTCTGGTGCTGGGTGAGGTCATAGTCGGTTCTGTCGGCAATGCCCCACAGTTCGCCCCAGCCGAATGCAAAGTTATATTCGAAGTCGGTCGTCGCCTTGGAATAGAAGCAGAGCTCTTCGGGGGAGTGGTCTCTCAGCCTTAAATTCTCCTTGGTCATGCCCAGGCTTAAAAGGAAGTTCTTGCAGTATTCCTTCCAGTAGCCGAACCACTCCAGGTCGGTTCCGGGCTTGCAGAAGAATTCAAGCTCCATCTGCTCGAACTCTCTCACTCTGAAGATGAAGTTGCCGGGGGTAATCTCGTTCCTGAACGACTTGCCTATCTGACCTATGCCGAAGGGCACTCTCATTCTCGTCGAGCGCTGTACGTTCTTGAAGTTTACGAATATGCCCTGCGCCGTTTCGGGACGGAGGTAGACGGTGTTTACGCTGTCCTCTGTTACGCCCTGATAGGTCTTGAACATGAGGTTGAATTTCCTTATGGGCGTGAAGTCGCTCTTGCCACAGACGGGGCAGACAATGCCCTTTTCCTGAATGAACTTTTCAAGCTGGTCGTTGTCCATTGCCTCTACCTTGACGTCAAGGCCGTGCTTTGTGCAGTATGCCTCTACAAGGTTGTCGGCTCTGTGCCTCGTCTTGCAGTTTTTGCAGTCCATCAGGGGGTCGGAGAAGCCGCCGAGGTGACCGCTCGCCTTCCAGGTGCGCGTATTCATGAGGATTGCGCAGTCGAGACCCGTGTTGAGGGTGTTTTCCTGTACGAACTTTTTCCACCAGGCTTTCTTGATGTTGTTCTTGAGCTCTACGCCAAGGGGACCGTAGTCCCAGGTATTGGCAAGACCGCCGTAAATTTCGCTTCCGGGGAAGACGAAGCCTCTGTTCTTGCAAAGGGCAACAAGCTTATCCTGTGTTACCGCCCTCTTTTTATCTGCCATAAAAAACTCCTTATGAGTGCACAGTGCCTATGCACATAAAATAATTCAAGATAAATTTTAAGCTCGCAGACCGTTCATTGTCAAGCGATTTGCACGGCTAAACGAATGGGACTTTGTACTTCACATATTTTTAATTGTTTTTTTAAAAAGTTGTCATAAACTCTATACTTTGTCGCGCGGATATGCTATAATAACTACGACAGTTATAATGTTTAGTACAAAGGTAGGCGTTTTGAGAATATGTTGAGCGATATTGAAATTGCAGAGAGCGCGCAGCCGAAAGATATCGGCGAAATTGCCGCAAAACTCGGACTTACGGAAGACGAGCTTGAAAGATACGGAAAGTATAAGGCAAAGGTAAACATTAAAAAATACAGCCCCAAGGCCAAGCTCATTTTAGTCACGGCAATCAACCCCACGGCAAGCGGCGAGGGAAAGACGACCGTCTCCATAGGCCTTGCCGACGGACTTGCAAGGACGGGCAGGAGGGCCTGCCTCGCGCTCAGGGAACCTTCGCTCGGACCGGTATTCGGTATCAAGGGCGGAGCGGCAGGCGGCGGATATGCCCAGGTCATTCCCATGGCCGACATAAATCTGCACTTTACGGGCGACCTTCACGCAATAACGGCGGCAAATAACCTGCTCTGCGCAATGATAGACAATCACATATTCCGCGGCAACGCCCTCGGCATCAAGGAAGTTCTGTTCCACCGCTGCATGGACATGAACGACAGGGCGCTCAGGGACCTCACCATAACCAGCGAAGCCGGCACCATGAAGGGCTGTACAAGCTACACCAGAAAGGAGAGCTTCTCCATAACCGCGGCAAGCGAAGTCATGGCAATTCTCTGTCTTTCTGCCGACCTTGCAGACCTCAAAAAGCGCCTGGGTAACATAGTCGTCGGCGAGAGGGAGGACGGTTCCTTCGTCTATGCCAGGGATCTTAAGGCAGAGGGTGCAATGGCAACGCTCTTAAAGGATGCCATAAACCCCAACCTCGTGCAGACTCTCGAGGGTACGCCCGCATTCGTGCACGGCGGACCTTTCGCAAATATTGCCCACGGTTGCAACAGCATAAGGGCGACGATGGCGGCAATGACGCTTGCCGATTATGCCGTAACCGAGGCGGGTTTCGGCGCAGACCTCGGCGCCGAGAAGTTCCTCGACACCAAGTGCAGGCTTGCAGGAATCGAGCCCGATTGCGTCGTGGTAGTCGCTACCGTCAAGGCGCTCAAGCTGCACGGCGGCGCTGACAAGACGACGCTCTCCGAGGAAAACGTTCAGGCGCTCAAGGCAGGACTTCCAAACCTCATAAAGCACGTAGACAACATAAGGAACGTCTATAAAAAACCCGTAATCGTAGCAATGAACAGGTTTGCCACCGATACTGCGGCTGAGATTGAAACCGTAATGAACGCCTGCCAAGAGGCAGGTGCCAGGGCGGTATTCACCGACGTATTCTTGAAGGGCGGCGAGGGCGGCAAGGAGCTTGCCGAAGCCGTTGCAAAGGCGTGCGAGCAGAAGAGCAAGCTTGCCTTCGCATACGATCTGAACGACGACATAATGACAAAGATAGAGGACATAGTAAAGAAGGTATACGGCGGAGACGGCGCCACCTATTCCGAACTTGCCGAGCGCAAGATTGCCGACATAGAGGGCAAGGGAATAAAGGGATTGCCCGTAATAATAGCAAAGACGCAGTATTCGCTTTCGGACGACGCTTCAAAGCTCGCCGCGCCCAAGGGCTTCAAAATTTATGTCAGGGACATAGAGTACAGGGGCGGCGCAGGTTTCATAGTCGCTATAGCTGGCAGCGTAATGCTCATGCCGGGGCTCGGCAAAGTGCCCTGCGCTGAGAAGATAGACATAGACGCCGACGGCAGAATAACAGGACTTTCTTAAGTTGTAATATGCCGTCTGCAAATCAATGATATTGGGGAAAACTGATATTTATTAGGTGTACGAGAATATGAATTTACCCGAAGCAACAAATTTCATCGAACAGTATATAAACGAAGAACTCGAACAGGGCAAGTTTGAGAGCGTAGGCAACCAGATATGCGTGCGCTTTCCGCCCGAACCCAACGGATATCTGCACATAGGGCACGTAAAGGCGCTCTGCATAAATTTCGGAGTCAAGGAAAAGTATCACGGCAAACTCAACCTCAGAATGGACGATACCAATCCCGCAAAGGAAGATTATGAGTACGTCAATTCGATTGTCGACGCCGTCAAATGGCTGGGCTTCGAATACGACAATCTATTCTTCGCGTCCGACTACTATGACAAGCTCTACGAGATTGCCGAAAAGTATATAACCGACGGCAACGCATACGTCTGCGATCTCTCTGCCGAGGAGATAACGGCGACCAGGGGCACGCTAACGCAGCCCGGCGTCGAAAGCCCTTACCGCAACAGGAGCGTAGAGGAGAATCTTAAACTCTTCCGCGAGATGAAGGCAGGCATTTATCCCGACGGCGCAAAGGTGCTGAGGGCAAAGATAGACATGTCCTCGCCCAACCTCAACATGAGGGACCCCGTGCTTTACCGCATTGCGCACGTTCCTCACTATCGTCAGGGCGACAAGTGGTGCATATATCCCATGTACGACTTCGCGCATCCCATATCGGATGCCATAGAGGGCATAACCCATTCGCTGTGCTCTCTCGAATTTGAAAATCACAGACCGCTCTATGACTGGGTCATCGACAAGGCAGGTTTCCCTGCGCCCCGTCCCAGACAGATAGAGTTTGCAAGGCTGAATATAACCAACATGCTCATGTCCAAGCGTTACCTTAAAAAGCTCGTAGACGAGGGCTTTGTAAGGGGCTGGGACGACCCCAGAATGCCTACGCTCATGGGACTCAAGAACAGGGGAGTACCTCCCGAGGCGCTCAAGAAGTTCTGCGCCGACGTCGGCGTTGCAAAGAACTACGGCGTAGTCAGTCTTGCCCAGCTTGACGAGTGCATAAGGGATTGCCTCAACACTACGGCGGAAAGGGCGATGGGCGTCATAGATGCAGTAAAGCTGACAATCACCAACTATTCGGGCGAGGAGGAGCTGGAGTTCGAGAAAAATCCCACCGACGGAAGCGGTGCAATGAGGAATGTAAAGTTCACCGGCAGCGTATATATCGACAGGGACGATTTTGCAATCGAGCCACCTCACAAGTTCAAGAGACTGTATAAGGGCGGTTTCGTCAGACTCAAGTCGGCATATATCGTCAGGTGCGACGATTTCGCGACGGACGAAGACGGAAAGGTAAGCGAGATATTCTGTACCTATTTCCCCGAGACGCGTTCGGGAAGTACGGTAAAGAGCGAGATAAAGGCAAAGGGCGTCATACAGTGGGTGGATGCAAAGTACGGCGTAAAAACTGAGTACAGGCAGTATCAGCCACTTTTAAAGGACGAGCAGTATCCCGACCAGGACTATGCCGAAAGGCTGAATGAAAACAGCGAGCGCATATTCTTCGGCTATGCCGAGCCTTACATTGCTGAGAGCGAGGAGGGTAAGCCCTTCCAGCTCATGCGTACGGGATATTACAAGAAGATGACTTCCGAAAACGGAGGGCTTATTCTTTCGGAGATAGTTTCGCTCAAAGATAATTTCAATAAATAATAGAGAGAACTTTAACAAAAACAAGACGGAGGAGTTATGATATACTTAATTTGCGGCTTAGGCGCTCTTGCGGCGATAGGTGCAATTGCCGGCTGTTTCAGACGTTATTCAAGGATATCTGTCTGGGGGCTTTCGGTTGTGCTTACACTCGTCGCGCTGTATGTCACGTCAACGCTTGTCGAAAGCGGAAACGAGTACTATTTCTACATCGTCGCCGGGGTATGCGTAGGAGCCTTTCTCATTGCAACGGCAATCTTTTCGCTGATAGGCAAGGTGCTGAGTTCTGCAAGGAATGCAAAGCGCGAGTATAACCTCGTTCATGCAAGGGACGACATAGAGGAAGCCGAGGCGGAGATGCAGTCGGCAATCGACGGCAACGACAGAAGGGAGTACAGAAGAAACTTAAAGCGCAAGAAAAAGCTCCTTAAGGTCAGAACGGGTGCAGGCGGAGTAGTCGACGTAGTGCTCGGCGGCGTTTCGGGCGCGGTGAATGCGGCAGTTGCGGCGTTTGCGCTCATATCCTTTTTCCTTATGGTATCCCAGATGCTTACGGGCGTTCTCGATAAGTCTGCGTTTACCGACTTCATTGACGAAGCCGTATCCTCCGATTTCTGGGTTTCGTTCGGAAAGAAGATTGCGCTCGATACCCTTCTCGTATGTCTTTTGTGTGCAAGTTTCCGCGTCGGATTCAGGTCGGGCATAAGCTCGTTCCTGTGCATAGTCGTAGTGCTCGGGCTTATCGGCGGAGCAGGTTACAGCTCATATGTCATTGCCTCGGGCGATGTCTGCAGCGGACTTGTAACGTCCATATCCGACGGGCTTTTGGCATCTCTTCCCGAAGCTCTCAGCGAGTTCAAGCCGACAATTGCAATAGGCATAATAACGGCGGTGCTCTTTGTCATAATGCTCGTCGTCATAATCATAATAGGCATATTCCTTCCTAAGCTGGTCGACAGGCTGAGGGATAATAAGGTGTTTATGGGCGTCGACGGCATAATAGGCGCGCTGGTATTGCTCGGCGTCGTGTTCGGCCTACTGATGGCGGTCGGAGGAATTACATATGCGCTCGACGGCACTGTCGAGTTCGACAAGCTGACAAGCTATACGGATGCTTCCGTATTCGGCAATAGCCTCTACAAGTTCAATCCTCTGCAGAACGTATTCGACGCCATAGTCGAATTCCTTAAGACGGGTAAGTTTGCCTTATAAAAGATATCTTTATGTACATATGCGCCGCACGTAAAAATAGCGTTTTACGTGCGGCGCATCTTTAACTTAAGTTAC
This sequence comes from uncultured Clostridia bacterium, assembly GCA_944354125.1. GTDB lineage: Bacteria > Bacillota > Clostridia > Christensenellales > Borkfalkiaceae > Coproplasma. The sequence continues at coordinate 264,257 of CALVPT010000001.1, read as the reverse complement.
ATCTTGTCAGAAAAGCTTTCACAGCAGGTATCGTTGTCACTGTCGTGGCAGCAGCCTACGTGAATCTTGTCAAGCGTGCAGTTGCAGCCGTTGTGGTTGAACTTGCAGTTGGAAACGTCGCAAGAAATACCTAAATTGATCTTATCCATCAGTTTACCTCCGTAAAGATATTTTGTGTCAGGCTCGCTAAATTATACATAGCTATTGACAAATTGCCCTCAAAAGGTTAAACTATTAGGGAGATAAAACATTGTACCAATCGGAGGCAATAAATGAAGGTAATACTCTTAAAAGATGTTCAGGGACAGGGCAAGGCAGGCGACCTCGTAGACGTTAACGAAGGCTATGCGCGCAACTTCCTCATAAAGAAGGGACTTGCGGAGGTTGCTACCGCCACGAAGATAAACGAACTCAACCAGCGCAAGGCAAGCGCGGAATATCACCGTCAGGAAGATATAAAGGCTATGACGGCGCTTGCGGCTGAACTCAAGGGCAAGTCGTTCGGTGTCAGGATAAAGGTAGGCCAGGGCGGTAAGGTATTCGGCTCTGTCACGGGCGCGAATATTGCAGACGCCATAAAGGAAGCAGGCTATGACATCGATAAGAAGAAGATAGTGCTCGCCCAGCCCATAAAGAGCGTTGGCGACTATGAGGTTGAAATCAAACTCCTTGAGGGCGTGGGAACTAAGGTCAAAGTCCTCGTCCGCGGAGAGGAATAATCTTATAATATTTTGTATTGAATGATGGGGCGCCTGACCGAATAATCGGTCAGGCGCCCTCTTTCTTGTATTCTTCAGCCGTACAGCCCGTACGGCTTTTTTGTTTTACGGTTGTCTGCAACGCTAATGCGCGGGCGCTCGTTCAGCCCGCTCACACATAGTTTATAAAGCCTGAAATTATTTACTGTTGCTCAGACTGCCGATGACTTTATAATGCCTTTTTGCCTTGCCGGGTAAAGCTTAAATTGAGCGAAATCATAGCGAGCTTAAGCCGCCCCATATTCAGGGGCACAGATAAAAATTGCAACCGCATTTATCTTCCGCGGAAGCCGCCGCCACCGTGACCGCCGCCACCGAAGCCGCCGAAATGTCCGCGTCCGCCGCCGCTTGCGCCCGAACTCTTCGGGGCGGGACGGGAGACGAAGGTCGTAGACATGTTGCTGCTCAATCTGTTGAGCACGGCGCAGAATACGACATAGTCGAACAGGGTGGGACTGCTGTAGCCCGTCGCCCACTGAGGAGGCGCAACCGTAAGGTCTTTGAACTTGTTCTCCCATATATCCGAAACGCCGAGCACCTGCGCATAGGGCAGAATTTCATAGTACATTTCGGGGTTATTCTTGAACATCAGCTCCAGCTTATCCTTTTCAACATTGGTTATAAAGTCCTTAAAGCCGAGTATAAGCCCCAGTTTCTTTTCATACTCGTCAGTCCTGCATACTATCGTGACGGACAGCATGACAATGGCAAAGCCGACTATGCAGATGATTATCTTTGGCACAATCTCTATTATGTGGGAGGGAACTAACAGCACATACAGCGCCGTGCAAGCGGCGGCGAGTATTGCAACGCCAACATACATCAGCGCAACCATACCCTTGCCGTATTTAGGCGACCTGTCGCGCACTATACGGGCAAGCAGGTAAATGCCGATTACGGGTATGAACATGAGAAGCGAAAACAGGTATATGAATGAAGTGTTTATGGTAAACATTGCAAGCAGGGTGGGAGTCAGTCCCATCAGCGCGCCACCCAAAATGGCGAACAGTATGGAAACTGTCGTGCTCTTGGTGTCGCTGATGTTTCCCGCTGCAAAATTTACCCTGCGCGTGACTTCCTCGACGGTGGAGTAGAAGATGTTCTTAAGGCTGTTTATGCGCACGCTGTCGCCTCTTGCAAACAGGTTGGCATACATTACCTGCTGATAGTCCGGCGAGCCGTCGGGGAGGGTCGTAACAATTCTTATCAGCTCTATGTCGTCCTCGTCGGCGAGATTGATTTTAAGATATCCCTTGTTAGCCCAGTAATATATCAGCGAGGTTACGTCGCTGCCTGCCGCCTTGTTGTCTATAAGTTTGCCCATTATAAGGGGGTCAAACTTGTCTTTTGCGTCGAAATTGGGAACTACCAGCACTTCGCCCTGGTTGAACTTCAGAAACTTTACTGCTACCAGAGCCGCAATCAGCACGCATCCGACAATTATCAGCCAGTAGGGCGTTATGTCGGCCTTGGTGGAGAGCACGCCTTCGCCAAAGTGCAGGGCAAACGTCACGCCGTTATAGGCGGACAGAGCGTCCTTTTGGTATGTAAGCACATTGCCGTTCACGGTGAACGAATTGTCCGTCTTGTCAGTGCCCGAGGCGCCTGCATAGCACTCTGCGCCCGTAAATCCGTCGGGAAGACGAAGAGTTACCGAAAGATTGTGTATTGCCGCCTCGGAGCCGAAGCCGACGGCGTTGAGGTATAGCGTATTCGCATCCTTCGGCTTGGTTATCGCGTAGTCGTATTCAATGAGGTATCTGAATGTATCGCCCGTCTTGTTGGAGGTGTCGCCTATATCCACGGATATGAAGTCGGAGTACTCGTTGTTGACGCTGTAATCTACGGCTACGGTATTGCCGTTTTCAATCTGGCTTACGCGGACGTTGCGCACTCTGTCGCCTGCATTGACGGGTATGTCCCTTATGAATCCCGTACTGTGCGAGCCTGTAAAGAGTATCGTAAGGTCCTCTTTTACGGACATGGTCAGGTCGGCATTTATGTCATAGGTCACCGAATATGCGCGGAATTCGAAGGAGTAGGGGTTGCTCGCCGCATAGGCCGTCCTGGTTCCTCCGCCCGAAAATATGAAAATGCAGGCCAGCATAAGGCATAGCGCGCACAGTGCGGCCAGGGGTAATTTAATAATTTTTTTCATGTCATTCCCTCTTAAGGATAAAAAAATGGCGGCATATCGTACATATGCCGCCCGCTGTCGTCAGAACGAAACCTTTACATTCTGTCTTTCTTCTTCGCTCGCAAGCTGGAAGTATTCTACCTTTGTCAGATGCATTAAGCCGGCAATGATGGACTGGGGGAAGAGTTCTCTTTCCGTATTGAACTTCTTTACAAGCGCGTTATAATACCTTCTCTGTTCGGCAAGCTGAGTCTCTATGGCCTTAAGCTGATTGGAAAGGTCCATAAAGTTTGCGTTGGCCTTGAGTTCGGGATATCTTTCAATTACTACATTGAAGCTCTTTATGGCGTTCGAAAGGTTTGCGTCAGCCTCAATCTTCTCGGCGGTAGTGGTGGCGGAAGCCGCGTTGTTTCTCGCCTCGATTACCCTCTGCAGAGTTTCGCTTTCGTGCTTTGCATAGCCCGTTACCGTCTCTACAAGGTTAGGGATAAGGTCATATCTCTTCTTGAGGTAAATATCGATTGTTGCAAAAGCTTCCTCGTACTGGTTGCGCATCTTTACAAAGCGGTTGCGCACGGCGATTGCCCAACATATAAAGATTATGGCAAGCAACACTATGACCGCAGCCACGGCAATGCCGATCCAGCCGCCTACGGATAATGCAAGCAGGTTCATGGGTATTCTCCTTAGAATTTATTTTTCAGCTCCGACAGCGCATTTTTAAGGAAATACTGCGCATCGGAATCTTTCCTTATTGCTTCAAGGGCTTCTTCGGGGTCGAACCATTTTACTTCGTCAAGTTCGTTCTCGTCTATGACGGGGTCGCCGTTTTCGGCAATCACGAGATAGTTGAGCATGAGCACGTTATGACTCTCGTGATATCTGCTCGACATATATTTATACTTGACTACGTTTAATTTAGTCTCTTCCCTGAACTCTCTCGTAACCGTCTTTTCGGCGGTTTCGCCCTTCTTGATATACCCTGCAATGAGTATATAGTCGTCCTGGTTCTTGTGCTTTGCAAGTAAAATCTTGTCTTTTGTTCTGTTGGTCACAACCATCGAAACGGCGGTTGCGAACTGGGGGAAGCGGAATTCACCGCAGCTCTTGCAATAGGGTATAAGACCTTCCTGGTCATGGAGTACAAGAGCAAGTTTTTCGCCGCAATACGGACAATACATCTTTAAGCTCCTTTTGCCTCACTGCTCTGTAAGGCACATAAATTTAATCTCTTTAATCACACTACAGTATAATACACTTCAGCGCCGTTGTCAATAGCAGATTTTCATAAAAATGCCCATATATGGTATGTTCATTTATTCTCAATGCCGATGTTTTGCGTTTATTTACAAACTCAGGCATTGACATATCCCGACTTATAATATATAATTATGTAGGTCATAATATGACCTTTATCATACGATTACCAAGGGGGAAAACTATGGATTATGCAAAAGCTATGGCGCTCTTGAAAGAGCACGGCCAGACTCAGCTTTTAAAATACTATGACGAACTTTCCGACGAGCAGAAAAGAATACTTCTCGACGAGATAGAGCATATAGATTTTTCGATTATCGACAGGGCAGGCAAGGATGCGAAGAGGGCGCAGGGCAAAATAACGCCTGCCGATGCCGTAACCGTCGCCGACATACAAGAGCACAGAGAGGAGTATAAAAAGCTCGGGCTTGAGTGCATAAAGGCAGGCAAAGTCGCCGCCGTCCTGCTTGCGGGCGGACAGGGTACAAGGCTGGGTTCGGATGCGCCCAAGGGCACGTTCAATATAGGGATATCCCGAAAGCTGTCGATATTCGGCTGCCAGATGGAAACCATAAAATCGGTTGCAGCCGAGGCAGGATATAATTTCCACCTGTTCGTAATGACCAGCAGGATAAACGATGCCGCGACCAAGGCATTTTTCAAGGAAAACGACTTCTTCGGCTATCCCGAGGATAGGATTCATTTCTTCATACAGGGCGTATCCCCCGCCTGCTCGCACGACAAGAAGATTTTTCTTGCCGAAAAATATATGCCCGTACTCACGCCCAACGGCAACGGCGGCTGGTATTCGTCGCTCATAGGGGCGGGGCTGGGCGAAATCTTAAAGCGCGACGGCGTCGAGTGGCTCAATGTATACAGCGTAGACAACGTTCTGCAAAAGATATGCGACCCTGTATTCGTCGGAGCTACGAAAATGAGCGGCTGTGCCTGCTCGGGTAAGGTAGTAAAGAAAGTTTCGCCGGATGAAAAGGTGGGCGTGCTCTGCAAGGAGGACGGCGCGCCGACGATAGTCGAGTACTACGAACTGAGCGACGAACTCAGAAACGCGCGCGATGCCGACGGCGAACTCACCTATCGCTGGGGCGTCATACTCAACTATCTTTTCAGCGTGGAAAAACTCAACGGCATAGACGTAAACGACCTTCCCTATCACCTTGCGGACAAAAAGGTGCCGCACATCGAAAACGGTGTAAAGGTCGAACCGACGGAGCCCAACGGCTACAAGTTCGAGACGCTCGTAGTCGACATGATAAAGCTGATGGGCAGCTGTCTTGCGGTAGAGGTCGTAAGGGAGCACGAGTTTGCACCCGTCAAAAACAGAACGGGAGTAGACAGCGTCGACAGCGCGAGGGAGCTTTTAAAGCTTAACGGCGTGTCGCTTTAATGCCGCGAAAAGGCTTTTAAATATGGCTGAGTCATCCATCAAACAGGTTTTCAGAATGCTTGTCGGAAATTTTTCCGGCAGGCATTTTTAAGGCGTTCACTTTTGTTGACGGTTGACCGCACGAGTGATAGAATATATTACCGAAAGAAAAAAGTGTGTAACGAGAGGATATAATGCAGTCTTTAAAGGAATTATTCCGCATAGGTTCAGGCCCGTCCAGCTCCCACAGCATGGGACCGGAGGCGGCGGCAATCAAATTGAAATCGCTCTATCCCGACGCAAAGTTTAAAATTACGCTCTGCGGTTCGCTTGCCCTCACGGGTAAGGGGCACGGCACGGATACGGTGCTCAAAAAGGTGCTCGGCGACAGCGTCGAAATAATCTTCGATTTCAGCCAGAACCCTCTTCCCCACCCCAATACCATGAAGGTGGAGGTCATATCGGACGGCAAGACAATTGCCAACCATACCGTGCTCTCGGTCGGCGGGGGAAGGATAGTTTTTCAGGGCGAAAAGATTGCCGAAACGCCCGAAGTATATAAGCTGAACAGCTTCGAGGAAATCAAACAGACGATAATCGACGAGGATATCCGCATACCCGACTACGTCTTTTCCGTCGAGCCCGACATAGAAAAGTATCTGCACGTCGTATGGAGTCAGATGAAGGCGACGCTCAAAGAGGGACTGAAGGCTGAGGGAATGCTCCCCGGCGGCCTCAACGTAATGAGAAAGGCTAAGTATCTCTGGCAGAGCAAGCATATCGGCGAGACTCAGGAGATTGCCGAAAACAGAAAGATATGCGCCTATGCCTTTGCCGTAGCCGAGCAGAATGCCTCGGGCGGAACGGTGGTAACCGCGCCCACGTGCGGCGCATGCGGCGTCATTCCCGCGGTGCTTTATTATATGCAGAAGGAGCAGGGCTATTCGGACGACAAGATAGTCAGGGCGCTTGCCGCGGCAGGACTTATAGGCAACCTCATAAAGACGAATGCGTCGATAAGCGGTGCGGAGTGCGGCTGTCAGGCAGAGATAGGCAGCGCCTGCTCTATGGCGGCTGCGGCGCTTGCAGAGCTGTACGATATGGAAATTGAGCAGATAGAGTACGCTGCAGAGGTTGCGATGGAACATCACCTCGGGCTGACGTGCGACCCCGTCAAGGGACTTGTGCAGATACCCTGCATAGAGCGCAATGCCGTTGCGGCAATGAGGGCGATAAATGCGGTCAACATTGCAAACTTTCTGACTTATACGCGCAAGGTATCGCTGGATACGATAATCCGGACAATGTACGAGACGGGCAAGGACCTGTCCATGCGCTATCGCGAGACGAGCGAGGGCGGACTTGCCAAGCTCTATCACGCAGAGGCAGGAGAATAAAATTTACGGACGGCTTTCAGGCCGTCCGCTTTTACTTATAAAGAAATTAACCGACAATGTTAGTGGAAACCATATGGCTTCAGCCGTCGCGAATAAAAGAATAAGACCTCCCGAATAGGAGGTCTTTATTTATCGTTTTTTTGTGATTGAGGGATCAGAGTGTGTAGGGGGTAACCTGATATACATAGTAATTGAGCCAGTTTATGTAGAACAGATTAGAGGTCGACGACCAGTTCATCTTAACCTCTTTCATGTCCTTGTCGGCAAAGTAGTTTACGGGCGGCTTTATGGGCAGTCCCTTTGCCTTGTCTCTCTCGTACTCGTTTTTGAGCGTGTCCCTGTCGTACTCCATATGTCCCGTAACGAACACCTGCTTGTTGTCCAGACTCTTGATTATGCTTGCGCCTGCGCGCTTGGAATATGCCAGAATCTTAAGTTCGGGCACGTTCTTTATGTCCTCGGCATAGATTATCGTGTGCCTGGAGTGAGGCATGTGGAACTCGTCGGAGATGCCGCGCATAAGCGGTTCTATGCTGCCGTCGCGCACGCGCTGGTGTGCAAAAATTCCGAAGCACTTTTCCTTGAGCGGATGCTTTTTTATGCCGTAGAAGTAGTGCAGAGCCGCCTGTGCGCCCCAGCAGATGAATATGGTGGAGGTTACGTTTGTCCTGGTCCAGTCGAATATATCCTCAAGTTCGCGCCAGTACGCAACGTCCTCGAATTCCATATTTTCGACGGGTGCGCCCGTTATTATCATGCCGTCGAAACGGCGGCCCCTTATGTCGCTGAAATTCTTGTAAAATCTTTCAAGGTGCGCGGCTTCGGTGTGGGTGGGGTTATAGGTTGCCGTCCTTATCAGCGTGATGTTTACCTGCAGGGGAGAGTTGGAAAGCAGTCGCATGAACTGCGTTTCCGTCGTCTCCTTGGTGGGCATCAGGTTCAGAATGGCAATCTCTATGGGGCGGATATCCTGCAAAGTCGCCCTGTCGCTGTCCATTACGAATATCCTTTCGCCCGTCAGAATTTTGTATGCTGGTATGTCCTTGTCAATAACTATCGGCATATCGTCTCCGTAAAAAATCAGATTTTGGCAAGAGCCTGGTCAAGGTCTGCAATTATGTCGTCGGGGTTTTCTATTCCCACGGAAAGGCGGACCAGGTTTTCGGGCACGCCTGCCTTTACAAGGTCCTCGGCAGAGAGCTGGCGGTGGGTCGTCGATGCGGGGTGAAGTACGCTGCTCCTCACATCCGCAACGTGCGTCTCCTGCGTTATGAGCTTAAGGCTCTCCATGAACTTGGCGCACGTCTTTACGTCGCCCTTTATGCCAAAGCTCATCATGCCGCCCTGACCGTTGGGCAGGTACTTCTCGGCGAGCGCGTGATACTTATTGTCGGGAAGGGATGCGTGTTTTACCCATTCAATCTTGGGGTGATTATGCAGATATGCTGCAACCTTCTTTGCGTTGGAGGAATGTCTCTCCATTCTGAGGGCCAGCGTATCGCACCCGAGGTAGCTTATATAGGCGTTCATGGGCGCCATGATTGCACCGATGTCCCTTATCATCTGAGCCCTGCACTTTGTGCCGAATGCGACGGGAAGGTCGGCGTATACAAGGCCGTGATAGCTCTCGTCGGGCACGTTGAAGCTTGCATATCTGGGGTTGCCCTTGAAGTTGAAGTTGCCAAGGTCTACAATCATTCCGCCAAGCGCCGCGGCATGGCCGTCAAGGTACTTGGAGGAGGAGTGAATTACAATGTTCGCGCCGAACTTCTTGGGACGGCAGAGAACGGGGGTTGCCAGCGTGTTGTCGACTATGAAGAGGAGCGAGTGCTTTTTTGCGATTGCGCTAATCTTGTCGAAGTCAAGTATTACGATGGCGGGGTTTGCGACAGTCTCAGCAAGAATGAACTTTGTCCTGTCGTCAATGAGTTTTTCGATGTTTTCGGCGCTGTCGTCGGGGTTGAAGAAGCGGCACTCTATGCCTACTTTGGGCAGGGTCGTGCCGAAGAGGTTGAATGTTCCGCCGTAGCACGCCTGAGAAATGAGCACGTTGTCGCCTACGCCTGCAACGGTAAGGGTCGCAAGCGTCGTCGCGGACATGCCGGAGGAGCAACCTATTGCGCATACGCCGTCCTCGAGAGCGGCAACCCTGTTTTCGAATGCCGAAACGGTGGGGTTGGAAAGTCTGGAATAGAAATATCCGTCGCTCTTTAAGTCGAAGCAGTCAGCCATTGCCTGGCTGTCGCCGTAGAAAAAGGTGGTCGACTGGCATATGCCAGGGATACGGCTCTCGCCGGTCTTGGGGGAATATCCTGCCTGTACGCAGAGTGTGTCAAGCTTGTAATCTTTCATATATTATCTCCTAACCGTCAATGGAATGTTTTTTCGTATGTAACGCGCGCGCTCAAAGATGCGAAAGCTGTCTTGCTATGTCGCGTTCGGCATCGCGCTTTTTTATGCTCTGTTTTTTGTCGAAACTCTGTTTGCCTCGGCAGAGCGCGACCTCTACTTTGACGAGGTTGTCCTTGAAGTAGAGCGAAATGGGCACGAGCGTCATGCCCTTTGCGTTTATCTTTCCGACTATCTTGTCTATCTCCCTGCGGTGCAGCAAAAGTTTTCTGTCGCGCTTGGAGTCCTTGCTGTTGAACGAGCCGCTCTTGTCGTATACGGCTATGTGCATGTTTTTAAGCGTAACTTCGCCGTTTCTGATAAAGCAGAAACTGTCCTTCAGATTGCAGTTTCCGGCCCTTAAGGATTTGACCTCGGCGCCCTCTAAAACTATGCCTGCCTCGTATTTTTCCTCTATAAAGTATTCGTACCCCGCAGAGCGGTTATAGGCTATCTGTTTCATACTAATTATTATATCACTATTGTCTGTAAAGTAAAGTCAAACAAGCGAAAATTGTACACGCCTCGTGCCGAAATCGCAGCCTATGACTTTGACTTTGATATTGTCGCCTATTCTGAACGAGTGCCGTCTGCCGCGCAGAGTCATCTTGTTCTCGATGTATTCATAGTCGTCGTCGGGCAGAAGGTCATAGCGTATCATGCCCTCTATGGTGTTGGCAAGTTCTGCAAATATGCCCGAGGATATGACGCCCGAAATTACCGCGTCGTATTCTTCGCCTATGCGGTCGTTCATGTACATTACCTTGTAAAGGTCGTCCACGTCCCTCTCGGCGGCGTCGGCTATGCGTTCCTTTTCGCTCGTGTCGATGCCTGCCTCGTGCGCGATGGGGGCATACAGTTTTTTCGCCCTGCCTTCGTCGCCGCGCAAAAGCTCTTTGAGCACCCTGTGCACGAACAGGTCGGGATATCGCCTTATCGGCGAGGTGAAGTGGCAATAGCAGTGGGAGGCAAGTCCGAAGTGCCCCAGGTTTTCCTCCGAATATCTTGCCTTTTGCATGGAGCGCAGCATTACGCGGTTGATTACCGAGGCATACGGCTTGTCCTCTGAGGTCTCGAGTATGCGCTGGAAGTCGGAGGGCTCTATCTCCTCGGGGTTCAGCCTTACGTTTATGCCTAAATCCTTGAGGAAAGAGAAGAAGAGGGAGGCCTTTTCGGGTGAAGGGCGCTCGTGTATGCGGTACAAAAAGGGCGCCTTTTTCTGTTCGGCGAATTCTGCTACGGCCTCATTTGCCGATACCATAAACTGCTCTATCATTCTGTGCGACAGGGCGCGCTCGTAGTCGGGTATTACTATTTTGCCGCTTTCGTCCACATATATGTGCGCCTCTTTTACGTCAAGGCTGACTTCGCCCGCTGCCCTGCGGTTGGACTCCATGATAAGGCAGAGCTTTGCCATCTCTCTGAGCATCGGCGCGATATAGGGGTATTCTTTGTCCTTTGCTCCCTCGGCGTCGAGAATGGATGTGACCTCGTTATAGGTCATTCGCCTGTCGCTTTTTATTATGCTCTCGTATATCCTGTACGACTTGCGCCTGCCCTGAGCGTCGAATACCATAACGCAGCTCATAGCATATCGGTCCTCGCCCTCGTTCAGGCTGCAAGCCCCGTTCGAAAGCGCTTTGGGCAACATTGGCAGTACTCTGTCGGGGAAATATACGCTCGTGCCGCGCTTATATGCCTCTCTGTCGACGACGTCATTGAGTTTAACGTAGTGACTTACGTCGGCTATGTGCACGCCTAAAACGTAGTCGTCGCCATCCTTTTCAAGCGAGACGGCGTCGTCAATGTCCCTGGTGTCGTCGCCGTCAATGGTGATGGTAAGGAGGTCGCGGAAATCCTTTCTGCCGTCGGGCACAATTTTCTGCTTGGAGACGGCTTCGGCGGCGCTTTCAACCTCTTCGGGGAATTCCTGCCTTAAGTCATAGCTGCGGATAATTGACAGCTCCTCTGCGGCAAAGTCGCCGTCCTCGCCCAAAATCTCTATAATCTTTCCGCCGACCATCTTGCCCTTGGGGAAGCTCGTCAGCTCGGCAAGCACCTTGTCGCCCGGCTTTGCGCCTGCCGTCAGCGAGAGGGGGATATAGATGTCGCTGTCAAACCTGTCGTCGTCGGGAAGTACGTAGCCCGCGCGTCTGTCCTTTTCAAATCTTCCCGTAATCGTGCGCCTGCCGTGCTCTAAAATCTTTATTACCGTCGCCTCGTCCTCGGTGCCCTTTACGGGTATGGCAAGCACTCTGTCCTTGTCCAGCGCCTCCATCAGTCTGCGCTTGGGGACGAAAAAGTCCTTGTCACCGTCGTCGGGACGGATAAAGGCATAGCCGGAGGCGTTTGCAAGCACCGTTCCGCTGAACGCTCCCAGCTGCTCGGGTGTGGCGTAAGTGCCGTCGTTGCTCCTCACTATGTCGCCGTCTGCGCAGAGGGAGTCTAGCGCGCGCCTTGCAAGTTTCTTTCTGTCGGGCGTAACTTTCAAAAGTTTAAATATATCGCCCGAATTCATGTGTGCGGCTTTGCCGCTTTCTATTGCCTTAAAAATTCTCTGTTTAATTTCCATATATTCTCTACATTCTGCCGCCAGGCGGCCAAAAAAATACGGCGGAAGATTTTTAAAAACCCGCCGCCGCAAAAATATTCTTTTACTCAGATAATTATCATTACCACATAGAAGATAATCGAGAGCACCGCAAGGACACCGAGGGAAATCCATGTCCACTTCTTGAGTTTGCTCTCAATCGACTGACCCTTGTTCTTGCCGAAGAAGGTCTCGCTCGAACCCGTGATTCCCTGAATACCGTCAGAATTGCTCTGCTGAAGTAATACCAATATGATTGCGACCAGTGCGGCTACAAACATAAGACCCATTGCGACAGCCGCGAGTATAACGAATACGTTATATGCTTCAGGGGACATCTGTATTGCAAGTAAATTCAACATCTATTATGCCTCTTTCTAAACATTTTACTCAGCTATTATAACACGGAGAGCGCCTTTAGGCAATAAAAAACGCGCGCCTTTTGAAAAATTTATGTCTGTTTTTTATTTTTTTCACCGAATTTATTTATGATGAATATGCCCAGACATACAAGGACAATGGCAAGCAGGGTGAAGTAATTCAAAAGCTGGTCGCTTTCGCCCAGGATAATCGCCGAAAATACCGCGCCGAACAGGGGATTTGTCGACTTGTACACGGCTACTTTGCTCACGGGGTTGTACTTTACCAGATAGCCCTGAAGGGTGAACGCGCAGGAGGAGATGAATGCAAGGTAGAACAGCTCGGCAATCGCTCCGAACCCTTCGGGCTGAACGTGTCCGCCGAACGATGCGCCGACTATAATCAGCACGGCGCCGCCTATCAGAAACTGCCAGCCGCAGAGGGCGGTAGTGTCCTCGTAGCGCGAAAAGACCTTTACGAGTCCTGCCGCAACCGCCGCAGAAATGCCCGAAAGAATTATAAAACCTTCGCCGAGCATTGTAAATTCGAAGGTGAACGAGCCGCCGAGGTTTATGACTATAACTCCTGCAAAGCCGAGGATGCAACCTGCAAGCTTTACCAGGTTGAACTTTTCGGTGCGGAAGATAAAGCAGGCGAAGAGGATGGTGAAGAATACGCCCAGTCCGTTCAGAACCGAACCCTTTACGCCCGTGACGTTGGCAAGGCCGATATAGAAGAAGATGTATTGCGCTATTGCCTGAAATACGCTGACAAGCAGCACGCGCCACCAGTTCTTTGCCTTGGGGAGCAGAAACTTTTTCTGCGCTATGCATCCGAACAGTATGACAAGCGCGCCTGCAAGCGTAAATCTCAGCCCTGCAAATAAAATTACGGAGGGGATGTGCGTCGTGTCTACGTTGAACAGGGTATAGCCTATCTTGACGCATGGAAACGCGCTGCCCCAGAGTATGCAACAGAATATCGCTCCCAGGCATACGACTATGGGTTTGGTGAAGAACGCCTGCGCTGAAAATTTATTGTTTGCGGTTTCGCCGCCTGAAATTTTGTCGTTGTGTTCGCCGTTATCAATCATACATATCATTATAATCCCGAGTTTGGATTTTTGCAAACAAAAACCGCCGCCCACTCAAAGTGCGCGGCGGCAAGTTCATAATGCCATGTTTATGAAATTAATTTACTTTATGAGGCTCTTGCCCGTCATTTCCTTGGGTATATCAAGTCCCATAACCTGAAGGAGGGTGGGAGCGATGTCTGCAAGTATGCCGTCCTTTCTCAGTTCTGCGCCCTTGTACTTGTCGGAGACGAGTATTACGGGTACGGGGTTGGTGGTGTGGGCGGTGAAGGGAGTGCCGTCGTCGGATAAGAGTTTGTCTGCGTTGCCGTGGTCGGCGGTAACTATTGCCGTGCCGCCCATGGAAAGTATCTTGTCGGTTACCTTCTTTACGCACTCGTCAACCGTCGCAACGGCCTTTTCAGTCGCTTCGATTACGCCCGTATGTCCTACCATGTCGCAGTTAGCGAAGTTTAAAATGACTACGTCGAATTCGCCGCTGTCAAGCTCCTCGAGCACCTTGTCGGTGACGAGATATGCGCTCATCTCGGGCTTAAGGTCATAGGTAGCTACCTTGGGCGAGGGGATAAGGTCTCTCACTTCGTTCTCGTTGGGCTTTTCTATGCCGCCGTTGAAGAAGAAGGTTACGTGCGCATACTTTTCTGTCTCGGCAATTCTGAGCTGCTTTTTGCCGCACTTTGCAAGGTATTCGCCCAGCGTGTTTTCAAGCGTTTCGTTGGGGAATGCAATCTCAACGCCCTCGAAGCTGGCGTCATATACCGCAAAGCATACGTATACGGGCTGCAAGAAACCCGTCTTTCTCTCGAAAGCCGTGCCCTTGGGAACAACAAATTCCTTCTGGGAAAGCGCTCTCGTAATCTGTCTTGCTCTGTCGGGACGGAAGTTGAAGCAGATTATGCTGTCGCCCTTTCCGACTATGCCTACGGGCTTGCCGTCCTCGTATACCTTGATGGGGGTAATGAATTCGTCGGTCACGCCCTTTTTGTAGCTCTCTTCAACGGCTGCGGCAGGGTCGGTGCACTCGTCGCCCGTGCCTATGGTCAGCATATCGTATGCCTTTTCTATTCTGTCCCAGTTGTTGTCCCTGTCCATTGCGTAGTATCTGCCGCATACGGAGGCAATCTTGCCCTCGCCGAGCTTGTCCATCTCAGCCTGCAGATCTCTTATGAATCCTGCGCCCGAAGTGGGGGAGACGTCTCTGCCGTCCATGAAGCAGTGAACGTAGCAATTCTTCACTCCGTATTGCTTTGCCATTTCGAGCAGGGCATAGATGTGCGTTATGTGGGAGTGAACGCCGCCCGTCGAAACGAGGCCGATAAGGTGCAGCGCCTTGTCCTTTGCGTTCTCCATCGCCTTGACGAGCGCGGGGATTTTGAAGAAATCGCCGTCCTGAATGGACTTGGTTATCTTGGTGAGGTCCTGATAGACTATTCTGCCTGCGCCCATGTTGAGGTGGCCGACTTCGCTGTTGCCCATCTGACCGTCGGGAAGGCCGACGGAAAGTCCGCTTGCGCCTAAGGTGGCGGAGGGGTATTCCTTCATGAGCTCCTTGACGTTCTTGCTGCCGTTCAATTCGATTGCGTTGCCCGCGCTCTTGGGAGCGAGGCCGTAACCGTCCATGATGATTATTGCGTAAGGTGTCTTTGCCATAATATTTTCCTTATTTGTCGTAGTTGACTATGGTTGCAAAGTCGAGCTTGAGCGAAGCGCCGCCGATAAGTCCGCCGTCGATGTCGGGCTGAGCCATAAGACCCTTGCAGTTCTTTGCGTTCATGCTGCCGCCGTACTGAATGATAACCTTCTCTGCGCACTTGGGGCAGAAGAGTTCGCCTATCTTCTTTCTGATGTATGCAATGGTCTCTTCGGCCTGCTCGTCGGTTGCCGTCTTGCCCGTGCCGATTGCCCATACGGGTTCGTATGCAATTACTACCGCGGTGATGTCCTCTATGCCCTTGAGTCCGACTTCGAGCTGATGGTCGAGCACCTTTTCGGTCACGCCGCTTTCTCTCTCTTCAAGAGTTTCGCCGACGCATACGATGGGGGTGATGCCGTTTGCAAGAGCGGCAAGCGTGCGCTTGTTTACGCCCTCGTCGGTCTCGCCGAAGTACTGTCTTCTCTCGCTGTGGCCTATGATGGCATACTTAACGCCGTATTCCTTGAGCATTTCGCAGGAAATTTCGCCCGTATATGCGCCTTTTTCGGCCCAGTGCACGTTCTCGGCGCCAATCTCTATATTGCTGCCCTTTGCAGCTTCGGTCATTGCAGGGATGAGTATTGCGGGCACGCAGAGTGCAACCTTGCAGTTTGCGTCCTTTACGAGGGGCTTAAGCTCTTCTATGAGCTGTTTGCCGCTTGCAGCCGTCATGTTCATCTTCCAGTTTCCGGCAATAAAAGGTGTTCTCATATTGTTACTCCTTAGAAATTTTTATTTCGCCTGTTATTATAGCAGAATATATTTTCAAATGCAAATATCTTGTATGCCTATAAATCAAAAAGTACGGCGCGGCAATGCGCCGCGCCGTAAGAAAAATCAATTAAACTTTGTCGTTGAGGCAAGCAATGCCGGGAAGGGTCTTGCCTTCGAAGAGCTCGAGCGATGCGCCGCCGCCCGTCGAAATGTGGGTCATCTTGTCAGCGAAGCCGAGCTGCTGAACGGCTGCCGCGCTGTCGCCGCCGCCGATGATGGTCGTGCACTTGCCGTATACGTCTGCAAGAGCCTGAGCAACTGCAATCGTGCCCTTTGCAAGGACGGGGTTTTCGAATACGCCCATGGGTCCGTTCCATACAACCGACTTAGCGGAATGGATAGCCTCGGCATAGAGCGCTCTCGTCTTTTCGCCGATGTCCATGCCCATCTTGTCTGCAGGGATCTTGTCGCTGTCTACGGTCTCTACCTCGATAGCCTCGTCGATGGGATCGGGGAAGTGGCTGGTAACGACGGTGTCGATGGGAAGAAGGAGCTTTTTGCCCATCTTCTCTGCCTTGTCCATCATGTCCTTGCAGTAGCTGATCTTCTCTTCGTCGAGGAGGGAGGTACCTACTTCGTAGCCCTTTGCCTTGAGGAAGGTATAAGCCATGCCGCCGCCGATGATGAGCGTGTCGCACTTTTCAAGCAGGTTGGAGATGACGTTGAGCTTGTCTGCAACCTTTGCGCCGCCGAGGATTGCTACGAAGGGACGGGCGGGATTTTCAAGCGTTGCAGCCATTACGGAGAGTTCCTTTTCGATGAGGAAGCCGCAGACTGCCGTCTTGATTATGCCGTATTCTACGATTGCCGCGGTGGAGGCGTGCGAACGGTGAGCCGTACCGAAAGCGTCGTTTACATATATCTCTGCATCGTAAGCGAGTGCCTTGCAGAAGTCGTAATCTCTCTTTTCCTCTTCCCAGTGGAAGCGGAGGTTTTCAAGCAGAACAGCCTCGCCGTCCTTGAGGGCGTCTCTCTTTGCCTTTGCATCGGGACCGATGACGTCCTTAGCGAATACGACTTTGCCGCCGAGGAGCTCGTTGAGTCTTGCCGCAACGGGTGCGAGCGTAAGCTTCTTGGGTTCTTCCTTGAGGGCCTTTTCTATAATGGCTTCCTTTGTGGTCTCGCCTGCTTCAACCTTCTTGAGGTCCTTCTTGTTGAGCTTAACTTCGGAGGAGAAGATGGAATGAGGCTTGCCCATGTGGGAGCAGAGCGTAACCCTTGCGCCTGCGTCAAGCAGATACTTGATGGTGGGGAGTGCGCCGATAATTCTGTTTTCGTCGGTGATGACTCCGTCCTTCATGGGTACGTTGAAGTCGCAGCGAACGAGTACTTTTTTGCCTTTAAGATCCTTGAGGTCTTTTACTGACATTTTGTTCATAAGCCTAAAAAACTCCTTATGCTTTATTTACAACTGATATTATAAATATCGGAGGCGACAAAGTCAACTTTTCGCGCTCAAAAGTAATGTAAAAATTTTATGTTTTAACGCACGGGCGCTTATGCGTGCGCGGCTGCGCGCATTATAAAAGATGATAAACGCGGAAAAAGTATGTTATTGTGAATATTTAATAAAAATTCATTCAAAATAATTGAACTGATTGCGCGGTTATGGTATAATAAATCCGTATAATGAATATAATGCGGAGTGTACGGCATTCCGCGCGGAGACCATATGAAAATTTGCGTTGCGGGATTGGGACTTATAGGCGGCTCGCTCTGCATGGCTTTAAAGCGTGCAGGGTACGAGGTATACGGCTATAACCGCTCGGAAAGGCCCGTCCGCTATGCGCTGGAAAAGGGGATAATAGACGGTGCGACAAAGGACTTCGGCTCGTTCGACGTCGTGTTCGTCGCTCTTCCGCCAAAGGCTACGATAAATTTCATATTGAATACGCCCTTCAAAAGCGGCGCGATAGTTGCCGATATCTGCGGCGTCAAGAAGATGATAGAGGACGCCGTCTGCGGCGCTCATCTCGATATCAGCTATGTAGGCACTCACCCCATGGCGGGCAAGGAGGTTTCGGGCATAGAAAATGCCTGCGCCGACCTGTTCGACAGGGCTAACATGGTGCTTACGCGCGGAATTTTCACGGATGCCGCTGCATATGAAACGATTGTAAAGCTCGTAAAGGATATGGGCTTTATGCGTCTCGTCGAGTGCTCGGCGGAGGTGCACGACAGAAAGATTGCCTATACCTCGCAGCTGGCGCACATTGTCTCCAACGCCTACGTAAAGGACGACGAGATAGAGAGCTGTCTCGGCTTTACGGGAGGCAGTTTCCAGGACATGACGAGGATTGCCGCCGTCGATCCGGGCGTATGGGCGGAGCTGTACCTCAGCAACGCGCAGAACGTACAGGATAAGGTTCAGCGGCTTATCGACAATCTGGAGGACATAAAGGACGCCGTTGCAAGCGGCGACTACGATACGCTCGTCCGCGTGCTCGGGGAGGGCAGGGCGAGATATTCTGACAGCAGGGCGCAGAGTTTCCAGAAAGAGGGAACGGGTTTCCTCGACGGGGAAATAATAGCGACTCTGCTGCACGACTGAACCTGGTTCGGTCAAAAGGAGAAAAATTTTTTATGGCAAACGGAATAATGCAGAGGAGATTAGGCACGGAGGGGAGGGCGCTTTCGGACAGGGCGTTCTACCTTCTGATAGGCGCCGCTCTTCTTTTCGGCTTTTTTGTAATCGCTCTGGAGGTAATGTTCCTGACGGACTTCTTCCTCAGCTGGAACCCTACGGTATTTCTCATAGTCTATCTGGTAATGGTCATCGTCGGATGCATCATGAGCGTATGGAGCAGAAATCCCGTCATAAGTTTTATAGGTTACTGCATGGTAGTGCTGCCCCTCGGCGCGGTGCTCTCAATCTATCTGCCTGCGTTTACCTATAAGACGATAACTTCGGCTTTTTTGGTCACGACTTTTCTGTCGCTGTTCATGATAATTCTCGCGCTTGTCTATCCCAGGGTGTTCAATTCCATATTCGCGCTCCTCGGGATAGCCGTTCTCGTGGCGCTCATGTATCAGATAGTCGCAATCTTCACGGGCTTTGGCAACAATACGTGGGTAGATTGGCTTATCGTGCTTCTTTTCAGCGCATATGTCGGCTTCGACGTGTCGCTAGCAAGGGTGCGCCCCAGAACCGTCAACAACGCCGTAGCCTCGGCGTGCGCCATCTATATGGACCTCATATATGTATTCATAAGGCTGGTTGCAATCTTCGGGCGCCATGAGTAATGGAGTGCTCGGTTAAGATAACAACGTCAATCGACGGCGAGGAGAGCTATTATTCCTCGCGCGGAGAGATATGCCGTACTGCCGACGGGCTTGGATATGTCGTGCTCTATGAGTTCGACGGGGACGAGTGTCGGCTGGAGATAAGGGACGATGCCGTCGCCCAGCGGCGGCGCGGCTCGCTGAATATGGACGTCGCCTTTTCGGACGGGGAGGAAGTCGTAATGGCCATTTCCGACGAGGACGGAGGGGCGGAGGTCGACGTCAGGTGCGGCAGAATACTGTGCGAGTGTTTCAGGCGCGGCGTTTTCTGTACTCTCAACTATTCCATAGAGCCGTCGGTATTTTCGGTTAAAATAGCCGTAATCGCGGCATTCGATTTGTCAGATATTTAAACATATGTCATAAAGTCAGCCCGACTTTCCCCGAGGCGGCATTTTTAAATGTCCTGCCTGTCATTTCCGGGGCGTTACGGGTTCTCACATATTCCGATAATCAATAATTTTGCAAATAAACAAAAGCAATATAAAGCAGGAGAAAAATGAAAATCAGATATCTTGGTCATTCAAGTTTTTTGTTGACCGAAAGCACGGGCACGGCAATCGTCTGTGACCCGTATGACGCTTCCATAGGCATAGAAATGCCTGAGGTCAGTGCCGATGCGGTGACGGTGTCGCACCATCACTACGACCACGACAATGTGTCCGCCGTAAAGGGCAACCCCGTAGTCCTGGACAAGGAAAACGGCTATGAGCTTCCCGGCGTCGAAATCAAGGCTATAAACAGCTATCACGACGACGTAGGCGGCAAAAAGCGCGGCGACAACATCATCTTCAAGTTCAGAATGGACGGAATAGACGTATGCCATCTCGGCGACCTCGGGCAGGAGTGCACGTCCGAACTTATCGAGGCTATTCTGCCCGTAAACGTGCTGCTCATTCCCGTAGGCGGCAACTATACGATTGATGCGGCCATGGCAAGGGAATACGTCGACAGGATAATGCCCGAAATTGTCATCCCCATGCACTACCGCACCAAGGGGGTCAATCTGGACATCGACAAGGTCGACGAGTTCGTGTCCCTCTTCGAGGGCGAATGCGATATAGAGGAATGCGGAAACGAAGTCGAGCTGACGAGGGAGGATCTCGACGGCGAAAAGACGCGCATTTTAATTTTGGAAAGGTAAATAAATGGGTTCTTTGGCAGAAAATCTCGAACTTAAGCTTGAAAGTAAGGGAATACATACGCTGAGACAAATCGGAAGAGTGGTGGGTGTGAGTAACCCCACTGCCAAGAAGAAGGACGAATTAGTACGCGATATAATGGCGATAGCTAAAAATCTTGCGGAGCCTTGTCCCCGTTCGACGAGGGGCGCGCCCCCCAAGACGGAGGAATATGACAGGGAGCTGGTCGACGAGATAGAGCGTTTAAGGCAGCAATCCGTCGGCGAAGAGGAGCAAAAGGACATTGGCGAGTACATGTTTTCCTCTCCCTCGTCAGGCGAGGACGAAGAAAAGCAGTACTCGGGCGTGCTCGAAAATGCAGACAAATTCTGGTTCGTGCGCACGCAGAACATGCAGATATCCTCCTACGGCGACGTGTTCGTGCACAGCTCTTTCGTCACGCGCTTTCACCTGCGCGTGGGCGACTATATCGTATGCCGCGCAAAGCGCAGAAAGCAGGGAGAGTGCCCGGGCGCAACTTATATAGTCAGCGTCAACGGCCGTTCGCCCGAGCTGGCGCGCAGCGCTCCGTTCGAAAGCCTTACGCCCTGCTATCCCGACAGGCGTTTTACCCTCGAATATGAAGGCTGTTCGCTCACCGAGAGGGTTATCGACCTCTTTTCGCCCGTAGGGCTCGGACAGAGGGCGCTTCTGGTTTCGCCCCCCAAGGCAGGCAAGACGACCATGCTCAAGACCGTCGCGAGCGCAATATGCAAAAACTATCCTCAGGCAAAGGTAATAGTCCTTCTCATTGACGAACGCCCCGAGGAGGTGACGGACTTCCGCCGTTCGGTGGAGGGCGCAATGGTCGTGTACTCGACTTTCGACAAGGGCGACAGCCACCACATACACACGGCGTCGCTTACGCTCGAACACGCAAAGAGGCTTGTCGAGACGGGCATGGACGTAGTCATACTCATGGACAGCATAACGCGCCTTACGCGCGCATATAATGCCGTCTGCAATTCGGGCAGGACGCTTTCGGGCGGACTCGACCCCCAGGCTCTGGTCGAACCCAAGCGCTTTTTCGGAGCGGCGAGAAATATCGAAAACGGCGGTTCTCTGACCATAATTGCCACGGCGCTCATAGATACGGGCAGCAGGCTGGACGACGTAATTTATGAGGAGTTCAAGTCGACGGGCAATATGGAGATCGTGCTTTCGCGCGATATGGCGGAAAGGCGCATCTTCCCCGCCGTAGACATACGCGCTTCGGGGGCAAGGAAGGAGGAGTTGCTCCTTTCGGAGGACGAACTCAGGACGGCGGCTATGATAAGGGGGCTTATGGCTAAAAAACTGACGGCGGAGGAGGTTTTTGCCTCCATGGAAAAGACGGCGTCGAACGCCGAATTTTTAAGCAAGGCCCAGGCATTTTTCAAGGTTTACAATGGCAGATAAAAATATATTTCTGGATAAAGTGAGAATTACCGTCAAGGCTGGCGACGGCGGCGACGGAATGAATTCCTTCAAGGCGTACAAGGGCAAACCTGCCTGCGGTCCCGACGGCGGCGACGGCGGCAAGGGCGGCGACGTGTACGTAGTTGCCGACCGCTCGCTCACTACGCTGTTGCCGTTCAGGTATAAGACCAAATACGTCGCAGGCAACGGCGAAAGGGGCGGCACAAACCTTTGCTACGGCAAGGGCGGAGAGGACATATATATAAGCGTACCCGTCGGAACGGTCATAAGGGACGAGGAGACGGGTACGGTAATCGCCGACATCTTCACGGCGGAGGATAAAAAGCTCATCGCCGAGGGCGGCAGGGGCGGAAAGGGCAACGTGCGTTTCACCACGGCGCGCAGGCATGCGCCCAACTTCGCGCAGAAGGGCGAAAAGACGGAGGCGCATACGCTCATTCTCGAGCTCAAGGTCATAGCCGACGTCGGAATAATCGGCTTCCCCAATGTCGGCAAGTCTACGCTGCTTTCCAAGATTTCGGCGGCAAGACCCAAGATAGCAAACTATCACTTCACAACGCTTTCGCCCAATCTCGGTGTGGTAAAGTACTACGATAACAGCTTTGTCGCGGCGGATATCCCGGGACTTATCGAGGGCGCGGCGGAAGGACTCGGTTTAGGCCACGATTTCTTGAGGCATATCGAGCGTACGCGCATGCTGTTGCACGTCGTCGACATCTCGGGCTGCGAGGGCAGAGACCCCGTAGAGGACTTTCGGAAGATAAACAAGGAGCTTGAAGAGTATTCCTCCAAGCTGGCGTCGCTTCCCCAGATAGTCGCCCTCAACAAGTGCGACATAGCAGGCAGCGAGGAAAACATAGCAAAATTCACAAAAAAATACGGCAAAAAGTATAAGATATTCCCCATAAGCGCCATCAACGGACAGGGCGCCGAGGAGCTGATAAGGGCGGTATGGGAGCAGCTTTCGGTGCTCCCTGCGGCTGAGCCGATAGAGGCTGACAGCGAGTTTACCTACAGGAAGAGCGGCAACCTCGACTTTGAAATATATAAGGACGAGACGGGCGCATATGTCGTAATCGGCACGCTCGTGGACATGCTCTGCCGCAATGTTGCGCTCAACGATCCCGACTCCATGGCGTATTTCCAGAAGATTTTAAGGGAAAAGGGCGTCATAGCGCGGCTCAACCAGATGGGAATAAAGGAAAACGACACGGTAGTCGTCGGCGACGTAGAGTTCGACTTCGTGCCGTAAGTTACAGCGGAGAAGATATTTATGACAAGCAAACAGAGAAGTAAATTAAAGTCCATAGCCGCAAATCTCGACCCCGTAGGTCAGGTGGGCAAAGAGGGCATAGGCGAGAATATGCTCAAGAGTTTTTCGGATTGCCTCGAGGCGAGGGAACTCATAAAGGTTCACATACTCGAAAATGCCGACGGAGACCCCAAGCTCATAGGGCGCGAACTAGCTGAAAGGCTCAACGCCGAGTGCGTGATAGTCATAGGCAGAAAGGCGGTAATCTATCGCAGGTCGTCGAGGAAGGACTTCAACCATATTCAGCTCGACTGATTGAAAAGAAGACAAAGCGCCGAAAGCAGCATCAGCGCCGACCCGAATACAACGTAGTATACGGGGTAAAAGGTAAAGGCGGAAAAGGCTAAAAGTGCAAGCCCCGAAAAGAACAGGGAGGGGAAAAGTCTGCGCGTAAAGCGGCTTTTAATCCTCTTTAATATGCCGCGTTTTTTCTCTTCGGGCAGGGAGATGTCGGGCAGGTTGCCGGTCGATTTCAACAGCTCCATCACCTTTCCGACTCTGTTTATCTTTATCCCGAACAAGTCGCACAGGCGTTCGGCCTCGGGAGAAATAAAGTTAAGGTATACGGCGGAAATTTTGGGTTGTCCGCGCCTTAACATAAGGGCAATTTCGTCTGCTCCGACGGGTTCGGCGCGGAAGAGTGCACAGGCATTTCCGTCGGGCGTCGAAAGGCAATTGCCCCCCATATATGTGCCGTTCAACGCATCTGCAAGCAGTTTTGCGCAGCTCTCGTCGCTTGTTATCGCAAGGTACAGCGAAAGCCTTTCAAGCGCCTTTGTCGATGCGGTGCTCTCGCAGAGTTTTTCGCGCCGTCTCAATAAAAATAACAGGCACAATATTCCTGCCGCGAGCGCGACCATCACCGAAAGACAGATTGAAAGCGCGACGTTTCTGACGTAAAAACGTATGACGGCAAGACCTACGAAAAAGGCGCACAGCATGGAAAAGAGACAATCGGAAACCAAAGCTAAAGTAATTCTTTTCATGCACAGGTTATAGACAAAAATTAAAGAATTTATACTCAAATGAAAATCGCGATTTTTGGCGGTGCGTTCAATCCCGTTCACGGGGAGCACGTGCACCTTGCCCGAACGGCAATAGAGGAACTCGGGCTGGACAAATTAATAATAATGCCTACGGCAATCAGTCCCCATAAGAGGGGCAAGGCGATGGCTGATTTTTTCCAGCGGTTCGAGATGTGCCGTCTGGCTTTCAGGGAACTTAAGCAGGCGGAAGTAAGCAATTACGAGCTCACCCGCGGCGGCGTTTCCTATACCTATCTTACCTGCGAACATTTTGCCTCGCTCTATCCCGACGCCGAAAGATATCTTTTAATCGGCGCGGATATGCTCGAAAACTTTCCCGAATGGAAGAATCCCGAGGAGATTTTAAAGAGTTTCAGACTTGCCGCCTGCGCCAGGGAGGACATAAAGCCATTTCTCGGCTATAAGGAGATAGTGGAGCAAAAATTTTCTGCCGATGTCAAAACTCTTTCATATGTCGGCGAAAAGGTCAGCTCTACGCAGATAAGGACCTATGCGGCGCTCGGCGAGGATATTTCAAGGTATGTAAACCCCGATGTCTGTCAATATATCAGAAGAAAGGGGCTGTATGCAATGCACGGACTGTGGGGCGTAAAGCAGTTTTTAAAGCCCGAAAGGTGGCAGCATACGCTCAGGGTTGCCGTAATGTGCGCAAAGAATTCTTCGCGTGCGGACATATCCGAAGAGCAGGCCATCACCATGGCGGCTCTGCACGACGTGGCAAAGTACATGACGCCGGGCAAGGGATATCTGAAGGACTTTGTCTGTCCCGACGGCGTTCCCGACCCCGTAGTTCACCAGTATTCGGGAGCATACGTTGCCGAAAAGGTGTTCGGCGTAAAGGACAGGGTGGTTCTGGAAGCAATCGCCTGCCATACGAGCGGCAGGGAGGACATGACTGCGGCGGATGCGCTGTTGTATCTTTCGGATATGCTGGAAGAGGGGCGCAAATTCGACGGAGTGGACGAGCTGAGGAAAATTTTCAAAGAGGATCTTTTCAGATGTCTGTATGCCGCATTGAAACAGCAGGTGGAATATCTAGGCGCAACGGGCAAACCCGTCTACGGACTGACGCTTAAGGCATATCAATCTATCAAGGAGAAAACCAATGACAAGTAAGGAAAAAGCGCTTTTAATATGTTCGATACTCAGCGAAAAAAAGGCTTCCAACCTCGTCTATATCGACGTTGAAAGCAAGACTTCGCTGTGCGACTACTTTGTAATATGCAGCGGACGTTCGACTACGCAGGTCAAATCGCTTGCGGAAAATCTCGAGGAGAAGCTTTCCAAGGAGCACGGACTCGAGCCCAAGCGCATAGAGGGCGCAAGGGGCGGCAGATGGGCGGTACTCGACTATCAGGACGTAATCGTGCACGTGTTCAACGACGAAGAGAGGGATTTTTACAACCTCGAACGCCTGTGGGAAGACGGCAAAAATCTCGTAAAGTACGAGGACTGATGGCTGTATCTGAATACTTCCGCGAATTTCAGTCAATAATCATCTATGTCGGAAGGGTGCAATGCGATTATGACCGCCGAAGGTGCGCTATTTTTTAAAGCTTATCTCCTTCGGTTCGCCGTAGGTGCGTTTTGCCCGCTTTTTTTCGACTATGTAATATACGGGTTCGGGCTTTTGCGCAGGCTTTTGTTTGGGTTCCTCCTTGGGAGGTGCAGGCTTTGGATTCAGGCTTTTAAAGCCTACGAGCGCCAGCTTGAAGATGTGCACTATTGCGAAACACACGATGAAGATGATTAAAAGATATACAAGACCTAACATTGCCATACTGTAATAATAGTGTATGGTAAAGCGTAATTTATTGAGAGAAATTATATTTTAAGGTAGTATTATGGAAGATTTGGTTGCAGAAAAGCAGAATATCAGCATAAGCGAAGAGGAACAGTTCAAGGAATTCAGGAGAATGAAGAGGCTGGAAGAGGCAGCGGCTAACGTTGCAAAGCTCGAGTGCGATTGCCTTTCGCCCAATGTCGACAAAATGAGCCTCAAGGAACTGTGCCGCACGGCAAATTCATTAAAACTAGGCGCAATCGTCGTCCGCCCGTCGGTAGTCAAGGCGTGCGTCGCCTTTCTCGGCAAGGACCCCCAGGCATCGCTGATTGCGGCAGTCTCCTGTCCCGACGGAGGGGAGACGACGGAGGTAAAGGCGCTTGCCGTCAATAGGGCTATCAAGGACGGGGTAGACGAAACCGAGGTGTGCGCACCCACTTTCTTCATAAAGGAGGGCAATTTTGCATATCTCAAGAAGGAGTGCAAAAAACTTGCCAGAGTCTCCCGTTCGAGAGCGCTCAGGATTGTGCTCGACTGTGCGGTATTGCGCGAACAGGAGGTATTGAAGGCGGCGTCTACAATAGCCGATACGGGCGTCAACTGCATTCGCCTCAACGGCGCTGACGGCGAACTCGTATCCAAGGTGAAGGCGGCAGTCAAGGGCAAGTGCCTCATAAAGTGCGACGGCGGCGATACGCTTTCGGCGTTTGTCAACCTGACTGTTATGGGCGCCGACAGCGTCAGCGCAAAGTCGGCTTGCGAGCTCGCAAATCTCCTTTTGAAACAGGCGGAAGAGGAATAATCTCCCGTAATTAAAAAATAGTATGAAACGGCGGCGCAGAGAAAAAAATCTCTGCGCCGCCGTTTAGCTATTTGTTAACGCTTTTGCTGCTTGCCGCCGCTTTCCTTTGCTGAAACCGCTTGTTTTCGGATAGTGTAGGGCGATAAATATACAACAATTTAAATATGTATAATTTAATTAAATCTTTTATCTTACAATAATCAGTTTTTCTTTTGCCCTGGTTATCGCAGTGTACAGCCATCGCGCGGAATCTTCCCTGAAGGCGTAACCCTCGTCGAAGACGATGACGGAATTGAATTCCGAACCCTGTGCCTTGTGGCAGGATATGCAGTAACCGTATTCAAACCTGTTCAGCGTAAATACGCCCGTAGCCTCGCCGTCCTCGCCGAACTTTGCAAAGTAGTCGCCGTGCTTGTAGCGGTACTGCCCGTCCTTGAAAATGCCTATGTCGAACGGCAACGCGTCGGGGCATCTCTCGTCAAGGAATTCAGGCTTGAACTGCATGAAGCCCATATAGTCGTTCTCGTTGTAAAACGGTTCTATTGCCGTGCCGATTATGCCGTTTACTAGATTGAACCTCGCCTCGCCGTCTATGAACTGTTCCCAGTTGTTGTGCGTGCAGATCAGCTTTTCGCCGTCTTTGGGGAGTCCTTCAAAGCCCTTATAGGCGCGCATCTCGTCGTTTATGCGGCATCTCGTCCTGTTAAGTCCGCATATTATCTGCTCTGCCCTCAGCATCAGTTTTTGCCGCCTGTCGCCTGTAAATTTTCTGCCGTACAGCACGAACGCCCTGTCGCCGTAATTGCCGTAGGGTATGAATTTTCCCTCGCGCGCCAGCAGCGAAAGTCTGATTATTGGGTTATCCCTGTCCTGCCTGACTATGTCCTTAAGGCAGAAGTCGGGTGATTTGAGATAGGTATTGAATCCCTCGACGGGAGGGAGCTGGGCGTTGTCGCCGCACAGCAAAACCTTTACGCCGAAATTGAGTATGTCGGCGAGCACCTCGTCGGAGACCATGGACGCCTCGTCCAGCACTATGAGTTTTATCGACTTGTCGATGCTTTCCCTGCGGCGGAAGGTGAGCTTTTCAACGGTGACGGTCTTGCCGTTGACCTCGATATTCTGTTCCGTTACCTGCGACTGATATATCAGCCTGTGGACGGTGCAGGCAGGTATTCCCTTTTTTATGAGTACGGTAGCCGCCTTGCCGGTGGGGGTCACGAATGCCGCGCTGACGTCCGGAACCAGACCGAGGGTATCGACGACGGTATGTTTCAAAAGAGTGGTTTTTCCCGTGCCGGCGTATCCCGTAAGCACGAAGACCTGCCTCGTTTCCGATTTATACCATTCAAGTATTCTGTTGTCGGCGTCCTTTTGTTCGGCATTCAGTAAAATCATAGATATATTATACATCACAAACTTATGTTTTTTCAAGTAAATTGCAAAAATAGTTTTTTGAATTATTTATCGCCGATTATTGACTAAACGGCCGAGTTGTTATATAATAGACGAGGCTATAAAGTACACAAATAAAGTTTTTTTGGAGGAAACATGAGCTATAAGACCAGAGAATGGCGCAATTCTATGCGCGTCACGGTAGACTATAACAACATGATGTCCAAGTACCTGGGCGAAAGAGGAATAAAGGAAACCGAGCTCAGGGCAATCAAAGACGAAGCCGAAGCGGCATTCAACTATGTCAAGGCAAACAGGGGCAGGGACGAACTGTTCATGGGCTGGACGGAGCTTCCCTATAACCAGGACGACATAGTTACGGATATCCTTGCAACGGCAAAGGAAATAAGAAAGAACTTCAAGTATTTCGTAGTGCTCGGCATAGGCGGCAGCGCGCTCGGCCCCATAATGGCATTCAATGCGCTTTGCCATCTTCACTATAACGAACTGCCTCAGTCAAAGCGCAAGGGTCCCAAGTTCTATGTAGAGGACAACGTTGACCCCGTCAGAATGGCGGCGCTTCTCGACGTAATCGAACCCGACAAGACGTGTTTCAACGTAATTTCCAAGTCGGGCGCCACATCGGAGACGATGACCCAGTACCTCATCATCTCGGACATTTTAAAGAAGGCAGGCGTAGACATTGCAAACAACATGATCTTCACGACCGACGCTAAGAAAGGCAACCTCAACAAGATTGACGAGAGCCTCGGTGGAAAGGTTAAAAAATACATACTTCCCGACGGAGTAGGCGGAAGATTCTCCGAACTCTGCCCCGTGGGACTTCTTCCCGCCGCAGTTCTCTGCATAGACATAAAAGGAATGCTTGCAGGCGCGGCATATATGGATGCGCTCTGCTCCAAGCCTCAGATTTCCAAGAACCCTGCGCTCGCGTGCGCGGCTCTTCAGTATATCACCATGCAGCAGGGCAAGAACATAAACGTGCTCATGCCCTATTCGGACAACTTAAAGCTCATGGCTGACTGGTATTGCCAGCTCTGGGCAGAGTCGCTCGGCAAGGCTGTCAACTACGAAGGCAAGGTAGTAAACGCAGGCACGACCCCCGTAAAGAGTCTCGGCGTTACCGACCAGCACTCGCAGGTTCAGCTCTATACCGAAGGTCCCTATGACAAGGTAATAACCTTCATTTCCGTAGGTCAGTATGCAACCGAAATGCCCATACCTCACGGCTGTGAAGACATTCCCGACGTGGGCTTCCTCGGCGGACACACCATGCAGGAGCTCATTCAGGCAGAGAACACGGCAACGGCATATGCGCTCAGAATTGCAGGCAGAATGAACTACACCATCAACCTGCCCGAAGTCAACGCATTCACGCTCGGCCAGCTCATGTTCCTGCTCGAACTCCAGACGGCTTATACGGGCGCAATGCTCAACATCAACACCTTCAACCAGCCCGGCGTAGAAAACGGCAAGAAGGCAACCTTTGCGCTTCTCGGCAAGAGGGGCTATGAGGCGCAGAAGAAGGAGATGGCCTCCGCGCTCGAAGCAGACGACAGGTACATCGTTTAATTTAATAACATTAAAGGAGACAGGGGCGGATTTTTCCGCCCCTTGATTTATATATGGAACCCTGGCTGATTGTTGTAATCGCAGTTGTCTGTGCCTCTGTGCTGGCGGTGTTTGCCGCAGGACTATTCTTGGCAATAGTCGTCGATAAGTTCATGTTCGGCAGAAGACAGGACAAAAATGCAATGTACAGGTACTTTACCGCCGAAGATTTCGGCTTGCAAGGCGAAAATTTTCCCGTGTATTATGACGGATATGAGCTGAGCGGAAAACTCTTCTTTGACGGCAGTCTGGAGGAAAAGGATACGCTGGTCATATTCATACACGGTTTCGGCGCGGGCAGCGCAAGCTATATGACCGAGATAGCCTCGTTTGTCAGGCGCGGCTATGCCGTGCTGGCATACGACGCATACGGCTGCAACAATTCCGGCGGACGTGGCATAAAGGGCTTTTATTGCGGCGCCGAGTGTGCCGTCGCCGCCTGCATAGAGGCGAGAAGGGATAAAAGGCTGAGCGCCAAAAAGCTTGTGCTTGCGGGTCACAGTTGGGGCGCATATTCCGCGCTGTGCGCAAGCGGTCAGATAGAGGTCGACGGTGTAGTGGCAATCTCGGCATTCAACAGCCCCGTAAGGGCGGCGACCGACGCGCTTAAGTTGGTTTCGGGCAGGCGCGCAGGGCTGATTGCCGTGCTCGTTTCACCCTGGTTTGCCCTGATAAATCTGCTTAAATTTGGCATAAGGGGCAACACAAAGGCATCAAAGGCAGTCAAAAGGAGCAAGGTAAAGGCGTTTCTCATTCACGGCGAGCGAGATGCTACCGTGCCGTACCCGAGCAGCGCGGCATATGCCCTCAGGGGTAGCAACGCAAAGGTGCTGGTGCTTCCCGAAAAGGGGCACAATCCGTATAATACAGTCAGGGCTGAAAGCGCGCTGTCCGCTCTCTTTACGGCTCATTTTGCCGACGAAAAGGCAATGAAAAGGTTTTATGCCGACTTCGACTGGCGCGCGGCGACCGAGGAGGACGGCGCGGTTATGGATGAGATATTCTCATTTGTTGATAAGCTATGAAAAGTGCGCAACGGAGTTTTGTATGGACATGAAACGTAAAGCTCAGGCGGCTTGCGCCGTCACCTGCACGGACAACTGAAATTGAACTTTTTACAAAAAATATCCCGAGGAAAATCCTCGGGATTTATCTTTATCTTACGAACATTCTTATAAGGAAATCGTAAAATTTATTGTACGGCTGATATCTCATGGGCAGGTCGGTTATGTTCTTTTTGTCGACAATCGACTTATAATGGGTGAACGTATCAAATCCCGTCTTGCCGTGATAGGAACCAAGTCCGCTCTCTCCGAAGCCGCCGAA
Source organism: uncultured Clostridia bacterium (assembly GCA_944354125.1). Taxonomy (GTDB): domain Bacteria; phylum Bacillota; class Clostridia; order Christensenellales; family Borkfalkiaceae; genus Coproplasma. The sequence goes on along the minus strand of CALVPT010000001.1, from coordinate 233,248 downwards.
CGGCATGTACGAGGTGGCAAGGTGAATTATTACGTCGTTTATGCAGCCGCCTCCGAACCTCGTTTCGGCAAGGAATTTTTCAATCGATTTCTTGTCGGTCGAGAAGTAGTATGCCGCAAGGGGGCTTTCGCCGCCGTTCACGGCCTTTATGACCTCGTCAAGGTTGTCGTACGTCAGTATGGGCATAATCGGACCGAAAATCTCCTCGCCCATGACCTTGTCGTCGGGCGTGACGCCGTCCATGACGGTGGGGGCTATGCGCAGACCCTCCTCGTCGCACTGTCCGCCGAACACTACTTTTTTTGCATCGATCAGCCCTGCAACCCTGTCGAAGTGCTTTTTGGAAACTATTCTGCCATAGTTTTCGTTTTCAAGCGGATTTGCGCCGTATTGAGCGACAATCTGCTTTTTGATCTCTTCTATGAACCTGTCCTTTACAGAGGTGTGGCAGAGTATGTAGTCGGGAGCAACGCAGGTCTGACCGCAGTTCAGATATTTTCCGAACACTATGCGCCTTGCCGCAAGCGGAATATTTGCCGTTGCGTCGACAATGCAGGGGCTCTTGCCGCCAAGCTCCAACGTGACGGGAGTAAGGCGCGAAGCCGCCTTTTCGTATACCTGTCTTCCCACGGTCTTGCTGCCCGTAAAGAATATGTAGTCAAAGTCGAGGTCGAGGAGAATTTTGTTTTCCTCCCTGCCTCCCTCGACTACGGCGACTACCTCTTCGGGCAGAGCCTCGGAAATTATCTTTCTGAGCACGGCTGAGGAGGCGGGGGAGTATGCGCTCGGCTTGAGTATGACCGTATTTCCTGCCGCAACCGCCTCGGCTACGGGGTCGAGGGAAAGAAGTATGGGATAGTTCCACGGGCTCATAATCAGCACCGTGCCGTAGGGCGAAGGATAGCGGTAGCTCTTGGCTATCCACTGTGCCATCGGGGTGGTTACCCGCTGTCTTTTGGCAAATTTCTTTATGTGCTTGATCTGATAGGTAATTTCGCTCAGCGAAAGACCGGTCTCGCACATATAGCTTTCCGAAGGGCTTTTGCCCAGGTCTGCCTTAAGCGCCTCTGCTATCCGGTCGACGTTCTTTTCTACAGCCTCGCGCAGCGCCGTAAGTCTTAGCTTTCTCTCCGCGACGTTAAGCGTCTTGCCTTCGGCAAAATATTTCTTCTGTCTTTCAAAAATTTCTATAATCTTATCGTTGTTCATCTGTCATTACCTCCCTGTACATGGACTTAAGCTTGTCTTTGTCCCACAGAACGGGGACGGGGTAGAGGGGATATGCCTCCTTGTATGCGTAGTTTACCAGCAGGTCGAGGTCGTCCTCCTTAATTTCGGGAAGAGTGAGGGGAATGCCGATGGCTCTCTCCAGCCCGTCGAGCTTTTCAAAGAAGATTGCGGCTGCCTGTTCGGGTGAGGTGCTTTGGTCCGCAAAGCCGCAGAATATGCAGATTTTCTTGAGCTTTTTATGTATTGTGCTGCCGTATGCCTTGAGGACGGGCGACAGCAGCACGGCGTTAGCCAGACCGTGCGGAGTGTTGTACTTTCCGCCGAGGGCGTGGGCAAGCGCGTGAACGTAGCCTACATAAGACTTTGAAAATGCCCTGCCTGCATAGTGTGAGGCGTGCAGCATGTTGTCAAGGCTATCTTCGCTGCGCGTCGAATATGCTTTCTGCAGGTTTTCAAATATCAGTTTTATGGCATTCAGGCTGTCCCTGCGCGTATCCTTTGTCGTCGACCTGCCGAGGTATGCCTCCAGCGCGTGGGTGAGCGCGTCTATGCCCGTAGCAGAGATTACCTTGGGCGGAAGCGTCCTTAAGATGGAGCCGTCCAGAACGGCGTATGATGGTATGAGGGGGAAGTCGTCTATGGCGTACTTGTGCCTCGTCTCTGCGTCGCAGATTACTGCGGCAAGAGTCGTCTCGCTGCCCGTGCCTGCAGTAGTGGGTATTGCGACGAGCAGGGGAATTTTTTTTCTTATCTTGAGTATGCCCTCCATCTTGGAAAGTTGCTTTTTGGGTCGCGCAATCCTCGCGCCTACCGCCTTGGCGCAGTCGAGGGAGGAGCCGCCGCCGATTGCAACCAGACAATCGCAGCCGTCATTTATGTACATTGCGCGCGCTTCCTCGCATTCCTTAGTGGTGGGGTTGGGCACAACTTTGTCATACAGACTGTAGCTTATGCCGCACTCCGCAAATGCGGCAAGCATGGGCATGGCAAGTTTGAGCTCTATTATCACGGGGTCGGCGACTATCAGGGCGCGCCTTTTGCCCTTTTCCTTTATAAGGTGGGGCACGTCGCGGATATCCTTTATTATCTTGGGGTTCCTGTAGGGCAGAACGGGCAGCATTGCGCGCATTGAAATCTGAAAGGTTCTCGCCCAAAGTTTACTTAATATGTTCATATTTGCTTCCTTATCGCCGCATATGCCTAAAAACTTGCAACATAAACGACCGTAACGCAAATCTGTTACAATTTCATTATACCCTAATAGTTCACTTTGTCAACAATTAATTTGAAATATTTTTGTTCAAGCGGTCGTTTTTATCAATCTTACAGAACTGTAAGGAGCATATTGCGCCGCAAATGTTGACACGGGAGCAGTATAGCGGTATAATATCGGCAATATTACGCGATGTTTTGTGGTTTTATGCATGTCGCGGCAATATAATTAAATCAAGGAGAAAATCAAATGTTGCTTGAAAATACATCGGCGCCCGATTTCACCCTGCCCGACAAGGACGGAAAGAACGTGACCTTAAGCTCTTTCAGGGGCAAAAAGGTGGTAGTATATTTTTATCCCAAGGATAACACTCCCGGCTGCACCCGTCAGGCGTGCGCGTTTGCCGCTGACTATTCGGCATATGCCGATATGGGTGTAGTCGTAATCGGCATAAGCAAGGACAGCGTTGCCTCTCATTCAAAGTTTGCATCGAAGTATTCGCTTCCCTTTATCCTTCTTTCGGACGAGGGACTGGAGGCTATTAAGGCATACGATGTCTGGAAGGAGAAAAAGCTTTACGGCAAGACCTCTTTCGGCGTGGTGAGAACTACCTATGTTATCGACGAAGAGGGCAGGATAATAAAGGCGTTCCCCAAGGCCAATCCCGATAAGAATTCGTCGGAGATACTCGCCTTCCTCAGGGGTTAAATTGAAAAAAGAAGGAAACGGCATATGCTTGAAATAAAAAATCTGACTAAGATATATCGTACCAAGGGCGGCGCCGACGTGCGCGCCCTCGACGACGTATCGCTGACTTTCGGCGATACGGGCATGGTCTTTCTGCTCGGCAAGTCGGGCAGCGGTAAGTCTACGCTTTTGAATCTCATAGGCGGTCTCGACCGTCCCGACGGCGGCGAAATCATAGTAAAGGGCAGGGGCAGCAAGACCTTCTCGACCAGCGATTTCGACAGCTACCGCAACACATTCGTCGGCTTCATATTCCAGGAGTACAACATACTCAACGAGTTCACGGTCGAGGACAACATAGCGCTTGCGTTGGAATTGCAGGGCAAACCCAAGGATAAAGCCAAGATAGCCGAAATTCTGCGCTCGGTGGAGATGGAGCAGTTCGCAAAGCGCAAGCCCAACACCCTTTCGGGCGGACAGAAACAGCGAATCGCAATCGCGAGGGCGCTGGTCAAGGAGCCCGAGATAATAATGGCGGACGAGCCGACGGGCGCGCTCGATTCTGCGACGGGCAAGCAGGTGTTCGACACGCTCAAAAAACTTTCTGAAAGCAAGCTTGTAATAGTTGTCTCGCACGACAGGGAATTTGCCGAAATCTACGGCGACAGAATAGTCGAGCTTAAGGACGGCAGGATAATTTCCGACGTAACCAAGTGCAAGGTTGCCGCAGAGTCGGCAAGCGAAAACGTAAGCTACATAGGCGAAAACACCATCTCCGTAAAGAGCGGAGCAAAACTTACGCCGCAGGATATGAAGAACATCGAAAAATTCCTGCTTTCGGCGCAGTCGGACGTGCTCATTTCAAACAACAAGGGCGACATATCGGCATTCAGGAAGCAGGCGAGAATCGATGAAAACGGCGCAAGGGAACAGTTTTTCGCGACGCAGACGGACAAGATTGAGAGGAAGAAATATACTGCCGAAGAGAGCCGTTTCATACGTTCCAAACTTCCTCTTCGCCACGCCATAAAGATAGGCGCAAGCAGTATGAAGGTAAAGCCGTTCAGGCTGTTCTTCACGATATTTCTGACCTTCATCGCATTCACCATGTTCGGACTTTTCTCGACGCTCATGCTCTTCAACGAGCAGCAGACGGTGTCCGAAAGCCTGATGATGAGTCAGGACGACTATGTCATAGCGCGCAAGAACTACTACGTAACCATCAATAGTTACATTAACGGCGAGCTTCAATCGTCATATGAGTCATATGAAGGTGGCGCATTCAAACAGCGCGAAGCTGACGACGTATGGGATAATCTGGATAAAGACGCCGTCTTTACCTTCAACTATTCCCAAGAATATTACTCAGATCCCGAATTCTCTATCTACAACGCCGCGCAGGGCGATTCGGAAATATACAAGACGACGCTCAAGGGCTTTGCAATCACCGCGGAAGACAGCATATTCCGCAGCCAGAAAATTCTCTGGGGCAAATATCCCGACGCGTCTGACGAACTCATGATATCAGACTACACCTTCGAGGCAATACGCAAAGGCTGCAAGCTCTACTACATAGATGAGAATGGACAGAAAGCAGAGCACAGGGTAGAGCAGTACTCCGACCTTGAAGACGCGGTCATATATCTCAACAACAGTTACGGTTCGGGAGATATACTGTCGCATCCCTATAAGGTAAGCGGCGTATACGAGGCGCAGGCCGTTCCCGAAGAATATACTTCGGAGAATGCGGACGGCAATCTCGGGTATAAGTGGGAAAGCGAGTTAAACGGCGGTTTCTATGCCTATGCCATTGTCGATGATTCGTTCTACGATGCCAACGCCGATTATTTAAGCCACGACTACGGCAATCAGACCGACGTTTCAGAATATTTCATATATTTTAATTTGCCGTACCATATAGAGTCGAACGGAATCTATACATATGTCAGCGGCGGACAGAAGTTGCCCGTCGAAAGCGGCTTCAAGCAGTTCAACGTATACGGGTTGGACGGAACCAGGCTTAATTCTCTTTCCGGTAACGGAATTGCCTACGAGGCTCAAAGTCTGGGCAATGTCATAATGAGCAGCGTGTCAAATTACATAGGCATGTACGACACGGACGGAAGTATCAGCGAGGAGTGGAGCAAAGACGACGGCGACGGCGCGCTCTATCGCAAACTCGATTGGTTCGTTCAGGGCATATGCTTCGGCATATCCGACGAGACGTTCGAGCTCACAGACGCAGAAAGGATTGGCTATCTCGCGGAAGTAATGGAGTTCGTCGATAAATATGACATTCCCGTCTTCGAAAATTCGGAAATGTACAGCGATACGTCGGATATGGCAAGGACTGCGGTCACCATAGAGGGATTCTATTTTGGCGGCTACGATATGCCCGACCGCATCTATTGCGGAAGCGATATATACGACATGGTGCTCAGGCAGGCTGGCGATATCTGGACCAGCAGAACTGAAACGAAATACGACGCGACGGGCGACATGTACAGCAGGGCGGTATTCATAAAGGATGCCTCCACGATAAATTCCGTAGTGGAGAAGACTGTCCTCACGGAAGACGACGGTTCGTTCTATGAGATAACCAATTCGGTCGTAAATCAGCTCTCCAATTACATTTCGCTCATAGACGTGTTGTCGCAGGTATTCCTGTATGTGGGCATAGCGCTTGCTGCATTCTCCATGCTGCTTCTGTTCAACTTCATATCCGTCTCCATAGTCAGCAAGAAGAAGGAGATAGGCATACTGAGGGCGGTCGGCGCAAGGAGCGTGGACGTATTCAAGATATTCTATTCGGAGACTGTCATAATAACGGCTATCTGTCTCGTGCTTGCCCTTATTGTTTCCGTGCTGTTGTGTTCGGTATTCAATTCGATGATCGCGGCAGAACTCGGAATGCCTCTCGCGCTGTTCGTGTTCGGACCCTTATCGGTAGTCATCATGATAGGCATAGCCATATTGACCTCTGTAATATCTACGTTTATGCCCGTATACTCAATCGCAAAGAAGCGTCCCGTAGAGAGCATAAGGGCGTTATAATCAAATCTCTTCAAGACATTTCGGCCGCGGAAGGTTTTCCTTCCTCGGCCATTATGTTTATGCCTTGAAAAAGTAGCCGCCGTCATAAAAGTTGGATATTGACAGCGGATATTTTATATAGTAAAATAATTGTAAAGTTGATATCAGAGGGATTGCATGACTAACATTGCCGTTGTAGAAGATAAGGACAGCTCTGCGGAGAGGCTTATCTCCTTCATAGACAAATACGCAGAGGAGACGGGACAGGAGTTCAACGTAACGAGGTACCATTCGGGCAACGAATTGCTCGAAAATTACCGCGCGTCCTTTGCCGTCATATTCATGGACATACAGATGCCGGGCATGAACGGCATGGACGCCGCGTTCGAACTGAGGAAGCTCGACAAGACGGTGTCTCTGATATTCATAACGCGTATGGTTCAGTATGCGCAGAAGGGGTACGAGGTGGATGCCGTAAGTTTCCTCGTCAAGCCCGTTACATATTACGACTTCTCCATGAAGTTCCAAAAAGCCCTCGACATATATCTCATGAACGAGGAAAAGGGAATAATGATAACGCTTGCGGGCGGCATGAGGCGCATTTCGACGGATAAGCTGATGTATGTCGAGATAATCAAGCACAGGCTCTATTATCATCTCGTCGACGACGTAATAGAGATGACGGGCGTGCTTGCCAATGTCGAGGCGGAGCTAAAAAAATATGGCTTCCTCAGGTGCAACAAGTGCTATCTCGTCAATCCCAAATTCATAGTCAGCGTAAAGAATTCGGAAGTGCAGGTGGGCAATCATATGCTCCAGATAAGCCGTCCGCGCCGAGCCTCCTTTATGGCAGAACTCGCGAACTGGTTCGCAGGCGCAGGCGGAGGTGACAGATAATGGACTTTGCCGCCGTACTTTCCGACTATGCGCGCGTCATTTTGGAATTTCTTCTGGAATTGTACGTGTTCTGCATACTCGTCACCCTGCGCCTCGGCCGCGCAAGGTTTTTCCCCCTGAAGGCGGCGGGCGTCGTCGCCGTTGCGGCGGTTGCGTTCGTTGCGGCAATACTTTACAACCTGTTCGGGCAGACCGTACTCGGCAGAGTACTCATCTACATTGCGCTTTTTGCCGTAGTCACCGTGCACGTGCGGCTGTGCTTTGCCATAGAATACCGCACAAGCCTTTTTTGCTGCAGTCTGGCATATGCCGTACAGAATCTGACCTACAAGCTCTTTCTCATATTCTGGGGCATAGGCGAATCATTCAGGCTTTACGACGGCTGGGGCAATATGTTCGAGCTGTACTATCGCCTTATATACTATGCCTTCTTCGCCGCGATAGCCGTGGCTACGTATTTTCTGTTTATCGGTCCGCTCACAAGGCGCATGGAAAACAGCAGGATAAACTATCGGATGCTCATAATTTCGGTAGTCGTCCTCGCCGTGACCATACTTTTGTGCTCTGTCGAGGATATATATTTCTCGCGGCTGAGCACTCAGAGAGAGGGCAGGTTCGACGACTATAATTATTATGTTCTGTGGCAGACGGGCAACATATTCTCGGTTGTGTGCTGCGCGATAGTCATTCTGCTCATTTCCAAGACGATAGAGCAGAACAACCTCGAAAGGGAGGTCGAATATCTTCAGTATGCCATAAAACAGGGCAAACAGCAGTACGAGATTTCAAAGGACACCATAGAGATGATAAACATCAAGTGTCACGACATAAAGTATAAACTCGGCGAACTGTTTGCCGCAGAGGGCAAAATAAGCTCAAAGGCGGTGGACGACCTTTATAAGAGCATCTCCATATACGATTCAAAGGTCGAGACGGGTAACGAACTTCTGGACGTGCTCCTCACGGAAAAGAGCCTTTACTGCGAACAGAATAAGATAAAGTTTTCCTGCATGGTCGAGGGTAAAAAGCTGTCGTTTATCGAGAGCGGCGACCTATATTGTCTGTTCGGAAACATCATCGACAATGCGCTGGAGGCGGTAAAACAGCTGCCCGATAAGGACAAGAGAATAATAAACCTCGTCATAAAGACAAAAAATGACCTGTTGATTCTGCAGGAGGAGAACTATTTCAAGGGTAAACTCGATTTCCGCGACGGTCTGCCCGTAACTACCAAGGAGGACAAAAACTATCACGGTTTCGGATCCCGCAGCATACGTATGATAGCCCGCAAATACGGCGGAGAGCTGACTACGTTTGTGACCGGCGACGTCTTTCATCTGAATATTTTATTCAGTTCCGGCGTGCAAAAGTTACAGAATGAGTAAAAAAAATACAGTTTGAGAAACACTCATTGACAATGGGTGTTTTTTTATTACAATAATTATGAACTCAGGTTGAGAGCAAGGAAACATTTATGGGATTATTTAACAGACACCCTTTTACAAAATATACATGTCTCGCGCTGTGCGGAATAACGCTCGCAGGGGCGGCATTCTTATCTGGCTGTCAGCTGACAGAAGATACAGACAAGGCAGACGTTCCCCACGAATCGGTTGAGGGAGTCCCCGACCGCCTGACCGCCGCGGAAGACAGAATAGTCGATTTCACTAAGTCGGGCGACCAGGGGTTCTGGTCGGCCAACGGGTACAAAAACGGCGACCCCTTCAACTGCACGTGGAGCAACAGCTGCACGGTGGTCGAGGACGGCATAATGAATATGAGCGTCAAAAAGGAGGGCAACACCTATTACGGCGCCGAGTACCGTTCGCACGCCTATTATTCATATGGGTACTATTCGGTATGCATGAAGGCGGCGGACTGTTCGGGTGTCATTTCATCCTTCTTTACCTATACCAACAACCCTTGGTGGGATGAGATAGACATTGAAATTCTCGGCAAGAATATGACCGAGGTGCAGTTCAACTACTACACAAGGGGCGAAGGCAATCACGAATACCTGCATAAGCTTGGGTTTGACGCGTCGGAGGACTTCCACGAATACGGATTTGACTGGCAGCCCGATTCGATCACCTGGTATGTCGACGGCAAGGCGGTATACAGGGCAACCGAAAACATTCCCACTGCCGATTCGCAGATAATGATGAATGTCTGGAACTGCAAGGACCACGACGAGTGGTCGGGGGCGTTCGACGAAAGCGCTCTGCCTGCAACGGCGCAGTACAAGTGGGTAGCTTTCAAGGCATATGAGGGAAACTGATCAAGGCGCGGCATGAGCTTTGTCTGTTGATAAACGAAATTTTTTTTCAGGGAGAAAATTTATGAGAAAGAAATTATTGGTGACTCTGTCGGCGTTGACGCTGGCAGCGACAATGTCTGCGGGCTTGTTTACGTTGACGGCATGCGGCAACAAGGACAATGATAAGGACAATGACCAGCAGGAACAGCAACAGCTGACCGACAAAGAGCTCGAGGGCGAAGTGCTTGCCGACTGGTCGGAAGGCAAGGCGGAGGCCGTATTCGAGTCGGACGGCTGGTCAAACAAAAGCGTGTTCAACACTGAGTGGAGTGCGAACAACGTATCCTATGAAAACGGCACGATGAAGCTGACCATAGCCGACAACCCCAACGGTTCGGTTGAGACGTACAATGAATATTTCGGCGGCGAGGCGCGTACATATCAGTATTTCGGTTACGGCGATTACGAAGTGTGCATGAAACCTGCAAAGAAGGAGGGCACGGCCAGCACATTCTTTACCTGCACGGGCAACTATGATACCAATCCCAATACCGGCGAGCCCAATCCCTGGGACGAAATAGACATTGAATTTCTGGGTTCCGACACTACAGAGGTTCAGTTCAATTACTATGTGAACGGAGTAGGCGGCCACGAGCATATGTATGACCTCGGGTTCGATGCTTCCGAAGAGTTCCACGAGTACGGATTCCGCTGGACGAAAGACTATATCGTATGGTTTGTAGACAACGAGCCTGTATATAAGGTAGAGGCAACTGCTGACAGCGCAATGCCTGCAGCGGCAGGAAGAATACTCATGAACTACTGGTGCGGCACGGAGGCTGCCGAAGGCTGGATGGGCGAATATTCCAATCCCGGCACCGAGGGCGCAGAATATAAGTGGGTAAGGACGTCTGCCCAAGCTGAATGGGGCGAAATACCCGAGGAAGTCGAAGTTGAGGAGTTCGAGGGCGACTGGACGGCAACCGAAGCGCTCCCCATCGAGCTTGTAGCAAGTGCCAACGACACTCAAACGGACTATACTGTTGCTGCAGGTTCTGACGGAAAGTCTGCAAGCGTAACCTGGACAAAGGCAGGAGCGTATAACAACGTAAACTATGCCATAGGCGCAGAGGATGCGGCAGATAAGAACTGGCTGCATATGACTCTCAAGAATAATTCCGATACGCAGACGACGAACGCGCGTATAAATGTACGCAGCGTGTCGGGCGATCTGACCACCACTACAAACTCCTACGGTTTCGGTAACGGAGAACTTCTCCGCACCAACGCGGGCGAAGGTACGTTCATCGACCTTGCTCCGGGTGAAGAAGTAGAAATCGAAATCAAGTACTACGGAGTAATTTCCTCTGTTGAAATCATGCTCGATTCACTTCAGTCGGGTGTCGTCGAAAAGAGCGGCAACATCACAATCAGCGACGTCAAGCTTGCAAAGCAGGGCGAAGTCGTAATTCCTGACGCCCCCGAAAGCAACAATCAGGGCATCAATATCAACGGAACAAATCACGAGATTGAGGGTGACCTCGGTGGAACTTTCTACATTATTAATACTTCCGAAGACGGCAACAGTATAGATGTTACATATTCGGCAATACCTGGCGCGACGTACAAGAACGTAAACATCACGGATATCAAGACGGTTGCAGGCGATAAGACTACTCTCAAGTTTACCGTAAAGAACAACGGTACCGAAAACGTGACCATGAGGGTTGACGTCATCGGCGAAAAGGTAGTAAACGTTACAAATAATCACTATGTCTGCAACACTTCCGCAACCATAGACGGAGAGGCTGCAGCAACCGACCTTGCATGGGGCGGCTCGACCTTCACTCTCGCTGCAGGCGAAACTTACGAAATCGAAGTTGTCTACGATGCAAAGTACGTTCCCGCAAGTCTGCAGATAATGCTTGACTCGTCCGTATATAACGATACGGCAACGCACAGCGGCGACGTAACAATCTCCGACATAACCTTCAGCGGCGAATACGTTCCCGAAGAGGGTGAAGAGGAAGGCGGCGACGAGCAAACTCCCGTAACGCCTCCTGCAGGAGACAGTGTGAACCTTACATTTAATTCGACCGATAAGTATACGGTAGATAAGAGCGGAACGGCTTCATCGTCGATTAATGTTACCTATACTGCTGTAGTCGGTGACTCTTATGCAAACATAAGCGCGGCTGATGCTGCCACACTTGCTGCAGGAAATGATACGTTTTCTGTTACTATAAAGAATAATGGTACGACATCTGCAAAAGTAAGGGTAGACGTCATAGGCACCAATAAGGTAACTACCGAGGGTACAACGACTACCGACGTATGCAATCTTTCCCATACCGTAATAGGCGGTACGGATGCAGGATATACGGACAGGACTTACGGCGGCACTACGCTTACGGTTGCGGCAGGTGAAGAAATTACATTGGTTATAACCTATGACGGAGACGGCGACTGGGGTGCAGTTAACAGAGTTCAGCTCTATTTTGATTCGGCAACCTATGGCGATTCTGAAACTCACAGCGGCAATTTCACCGTCAGCAATTTCAAATTTACATCTGAGGAAGGCGGCGACGAGCAAACTCCCGTAACGCCTCCTGCAGGAGACACAGAAGATACAGACAAGCCGGGCGTTCCCCACGAATCGGTTGTGGGAGTCCCCGACCGCCTGACCGCCGCGGAAGACATAATAGTCGATTTCACAAAGTCGGGCGACCAGGGGTTCTTGTCGGCTGACGGGTACAAAAACGACGACCCCTTCAACTGCACGTGGAGCAACAGCTGCACGGTGGTCGAGAACGGCATAATGAATATGAGCGTCAAAAAGGAGGGCAACACCTATTACGGCGCCGAGTACCGTTCGCGCGCCTCTTATTCATATGGGTACTATTCGGTATGCATGAAGGCGGCGGACTGTTCTGGTGTCATTTCATCCTTCTTTACCTATACCAACAACCCTTGGTGGGATGAGATAGACATTGAAATTCTCGGCAAGAATATGACCGAGGTGCAGTTCAACTACTACACAAGGGGCGAAGGCAATCACGAATACCTGCATAAGCTTGGGTTTGACGCGTCGGAGGACTTCCACGAATACGGATTTGACTGGCAGCCCGATTCGATCACCTGGTATGTCGACGGCAAGGCGGTATACAGGGCAACCGAAAACATTCCCACTGCCGATTCGCAGATAATGATGAATGTCTGGAACTGCAAGGACCACGACGAGTGGTCGGGGGCGTTCGACGAAAGCGCTCTGCCTGCAACGGCGCAGTACAAGTGGGTAGCTTTCAAGGCATACAGCGGCGAATCTACGGGAATCGACCTTGATACGGTTACGGTAGGCGGCAATCTTGTCGGTGGCACGGATCCTGCATATACGGCAACTGCTAACGACGACAATACTCTTGATATTTCTTATACTGATATTGCTGGCAATTCGTATAAAGTTGTAGAGCTTCAGGGAATAGCAACCTCTCTTCAGGCGAATAACGTATTCACGGCAACCGTAACTAATAACGGAACCGAAACGGTCAACTTAAGGGTTAATCTTACGGCAAATAAGGTCGGCAATAATGACTCCTGCAATGTCTCCGCAACTCAGGACGGCACGGCTGTAAGAACTGATACGGAATGGGGCGGTTCGTTCTTTACGATAGAAGTAGGTGCAACGGTAACCATTCAGGTGGTATACGACAACACGAGAACGCTCCTTGCCGTTCAGTTCATGGTAGATTCTTCTGTAGGCGATGCAACTCTTCGCAGCGGCGACATAACAATTTCCGATATGGCTTTAGCTGTTTCTGAATAATAAAAATTAAATGGCGGCGGAGTGCACGCGCCGCCGCAAAATAACCTTAAAATAAAAAAATCTGACATAAGGAATTAAAAGATGAAGACAAAGAAACTAGGCATAATCATAATGTCCATAGCCATTGCAGTCATCTTCGTTGTCACGTTCTTCCTCAACTTCCTTGCGCTCGGAAAGTTCGACAACATATTCGAACAGGCGCTCGGAAAGATGGATGACAGCCTCAAGGGAGACACGAAGGGCGCAGATACTCAGTACTACAAGAGTGCGTTCGACAGCGCTGAAGACCTGTATGAGTATGAGGAGAACCTCGTTGCCGAAATGGCAATGGAGGGCGCAACTCTCCTTGAAAACAACGGCATTCTACCGCTTGCAAAGAATACAAAACTCAGCCTTTTCAGCCATTCGTCAGTCGACCTCGTCAGCGGTGGTTCCGGCTCTGGTTCGGGCAGCTTTGAACTTACCTCCGACCTCAAGACGGGACTTGAAGCTGCAGGACTCAGGGTCAACGAAACGCTCTGGAACTTCTATAAGAGCGGCAACGGTTCGGGCTATAAGCGCGGCGGCGGCTCGATAAATTACGGCGCATCGCTCGACTGGTCTATCAATGAATGCCCCTTAAGCAAGATTACCTCCGAGCCCGGACTTGAAGATACATTCAACGGCACTGTCGCAGTGTTCGTTCTCTCTCGTACGGGCGGCGAAGGCGCAGACCTTGCAAGGGATATGGCGGCATACGGCGGCGAGGCAGGTCAGCACTACCTCGAGCCCGACAAGACCGAACTTGAGATAATCGACTACCTCAACAGGAAGTTCGACGATGTCATAATTCTCGTCAATGCCAATAACGTAATGGAGCTCGGCTGGATAGAGAACTATGAAAACATATCCGCCGTAATCAACTTCCCCGGCGCAGGCAGAACGGGCACGTACGGTCTCGGATATATGCTTACGGGATACGACAAGGACGGCAACGAGATTTCTGCTTCAGGACATCTCGTCGATACCGTGGCATATGACAGCTTCTCCTCGCCTGCAATGCAGAATATGGGCGACTATGCATATATCTACAACGGCAAGAACTCGGGTTACTACTATGTAAACTATGCCGAGGGCATATATGTAGGCTATAAGTATTACGAGACGAGATATGAAGACGTCGTCCTCGGTCAGAACAACGCAGGCACATACAGCTATTCTGAAACCGTTCAGTATCCATTCGGCTACGGCCTTTCGTATACGACCTTCGAATGGTCGGACTACAGCGTTTCCGCGCCGGATGCGGACGGAAACATAACAATTTCGCTCAAGGTCAGAAACTCGGGCGAACGCCGCGGCAAGGAAGTCGTTCAGGTTTACGTACAGTCGCCCTATAATAAGCTCAACGACGTTGAAAAGGCGTCCGTGTCGCTCGTCGGTTTCTATAAGACCAACTATATCGAAAAGGGCGCAACCGAGGAGGTAAGTTTTGAGATAAATCTCGAAGACTTCATCTCCTACGATGCAAAGGGTGCAAAGACCTATATTCTCGATGCCGGCGAATACTACATAACCGCCGCAACCGATGCGCATAAGGCGCTCAACAATATACTTGCGGCAAAGGGAGCAGAGGCTGAAAAGCTCACGGCGGCTGGCGGTCTCAGCGCAGAAGAGAATGCAGGCGATGCTCAATTCGTAGGCACCTATTCGCAGGCAACGCTCGACAGCACTACATATTCGACGGGTGCCGACGGCGAGAAGATAACCAACAGGTTTGACTATGCGGCTCTGACCGATACGACATATCTTTCCCGTAAGGACTGGAGCAAGATGGACAACAACGCGCTCCGCTACGGTACTGCGTCTGACGTAGACAGCGGCGCCGAGATAGGCGGAAAGCAGTGGTCGCACGACCTTTCCGCCGAACTCAAGACGCAGCTCGATTCACACGATTCGCGCAACCCTGCCGAAGGCACCGTTCCTCAGACTTATGAATTCGGTCAGGACGGCGAATATGACCTTATCGACATGAGGGGACTTGACTACGACGACAAGAAATGGGACGACGTGCTCAACCAGATAACGCTCAAGGAGCTTGCTCTCCTCGTGGACGAATGCGGCTATTGCTCGCCCGAAGCCAAGTCGATAAATAAGCCCAAGGTAACCGACCTTGACGGCCCTGCGGGACTTAACCTCGTCGTAGGTCACGGCTCGGTTCCCATAAATGAGGAAGAGACTCTCAAGTCTATGACGTGGCCCAGCGAATATATGCTTGCCAGCACGTGGAACGCTGACCTTGCATACGAAATGGGCGAGGGTATGGGCGAAGACGGTCTTTACGGCGGAGTACAGGGCTGGTACGGTCCTGCTGTAAACATTCACAGAACGCCCTTTGCAGGCCGTAACTTCGAGTACTACTCCGAAGATTCCTATCTCAGCGGCGTATTCGGATATCAGGCCGTAAACGGCGCGGCAACCAAGGGCATGTATGCCTTCCTCAAGCACTTTGCGCTCAACGACCAGGAAACCCACCGCGACCATCTCGGACTGGTTACGTGGGCAGGCGAACAGGCAATACGCGAAATATATCTCAAGCCCTTCCAGATGGTAATCGAGGACAACACTGTCGAGATTACGTATAACGAAGCGATAAGGGACGAAAACGGAAACATCACGGGCTATACTGCAAAGAAGACGGTAGTCCCTGCGGCTACGGGCATAATGTCCTCGTTCAACCGCATAGGACCCACGTGGGCGGGCGGTAACTATAATCTCCTTACCGAAATTCTCCGCAACGAGTGGGGCAGCAACGCCTTCGTCCTTACGGACTACGAAGTCGCCAGCTATATGTTCACAGACCAGTGCCTTGCGGCAGGCGGTGATGCTAAGCTCAAGACGGTAGGACTTGCAGGAAATATGCTCTTCGGATATTCGCTCGATGACAACGCGGAGGATCAGGGCTATGCGCGCGAGGCGGCTCACCGCATACTCTACACCGTAGTTCACTCCTCTGGCATGAACGGATTCGTTCACGGCGTGGAATATGTAAACGGCTTTGCATATTATAAGTTCATAGTCATTGCGTGGGATATCCTCGCCGCAGCAGGCGTGTGCGTGCTTGCGTTCTTCATAGTAAAGAAGGTAAAGCGTAACCTTGAAATAAAGAAGAATAACGGCGAAGAATAATAAACGACATTTAAAGCGGACTTTAAAAGGTCCGCTTTAATTTTGCCCTCCAGGGCATATTCGTGTATAATTTGAACACAGATTGTATATTTTCGATAGCCATTCGACATTGACATGACGGAATATGTGTGTTATAATAGCATAGGTAGTCTTTTACAGAGACTTTTGAGGAGAGGGTATGGGATACATAGAGATCGTCACCATCGTGTTTTCGGCGATATGGTGCGTATTTGCGCTGATGCTGATACACTATGCGGTTTTTATGCTGATAGGTATTTTCAAGAAGAAGACCTATCCTGAAACGGATAAGAAACTCAGGTATGGCATCATTATCGGTGCCAGAAACGAGGCAGGGGTTATAGGCGGACTTCTTGACAGCATATATTCCAATGATTACCCTAAGGATAAGATTCAGGTCTTTGTAGTAGCGCACAACTGTACGGACGACACGGCAAAGATAGCGCGCAAAAAGGGTGCTACGGTATACGAATACAACAATCCCGAGGAGAGAACGGTAGGCTATGCCTACAAGTATCTTGTCGACAGGATAAACGAAGATTACGGTTGGGACAAGTATGACGGCTTTTTCGTCATAAATGCAGACAACGTGCTCACTCCCGACTATATCTCGAAGATGAACGATGCGTTCGTAGCTACAGGCGGCAAGCAGGTTATAACCTCTTACCGCAATTCCAAGAACTTCGGCAGCAACTATATTTCCTGTCTTTACGGCATTTTCTTTCTCTCCTCATGCAGGTATGAGTCGAGGGGCAGGACGGTCTGCGGTTGCTCGACGAGGGTATCTGGTACGGGCTACCTGTTCAATTCGGAGACCATTAAAAACGGCTGGGAATATGTCACTCTGACCGAGGACTGGGAATTTACCGCCGACCAGATAGCAGAAGGCGCTAAGGTCATCTATTGCGACGACGCTCAGTTCTATGACGAACAGCCTACCACCATAAAGATAATGCTCCGCCAGCGTTTCCGCTGGGCGAGGGGACATATGATTGTCTTCTTCACTCGCTTTAAAAAGCTTATGGGCAGTCTGTTCAGGTCGAAGAAGAAGGGTGCGCACGACAACAAGTTTTCGGTATACGACATATCCGCGTCCATCCTGCCGCTGGGAGTCATAGGCGTATCCATCGGCATATTGCAGCTTATTTTCGTTGCATTGAGCCCGCTGTTCGGTCATGATGCCGCACTCGTTTGGACATATTACGGCATAATTGCCGCTGTCGGATTCGGCATTTCATATCTTTCAACCTTCATAGTCGGACTTCTTCTGGTCATTTTAGAAAGAAGACGCATACCCAAGGTGAAGTTCTGGACTATGGTGGCGGCTCTCTTGCTCTGGCCGTTCTTCCTGCTTTTAAACGTGCTGCTCGACGTGTTGGCGCTCTTCAAAAAGAAGGTTGAATGGAAGGTAATTCCTCACGGCGAAAGTCAGGATAAGTCCGAAGACGAGGAAGAAGAACAAATCGAAGCGGCAAGCTGATAATTTATTGCAATACATACGGCACTCTGCTAAGGCAGGGTGCCAATTTTTTGCATTGCGTTTCGTACAAAAATTTAAGATAACGGACTGTCTGGGCAATTATTTATAATCGGCTGACGTAAATGCTTGACAAAATTAAATCCGTGTAATAGAATTTTACAAAACCGCCAAGGCGGAGACAGTTCGTGACCATCCTGTCTTTAAACAAAACTATGGAAAGAGGATGGGCGCATATTGCGCTCTTTTTTTTGTTGTCGGAAAATTTTTCGGGTGGAGCACGGCACAGGAGACATATGAAGCAAAAAATCCAAGACCAACTGCATGAATTCAAGCTGCTCATAAGGAGCATTCCGGGAGTCGTTACCGCGCTCTTCGTCATGTCCGTATTTGCCATGAATCTGCTTGCAAACAAGAGCATAACCTTGCCCGTAGACTGGCTTGCGCTAGACTGCGGCATAATTGTTTCGTGGTTTGCATTTCTGACAATGGATATGATAACCAAGCACTTCGGCCCTAAAGCTGCGACCGAGATATCCGTGCTCGCAATAGTCATAAACCTTATATTCTGCCTTCTGATGTTTCTCGGCAGCCTTATCCCCGGCATATGGGGCGAAAGCTATGTCGAGGGCAGCGAAAATATAATAAACACCGCGCTTGACAATACATTCGGCGGCACGTGGTACGTGCTTCTGGGCAGTACTCTTGCCTTTATAATCTCCGCGGTTGTCAACAATTTCACCAACTGGGGCATAGGCAGGGCGTTCAGGCGTAACCCCGACGGCAAGGCGGCATACTTCCTTAGGTCGTATGTCTCCACGGCAATCGGTCAGTTCGTCGACAACATAGTCTTTGCTCTGGTAGTAAGCCACGTATTCTTCGGTTGGTCGCTCCTTCAGTGCGTCACCTGCTCGCTTACGGGCATGGTGGTCGAGCTCTTGTGCGAAGTCGTATTCTCCTATATCGGCTATGCGACGTGCAAAAAGTGGAAGAGCGAAAACGTCGGCAAGGAATATTTCGCATTCGTAAACAGGTACAGGGAAAGCGCATAATGAAAGTCATAATTACGGGAACTTCCAAGGGAATAGGCAGGGCAATCGCCCTCAGATTCATCGCCGCGGGACACGATGTCCTGGGTATAGACGTCTGTGCCGCCTCTATAGAGAGCGCCAGGTATACTCATTTCGTATGCGACGTATTCTCGGGGGAACTTCCCGAAATTACGGGCGCGGAGATTGTAGTCAACAATGCCGGCGTGCAGGATTCGGGGCGCGACATAGAAGTAAATCTCAAGGGCGCAATACGCGTGACTGAAAAGTATGCCATGCAGGACGCAATAAAGAGCGTGCTCTTCATAGCGTCGGCAAGCGCGCACAACGGCTCAGAATTTCCCGAATACGCCGCCAGCAAGGGCGGAATGATTTCTTACATGAAGAACGTTGCCCTCAGGGTTGCAAAGTACGGCGCAACTTCCAACAGTCTTTCGCCCGGGGGAGTCGTTACCGCGCTCAACGACAGGGTAATGAACGACCCTGAAATGTGGGAAAAAATCATGGAGGAAACGCTGCTTCCCAAATGGGCGACGGTCGGGGAAATTGCCGAATGGGCATACTTCGTTACGGTTATAAATAAGTCCATGACCGCGCAGGACATACTCATCGACAACGGCGAAATAGCCAAGGCTAACTTCATCTGGTAAAACTTTTATGCAGTCCTTTGAAAAAACAGCTCAAAGGGCTGTTTTTTTATTTTCACTCTTTCCCTTGAATATGTCGGCGGCTTGTGCTATAATCTTAGAAAAACGCCGCGCCGAAAGACTTGTCTTGGTTCGGCGGAAGCATGCAGAGGTAGTGCCGATGAACGGTAAGACTATAGACTACAATGCCACGGACACGCTCGACGTCACCGTAAGGACGGACAAAGCGTGGGAATTGTGGGACAGATATAAAAAATTCGGTTGGGTGCAGTATGCGAGCACGCCCGACAGCACATATGACAACCTCGTACATATCTCCTTTTACAGGCCGCACAGGATAGAGCACAAGGACGAGCTGCAGATCCTGCAGGTCAATATGGAGATGGCGATAAACAATCTCTCCAAGGCGGAAAGATACAAGAATCTCAAGTCGATGGTATGCGGCTCGCTTATTGCAATAATCACGGCGGTCTTTGTGCTTTTAGGCACGCTAGTGCCAGTGTTTATGTATTCGGCAACGCATCTTGCATTCGGCATAATCTGCGGAGTGCTGGCGGTCATAACTCTGGCTGTCGGCATACCCAAGAACATAAAGCGCCGCGAGCGGGAGGAGGACAAATACAATCGTCTTACGCTCAGTCTGAATGCGGAAATAGCCTCCGCCTGCGCCAGGGCAGAGGAGCTTTCGGGAGGAATAAATGAAGAAGAAATATCTGAATAGTCCGCTCGGAAAAAACAACATAAGGCGTGCGGTGTACACGGACTATAAAGTGGTCAGAATACGTACCGAGACGAACGGCTGGGGCGCCGTAAAGTCGCTGGTGGTAATGGCTGTTTTAGGTCTGCAACTCGCCCTCATAGTATCGATATATATGTTCCTGGGGTATCTGTTCAAGTGGTACCTCACGCTGTCGTATATCCTCAGTCTGCTTACCTGCATCTATGTGCTTTCGACTAACAAAAACAGCCTTTCAAAGGCGGTTTGGGTTATCTTCATACTCGTGTCCTTCGGGTTCGGGTATATAATCTATTTCCTCTCGGACGAGAGAATATTTTTCGGCAGGTCGAAAAAGAAGTATAAAAAGATATTCGAAGGCGCGCAAAAATACAGGGATGACAACACTCTTCCCGAGGGGCACGAGCCAATCGCGCGGGATGCCGAATATCTGTTCAAGACGGGCGGATTTGTGCCCTATACTTTTACCGAACTCAAATATTATCCGTCGGGTGCGCAGCTCTTCGATGCCGTGCTTGAAGAACTCGACAAGGCGGAAAAGTTTATCTTCATAGAGCTTTATATAATTTCCGACGGCGTACTCCTTAAAAGAGTGCTCGACGTGTTGGAGCGCAAGGCGGCAAGTGGCGTCGACATACGTATAATATATGACTTTATCGGCTGTCACAGGACGCTTTCGGCATCATCGCAGAAGCGCATTAAAAAGGCAGGCATAAAGATTATGCCGTTCAACCGCCTGACTTCCAGATTTTCGGTTGCGCTCAACTTCCGCGACCACCGCAAGATGATAATTGTAGACGGCAGAACGGTGTTCACGGGCGGCGCAAATCTTGCGGACGAATATATTAACGAAAAGCGGATGTTCGGCTACTGGAAGGATGCGGGACTCAGGGCGGAGGGCAACGCCGTTTCGGCGTTCACGCTCTTTTTCCTCAGACAGTGGGAGTTCGTCACGGGCGCGGAAGAGGACTATTCGCCTTACGTGTCTGCCGCTCAGCCCAAGCTTTCAGACAGCGTGGTAATTCCGTATGCCGACGGGCTTGACTATGACTATCACATAGGCAAAAACGTGTACGAAAACATAATTTCGGCGGCTAAAGAGCGGCTGTACGTAATGACTCCGTACTTCATTCCCGACGACTCGCTTCTTCAGCTCCTCATAAACAAGGCTCTTTCGGGCACGGACGTAAGGCTGATTCTTCCGGGCATACCCGACAAGTCTTTCGTGTACAGCGTCACGAGAAATTATGCCGAAAAGCTCATAGAAGTCGGCGTAAAGGTGTACTGCATGAAGAACAGTTTCGTGCATTCAAAACTTATGCTGTCCGAAAACTGCGCGGTCATAGGCTCGATAAACCTCGACCTCCGCAGCTTTTACCAGCAGTTCGAAGTGGCTGTATATACGGACGACCGAGGGGTCATGAGCGACCTTCTTTCTGACTTTCAATCTACGTTCGAAAGATCGGAGCTTATCGGCGAGGGCAACCGTATGAGGCGCAATATTCTGCACAGGCTGTATGCAGGCATGTTGCAGCTGGTTGCACCCTTTATGTAATGAATATAATTATGGGGCGGACGATGTTATGTCGTCCGCCGTTTCGTAAGTTAAAGAGTTGATTTAGAAAAGCCGAATAAAAATTCTCGCTCTGTCAATAACCTATAAAAATTGATGGAGGAACATTTATGAACCCTTTTTCCGAGCGACCCGAAAAGCTTGAAAAGCTGTTTGAGGGCTGGAAGCAGCTCTACCCCAAGTCTTATTCCAAGCACGAGACAGACCCCTATACAAAGACGAGAATAATTCTCATGAACGGCACGGAGTTCGAGGCGAACTGGTTTTCGCATCAGATGTCGCGCCATACGGCGGATACCGAGCTCAGGCGCAGACTCGCGCTGACGCGCGCGTTTGAAAAACAGCAGCAGCTCAAGATATCGCTGTTAAAGCCCTGCGACGAGAGCGCGCTCGAGCATACCATAAGCTATGAACAGCTTGCCGTCGACCTGACGGCGGAGCTAGCCGCAAAGGAAAAGGACTGCTATGTCAAAACGGCGCTCGACTTTGCGCTATTGGAGGACTTTGACCATCTGTATCGCTATGCCAATAAGCTCGAGATGGACGACGGTATTCACGCCGAGGAGCTGGTCGGCAGGTATACCGAGATAATGCCGGGCAGACCGACGATAGCGCATCACCGCTATCCCGAGGACAACGTGCGCCGCTGCATAAATTCAAAGACGGCGGACAAGTGCACCGTGCTCGCGACGATGATAATTACCGCCGCCGAACAGCAGACGATGAACTACTATATGAACATTTCAAATCTTGCGCCCGACGATTCCTCGCGCAAGCTGTACCGCGAGATATGCCTTGTCGAGGAAGAGCACGTAACGCAGTACGGAAATCTCATAGACGCCAACGCTACCTGGTTCGAGATGTTGCTGTGGCATGAGTATGCCGAGTGCTATCTCTACTGGTCGTGCTATATGACCGAGACGGACAAATATATCCGCTCGATATGGGAAAAGCAACTCATTGCCGAAATCGCCCATCTGCACGATGCGGCAGACCTTCTGAAGAAGTATGAAAAGAAGGAATGGAATGCCGTAATTCCCGACGGCAAGTTCCCCGAGCCGCTGTCTTTGCACGAGAATATAGAATACGTAAGAAATATACTTGCAAATACCGTGCAGTTTACCTCGCTGAGGGAGGACTATACCGACGTTGCGTCGCTCGGCGAAAATGCCGACTTTTTCAGGTGGCAGAAGCTCATAAACGGCAGCATTTCCGAGGTCGAGTCGCATAACGTCATAAAGGAGCACATTGCGCGTTGCGGCGCGGACTATCGGTTCACGCTTTCGCCTTCGCCCGTAAAGGGGTTGCAGAGTCAGACCTCGGACAACACCGATGTCGGCAGAAAGGCAGGCGCGGCAGGCGGCAAGGGCTTTACCTGCGCATAAAAAAATACCTCCGTCCTCATTCGGGCGGAGGTTAATTTTTGCCTTTATGGCTTAAATCATCAGCATGAGAGCCAGACAGCCGAGCGATGCGGCGAGCGAGCATACGGAAACCGATGCTCCGTACATTATGAAGTCGAGGTTGGAAAATTTATAGCCTGCCTTCTTGGTTATCGAGGAGAACATTATGCCTGCAAGCGCGCCGACGGGCGACAGCAAAGCGCCGAGGTTGGAGCCTATGACCGTGGCATATACGGCATACCTGCTTGCATTTCCTGCGTTGATTACGGAAGAGAACAGCACGCTCATGGGTATGTTGTTGACGAGGTTTGAGGCAAGATAGGAGCCTACGCCGTATTCAATGAGTTCGTTGAAGGAGAATGCCTCGGCTATGTACCTTGTTATCTCCATCTTATCGAGCGAGAGGACGATTATGAACATCGAGATTACGAAGGGTATGAGCTGATAGGGAATTCTGCCGAGCGCGTGACCGACGACAACGGGCTTTTTGTGCCTGACAAGGCAGAGAAGAAGCGCCGAGATTATGAGCACAATCGCGCATATGGCGCATTCCAGCCACATTTCTATGCCTATGTATCCGCTTATCGCAAGTCCGACGGTGCAGATTATCAGCACGATAAGTCCGAGTATGCACAGCGGCTTATCCTTCATGGGCGAGCTTATGTCGTGGTCGGGAAGTAAAATGGGCTCTTTCAGCGACTTTCTGAACAGCAGAAGGAGTATGAGGAGGGAAACGATGCCTGCCGCCAGGGTGGGCACAATCATTACCTCCAGATAGCTCAGAAAGTCTATTCCTGCCGCCGTAGCAATGTATACGTTGGTGGGGTTGCCTATAATAAGCGCCATGCTCCAGGTATTGGCGGCGGCAAACTCCGCAACCAGGTAGGGTGCGGGCTTTATGTTGCCGCTCTTGCAAAAATACAGAATTATGGGCGTAAAAGTCAGAATTATTACGTCGTTGGAGGTAAAAACTGTCAGAACGGATACGGTTATGTACAGGAATATGAATAGTTTGACCTTGCTCTTGCCCGATTTTTTTAGTACCTTGCACGCAAGGTATTCGAAAAATCCGCCCTCGTCCAGGAATATGGATATCGCCGTGACCGATATGAAGAGCGTTAAAATCTTCAGGGGATTGACGGCGCCCGCGCCGAGTATTCCGTCAAGGCAGTCCTTTAAAGTCAGCGGCGTAAACGCCACCGCGGCAATTGCGCCGACAAGCGCGATGAAGGGGTACAGCGGCAAAGTAATTTTTTTAATGCCTATTTCGGGCTTTATGAGCACGCAGAGCACCAGCCCCAGGCAGGTGATAACGGCAATGACTATCGTAGCGACCATAATAATTTCTCCGCATCCGTAATAAAAACCGCTTAGAATTATAGCACATATTCTGACTGTTACAAACTGATTTTATATATAAAATCACGCTAATAATAAAGTCTGCCGCGTTGCGGTCATATTCTTGCGCCGCAGACGGTAAAATATTATGTGCATGCCATTAAAATAAAACGCATTATATTTTTCATTGCGGCGGCTTCAGTCGCGTTTGCCGTCGTGCTCATAGCTTCACTGTCCTCGTGCAGTTATTCGGTTTCGTGCGATTACAGGTTTTACTATGTCTGTTACGATTGCCCGACGGACGCCGTCTCCGCGAGTTCAATATCCTCCCTCGTCGAAAGCTATGGCGGAGCAGGCTATATAGTGCAGTCGGAGGGCGAGTACTACGTAACCGTCGCCTGCTATTATGACGAGCGCGATGCGCAGTCGGTTGCCCAGACTCTCATAAAAAAACAGCTTAACTGTCAGGTCATAGAGGTTGAAAGGCAGAGTTTTACGCTTGCCCCGTCGAGAAGAAGATATGCCAAAAAGTATCTTGCAACGCTCGCTACGCTGAGACAGATCTCCGCAGTATTGTATGACCTTGCAAATGCCGTCGATTCCTTAAGTTGCGACCAGGTCGGTGCGGCAGCCGTGCTTTCGGACGTAGAGACGACTCTCGAAGGACTTGAAAGGGATAACGCCGCAAACTGTTTTGCCGCCGAGACGGGCGCGCTCCTCGCCGAGTGCCGTGACGCAAATTACGGATATATTCTCGCGCGCGACATAAGACGCTTGCAGATTGCCGTCTGCGACGCTATAATAAATACCGAAATCTATTGAAAGAGGTATTGTCTGTGACCTATGCTATGATTACGGGCGCGACGGGCGTGCTTGGGAGAGCGTTTGCCGTGGAACTGGCAAAAAGGGGATACAATCTGATAATTACGGGAAGAAGCGCGCAAAAACTCGAACTTTTGCAGGCTGAACTCAAAGAGTCAGGATGCGGCGAAGTTAAGACATTTGCCTGCGAGCTTACCGATTCCGAACAGAGGAACGACATGTTTTCCGCCTTTTCCGGGCTGAAAATAGGTATGCTCGTCAACGTTGCCGGGGCGGACATACAAAAGCCGTTCGGCGAATATTCTCAGGACAAGCTGACCTTTCAGACGAGAGTAAATTTCGAGGCGGCGGTCAGCTGTTGCGCCTTTGCGATAGAAAACAGGGCGCAGACGCTGAGGATAATCAACGTCTCCAGCGTTTCGGGCGTATTTCCCATGCCGTACTTTGCAATCTATTCGGCGACGAAGGGCGCGCTTACCTCATTTTCAAAGGCGATAGCCGCCGAATACCGCGGCAAGGGGGTGTACGTCACCGCCGTGTTGCCGGGGTCAATCTATACGCGCGCAGACGTCATTCAGTACATAAATTTGCTTGGCGCGTGGGCAAAATTTGCCGCAAAACAACCTCAGTTCGTCGTAAAAAAATCGCTTGCCGCATCGGAGAGGGGAAAGTCCTGCGTTGTCATAGGCGGTGCAAACAGACTGGCGCTCCTTGCGGCAAGGCTTGTCCCCGAGCGGCTCAGACTGCGCTTTATCGCGCGCAAGTGGAGCGCTACCCGAAAGGACGCATTTTGATTGACTAATCTCTGCCGTTATGCTAAAATGTTTTAAATTTCGGGAGGATGACAATGAGCGTTGCCGATAAGATTTTTATTGATAACATGAACGACATACTCGACAACGGGGTATGGGATACCGACCTGCAGGTGAGACCCAAGTGGAGCGACGGCACGCCTGCGCATACGGTCAAGAAGTTCGGCATAGTCAACCGCTATGACCTTTCCAGGGAGTTCCCCATTCTGACCATAAGGCGGACCTTTTTCAAGTCGGCGATAGACGAACTTCTGTGGATATGGCAGAAGAAGAGCAACAACATAAAGGATCTGCATTCAAAGATCTGGAACCAGTGGGCGGACGCCGACGGGAGCATAGGCAAGGCGTACGGCTATCAGCTCGGCGTCAAACATAAATATAAAGAGGGCGAGTTCGACCAGGTGGACAGGGTGCTCTATGATTTGAAACATAACCCTGCCAGCAGGCGCATTCTGACCAATATCTATAATTTTGAAGATCTGCACGAGATGAATCTGTATCCCTGTGCGTATTCCATGACTTTCAACGTGTCGGGAAATACTTTGAACGGCATACTCAACCAGCGCTCAAACGACATGCTCACGGCAAACAACTGGAACGTCGTGCAGTACGCCGTACTTCTGATAATGTTCGCACAGGTTTCGGGGCTTAAGGCAGGCGAGCTCGTGCACGTCATTGCCGATGCACACATCTACGACAGGCACGTTCCCATGGTCAGGGAGATAATAAAGAACCCTCAGTTCGAAGCTCCCAGGCTCGAGGTCGATCCCGACGTCAGAAATTTCTATGATTTCACCGTCGACAGCTTCCGTCTTGTCGACTACAGATATAACGATAAGAAATACGACATTCCCGTTGCGGAATAAGGTGAGGATATGAAGGCAATTTTACACGCAGACAGAGAGTGGGGCATAGGCAAGAGCAACGGTCTGATGTTCTCCATTCCAGCAGACATGAAATTTTTCAGGGAGACGACGACGGGCAACGTGGTCGTAATGGGCAGCAACACGCTCAAGTCTTTCCCCGGCGGCAAACCCCTTAAAAACAGGACTAATATCGTCCTGTGGCCTGACGGCGAAAAGCGCGACGACTGCAAAATAGTCGGAAGTCTCAATGAGCTCTTTGACGAGATTAAGAAGTATGACGGAGACAGGGTTTTCGTAATAGGCGGAGCAATGATGTACAGAACTCTCCTGCCCTATTGCGACGAGGTGCTGGTGACTAAGGTGGACGCCGTCGGCGGCGCGGATGCATTCTTCGAAAATCTCGACGAGAATGAAAATTTTGAACTCGTATACCGTTCGGACGACGTCGAAACAAACGGTTACACTGTAAACTTCTGCACGTATGCAAACAAAAATGTAAAGCCGCTCTGAGCGGCGTGTTGTTCCGTAGTCAACCCTGCGGAATTTTCTTTATTCAATATAAATTTATTCACGGGGGAAATGTATGAAAATTATAGATGCTCACGCCCACGTAGTACAGTGCATCGCAGGCTTTACCTCACGCGGAGAGCTCAGAGCCGTCGGAGGGGGAATGGCGGCATATGCCGACGG
This sequence comes from uncultured Clostridia bacterium, assembly GCA_944354125.1. GTDB lineage: Bacteria > Bacillota > Clostridia > Christensenellales > Borkfalkiaceae > Coproplasma. The sequence continues at coordinate 205,512 of CALVPT010000001.1, read as the reverse complement.
GCAGACCTTTCGGATGATTCCCGAAGGCATGGGCGAATATTCTGTAACGCCTGAGGCGCTTTTGAAAGTTATGGGCGAAAACGGCGTAAGCAAGGCCGTCCTTCTGCAGGGACAGTTTTTCGGCTTTCAGAACGCATATACCTTCGAGGCGATAAAAAAATATCCCGAAAGATTTACGGGCGCGGCTTCGTACGACCCGTTCTGCGTAAGGGCGGAGGACGTGAAAAGACACCTTTTCGACGAGCTGAAATTTAAGGCGGTAAAGTTCGAAATGTCCAACGGCTCGGGGCTTATGGCTTATCACCGACCTGTTGACCTTGACGGCGAAATCATGAATAAGGAGTATAAATTTGCCGCAGAAAGGGGACTTACTGTCGTAATTGACATGGGCAGACCGCGCAACTGCTGCTGGCAGCCGCAAAATCTTGCAAGGGCGGCGACGGAATATCCCGAAATAAATTTTGTAGTCTGTCACCTGCTCTCGCCGCAGAGAGATGACGGAAAGCTGCTCGAAAGCGCGCTTGAAACCCTTTGCGCCGACAACGTGTATTTCGACCTCAGCGCACTGGCGCACAATCAGCGTCCCGAGGAATATCCCTTTGAGTCGGCGGTAAAACACCTTATGACGGCAAAGAGAACGGTCGGCGCTGAAAAGCTGATGTTCGGGTCGGATATGCCGGGGTGTCTCTGCTCGCAGAGCTATAAAAATCTCGTTTCCTATATTACAGAAAGCAATGTTTTTTCTTCGGGGGAACTGGACGATATCTTTTTCAATAACGCCGAGAAAATCTATTTCAGCAAATGATTATAATTTTGTCTTATACCCCGTATAAGTATTAATAAAGATAAATATGTGCATAAAATTTGTATATTTGATAGATTTATGCTATAATTCCATAAAACCCATTTAATGGTAATATAAGGAGTATTTATAATCATGTCTTATGTAGAGCAGGTATTGGCAGATTTAAAGAAGAACAACCCTAACGAACCTGAGTTCCATCAGGCGGCAACCGAAATCCTCACGACTCTGGCTCCCGTAGTCGAGGCTCATCCCGAGTACGAAAAGGCAGGTCTTTTAGAGCGTTTCGTCGAGCCTGAAAGAGTAATAATGTTCAGGGTTCCCTGGGTTGACGACAGCGGCAAGGTAAGGGTAAACAAGGGTTACCGCGTTCAGTTCAACAGCGCAATCGGCCCCTACAAGGGCGGACTTCGTTTCCATCCTTCGGTAAACCTCTCGATAATCAAGTTCTTAGGCCTTGAGCAGATTCTCAAAAACAGCCTTACGGGGCTTCCCATCGGCGGCGGCAAGGGCGGTTCCGACTTCGACCCCAAGGGCAAGAGCGACAGGGAAGTCATGGCATTCTGCCAGAGCTTCATGACCGAGCTCTACAGACATATCGGTCCCGATACCGACGTCCCTGCAGGCGACATAGGCGTAGGCGGCAGAGAGGTAGGCTTCCTGTTCGGACAGTATAAGAGAATACGCGACGAGCACGTCGGTGTTCTTACGGGCAGAGGTCTTTCCTACGGCGGTTCGCTCGTCAGAACGGAGGCTACGGGTTACGGCCTCGTATACATCACTGAAGAGGCGCTCAAGGTAAGGGGCGACAGCTTCAAGGGTAAGACGGTCGTCATTTCCGGTTCGGGCAACGTTGCAATCTATGCCTGCCAGAAGGCTCAGGAGCTCGGCGCAAAGGTTGTCGCTCTCTACGATTCCAACGGCTATGTCTACGACAAGGACGGCATAAAGCTGGATATCGTCAAGGACATCAAGGAAGTCAAGAGGGGCAGAATCAAGGAGTATGCCGAAAGAGTCAGCGGAGCAAAGTACTTCGAAGGCTGCAAGGGCATATGGACGATTCCCTGCGACATCGCTCTTCCCTGCGCAACGCAGAACGAAATCGACAAGGAGTCGGCTGAAATTCTCGTCAAGAACGGCGTCAAGTACGTTGCAGAGGGTGCAAACATGCCTTCTACGCTCGAAGCTATCGACGTATTCTTAAAGAGCGGCGTTGTGTTCCTGCCTGCAAAGGCTGCAAACGCAGGCGGCGTTGCGACCTCCGCGCTTGAAATGGCTCAGTCGTCGGGCAGAATGTTCTGGTCGTTCGAAGAGGTAGATGCAAAGCTCAAGGGCATAATGGTAAACATCTATCACAACATAGAAAACGCGGCAAAGAAGTACGGCTACGAGGGCAACTATGTAATGGGCGCAAACATTGCGGGCTTTATAAAAGTTGCAGATGCAATGATGGCTCACGGCGTCGTTTGATTATAGGCGGCAATAAAACATGACAGATTGCGCCGTCGTATGGCGGTCGTGCGGTGCGGCGGCGCGGTTTATTTAAAGGGTTGTCCGTAGTTTCGGGCAACTCTTTTGTCATATTATGTCGGCAAACGGGTGCGGCTGTTGACAAAAGGGCGCGCAGAGATTACAATAATATAAAAACTCACTGCGGAGTTTTGCAAAATGAGAGTAGTAATAAAGATAGGCACATCGACGCTCACGCACGCGACGGGCAACCTCAATATCCGCCTCGTCGAGGAGCTGTGCAAGATAATAAGCGACGTAAAGAATGCCGGGAACGAGGTGATAATGGTCTCCTCAGGCGCGATAGCCATGGGGGTCAGCAAGCTGGCGCTTGAAAAAAGACCCAAGGATATCCCCACCAAACAGGCGGCGGCAGCCGTGGGGCAGTGCGAGCTGATGTATTTCTACGACAAGTTGTTTTCCGACTATCGCCAGACGGTCGCGCAGGTGCTTATCATAGCCGACGACCTCAGAAATTCAAAACGCGCCGTGCACTTCGGCAACACTATGGAGCGATTGCTCGAACTCGGGGCAATTCCAGTAATTAACGAAAACGATACAGTCGCTACGGACGAACTGACGGTGAGCGATAACGATACGCTTTCGGCGATAGTCGCCGTTACTGTCAAAGCCGACCTTCTCATTCTGCTTTCGGACATAGACGGACTGTATTCGGCTGACCCTCACATCGACCCTACCGCCCGACTCATTCCCGTCGTGGAGGAGATAACTGACGACATAGACGGCGTTGCAGGCGGTTCTATAAGCGGTCTTGGCACGGGCGGCATGGCAACAAAGGTCAGGGCGGCTAAGATGTGCATGGAAAGCGGAACGGATATGGTCATAGCAAACGGCGCCAATCCGCATATTCTCTACGACATTGTCGACGGCAAGCGCGTAGGTACTAAATTTATAGGTAAAAAGCAATGACGACGAGACAGATACTTGAAAATACGAACAGGGCGAAGGCAGACCTCTGCGGACTGTCCTCCGAACAGAAAAACGACCTTCTGGAGGGCATTGCTTCAAGTCTTGAAGGACATGTTGCGCGCATTCTCGAGGCAAACGCCCTCGACATGCAGGCGGCTAAGGGGGTAATCTCAGACGTAATGCTCGACAGGCTCGCTCTGAACGAGGCGAGGATAAGGGCAATGGCGGAGGGCGTAAGGCAGGTTGCAAAACTTCCCGATCCCGTAGGCATAGTGCTGGACGAGAGGACCCGTCCTGACGGACTCAATATCCGCAAGATAAGCGTTCCCCTCGGCGTAGTTGCAATTATTTATGAAAGTCGTCCCAACGTCACTTCGGATGCCGCGGCTCTCGCTCTCAAAAGCGGCAACGCCTGCATTCTCAGGACGGGTAAGGAGGCGCACCGCTCGGCGCAGGCAATAGTCGACGCCATGAGAGAGGGCATTAAAGACATTATAAATCCCGACGCAATAGGCTTTATAGAGGACACCTCCCGTCAGAGCGCGACCGAGCTCATGACGGCAAAGGGCTATATAGATTTACTCATTCCCAGGGGCGGCGCCGGACTCATAAAGGCGTGCGTCGATAATGCCAAAGTGCCCTGCATAGAGACGGGTACGGGCATCTGTCACGTCTATGTCGACAAGTCTGCCGACTTCAAAAAGGCGCTCGACATAATCGAAAATGCCAAGTGCAGTCGTCCTTCGGTGTGCAACGCCATGGAAGTTATGGTCGTCCACTCGGACATAGCAGAAATATTCCTGCCTCTCGTCTGCGAAAGACTAAGGGGCGGAAACCATCCTCCCGTAGAATTTCACCTCGACGACGCCGCGTATGCCGTGCTCGGCGGAAGGGAAGGTTGCGTAAGGGCGCAGGAGGGCGATTTCGACAGGGAATATCTCGACTACAAGCTGGCTGTAAAGGTTGTAAAAAGCCTTGGCGAGGCGATAGCGCACATTTCGGCTCATTCTACGGGGCACAGCGACTGTATAGTTACAGAAGATAAGGCCGCAGCCGCTGCCTTTGTTTCGGCGATAGACAGCGCGGCGGTCTACGTCAATGCCTCTACGCGCTTTACCGACGGCGGAGAATTCGGCCTGGGCTGCGAGATGGGCATATCTACCCAGAAACTCCACGCAAGGGGACCTATGGGACTTAAAGAGCTCACTACCTACAAATATGTAATTCACGGCAACGGAAATATAAGATAAAATGTGGCAGGCGTTCCGCAATCTGTGCGGAACGCCTGCCGAACTTTTTATTAGCGGATATGAAGATGTTTTTAGCGGCCGATTGACTGTAAAATATTGTAATCTTTTAATATAATTTTTTAATGGTCTATGATTATTGACAAGTATTCGGGTAAATGCTAAAATAAATGCGAAATATAAACAGATAGACTGCGGAGGAAAAATGAAACAGATAGCAGAAGATATTTTCTATGTCGGAGTCGACGATAACAAGCTCGACTTGTTTGAAGGACAGTTTGTCATCCCCGACGGCGTTTCGTATAATTCATATGTGATAATGGACGAAAAGATTGCCGTCATAGATTCTGTCGACGCCAAGTTCGGCGAGGAATGGCTCAATAACTTGGAGGAAGTGCTCGGCGGAAGAAAGCCCGACTACCTCGTAATTCAGCATATGGAGCCCGACCACAGCGCATCCGTAAGGCTGTTCACGGACAAGTATCCGGAGGCGCAGGTAGTAGGCAACCAGAAGACCTTCGTCATGCTCGGCGGCTATTTCGGCGAGGGATTTCCCTCCAATCAGGTAGTAGTCAAGGAGGGCGAAACGCTGTCTTTCGGCAAGCACGCCATACGCTTTATAATGGCGCCCATGGTGCACTGGCCCGAGGTCATGTTCTCCTATGATACGGCGACAAACACGCTCTTTTCCGCCGATGCTTTCGGCAAGTTCGGCGTGCTTGCAAAGGAACAGAAGAACTGGCAGGACGAGGCGAGAAGATACTATTTCGGCATAGTCGGCAAGTACGGCGCGCAGGTCAAGGCGGTATTCACCAAGATAGGCAGCCTGGACATAGACATGATAGCTCCCCTGCACGGTCCCGTGCTCAGCGGAGAACAGCTGTCCTCGGCTATCCACTATTATAAGAAATGGGCGGCATATACGCCCGAGGTTCCCGGCGTTTTGATTGCGTGCTCGTCGATTTACGGGCACACGCTCGAGGCGGCAAAGCTCTTGAAGGATGAGCTTGAAAAGAGGGGACAGAACGTCGTCCTTATCGACCTCATAAGACGCGATTGGGCGGACAGCATAGCGCTTGCCTTCCGCTATCCCAAACTCGTCGTCGCCGCAACTACCTACAACGGCGAAATCTTCCCCGCCGCAAGAAACTTCATCAACGGACTTGCGGAGCGCAACTATCAGTGGCGCACGGTGGGATTTATCGAAAACGGCAGCTGGGCTCCCGTATGCGCAAAGCAGATGAGGGCAAAGCTCGAAGAGTGCAAAAATCTGACCTTCACCGAGACGACCGTCAAGATAAGGTGTGCCGTCAATGAGCAGAACAGGGCGGAAATAAGCGCGCTTGCCGACGAACTTTCTAAATAAGGCAGCCATGCAATGAAGAAGATAAAGGGACTTTGGGCAGAATTCAAAAAGTTTATCTGCAGGGGTAACATTGTCGACCTGTCCGTCGCCGTCATAATCGGCGCGGCGTTCAACGCTATTGTTACAAGCCTTACCAACAATATCATAAAGCCCATAATAAACTGGGCTGTAGGCGGAAGCGACGGGGCGGGTCTCGTCACAATGCTCAGGGCGGTCTATACTACCGATGCCGACGGCAACAGCATAATCGACATGACCAACTCCATCTATATAGACTGGGGAACGTTCATAATGAAGATAATAGACTTCCTCATGATTGCCCTGGTGCTCTTCGTCATAGTCAAGGTCTATTCGGGCATTAAAAACGCCGCTGAAAAGGTAAACGAAAGGCGCATAAAGCAGACCGAAAAGCTCATAAAGAAGTTCAGAAAGGGCGGTGCGTCCGAAGAGCAGGCAATGAAGTTGGCTGAGGAGCAGGTGGCTGAGGCCGAGGCTGTCGCCGAACAGCCCAAGCCTACCGCTGAAGAGCTTCTGACGGAAATAAGAGATTTGCTTAAAGACAGCCGTTCGGCGGAAGATAAAGACAGGTCGGACACATAATTGAATTTTAATCGGGGGGACAGGGCTCATACAGCCCTGTCCCTATTCATTTTTGACTAATTTATTAAAAAATTCTTACAAGAAAGTAAAAAAAATTCTTCAAACAGTTTTCTTTTGACTATATATCGTGTTATAATTGAGACATAACAAAAGATATTGTGTCACACGGCAATAAACGTCATTCCCGAGCGGAAGGCGATTATGCACAGCCAGACGTTGAAAACGGCTATTATCGGCAGCAATATCATGAGCACGATGTTCTTGAGTTTGAATCTTATTATGAACATCGTCACATATATTCCCAGCGCACCGCCGAGCAGCGCGGCAAGCAGAAGTTTACCGTCGCCGTACGTCGGCTTTATTTCGTCCGACAGGCAGTCGTTGCGCTGAGAGATGACAAGCATTACCGAATAGACGTTTACCGCCGCAATATATACGGCGAACATAATGTATAACATCAGCATACATTACTTAGTTTGCCTTAATTTCAAAGTAAAATACGGGAGATGAATGTGTATGGCAAAAGTAGCAGTCATAATGGGTTCTAAGTCAGACCTCAACGTCGTAAAACCTGCCGTAAGCGTGCTCAAGAGCTTCGGCATAGAGGTAGAAGTGCGCGTAATTTCGGCGCACAGGACGCCTGAGGAGGCGCACGAGTTTGCGTCCACGGCAAGGGATAAGGGCTTCGAGGTCATAATCTGCGCGGCAGGCAAGGCTGCGCACCTCGGCGGAGTGTTCGCCGCAAGCACGACTTTGCCCGTTATCGGTCTGCCCATAAAGACGGACATGATGGGCGGTCTTGACAGTCTGCTGTCCATAGTGCAGATGCCCTCGGGCATACCCGTTGCTACCGTAGGCGTAAATGCGGGCGAAAATGCCGGCATACTCGCCGCACAGATACTGGGCGTAAAGTACCCTGAAATAGCAGAGAAGATAGCTGCATATAAGGCTAAGATGAAAGAGAAGATAAATTCCGACGATATCGCCGTTCAGCAGGAATCGGCGGAGTTTTGAGGAGAGCAAAATTACCCGCAAGTCATTGCGGGTTTTTGTGTTAAATAAGTATTAACATCTTTTAAGGAGATTATTTTTTATGGAAAAGAAAGAACAGCTCTATGAAGGCAAGGCAAAGAAGGTTTTCGCAACCGAAAATCCCGACTATGTAATCGTATCCTACAAGGATGACGCTACGGCGTTCAACGGACTTAAAAAGGGCACCATCGCAGGCAAGGGCGTCATCAACAACAAGATGAGCAACCTCATGATGAAGATGCTCGAGAAGAAGGGCATTCCCACGCACTTCGTAGAGGAAATCGACGACAGGAACACCGTCGTCAAGAAGGTGCAGATTGTTCCCCTCGAAGTAATCATAAGGAACGTTGCCGCAGGAAGCTTCTCCAAGAAGTACGGCGTACCCGAGGGCACCATACTTGCAAATCCTACCATAGAATTTTCCTATAAGAACGATGAGCTCGGCGATCCCCTGCTGAACACATATCACGCGCTTGCATTAAGGCTTGCCACCAAGGAAGAGATCGAGACCATAAAGACCATGGCGTTTGCAATCAACGACATAATGAAGGCGTTCTTCAAGGAGCTCAACATTGACCTCATCGACTTCAAGCTCGAGTTCGGCAGATTCAAGGGTCAGATAGTGCTTGCAGACGAAATTTCGCCCGATACCTGCCGTTTCTGGGAAGCAGGCAGCTGGGATACAACCAAGCACGTCAGCCTCGATAAGGACAGATTCCGCAGGGATCTCGGCGGCGTTGAGGATGCATATGCCGAAATCTTCAAGAGAATCGGCCTTAACTGAGTAAAATTCACAGTCTTTCAGAGCTTTTGAATATGTATTTGAGATCAGATAAATTGCCGTTCGACGGCATGCACGAGGAGTGCGGCGTCTTCGGCGTCTATTCACAGGAAAACAGAAACGTGGCATATACGGTGTATTACGGCCTCTATGCCCTCCAGCACAGGGGGCAGGAGAGCGCCGGCATTGCCGTAGCCTATGCGGACAAGATAACCTACTATAAGGGCATGGGGCTCGTACCCGACATATTCTCGGGCGGCAAACTCGACACCCTTCCGGAGGGCGACATAGCGATAGGCCACGTCAGGTATTCCACCACGGGCGCAAGCCAGCTTCTGAACGCCCAGCCCGTAGTTTTCACGGGTAAGTGCGGAAGGATTGCTCTAGCCCATAACGGCAACCTCACAAACACCAAGCAGCTCCGCGACGAACTGATCGCCGAAAATGCCGTATTCCAGACTACTATCGACTCCGAAGTCATGGCGGTCATGATTAACAGTCTGTCAGACGGCGACATACTGACGGGCATAAAGCGTGCCTGCGCCAAGTTCAAGGGCTCATACGCGCTCGTCATAATGACGGCGGATAAGCTCATAGCGGTCAGGGACCCCTACGGCATAAGACCGCTCTGCATAGGCACGGCAATCGACGACTATGTAGTCGCCAGCGAGACCTGCGCGCTCGATGCAGTAAGCGCAACTTTCTTAAGGGACGTAAAACCGGGCGAAATAGTCGTCATCGACAGCGCGGGAATGCATTCCTATATGATGGACAACGTGCCCGAGCACAGCAAAATGTGCATTTTCGAATACGTCTACTTTGCGCGTCACGACTCCATACTCGACGGTTGCAGCGTATACGAGGCGAGGAAGGAGGCAGGCAAACTGCTTGCAAGGTATTATCCCGTGGAGGCCGACCTCGTTTCGGGCGTGCCCGATTCGGCAAACGTTGCCGCCAGGGGATATGCCGAAGAGAGCGGAATACCCTTCGTCGAGGCGCTGGCAAAGAACAGATACGTCGGCAGAACCTTCATTCAGCCCGACCAGAGACAGAGGGAGAACAGCCTGAACGTCAAGATGAACGCTCTCCGCTCCAACGTCGACGGCAAGAGGGTCATAATAATTGACGACTCCATTGTGCGCGGTACGACTATGCGCAAGATAATAAAGATGCTCAGGAATGCCGGCGCGGCGGAAGTGCATATCAGGATATGTTCGCCCATAATCAAGCATCCCTGCCATCTCGGCATAGACATTCAGACCTATTCGCAGCTTATCGGCGCGTACAAGAACGAAGACCAGATATGCGAAAGTCTGGGCGCGGACAGCGTAAGATATCTCAGCGTCGAGCAGCTCGTTTCGACCTGCAAGTCGGCAAACGTCGGCTTCTGTCTGGGGTGCTTTACGGGCGAATATCCCTACTCGCTCGACGGATACCAAGCGGATAAATTAAAACTCGAATAAATAAATACAAGGGCGCGGACGCGCATTGCGAAGATAATTAAGGAGATAAAATCATGGCAATTTCATACAAGGACAGCGGCGTAGACGTAGAACGCGGCTATAAGGCGGTAAAGCTCATGCGCGAACACGTGCAGTCTACATATACATCGGGCGTGCTCGGCGACATAGGCTCTTTCGGCGGATTCTTCAAGATGCCCGAGGGCATGAAGGAACCCGTGCTCGTAGCAGGCACCGACGGCGTCGGCACCAAGCTCAAGTACGCCTTCATTGCGGACAAGCACGACACGATAGGCATCGATGCCGTGGCTATGTGCGTGAACGACATAGTCTGCCAGGGCGCAAAGCCCCTCTTTTTCCTTGACTATTTTGCAACGGGCAACCTTTCCCCCGAAGTAGTCGCAACCGTCGTCTCGGGCGTTGCAGAGGGCTGCCGCCAGAGCGGAGCGGCTCTCATCGGCGGCGAGACGGCAGAAATGCCCGGCTTCTACCAGGCAGGCGAGTACGACATCGCAGGTTTTGCCGTCGGCGTGGTAGATAAGGAAAAGGTAATCAACGGCAAGGACATCAAAGAGGGCGACATACTCATAGGCATCAAGTCGAGCGGAATCCACTCCAACGGCTATTCTCTCGTCAGAAAACTGTGGGGAGAGGACAAGGCAGAGCTCGAAAAGTACGACGAAAGACTGGGCTGCAGGATAATCGACGCCCTTCTCACGCCCACTAAAATATATGTAAAGTCCATTCTCGCGCTCATAGAAAAGGTGCACGTAAAGGGAATTGCACACATTACGGGCGGCGGTTTCATAGAAAACATTCCAAGAATCTTCCCCGAGGGAATCGGCTGCGAGATTGACACCAAGTCCTACGAAGTCCCCGAACTCTTCAGAATTATGCAGGAAAAGGCGGAAATCACCGACGCTCAGATATACAACACGTTCAACATGGGCATAGGCATGGTAGTATGCGTCGACAAGAAGGACGTAGATGCAACCATAGCCCAGCTTGAGAGCACGGGCGAAAAGTGCGCAATTATCGGCAAGACGGTAAAGGGCAGCGGGGTAACCTTATTTTGAAACGCATAGCAGTATTCGCCAGCGGCGGCGGCACCGACTTTCAGTCGATAATAGATGCGAACCAAAGGGATAAGTTCTGCGATATAGTTCTTCTGATTGCCTCCAAAGAGGGAATAGGCGCCATCGAGCGCGCAAAAAAACACGGCATAAACACGGCGGTATTTGTAAAGAAGGACTATCCTGACCTTGAAAAGCTCTACGGCGAGCTTACCTATCTTCTCAACCTCAACAGGGTAGACTATATCGTGCTTGCCGGCTGGCTCAAGATAATTCCCCAAAGCTTCGTCGAAACTTTCAGGGACAGAATAATAAACATTCACCCGTCGCTCATACCGTCATTCTGCGGTGCGGGCATGTACGGTCTCAACGTGCATAAGGCGGTTTTGGAGTACGGCGCAAAGATTTCGGGGTGTAGCGTGCACTTTGTCAACGAGGTGCCCGACGGCGGAGCGATAATCGCCCAGCGCGCGGTAGAGGTTGAGGACGGCGACACGCCTGAAAGCCTGCAGAGCCGCATTCTTGAAGTCGAACACGAGCTTCTGCCCTGGTGCGTAAAAATGCTGTGCGAGGGCAAGGTAAAAAAGGACGGACGAAAGGTAACCGTCATAAAGTGACAAAAAATTATTTTGGAGATAGATGATATTATGGAAATGAAGAAGAGGGCGCTTGTGTCCGTTTCGGACAAGGCAGGAGTTGTAGAGTTCTGTAAGGGACTCGTAAAGAACGGTTTTGAAATTATCTCTACGGGCGGCACGGCAAAGGTGCTCAAGGAAGCAGGTCTCAGCGTAATCGGCATATCCGAAATTACAGGCTTTCCCGAATGCCTCGACGGCAGGGTAAAGACGCTTCATCCCAACGTGCATGCAGGACTTCTCGCCATGCGTTCCAACCCCGAACATATGGCACAGCTCGAAAAGCTCAACATCAACACCATCGACATAGTATGCGTCAATCTTTATCCCTTCAAGGCAACGCTTTTAAAGGGTGCAGATTTTGCCGAATGCATTGAAAACATAGATATAGGCGGCCCTACGATGATAAGGGCTGCGGCTAAAAACTATCAGGACGTAGCCGTAATTGTTGACCCCAAGGACTATGGCAAGGTGCTTGCCGAGCTCGAAAACGGCGGCGTCACGCTCGAGACCAAGAGATATCTTCAGTACAAGGTATTTGCGCATACGGCGGTCTATGACAGCCTTATCTCCAACTATCTTGCCGCACAGCTCGGCATAGAATATCCCGACAGCGTTACGTTCGCATACGAAAAGGCTCAGGACTTAAGGTATGGCGAAAATCCTCAGCAGTCGGCTGTATTCTACAAGGAAGAAATCGAAAGGAAGGGTTGCCTTTCCTCTGCAAAACAGCTCTGGGGCAAGGAACTTTCCTATAACAACATAAACGACGCGAACGGCGCGCTCGAGCTCTTGAAGGAGTTCGGCACGACCCCCGCGGTAGTTGCCTGCAAGCACGCAAATCCCTGCGGAGTAGGCACGGGCGAGACCGTATGCGAGGCATATCTCAAGGCCTATAATTCCGACCCCGTATCCGTATTCGGCGGAATACTTGCAATCAACGGCGAAGTTGACGCCGCTACGGCAACCGAAATAAACAAGATTTTTATCGAGATAGTCATGGCTCCTTCGTATTCCGAAGAGGCGCTTAAAATTCTCGAGCAGAAGAAGAATATCCGCCTTCTCCAGATTGACGACATCTCCGCAAGGAGAGAGCCTTCCGCAAAGGACATGAAGAAGGTCTACGGCGGACTTCTCGTCCAGCAGTATGACGAGTGCCTCATAAAGGACGAGGATATGTCGCTGTTCAGAACCAGGGCAACGGCAGAAGTAGTCACCACGCCTTCCGGCAAACAGAAGACGGTCTACGGCTGCGGCGTGGTCACCGACAGAATGCCCACGGACGAAGAGATTGAAGCGCTCATGTTCAACTGGAAAGTCGTAAAGTACACCAAGTCCAACGCAATAGTCATCGGCAAGATAGGCAGGACGACGGGCATAGGAATGGGACAGACCAACCGCATATGGGCGGCACAGCAGGCGATAGCTCACGCAGGCGAAGAGGCAAAGGGTTCGGTTATGGCATCGGATGCCTTCTTCCCCTTCCCCGACTGCGTGGAGGAATGCGTCAAGGCAGGCATTACGGCAATCATTCAGCCGGGCGGCTCCATTCAGGACAAGGCGTCGGTTGACGCCTGCAATGCGGCGGGAATCGCAATGGTATTCGTCGGCGACAGACATTTCAAACACTGATTTTATCACTTAGGAAGCAGATATGAACATACTCGTCATAGGTAACGGCGGCAGGGAACACGCCATTTGCAAGGCGCTTAAAAAGAGCAAGAGAGTAGAAAAGCTCTACTGCATGAAGGGCAACGCAGGCACGGCGGAAATCGCCGAAAATGTAGACGTCGACTATATGAACGTCGACGCGGTCGTAAAGTTTGCCATCGACAATCCTCAGATAGATTATTACGTAGTAACGCCCGACGATCCCCTGGCAATAGGACTCGTAGACGCGCTGGAGGGCATAGGCAAGCGCTGTTTCGGACCGCGCAAGGCGGCGGCTCAGATAGAGGCAAGCAAGGCGTTTGCCAAGGAGCTGATGAAAAAGTATTCCATACCCACGGCTCAGTCTGAGACATTCGACAGCTACGGCGATGCCCTCGAATATGTCAGAAAGATGGGCGCGCCCATAGTTTTAAAGGCTGACGGGCTTGCGCTCGGCAAGGGAGTGTTGCTCTGCGAGACCTTAAAGCAGGCCGAAGAGGGGCTGAAAGAGATAATGCTCGACAAGGCGTTCGGCGCGGCAGGCAACAAGGTAGTCATAGAAGAGTACATGAAGGGGCTTAAATATACCCCCGGTGAAGAGGTCTCCGTGCTGGCTTTCACCGACGGCAAGACCATCGTTCCCATGATAACCTCCTGCGACCACAAGCGCGCGCAGGACGGCGACAAGGGGCTCAACACGGGCGGCATGGGCACATTTTCGCCCTGTCCTTTCTGGAGCAAGGAGCTTGAAGAGGAAGTATATAATAAAATAATGCTGCCTACCATGAAGGCGATGAATGCCGAAGGCAGAACGTTCAAGGGCTGTCTGTATTTCGGACTCATGCGCACCGACAAGGGCATGAAGGTGGTCGAATACAATTCGCGTTTCGGCGACCCCGAAACGCAGGTAGTTCTGCCTATGCTCAAAACCGACCTTATGGATATCTTCGAGGCGGTGACCGACGAAAGGCTTGCAGATATCGACATAGAGTGGGAGGACGGCGCCTGCGTGTGCGTAGTGCTGGCAAGCGGCGGATATCCTTTGCACTATGTCAAGGGCAAGGAGATAACGATAGGCGATGTCGGAGACTGCGATATAGTGCACGCAGGCACGGCGATAAAGGACGGAAAGCTCGTGACCAACGGCGGCAGAGTGCTGGACGTAGTGGCAAAGGGTGCGACCATAGACGAGGCAAGGGCAAAGGCATACGCGGCAGTCAGGAACATCTCCTGGGAGGGTATGCAGTACCGCACGGACATAGGAATCAAATACCGCAACAAATAATTTAGCGACAGATTTTTGGAAACAGGACAGATGATTTACAGAATTTTCGTTGAAAAAAAGGACAATTTACAGGCTAAAAAGACGGCTGAGGACATAGTAAATCAGCTTAAAATGCAGGTTGAGGACGTAAGGCAACTCATCCGCTATGACGTCGAAAACATCTCAAAAGAGGAGTTCATGGCGGCTGTGCCCGGCGTATTCTCCGAGCCTCCCGTAGACAACGTTTACTATGAAGAGGTGACTTTCCCTAAGGAGTACAAGGTGTTTGCCGTTGCGTACCTCACGGGTCAGTATGACCAGCGCGCGGACAGCGCGGCACAGTGCGTTCAGCTTCTCACCAAAAAGGAGCGCCCCCTCATCAAGTGCGCCAACATATATGCGGTAAAGGGCGTGACCGACGAGCAGCTTGAAGTAATTAAAAAGCACGTAATCAACCCCGTTGAAAGCGAGGAGGTATCGCTTGAAAAGCCTGTCTCGCTCGCTCACGTAACCGTCAGGGCGGAGGACGTAAAGGACGTCGACGGATTCATTGACATGACCGACGGCGAGATTGCTGCTTATCATAAAAAGATGGGGCTTGCAATGTCGGTTGCCGACCTCATATTCGTCAGAGATTATTTCATCTCCGAAAAGCGCAACCCCACCGAGACAGAAATAAGGGTAATAGATACATATTGGTCGGACCATTGCCGCCATACGACCTTTGCCACCGAAATCAAGGACATCAAGGTCAGCGGCAACAACAAGCACGTAAACAAGGCGCTCGAGGAATATAAGTCGCTCTTTAAAGAGCTCTATAAGGGAAGGGACGACAAATATCCCTGCCTTATGGACATTGCGACAATAGGCGCAAAGAAGCTCAAAAAGGACGGACTTTTAAATAACCTCGACATCTCAGACGAGATAAATGCCTGCTCAATAAAGATCAAGGCAACGCTTGACGGCAAGGAGCAGGACTATACTGTAATGTTCAAGAACGAGACTCACAATCACCCCACCGAAATCGAACCTTTCGGCGGTGCGGCGACCTGTCTCGGCGGCGCGATAAGGGACCCTCTTTCGGGCAGAACCTACGTGTTGCAGTCCATGAGAATCACGGGCTGTGCCGACCCTACCGAGCCCATAAGCGCAACTCTTCCCGGCAAGCTTCCGCAGAGAGTCATAACCAGGACGGCTGCGGCAGGTTTCTCCTCCTACGGCAACCAGATAGGACTTGCCACAGGTCAGGTAGACGAGGTTTACCATCCCGGCTATAAGGCAAAGAGGCTGGAGACCGGCTTCGTCGTCGGCGGAGCAAAGTCGGAAATGATATACAGGGCTAAGCCCGTAGAGGGCGATATAATAATTCTGCTCGGCGGTGAGACGGGCAGAGATGGCTGCGGCGGAGCGACGGGCTCATCCAAAGCTCACGACAAAAAATCCGTGCAGACCTGCGGCGCAGAGGTGCAGAAGGGTAATGCACTCACCGAGAGAAAGTTGCAGAGGCTCTTCCTCAAAAAGGAAGTTACCGAAAAGATTAAAAAGTGCAACGACTTCGGCGCGGGCGGCGTTTCGGTTGCGATAGGCGAACTTGCCGACGGACTTGTAATCGAACTCGACAAGGTACCCAAGAAGTACGAAGGACTTTCGGGAACCGAGCTTGCCATCTCCGAATCTCAGGAGAGAATGGCGGTAGTCGTCGCGAAAGAGGATGTAGAGAGCTTTATCGCTCTCGCGGCAGAGGAAAATCTTGCCGCAACTCCCGTGGCTGTCGTCACCTCCGACAGGAGAATGAAGATGTATCACCGCGGCAGGGCAATCGTCGACATATCGAGAGATTTCCTTGACACCAACGGCGTAAAACAGCAGACCGATGCCGAAATAAATGAAAAAGTCACGCCTTTCTTTGCGGACAGCGACGAAAAGTGCGGCTTTAAGGCTCAGCTTGAAAAGTCGCTTTCCTCGCTCAACGTATGCTCCAAGAAGGGGCTTGCGGAAATGTTCGACTCCACAATCGGCGCAAAGTCGGTTTATATGCCCTTCGGCGGAAAGAATCAGCTTACTCCGGTTATTGCCATGGCGGCAAAGCTCATGGGAGGCGAAACGGACGACTGCACGGTATCGGCATACGGCTACAGTCCCGAGCTATCCTCGTCGTCGCCCTTCACGGGCGCAATCTACGCCATAATGACGTCGGTTGCAAAGCTGGTTGCGGCAGGCGCCGACTATAAAGACGCTCGCCTCACCCTCCAGGAATTCTTCATGAGACTGAGGGAAGACCCCAAGCGCTGGGGCGTTCCCCTTGCGGCGCTTCTCGGCGCGCTGTATGCCCAGCTCGGTCTCGGACTCGGAGCTATAGGAGGCAAGGACTCAATGAGCGGCTCTTTCGAGGACATAGACGTTCCCCCGACCCTCATTTCGTTCGCGCTTGCGCCTTCCAAGGCTTCAAAACTCATAACCAACGTAATAACACATACGGGAACAAAGCTCTATCTTCTTCCCACAAAAAAGGACGAGTGCCTCATTCCCGACTTTGAATATCTCAAGAAACTCTATACCTCCGTACATAAGAACATTGAAAGCGGCAATATAAAGTTCGCAACCGTCGCGGAAAAGGGCGGCGTAGCGCCCGCAGTCGTAAAGAGCTGCCTCGGGAATTCGTTCGGCTTTAACTTTGCGCTCGGCGAGAGCAAGCTCTTCAAGGAGTGCTACGGCGACATAATCGTCGCGGCAGACGATATCTCCCTTCTCGGCGATATTGACAGCGTATATATCGGCGAATCTACCGACGGCGCATTCGTATGCGGCAAGGAGAGCATGACCGTCAAAGAGGCTGAGAAACTGTATCTCGGCAAGCTCGACGGCGTATTCCCCGTCACGGCAAAGGCAGAGGGAGAAATTCCCGACTGCGACTATACGGGCGGCGCAAAGTATACGAACATTGCAACCAAAACGGCAAAGCCCAGGGTATTCATACCTGCATTCCCCGGCACCAACTGCGAGCTGGATACGGCAAGAGCGTTCCGCCTTGCAGGCGCCGAACCCGAAATTCTCGTAATCAGGAACCGCTCTGCGGCAGATATCGAGGAGAGCGTCGAGGCGATAATCAAGGCAATCGACAGGGCAAACATAGTTGCATTCCCCGGCGGTTTCTCGGGCGGCGACGAACCCGACGGTTCGGGCAAGTTCATTGCCACGACCTTCAAGAACCCTGCCGTTGCAGAGAGAATAATGAAGCTGCTCGGCGAAAGGGACGGTCTCGTACTCGGCATATGCAACGGCTTCCAGGCGCTCATAAAGCTCGGACTCGTGCCCTACGGCAAAGTAAGTCCGCTTACCGAAAATTCGCCTACGCTTACTTATAACAACATCTCCAGACACGTCTCGACCATGGTCAACATAAGGGTTGCCTCCAACCTCAGCCCCTGGCTTGCGGCGTGCAAGGTAGGCGACGTATTTGCCGTTCCCGTATCGCACGGCGAAGGCAAGGTGGTTGCAAATAAAGCCGAGCTCGACAAGATGCTTAAGGGCGGTCAGATTGCAACGCAGTATGTCGACCTCGACGGCAAGCCTACTATGGTAAGCCCCTACAATCCCAACGGCAGCATGTGGGCAATAGAGGGCATTACATCTCCCGATGGCAGAGTGCTCGGCAAGATGGGTCACAGCGAGCGTATAGGCAGCAACCTCTATAAAAACTATGACGGCAATTTCGATATGAAGATATTCGAAAGCGGCGTCAGGTACTTTAAATAATAAGTTAAAATCGGCCCGCCGTAAAAAAGCGGGCTGAATTTAAAAGTGCACATTGCGCAAATTATATGTCGGCGTAAGATCGGCTGAAAAATCAGCGTTCTTTATGCCAATAAAATATAAAAGGAAATAAATATGAACGGAAAAAAAGTTCTGGCTATACAGGATATCTCCTGCGTGGGGCAGTGCTCCATAACGGCGGTTCTGCCCGTGCTCTCGCACTTCGGCATGGAAACGGCAATTCTGCCCACGGCAATTCTATCTAATCACACCATGTATAAAAAGTGGTCGTATTTCGACTTCGCTCCCGAATTTGAAAACGTGTTCGATGCGTGGAAGGTCAACGACATAAAGTTCAACGGCTACGTGCTCGGCTATCTCGGCAGCAAAAAGTATATGGAGCTGTCCGAAAAGATATTCAGGGAGTTCTCCGAAGAGGGAGCAAAGATAATAATAGACCCCGTATTCGGCGACAACGGCAAGCTCTATCCCGGTTTTGACGAAAATTATGTACAGTCGGTCAGGGAATTTATCTCTCTTGCCGACGTAATAGTGCCCAACATTACCGAAGCCTGCTTCCTTGCCGGACTTCCCTTCCCCGAAAGGTGCGACAAGGCATATGTCGAAAAGCTCGTGGAAAAGCTTAAAGGACTTACTGAGGGAACGATAATAATTACGGGCGTAGAGGAGGACGGAAAGATAGGCGAGGCGATTGCAAGTCCCGAAAACGGCGGCGCTATTGAATATGTGTTCGACGAAAAGCTTCCCCGTTTCTTCCACGGCACGGGCGACATTTTCACGGCTACCTATGCGGCGCACTGGCTCAACGGCTTGTCGCACGCCGAAAGTTGCCGTGCGGCAGGAAAATTTGTCGCAGACTGCATAAGGGCGACGGGCGACAATCACCCCTACGGCGTTCAGTTCGAGGACGTAATGAAGGCAAGTCTCAGATAATTGCAATAAGGTTGGCCGATTTAAAAATTAGGTCTTTACAAGCACAATATTTTGTGGTATAATACCATAAATCAACAAGGGATAGGACAGCATATGAAGTGCATATTTTGCGGATGCGAGGACAGCAAGGTTATCGACAGCCGTTCCGCCGATGAGGGCAGGACGATAAGAAGGCGCAGGGAGTGCGTCAATTGCGGCAAGCGTTTCACTACTTACGAGACTATCGAGGACACACCCGTGCTCGTCGTCAAGTCCAGCGGAGCGCGCCAGGCGTACGATGCGCAGAAGGTCAAAAACGGCATAATAAAGGCTTGCGAGAAGCGTCCCGTCTCAATGGAAAAGATAGACAAGGCGGTAGACGACATAACCAAACGGGTATATAACACCATGGACCAGGAAATTTCCTCCAAGGAAATAGGCGAGATGGTCATGGAGGAGCTCAAAAATCTCGACGAAGTCGCATATGTCAGATATGCAAGCGTATACCGCTCCTTTACCGACATCGACAGCTTCATGAAGGAGCTGCAGAAGATGATGGAAAACAGAAAATAAAACAGATTAAAGGCAGTTGAAAGCTGCCTTTATTATTTCGACGGACTATGGAAAATACTGCAAAAATCACAAGGCAGGTAACCTGCGGAAATATCAAGATAGGCGGCGCATCACGCGTCAAAATCCAGTCCATGTGCACGACGCGCACGGCTGATACGGAGGCAACGCTGAAGCAGATTGCCGCGCTCAAAGATGCGGGATGCGACATAATAAGGGTGTCAGTTCTCGACGAGGCGGACGCAGCGGCAATAGCAAAGCTCAAATGTGGCGGTCTGCCCGTTGTCGCGGACATTCATTTTTCTTATAAGCTTGCCGTCAAGGCTATTGAAAGCGGATGCGACAAGGTGCGCATAAATCCCGGCAATATCGGCGGAGAGAGGGAAATTGCAATCGTAGCCGACTGCATTAAGGCGCATAAAATACCCGTGAGGGTGG
The DNA here is from genome assembly GCA_944354125.1 of uncultured Clostridia bacterium. Taxonomy (GTDB): domain Bacteria; phylum Bacillota; class Clostridia; order Christensenellales; family Borkfalkiaceae; genus Coproplasma. Next base: position 185,469 of record CALVPT010000001.1, on the reverse strand, counting down.
GCGCGAATACGGGCAGCATAGAAAAGCAGTTTGCCGAAAAATACGGCAGAAGCAGGGAGGCGCTGGTCGAAAGCGCCCTCTATAACGCCGCAATTTTAGAAAGACACGGCGTAAGCGACATAGTCATCTCGGTCAAGGCGTCGGACGTAAGGCTGACGGTCGGCGCGTACAGGCTTCTTTCAAAGAGGTGCGATTACCCCCTGCACATAGGCGTCACCGAGGCGGGGACGGAGCAGATGGCGATAGTCAAGTCGAGCGCTGCGCTCGGCGCGCTATTAATTGACGGCATAGGCGACACGATGCGCATATCCATAACGGGTGACCCCGTAAAGGAAATATATGCTGCAAAGCGCCTTCTGCGCGCCATAGGGCTGGATAAGAATTTCGTGGACGTCATTTCCTGCCCGACCTGCGGCAGAACGCAATGGGACGTCGTCGGCCTTGCCGAAAAGGTATCGGCGCGCGTAGAAAAGGTAGGTAAGCCGCTCAAAGTCGCCGTGATGGGCTGCGTTGTCAACGGCCCGGGCGAGGCAAGGGACTGCGACATAGGAATTGCAGGGTCAAAGGACTATTGCGTGATATTCAGACGCGGCGAAATAATCAGAAAGGTTGACGCGGCGGATGCTGAGAGCGCATTTTTCGCCGAACTGGAAGGACTTCTAAATGACTGAAAAATTTATTGACGACATAAGGGGAATAGCCAACATGAACACGGCTATTCTGACTTCGGTAACGCTTGTAAGGGCGGAAAACGCCGTAGAGGTCAGCCTGGTCACGGACAAGGCATTCACCTCCGCCGACGAGACCGAAGTAAAGGAGATAGTTTCTCAATACGTGCCCGACCTCTTTTCGGTAAGGGTAAAGATTTCCAAACTCACCCCGGACGAGGGAATGGTTGCGCGCAAAATCTTGGAGATAATTCCCAATGTCAACCGTCCTCTTTCGGCGTTCATAGGCGAAAGCGACGTCGCCGTGGAGAAGGTTCAGAACGGCTTTTACTTTACCGTAAAGGTCATAAGCGTCAATGCCTACTCCAACGACTTCATAGCGGCTGTTTCGGCAGAGCTGAAAAAGTGTTTCTGCGGCGAGTTCTCGGGCAAGTGCATTGCCGACTCTTCCAAGGCAGAAAATATAGAAATCGAGGAAGAGCACGAAAATATAGAGTACGTCATACCCGTCAGAACGTTTGAAATATCCGATTTCTCCTTCATAGAGAGCACGGAGAGCAAAAAGACGGCGGTATACTTAAGCGACCTCAATTTCATAAGCGAAAACGTCGTCGTGTGCGGCAAAATAGAGGACATAAGGGAGCGAACTTTCGAAAACAGCACGGGCAAGGAGCGCACAATGTTCAGCTTTACGCTCAACGATACGACCGCGTCTATGCGCATAAGCTACTTTGCGCGCAAAAAGAGCATAGAAAAGATAAAGAAGCTACAGGTCGGGGACAGCATAGTCATGACCTGCAAGACGGATACCTATAACGGAATGGTAAGGGCAACTGCCAACTTCATCGATTACGGCAGTGTTCCCGAAGGGTTCGTGCCCGAAAAGCGCATGTCCAAGCCCGTCCCGAAGTACTACGAGACCATTCGTCCGCAGCCCTTCGAGGAATTCACGCAGGACGACATGTTTTCGGACAGAAGCGTTCCCGACTGCCTTAAGGACAACGTGTTCGTAATATTCGACCTCGAGACGACGGGTCTTAACAGTTCGCCCTCGGCAGGCAATATGGACAGGATAATAGAGATAGGCGCGTTCAGGATGGTCGGCGGAGAGATTACCGAAAAGTTCTCGACCTTTGTCAATCCCAGGCGCAAGCTCTCCGAGGAGATAGTAAAACTTACGGGCATAGTGCAGTCGGACGTAGACAACGCCCCCGATTTCGAGGAAGTAATGCCAGACTTTTTCAAGTTCTGCGACGGGGCATATCTCGTAGGCCACAATGCCGCCAACTTCGACTTCAAGTTCGTCGATTATTATTGTTCGCAGTGCGGCTATATGCTCGAGAGAAAGCTGTTTGACACGTTCCCCCTCGCGCAGCAGCTTCTGCGCCTTTCCAACTATAAGCTGGACACCATTGCAAACCATTTCGGCATAACTTTCAACCATCACAGGGCGGCGGACGATGCGCTGGTCACGGCAAAGATATTCAAAGAACTTATAAAAATAAAAAAATCTTTGCCAAACCTCTGCTAAAACTTGCCAAATCGAAAGTCGTATGTTATAATGTAAAAGACTTAATACTTAGTTTTAAGATTGAGTGCCTTGACAAAGGCACTCAATCCTTATATATGGAGCAATATGAAATTCAAATCTGTGGAAGAGATATGGAGTTTTGCCGAGGGAATAGCGGCGCCAATGGGCATTGAAATCGTCGATATTGCCTTAAACGAAAAGCAGGGCGAACTGACGATATTCATAGAAACCGAAAGCGGAGTCGACCTCGATACCTGCGAAAAATTCCATAACGCAATTACCGAGCCTATCGACGAGCTCGACCCCAGCTACGGCGACCCCTATACGCTCAACGTCTCCAGCCCCGGGCTTGACAGACCTTTCAAAACGACAAGGGACTTCGAAAGAAATCTCGGCAAGGAGGTAGAGGTTAAGCTCTATTCACCTCTCAAGGGCAAAAAGCTCATCGAGGGCATTCTCTCGGAATTTGACGAAAACAGCGTCACTCTTGCCGTCAAGGGCGAAAGCGTCAAGGTGCCCCGCAACAGAATAGCCAAGATAAACAAGGCTATCAAATTCGAATAACTTAAGGCGCTCTTTGAAAACCGCGCAATCAGACATAATATTTTAGGAGAAATCAAAATGGTCAATAAGGATTTTTTTGCTGCTCTTGCAGATCTTGAAAGTCAGAAGGGTATCCCCCAGGAAGTATTTATAGAGGCGCTCCAGAATGCCTTAATTTCCGCGCGCAAAAAGCAGGGCGGTGCAGGCGCAATCGAACTGAAGTTGTCGCCTGAAAAGGGCACCATAGAGTTCTACTCGGTAAGGACGGTCGTCGAAGAGGTAGAAAACAGGGATACCGAAATCTCGCTCGAGGAGGCTCAGGAAATCAAGAAGAGCTATAAGGTGGGCGACAAGATAGTCGAAAACTTCAAGCCCAAGGATTTCTCCCGTATTGCCGCACAGACGGCAAAGCAGGTCATCCTGCAAAAGCTCCACGAGACCGAGAGGGACGCTGCCATGAACGAGTTCTCCGACAAGGAGGGCGAGCTCGTAGTGGGCACCATAAGAAAGATAGATGCCAGAAACGTATACGTCGAGCTCGGCAAGGGTCAGGTTGAAGGTCTCATGATGCCCTCCGACCAGGTTCCCGGAGAGACGTATAACGTAAACGATAAGATAAAGGTTTTCGTAAAGCGCGTAAAGAGCGGTTATAAGGGTGCGCAGGTGCTTGTCAGCCGTTCGTCGGCAGGACTTGTGCGCAAGCTCTTCGAAGAAGAAGTGCCCGAAATCAAGCAGGGCAGCGTAGTCATAAAGGAAGTCAGCCGCGAGGCAGGCGCAAGGACGAAGATTGCAATCTGCTCGGAGGATCCCAGAGTAGATGCCGTCGGCGCGTGCGTCGGCAACAAGGGTTCCAGGGTAAACGCGGTAGTCGAAGAACTTCACGGCGAGAAGATAGACATCATTCCCTGGAGCGAAAATCCCCTCGAGTTCATTGCCAAGGCGCTTTCGCCCGCAAAGGTCATCTCCGTCACCCAGCTTGACGGCGAAAAGTCGGCAATGGCAGTCGTTCCCGACGACAAGCTTTCGCTTGCAATCGGCAAGGACGGTCAGAACGCGCGCCTTGCAGTAAGGCTTACGGGCTGGAAGATAGACGTCAAGAGCGAGAGCGCGGCGGCAAAGCTCGGCTATGGCGTTCATGACCTCGAAGAGGCAAACCAAGAGACGGAAACGGGTAAGGAAGAAGAGTAACAGATGCCCGGAACTAAGAAGATACCGCTCAGACAGTGCATAGCCTGCAGGGAGCTCAAGGAAAAACGTCAGATGCTCCGCATAGTAAAGAACGCCGAAGGAAAGGTATTCATAGACTTTTCCTCAAAGGCGGCGGGCAGGGGCGCATATATATGCGACAAGGCGGAGTGCATAGCAAAACTTAAAAAAGGTCGTCTGCTCGACAGGGTGTTCGCCTGCAGAATAGACGACGGCATATATTCGGCGATTGAGGAGGAATACCTTGGCAGAAAAGGTTGACTCTTACCTCGGTTTTTGTCTGAGGGCGAGGAAGATTGCCCTCGGCAGCGGCACGATTGACCTTCTCAAGAGGGGAGTTTATCTCATAATCGTCTGCTCGACCGCGTCCGAAAACACGTTCAAAGTGGCGCAAAAATATCAGAACAGGTTTTCCTGTCCGCTCGTAGTCTGTTACAGCGGACTTGAAAATTCCGTAAATAAGGCAGGTTGCAAAATTGCGGCTGTGCGCGATGAAAATCTGGCCAAGGCAATATGCGATAATCTTGGCGGCAACTACAAATTATATGCTGGGAGGCAGTAATTATGGCAAAATACGAAAATATTGAAAATATATCCAAAATGCTCTCCGACGGAAGCTTTACCGAGCTTACGAAGAAGATTTCGTCGGTAGAGAAGTCGGCATACGACGTCATTAAAAGACTTTCCGCTCTCGAGGCAGACATGGCGGCAAGACAGGCAGAGGAAAAGGAGCAAGAAAGCGCAGCTCCTCAGCCCGAAGAGGTTACAGAAAAACAACCCGAACCCGCAGTTGAAAATGTCGAGCCGGTAGAGAGCAAGACGGCAGAAGTCAAGCCTGAAGAAAAGCCCGAGGAAAAGACCGAGGTTGCATCGGCGCCCGAAAAGGCTGAAGTTAAGCCCGAGGTAAAGGCTGAGCAGGCAAGCCGTCAGGTAAGATCCGAAGCGCCCGCAACGGCAAAGGCGGTAAAGGAAAAGACCAAGGAAGTCAAGGAAAGCGAAAAGAAGGAAGAGGCAAAAGCCCAGCCGGCTCAACCCAAGAGGCCTTCGTTCATCGTCGCAAAAGCAAGTTCTCTGCCTCCCAAGACATTTGTGAACAGCGATGCAAACGGCCGCACGGGCGGCAGGAACAATTCCTCCCAGACGAGGGGCAACGGACAGCGCCCTGCCTCCCAGCCCAGATACGTTGCGCCTGCGGCACCTCAGCCCGTAAAGCCTTCGGGCAAAAATTTCGGTCCCGACAAGAAGAAGGGATTCGAAAAGACCTATGTCGAAAAGGACAGACACGCAATCTCCAAGCGTGCGCTTGCAAAGCAGCAGGGCGTTACCGTAGAGGATTTCGACGAGGACAAGAGCGGTTACAGAAAGCTCAGGGTAAAGAAGGATAAAAAGCAGGTTGCCGTATCTACCGTAAAGATAGAGCACGCAGTCGTAACTACCGACGAAATACCCCTTAAGGTACTCTCCGAAAAGATTGGAATGTCGGCGGTGGCAATCACCAAGTGGCTGTTCAAAGAGGGCATCATGAAGACCGTAAACGAGTCGATTGACTACGATACGGCGGCGCTTCTTGCGGCAAGCATGGGCATAGAACTCGAATATAAGCCCGAAAAGACGGCGGAAGAGATACTCAGCGAAAAGCAGGCCGACACGGTGGAGGAGATTGAAAGTCTCGTTCCCCGTGCGCCCGTCGTAACCGTAATGGGTCACGTAGACCACGGCAAGACTTCCCTTCTCGACTACATCAGAAAGACCGATTTCGCGGCAGGCGAAGCGGGCGGCATAACCCAGCATATCGGCGCTTATTCTGTCAACGTAAACGGCAAGTCGATAACCTTCATCGATACTCCCGGTCACGAGGCATTCACGGCAATGAGGGCTAGGGGTGCGCAGGTCACCGATATCGTAATACTCGTTGTCGCAGCCGACGACGGCATAATGCCCCAGACTATCGAGGCAATAAACCACGCCAAGGCGGCAAACGTATCCATAATAGTTGCGATAAATAAGATGGATAAACCGGGCGCAAATCCCGAAAAGATAAAGCAGGATCTGACGGGTTACGGTTTGGTTCCCGAGGAGTGGGGCGGCGATACGCCTGTATGTCCCATCTCCTGCAAGACAGGTCAGGGCATTTCAGAACTCCTTGAAAACGTCCTGCTCGTCGCCGAGATGAAGGAACTTCTCGCCAATCCCGAAAGAGAGGCAAGGGGCACCATCATCGAGGCTCAGCTCGACAAGGGCAAGGGTCCCCTTGCAACCGTGCTCGTTCAGAACGGTACCCTGCATACGGGCGACAACATAATTTCAGGCACGATCACCGGCCGCGTCCGCGCAATGATAGACGACAGGGGCAGAACTGTAAAGCAGGCAGGTCCTTCCACGCCCGTATTCGTGCTCGGTCTCGAGGAAGTTCCCAATGCAGGCGACTCTATTTTCGCCGTATCTCAGGACCTCATGAAGTCGGTTATCGAAGAGAGGAAGAGAAAGCAGAGCGAGGCAATGGTCAAGGCGGCTTCCAAGATTTCGCTCGACGACGTATTCGGCAAGATTGCCGAGGGCAACATAAAGACGCTCAACCTCATAATCAAGGGCGACGTTCAGGGCTCTGTCGAGGCGGTAAAGCAGTCTGTCGTCAAGCTTTCCAACGAGGAAGTACAGGTTAAGGTAATCCACAGCGGTGCAGGCGCAATAAATGAATCGGACGTAATGCTTGCCGATTCGTCAAACGCAATCATACTCGGCTTCAACGTCCGTCCCGACACCAAGGCTAAGGCTACGGCGGAGAGGAGCAAGGTGGACATAAGGACATACCGCATCATATACGACCTTCTCGACGACGTCGAGGCTGCGCTCAAGGGCATGCTCACGCCCAAGTATCAGGACGTATATCTCGGCAAGTGCGAAGTTCGCCAGACATTCAAGATTACGGGCGTCGGCAACATTGCAGGCTGCTACGTGCTCGAGGGCAAGATTGTAAGGGGCGGCAAGCTGAGAATTTACCGCGACGACGTGCTCGTGGTAGAGGGCAACGTTCAGCAGCTCAAGCGCTTCAAGGACGACGTCAAGGAAGTCAACTACGGCTATGAGTGCGGCTGTGCGATTGAGGGCTTCAACGACATCAGGGTCGGCGATATAATCGAGTGCTATTCTGTCGAGGAGATCGCGCCCAAGGCATAAAATTGGAGGTAATTTGTGAAAGGAGTCAGAGGCGAACGGCTTTCCAGCCAGTTCAGAGAGGAAATTTCACGCGTCATTGCCACTGATCTTCGGAACAGACATCCCGAACTCAGCGCAATAATCAGCATTACTGAAGCAGACGTTGCGCCCGACCTCAAGAGCGCAAAGATATATGTAAGCATTTACGACACGAACGAGTCCAAAAAAGAGCGCAGTTTTGAAATACTCAGGGAGAATGCGGCGTATATACGCCACCAGCTCGCCCAGGTATTGCGCATAAGGACAGTTCCCGAACTGAGATTTATCGCAGACGGCAGCATGGAATACGGCGTAAGGATAGATAATATACTCAGTAAGATAGAAAAGAGCGAAAAAGATGACTAATTCGGGTCTTGAAGAGATAGCAAAGGTATTGAACAGGTGCAAAAGAGCGGCAATAACCTGCCACGTGCGTCCCGACGGCGATGCGCTCGGCAGCGGACTTGCGCTGTGTCTTGCGCTCAGAAACGCAGGCAAAGAGGCGTACATGATATGCGAGGACGAAGTGCCCGAAAGGCTGGCCATATTCCCCGCAATGTCGCTCGTCTCCCGTTCGCTCCCAGTAAGCTTTGCCGAACTCGATCTCTTCATTTCGGTAGACGTTGCGGACGTTTCCAGAATGGGCGTATTCGCATCCGATTACGTGTCGTTCAAGGGCACGACGCTCAACATCGACCACCACATATCCAATCAGGGATTCGGCAGGTATAACTATGTACTGCCCGACAGCACTGCCACCTGCGAGATTATTCCCGAGGTGCTGAATGCGGCAAATTTTGAAATAACCGAGGAAATTGCCAATCTGCTCGCCATGGGACTGTTGACCGACAGCGGCAATTTTTCGCATAATGACGTAAGCGCCAAGACTTTTGCCGTAGCGTCAATGCTCAGGGCGAAGGGTGCGGATACCTGCAGAATAGGCTATCTCATGTTCACCCGTCAGACGAGGGGCAGGGCTATTCTGTTCGGCAAGGCTCTTTCAAGGCTTCGCTTTGCGCTCGACGGCAAGCTTGCATTCATAAATATCACTCAAAAAGATTTCGAGGATACGGGTACGGACAAGAGTCATACGGAAGGTTTTGTAGACTATGCCCTGTCAATCGACGAGGTGGAAGTCTCCGTTTCCCTTCTCGAGGTCAGAAAGAATCAGTATAAGGCGTCTTTGAGGAGCAAAAAGGCAAACGTAAACGCCGTTGCTTCTACATTCGGCGGCGGCGGTCACGTGCTGGCAAGCGGCTGTATGCTCTTCGGCGAACTCGAAGAGGTCATAGACAGACTTACGTACGCCGTATATCAGCAGTTATGAACGGGTTCATAAACGTCAACAAGGCTTCGGGCGTAAGTTCGGCAAGAGAAGTCGGAATAATAAAGCGCATAAGCGGCACGCCCTGCGGACATATGGGTACTCTCGACCCAATGGCAAGCGGCGTGCTTCCGATTGCAATCGGCAATGCCGCGCGGCTGTTTGATTATTTTCTCTCGAAGAGAAAGAAATACGTAGCGACTTTCCGTTTCGGCGTCGACTACGATACGCTCGACACGACGGGAAATCTTATAAGCGAGGGTAAAAGAGTGCCCTCACGGGAGGAAATTTTAGCTGTACTTCCTTCGCTTACGGGCGAAATCGACCAGATTCCCCCAAGGTACAGCGCTAAATGCGTAAACGGCAAGAGGGGCTATATGCTTGCAAGGAGCGGCGAGGACTTCACTCTTCCGCCCAAGAGGGTAAGCATATACGGCATTGACCTGTTATCCTTCGACGGAGTGTCCGAATATGTATTCGGAATCGAGTGCGGAGGTGGCACATATGTGCGTTCGGTTGCAAGGGATATGGCTGAAAAGCTGGGCACGGTCGCGGCTATGAGCGCGCTTGTAAGGACGGCGAGCGGACCTTTCACCATCGAAAATTCGGTAACGACTCAGGAACTGAATGCAGACAATCTCGCCGCGCACATCATTCCCACGGAGAGCCTTCTGCCGTTTGACAGTTTTACGGCATCGGGAAAGGTGCAAAAGCGCCTTCTGAACGGACTTTCTGCCGAATGTGCGCTCGGCGACGGGACATATAAATTATTCTGCGAGGACGGAAGTTTTTACGGTCTCGCCGAAGTTACAGACGGCGCAATAAAGGTAAGGACTAAACTATGTTGAAGGTTATAGAATACGGAAAAGACGAATATTCATTCCCCGCATTGCTCGTTCTCGGGTGTTTCGATGCCATTCATCTGGGACACAGAGAACTTATTAAGAAGGCTAAATTGCAGGCAAAGATCAACGGTCTCGACCTCGGCGTCATGATGTTCCGCGACGGCAAGGGCGGAAAGTTGGTGTACACCTTCGACGAAAGGCTGAGCATTCTGGAAACTCTCGGCGTCAAATTTGTGCTTGCAATCGACTTCAACGAGGAGTTTATGGCAACCGCGCCCCTCGATTTTCTCGCTACTATCGAGAACTATATCAATGTAAAGGCATACATGAGCGGCAAGGATTTCCGTTTCGGCGCAAAGGCAAAGGGTAAGGCGTCAACGCTCAAAAGCTATGCCGAAGACGACGAGAACGGCGTATGGTACATGTCTGTGAAAGACGTCCTCTGCGAGGGCGAAAAGGTCAGCACTACGCTCATAAAGTCCTGTCTTGAAGGCGGCGACGTCAGCAAGGCGGACAGATTGCTCGGCTCCGACTTCAACGTCACGGGCGAGGTGGTGCACGGCGCAGGCAGGGGCGGCGAAGAGGTCGGTTTCCCTACCGTAAACATAGTTTATCCCGAGGATAAATATCCCGTCAAACCGGGTGTATATAAGGTCTATTCCGTCATAGACGGCACAAAGTACTTCGGCATTGCAAACTACGGCAATTGCCCCACGTTCGGCGACGACAGAGTGGCGCTCGAAGTGTATTTCGACGGATTCAGCGGCGACCTCTACGGCGCGGTGCTCACTATCTACTTTGTCGGATACATAAGGGATATCGTCTGCTTTAACAGTGTTGCCGAGCTTTCATCCCAGCTTGAACGCGATATAGCGTTCATAAGGGGAGAAGCTTCACAAGCCGAGGACAAAATTGCCGCCGTTTCCCCTAAGAGCGGAGAGAGCGCTGCGGAGGCTTTTTCGTCGGACGGCGAAAAGGTTAGCGATAATACGGAAGAGACGGCAGATAAGGTAGAAGGACAAGGCGTATGCGCGTCAGGCGAAAATGCAGACGAGCAGACAGCCGCAGATGCGGTTGAGCCCGTCAGCGGCGAAGTTCAGCCTTGCGAAAACCTGTCTGACAGTACTTCTGAACAGGCAGAAGAAGGCGCTTTTACAGAGAGTGCAGAGGGAGAGCAAATTGATTAAATTCGGACCGAGCGGAAACAGCAGAAGTTTCTATGAAATGGGCTACAAGCATACTGCTCAGGCGCCCGAATATCTCAATAAATTTGACCTTGACTGTTTCGAATATTCCTTCGGCAGGGGAATAACTTTGTCCGAAGGCAAGGCGGAGGAGATAGGCAATGCCTTTGCGGCGGCTGACAAGGAGATAAGCGTTCACGCCCCCTATTTTATAAACTTTGCAAACCCCGACGACGAGGCGGCGCAGAAGTCATATAATTACGTATTGAACAGCGCAAAGTTTTTAAAGCTCATGGGCGGCAGACGTCTTGTCTTTCACCCTTCCACGCAGGGTAAGATGTCCAGGGAGGATGCAGTTGCGCTGACTACGGACAGAATCAAAAGGCTGACCGACTATATCTATCTCAACAATCTTGAGGACGTCACCTATTCGCCCGAAACCATGGGTAAACTTGCCCAGATCGGCACGCTTGAAGAGATCGTGTCCTTCTGCAAGATAGATAAAATCTATGTTCCCTGCCTCGACTTCGGACACATCAACGCCAGGGAGCAGGGCAGTCTGAAGACGGTGGAGGACTATAAGAGCCGACTTGAATATATGATTGCCGAACTCGGCTATGAAAGGGTAAAGCACTTTCACGTGCATTTTTCAAAGATTATGTATGGCGGCAAGGGCGAGATAAAGCATCTCACCTTCGAAGATATGACCTACGGTCCTGAATTCATGCCGCTGGCCGTCGCCCTCAGGGAGCTGAAGCTTGAGCCCTATATCGTCAGCGAATCGGACGGAACGCAGGCAGAGGACGCCTCCGCAATGAAACAAATATACAATACTGTTGACATATAATTATTTTTTTGGTAAAATAATATGGTAATAGACACGATAAGAAAGATTTATGATGCGGTGGGCGCAGATGCGCTCGTAGTAAAGGAAGACGATTTGCGCTTTTATCTCACTCACTTTTCCAGTTCTTTCGGAATAGTTGTGGCGGATAAGGACGGCGCAAGCTTCTATACCGACAGCCGCTATCTCGAGGCGGCTGAAAAGTCGCTTGCAGGTCAGGGAATTTCCGTAAAGGAATATCCCAGACGCACAAAACTTGGCGAGCTTCTCAAGGGATACAAGTCGCTCGGGATGCCGCTCGGCAGGATATCTGCCTCCGATTATCTCTCGCTTACAGAGGGCGGATACGAAATCAAAGACAGCCTTGGCTCGTTCGAGAGTGCAATGGCGGTCAAGCGCGAGGACGAAATAGAGAATATCAGGCTCGCCTGCGCTGCTACCGACAGGGCATATATGACGCTTCTCGGCGAGATTAAGGAGGGCATGACCGAAAATGAGGTTGCCGCTCTTTTGGAATATCTCATGAGGAAGAACGGCGCAAGCGGCACAAGCTTTTCTACGATATGCGCATTCGGCGCAAACGGCAGCGTTCCCCATCACGAGACGGGAAATACCGCGCTTAAATTCGGCGATGCCGTGCTCATAGATTTCGGTTGCAAGATAAACGGATATTGTTCGGATTGCACCAGGACATTTCTTTTCGGCGACGACGGCAACCACACTGAGTTCAAGGACATATATCAGAAGGTGCTTACGGCGCATATGCTCGTCAAGGAAAAATTTGTCTCGGGCATGACGGGCAAGCAGGGCGATGCAATCGCAAGAGATTACTTTGCGTCCTACGGGCTGGATAAGTATTTCACCCATTCGCTCGGCCACAGCCTTGGCATCAATATCCATGAAAAGCCAACGCTCTCGCCGGGTGACGAAAGCATCTTTGCGGACGGAATGGTATTCTCGGACGAGCCGGGAATTTATCTTGCCGGCAAGCTCGGAATAAGGATAGAGGACAGCGTAACGCTTAAGGACGGCAAGGTGGTAAGCCTTACGGACTCTGACAAAAAATTGTTGATATTATAACCTATTCATAAGCAAATTATTAAGGAGTATAAATATATGGCATCTATTTTAGCAGGCGATATCAGAAAGGGCGTAACTTTTGAGTACAATGGCAAGGGCGTATACACCGTTACCGAATTCCAGCACGTTAAGCCCGGCAAGGGCGCAGCTTTCGTAAGGGCAACCCTTAAGAACGTTGTTACCGGACAGGTACTTTCGGACATTACGTTCAACCCCACCGCAAAGCTTGAAACCGCTCAGGTTGAAACGAGGAAGATGACTTATTCCTACACGGACGGCGAGTTCTATAACTTCATGGACCCCGACACCTTCGAAATCATTCCCCTCAACTATGATCAGGTAGAGGATGCCCTTAAATACATCAAGGAGAACGATACCGTAACCATCAAGTTCCTTCACGGCACGGCATTCTCCGTAGAACCCGAAAACTTTGTAGAACTCAAGGTCGTTGAGTGCGAACCCGGCGTAAAGGGTAACACTGCAACCAACGCTCTCAAGAACGCAAAGGTAGAGACGGGCGCAACCATTCAGGTGCCCATGTTCGTCGAAGAGGGCGAAACCATACGTATAGATACGCGTACCGGCGAGTATATGTCCAGAGTCGGCAAGTAAGCTGACGGCATATGAAGGCGGTCATTCAACGGGTAAAAAACACTGCTTTGACGGTTGACGGGCAGCTGATTTCATCCATAGAGGGCGGACTCTGCGTATTTTTGGGAGTAGGCGTAGGCGACAGCACGGCAAATGCCGACAAGCTGGCGTACAAAATCGCCCGTCTCAGAATATTCGAGGACGATAACGGCAAGATGAATCTGTCGGTCAAAGATGTCGGCAAAGAGGTGCTGATGGTCTCTCAGTTTACGCTGTACGGCGACTGCACGCACGGCAACAGACCTAGTTTTACGGGGGCTGAGCTGCCTGAAAGGGCTAACGAGCTCTACGAATACTGCGTTAAAAAGCTGTCGGAAGAGGGCATAACCGTAAAAAAGGGCGTGTTCGGGGCTGATATGAAGATAAATCAGCTCAACGACGGACCCGTTACTATAATAATGGAAATTTAAAATGCAGGGCGACATAAGTTCGCCCTGTCTCGCTATATGAAGATATTGTATTCAGGCACAGCTGCGGCGGAAGGCGTACCTGCAATGTTCTGCAGCTGTCCCATATGTAAAAATTTAAGAGAGAACTACAAGGGCTATGTCCGCACCCGTTCGCAGATAATAATCGACGACGTCCTGTCGGTCGATTTTCCGCCTGAGGCGTTCAGTCATTCGCTGTCGCAGGCAATAGACCTCTCGTCGCTCAGGTATGCGCTCATTACCCATTCGCATATGGACCATTTCTACGCGCACGACTTTATCCTGAGGGGATATAAGTATGCCTCGCTTGAATGCGACGTGCTGGAAATTTACGGCAATGCAGAAGTTTCTAAGGTGTTTTCGGAATGTACGGCAAGGGAGATGAAGAGCGAGGTTCGAACTCACGTCAGGATGAATACCATAGGTGCGTTCAAGGAGCTGAAAATAGGCGATTTCCGCGTGCTTACTATCCCTGCGCTGCACGGTACCAGGGAGGAGGCGCTCCTTTACTATATAGAGCGCGGCGGCAAGGGCTATCTGCATCTCTACGATACGGGCGAAATTTCTTCGGAAGCAATAGCCTTCCTCGCTGAAAAAGGGGCAAAGGCAGACGTCGTTTCATTCGACTGTACATTTCTCGATGCCCCTCCCGTAGTCGGAACAAGGCATATGTGCATTGCCACGGTTGCAGGCATACGCGAAAGGTTGCTTGCGGCAGGCGTAATGTCGGGCGGCACGCGGTCGGTTATCACTCATTTTTCCCACAATGCAAACCCCACGCCCGAAAGACTTGCTGCCATTGAAAAGGAGTATTCCGTAACGGCGGCGTACGACGGAATGGTTATAGATATCTGACATGAATTTCTTTAAACATCTCAGGACGGTCATGCATCACAGACGGCTTGTCAGAAAGCACTGCTTCAGGGTAGGGCTTTATTGGCAGGGGCTCACGCACGACCTGTCAAAATTCAGCCCTGCGGAATTTTTCCCCGGGGTAAAGTACTATCAGGGCACAAGGAGTCCGCAGGCAAGGGAGAGGGAACTCTTCGGATATTCCGCCGCCTGGCTGCACCATAAGGGCAGAAATAAGCATCACTTCGAGTACTGGAGCGACTCGGACGCGAAGTGCGGATTCATAACGGTGAAAATGCCGCCGAAATACTTCGCCGAGATGATATGCGACAGAATTGCCGCAAGCAAGACTTATAAGGGCAAGGACTATACCGACTATTCGCCCCTCGAATACTATCAGGGCAGAAAGGACAACGCAAGAATGCACCCCGAGACAGCCAAGCTTCTGGAGGACTATCTTACAATGCTCGGCGAGCAGGGCGAAGATGCGATGTTTGCGCGCCTGAAGCAATACGTAAAGGACAGCAAAAAGAGGGCAAAGGTGGGAAAGAAAGTTCAGCCTTCAAAAAATAAATGCTGATTTTAAATAGTGCAAATAAAATAGCCGCCGCAGCTGCAATTTTGCAGCTGCGGCGGCTTTTAAACTTTATGCCTAAGCGTCAGATTATAAGATGATATTTATAAGGCGCTTGGGAACGACGATAAATTTCTTTACCTGCTTGCCATCCAAAAGGGCGGCAATTTCCTCGTCGGCTCTGACGATGCTCTCAATGGTCTTGGCGTCGGCGGTAGCGTCAATGTTCATCTTTTTCTTAATCTTGTTGTTAATCTGAACGGCGTATTCGAATGTGTCCTCGCCACACTTGGAATTGTCGTATTCGGGCCACTTTTCATAGGCAATGGTGCCGTTGTGGCCGAGCGCCGTATTCCAAATTTCCTCGGTGACGAAGGGGATGACGGGGTTTAATAGCTTTATAAGCCCTTCTGCATACTCTACGGGGAACTTTCTGCCCTCGGCAATCTCCTTGTATACGGCGTTTACGAATATCATCATCTGGGATATGGCGGTATTTATCTTCATTGCCATATAGTCCTCGCCGACCTTCTTTACCGTCTGATGATACAGCTTTTCAAGGTTTTTGTTTGGCTCGTCAGAGATGACGTCGCTCTCCATATATATCCTGTAAACCCTGTCTATGAATTTCTTTACGCCCTCGATATTTGCGGTGTTCCAGGGCTTGGTGTCGGCAACGGGGCCCATGAACATCTCGTACATTCTCAGAACATCCGCGCCGTACTGTTTTACGACGTCGTCGGGGTTTATTACATTGCCCAGCGACTTGGACATCTTGTTTCCGTCCTCGCCGAGTATCATGCCCTGATGGAAGAGCTTTTTGAACGGCTCCTTATAGGGAACGTAGCCTTTGTCGTAGAGGAAATTGTTCCAGAAACGCGAGTAGAGCAGATGCCCCACAAGATGTTCCTTGCCGCCGCAGTAGAAGTCTACGGGCATCCAGTACTTCAAAAGGTCATAGTCTGCAAACTTTTCGTCGTCGTGGGGGTCGCAGTAGCGCAGGAAGTACCAGCTCGAACCGGCGGAACCGGGCATAGTCGTCGTCTCGCGCTTGCCCTTTACGCCGCCTATTTCAACGTTTACCCAGTCGGTGGCATTTTCAAGCGGAGCGTTTCCTCCGTGTGCCTTGTAGTCGTCCATTTCGGGAAGAATGAGGGGAAGTTCGCTGTCGGGAAGGAGTACGTCCTTGCCGTTTTCAAGGTGAACGACGGGTATGGGTTCGCCCCAATATCTCTGGCGTGCAAATATCCATTCGCGCAGCTTATAGCTTATCGCCTTTTTGCCGCATCCGTTTTTTACCAGCCAGTCAATCATCTTGTCGATTGCTTTCTGCTTGTTGAGTCCGTCAAGGAAACCGCTGTTTACGTGCACGCCGTCAGCTGTATATGCCTCTTTTTCTATGTCGCCGCCTGCAAGCACCTCAACTATAGGCAATTTGAATTTCTTTGCAAAGGCGTAGTCTCTCTCGTCGTGTGCGGGTACTGCCATGATTGCGCCCGTGCCGTAGGTCGTGAGCACGTAGTCGGAAATATATATGGGCAGCTTGTTGCCGTTGACGGGATTTATTGCATATGCGCCCGTAAACGCGCCCGTCTTATCCTTATTCAGCTCCGTGCGCTCCATCTCGGACTTGCTTGCGCACATAGCCTTGTATGCCTCTATTGTCTCTCTCTGTGCGTCCGTCGTAATCTTGTCTATGAGCGCGTGTTCGGGGGCGAGTACGCAGTAAGTTGCGCCGAAAAGCGTGTCGCAGCGCGTCGTGAATACGGTGAAGGAATAGTCGGTGCCGTCGACTTTGAAGTCGATGTTTGCGCCGACCGATTTGCCTATCCAGTTGCGCTGGGCTGTCTTTGACGCCTCGGGCCAGTCAAGCTCGTTGAGTCCGTCCAGCAGTCTTTCGGCATATTTATTTATGTCTATGACCCACTGCTTCATGTTCTTGCGCACTACGGGATAGCCGCCGCGTTCGCTCTTGCCGTCGATTATCTCGTCGTTTGCGAGCACAGTTCCCAACTCTTCGCACCAGTTGACGGGCGTCTCGACATACCTTGCAAGTCCGGCCTCGTAAAGTTTTTTGAATATCCACTGCGTCCACTTGTAATAGGAGGGGTCGCAGGTGGAAATGGTCTGATCCCAGTCATAGGAAAGACCGAGCATCTTGAGCTGGTTGGTGAATGTCTGAATGTTTCTCTGCGTAAAGCCGCCGGGGTGGTTGCCCGTCTTTATTGCATACTGTTCGGCAGGCAGACCGAAGCTGTCAAAGCCGATGGGGTGCAGTACGTTATAGCCCTGCATTCTCTTCATGCGGGAGATTACGTCGGTTGCCGTATAGCCTTCTGGATGGCCTACGTGCAGTCCTGCGCCGGAAGGGTAGGGGAACATGTCGAGTACATAGTACTTGGGCTTGGAAAAATCGTGCAGATCGGTGTGGAAGGTAGCGTTCTTTTCCCAGTATTCTGCCCACTTCTTTTCAACTTCATTAAAATTAGTATAAGCCATATCAAACTTCCTGAATTTAATCGAATTTTATTATACATTATAATAAAGCAATTTGGCAAATAAAATAAAAAGATTTTACCCTCAAAGCCGTTGACAAATGCCGAAAAAAGTAATAAGATAGACTTAGTAAATAAATCGTGTCCGTAAAAAGACAAGTACCGCCTGCGGCTTTTGCAGAGAGCGCCCCCTCGGCTGAAAGGGGAGCATGGTCAAGGGATAACGGGAAACCACTTTTAAAAACGCGGACGATAAAAAAAGTGGCTGCGCATATGCGCGGCAATTAGGGTGGAACCACGCAATACAATGCGTCCTTAAGCTTTATTTAAGTTTAAGGGCGTTTTTTTAATGTAAAAACACCATTCCGCGCCTGAACTAAGGGCGGATAAGGAGCAAATATCATGAACATTTTACTTAAAAACGGTGAACAGCTCAGCCTGGAAGAGGGCGCCGACTGCCTCAGATGCGCGGCGGCAATCTCCGACGGCCTTGCAAGAAATGCCGTAGCTGCAAAGGTCAACGGCAAACTCGTCGACATAAGGACGCATCTTTCGGACGGCGATACGGTTGAAATCGTGACGCTTAAGGATAAAGAGGGACTCGACGTATATCGTCATACCTGCGCGCACGTGCTCGCACAGGCAGTAAAGACCATCTATCCTACCTGCAATCTCGCAATCGGTCCCGTAATCGAAAACGGTTTCTATTACGACATCGACTTCAAGACGCCCATAACGCAGGACGACTTTGAAAAGATAGAGAGCGAAATGGCAAAGATAATCAAGGCCAATACTCCCATAGAGCGCTTCGAACTCCCCAGAAAGGAGGCAATCGAGCTCATGACCAAGTACAAGGAAAAGTATAAGGTAGAGCTCATTGAGGATCTTCCCGAAGACGCGGTAATCTCCTTCTATAAGCAGGGTTCATTTACCGACCTCTGCAAGGGACCTCATCTTCCCTCGACGGGCAAAATCAAGGCGTTCAAGCTCATATCGCTTACGGGCGCATACTGGAGGGGCAGCGAAAAGAATAAGATGCTCACCCGTATCTACGGCACCGCATTCGAAAAGAAGAGCCAGATGGAAGAGTACCTCGCCGCAGTCGAAGAGGCTAAAAAGCGCGACCACAACAAGCTCGGCAGAGAGCTTGGAATATTCATGACCAGCGACGTAATCGGCCAGGGTCTGCCCATTCTGATGCCCAAGGGCGCAAAGATTCTTCAGATTCTCTCGCGCTTTGTAGAAGACGAAGAGGCAAAGAGGGGATTCATGATTACCAAGACCCCCCTCATGGCAAAATCCGACCTCTATAAGATTTCAGGCCACTGGGATCACTATCGCGACAAGATGTTCGTGCTCGGCGACCTCGACGAAAAGGGCGAATCTCTCAACGGCGAAGAGATTATGGCTCTGCGCCCCATGACCTGTCCTTTCCAGTATCAGATTTATAAGAACGGCCTCAAGTCCTACCGCGACCTTCCCTGCCGCTATTCCGAGACGGCTACCGAATTCAGAAAGGAAGCTTCGGGCGAGATGCACGGCCTCATAAGAATACGTCAGTTCACGCTTTCTGACGGTCACATCATCTGCACCAAGGAGCAGGTGGAGGACGAGTTCAAGCGTTGCCTCGACCTGTCGTATTACATTCTCGATTGCCTCGGAATGCGCAACGACGTAACCTATCGTTTCTCCAAGAGGGGCGCGTCCAAGTCGGATAAGTACATCGACAACGACGAGGCGTGGACCAAGACAGAGGCAATGATGAAGTATATCCTCGACGACCTCGGCATAGACTATGTCGAAGCAGACGACGAGGCGGCTTTCTACGGACCCAAGCTCGACGTGCAGATAAAGAACGTTCACGGCAAGGAAGATACCTTAATCACCATTCAGATTGACTTTGCGGCAGGCGAAAGCTTCGAGATGCAGTATATCGACGTCGACGGAACCAAGCGTACGCCCTATGTCATTCACAGGAGCTCGATCGGCTGCTATGAAAGGACGCTTGCTTTCCTCATCGAAAAGTACGGCGGAGCGTTCCCTCTCTGGATGTGCCCTACCCAGGTCAAGGTGCTTCCCATCACCGACAGGACAAAGGAATATGCCGACAAGGTATGCGCAGATCTTTCAGAGCTCGGAATACGTGCGGAAGTCGACGGCAGGAACGAAAAAATCGGCTACAAGATAAGGGAAGCCAAGCTCGATAAAATTCCCTATATCCTCGTTGTCGGCGATAAGGAGGCCGAGGAAGGCACCGTCAACGTCAACAAGCGCGGAGTAGAGGAAAAGACTACCATGTCCAAGGAAGATTTCGAGAACTTAGTCGTCCGCGAAGACAGAAAAAAGGTAATTTTCTGATTAAATCAGTTGACTTCGCGGCAAAATAGTTGTATTATATATGAGTAAGCAAAGGATAACCCCTTTCGCCTTGCGTAGAGTATGCAAGCGCTAATAATGTAAAGTTCGCCGCAATAACGGCGCAATGCATTTATCGGGTTACTTTTGCGTAACCCGATATTTTGTTGTCATAAATCAAGAGAGGTATATGGTTATAAAAGAGTTATATCAGGTAAACGAGGCAATCAGGGACAAGGAAGTCAGGGTCATAGGTGCTGACGGAAATATGGTGGGCGTCATGTCGTCTTTCCAGGCGTTAAAGCTCGCCGAAGAGGCCGACCTCGACCTCGTCAAGATTTCGCCCAATGCCGTTCCGCCCGTCTGCAAAATAATGGACTATTCCAAGTTCAAGTACGAGCAGGCAAAAAAGGACAAGGAAAACCGCAAGAATCAGACACAGATCGAAATCAAGGAAATACGCCTTTCGATGACGATCGACGTGGGCGATATTGCGGTAAAGACAAAGCAGTGCCTCAAATTCCTTGAAGCGGGCAACAAAGTAAAGGTATCCATAAGGATGAAGGGCAGGGAAAATGCCCGTTCCTATCAGGGTGTCAAGGTCATGCAGGACTTTTTCGAAGGGCTCGGCGGCAAGGCCGTCCAGGATAAAAAGCCCGTTGCGGAAGGCAGGATGATAACCATGATGCTTTCCCCCGCAAAGGCCTGAATTTAAATTTGTAAAATATTCATTGGAGGATAAAAATATGCCTAAGCAGAAATCACACAGCGGTTCTAAGAAGCGCTTCTGGCTTACCGCAAGCGGCAAGGTTCAGAGACCTCACGGCGGCAAGAACCACAAAGCTGAAACCAAGAACAGAAAGAGAAAGAGAAATTTGCGTCAGAACACGCTCGTTTCCAGCACTCAGGAATCTACAGTCAAGTCTATGATTCCCTATAAGGCGTAAAGGAGGATTGAATAATGCGTATTAAGAGAACGGTAAACGCTTTAAAGAAGCGCAGAAAGATAATGCGCCTTGCAAAAGGTTATTTCGGAAACAAGTCCAAGAACTACAGAATCGCCCGCGAAGCGGTAATGAAGTCCTTAAACTACGCTTTCGTCGGCAGAAGGCTGAGAAAGCGCGACATGCGTTCGCTCTGGATCGCACGTATCAACGCTGCAGCAAGGGTAAACGGTCTTTCCTATTCCAAGTTCATGCACGGACTCAAGGTTGCAGGCATCAACCTCAACAGAAAAGTACTTGCTGACCTTGCGGTAAACGACGCTGCGGCGTTCGCTGCACTTGCCGAGAAGGCTAAGGCAGCTGTTTAATACACAGCTTATTTCGGGGTAGCGCTTGCGCTACCCTGACCATTTTAAGCGGGTAAAATTTCAGTATGCTTATTACATCACGGGCAAATCCGACGGTTAAAAAGCTGGTCTCGCTTGCCGAAAAGAAGTACAGGCGCGAATACGGCGAATATATCGTCGAGGGCATTAAGAGCGTAGATGAATGCATTGCGGCAGGTTGCAAAATAACCGCCGTCTATTGCACGGAGCAGTACGCAGAAAAGTATAATGGCGCGGTATTGCTTTCGGACGGGATTTTTGAGTATATTTCCAACGAAAAGACGCCGCAGGGCGTGCTTGCCACGGTTGAGATTCCAAGGCTTAATGCAAAACCTCCCAAAGGGCAATGTCTTCTCCTCGACAGAATACAGGACCCGGGAAACCTAGGCACGATTATCAGGACGGCAAATGCCGCAGGGTATGAGGATATCTATGCGGTCAACTGCGTCGATGCCTATTCGCCAAAGGTCGTAAGGGCCAGCATGAGCGGAATATTTTTCGTAAATATCTATGACTGTACTTTGGACGACGCACTGAGTATGCTGGGGGATGTCCCCGTAATCACGGCCGACATGGGCGGAGAGAATATATTCACGTTCAACGCACCCGAAAAATTTTGTCTGTGCATAGGAAATGAGGGCGGCGGAGTAAGCGACAGGATAAAGGCGCTTTCAGAATTTACCGTAAAAATACCCATGCGCCCTACGTGCGAAAGCCTGAATGCAGGCGTTTCCGCGGCAATTGCGATGTATGCGCTGAAGAACAATAAAATATAGGAGAAATAATCATGTCAGGACATTCAAAATGGCATAACATAGCCGCTAAGAAGGGCAAGACAGACGCAGCCCGCGGCGCAATATTCACTAAGATAGGCAGGGAACTTGCAGTTGCTGCAAAGTCCAACCCCAATCCCGAAACCAACAGCAAGCTCGCCGACGTCATAGCTAAGGCTAAGGCTGCAAATATGCCCAACGACAACATCAAGAGGTCTATTGCAAGGGCTGCAGGCGAACTCAGCGGCAAGGACTATAAGGAACTTACCTATGAAGGTTACGGCGTGGCAGGTTCTGCGGTAATCATCAAGACTCTTACCGACAACGTAAACAGGACTTCGGGCGACATAAGCTCGACAATGTCGAAGTGCGGCGGTCAGATGGGTAAGCCCGGCTGCGTAAGCTATCAGTTTGACAACAAGGGCGTAATTGTAATCGAAAAGACGGTTGCGCTCGACGAGGATACAATGATGGAGTATTGTCTCGAAGCCGAGGCAGAGGATTTCGTGCCCGGTGAGGACGCATACGAAGTCTATACGACTCCCGAAAAGTTCTCGGAAGTGCGTAAGTTCTTCGAGGATAAGGGCGTAAACTTCCTCGAGGCAGAAATAAAGATGATTCCCCAGAACTATGTAACTCTTCCCGAAGACAAGCTTGCAACCTTCCAGAAGATGATCGACAGGCTCGAAGAGCTCGACGACGTACAGAACGTATACCACAACGTAGAGCTCCCCGAAGAGGACGACGAGGACTGATTTATACGGCGATAACGGATATGTAATTCGCCTGTATATCCAACTAAAAGGCAAGTTGCCGATTTAATCTACGATACCGAACTTGTAATGCGCTCGCGAAAGTTTTTTTAACTTTCGTGAGCGCATTTTCTTATAAAGAAAAAACTACTGAATATGTCAGTGGCAATCTGATGGCTTTTGTCGCCCAAGCTTGTTTAATATATAAAAATCTTCTATGTGCTAAACTGAGCGAGGCTCTTTAGCCAAACAATCAAGTACACAGGAGGTCATCATTGAAAAACAAAAACAATGATACTTTCAGTTTACATACGACTTGGTATGACGCGTCTTTACTTACGCGAAATTTGGTGCGTTTAATACCGAAACTTTTCGGCGAATGATTGCTCGATAAACATTAAATATGCATCTGACTGCAAAACGGCGCATAATATTGCGATTTATGCTCAATATAATCTTGCAAGCACATGCGCTTTATATATAGCCGAGGCACAAAAATTTGCGGTGAACGAGGCGGTATAGGGGAATATTTCCGACGGGGGATATTCCCCTATGTATTTTTTGATGGGCAAAGCTATATTATAATGTATGCACATAAAAAGGATAGCGGCGCTTATAATGGTCATAGTCATTGTGGCGGTAATGACGCCGATAGCGTACATTTTGACGCATAAGACCGAAGAGCGCGGAACTGACGACGTAATGCTCATAGAGCTGTGGCAGATTGACGGTTTTGAGGGCGGAAAGGGCTCAAGGGCGAAATTCCTTTCCGATGCGGCAAAGAAGTGTTTCAGCGGGAAGAATATCTATTTCAACGTCACTTCTCTGAGCGCAACTGCGGCAAGGGAAAATTTAGCGCTCGGACATAAGCCCGATTTAATATCATATAACGCAGGTTTTTCGGGAATAGAAAACTATGTAAATCAGAGTTTCGGATATACGACCTGGTGCAACGGCGCATATTGTATTATTGCGCTCGACGCTTCGGCAGATTTCAGCGATGTAAATTTGCAGAATACCGTTATCAATGCAGGCAAAGATAATCTTGTTGAAGTTGCCGCGGCTGTTGCAGGCCTTGGCGGTGCTGCAAGGGAAAGTTCGGTAAACGCCTATTTGAAACTTCTGGACGGCAGTTACAGGTATCTTCTCGGCACGCAGAGGGATATTTACCGCTTTATCTCGCGCAAAGTCGAATACAGCGTAAAGCCGCTTACGGGCTTCAACGACCTATATCAGAATATATCCGTGCTGACACATGATAAAGAGCGTTGCGCCGCCGCCGAAATTTTTATTGATTATCTGGTGGAAAATAATAATGTAAAATCTCTGGGGCTTTTCAGCGGCAATACCGTCTACGACGACAACCAAAGCATGGCAAATCTTGCCGCGGCGGAATATTCTTACAGGCTTACATCGTATTGTTCCGAAGATTACATATCGCAGCTTAAAAATGCAGCTCCGTCAGGCGACATAAATAAAATAAAAAATCTCTTAAAGTAATTGATAAAAGACTAAAAAAATGGTATTATATAAAGGTGGAGTTCCGCACAAAATCAAGATAAATAATTCGATTGCGCCCGAGGTAAGACAGCTTAAAGAGCTCACGACTTACGGCCTCGGTGGGGGAGCTGAAATCTATTTCCCCAAAAATTTGTATGAG
Organism: uncultured Clostridia bacterium; assembly: GCA_944354125.1. Lineage (GTDB taxonomy): Bacteria > Bacillota > Clostridia > Christensenellales > Borkfalkiaceae > Coproplasma. The sequence goes on along the minus strand of CALVPT010000001.1, from coordinate 161,179 downwards.
GCAAAGAGCGCGTATTCTGTAGCATTGTCTCACGGCTCGCCGCCGCTCGTGCTTGGCAACGGTTCTGACATTCTGGCGGCTGACGGTGGCTGCATGAGAGAAATTATCTGCACTAAAAAGCTTACAGGCATAGTGAGGGTGGCGGATGACAGGCTCTTTTGCCTGGCAGGAACAAAGGTGTCAACCCTTCTGAATTATTGCAGATTGCGTGGCTTAGGCGGCCTTGAGTACCTTGTAAACATACCTGCAACCATCGGTGGAATAGCTTATATGAATGGTGGGGCGGCAGGAAAATACATAGGCGAAAATGTCGTAAGTGTCACGCTTTATAACGGTAAAACAGTTAAATTAAGCAATTATGCCTGTCATTATAGCTATAAACATAGTACTATGCGTGACATAAATGCAATAATATTGTCAATATTGCTTAAAGTTGATGTGTCTGAGCGGTCGGTCGTGGAGGAAAGGATAAAGGAGTTTTCCCGACGAAGGCGCAACCTTCCCAAGGGAAAAAGTTGCGGATGCGTTTTTAAAAATCCCGCGGGCGACTATGCCGCGCGGCTCATAGAAAAGGCAGGTTTAAAGGGCAGAAGAATTGGCGGAGCGTTTGTCTCAGACGAACACGCCAACTTTATCATAAACGACGGCGGCAGCGCGTCGGACGTGTTCAGACTTATATCGCTGGTAAGAGAGGAAGTCAAACTCAGATTCGGCGTGACCCTTGAGGAAGAGGTCATATATTTCGGCGACTTTGAAAGGTAAATTTTGCGTCGTCAGTCTTGTAAACATTATTTAAAGGCTTAAATTTTTCAGTTGATTTTACGTTGCTTTGACTTTGTCTGTTCGGTTGAATATAGTTTATTGTAGCGCATATGAAAGGCAGGGTATGGCATTGCGGTAAGTTGAGAAACCTTCGCTGTTTGAGAGATTGACTTGGTTTTGTCTGATCGGGCTTTGCAACTATAATTTTTCAGATAAAATCTTTCGGCTGTAAAATATAATGTCGGACTGTACCTTGACCATAATTCCTGCGATTGTCGGTTTATTTTGTCACCGTTTTACTCTGCCGACGCGCTGTTGTTTACGCTGTAGTTGACTTAATATCTGCATACATAGGAGAATTTAATGATTTTAACGGGCGATTATCACACTCATACTCCGTATTCCCACGGAAAAAATACCGTCCTTGAAAACGCCGTTGCGGCAAAGGAAAAGGGACTTAAGCAGATTGCCATAACCGACCACGGGTTCAATCATCTGCTCTTCGGGCTAAAGCGCAGAAAACTCGGGGCGCTGAGACGGGAGATTGAAGAGGCTGAAAAAATCACGGGCGTCAAAGTCCTTATGGGCATGGAGAGTAACCTGATTTCCGTCGACGGCGAAACGGATATGAAACCTTCCGACCTCGATAAATTCGATATCTATCTGGCAGGCATTCATACCGTTCTCAGATATAAGTCTGTAAAGGACATGCACCGCATAATGTTTGCCAACTACATTGCCTACACAAAGGGCAAAAGGCCGTCGCAAAAGATAGTTGACGCCACGACCGAGGCATATATAAATGCGGTAAAAAACAACCCCATAGACATAATAACCCACATAAATTTCAAGTGCTGTTGCGACCTTGAAGCGGTTGCAGCCGTCTGCGCGGAGTACGGCACATATATTGAGATAAACACCAAAAAGCGGCATATTTCTCCCGAAGAGCTCAGGGTTATGGCGGCTACCGGCGTCAGATTTGTCATAGATTCGGACGCACATTCGGCATCGAGGGTGGGTGACACCGCCATTGCGGACGAGCTCCTCGCCGAGGCTGACATTCCCCTTGGGCAGATAGACAACATCGACGGCAGGTTGCCGTCATTCAGATTCCAGAAGTATAAAAAGGGCATTTAGATGGCAAACTTTACCGAAGAGATCAAGGCTGAAATAATGAGGACGGCACCCGAAGACGAGGGGTGCGCGCTGGCTTTTTTGTCGGCATTTGTCAGAACGAGCGGTTCAATAGTTTCAAGCGGCGGCAAGTTCGGCTTTGAGATAGTCACCGAAAACGAGCAGACTGCAAGCTATGTCGTCGATATAATCGAGAAGATATTTTCGCTCGACGTTCAGAGGGTAGACCCGCAGCTGGATATGCTCAGCGGCAGGGACAAGTTTATTTTAGACTGTGTGGGAGACGGGGCTCTTAAACTTCTGGAAAAGATGGGCGTCGTCGCCTGCGACGAGGAGGGAGTTTCTCTGCGGTTCGGCATAGATAAAGTGCTGACGGAGGGCGATGCCCGTCGTTCGGCATACCTTAAAGGCGCATTTCTGGGCGGAGGAAGTTGCACTCTTCCCGACGAGCAGACTTACAGCCGCACGGGCTACCATTTCGAAGTGTTTTTTTCCAACCGCATTACGGCCGGCGATTTCTGCGAACTTCTGTGCGATTTCGAGGTTCTGGCAAAGCTCGTCGGACGAAAGGACAGCGCGGTCGTGTACGTCAAGAGCAAGGAGGTTATTTCAGACCTTCTCAATCAGATGGATGTGCCCGACTCGCTCGACAAGCTAAACAAAATAGTCGAATACAAGGACAAGAGCAATAACTCTAACAGGGTGGCAAACTGTTCGGTTTCAAATATCGACAAGGCGGTAACGGCATCCGTGGCGCAGATTAAGGCGATAGAGGTAATATCGCAGACGATAGGACTTCAGAGCCTGGACAAAAATCTGTTCGAAGTTGCCGAAGCGCGCCTTGCCGACCCCAATGCCTCGATGAGGGAGCTTGCCGACAGACTATCCATAACCAAGAGCTGCATAAATCACCGTATGAGGAAGATATTTGAGATATCCTCACAGCTGCTCTGAAATACCTTTTGAGATAAGGAACGGACATACATGACAGATTTCGTGCATCTGCACCTCCATACGGAATATTCGCTGTTGGACGGTGCCTGCAAAATTGACAATTTAATTGATTACTGTAAAAATAACGGCGTAGACACCGTATGCATCACCGACCACGGCAATATGTACGGCACTCTGCATTTTGCCGAAAAGGCGGCGATTGCAGGCATAAAGTACATAATAGGCTGTGAATTCTACCTCACCAAGGATATGTACAAGCATGAGGGCAACACCGCCGAGCACCTCATACTTCTTGCAAAAAACAAGGCAGGGTATAAGAATCTCGTACAGCTCGACTCGATGGCGTTTGTCGACGGCTTTTACTATAAGGCTAAGATAGATTATAACGTTCTCAGGGAACATTCGGAGGGCGTAATCTGCCTTTCGGCGTGCCTTGCGGGCGGCATTCCCAGGCGTCTTTTAAACGGCGATTACGAGGGCGCAAGGGAGATGGCGCTCAACCTTAAGGACATATTCGGCGAAGATTTCTATATTGAAATTCAGGACCACGGCATACCCGAGGAGAGGAGAGTTCTGCCCCTTCTCGTAAAGCTCGCCGACGAGATAGGCGTCGAGATTGTAGCCACCAACGACGTGCATTATCTCAAGAAAGAAGATGCCGAAATGCACGACGTGCTCTTGTGCATACAGACCAAAAAAACGCTCGACGATCCCAAGAGAATGAAGTTCGACACGGACGAATTCTACTTCAAGTCGGGCGACGAGATGGCGGCGCTCTTCCCCAATCTGCCCAAAGCCATAAGCAACACCAGGGTAATTGCCGACAAAGTGGTCGAACCTGCGTTCAACCTCGATAAAAAGGGATATCCCATAAGAGATATGACCCTTATCCCCGGCTACACTCCGCCCGACGGTTCTACCCCCGAACAATACTTAAGGAAACTTACCGACGAAGGGCTTGTCAGAAGGTACGGCACTGTCACAAAGAGGGAAAGGGACAGGGCGGACTATGAACTCGACGTAATCTGCCGCATGGGCTATGCAGAATACTATCTCATTGTCTGGGACTTCATAAACTGGTCCAAGGAAAACGGCATTCCCGTAGGTCCCGGCAGAGGCTCGGGCGTAAGTTCGATAGTCGCATATTCGATAGGCATAACCGATGTCGAGCCGTTGCAGTACGACCTTCTCTTCGAGCGTTTCTTAAATCCCGACCGAGTATCCATGCCGGACTTCGATATCGACTTCTGCACGGACAGGCGCGAGGAGACAATTGAGTACGTAAGACAGAAATACCATCCAGAAAACGTCTGTCAGATAGTCACTTTCGGCACAATGGCGGCAAAGAACGCCATAAAGGACGTCGGCAGAGTCATGCGCGTTCCCTATTCGGAAACCGACAGACTTACAAAGATAATGGACGGAAAGACGTCGATAGGCGACCTTCTTGGCAGAAGAATACAGTCTACCGAAAAGAAGATGAACGCCGAAAGCGACCCCGACAAGAAGGAGGAAATCAGGGGCAAACTCAACGAGCTCAAGAGTGCGAGAAATGCCGAGTTCTGCGAGATATACGAGACCGACCAGACGCTTAAGAGAGTAATAGACATGGCTCTCCAGCTCGAGGGTATGCCCAGACAGACGGGCATGCACGCGGCAGGCGTCGTCATATGCCGCAAAAAGATTGCGGATAACGTTCCCTTGTCGCGCAACGGCGAGGACATAACGACGCAGTTCGTGGCAAAGGAAATAGAGGCGCTGGGAATGCTCAAGATGGACTTCCTTGCGCTGGTCACTCTGACCGATATCAAAAAGTGCGTCGACTATATAAAAGAGGATACGGGATTTGTAGTCGATTTCACCAAGATAGGATATACCGATGCGGGCGCGTACGGACTCATTTCCGACGGCGACACCGACGGCGTGTTCCAGCTTGAACAGGGCGGCATGAAGAGGTTCATGAAGACGCTCAAGCCGGATACTCTCGAAGACCTGATAGCGGGCATATCGCTCTATCGTCCCGGTCCCATGAAGTTCATAGACAGTTTCTGCAAGAGAAAGCACGGCGAAGAGCCCATAACCTACGACTGTCCCGAAGAGGAGAAGATACTTAAGGTCACCTACGGCATTCCCGTCTACCAGGAACAGGTCATGCAGATCTTCCAGTTCCTTGCAGGCTTCTCGCTCGGCGAGGCAGACCTCGTCAGAAGGGCGATGGGCAAGAAGGATAAAAAGACGCTGATGGCGCAGAAGGAGAAATTCATAAACGGCGGCATCAGCGATACCAACGGCAGCAAGATTGTCGGCTGCGTCAATAACGGCATTTCGGCGGACGTCGCGGCAAAGATATTTGCCAACATGGAGGGATTTGCCTCCTATGCGTTCAATAAGTCGCACGCGGCGGCATATGCAACGCTTGCGTACCAGACGGCATGGCTCAAGCGCTATTACTGCAAGGAGTTCATATGCGCGCTCCTGAATAACCGTCTCAACAAAATAGACGAAATTACCAAGTACGTATTATATATAAAGGAAAAGGGAATGAAGCTGTTCCCTCCCGACATAAATAAGTCCAAGACGGCTTTCGCCGTAGAAAACGACGGTATCCGTTTCGGCCTTTCGGCTCTTAAGGGCAGCGGACAAGCTGCGATAGACGAAGTAATAAAGGAGAGGACGGAAAACGGACCGTTCGTCGATTTCCCCGACTTCATTATGCGCTGCGCGGGCGTCGTCAACAAGAGAATTATAGAGGGACTTATCTTAGCCGGCGCGTTCGATTCGATGGGCGTAAGGCGTTCCCAGCTCTATGCCGTCTACGACGAACTCTATTCGCGCGCCGTTGCCATAAACAAGCAGAAAAACAGCAATCAGCTCAGCCTTTTCGGGGATATCATTGAAGAGGAAAAGCTGGTGGTCGACTATCCCGACCTGCCCGAATACGAACTCATGGAAAAGCTGTCGCGCGAAAAGCAGGTGCTCGGCGTTTATGTCAGCGGTCACCCCTTCGAGAAGTACATGGCGGCGTTCAGGGAGTGCAACTTTAACTGTTCGCTTATTTCCGACTTCAATGAGGACGAGGACGGCAACAGGACGTACAACAGCATAACCGACGGAATGGCGGTAAATATGGGCGGAATCATCTCGGCATACAAGAGGACGACGACGAGAAGTTCCGGCGCAACCATGGCATTCCTCACGCTCGAGGATGTCTACGGTTCGGTTGAGTGCGTCGCGTTCCCCGCAATTTACGAGCGGTCAAAGGCGGCGATAGCCGTTGACAAAATTGTCTCGATTAAGGGTAAGCTCGACCTTTCCAAGCCCGACGAGCCGACGATAATTTTAGATACGGTCAAGGAATTTGACCGTGACGGCTTCGACAGCGCCAATGCCAAGGCAAACACCGTAAAACAGCGCAAAGCCACTCTGTGGCTCAATGCAAGCGAACTTTCGGACGAGGACTTCGACGAAATTGTCGGCGTGCTTACAAATTACGAGGGCGAAACGCTGTGCGCGATAGTAAGGGGCAATAAAAAGTACCGTCTGCCATCCGGCATAAACTATTGCAGGGGACTCATTGCCGAGCTGAGGGGCTATCTGTACGAAAAGGACATAAAATTTGTTGAATAAAAAGAAATAAAATATTTTTCACAAATAAGTTGTAATTATTAAATTGTTCTGTTATAATATTAAAAGAGTAAACAAGTATGTGTTTCAATCGGATATCAAGGGGGCGTCCGTTTGAAATATTGAGAGGAGATTTTTTTATGAAAAGGATCGGTTTGCTGACAAGTGGTGGCGATGCTCCCGGCATGAATGCCTGCATAAGGGCGGTTGTTAGGACGGCTCTCTATTACGGTATGGAAGTTTACGGCATCGAGCGCGGATATCAGGGACTTATCGACGACGATATGATTCCCATGGAAATGCGTTCGGTATCGGATATCGTGCAGAGGGGCGGTACCAAGCTCAGAACTGCCCGTTGCCTTGAAATGCTGACGAAAGAAGGTCAGAAGAGGGCAGTCAAGACGCTGGAGTCCAGGAATATCGAAGGTTTGGTCGTCATAGGCGGTGACGGTTCCTTCAGGGGCGCTAAGTGTCTTTCGGAGGACTACGGAATTCCCACCATCGGCATTCCCGGCACTATAGACAATGACCTTGAGTATACAGACTATACTCTCGGTTTCGATACGGCGGTAAATACTTGTATCGACGTCATCAACAAGCTCAGAGATACCATGACCTCGCACGAACGTATTTCGGTAGTGGAAGTTATGGGCAGGCGTTGCGGCGACATCGCGCTGTACGCAGGCATTGCGAGCGGCGCTGAAATCATAGTCGTTCCCGAAGTCGTGTTCGACCTTGACGACATCGTCATGAGAATCAACCGTTCGAGGGCAAACGGCAAGCACTCCAACATAGTAGTCGTTGCCGAGGGCGTATGTTCTGCCGACGAGTTTGCAAAGCAGCTCCAGTCGGTGACTACATATTCCGTTCGTCCTACGACTATCGGCCATATTCAGAGAGGCGGCTCGCCTTCCATGGCGGACAGAATGTTGGCTGCCCAGTTCGGCAACAAGGCCGTAAGACTTCTCAAGGACGGCATAGGCAACAGGGTTGTCGGCATACACAAGAACGAGATAATCGATATGGACATTATCGAAGCGGTCAGCATGAAGAAGAAGTTCAACTACGAACTCTATGAAACGCTTCAGATGATATCCATGTAATCTCTGAATACATCAGATAAAACCGCTTACAATGAGCGGTTTTTTTATGCAAAAAACAACAGGTTGGGAAATTTAATGATATTATGCGTAAGTTTAAGTCCGTGCCTTGAAATAAATGTCGAGGTAGACTCCCTCACCGTCGGCATGTCGCACAGGGTGAGGAGCAAGCGTACATTTTTTACGGGCAAGAGTCTGAACGTGGCAATCGGCCTTTCAAGGCTGGGCGCCGATTCTCTGGCTACGGGCTTTATGTATGAGGACAATGGCAGGCTGTTCGAGCAGGAACTTCATAAAGAGGGCGTTACATATAAATTCGTGTGGGTCGACGGCAGAGTTAAGGAGGTCTATAAATTCGTAGACAGGCGCTCGATGCTCACCGAAGTCGTCGACGAGGCGTCGGACATCGGCTCGGATAAGGCTGACCAGCTTCTCGAATATGTAAATGATCTGTCGTCTGACTGTAAGGCGGTTGTCATATCGGGCGACGTTGCAGGTGGTCTGAGCGACGATTATTTCGAAAAGGTCGTGTCGTCCGTGAACGGCAACGCAATGAAGGTAATAGATACCGAGGGCAAGAAGCTTACAGGCTCGTTGAAATACGGTGCCGACCTCGTAAAGCCCAATCTTGACGAGCTCCAGCGCACTCTCAATGTCAGGATTACCGACAAGGAGAGCATGCTTAAGGCGTGCAACGCGCTGATAGATATGGGCGCAAAGAGGGTGCTTCTGTCGCTGGGCAAGAAGGGAGCCGTCATAACCGACGGCCAGAAGAGATATTACTGCGTGTCAATGAACGTCGCAATGAATTCAACCGCAGGCGCGGGCGATGCCATGGTGGCGGCTGCCACAAAGGCGCTTACGGAGGGCAAGGACATTAAGGACATACTGCTGAGCGGAGTTGCGGCAGGCACGGCGGCAGTCACGCTACCCGACAGCATATCGTTCGACAAGGAAAAGTATGAGGAACTTCTTCCCTCGCTCATTGTCAAAGAAATCTGACAAGGGTACTTGATTTTGCGGCTTATCTGTGATAAAATGACATTGATATCTGAATGGAAGAAGGTTTGAAAAAATGTGGAACGAAAACGCTTGTCTTGAATTGTTGAAGAGCATGCCCGAGCAGCTTTCGGGCGAAGATCTTGCGCGTCTGCAGGAAGCGCTCGATGCCGATAAGTATGTCAGCAGCGTTGTAAACGGAAGGGATATGTGCGGCGAATTTGCGCCTTTCTGCAAGGGATGCACCAAGGAAGGGCTTACGCCGTGCGCGGTCGCTTACATCAACATGAAGAATGGCGAAGGTGGCAATTATACTATTGCATCCGAAAAGGATAAACCTGAGGATAATTCCCTGAGCGGTCAGGAGACTGACGGCGACGGAGAGGAGGCCGTCGGAACCTCTGCCGGGGATGCGGCAATGGCTGAACTCACTCAGTCGCAGGATGTGTTGCGTCTCGATAAACCTCAGGAGGTTCTGCGAATCGATAAACCCGACGAGGTGCTCAGGATAGATAAACCCGAAGAGGTTCCCAGGATAGACAAGCCTGAGGAAGTGCTCAGGATAGAGGGAGAATCGTCCGTTCAGCAAGTTGAGGAAAAGCCTGAGAGCAAGAAAATAAGGATAGCAATCGCTCGCCGCAAGAGACCTCAGTAAATGTGTAAAGTCAATAACAGGCGCCGTGACCCAAGGTCACGGCGCCATCATTTTATATCGATTTTCTCAGTCTACAGGACAATTAGCCGCACCGCAATCTTATTCAGAGCGGGATTTTATGGAGCACAAGCGACGGAACAGCTATTGTTCGCCGCAGGCGCAATAGCGTCACGTCATTTCGGTGATACGGTGAGCAGCTAAAAAAAGACCCTTCTGTATTTTTTTACAGAAGGGTTATAATGGAGCTGCTAACCGGATTTGTAAGGAGCGCAGCGACGGAACAGCTATTGTTCGCCGCAGGCGCAATAGCGTCACGTCATTTCGGTGATACGGTGAGCAGCTAAGAAAATACCCTTCTGTATTTTGTTACAGAAGGGTTATAATGGAGCTGCTAACCGGATTTGAACCGGTGACCTCGTCCTTACCAAGGACGTGCTCTACCTGCTGAGCCATAGCAGCGTTTCAACTTACTCAAATATTATATTTAAAATCCCGTATATTGTCAATTCATTTTAATGGGGAAAATCAAAATTTTGCGACTTATTTTTTAACCTATAAAACAAAGCCGAAAGGCGCCTGAATAATATGGATAAATGCGCCTTGCCGCACGATATTATGGCAGGGAAATTCCCTGCCATAGAGCTTGCGACTACTTATTGTCGGGCAATTTTTTGACCTCTGAGATGCTTTCAAGAAGCTTTTTTGCCGTCTGTTTTTCCTCGGCATGCCGCCTTAGCACTGGCATCTGTTTAAAAAATCTCGCCTTTTCATAGGGCAGACTTTCACGGGGCAATTCTGAAATTTCAATGAGGGTGGAGATGTTGACCACATACAGCTTAAGTTCGCCGCTCAGCCCTTCATAGATATCGCGGAGTTTTGACGTCGCATTTTTGAAGTACTGTTCGTATTTCAGATACCTCGATATGTCATAGACTTTCGCCGTCACATTCATAAGTTCAGCCCACAGCTCTTCGTCGCTCTTCGAGTCGGCATTGAGAATGTTTTCAATCTCGTTAACTATATCGCCAATGCGTGGGGCAAAACTTGCCTTTCGAAGTGTATTTGTTATTGCTTTGTCGCATATTTCCTTCGGATATTTGCAAAGAATTTCATACCAGCTTGAAATTAAAAGTTTCCGTTCATTAATACTACTTGTTTGATAGGAGTTATCAAAATTTAGTTGAATTTTATATATATATGTTAAGATATCTTCAGGGGTTAATGGAGTCATAATCAATCCTTATTTTCGGAAGTTATGTTAAGAGACGCAAGTGTCTCTCTCCATTCTTCCTCGAGATTTCTATTTTTATTTTTGTGCGACGGACAAACTGGCGGAATATTGTCATAGGTAAATATGCCCGAATTCTTCCACGAAGAGAGTATATTATTCATATATGCCACGGGGTTGCCTGCCGAAGTCGCGCGCTGTGCGGCGGCTAAAATCATATCGTCTCCGAAACCCCAGCCACGCCACAGCGAAAGCAACTGTCTGTCGTGAGGAATGATCTTTCTCGTGAGGCCGCACGCGGAGAAAATTCTGCGTATGAACTTATCGTCCTCGGCAAGGCGCTCAAGGAGGTCGGCTACGCTGTCGTCGTCGACTACGCCGTCCTCATACAGCTTTGATATGAATTCGTCCGTCTTTTCAAAACTATTGTGCCCGTTAAGGAAACAATAGGTCGCAATCTTTTCAAGCGTTTCGGCATCGAATCCATAGGAATACCACTTTACCGTATAATTTTCGACATAGGGAGAGGGGTCTTCCATATATACGCCCAGGCAACGCGCAATCCTGTAAGTCGCGTTGTACAGCGAGTCTCTGCTTTTGCGGTAGTCGTCTATCTCCACGGGGTCGAATTTCTTGTTCTTGTACAGCTCGAGAACTGTTCTGTCAAGCTTTTCTGGTGATTTTGCCTTAAATATTTTAGCGGCGCACAGGAGCGCGTCGTCGGAAAATCCCAGACCCGTCCACTTGTTGTAGAGTTCGCCGTCCTCGACGGCGGGCTGTCTCTTTATTCCCATTACGGCAAACAGCCTAATAAGTGCCGACGTTGCGTTGGTGTAGGAGGAGAGTTTTTCCTCTACTTTTGCAACCGTCGTGCAACCTTCCTGTTCGAAGCTTGTTGCCACCTTTTTTATGTATGCCGGCGAAATCTTGTCGCCCTTTAAGTTTACGCAGTATGAAATTATCATGACGAGGGCATTTCTCTCGAAGGAGTAGTCCTCCAAAAGCACCAGATAGTCCCTGAACTCGTTCTGGGATACCATTCTTCCTGCAATCAGCGCCTGAATCTCCTCATAAAGTCCCTCATATTTTTCGGGATGCAGGCGTTTGGGCTTGCCGCTGAGGTTGTCGATATCCAGAATTTTTATTTCGAACGGCGTGTAGGAGGTAATGGCTATCAGTTCAAATTCGTCCAGGTATTCGAAGTACTTTGCAAGTTGCTCCTCGTCCATATTAAGTTTTTTTGCAAAGTCGCCGAAAGTATAGTAATTCTGCCCGTTCTGGCAGATGTAGAGGGCGAACAGGTAGACTTTTACCGCCATGGCGTCAAGTTCGGGCAGATACCTGGTTATGAATTTATTTCCGACGTCCGTGACGGACTTTTTTACAAGTTCATCCTCTACCGTAATAAAGGGCATAAAGACTAAAACTCCCGTGTAATGCTTGATTTATCTCAAAAAGTGGGCTATAATATTTGTCAGAGTGAATATTGTCGCCTGCTTGAAAGAGCGTATATAATTATACGCCAAAGGGCAGAAAAAATCAATTACATTGACTGAAATAAATATTTCTGATTTTTAATATCATAATGAAGATACTGCACACATCCGATTGGCACATCGGCAAAAAACTGATGGGACGGGACAGGTATGACGAGTTCCGCGCCGCAACCAACGAAATATATCAAATCTGCCGCGATCAAGGGGTAGAACTCTGTCTGGTTGCAGGCGATGTCTATGACACCTATACGCCGTCTGCCGAAGCCGAGGAAATATTTTTTAGTGCGGTGGAAAGACTGTCCGAGGTATGCGCGGTGCTCATAATAAGCGGCAACCACGACGACTATGTAAGGCTTACAGCGAGCAGAGTGCTTGCCGAAAAGCACAACGTTTACATCATAGGCAACAATCTGGTAAAGGTCGACTGTCAGAGGAGGGGCAACTGCTATCCCGTTGAGTCGGATAAGGGATACGTCATATTTGAAAATTCAGTCGGCGAAAGGGTATATGTCAATACTCTTCCCTATCCCAACGAGGCGCGTTTTAAGGAGGAAAAGACGGACGAAAGCTTTTCCGACAGAATGAAGAGATGGATAGAGTTCGGCGAAAGGGGAAATGCGGACGGGTTGCCGTCAATCTTTCTTTCGCACATATTCGTTGCAGGCGGCAAGGCAGGCGATACCGAGAGGGAGATTGACCTGGGTGGAGCCAGGCTCGTGCCCAAAGAGCTGTTGCCTAGCAAGAGCTATTGTGCGCTCGGACACCTGCACAAGAGACAGAAGATAGGCGATAACGCATATTACAGCGGCGCAATTATGCGCTTTTCGTTCGACGAGAGCAATGCCGAAAAGTCAGTAAACGTGTTCGACTTAGGCACTGGCGGCGTCAAAGATTTCAGACAGATTGCGCTGACGAGCATAAAAAATCTCGTAAAGATTCAGGCAAATTCGGCGGAAGAGGGCATAGAGCTTTTAAAAAAGTATCCCTCGGACTATGCCGAGCTGACTTTAAACCTTTCTCAGCCGCTCACCCACTCCCAGACGGTGGAGCTGCATAAGTGCGACAATCTCATTTCCTTGAAGACTCAGGTGGAGGACAGTATGGCGGACAGCTATACGGAGTCAAGAAAGGACAAGAGTGCATCCGAGCTGTTCGACGGATACTATAAATTAAGATTCGGCTGTCTTCCGACAGACGAACTCAAGGCGCTTTTCCTTGAGCTTACGGAGCAGGAATGAAGCCTTTAAAGTTAAAATTCAACGGAGTCAACAGCTTTTCCTCTACGGCGGTAATTGACTTCGAAAAGCTCACCGCAGGCGGCCTTTTCGGCATTTTCGGCGATACGGGCAGCGGTAAGAGCACCATTTTGGACAGCATCAATTTTGCCCTGTACGGCGACGTCGACAGAAGCAAAAAAAAGACGGATATAATAAACTATAACTGTGAGCAGGCTGAGGTCGAGTTCTCGTTCAACATACTCATAAACGGCAAACGCGAAGTGTACAGGGTCGAGCGCTCCATCAAGAAAAAGAGCGGTCTCGGCAAGGCTATGCTCTACGTCAAAGACGGCGACGGCGAGCGATGCATTGCCGACAACACGACTTCCGTGAACGCAAAAATAGAGAACATTCTGGGGCTCAGCGCGGAAGATTTCAGAAAGTGCATAGCCCTTCCCCAGGGCGAATTCGCGCAGTTCGTCAAAAGTTCGCCTGCCGAGCGTTTCAAACTCATCGAAAGGCTGTTTTCCCTCGGGAGGTTCGGCGACGGACTGAGGGATAAAATTAACGCCGCAGAAAGCGCCGCCGACAGCGATTTAAATGCCGTAAAGGCGCAATACGACGTACTTTCGGAGGTCACAGAGGAGCTAATAGGCTCACTTTCAGAGAGTTGCAGCCGGCTTTCGGAGCAACTTATAGCACTCGAAAAGGAGTCGGAGGCGGCCGATAAACTTGCCGATAAGCTTAAGGCGGCGTACGAGGTCATAGCCGAGCTTGCATCCGTCGAAAAGAAACTTTCTGAAAGCCAAGCGAGGAGCGCAGAGATGGAGAAGCTCCGCTCTGTGATAAAGAGCGCGCCGTCCTGCAGGCATATCTGCGAACTCGATGCAAAGCGCAACCGCCTGACCGACGCGCGTACGCAGGAGGATAAGAGGCGTTCTGTGCTTGAAAGTCAGCTTAAAAACGCTGAAAACGCGCTCGACGAGCTCATAAAACAGGACAAAAGGGCGGAAAGCGACAAGCTGATAGAGCAACTCACCGCAAAGCTTGCCGTGTTCAATTCGGCGCTGGGCGACCTGGAAGAACTCAGGGCGGCAGAGTCAAAGCTTAAAAAGCTCAGGGACGACTATCAGCGCGCGGCGATGAGGTCTAAGTCGGTTAGGGAAAAGAGAGAGCGCGCCGAAAGTCAGCTTGCGGCAGCGCAGGGCGAGCTGGATAACTGTCGGGTCCCCGAACTTGCGGACATAATCGAGGGACGTTTCAAGCCGGGAATATTAAGAAATGAATATACCTCCCAGCTCGTGTATCTGGGAGAGCTCAGGGAGAGCATAAAGGGCTACGACGACAAGAGTCCGCTGTATGCCTACGTAAGGGAAGAACTTACGGACAGAATGAACTACTATAAGACGCTCATAAGTTCGACCTGCATAGTCAGCTTCGACGTCAAAAAGGAGCTCGAAGAGGTAGACAGACTGTCGAAACTTAAGGAAAAGCTGACTGCTCAGCGCGATAAAGCAAAGGACGCATTGGCTGTGTCCGAAAAGGAACTTGCCATAGCATCGGGAGACTGCGAAGCCATAAAGAGAGAGGGCGAACAGGCGTCCGAACGGCTGAGCGCAATAAAAAAGAAGCTCGGGAGCGTTTTCGGAGAGGGCGTGAGCGACTACGGCGGCGAAATAGAAAAGCTTAAGAGCGGCCTTTCACGTGCAAGGCGCGAACGCGACGAACAGATTCAGATAGTCGACAAGGCGAGAAAGGACGTGCAGAACACGCAGATATCGCTCAGCGAGTGCCGTACAAAACTCGCATCTTCCGAAGAGGAGATAAAGACCATTCAAGAGGAAATCGACAAGGCGCTCAGTGAAGGCGGATACGCGGACATAGCTGCTTGCCGCGCAATCGTCGCGGAGATTTCCGCATACGGCGATGCCGAGGCAGAGCTGAAGGCATATGACGAAAAGAAGATTGCCCTTTCTTCGAGGAGGGACGAACTTCTGCTCAAAAAGGGCGCGGACACGGTAACCGAGGAACAGCTTAACGCGGCCTTATCTCGGCAGAGGGAACTCAAAGAGCAGGTCAAGGAGCGCCACGCTGAGCAGAAAGTCGTGGAGGCCAGACTGTCGGAGAGCAGAAAAAAGCTGGAGAGAAAGAAGCTCATAGAGGTCGAACTCAACAAAAAGCTCAGAAGGAAGGAGCTTGTATCGCAGCTCAAAGAGCTGGTAAAGGGCAACAAATTCCTCGAATACATTGCAGGCGAATATCTTTCGGATATCTCCAAGTCGGCATCTGCAATGCTCCTCAAACTCACGCAGGGCAGGTATTATCTTACATATACCGATACGTTCTACGTAGCCGACAACTTCAACGGCGGAAAACTGAGGGGAGTAAATACCCTTTCGGGCGGCGAGACGTTCCTCGTTTCGCTTTCGCTCGCTCTGGCGCTGTCCTCCTCGATATGCAGAAGTTCTATGCGCTCGATTGAGTTCTTCTTCCTTGACGAGGGATTCGGAACGCTGGACGAAAGTCTGGTCGATACGGTCATGGATACGCTAGAAAAGCTGAGAAGTTCGGACTTCACGATAGGCATAATCAGCCACGTGGAGGAACTCAAACACAGGATAGACAGTAAAATTACAGTAAACAAAGCTACCGAAACGCACGGTTCAACCGTAACGGTTTCGGTATAAGGAGTATAAGTTGTCAAACATCTTAACACCTCTTGCCATATGGAAAAATTTTGACTCGAGCCTTACCCTTATGCACCGTTCGCTCGGCGAAAAGATAGAGGACGGCATAAGGTATGAAAGGGTGAGTTTTGCAGGCAGGGACACGGGCGAAGGCAGAGTGACCATATTCGGCGTGCTCGCGTCGACCGCCGCCGCGCCCTCGCTGGACGGCGTGCTCATTCTCGGCGACAGCAGACAACCCATAAGAGAGGACCTTTTAAAACTATTCGTCGAAAAGGGCTATACCGTTTTGCAGGTTGACTATGCCGGCGAGCGCGAGGGGGCGGAAGAGTATACGCGCTATCCTTCGGTAGTTTCGTATGCTAACGACGCGCAGAGTTCGCGCTATAAGCAGTACGTCGACGAAAGCGCCGATAAGACGGCGTGGTATGAATGGACGGCGGTGGGAATCTATGCGAGGAAATATCTCGCCGCGCGCCTCGGCAACGACAATATCGGACTTGTGGGCATACGCGACGGCGGAGAAATCGCCTGGAAGCTGGCTGTTGCCGAAAAGTTTGCCTGCGCCGTTGTGGTCAGCGCCTGCGGCTGGAAGGCATACGAGGGCTACGGCAAATTCTCCAATGCCGAGCCGCCCCAGTTCGACGACGAGCGTTACAGATTCGTAGCCGGAATCGATTCTCAGGCATATGCGCCCTATATAAGGTGTCCCGTTCTCATGCTCTGCACTACAAACGATTATGCGTTCGACTACGACAGGGCATACGATACCTTCTCGAGAATAAATCCCGACTATCAGGTGCAGAGCGCGATAACCTATTCGGTTAACTGCGATTGCCGCATAGACAACCGCTCTACCAAGGATATGTTTATGTACCTCGACGGATTCGTCAAGGGCAGGCAGGTGTTCATTCCCAAGCCCGTAGACATAAGCGTAGTCGTCGACGAGGAGTTCAACCTCGTCATAAGGGCGGAGTGCGACGAAAAGGGCGTTCTGGAGGAGTGCGGCGTATATGTCGCCGAGGACTGCGTGGAGTCGGCTCTGCGCAGCTGGGCAAAAATTCCCTTCAAGCGCAATTTAGGCGAAAATTGTCGCGAGTTCTTCATGAACCTGTACGAAAATACCAAGCTTTTGTTCGTGCTCGGCTATGCCGTATATTCCAACGGCTTTACTATGTGGTCAAAACTTGCCGTAAAAAAGGTCAGCGGTAAGTTCCGCAACAGCCGAACGAAGAGCAAGATTCTCTATTCCGTGCGCGGCAGCAACAGCTTCGGCGCGGCGGACCTTTCTTCGCGTGCAGTCGGCGGCATGTTTATGACCGATTCTGACTATGAGCCGACAATAATTACCGAAAACGGTCTCAAGGGCATATATTCGCCCTACGGACTTTTCACTACGCGCTCTTACAGCCCTCAGTTTGCGCCCGACGGGGACAGCATTCTGCGTTTCGATATCTGCCCAGAGGAGGACGGCATATGCAAGGTTTACCTCGTAAGCGGAGAAAAGGCGGTCTGTTACAGCGCGATTATAAGGCTGGTCGGCGGCGTTTGGCAGAAGATAGTGCTTGAAAGCAAGTTCTTCAAAAACTCCGAAGGCATAGCCCTTGAAAACTTTGACGGTTGCAGGACTATTACCGTTATATGCGATAAAAAATATGCCCTCAACAACCTAATCTGGCTTTGATATGACAGAATTTCCCATAATTCTGAAAAGGGAAAAGCAGGGACTGCCCTTTTCGTTAATATTGTGCATAGTCCTTGCGGTAATCCTCTTTTTCAACGTGCTCTTCAATTCGCTGTACCTAAGGATATATATCGTCGGTTCGTCTATGAACGATACGCTCACGGGGGCGGTTGCCAGCGACGTCAGCGGCGGCGATTTCATCTACGTTCACAGATTCATCAAGCCCGAAAGAGGGGACATTGTCGTCATTCAGACGGAGGATAAGGTCATAATCAAGCGAGTAATCGGACTTGCGGGGGACGAAGTTGCTCTCGACCACGGCAAGCTTTACCTCAACGGAACGCTTACCGAAGAGCCCTACATCTCGCCTGAAAACAATGACCCGAACAAGCCCGTGAATACCTTTGCGCCCGTCAGGGTTCCCGAAGGTCACGTGTTCTGCATGGGCGACAACAGGGATAACAGCGTTGACAGCCGCAGCTCTTACGGCTGTATGTCCGTCGAAAGCATAATAGGCATTGCGGCGGAATGGTCGCTCGATTTCAAGGACGCGGTAACGGCGTTCAATACTTTTTTCGAATTTACTCTTCCTGACCTGTTCAGGTGATAAAAATAATTTTACGGGAGTTTACTTTTATGCGAGCTGTTGTAACAGTAGTAGGAAAGGATAAGACGGGCATAATTGCCAAGGTCAGCACATTCCTTGCGGAAAGGGACGTAAATATCCTCGACATTAGTCAGACTATCATGCAGGATTACTTTGCCATGATTATGATGGTGGACCTTGCCAACGCGAGCGAGAAGCTCGCCGACCTTGCCGAAGATTGCAGGAAAATGGGCGAAAAGATAGGCATGTCCATCCACATTCAGCACGAGGACATCTTCAACGCCATGCACAGCGTGTAAGAGGAGACAGAGATGTTCAATTATACAGACGTTCTTGAAACTATCAACATGGTGGAGAGAGAACACCTCGACATCAGAACGGTAACGATGGGCATATCGCTCCTTCCCTGCATACGCTCGGACGCAAAAGCTACGGCGGACGCGGTATATGAAACTGTCACGAAGCGTGCAGAAAATATAGTCAAGGTCGCCGCAGAACTTTCCAAGGAATACGGCATACCCATTGTCAACAAGAGGGTGTCGGTGACGCCCGTAAGCCTCATTACGGCGGCGTTCCCCGAAAAGTCTGCGCTCGTCGGGCGCGCGCTCGACAGGGCGGCAAACACTCTCGGCATAGATTTCCTCGGCGGATATTCCGCGCTCGTGCACAAGGGCATGGCGGACTATGAAAGGCGCTTCCTCGAAACCATTCCCGAAGTGCTTGCCACGACAGAAAAACTCTGTTCGTCGGTAAACGTCGGCTCTTCAAAGTCGGGCATAAATATGGATGCCGTCCGTCTTATGGGCGAAATCGTCAAAAAGACGGCGGAAATTACGGCGGACAGGGACGGATTCGGCTGCGCTAAACTCGTCGTGTTCTGCAATGCGGTCGAGGACAACCCCTTCATGGCGGGCGCATTCCACGGCGTCGGCGAAAAGGATGCCGTGATAAACGTCGGGGTATCAGGCCCCGGCGTCGTTCAGCACGCGCTGGAGGCAATTCCAGATGCCGACCTTGCCGAAGTAGCCGAGATGATCAAGCGCACGGCGTTCAAGATTACCAGGGCAGGTCAGCTCATAGCAAACGAGGCAGCAAAGCGCCTCAATGCAAGTTTCGGCATAGTCGACCTGTCGCTCGCTCCCACGCCCGCGCGCGGCGATTCTGTAGCGCAGATTCTTGAGGAGATGGGACTGGAAAGCGTCGGCACGCACGGCACGACCGCCTGCCTTGCCATGCTCAACGATGCCGTCAAAAAGGGCGGCGTAATGGCAAGTTCGAGGGTCGGAGGTCTTTCTGGCGCATTCATTCCCGTATCCGAGGATATAGGAATGATAGAGGCTGCAGAGCGCGGCGACATAAACATAGACAAGCTCGAGGCTATGACGGCGGTCTGCTCGGTCGGACTGGATATGATAGCCATACCGGGCGACACATCTGCCGCGACTATAAGCGCAATAATCGCCGACGAGGCGGCTATCGGAATGATTAACAACAAGACGACGGCCGTAAGGGTCATTCCCGCTCCCGGCAAGAAGGTGGGCGACAGCGTCAATTTCGGCGGACTTCTGGGCAGGGCGCCCATAATGCCCGTGCACGACAAGTCGAGCATAAAATTCATATCGAGGGGCGGACTCATACCTGCTCCCATACATTCAAACAAAAATTAATTATCGGAGTTATCAATGCAGAGAAGTGAAGTAAACAAGAACAATACCTGGAAGCTTGAGGACATATTCCCGAGCGACGAGGAGTGGGAGAAATTCTACGATAAGATGTCGGCAGGGCTCGACTTTGCAAAGTACAAGGGACAGCTTTCCGACAGAGCGAAATTGCTTGAATTTTTAAAGAAGAATGACGAGTACGGCGTAGACCTTGAAAGGCTTTTCGGCTATGCCCATATGAAGCACGACGAGGATACAAGGGTTGCCAAGTATACCTCTTACGAGGGTAAGGCGCAGATGCTCTATTCGCGCTATTGCTCTGAAGTGGCTTTTTATGAGCCCGAGCTCGCCTCGCTCGACGATTCGTATTTAAATTCGCTGATTGAGGACAAGCAGTTTTCCGACTATGACTATCAGATAAAAAGACTCATAGACGGCAAGGCGCATGTACCTTCCGAGGCGGAAAGCAGACTTATAGCGCTCGCAAGCGAGACATTAAGCTCTTTCGCCGATATTTTCGGAATGATAGACAACGCCGATCTGCCCCTCCCCGAAATCGAACTCGACGGCAAAAAGGTCAAACTCACCCACGGACTTTACGGCGTTATGCTTCACTCTGCGGACAGGGAGAAGAGAAAGGAGGCATATACAAAATACTATGCCGCATATATCGGACTTCTGAATACCCTGACTGCCAACTATTACGGCAACGTAAAGAAGGATGTATTCCTTTCCAAGGTGTATAAATTCGACAGTTGCCTCGACCAGGCGCTGTTTAATGAGGACGTCGACAAAAAGGTATACGATAACCTGCTTTCCAGCGTGGAGCGCAACAGCGCCTCCATGCACAGATATATAGCCGACAGAAAAAAGATTCTCGGCTATGACAAGATGTACTTCTACGACATATATGCGCCCTTGGTTTCGGACGTAAAGTTCGAGCTCAGCTTTGACGAGGCTTACGACTATGTCATTGACGGCCTCTCCGCGCTCGGCAAGGACTATCAGGCGCTCTTAAAAAAGGGCAGGGACGAGAGATGGATTGACGTCGAGGAGACGGAGGGCAAGCGCAACGGCGCATATTCGGCGCGCGCTTACGGCATTCATCCGTTCGTACTTTTAAATTATAAGCCTGCGATAAACGACGTGTTCACGATTGCTCACGAGATGGGCCATTCGCTTCATACCTATTTCTCGCAGAAAAATCAGCCCTACGCGAAGAGCGATTATAAGATATTCGTCGCGGAAGTTGCAAGCACGGTAAACGAGGTTCTGCTGTTAAAGAGCATGCTCGCAAAGTCCGACGATGACAACTTCAAGAAGTATCTTCTCAACTATTATCTCGATTCGATCAGGGCAACTCTTCACAGACAGACTATGTTTGCAGAGTTTGAATATCTCGCGCACAAGAAAGTCGAGGAGGGCGAACCTCTGACCAGACAGAACCTCTGCCAGCTGTATGCCGAAATCGGAAAGAGGTATTACGGCGACGCAATAGAACACGACTACGAGATATCCTGCGAATGGGCAAGAATACCTCATTTCTATTCGTCGTTCTACGTTTATAAGTATGCTACGGGAATAACTGCGGCGATAAACATAGTTCACCGCATACTTTCAGAAGGGCAGAGCGCGGTAGACGACTACTTTAAATTCTTATCGGGCGGTTCGTCTGCCGACCCCGTTTCGCTCTTAAAGCTTGCGGGCGTAGATCTCGCCTCGTCCGAACCTTTCGACATAGCGATGAAGGAGTTCGAAGATACTCTTACACAATTTGAAAAATTAATGGGAATTTAACACTATGGCAGACAATAACAATGTGATGCCCAACAATCTTGATGCTGAACAGGCGTTGCTCGGCTGCATGCTGATAGATAACGAAATTCTTGCCGACGTGATTGAAAGGCTTACCGAGGACGATTTTTATCAGGAATCTCACCGCTTCATACTGTCGGCGATGAAGCTCGTATTTGCCGAACATAAGCCGCTTGACCTCGTTACGCTTGCGGATAAGCTCGACACGGAGGGCAATCTGAGCAATGCCGGCGGACTCAATTATCTGACCTTTCTTACGCAGGTTACGCCGTCGTCAGCAAACTATCAGCATTACTTCGACATAATCAGAAGGGACTGCACAAACAGAAAGCTCATCCGCGCCGCACAGGATATCATAAAATATGCCCGTACGAGCGACGACAACGTCAAGAGCGTGCAGTATGCCGAAGAACTGGTCTACGCGATATCCAAGAACAACGACACCTCGTCAATGAAGGACATAAGGGAGAGCGACGGCGTCGATGCCGTAATGGAAAAGTTCCAGAAGCTCGACAGCAACAAGGACGCGTTCAGGGGCGTTCCGACGGGCTTTACAAAACTCGATAACCTCACTAACGGCCTGCAGAAATCGGACCTCATAGTTCTTGCCGCCCGTCCAGGTATGGGTAAGACGTCGCTTGCAATGAACATAGTCGAAAACGCCGCGCTCAACAACAACAAAGTTTGCGCCGTGTTCTCGCTGGAAATGCCTGAAATTCAGATAATTCAAAGGCTCCTGTGCGGATTTGCCAAGGTATCAATGTCGGATGCGCTTTCGGGCAAACTTACCCCCAATGACTGGAAAAAGCTTGCAAAGGGTAGCGAACAGCTCAAGAAAAGCAGAATCTATATAGACGATTCTTCAAGGGTAACGCCTGCAGAAATTCTGTCAAAGTGCCGCAGAATTCAGTCCAAGAACAACGGTCAGCTTGACCTTGTCATGATAGACTATATCCAGCTGATGTCCAGCGGAAAGAAGAACGCCGAACAGAACAGAACGCAGGAAGTTGCGGATATCACCAGGGAACTTAAGATAATGGCAAAGGAGCTGGACGTGCCTGTAATCGCGCTGTCACAGCTCAGGCGTATGCAGACCAAGGAGCCGCAGCTCTCTGACCTGAGGGAATCAGGCGCGATAGAGCAGGATGCGGACATAGTCATGTTCATCAACCGTCCCGACGTTACGGCTACCGAAGAGGAGCTGAAAAAGGGAAATATCGTCAAGGGCATGGCCGACCTTATCATAGCAAAGCACCGTAACGGCGGACTTGACAGAATAAAACTGCGCTTCAAGGGTGAACTCACCAAATTCGTCAACCCCGAACCGCAGGACGATATCGTCGAACCCGACTATAACAGTCTGCCGCCGCCCCCTGAAGATATCCCGCCCGAATCGGGAGAAACTTTTATTGCGGAGGACATTTCAGACGACGAATTGCCGCCGTTTTAACTAATATGGAAACTAAAATTTTACCAATCGATAAAGACTCGCTCGCGCTGTCAAAGAGCATAATTGAACGCGGCGGCGCCGTCGCATTTCCTACGGAAACGGTGTACGGACTGGGCGCTAACGCATTTGACGACGCGGCGGTAAGAAATATTTTTGCAATTAAGGGCAGGCCTTCGGATAATCCGCTCATAGTGCACGTGCATGCAGGCTATGACATAACAAAGCTCGTTTCGCGCATTCCGGAATATACTAAACTGCTTGCAAAGGCATTTTTGCCGGGGCCTCTCACAATGGTCTATGAAAGCCACAACAAGGTCAGTGCGGCTGTTTCCTGCGGATTGGATACGCTTGCAATCCGCGTTCCGTCGCACGGCGGCGCGCAGCAGTTTCTGAAATATCTCGACTTGCCCATAGCCGCTCCCAGCGCCAATATCTCAAAGCACGTCAGCCCCGTGACCGCTCAGCACGTCTACGACGATCTGAAAGGCAGGGTTGAGCTCGTGCTTGACGGAGGTAAATGCTCTGGCGGCATAGAGAGCACAGTGCTCGATTGTACGGGTGATATTCCCTGCGTGCTCAGAAGCGGACTTGTCACCGCAGATATGATAGCGCAGGTCGTCGGCGAGTGCCACGAATACGTCATGAAAGAGGGCGAAAAAGTGCGTTCCCCTGGAATGAAATACAAGCATTATTCGCCAAACTGCCAGACGGTACTCTTTGAATACGCTGAAAGAAGTAAGGCGTTTGAGGAATATAATAAGCTCCTTAATGAAGGCAGAAGAGCATATTTTATGTGCGACGACGGCATATTTAAGGAATTTCACCCCCAAAACATACTCAATCTCGGCAAGGACGAAAGGCAGATTGCCGCCAATCTCTACGATAAACTCAGGGAGGGCGAGACCGTTGCCGATATAATAGTAGCCGTTGCCCCCGAAAAACAGGACGGAGTCATGGTCGGGGTAATGAACAGAATGAGGAAGGCGTTCGGCTGATGAAAAGGAAAAGAATTCTCTTTGTGTGTACGGGCAATACCTGCCGCAGTCCGATGGCTGAAGCCATTTTGCGCAATCTCATAAAGACGCATAAAATCAGATGGTGGGATGTCACTTCGTGCGGAATCGACGCGGTGACAGACAGTCCCATGAGTTCTTATTCGGCTTTCGTGCTCGGAGAAAATAAAATTCCGTGTGAAAAGTTCAGGGCGAAAAGGCTGACGCAAAAGCTCATAGAGCGCAGCACTCTGGTAATAACCATGACCGAAAGGCAGCGTATGCTTCTGGAGGGCTGCGGAAACGTGTGCAGTATAGCATCGTTTTGCGGCTTCGATGTTCCCGACCCGTATGGCGGAAGCATAGAGGATTACAGGGCAACTTATCAGGCGATCGAATATGCCTGCAAGAGAATAATTGAAGACTACATTTTAAAATTTGAGGAGTAAAAAAATGAAAATTGCACTTGCCTGCGACCACGGCGGACTCAATTTAAAGACAGCCGTAATCGAATATCTTAAGGCTCATAACTATGAATATGAGGACTTCGGCTGCTACACTAAGGACAGCTGCGACTATCCCGACTATGCGCTTCCCGCGGCTGAGGCCGTTGCGGAGGGAAAATGCGACAGAGGCATCGTAATCTGCTCGACGGGTATAGGCGTTTCTATTGTCGCAAATAAGGTTCCGGGAATAAGATGCGCTCACTGCCACGACAGCTATTGTGCAAAGTATACGCGCCTGCACAATAACGCAAATATGCTCGCCATGGGCGAAAAGGTTGTGGGCGTTGGATATGCTCTCGAGATTGTGGAGACTTTCCTTACGACCGAATTCGAGGGCGGAAGGCACTCAAGGCGCGTGGATAAAATCACGGCAATTGAAAAGAAATACGGTAAATAAAATGGTGGATATTCACCTGCACAGCAAATTTTCCTTCGACAGCAACGAAGAGCCGGCGGCGTATGTCGAAGCGGCAAAAATGCTAGGGGCGGACAGGTTTGGTTTTTCCGAGCACTACGATTACGATGCCTATCTGGACGGGGCGAAGGATGTAACGCTGTGCGATATTGCAAATTATCATAAGAGCTTTAAAAGTCTCAAAACTGACGGCGTTGATATGCTTTTCGGCATTGAATTCGGTTACCGAAAAGAGGCGATTGAGCACTATAATGAGCTTTCTGCAAAGTTCAGGTTTGACTACGTAATAAACAGCGTGCATACATTAAAGGGCAGGGGAGATTGCTATCATTCCGCTTTCTTTGAGGGCAGAACGCTTGAAGATGCGTACAGAGATTATCTCAAAGGCGTCTTGGAGAGTGTAACTTCAAACCTTGACTTTGATGTCGTCGGGCATATTGGCTATGTCGCGCGATACAAAAAAGGTGAAAAAGTAAGGCTGTGCTATTCAAAATATTCGGACATTCTGGACGATATACTTTCAGCAATAATCGAAAGGGGTAAATGTCTTGAAATAAATACATCCAGCGGAACGTGCGGAAGCCGATTTCTGCCGGACGAGAGCATAATTGAAAGGTATCTCGCCCTCGGCGGAAAACTTATTTCTTTCGGAAGCGATGCGCACAGGGCAACGGACTTTATGCGTAAAAGCTCGCAACTTGAAAGTTTTTTAAGCGAAAAGGGCGTAAAGGAACTGGTATATTTTAAGGATCGCAATCCCATAGCTTATCCGATAATTTCAATGAGCTGATTATATATAAGAACTGATGCCTACAATATTTACGTCAGCACCTTTGACCTTGACATTCTTATTTCTGATTGAATCGTTTACATTGTACTTTCATACCAAAATTTGTGTTGGCTCAAGATAACAAAAATCAGGTTATTTATATGTACTAAAATAAAAAAATTCCGTGTTGCACAAAGTCTGTGTCGCACGGAATTTTTAATTTGCGCTATAACTGGCATACCCCCTGGTTTTACCGAGGGGAAGATAAAAAATTGCTTTAGCAAACTAATAATTAAGGCAATTGCATTATTGCAATTGAAAATTTAGTTCCATTATAGTACGATGAAATCTGTTTTACAGGTATGTCGTGCAATAGGAAGCAATATTAAAAACGATGCCCGTTTACTGGTTATCTGGTCATTTATCATATATTCCTTTGCTGACTGTCTTATATCAGATTAACCAGCACGTTTTTAAGGAACAATGTGCAAACAACTGGTGGTTTGCACATACCTTAAAATAGTATTTCATTATCTGCGCGTAACGAGTTGCTCTAATAATTATAACCTGTCTGACACTTAAATTTTAATTTTGATCTTTGTTAATCAAATTAAATATTGATCTACGTTAAACAATAAAACGCCGTCAACCAAACATTAAAACTACAATTTAAAAAACACACGATTTATGAGCTCATAATTTCTGGGCGTAATTACGCGCCAAAAATCTGAAATCAGAAATGTCCGAGTAACTTTTTAATTTGAGAAAGCAGTAGTCTTTATCAGTCAGTAAATTGATTAGTGGTTTGCAAAGTTTTAAGGCAAAATAACAGGTAAGCTTTTGTCAGTATGCGGCTGAATGGGAGTAAAATTTTGAGCTTAATAAAATTCAACGCTCGAGCAAAATTTAATGCGCAAGTAAAATTTAAAAGACAGGCAAATTCAATGCGCACGTAAAATTTAAAAGTGCAGGCAAAAGCGCATAAGACCAATTATAATAAAAAGCGGATGAGACCGATTCTAATAATTTATACCTCATATCTTGAATGAATTTCTGGGCGAATGGCAGGAGCTCTGATAAAATACGCTCATATAAAAGATTTCATTTCCACTGTAATTTTAATTGTTCGATATGCCGAGGGTGAGCAATCTTAATAAAAAGCATATTATTGATAAAGCACTTATTCATAATCTATTCATAATCGAGTAATACAACACCTATTCATAATCGCCGATTTTGCTCTTTCAATTTATCAGCCGTAATTTAATCAAATCCATACCAGAATTTAAAGATATAAAGTGATGCTCTGTATTAAAAATTTCGCACGTGCAATAGCTTAGTGAATCTGGCTTGAATCAGAAAACATTAAAGTTTATTCGCTGCACCAGTCGCGGTTTACAATATCAGGCAAAGTTTGACGGGTGGTGGCGGAGCTTACCTTTACTTGAGGCAAGACAATTTCGTCTCCGACAAACTTATTTTTTCCGTCATCGTAGTAAGCTACTACCGAATAGAGGTATGAGCCGTCAGACGGGCAATCTTCAATTTTTTCTTGCCATTTTCCGTCATAAATCAATTCTTTGCCCTTATCGTTTTGTCTATAAATCAAATACTCATAGTACTTTGTCTGACATAATACTATGCAAATCTTGCTATTATCGACTAAAATTGACGGTTTTTTTATGCTTGGTTTACTGAAATTGTTGCTTTTAACCTTTGGTATATTTGTCGAAAGGCATTTGACTTTTAGCCTGTTCAGGATGGGCGAATGGTCGTCCGAAAGGAGAACATTGCCGCACATCTCATATTCCTGTCTGTCGATTTCGATTTCTTTTGTGCCTGCATTCGTGTCGAACGGCGGTGGAGTTGTGCCCGCATACAGGTTGTCAAGTATCTCCTTCATTTTTTTGCAGCAGTCATTTCCGCCTGTTATTTCAAGTCTTTTGTTGTCCTTGTCGCCCAGCCATACGGCTATGCAGTGCTCTGTCGTATAGCTTACGGCATAGGCGTCGGTGTTGCCGTCCTGGTTTCCGCACGTGCCCGTCTTGGTGGCAAGCTGATAACCACGTTCTTTGAGATATTTTCCCGTTCCCTGTTCGTTGGTCTTGATAAGAGCGTCCGTCATAAGGTGCGCGGTGCCCTCCGAAAATACTTTTCTTTTTCCGCCGCTTCTCTCGTATAGCACCTTTCCGCTCTGACTTGTGACTTTTGCAATGATATATGAATTGCTGAAATTTCCGTCGTTCTGGAGAGCGGAGTAGCAGTCCGTAAGCTGTCTTAAATCAAGTCCGCTTTTCATTCCGCCGAGGGCAAGCGCAAGATTTTTGTCGTCGTCTGAGAGAGTTATTTCCATTTTTTCGGCATACTTTGCCGCATTGTCTACACCCGTGGCGTTGAGAACTTTTACGGCAGGAATATTGTAGCTGTATATGATGCTCTCCTCGGCTGTGACCGTTCCGTGATACTTTTTATCGTAATTTTCGGGTGAATAGCCGCCGTAATTTACGGGTGCGTCCTCTATTCTCGTAAACAGGTGAATTTTAGAGCTATCTATTGCGGGAGCATAGACAAATATCGGTTTCGCCGTCGAGCCTATCTGACGTTTTGCCTGACCTATGGTCGACTTGAACGCCTCTATGCCGCCTTCTCTGTTTCTGACTATCACGGCGTTGTCACAGTCGAATTGCATTTCTTCGACGCTGAGCTGCAAATCTCTGTCAAGGCAGGTATAGACGTTGAGCTGTTCGTCTGTAGAATACGGGTCAATGTCCAGCCCGCCGAGCTCGTCAAACATAGCCGAGATGTAATCTCCGTATCTCGATTTCGGCCTGTTTTCGACGGCTCCTATCGGCATCCTGACATTCTCATTGTACTCGTCCTCGCTGATGTAGCCGCATTCAAGCATGCTTTTCAGCACTAAATCGCGGCGAGCTTTGCTTTTTTCTGCATTTTTAAAGGGCGAATAGTTGTTTGGCGACGACAAGAGTCCCGCAATCGTCGCGCTCTGGTTTAACGTAAGGTCTTCGGCGTCTACGTTGAAATAGAAGTGGGCGGCGCTGTCAAGTCCGTAACAGTTGTGTCCGAAATAGATTGTATTCAGATACATGCTGAGTATGGTATCTTTATCGTATTTCTTTTCGAGTTGACGGGTCAGTCTTATCTCCTTGAGCTTGCGCGAAATGGTCTTATCGCCCGTAAGGTGAGTGTTTTTTATGAGCTGCTGGCTTATCGTTGAGGCGCCTTCCCTGAATCTGAAGGAGGTAACGTTCCTGTACAGCGCCTTGAGCATGCGCTTATAATTCAGCCCGTTATGCCTGTAAAAGTCTCTGTCCTCGGATGCAATGAAAGCGTTTTTCGTATAGTCGTGCAGGTCGTTTGCGTCTATGTTGACTCGCTGGTCTGAAACCGAAGCGTTTTCAAGGCGGTTTCCGTCCTTGTCGTAAATAGTCACGACGCGCCGTCCTGCCTCAAGTTTTTCGGGGTCGAGACGGGTTCCCGAAGTTACTATGAAATAGCTTGCAATCGCCGCAAGAATCGCGGTCAACATTATAATGAGAATTATCGAAATTATCTTTACACACTTTGCCATCTAAATTAGTATCTATAAAATAAAATATTTCTTGCAAATCATTTGAAAAAATGTCCTGAAAAAGTTATAATAATATGGTATGAGTAAGTTATTTCACATTGTAACCTATGGCTGTCAGATGAATGTGCACGAATCAGAAAAGATAGCTGGCATTCTGCACGAACTCGGATATGAAAGCTGCGACGAAATCGAAAGCGCGGATATCGTCGTTTTCAACACCTGCTGTATAAGAGAAAATGCCGAAAATCACGCATACGGCAACATCGGCATGCTCAAAAAACTCAAGGCGGAAAACCGCGACAAGATAATCGCCGTCGGCGGTTGCCTGCCCCAGCAGATGAACAAGGCCGAAAATCTTCACGAAAAGTTTCCGTATGTCGACATAATTTTCGGCACTCACAATCTCAATAAGCTCAAAGATTACATAATCGAAAAACAGAAGAGGAAAAAGCCGATAATCCAAATAGAGGAGAAGGAAGGCGACATCTGC
Source organism: uncultured Clostridia bacterium (assembly GCA_944354125.1). GTDB lineage: Bacteria > Bacillota > Clostridia > Christensenellales > Borkfalkiaceae > Coproplasma. Next base: position 131,345 of record CALVPT010000001.1, on the reverse strand, counting down.
GAGGACGAAAAGCCCCTCCGCACGAGTTACCCCAACGCCTGGGTCAACATAATGTACGGCTGCAATAACTTCTGTTCTTATTGCATAGTGCCCTATGTCAGGGGCAGGGAAAGGAGCAGAAAGTCCCAAAACATACTCAGCGAGGTAAAATCGCTCGTCGCTGACGGATATAAGGAAATTACTCTGCTCGGGCAGAACGTAAATTCCTACGGCAACGGCGGAGGGGACGTCTCTTTCCCCAGGCTTCTCAAACAGATTTCCGAAATAGACGGCAAATTCAGAATACGGTTTATGACCAGTCATCCCAAAGATTTTTCCGAAGAGCTTGCAAAGGTCATGTCCGAGAGCGATAAGATATGCCATCTTCTGCACCTGCCCGTCCAGAGCGGTTCAGACAGAATACTCCAGGCAATGAACAGGCGCTACACCTCGTCCGACTATCTCAAAAAAGTAGATATTTTGAAAAAGTATATCCCCGACTGCGAGATAACTACCGACCTCATCGTCGGATTCCCCGGTGAAACGGAGGAAGATTTTCAGGCAACTTTGGATCTCGTGAAGAAAGTCGACTTCTCGTCGGCGTTCACGTTTGTCTATTCAAGGAGAGAGGGTACAAAGGCGGCAACGATGCCCGACCAGATACCCGAGGACGTATCCAAGCGCAGGATTATGGAACTTGTCGACCTCGTCAATGCCCAGACTCGCGTGCATTCGGCAAAATATGTCGGCAAAACCACGGAAATTCTCTGCGAGGACTATGATTCGAAGCGCGGACTGTACCTGGGCAGAAACGAGTACGGTCGTATGGGATATTTCACAAGCGATACGGACGAAAGGGGCAATTTCGTTGACATAAAGATAAATCAGGCGAACGGCGTTTCGCTGTACGGAGATAAGGTCTGAGGTAATTTTATATGGCACTTTCACCCATGATGCAGCACTATATGAGCATTAAGGATAAATACAAGGACTGTATTATCTTTTACAGGCTCGGCGACTTTTACGAGATGTTCTTCGACGATGCAAAGAAGGCGTCCGAACTCCTCGGACTGACTCTGACGGGGCGCGACTGCGGACTCGAGCAGAGGGCGCCGATGTGCGGAGTGCCCTTTCACGCCGCCGACTCGTATATCGCCAAACTCGTATCGCTCGGCGAAAAGGTTGCCATATGCGAACAGCTTGAAGACCCTGCAACCGCCAAGGGCATGGTCGACAGGGACGTAATAAGGGTAGTTACCGCGGGAACGCAGACTGACAGCGAAGTGCTGGACGAAAAGACCAATAATTATATCTGCGCGGTATGCAAAAACGGTCAGACGGTAGGCATGGCGTGGGCGGACATAACTACGGGCGAGCTGTGCGCAACGCAGTATTCGGGCGCAGATTGCGTAAAAAATGCCATAGCCGAAATGCTCAAGCTGAGCGTGAGCGAGATAATATGCAACGACGATATGCTCTTTTCGAGCAAGGATCTGCCAGAGGTAAAGCGCAATCTTCTGCCTAAATTTTCCTCATATCTTGCCTGGACTTTCAGCTACGCGGCGGCAGAAAAGACGCTGTGCGAGCAGCTCAACGCAAAATCGCTTTCGGCATTTTCTGTTTACGGCAAAGACGACGCCGTGTGTGCGCTGGGCGCGCTCATTCAGTACCTGAAGGAGACCCAAAAGCACGCGCTTCCCAATATGGACGGCGTAAAATATGTCAGCTCCGAAAACTACATGCAGCTCGATACCGCGGCAATCAAAAACCTCGAGCTTGTGAGGACGCTCGGCAGCGGAAAGAAATACGGGTCGCTCGTCTGGCTTCTGGACAAGACGAGTACGGCCATGGGCGCAAGATTGCTTTCGAATATAATTTTGTCGCCCCTGCACGACATTGATGCGATAAATTATCGCCTCGACGGCGTAGAGGAGCTGTTCAATTCGACCGTCGTCAGGGTAAGCATAGAGGAGCTTCTGAAACAGGTAAGGGATATAGAGAGGCTGTCGGGCAAAATATCCAACGACAACATAATGCCGAGAGATTGCCTTGCGCTTGCCCAGTCGCTGCTCGTCATTCCCAACATCAAATTCCGCCTTGCGGGGTTTACTTCGGCGGTGCTTAAAGATACCGAAAAGGGACTTTTCGACCTCTCGGATATCGCCGATTTGCTCAATTCTGCCATAGAGGACAAGGATACACCCAACACGTTGAAGGAGGGCGGATACATAAAGAGCGGATTCAACAGCCGTCTCGACGAGTTGCGCGTCGTCAAGGAAAATGCTGCAAACCTCATGCTCGAAATGGAGACGAGGGAGAGAGACGCGACGGGAATACGAACTCTGAAAATTCGCTATAACCGCGTTTTCGGTTACTATATCGAGGTCTCGAAGTCGTTTAAGGACAGCGTTCCCACGCACTATCAGCGCAGACAGACGCTGGCAAACAGCGAAAGGTACACGACCGAGGAGCTAAAAGAGCTCGAAGAGAAAGTGCTTTCCAGCGAGGATATGGCATTAAAGCTCGAAGCGCAGATATATGCCGACATAAAGAATACGCTTGTATCCTGCATAAATAAGCTCAAGAGCATTTCCGAATGCATCGCAAAGCTAGATATTTTAGTGTCCTTTGCCGAAGTCTCCAAGAAGAATAAATATTGTCGCCCGACAATCGTAGAAAGCAATCAGCCGATGATAATAAAGGAGGGGCGTCACCCCGTCGTCGAGGCTATTTCCAAGGATAAGTTTGTGGCGAACGATACCTATCTCGACGAGGGCGAAAACCGCACTGCAATCATAACAGGTCCCAATATGGCAGGCAAGAGTACCTATATGCGCCAGAACGCAATAATCGCCATAATGGCACATCTCGGCTGTTTCGTGCCTGCAAAATCGGCGCAGATTCCTCTCATAGACAGGGTGTTCACAAGGGTCGGGGCAAGCGACAATCTCATACTCGACCAATCGACTTTCATGGTCGAAATGATAGAAGTTGCAAGCATATTGCAGAACGCTACAAAGGATAGCCTGCTCATTCTGGACGAGGTCGGAAGGGGTACGAGCACTTACGACGGCCTTAGCATTGCTTGGGCGGTAATCGAGCACATTACACAGAAAATAGGCGCAAAGACGCTGTTTGCTACACACTATCACGAACTCTTAGAGCTCGAAAAGCGGATGGATGGCGTAAAGAACTACAAAATTGCCGTAAAGGAATTCAACGGGGAGATAATATTCTTAAGGAAGATAATGCGCGGAGGAGCCAACCGCAGTTTCGGCATCGAGGTCGCCTCGCTTGCAGGCGTTCCTGCCGAGGTCACAAAGAGGGCCAAAGTCATTCTGTCCGCAATTGAAAGCGGAGATATGACTTTCAGCGGCGCGGTTGAAGAAAAGACCGAGGAAGAGCGTCAGCCGAGCGAGGTCGAACGCATATTAAAGGACATCAACATAAACGACATGTCGCCGATGCAGGCGCTTATTGTGCTCAGCGATCTGGTCGAAAAGGTGAAGTAAATGGGAAAAATCAATCTGCTGTCCGCCGAAATCTGTAACAGAATATCGGCAGGCGAGGTAATCGACAGACCCTATTCGGTAGTCAAGGAACTCGTCGAAAATTCAATAGATGCGGGCGCCGACGAGATAGAAATCTACATCGAACGCGGCGGTAAACAGCTCATCAAGGTAGTAGATAACGGTTGCGGCATAGAAAAGGACGATATGAGAGCGGCATTCTTTGCGCACGCGACGAGCAAAATTTCGACTATCGACGATATTGACCATATCCACACGCTCGGATTCAGGGGCGAAGCCCTTGCAACCATATTTTCTGTTTCGCAGGTAGAACTTGTCAGCGCTGTCGAGGGACAGGAGGCAAACAAGGTCGAGCGCGAAGATGAATATATAGGCAAAGTCCAGCCGACGGTCGCTCCCAAGGGTACTCAGGTTACGGTCAGGAATCTCTTCTTCAATACGCCCGTAAGGTTCAAGTTCATGAAGACGGACAAGAAGGAGGAGAGCGACATAACCTCTTTCGTCACGCGCTACATTCTCGGCAACCCGAACATCTCGTTCAGGTACTATATCGACGGTAAACTTGCGCTTCAGTCATACGGCGGAGGTCTTGAAGAGGCGATTGCGCAGGTATACGGCGCAAATTATCTGCCTCAATGCTTCAAGATAAGCGCGGACAGAAACGACATTAAAATAAGCGGTTTCATAGGTAATCAGAACTTTTTCAAGGCGAACAAGACATATCAGAGCATATTTTTAAACGGCCGATACATCGTCAATAACGTAATTTCTACGGCTATTGCCAATGCCTACTCCGCATACACGATGAAGAGACAATATCCCTTCTACGTGCTCAATATTGAAGTGCCCGAAGATATGGTCGACGTAAACGTTCATCCCAACAAGGCGGATGTCCGCTTTGTCGACAGCGGACTGATATACGGCACGGTATACAAGGTCGTTTCGTCCATTCTCGACGGCAGCGCAAAGGCGGCTGAATTTGTGGTAGACAGCACTATAGTTCCCGAAATCAAGTCTACTTCAGGCAATTCAACCCGCTCCAACAGCATCTATGCCGCTGAATTCGTGCAGACTCAGAAGGTCTATGACAGCGATTTTTCGGACGTCGCCGGAATAGAGCAGTTTACTAAGAAAAAACCTGAAACCGATATAAAGCCGTCAAATAACGGAGCATCCGCAGAGCTTAAAGTCGACCTCAGCGCATTTGAAAATTATGAGCCGCCAAAAGAGGAGAACGCCGAGGAAAGCATACCCATAAGTCAGTATTTCAGGCGCTCGGCAGAGCCCGTGCCCGAAACTACAATGACATTTTGCAGCGGAAGACAGGACGCAGTAAAAGCTGAATCGGTAGGCACGATAGAGAGCAATAAGCGCGCCCAACAGGAGCTTATCGACTACAAGAGCTGCAAATACAGGGGCGTTTTATTCAATACTTATCTCTTGTACGAAATACAGGACGAGGTATACATAATAGACCAGCACGCCGCGCACGAAAGACTGATCTATGACGACCTTATGCAGAAATTCAGGCAAAGGTCGATTTCCAAGCAGGGCATGCTGGTTCCGTATATCTTCATGGTCAATGCCGAAGAAAAGCGGTTTATAGAGGACAATCTCTCGCTCATATGGGATATGGGATTTTCGGTCGAGCCGTTCGGCTCCAACTCTTACAGGGTCAATGAGGTGCCTACAGATTTGGCATCAATCAACCTTGAAAGCTTCTTTACCGAGCTTTTGTCGGACGTCAGCGAGCTCAAAAATGTAAAGCTTGCGGACATAATGAAGGATAAAATTGCCCAGACCGCCTGCAAACACGCCGTAAAGGGCGGAGATTCTCTGACCGAAGGCGAGAGGGAAAAGCTCATGGAGATGTTGCAGGGCGACATGGGGCTTAAGTGCCCGCACGGCAGACCGATTTGCGTCAAACTTTCAAAGAGTGCTATCGAAAAGATGTTCAAGAGGATAGTGTAAATTGAAAAGGTTGCTTGTGATATGCGGCGCGACGGCTACGGGCAAGACGGCGCTTGCCGTAGAATGCGCTAAAAAACTTGACAGCGAAATAATTTCCGCCGATTCCCAGCTCATTTACAGGGGATTGAATATCGGAACGGCTAAGCCTGCGCAGGCTGAAATGCAGGGGGTTATGCATCACATGATAGACATAATCTCGCCTGAAGACAGTTTTTCCGTATCCGAGTATGAAGAACGCGCGCTTCCGATAGCAGACAGGTTGCTTGGAGAGGACAAGACGCCTGTAATATGCGGAGGCACTGGTTTTTATATCAATTCCATATTATATAAATTAGGTTACGGCAAGACGGGCTCGGATGTGAACGTACGCCGTAAGTACGAAAATATTCTTGCAACCGAAGGCAAAGACCACCTTTTTTCCCTGCTTAGTGAGGCGGACCCCGAAACGGCTGCCGTGCTTCACCCCAACGACACCAAAAGGGTGATAAGGGCTCTTGAAATATTCGATGTCACGGGCAGAAAAAAATCTGACCAGCGCGACGAGCTTGTGCCTCGCTATGCATATGAGGCCTTTGCCATCGATTTTCCTCGGGACGAGCTCTACAGACGAATCGATGCAAGGGTAGACGAGATGTTTGAGCGCGGCCTTGTAGAAGAGGTCAGGGAACTTATGGATAGGGGCATAGACACTTCTTATCAGTGTTTTCAGGCAATCGGCTACAAAGAAGTATGTGAAGGCTTAAAAAATAAGCTTAATGATAGTACTATGCGTGACATAATAAAGCAAAATACCCGTCATTATGCAAAAAGGCAGCTTACTTTTTTCAAAAAATTAAAGGGAATACATTGGTTGAAGCCTCAGGAAGCGACGGCTGACAATGTTCTGGAGTTATATAATGACAACCAATCTTGATTTTATTGAAGAATGCGAAAGGCATTTAAAGGGCAAATTTGCTCAGACAGACGACATTGCATACCATAATCAGGTTAAGGTATTGTCGGCATTCAGAAATAACCGCATCGCGGTAAGACATTTTGTCGGGACTACGGGATATGGTTACGGCGACGAGGGAAGGGACACTCTCGGCAAGCTCTATGCCGACGTGTTCAATGCGGAGGCAGGCATTGTTTCGCCTCACCTTCTTTCGGGTACGCATTCGCTTTCAGTCGCTCTGTTCGGACTTCTTAAGTCTGGCGATACTCTGTTTTGTCTGAGCGGCATGCCGTACGATACGATCAGACCTGTCATCCTCGGCGAGAATATCGGCTCTTTGAAGGATATGGGCGTAAACTTTGTCTGCTGTGACCTCGACAAGAACGGCAAGATGAACTTTTCAGAAATAAGGGAAAAGTTCTCTGAAAACGTTAAAGTTGTGTATATACAGCGCTCCAGAGGCTATGAACTCCGCGATGCTTTTTCCTGCGAGGAGATAGGAAAAGCCTGCGAATTTGTGCGCTCGCTCGGCTTCAAGGGTTGTATATTTGTCGATAATTGCTACGGCGAGTTTGTCGAAAAGATTGAACCCACCGATGTCGGCGCCGATCTCTGCGTCGGGTCGCTCATAAAAAATGCGGGCGGCGGACTTGCTCCCACGGGCGGTTATATTGTCGGAAAGAGTGAGTATATCGAGGCGATAGGCAGACGGCTGACCGCGCCTTCGATAGGGCTGGAAGTCGGCTCGTATGCGTTCGGCTATCAGTATTTCTATCAGGGACTGTTTATGGCACCTCATACGGTTGCGCAGGCGCTCAAGGGCTCGCTTCTTATCGGCTATGCAATGAGCAAACTCGGCTTTATAAACTATCCATCGATAGATAAGATGCCCTATGACATAACCAGATGCATAGAGTTTGACGACTCAGACAAAATGCAGAATTTCATAAGGGAAGTGCAGTATGCCTCTCCCATAGACAGCTTCGTGTGCTGTGAAGCCTGGGATATGCCCGGTTATGACGATAAAATTATAATGGCGGCAGGCACGTTCGTTTCGGGCGCTTCTATCGAGCTCTCTGCCGACGGACCCGTAAAGCCCCCCTATGTGGCGTATTTCCAGGGCGGTCTTACCTACGAACATTGTCGCTATGCTCTCGAGCGAATCCTGAGCAAACTCAGGTAATTTTGAGTTGCAAATTTTATTTTCCGCAGATATAAATCTGCGGATTTTTTCATTAAAAATAATGCCAAGGTAGGTAGTCGGGTCAGGTAAATCTATAAGAACTCAGCTTTAACTGCTGACAGTTTTATCTTATAATTTACCTTAATCAGGACAGTAAAATGGCGTCTCCGCATTTGTCGCGGAGACGCCAAATTAATTTTTTCGGAATTTAAAGCCTTTGTCTATCAGTACATTCCGCCCATATCGGGGCCGCCTGCCATGGGGTTAGCTGCGGGAGTGGGTTCGGGAATGTCGCATACGATGCTCTCGGTGGTAAGGAGGGTAGCTGCTACGGAAGCTGCGTTCTGAAGTACCGAACGGGCAACCTTGGTGGGGTCAATGATGCCGCTTTCAACCATATCGGTATACTCGTTCTTGTAGGCATCGAAACCATAGTTTGCCTTTCTTGCCTTCTTTATGTTGTTGACGATTACGGAGCCGTCCAGACCTGCGTTAGAAGCTATCTGACGGATAGGCTCTTCGATTGCCTTGAGGACGATGCTTGCGCCCGTCTTTTCGTCGCCGGAGAGCGATTTGACAAGCTTCGTGAGTTCGGGGGTTGCGGAGAGGAGAGCTACGCCGCCGCCGGGGACGATGCCCTCTTCAACTGCAGCCCTGGTTGCTGCGAGTGCGTCCTCTATGCGGAGCTTCTTTTCTTTCATTTCGACTTCGGTAGCTGCGCCTACGTTGATTACGGCTACGCCGCCTGCCAGCTTTGCAAGTCTTTCCTGAAGCTTTTCTCTGTCATAGTCGGAAGTCGTCTCGGCAATCTGAGCCTTGATGGATGCAACCCTTGCTTTGATGTCCTCGGACTTGCCATAACCGTTGATGATGGTGGTGTTGTCTTTGTCAACCTTGACCTGAGCAGCCCTGCCGAGCATATCGAGGGTGACGTCCTTGAACTCGTAGCCGAGGTCGGAGGAAACAACCGTGCCGCCCGTGAGGATAGCTATATCCTCGAGCATTGCCTTTCTCCTGTCGCCGAAGCCGGGAGCCTTGACTGCAACGCAGTTGAGAACGCCCTTGAGCTTGTTTACGATAAGCGATGCAAGCGCGTCGCCCTCGACGTCTTCAGCGATTATTAAAAGCCTTGCGCCCTGCTGAGCTATGGGTTCGATTATGGGCAGGATTTCCTGAAGGGAGGATATCTTCTTGTCGGTTATGAGGATGTAAGGGGTATCGAGAACGGCTTCCATCTTCTCGGTATTGGTTACCATGTAGGCGGATGCATAGCCTCTGTCGAACTGCATGCCCTCTACGGTGGTGAGTTCGGTGCTCATCGACTTGCCTTCTTCAACCGTGATTACGCCGTCTTTGCCGACAATCTCCATTGCGTCTGCAATGAGCTTGCCTATTGTCTCGTCGCCTGCGGAAATGGAGGCAACCTGGGAAATTGCAAGCTTGCTCTCTACGGGCTTGGAAATGGCCTTTATCTTTTCGACTGCGGTATCTACTGCGGCTGCAATGCCCTTCTTCAAAATCATGGGGTTAGCGCCTGCCGCAAGGTTCTTGAGGCCTTCTCTTATGATAGCCTGGGCAAGAACGGTAGCGGTAGTGGTGCCGTCGCCTGCAACGTCGTTGGTCTTGGTGGAAACTTCCTTGACGAGCTGTGCGCCCATATTCTCGAAGGGGTCAGCAAGCTCTATTTCCTTGGCGATGGTTACGCCATCGTTAGTGATTAAAGGAGCGCCGTATTTCTTGTCGAGCACGACGTTTCTGCCCTTGGGGCCGAGTGTGATTTTTACCGTATCGGCAATTACGTTTACGCCTTGTTCAAGCGCCTTTCTTGCTTCATCGCCGTATTTAATCTGTTTAGCCATAATTATAAGTCTCCTTTTTAACTATATTTCAATTATTCAACGATGGCAAGAATATCGCTCTGACGAATGATGGTGTATTCCTTGCCGTCAACCTTAACTTCCGTGCCGCTGTACTTGGAAAGCAGAACCTTATCGCCAACCTTGACCTGCATCGTCACTTCCTTGCCGTCGATGATGCCGCCGGGGCCGACCGCTACAACCGTGCAGGTTGCGGGCTTTTCCTGAGATGCGGCAGTAAGAATTATACCGCCCTTTGTCTTTTCTTCGGCCTTTACGGCTTCAACGACAACTTTGTCGAACAAAGGCTTTATAGTCATAGTTAAAATCCTCCGAGAGAAAAATTTTTTTACAGATAATTTATAAACTCGGTAAAATAAAATCAAACATAAGAAAATAAAAAATTGCAATTTATAGAAGTTTATGGTAAACTGTTAGTGATTTTTATATTGGGGGCACTTTTGTGTATGGACAAATGGGACAAGCGCTTTATGGATATGGCGGTGCAGATAGGCAGCTGGTCGAGCTGTTTTCAGGAAAATCGTCACGTCGGCGCGATAATCGTCAAGAATAAGAGGGTGATAGCAACGGGCTATAACGGTGCGCCTCAGGGCATCAAAAGCTGTGCCGACAAGGGCGAATGTCTGAGGAAAAAGCTCAACATAGCCAGCGGCACCATGCAGGAGATTTGCTATGCCGTCCATGCCGAGCAGAACGCCATAATTCAGGCGGCGAGGGTAGGTTGCAGCGTCGAGGGATGTACGCTGTACTGCACTCACCAGCCCTGCGTGATCTGCGCGAAGATAATCATAAATTCGGGCATAAAGAGGGTCGTCTATAAGGAGGGCTATCCCGACGACTTCTCGGTTAAGCTCTTCGAAGAGGCTGACGTAAAACTTGAAAAATACAGCGATCTGTAATTTATATAACTGAAGGAGAATAATTTTATGGCTAATCCTGTGGCAACCATAACTATGGAAAACGGCGATATCATAAAGCTCGAGCTCTATCCCGAAAAGGCGCCCAATACGGTAAATAACTTTATTTCGCTTGCTAATTCGGGGTTCTATGACGGACTTATCTTTCACCGCGTAATCAAGGGCTTTATGATTCAGGGCGGCGACCCTGCAGGCGTCGGAACGGGCGGTCCGGGATATTGCATAGACGGGGAATTCGCTCTCAACGGGTTCAAAAAGAATGACGTCAAACACTTAAGGGGCGTCATTTCTATGGCAAGAGCAATGAATCCCGACAGCGCAGGTTCTCAGTTCTTCATTATGCACGATAACGCCGCCTATCTCGACGGACAGTATGCGGCTTTCGGTCAGGTGACGGAGGGCATAGAAAACGTGGACAAGATTGCTTCGGTTGCCACCGACTATCAGGATAAGCCTAAGGTTGCGCAGATAATGAAGACCGTCAGGGTGGAGACCTTCGGGACTGAATACCCCGCTCCCAGAAAACACGCGAGATAAATTATGGATAAAAGGACAATTGTCATGCTCTCGCTCGGCGTCTTTACGGCGGCGGTCGTATGCCTTGTCGTCGGGTCTATCGTCTTTCTCGCTTCGGGAAATAACGGAGTGATGTACTTTACGGGCATTGCCATGATGTGCCTGGGCGGAGCCATGGGCATAATACCATTTTTCATTCTCGTCTGCACTCTTGTCGTAAAGCTCGTCTCAAGGACATGCAAGGACAAGGAAGCAAAAGACGAAGATACGGACAAATAAGTTAACATTTTTCATTTGGAGACAGATATGGATAATTCAGTGTATGCAAACCCCTTGATAACGCGCTATGCAAGCAGAGAAATGGCAGCCGCCTTTTCCGATGAAAAGCGCTTTAAGTTATGGCGCAAGCTGTGGATAGCTCTTGCCGAATCCGAGATGGAGCTCGGACTCAACATAACTCAGGAACAGGTTGACGAGCTTAAAAAATATGCCGACGACATAAACTTTGACCTTGCAGAAAAGTATGAAAGAGAAGTAAGGCACGACGTTATGGCGCACGTAAAGGCATACGGCAGTCAGGCTACCAAGGCAAAGGCAATCATTCACCTCGGCGCAACCAGCTGCTATGTCGACTGCAACTCGGAGCTCATAATGATGCACGACGCGCTTAAGATAATCAAGAAAAAGCTCGTCAACGTCATGGACAAGCTCAAAAACTTTGCGCTAAAATATAAGGATTTGCCCACGCTTGGCTTTACACACCTTCAGCCCGCTCAGCTGACTACCGTCGGCAAGAGGGCGACGCTCTGGCTTCAGGACCTCGAAATGGACTACATCGACCTCATAAATCTTGAAAATAATTTCAAGCTCAGGGGCGTAAAGGGGACTACGGGTACTCAGGCAAGCTTTATGGAACTCTTTAACGGCGACACCGAAAAGGTTAAAGAACTTGAAAAGAGAGTTGTGAATAAGCTCGGCTATGATAAGGTATACGGAGTAACGGGGCAGACCTATCCCAGAAAGTTTGACTATAACGTGCTCTGCGTTCTCTCGCAGATTGCCCAGAGCGCTTATAAATTCTCTAACGATATCCGCATTCTTCAGAATATGAAGGAAATCGAGGAGCCGTTCGAAAAATCGCAGATAGGATCTTCCGCAATGGCATACAAGCGCAACCCCATGAGAAGCGAAAGAATGGGCTCGCTTGCAAGATATGTCATCTCTCTGCCCATGAATACGGCAATAACGGCAGGCACGCAGTGGTTCGAAAGGACGCTCGACGATTCTGCAAACAGGAGAATTGTGCTTGCCCAGGCGTTCCTCGCGCTCGACGGCATACTCAATATATATATGAATGTAAGCGAAAATCTCGTCGTATACGATAAGGTCATAGCAAAGCATATCGCCGCAGAACTTCCCTTTATGGCCACCGAAAATATAATGATGGAGTGCGTAAAGGCAGGCGGCGACAGACAGGAACTTCACGAGAGAATAAGAGTTCTCTCCATGGAAGCGGGCAGAAACGTAAAGGAAAGAGGCCTCGACAATAACCTCATTGAACTCATTAAGGGCGACAAAATGTTTGCGGCTGCTCACGATAAGCTCAACGAGATACTCGACGCTAAGAACTTTATCGGCAGAGCGCCTCAGCAGACGGTCGAATTCATTGAAAACGAAATAATGCCCATACTCAACGAGAACGGCGGCGACCTCGGACTCAAGGGCGAAGTAATGGTATAAAGATTGAAAGAACATTTCAAGACGCCTTCTGCCGTCATCGTAATGCTTATGCGGACGGTCAACGGCAGAAAGCAGGTACTCTTGCAGCGCAGGCAGAATACGGGCTTTGCCGACGGCAAATGGGACTTTTCCTATGCCGGACATATCGAACACGGTGAAAGCATGAAAAAAACTGCCGTGCGCGAGGCTGAAGAAGAGCTCGGAATAACCATAGAGGGAGATAGCCTCGGTTTTGTCGCGCTGGTACATAAGAGGGAGAAAGATATCGACCTCACATATGTCAACGCATACTTTGAATGCAATGAGTTTGAGGGCGAACCGAAAATATGTGAACCCTCCAAGTGTTCGGAGATCGGCTGGTTCGATATCGACTATCTGCCGGACGACCTGATAGACGACCGAAAGGTAGTTGTAAAGGGCCTTAAGTCAGATTGTCGATATATCGAATACGGTTGGGACTGAGCTGTCAAAAGTTTCTCTGTCAAACGGTACCGCTTTAAGGTGTTTGCAAAAAGAAAACGCCCCGACTTTCGTCAAGGCGTCTGACAGGGGAAATGCGGTTCGGACATCAGACGGTGGTTTTGGTGGGAAACGCGACTCAGCCGCTGAGTTTGACAAAAAGAAAACGCCCCGACTTTCGTCAAGGCGTCTGGCAGGGGAATGCGGTTCGAGCATCAAACGGTGGTTTTGGTGGGAAACGCGACTCTGCCGCTGAGTTGGGCAAAAAGAAAACGCCCCGACTTTCGTCAAGGCGTCTGGCAGGGGAAACACGATTCGAACATGCAACCGACGGTTTTGGAGACCGCGACTCTACCGTTGAGCTATTCCCCTAAAACATTTAGCTTAGTAATTATATATTATCAAAATTCATTAGTCAACTGATTTTGGAGTTTTATCTATGAAAAAACAATATAAACTTGGAGTTATCGGCTGCGGATTCATGGCAAGCGCCATTCTGAGGGGTGCAGTATTGTCAGATTTTATCAAAGCCAAAAGAATAATCGTCAGCGATACGTCCATAGAGAAATTGGAAAATATGGGGCAGGAGCTGGGCGTAACCGTTTCGGACAGCAACAGATACGTCGCAGAAAACAGCGAATATATACTCTTTGCCATTAAGCCCCAGACATTCCCCGAAGTTGCACAAGAACTTAAAGGCATCTGCCCCGAAAAGGTAATAAGCATAATGGCAGGCGTAAAAAAGGCCAAGATCAAGAACTCGCTCGGAGTCGGCATTATAAAAGTTGCGCGCTGTATGCCAAATCTTCCCTGCTCGGTTGGCAGCGGCATGATGGCGGTGGATATGAGTGACTTCAACTCCGACACCGACGATACCGAATTCATAAGCAAGCTCTTCGGCTGTATGGGCGAAGTGCTGAGCACGGACGAGAGTAAGCTGGACGCCGTAACGGGAATAAGCGGAAGCGGCCCCGCATATGTATTTATGTTTATCGACAGCCTTATAGATGCCGGAATAGAACAGGGGCTGACTAAGGACGAGGCAAAGCTTCTTGCCGTTCAGACGGTCATCGGTGGCGCCGATATGGTCGTTCACAGTCAGAAGCCCTTAAGCGAGCTCATTATGAGCGTTTGCAGCAAGGGAGGAACGACGATCGAGGCTGTAAAAGTTCTGGAGGAGAATAATTTCAGAGGCATAATTTCGAATGCCGTCGCGGCATGTGTTAAGCGCTCAGAAGAACTTTCCAGATGAAAAAAGTAACGCTATATACGGACGGCGCCTGCTCGGGCAATCCCGGGGTAGGCGGTTGGGGCGCAATCCTCATGTTCAACGGACACGAAAAGGAGATTTCGGGTGCGGAGGCGGATACCACAAACAACCGTATGGAGATTTCCGCCGTCATTTACGGACTTGAGTGCCTGAAAGAACCCTGTGAGGTCAGCGTTTACAGCGATTCTGCATACACGGTAAACGCCTTTGCAAACAGATGGATTTACGGTTGGGCTGCAAGCGGCTGGAAAAAAACCGACAATAAGCCCGTGCTCAACGACGACCTCTGGAAAAGACTTCTTAAACTTACCGAAATACATCGGGTGACTTTCCATAAAGTCAAGGGGCACGCCGACAACGAGCACAACAACAGGTGTGACAAACTGGCAACCGATGCAATTAAAAATTATAAATCGGAATAAAATCGCATCTGTTTTCCTATTATAATACTGACTGATAAAAAGACGGGATTAAGCATTTTGGACAGAGAGACAAAGACAAAAGTAATGGAGGTAGTAAAGCATGTCGTCAACCTGCTGTTGGCGACAGTCTTTGCCGTTGTCGCTTTGTTGTTCACGGCATACGGCCTGAGCTATAAGGGACTTAACTTCATTGCCGAACATTTTACGCTTCTTTTATGGCTTGCGGTCGGCGTTATCGCCCTCATGCTCATACTTTATTACGTCTTTTATTTTCTGAAAAAACAGTCGGTGCACAGGCTGATTCTGTGCACGTTTATCTGCCTGGATATCTTCGCCGTCGTCTTCTATACTCTCAGCGCCACTAAAATCATATCCACGCTCACGAGCATAGAGGCGCTTCGCAACTTCATTGCAGACTTCGGCAGTACGGCTGTCATTATATATATTATAATACAGTTTCTTCAGGTTGTCATTCTGCCCGTGCCGGGCTCCGTGACGGTAGCCGTCGGCGTTGCGCTGTTCGGACCGCTCTGGAGCGCGCTCTATAGCTTTATAGGCATTATCATAGGTTCGGTTGTTGCGTTTTTCATAGGCAGGGTGATTGGGTATAAGGCGGTATGCTGGATTGTCGGCAAAGACGATCTGGATAAGTGGCTGGAAAAACTCAAGGGCAAGGACTATCTTTTGCTCTCGATAATGTTCCTTCTGCCGCTTTTCCCCGACGACGTCTTGTGCTTTGTTGCGGGGCTGTCGTCGATGACTACGCCATATTTCCTCATAATGATAACCGTAACCAGACTCATTTCGGTCTTTACCACGGCATATTCACTCGATATAATTCCTTTTACGACCTGGTGGGGCATACTCATATGGATTGTGCTTATCGCCATAATAATTGCCGTATTCTATCTCGTTTGCAAGTATTCTGACCGCATCGACTCGTATCTCAAGTCAAAATTCAAATTTCTGCATATGGGCGAAAGCAAAAACGGGAAGTCTGACCGCAAAAAGGATAAACATAACGACGGCAGGACTGAAAGCGACAAAAAATAGTGCATTTAATATTGATGGCGGCGGACTTTGGAGTCCGCCGCCTTTTCTATTAGATTCAGACAATACAAAATAGTTTTATTTCACCTTGGTTACACATATCGACACAATGGGACAGGACAAAAGAAAATCGCGTATTTTTTTGATGAAAATTGTTCTTCAAATAATTGATTTTGTCGCTCGGTTTTGATAAAATGATATACGTAGAAAATTTGGCATCAGGAGTATTTTACATGGATAAAATCAAACTTTTGCAGGCGCGTAAACAGCAGTTGCTGGACGCCGGAAAGGTTATTCGTGAGGAAATCAACAATCTGACTGATAAGGATAGTTTTGTCGAACTGTCTGCCTTTTCATTCTCCGAAAGCGAGTTCTACGGAGACAGGGCAGAGGGCGAAGGCGTTGTAACGGGCTTCGCAACGATAAATGACTATCCTTATTATATTGTTGCGCAGAATAGCCAGGTACTCAGCGGCGGCATCAGCAATGCTAATTGCAAGAAAATTTACAAATGCCTTGAACAGGCTGAAAAGAACGGCACGCCCGTAATCTATCTGCTCTCTTCGCTCGGCGTGAGAGTGGGCGAGGGCGTCAACGTGCTCGAGGGCATAGCCGCTCTGCTTTCCAAGGCTGCTCAGCTCAAAGGCGTTGTCCCCCAGTATCTAGTCGTAAACGGTGAGGTATACGGACAGATTTCCCTCCTCGCAGGCATATGCGATTTCAACTTCTTCATAGAAAAGAAATCTGTGCTGGCATCTTCAAGCCCTCTGGTTATCACCGCTTCCGCAGGCGAAAACCTTCCCAAGGAGAAGATTGGCGGAGCCTCGGCAATCTCAAAGGCTCAGCTTGCGACGCTGGTTGTAAAGGATCTCGGCGATGTAAAGTCAAAGATAACCGCTCTTTCCGGGCTTCTCTCGGTGGGCGTTGTCGACTGCGAAGATCTCAACAGGTCTGTTCCTGCCTTAAAGACAGCAGCTTCGGCAAAGAACCTGCTTTCCGTATTCGATAAGGACAGCGTTGTAGAGCTCGGCGCAGGATATTGCAGCGAGGTCAGATGCGTGCTCGCAAGGATAGGCGGCATCTCCGTTGCGGCAGTCATCTTCGACAATGAGAACGGCGTGGAGCTGTGCGCAGGCAAGGCAAGAAAACTCAAAGAGTTTGCAAGACTTGCAAGCAATTATGCGCTTCCCTATATTACCTTTGTCAATACCCTCGGCATAAAGGCTACGCCCGACGCCGCCAACAGCCCCGTAATAAGAGAACTTGCCGACTATATAAGCATTCTCAATACTCTTGATACGGCTAAGATTTCAGTCGTTACGGGCAAGGCAGTAGGTCTCGGCTATACTATTTTCGCCGCAAAGTCCATGGGCTATGACTTCTCCTACGCGTTCGCAAACGCAAAGATTGCACTCTTCGACAGCGTTCAGGGAGCAGAGATAGAGCTTACAAAGGACAAGAAGACGGATATGAAAAAGCTCGCCGCAAAGTATGCGGATGAAAATTCCGATCCCATCAATGCGGCAAAGGGCGGCTATATAGACAACATCATAGAGCCTTCTTTCGTAAGACAGTATATAATTGCTTCCCTGCAGATGCTTATAAAGTGAGGTAAATTATGCTGAATAATTTATTGGCTATTCTGCCCGGCAACGGCGGAACGGTGGCAGGACAGGTGCAGGCGCCCGACAATTATTATTTCGATAATTTCGGTGAAGCCGCTCTGTATGCGCTTATCGGACTTGTCGTCGTGTTTGTGGGCATAGTTATAATAATCGGCGTCATCTGGCTGATTGGCTTTATAATGCGCAAGACCAACAACCTCGAATTTCTCACCAAGAAGAGAGAGAAGGGCAAGAAGGCGGTCAAAGCGGAAAACATCGGCGCAGAGAAGGGCAGCGAATGCGTTTCCGAATCTTCCGACGACATACCCGACGAGGTCAAAGTTGCAATTGTTGCCGCAATCATGGCATATTATCAGGAAAAAGAGGATAAATGTCAGTTCACGGTAAAGAGAATAAAGAGAATTTAAGGAGATAATCATGCGTAATTTTGTAGTTGTTATAGATGGTAAGAGCTATTCCGTAGGCGTTGAAGAGGTCGGCGAAGGACAGACCGTCGCACCCGTAGTGACGCAGGCTGCACCCAAAGCAGCCGCACCCGTCGCCGCTGCACCCGTTGCGGCGAACGGCGAAAAGGTGCTTTCGCCTTTCCCCGGACTCATCAAAAAGCTTCTCTTCGAAAACGGTGCAACCGTAAAGAAGGATGAGCCCATCATCGTGCTTGAAGCAATGAAGATGGACAACGACATCACCGCTCCCTGCGACGGCAAGATAACCTATCAGGTAGCCAAGGGCGCAAACGTGGAATCAGACGCTGTACTTGCCGTTATAGGCTAATCGGAGGGAAACAATGTTATCGAGTTTACTTGAAGTAAACATCGGTGATATCTTCGTCAATCTGTATAACGACATGGGCTTTGTAAACGGCACGTGGCAGAACTATGTCATGTTGCTCATCTCGTTCATACTCATGTATCTTGCGATTGTAAAGAAGTTTGAGCCGTTGTTGTTGCTTCCTATAGCGTTCGGCATGTTCCTCATAAATCTGCCGGGCGCACAGGACGTCCTCTGGGGCACTTACCCCGAAGGAAGTCACGCCTATGAAGACGTAGAGAACAGGGGACTTCTGTGGTATCTGTATTTCGGCGTCGATAAGGTAATTTATCCTCCGCTCATATTCCTCGGAATAGGCTGTATGACCGATTTCGGTCCGCTGATTGCCAACCCTAAGAGCATGCTCATAGGTGCAGGCGCTCAGCTCGGTATTTTCATTGCGTTCATGCTCGCGGTACTTCTCGGTTTCTCTGTTGCCGAAGCTGCATCTATTGCAATTATCGGCGGCGCAGACGGCCCTACCGCAATATACGTAACAAATCAGTTGGCGGCAGATTTCCTGCCTATGATTGCGATTGCGGCTTATTCGTATATGGCGCTCATACCAATCATACAGAAGCCGATAATGAGACATTTGACGACCGAAAAGGAGCGCAAAATCAGGATGAAGCAGCTCCGCAAGGTCAGCAAGATTGAAAAAATAGTATTTCCGCTTGTAGTTACTCTCGTCGTAGGAATTATTCTTCCCTCGTCGCTGGCTCTTCTCGGCATGCTTATGCTCGGCAACCTCTTCAGGGAGTCGGGAGTCGTAGAAAGACTTTCCTCGCAGGCTCAGAACGGCCTCATGAATACCATTACGATATTCCTCGGCGTTTCTGTCGGCTGCAAGGCGCAGGGCGAAATATTCCTCAGCATCCAGACGCTGTACATCATCGGATTGGGTCTTCTTGCATTCATCGGAGGAACTATCGGCGGTCTGCTCGTTGCAAAGATAATGTGCAAGCTCTCGGGCGGCAAGATAAATCCTCTGATCGGTTCCGCAGGTGTTTCGGCTGTTCCTATGGCGGCGAGAATTTCAGAGGATGTCGGCAGAGAGTATGACCCTCAGAATCACCTTTTAATGCACGCCATGGGTCCCAATGTGGCAGGCGTAATTGGTTCGGCGATAGCCGCGGGCATATTGCTTGCTTGCTTCGGCGGATATGTCGACGGCACGGCGGCAACGGCGGCTGTAAGTTCGATTATTGCATAATACGGAGATTAAAAAGATATGAAAGCTAAAAAAGTTTTAATTACCGATACTATATTGAGAGATGCTCACCAGTCCCAGGCGGCAACGCGAATGAGATTCGAGGATATGGAACCCGTGCTCTCTCAGCTCGACGACATAGGTTATTATTCGCTCGAGGCATGGGGCGGCGCAACGTTCGATACCTGCCTCAGATTCCTCAACGAAGACCCTTGGGACAGACTTAAGAACCTCAAAAAATATCTCAAGAAGACGCCCATACAGATGCTTTTAAGAGGACAGAATCTCCTCGGATACAGGCATTATGCCGACGACGTGGTCGAAAAGTTTATCGAAAAGTCGATTGAAAACGGCGTAGGCGTTATAAGAGTTTTCGATGCGCTCAACGACCCCAGAAATCTCGAGGCTTCAATGAAAGCGATAAAGAAGTATGGCGAGGGCGGCAAGTGCGTATGCGAGGCAACTATTTCCTATACGACGAGCCCCGTTCATACCACAGATTATTTCGTCAAGCTTGCAAAGGATCTGGAGGATATGGGCGCAGACAATATCTGCATAAAGGATATGGCAAACCTGTTGCTTCCGTTCACTGCATATGACCTGGTCAGCAAGATAAAGGCCGAGCTTCGTCCCGAAACCAAGCTTCATCTGCATACACACAATACATCGGGCACGGGCGACATGATAAACCTCATGGCCATTCAGGCAGGCGTAGATATCGTTGACTGCGCACTTTCGCCCCTGGGCAACGGCACTTCAAATCCTGCAACCGAACCTCTGGTTGCAACCCTCAAGGGAACGCCCTACGACACAGGCATAGACATTGAAAAACTTCTGCCCATAGTCAAGCACTTCAACGGCGTAGCCGCAAGACTTGAAAAAGAGGGCGTGCTCAATCCCAAGGTCAGAAAGGTTGACATCAATACGCTTATATACCAGGTTCCCGGCGGAATGCTTTCAAACCTCATGAATCAGCTCAAGCAGGCAGGAAAGGAAGACAAGCTTGCAGAGTGTCTTGCCGAAGTTCCCGTAGTAAGAAAAGATTGCGGATATCCTCCGCTGGTTACGCCTTCCAGCCAGATAGTCGGCACGCAGGCGGTATGGAATGTACTTCTCGGCAGATATAAGACGATTACCGCTCAGTATAAAGACCTGATTCTCGGCAAGTACGGCAAAGTTCCCGGCGAGGTAAACAAGGAGATACTCAAGGAATGCACGGCGCACGGCGAAAAGGTTGTCACCTGCCGTCCTGCCGATTTGCTTTCCGACGAGATGGACGAACTGACTGCCAAGGTCAAGGCTGACGGCTTCTACGAAAAGGAAGAAGATGTGCTCTCATATGCGCTCTTCCCCGAAGTTGCAACCAACTTCTTCAAGTGGAGAAAGGCAAAGGAGACGGGCGTCGATACCGATATGGCGAAGAATCCTTCAGGCGTCTATCCCGTATAACTGATAAACATTGAATTATTGTGCAGCGGAGACGGATTTATCCGTTTCCGCTCATTTTTGAATTGATATGAAAGTTGCAGTAATAGGAGCAGGGGCCTCGGGACTTATGGCGGCTTATGCCGCGGCAATGAAAGGCAACGAGGTAACCGTCTACGAAAAGAACTCCAAGTGCGGAAAGAAGATATACATAACAGGTAAGGGTAGGTGTAACGTCACTAACCTTGTACCTGCTCAGGAATTTTTGCTGGGCGTCGTAAACAACGCAAAATTCCTTACGGGAGCAATCTATTCTTTTCCCCCTGAAAGGATGTATGCTTTCCTTGAAGATGGTGGTTGCCGCCTCAAGACCGAAAGGGGAAACAGAGTATTTCCTGTAAGCGACAAGGCCAGCGACATAACAAAATGCCTTCAGCAATATTGCGAACGCGCAGGCGTAGTATTTAAATTTGACAGTAAAGTTCAGGATATTTCAATTTTGAATAGTACTGTGTCTGGCATAATAGTTGATAATAACTTCATTCCGTACGAAAAAGTAATTGTTTGTACGGGCGGACTGAGCTATCCTTCAACGGGTTCGGACGGCGACGGATATCGTTTTGCCGAGAAAAGCGGTCACGGCCTTATCGCGGCGCGTCCTGCGCTGTGCGGCATGAATGTAAAGGGCAGTTATTGTGCCGAAATGCAGGGACTTTCCCTTAAAAATGTCAAGCTTACGGTTTACTTCGGCCAAAAAAAGTTATCGGAGGAGATGGGCGAGATGCTGTTCACCCATTTCGGGATTTCTGGGCCGCTTGTCCTTACGGCGTCCAGTCTTATCACACGGCTTGACCTGAACAGCGTTAAACTCAGTCTCGATTTAAAGCCCGCGCTCGACGAACAGACGCTCGACAGACGGCTTCTTAGAGATTTCGGCGAAAATTCAAATAAGAGCATATTCAACTGCCTTAAAAATCTGTTGCCCGTCGCGATAATAGGAGAGATCCTGAAAAGAGCGGGCATCCCCTCCGAAAAGAAAGTAAATAATGTTTCGCGTGCGGAGAGGGCATTGCTGTTGACAACTGTCAAAAATTTTGATATTCTTATTTCGTCGCTTCGCGGGTTCGAGGAGGCAATTATAACGTCAGGCGGCGTAAACGTAAAGGATATCAATCCCAAGACAATGCAGAGCAAACTCGTTGACGGGCTTTATTTCTGCGGCGAAGTTCTCGACGTCGATGCTTTTACGGGTGGCTTTAACCTGCAGATTGCATTTGCAACCGGCTTTGCCGCAGGCAACAGCATAGGATAAATTCGTGCATTTTTCGAGTCGGGCGACGCAGCGTTTCTGTCGATAAGCATAAGGCATTGCCGTGCGCATTTCAGACGGTTATTATGTCACTGTGTCCTGCGGCGCATTATTCAATAATACTTGTTTTATTTTGAAGATAGTCAATACGCATAACGTTGATAGCGATTTTTATCGTTGTGACTCAGTAAAATATCTGTCCGAAAATAGGCTAATGCTTTTTATGTCGGTGCGCCGCACAAAAATAATTGCTTGAGCGGAACAGATATTTATATTAATAATGAAAATATAAATCGAATCAAACTGATGT
This sequence comes from uncultured Clostridia bacterium, assembly GCA_944354125.1. Taxonomy (GTDB): domain Bacteria; phylum Bacillota; class Clostridia; order Christensenellales; family Borkfalkiaceae; genus Coproplasma. The sequence goes on along the minus strand of CALVPT010000001.1, from coordinate 108,808 downwards.
TTAACTATATTGTGAGGTGAGCATATGAAGGCAATAAGAGGGGCGACGACCGTCGCAAAGGACTGTCCCGAGGATATAAGGGAGAGCGTCAAGGAACTGCTTGACTGCATTTTTTCTGAGAATAATCTCCGACTTGACGAAGTTGTATGCATTATGTTTTCGAGCACGGCAGACATTACCTCATTCTATCCCGCCAAGGCGGCGAGAGAAGCAGGATACGCGCGCTTCCCTCTTTATTCCTCATCCGAACCGGCAATAGAGGGAGCTCTTGCCAGATGCATAAGGGTAATGATACTCGTTGAGAGAAGCAAGGCGGTAAAACACATTTATCTCAGGGAAGCCAAAATGTTGAGAAAGGACCTCAGCAGAACGCTAAACATAGCCATTGACGGCCCTGCAGGCAGCGGAAAGAGCACCGTCTCCAAGATAATTGCCGAAAGGCTTGGCATTCTCTATCTCGATACGGGCGCAATGTACAGGGCGATTGCCTTAAAATGCGTCAGAGAGAATGCCGATTACGCCGACAAAGACGTTGTCAGAAATCTAATCGAGAACATTGACATAAAAGTAGATTACTGCAACGGCGCCCAGGTTACTCTTCTGGACGGTGAAGACGTGTCATCCCAGATACGCACTCCCCAGGTATCGCTTCTTGCCTCGTACGTATCGGCATACAGCTTCGTGCGTACTAAAATGGTAGATTTGCAACGCGAAATCGCCGCTAAATTTTCCTGCGTGCTTGACGGCAGGGATATCGGCACTAACGTCTTACCCGATTGCGAATTCAAATTTTTCCTGACCGCAGATTCTGCCGTCAGGGCAAAAAGAAGGCATGAAGAGAATATTTCCAAGGGCATTACACAGTCGTTCGACGACGTCCTGAAGGACATTGAGGAGCGTGATTTCCATGACAGAAACCGCGCCGTAGCGCCGCTTAAGCAAGCTAAGGATGCGCAGGTTATAGACACCTCCGAAATGACCATAGATCAGGTTGTCTCGGCCATCCTCACAAAAGTTGAGGAAAAAATTTAAAGTTCATTTTTCAAGAGAGAATAATTATTACAATTATGAAAGGCAAAAACAAGTCAAAAAAGAGCAGAATGGAAAAGTTTTTCATACTCATTCATCTGTTCGAAAAATATATTTTCAGACTGATATTTCCGTATAAAAAACATGGCAATCTGACCAAATACAATAAAGGTTCCTTGATTTTAGTGGGCAATCACTATTCGCTTATGGATATGGCATATGCCTGCCAGGTGACGGACAGACCCATTCACTTCGTTGCAAAAGACAGCCTCTGGAAAGGCGGCATAGTAAAATGGTTCGTCGACATGGTCGAATGCATTCCCGTAAAGAGGGACGGGACTGATGTGCAGGCTATCAAGGCATGCATGAAGATATTGAAGAGCGGCGGAGTTATAAATATCTATCCCGAGGGAACAAGAAACCATTCATACAGGGATCTTTTGCCCTTCCACAGCGGAGCTGCCGCACTTTCGATAAAGACTCAGACGCCTATAATTCCCGTAGTCCAGATAAAGAAAATGAAGCTCTTCCGCAAGAGAGACATAATCTACGGCGACCCCATAGAATTCAGGGAATTCTACGGTAAAAAGACGACGAGGGCGGACATAGAAAATTGTGACAACCGCCTCAGAGAGGCCATAATAAATATGCGCCAGGCGTTCATAGATAAATACAAAATCAAATTCAAGAGTTACGAAGTCTGATTATGCAGGTTTTTATTGGCAAGAACAGCGGCTTTTGCAGAGGCGTTAAAAATGCGGTGGATACGGCTATGTCCGTCAAGGCCGGCAATACCTACATTTTAGGTGAAATTATACACAATGCCGACGTAGTCGAGGCCATAGCGCGTCGCGGAATCATTCAGGTGGACAATTTAGAAGACGTGCCCGACGGCGCTACCGTCATTTTCCGTTCCCACGGCGTTCCTCTTAGTTTTTATGACGATTGCAGAAGGCGCAATATAACTGTGATCGACTGTACGTGCAAGTTCGTCAACAACACCCAGAAAATCGTAAAGCGGATGCACGAAGAGGGAAAATTTATCGTCATATGCGGCGAACCGACTCATCCCGAAGTTATAGGGCTTCAGGGCTGGTGCGGCAACAGCGCGCTCATTGTAAGCGACGAAAACGCCGATTTGTCAGCAATTACAGACAAAGATGTGTGCGTAGTTGCCCAAACTACCTTCTCAGTACAAAAATTTGAGAATATAATAAAAAATATTAAAAAACTGTGTGAAAAATCAGTTGCCGTTTTTAAAACAATTTGTTATACTACTGTTGGTCGGCAGAAAGAGGCAGAAGAACTGTCTGAAAAATGCGACGCCATGATAGTCATCGGCGGAATCAACAGCAGCAATACGAACAAGCTCTACGACATCTGCAAAAAGCACTGCGACCACGTAATTCGCCTGACTTCGGCCGACGAATTTGAATATGAAAAAATTAAAAATTTTAATAAAGTAGGTATTGTTTCAGGGGCGTCAACCCCGAATGCGCAAACCCGGGAGGTTCTTTTAAAGATGGATAACAACACAGAAGTAAACGCAACGAATTCTATGGCAGACGTCGTTGCAAAGATCGACAGCGAATCGAAGTACAAGAGAGGACAGATTGTCACCGCGACCATTTCCAATGCAACGGACGACGGACTTGAAGTTCTCCTGCCTTTTGCTAAGAAAGAGGTAGTTTTAAGCAAAGATGAACTCGATTGCGAAAACTATTCCGCTCAGGATTATGCAAGCAAAGTCGGCGAAACTATTGATTTGATGGTAGTCGAATTAAAGCCTTCTTTAAAGCTCTCGCAGAAGATGATTAAGGCTCGCGCAGAGGAAGAAGCTCTCATTGCAGAAATCGAAGCCGGCAAGGACTTCAAGGTTGTCTGCACGGGTTCCAACAAAGGCGGACTTGTCGCTCAGCTCGGCAGCTATTCCGTATTCGTACCCGCAAAGGAAATCCGTCCCGGATTCGTTCAGGACCTCACCAAGTACGTAGGCAAGACCCTTCGCCTCAGAATGATTGAGATAAAGAAGGACAGAAAGAAGGAAATTATCGCATCCCAGCGCGTAATTTTACAGGAAGAGCGCGATGCAAGGGCTGCCGCTAAGGAAGCAAAGGAGAAGGAATTCTTCGATGCTATTTCCGAAGGCGATATCGTAGAAGGCAAGGTAGAAAGAGCAACCTCTTTCGGTGCATTCGTATCCGTAGGCGGTTTCGATTGCCTTGCACACATCTCCGACCTCAGCTGGACGGGCACCAAGGAAGTAACCGACGTTCTTCAGATCGGCGGCGTATATCACTTCAAGGTCCTCAAGATTGACAGGGAAAACAAGAAGGTTTCCATCGGCTACAAGCAGCTTCAGCCCCAGCCTTGGGAGCTTGCCGCTGACAAGTATCACGTAGGCGATATCGTAAAGGGCAAGGTCGTAAGGATTGTACCTTTCGGCGCATTTGTAGAGGTTGAAAAGGGCATCGACGGTCTTGTACACGTATCCCAGATCAGCCATGAGAGAATTGAAACTCCCGCATCCGTTCTCAGCGTAGGCGAAGAAGTCGAAGCTAAGATTGTTGCTTTCGACAGCGAAGCAAAGAAGATGAACCTTTCCATCAAGGCACTTCTTCCCGAGCAGGAAAGAAAGCCCCGCGCTGAAAAGGCAGAGGGTGAAGAAGGTCGCAGACACGGCCGTCCTTCCAGAAAGGATGACGAAGAGCTCTCCAACTGGAGCGAGGGCAGCATCTCCGTCGGCACTTCCCTCGGCGAGATCCTTGCAAACGCAGAAAAGAAAAACTAATTCAAATAACTAAATGCGCCTGCATCAGCAGGCGTATTTTTTCTAGGCAACTCACTGCGGGTTGCCTATTTTTTTGTGTGACAAATGTTGTTACCTCACGCCATACAAAATTATCACGATTTTTTGCAACATAACCCGTATATTCAGTTTAAAAGACGAATTATGAGGTTATAAGAATAATGTTAAATATCGGAGGTATTTAAAGTGAAACAGGGTAACATTCAGATTTCAAGCGAAAATATGATGCCAATCATTAAGAAATGGCTCTATTCGGACAAAGATATATTTTTAAGGGAAATAGTTGCGAACGGCATTGATGCAATTACCAAGTTCAAAAAGCTGGTTACGATGGGCGAAGCCACCGAAACAGAGGGTGAGGAATACTGCATCAAGATATCCGTAGATAAGGATGCAGGCACTCTGACGGTCGCTGATAACGGCATAGGCATGACCGAGGAAGAGGTCGAAAAGTACATAACGCAGATTGCGTTCTCAGGCGCTTCCGACTTCCTTGCAAAGTATGAAAAGGCGGGCGGCGACGGCATAATAGGTCACTTCGGCCTCGGCTTCTATTCGGCATATATGGTTTCAGAACTCGTCGAGATTGAGACTAAGTCGTATAAGGCTGACACGCCCATGGTAAAGTGGAAGTCCGACGGCAACTCGACCTATGAAATCGACACCTGCGAGGGCGGCGAACGCGGTACCAAGATTATAATGCATATAGCAAAGGACGAGTCGGAATTCCTCAGCGAGTCCAAGATAAGGGAACTCGTCAGAAAGTACTGCTCGTTCATGCCCTATAACATATATGTAGACTACAAGGGCGACGGCAAGGACAAGCCGCTCAATACCACGCTTCCGCTCTATGCCAAGGCTCCCAAGGACTGTACGGAAGAGGAATACAAGAACTTCTATACGGATACGTTCATGGACTACGAGGCGCCTATATTCTGGGTGCACCTCGACATGGATTATCCCTTCAGACTCAAGGGCATTCTGTACTTCCCTAAAGTAAAGAACAAGGTAGAGCTCGAGAGGGGCAAGGTAAAGCTCTATTGCAATCAGGTATTTATTGCCGACAACATCAAGGAAGTCATTCCCGAATTTTTAATGCTCTTAAACGGAGTAATCGATTGCCCCGACATTCCGCTCAACGTATCCAGGAGCTTCCTGCAGAACGACAGGCAGGTTCAGCGTATATCAAAATACATCACCAAGAAGGTTGCGGATAAGCTCGTCGCGCTCTTCAAAAACGAGAGACAGAAGTTCGAAGAATGCTGGAGCGACCTTGCTAACTTCGTCAAGTTCGGCTGCATAAAGGATGCAGAGTTCTATGACAAGGTCAAGGACATAATAATCTGGAAGGACATCAACGATAAATACCAGACTTTAAACGAGTTCCTCGGCAAGAGCGAAGAGTCCGCTGAAGCTGCTCAGCCCGAAGGCGAGAAGAAGGACGGGGACAAAAAAGACGGCGAAGAGGAGAAGGCAAAGACGCCCGACACCATATACTATGCAACCGACGTAAAGCAGCAGGCACAGTATATCAGCATGTTCAAGGAGGCAGGCCTCAACGCAATCACCTGCGATACCTTCATTGACCCTCACTTCATCAGTTTCATAGAGTATAAGGCACCCGATAAATACAAGTTCACGAGAATAGACTCCGACATAGCAGGCGCACTCAAGGGCGATGACAGCGCGGAGGACAGCGTAATCTGCGAAATATTCAAGAACGCAATAGGCGACGACAAGGTAACCGTAAAGACTCAGCAGCTCAAAAATGCCGACGTGCCCGCCATAATCAACGTGGACGAGTACATGAGGAGATACTCCGAAATGGGTCAGTTCTACGGCATGAGCGAGGGCGAAATCGGCAAGGTGCTCATAGTCAATACAGGCAACTCCGTAATCGCTAAGATAAAGGATCTGCGCGAGGATAAGCAGAAGTTTGTGGCTGAATATGTCTATCTGCTTGCTCTTTCTTCGTTCAGAAAGCTTACATCGGAAGAGGTACAGAAGTTTGCCGCAGCCAACTTAAAGCTTCTGGAAGCTTATTCCGCATAACAAGTCAATCAAAAAAATTAAAATAACCGCTTCGGCGGTTATTTTTTTATGCTTTTATGTTCTATATGGGGGACAAGTCGTAATAGATTAGAATATGCAGTTGAACTTTCTGCCGCAGGACATAAGGGCGGCGCTAAGACGGACGGGAACGGAAAACATTACCGAACTCCGCCTGAGATTATTTCAGCCCGTAATAGTAGGGCTGACCGACGGGTACGCCTATCTCAGCCGGGACGGAATTTGTTCAGATTCTCAAAGGGCGATAAAGTGCGGGGACGTTCAGGGCGTGCTCTCGGCGGCAATGGAATCGAGCGTGTTCGCATTCACGGAGCAGTTGAAGAGGGCGTTCGTCTCTGTCGGCGGAGTCAGAATTGGCATAGCGGGAGAATATGTCACCGAAAAGGGCGCAATTACCGCCGTAAAAAACATAACTTCGCTCAATATCCGCATTCCGCACGAAATACGCGGCTGCGCGCAGGAAATCGCCGACTGCAATGGCATCGATTTCATGAAAAATGTCCTGCTCTTTTCACGTCCCGGGCTGGGTAAAACGACTATGCTCAGGGACCTGGCGCGCATTCTAGGCGCAAGACTGGAAAATATTCTGATATTTGACGAGCGCGGAGAGATATCTGCCTGCTTTGACGGTGGTCAGGGATATGACCTCGGCTCAGGTTGCGACGTGGTAATGGGCGCGGACAAATTGTGCGGATTTGAAAACGCTATACGCGCCATGAAACCGCAGCTGATAGTCACGGACGAGCTGTACGGACAGCGCGATGCGGAAGCTGTCAGAATGGCAGCCGAATGCGGAATTGCCGTGCTGGCGTCGACTCATGTTCAGGACAGAAATGAGCTCAGAAAATTGCCGTTCGGCTGTTTCGTGGAGCTGACGGGGATAGCGGAGCCTGCAAAAATATATGATAAAGATTTTAATTTTATTTGTGATTGTAGTACTGTCGGGTTTTCTGGGCGTGCTGCTGTCGGCGGAAAAGAAAAAGAGGGCGAAGGTCTTCGACGAGTTCTGCGAGTTCAATGAAAAGATGCTGCTCAACCTCAAGTACGGCAAAAGTAAAGTAAAGGAAGTCTATGAAAATTATCCGTACGTCAGACTCGTCTTTGCAGGCAAAGAGGTGCTAAAGGGCGAGGACGGCGAATTTATTGCGGCATACGTGCGGAACATAGGCACCACCGATGCACAGTCGCAGATCGACTATCTCAACGAAAGAAAAATTCAGCTAAAGAAGTTCAGGGATGAAAGCGCGGCAAACTACAAAAAATATTCCTCTCTTTACATAAAAATCTGCCTGCTCGGTGGCATTTTAGTGGCGGTGATGTTGGCATAATGGATATCAGCATAATATTGAAAATAGCCGTTGTCGGGCTAATAATAACTATAATCTGTCAGATTTTAAAGAAATCGGACAGGGACGACATTGCAACAATAGTGTCTTTGGTAGGACTCATTATAGTATTTACCGTCGTCATTTCCATGATTGCCGACCTGTTTACGAAGATTCAGGAGCTGTTCGAACTGTTCTGATGGGAATATTCAAGATATGCGCGGTTGCGCTGATTACGGCAATTTCGGCGTTCGTTCTGAAGAGCCAGAAGTCCGACCTTGCGCCCCTGTGCGTTGCGGTGGGTGGCATAATTTTAGCGCTGTGCGCCTTCGATTACCTTGCCTCGGGACTGGAATTCATACGCGATTTTTCAGAGCAGACAAACATAGACAAATCGGTCATCAGGATAATATTAAAGACCATAGGCATTGGGTATGCGGTCGAGCTGACTGCAAGCTCTGTAAAGGAACTCGGCTTTGAGTCGATTGCGGACAAACTGTTGCTATGCGGAAAACTGATTATATTTGTTATGTCAATACCCATTTTCCGATCGCTGTTCAACGTTATAGTAAAACTGATAGGAATGGTATAAGGGCATTATGCCTGATAATCGTGATTATCCTTGCCGCGGCTTTCGCGATTATTTTCTCCGGCGGAGTATTTGCGGCACAATCGGACGGCGAGCAGCTCACCGAAAACATTCAGTCGATAATAGACGGACTCGACCTAGAAGAGCTGCAGGACTATCTCGACGAATATGCCGGCGACATACTCTCGTCATACGGGTCTGACGCCGCGGAAGTAATTGAATATCTGATCAGCGGCGACCTGGGCATCGACTATTCTGACTATGTCGGACGGCTGTTTTCAAAGATTTTCGAGGGCGTCGTGGCGCTCGTTCCCGTGTTCGCCCAGATAATAGCAATTTCCATACTCTGCTCGCTCTGTTCAGGCGCGGAGGACGGACTTTTGAAGAAGACGACGGCTAGCACCGTGCGCCTTGCCTGCATGTCGTTGATAGTGCTCATTCTTTCAGCCGTAATCGTCGGCATAATGGCAGATACCGTCGCAAGCGTCGAAAGGCTGAAAAAGCAGGTAGAAATAATATCGCCCATACTCATAACCCTTACCGTCCTTACGGGCGGTTCGGCAACGGGAGCGGTATTTCAGCCGACGGCAATCTTTCTGTCCGGCGGCGCAATAGAGATACTCAACGGCATAATTTTCCCCTGCACGATAGCCGTCGTGGTGCTCAATTTCATGTCCAGACTCAATCCGTCTATGTCATTTACGGGCGTTGCCTCGCTGATTAAGTCGGTAATGAAGTGGGTAATAGGCATAACCGTGGCGGTATTCGGCATATTCTTAACCGTACAGAGCGGCGCATCATCGCTGTTCAACGGCATATTTTTCAAGATAACCAAGTACCTGGTCGGCAATTCTGTGCCGATAGTCGGTAATTTTCTCTCCGCAGGCATAGACATGATTGTCATGGCAGGTTCGATAGTCAGAAGCTCCGTCGGCGTGCTGGGCATATGTCTGCTCGCGGGGGAGGTCATAACGCCGCTCGTGCTCATCGGCGCATTCTCTCTCATGCTTAAGCTGACGGGCGCAATCGTTCAGCCGCTCGGCGACGGTAAAATACATTCGCTGTACTTCGACCTGTCAAAGGACGTCGAATACGTAATTGCAGGTATACTCATGATATCATTCATGTATCTCATAGTAATAATGGCAATTGCAAACAGCATACAGAGTTTCATATGAAAACCTATCTGCTCACGGCCTTCGGCGTGATTTTCCTGAGCGTCATAATGAGCTACATAGTCCCCGAGGGCAGACTGAAAAAGACGGTTAACTTTATACTCAGGATTATTTCCATAACCGTCCTCATTTCCCCGATAACGGGATTGTTTGAGCTGTCGCCTTCGGCTGAGAGCCAGATTATTGACTATGAATACGTCTGCGAAATGCTCAGCGAAAATCAGAGCAGGCTTCTTCAAGACAAGTTGGCAAGCGAGCTGGGCATAGAATGCGACGTCACCGTTGCGGTAATCTTCAAAGACGAGAGCATAAGCGAGGACGGCGTAACCGTCACGGGGAACTTTGACGGAGACGAAAAGCAAAAAATATTGGAATATCTGGGCGGGCTTGGCTATATAAATATAAATGTAAATGAAGAAAGCAGCTGAGTATCTCAAGGAAAACAAAAACATCTTAATCGTAGGAGTGCTCATACTCATTCTGATTCTCGCGGTTGCGCTCATCAATGCAGGCGGAGGTGATGGCAATGCCGCCTCGTCGGACTCGCTTAAAAGTCAGGAGGAGATCAAGCTTACCAGAATACTTTCCGAACTCGAGGGTGTAGGCGATGCGGAAGTTATGATTACCTCCGACGACGACGGCGTCAAAGGCGTAGTAATAGTCTGCGAGGGCGCCGAAAACATAATGGTCAGGAGCAGTATTTTAAACGTCGTTTCCACGGCGCTTAATATAGATAAAAATAATATAGCTATATATGCTATGAATTAAAAGGAGATTTTTTTATGACAAAGACAAAGAAGGTTATCATCATGTCCTCGCTCGTCCTTCTGCTTGCGCTGACAGCCGTTCTGAACGTGTTGCTCGTCAACAGAAATACCGAGGCGCAGGCGGACGCAATCTCGACGGCGAACTACTTCACCTCGTACCGCTCCGAAAGGACGGAGAAGAGAAGCGAAGAGCTCCTCCAGCTTGACAGCATAATAGAACTGTATGACGAGGGCAGCGAAAAGTATACGGAGGCGGTCGACCTCAAGATGAAGATAGTCGGCATCATGGAAAACGAGCTCGTCATCGAGACGATGATAAAGTCGCTCGGATTCTCTGACGCGGTAGTTTCCATAGGCATGGACTCCGACAACGTCAACGTATTCATCAATACTGACGAACTCGACGCAACGACCGCGCTTTCGGTTTACAATCTCCTGAGAAACGAGCTCGGCGTGCCTGATACGAATATAATAATCATGCCTGTATATACTCAAATTTAAAAAAACCTTGCAAATTTTCCATATATGTGTTATACTTATATCAGACTAAGAGTTAATCTGTAAGGAGTATCGATATGGCACATATAAGGCGTGACCCCAATTCTACTCAGAAAGGCAAGATTTCATATAATTCGGGCATAGTCAGCGGCATTGTCGCTTTGGCAATATCCGAGGTAGAGGGTGTAAGCCTTTTACCTGCCAAGAATAAGAGCATCAGACTGACTTTCGACAAGCAGGGAATTACGGCGGACATAAGCGTAAAGGTCGACTACGGCTACAACGTGCCTTCGCTGGCGTTCAGGATTCAGCAGTCGATAAAGCACAACGTTGAATCCATGACAAACTACAAGGTCGCTAAGGTTGATGTTCATGTTCAGGATGTCGATTTCCCTGAAAATGCAGTCATCTGATCAAATAACTGATAATTATTCCCTTAAACGACTTTAAGGGAATATTTCTATTTAAGGCATTATATGAGAACTATAGCAAGAGAGACAATTTTCAAGATTTTATTTTCCAGACAATTTTCAGACGGCGACGGCACCGAACTTAAAAATGCCCTCTACAGGGCGGAAAAGCTCGACTCCGAGGATATAGCTTACGCGGACAAGGTGCTTTCGATAATCGAACAGCACAAGGATGAATTTGCCGAAATCATAGACAGACATTCATACGCTTTTCCCGAAAAGCGCATTTATCCCGCCGACAGGAGCATACTTCTGATAGGCCTTGCCGAGCTCTTGTATTGCGACGATATTCCTGCCAAAGTGACATATAACGAAGCGGCAAACATAGCCTCAAAATATTCTTCCGAAAGGAGCGCCTCATACATATCGGGCATACTGTCGTCCATCGGCGACAAGGGAGAGGGCAATGTTTAAGCTCATTGACGGAAAGGCGCATTCTGCGCGTCTGAGAGGTGAAATAAGGGCACGTGCAGAAAAATTCAGCGAGGCATGCGGCCGCCAGATAGGTCTTGCCGTCGTACTCGTCGGAAACAATCCCGCGTCGCAGGTATACGTCCGCAATAAAATCAAGGCTTGCGAGGAGGCGGGCATAAAGTCGTTTGCAAATTATCTCCCCGACGATGCCACTCAATCTCAGGTGGAGGAGCTGGTCACGTCTCTCGTAGAAGATTCTAAGGTAGACGGCATTCTCGTTCAGCTTCCCCTGCCCAAGCACCTCGACGAAAAGGCAATCTTGGACCTCATTCCCGTCGAAAAGGACGTCGACGGGTTTTCCGAACAGAATATAGGCAGGCTCTGCATGAACAGAGACTGTCTTGTAGCATGCACCCCTAACGGAGTAATGCAGATGCTTAAAGCAGAGGGCATCGATTTAAAGGGCAAAAATGCCGTAGTGATAGGCCGTTCCAACATAGTCGGAAAGCCCATGGCAATGCTGCTTCTGAATGCCGATGCCACGGTTACCGTCTGTCACAGCAAGACAGAAAATTTAAAGGAAATCTGCCGCAACGCCGACATTCTCGTGGCGGCAATCGGAAGGGCTAAGTTCGTCACCGCCGATATGGTAAAGCAAGGGGCGGTAGTCATTGACGTAGGCATAAATCGCAATGCCGAAGGCAAACTCTGCGGCGACGTCGACTTTGACGCCGTCAAGGAAAAATGCTCATACATCACGCCCGTTCCGGGCGGCGTAGGTCCTATGACCATAACAATGTTACTTTATAATACCGTGTGTGCAGCGGAAAGGAGCTGTAAACTTTGATTGAAAATTTCAATGAAAGGTATTCCGACTATCTGAACTATTTCAACGGGCGGCTCGAAGAGTATCTCAAGGAGATAGAAACTCAGCCTTCGTTGCTCGGCGAGAGTATGAAATATTCGGTTATGCTCGGCGGAAAGCGCATCCGCCCCGTCATAATGTATGCAGTCGGACAGGCCTTGGGGGTAGAAAAGGAAAAGATAACGCCGTATGCGATTGCAATGGAGCTAATCCATACATATTCGCTCATACACGACGATCTGCCCGAAATGGACAACGACGATTTCAGACGCGGCAAGCCGTCGAACCATAAGGTTTACGGAAGCGGAAATGCCGTACTTGCAGGTGACGGACTGCTCAATACAGCCTATTCCGTACTCTTAGGCGAATGCTTCAAGGGCAGCGAATACATATCGGCAGCAAAATTCATCTGCGATGCTGCGGGAATTTACGGCATGATTGCCGGGCAGTCGGCAGATCTTTTGCATGAAAACGATAAAGTTCCCGACGAAAACGTTCTGAACTACATTTACGAGAACAAGACGGGTAAGCTGATAATGGCGTCCGCAATAGTCCCTTCTGTGCTTGCAGGCGGCAAATATTATTCCGAACTCAAGGAATTCGGCAGAAGACTGGGACTTTTGTTCCAGCTTACAGACGATATACTCGACGTCTGCGGAGAGTTTGACAAGCTCGGCAAGAGCATAGGTAAGGACAAGAGCGAAGGCAAACTTACGTCAGTCAGTCTGTACGGACTGGATGCAAGCAAGCTGAGGGTGGATATAACGGGCGACGACTGTTATACCATTCTGGACGGCATAGACTGCGACGTTACTTTCCTGTATGGCCTTGTCGATTTTATAAAGGCAAGACTTAAGTAAACTATCCTTCATAAATTTTGCCGTCTGTCGTGTCATGCGTTTTATTGTGATTGACGACGCCGCGCCAAAAAATTTATGTAATTTTTCTGAGTATGCAAAATTATCAGCCTTACAACTTAAAAGATCTTTCAATCGCACAGCTCAAAGGGCTGTGCGATACGCTGAGAGATAAAATAATTACAACCGTAACGAACAACGGCGGACACCTGTCGTCCAACCTGGGCATAGTCGAGCTGACCGTTGCTCTCCATTACGTGTTCGACTTCCCCGAGGACAAGCTAATTTTTGACGTCGGGCATCAGTGCTACGCCCATAAATTGCTGTCTGGAAGAGAGGCCGAGTTCGGCACGATAAGGAAGAGGGGCGGACTTTCAGGTTTTCCCAAGCGTGAAGAGAGCGAGTTCGACAGCTACAATACGGGGCACGCAGGCACATCTATATCGGCGGCGCTCGGCATTGCAAAGGCAAGAGATCTTAAGGGGCAAAACTTCAACGTCATAGCCCTGATAGGCGACGGCTCCTTCAATAACGGCCTCGTGTACGAGGCATTCAACAGCTTAAAACCGCTCAATACCAACATACTCGTCATACTCAACGACAACGGCATGTCAATCTCGCCCACGGTCGGCAGCATGCACGAATATCTTGAAATTTTAAGCCACGACAGCCTGCACAGCCAGAAAATTCAAAGACACGCAAACATCTTTGAAAGATTCGGCTTTTCCTATGACGGAGTATATGACGGCAACGACGTCGAAGTTATGATTTCCAAGCTCAAAGAGGTCAAAGAAAAGCTCCGCACCCAGTCGGTAATTTTGCATATTTATACGAAGAAGGGTAAGGGGTATTCTTTCTGCGAAGAGAACCCCCAGGACACCCACGGAGTGTCAGGCTCGAACAGTAAACCCATGCCTGAATACTCTCACGTCTTAGGACAGACGCTGTGCGAACTTGCCGAAAAAGACGACAGAATTTTTGCCGTAACCGCTGCCATGACGCCCAGTCTGGGACTTGCGGAGTTCTTCGAAAAGTTCCCCGAAAGGTCGATAGACGTGGGCATCTGCGAGGAGCACGCGACAATACTTTCGGCTGCGCTCGCAACGCAGGGAATAAAGCCCTACTACGCAGTATACTCGACCTTTCTCCAGCGCTCATACGACGAGATAATAGTAGATATATGCAGCCAGAATCTGCCCGTCACGATGTGCATCGACAGGGCGGGAATTTCAGGGGCGGACGGCGAAACTCATCAGGGCGTTTTCGACCTGTCCTATCTCAGCTGCATTCCCAATCTAACAATTGCCGTTCCTAAAGACGGCCGAGAATTCAGGCGAATGCTCGAGATGAGTGCGCATTACGATCATCCGCTCGTCATAAGATATCCCAAGGACTGCCGACAGTATTTTGACGGAAGCGATGCTCCGATATCCGCTGGAACATGGGAAATTCTGGCCGAGGGCGATTGCAATGTTGCCGTGCTCGCATGCGGAGAAAGAGCGCTTTCAATAGCTTTCCGCGCGGCTAAACTTTCGGGAAAAATGCCGACCATAATCAATGCAAGATTTGTCAAGCCCCTTGACAAACGTATCCTTGACGGCATAGACGCTCAAAACATAATAACTATAGAGGACAATATGCTGACGGGCGGATTCGGCTCTCTCATATGCTCATATTTTGCCGAAAACAACAAGATTATTAAGAATTTTGGCTATAAAGACAGCTTTATTCCTCACGGCTCGGTAACAGAGCTGATGGAGGAGTTCGGGCTCAGCGTCGACGATATAGCCGCATACATTAAAAAATGCGAATAGACAAGTATCTGACAGAAAAATTTTCGTCGCGAACCAAGGCGGCAGATGCCATAGAAAAGGGGTTGGTACTCGTCAACGGCAAAATAGTTACCCCATCATATAACGTCAGGGAAGGAGACGACATAACCTTTATCGAGGCGGAAAACTATGTTTCGCGCGGAGGGTTCAAGCTGAGCAAGGCGGTAAACGATTTCGGTCTTGACTTCAAGGGTAAAGTCTTTGTCGATGTCGGGGCAAGCAACGGCGGATTTACCGATTGCCTGTTCAGAAACGGTGCGAGCAAGGTCTACTGTATCGACGTGGGCGAAAGTCAGCTCGACGCAAGCCTGAGACAAAAGAACGTAGTCATCTACGACAACTTCAATGCAAGAAATTTAACCCCCGATATGTTCGGCGAACGTCCCGACGGCGCGGTGATAGACGTAAGCTTTATCTCGCTGACCTACATACTCGGAGCTGTCGCTTCGGTAATAGGAGAGGGTGGCGAAATCATCGCTCTCATAAAGCCGCAGTTCGAGTGCGACAGCCGTTCCGTCGGAAAAAACGGCATTGTAAAGGGCGCCGATAAGCACAAAAAGATTATAGCAAAAATATACGATTTTGCCGTAAGCATCGGGCTGTCTCCGGCGGGACTTACCACAGCTCCGATAGTACAGGGCAAAAATATAGAGTATCTTATACGCCTGACCAAGGGCGGACAAAAAATTCTTCAGATAAATGACTTAATAAAGTACGCTAAATTATAAAAATTTAGCGTACTTTATTGCATATTTGTATATTATGTGTTATAATTATACACATGATAGTCGGTGTGTATTTCAACATAAGATTCAAGTCGGACTATAAGAAACATCTTGATAATATTTCCACCCATCTGGCGGCCGCGAACATCGAGTGTCGGCTGATTGAAGGCGTCAATGACATAAAGGGAATAGACGTTCTCATGGTGCTCGGCGGCGACGGAACCATTCTGTCGGTCGCGTCCGAATGCGCGGTATACGGCGTCAAGATTATCGGAATCAACTACGGGCATATGGGCTTTCTTGCCGACTTTGAGCCTGAGCAGTTCGAATACGCTCTCCGCCTGGTGAGCGAAGGAAAATACCAGACCGAACGCCGCAGCATGATAGAGATTTCTTTTTCCGATAAGGTCTATTATGCTCTCAACGACCTCGTAATTCAGCGATGCACTTCGGGCAACGGGTTCAGCAACACGGTAAATCTCCGCGCTGAGATAGACGGCTCGACCGTTGACAACTATTCGTCAGACGGGCTTATAGTCAGCACGCCCACGGGTTCTACGGCATATTCGCTTGCCGCAGGCGGCTCTATTCTTACGCCTGACCTGGAGGCGCTTATTATGACGCCGATATGCGCTCATTCGCTTCATTCAAGGCCGATTGTGTTCAGCGACAAATCGGTACTCAGAATTTTCAGAATAGACGGAAAGAGCGCGCTCAACATCATAGTCGACGGCAAAGTAGTGCAGACCGTAAACGATTTTGACTTTGTGACCGTCAGAAAATCGTTGAGATTCGTCGAGTTCATAACATCGACTAAAAATAATTTCTTTGACAAACTTTTAATTAAATTAAATATTTGGAGTAAATGATGCACAGAAACGCAAGACAAGCTGCCATTTTGGAGGTTATATCCCAAAAGGATATCGAAACGCAGGAAGAGCTCTGCAACGAGCTCAACAGACTCAACTTCAACGTTACCCAGGCAACCATCTCAAGGGACATCAAGGACCTCAAACTGTATAAGGTTGCAGGCACCACCAAAAAGTACAAGTATGCCTATATCGAGGGTGACGGCGATGCCGTGAACAACAAGATGCACAATCTTTTCAGAGAGTGCGTGCAGAGCATAAACTATGCCAACAACATCATCATAATAAAGACGATGAGGGGCAACGGCTCGACCGCAGGCGCATTCATAGATTCCCTGCAGATAAAGCAGATAATAGGCACGGTTGCAGGCGACGACACCGTTCTGATAGTCGTTGACAGCAATGAGGACACCCCCGACATCGTGGCAAGGCTTAACGAATACATAAAATAACGGGTAATATTACGCTCTATGCTCAACAGGTTGTATGTCAAAAATATCGCGCTCATACAGGAGGCGAATATTGAGTTTGACAAAAAATTCAATGTGCTTTCGGGTGAAACAGGTTCCGGCAAGTCGATAATACTTGACTCGATAAACTTTGTCCTCGGCTCCAAGGCGGATAAAAATCTTATAAGGTACGGCGCAGACGAAGCGTTTGTAAGGGCGGAATTTACCGTCGAACCGGACAGCGCCGCAATTGCCGAACTCGAGGAAATGGATATCGAATGCGACGGCACCATCGTCATTTCCAGAAAGTATTCCCAGGAAGGCAAGGGCAGCATAAAGATCAACGGCAACAGCGTAAGCGTCTCCATGCTGCGCAAAGTGACGGCGCATCTCGTCGACGTACACGGGCAGAGCGAACACTTTTATCTGCTTAACGAAAAAAATCAGCTCTCGCTTATAGACGGTCTGTGCAAAAGCGAGCTTAAATCAGTAAAGGCGGAACTTTCAGACCTTATAACAAAAAAGCGCGCAATCAGAAGACAGATTGACGAACTCGGCGGCGACGAACAGGAGAGGGCGCGGAAGCTCGATCTTTTGGACTATCAGATTAAGGAGATAGAGAGCGCCGAAATACGGGTAGGGGAATATGAAGAACTGCTTGCCAGAAAAAAGGTGATGGATAATCTCGAAAAGATTGCCCTCGCCCTTAGCGAGGTCAGAAGCATTTTAAGCGACGACAACGGCTGTACAGACCTTCTGTCTTCGGCATCGCGCATAATGAGCTCGGTTTCGGGATACGGCGACGAATATTCTTCAATATCCGACCGAATAGAAAACATAAGCGTCGAGGCAGAGGACATAAGCCAGACGATATCCGATTTGTCTGACGGACTGTCTTTCGACGAAGGTCAAGCGCAATATATTGAAGAACGCCTTACGCTTTTAAAAAATCTAATGCGCAAATACGGCAACAGCGAAGAGGCGGTTCTGTCATACTTCGAAGACGCTTCAAGACAGTACGAAGCGCTCAGCGATGCCGCTGAAAATATCGAAAGACTTCAAAAGAGCGCAATTCTTACGGACGACAAGATATATGATTGTTGCCGTAAGCTGTCAGAAATGAGAAAGTCTGCGTGCGAAAGTTTTACACGGCAGGTCGTTGCCGAATTGAAATCTCTCAATATCCCGAATGCAAAATTTGAAGTCGAGTTCGCTCCCTTTGACAGGCAGACGGCCCGACTCAACGACACAAACGGCTCTGACGATGTATCGTTTATGTTTTCTGCCAATAAGGGAGAGCCTCTCAAGCCGCTCAGCAAGATAATAAGCGGAGGCGAAATGAGCAGATTCATGCTCTCAGTAAAGACTCAGCTGAAGGACATAAACGGCATCTCGACATATATTTTCGATGAAATCGACGCAGGCATAAGCGGAGTGACGGCAAGAGCGGTCGCCGAAAAATTTGTTGCGATAAGTCATAATACTCAGATAATAGCGGTTTCGCATCTTCCCCAGGTATGCGCGGCGGCAAGCTGTCAGTTCCTGATAAGCAAGACGGACGACGGACGGACGACGGTTACAAACATCCGCAGACTTAATCATGAAGAGAGGGTGCAGGAAATTGTGCGCCTCACGGGCAGCCAGCCCTCAGAGGCGGCGACGAAGCACGCAAATGAATTGCTTGCGTTCTTCGGAAATTAAATAACCATTTGTGCGGCGGCGCCATTTTTAAAGGCGTCCGCCGCATATTTTGTATTTTGCGGAGCACAATAATTGTATGTTCCGCTTAAACAGAGTAGTAAAATCATTATTTGCCGCAATCTGCCTGTTGCTGATTGCATTCACCTTCACGACAACGACGAGCTATGCCGCCACACAGGAATTATATCTCGGCGGATTCCCCGCAGGCTTTATACTCAATACCAAGACGGTAGAAGTGGTGGGAATATGCGACATTTTAAGCGATGAGGGCATTGCAAACCCTGCAAGGCAGTGCGGAATAGGCACGGGCGACATCATTGCAGAGGTCAACGGCATTGAGGTGACTTCCGCCTCACAGCTCAACGAGCTAATAAATGAGGATTTCAAACAGTTTGAACTGACCATTATAAGACAGGGGCAAAGGCAAAAGGTAGACATAACTCCCGTCAAGGACAAGAGCACTGGTAAAAACAAGCTCGGACTACTCGTCAAGGACAGCCTGAACGGCATAGGCACGGTGACGTACGTCGACAGGACGAGCGGCAAATTCGGCTCGCTCGGACATCCCGTAGCCGACTCCTTGGGCAATCTGACAAAGATACACGGCGGCAGCCTGTACAGCTGTTCTATATATAATGTAAAGAAGGGCTTAAGGGGCAACCCGGGCGAACTTAAGGGAATATTCGATAATTCCAACTCATACGGCACGATAGAGGTAAACTGTAACTGCGGAATCTTCGGGAGGGTAAACAATTCCTTCGACTACTCATTCTTAAAAAAAGTAAAGTGTGGCAGCGTAGACGACGTAAAAATAGGCAAGGCAAGCATATATACTACACTCGACGGCAATCAGCCTCAGGAATATGAGATAAGCATAATTAAGACAGACAAGACAAACAAGGACAACAGAAACTACGTAATAAAGATAGACGATTCAAGACTTATTGAACAATCGGGCGGAATAGTACAGGGAATGAGCGGAAGTCCGATAATACAGGACGGAAAACTAATCGGCGCGGTGACTCACGTATTTATCAATGACCCCACAAGGGGATACGGAATATCCGTCGAAAACATGCTGGCATCATTTTAAATCTTCAATCCTCATATAATGATATATGAGGATTTCTTGTTTTAACTGGCGGCAGCCCGACCAAAAGTACTTAATTATATCAATTTCAGTCATTATTGCCGCAATTATATCTGGCATAGTACTATTTATAACCATCGGTTTAAATGATTATTTTTATAATTTTGCCGATATTTACATTTATTATATATTTAATTTCAAAAACGGCAATATCTTCGCCACGCATTTTTTCAGCGAACTTTTATATATCTATGCCGTATTCCTCATAGCATATTTTTGCAAAAACAGATACCTTGTACTTATTCCGATATTTATAAGGGTGTTTTTTGCCGCGTTGTATGCGGCAATGCTTTTTGCGGCGTTTTTCACCGAGGGCGTTCTCGCGGCGATTATCGTATTCATTCCCTGTTGCGCGCTCTCCGTCTTTTTGTATTTCGCCGTCGGACTCTGCCAATATGAAAAATGCAAGGGGATTGTATTTGTTCTGCCCGCAGTTTTTGCGTTAATAAGCTCGCTTGGCATGCTGGTCATAGTAAACGTCGTTTTCAGGTGCATAATAATTATAGTATAATTTGCTCCCAAAGCGGCAAACTTATTGTATGAAAAAGTTTGTATTATCGTTAGCCATGTGTTCGGCGTTCGGCGCGGCGCTTGTCGGCGTCATTGTGCGCGGCTCAGAAATTTCAGCCTTTGCCGACGACAAGCTTTTCGACGGATGCAAGAGCGCATATCTTTGCGACTATTATTCCGGCGAATGTATCTATAAATCAAACGAGCTTGAAAGACTGCCAATTGCGAGCGTATGCAAGGTAATGACGCTGACGCTCTGCCTGGACGCGCTTGACAGCGGCAAAATATCCCTGTCCGACAGCGTTACAGTCAGCGCAAATGCCGCAGGAATGGGTGGCTCCCAGGTCTTTTTGCAGAGCGGTCTGAGCTACACTTACGACCAGCTTTTAAAGAGCATTGTCGTCTGCTCCGCCAATGACAGTTGCGTGGCCGTAGCCGAAAGCCTGTGCGGAAGCGAACAGACCTTCGTTTCAAAAATGAACGAAAAAGCCAAAGAACTGGGCTGCGGCGACACTCTGTTTGCCAACTGTACAGGTCTGCCCAAGCCCACGCAGTACTCCTGCGCCAAGGATGTGGCACTGATGTACCGCAATCTTATCGGGCACGAACAGTACTTCAAATACAGCAAAATCTGGCTTGAAGATTTCAACCATCCCGACAACCGCACGACTTCCATGACGAACACCAACAAGCTCATACGGCGGTATCCGAGTTGCGACGGAGGCAAGACCGGCTATACGGGAGAGGCAGGTTTCTGCCTTGCCAGCACGGCAAAGAGGGATAATCTTCGCCTGGTTTCCGTCGTTCTCGGCGCTACGACGAGCGATGACCGTTTCGATGGCGCAATAAAGATGTTCGACTACGGCTTTGCCAACTACACGAACAAGCTTGTGCTGGATAAGGACGTCAATCTTCCCGAAAGACTGACTGTTTCATCGGGCAAAAAACCGAGCATTTCAGTTCGTCCCGAGCGTTCGTCATATATGTTTTCAAAGTCGGATTCGACTCCGAACGTGACCACCAGCGTCATATTGAACGACCTTAAGGCGCCGCTTTCCAAGGGCGAAGTGGTGGGAAAAATAGAAATTTACAAGGACGGAATAATCTACGATACCGTAGCCGTAGTTGCCTCCGAGGATGTTCTCAAGGCCGATTACGGCGATAATCTGAGAAAAACCGCCGAAAATTGGGCATTATGACAACGCCTTGAACTGTTAAGATGTGACAGACTATTAAAATATTTGACTATTCATCCGACCTTTGATAAAATATCATAGAGATATTTTAACAGAGGTCATTTTTTATGAACGAAAGAACAACGCTTAAGGCGGCAGATAACGGTCATCTCATTATAGGAGGGTGCGACGCCCTCGAGCTCGCAAAGGAGTTCGGAACTCCGCTCTATGTATTCGACGAGGCCTATATCCGCGCGATGATGAGGGTATATAAGAAAACAATCGAAAGCCGTTACGGCGGCAACGGAAACGTGCTTTACGCATCCAAGGCATTTTCCTGCGAGGCGGTCTACCGCATTGCACAGCAGGAAAACATAGGTTGCGATGCCGTTTCGGGCGGCGAGCTCTATACCGCGCTCAAGGCAGGTTTCAACCCCGCAAATATTTACGTGCACGGAAACAATAAGCTCTTTTATGAGCTTGAAGAGGCAGTTGATGCAGGCGTTGGCGGAATAGTCCTCGACTCCATTTCAGAGGCGGAAGTGCTCGACGGCATATGCCGCGCTAAGTCCAAAACGCAGGATGTGCTTATCAGAATCAACCCGGGCGTCGAGGCGCATACTCACGCATTCGTACAGACGGCGAGAACAGACTCAAAATTCGGCTTTTCCATATCCGACGGCAGCGCGCTCGAGATAATCAATGGCGTGCTCGCGCTTAAAAACATTCGCCTTAAGGGTTTCCATTGCCACATAGGCTCCCAGATTTTCGAAAAGCAGTCTTTCGTGCTTGCCGCAGACAAGATGATGGACTTCATAAAGCACGTCAAAGACGAGACGGGATTTGTAGCGAGCGTCCTCAATATGGGCGGCGGTTTCGGAATTTACTACACCGACGACGACCCCAAACTCAAGGAAGAAGACTACGCAACATATCTTACGGCGCTCATTGACGGCATCAAGGGCAAGGCAAAGGAGCTCAATCTTCCCGAGCCCTATCTTCTCATAGAACCCGGCCGCTCGATCGTCGGCGAAAGCGGCATAACGCTCTATACCGTCGGCACAATCAAAGACATACCCGGCATAAAGAAATATGTAGCCGTGGACGGAGGCATGTTCGAGGCTCCCAGATACGCGCTCTATCAGTCAAAATATTGCGCAGCGAAGGCGGACGATGTCAATGCGCCCTGCACGCAGGTGGTCAGCATTGCAGGCAAATGCTGTGAAAGCGGTGACCTTGTTGCAGCCGACGTCAGACTGCCCGAAGTCAAAAAAGGAGATATTCTCGTGGTGTTCTCCACGGGCGCTTATCACTATTCAATGGCAAGCAATTACAACAGGAATTTTGTGCCCGCCGCCGTGCTCGTAAAGGACGGCAAGGCCGATATAATCGTAAAAAGACAAAACTATGAGGATCTCGTCAGAAACGACGTCATTCCCGAAAGGCTCAAGTAACAGATGGACAGAATAATTTACTACCTTGCAAGTCTCGTGGCGGTAATACTGGTCTTTTCTCCTCACGAATTTGCGCACGCCTACGTTGCCTATAAAAATGGCGACCCCACGGCAAAATTCAACGGAAGAATGACGCTCAATCCGCTGAAACATCTCGACCCGGCAGGCTTTGTGCTGTGCGCGGTTGCAGGTTTCGGTTGGGCTAAACCTGTACCCATCAACCCTTCTAACTTTCATAATTATAAAAAAGGGCTGTTTCTGACTGCGGTTGCGGGGGTAATAGCAAATTATATAGTCGCTTTTATTGCCTATCTCATATATGTTCTTCTTCTGAAGGCGTTCAGCATGATGCCTTTGAATACTCAATTTACGCTCGTCATAGAGGATTTCATAGTAACGGCTTTCTATCTGACGTTTGCATACAGTCTCTATTCGGTCGTATTCAATCTCTTGCCGCTCAATCCTCTCGACGGATTCAGAGTGGTTGAGGCGCTGTCCAGGGAGGTCAATCCCGTTCAGCGGTTTTTAAGGGACTACGGTCAGATGATTCTCATTCTGCTCATCGCGGAGAGTTTTATCTGCAGCATCGTTGCCGAGTATTATGCTCCGGCACAATACTTCAACATTCTCGGCTATGTGGGCTGGTTCGCCAGAGAGATTCTCGGTTATCCCATACAGGCTGCCTGGAACTGGATTTTAAAGTTATGATAGACGAAAATTATGACGATTTTGAATCAATAGTAGACTATAACACCGTCCTCGACGACTTTGAGGGGCCGCTGGATCTGCTGTTGCATCTGATAAACATCAATAAAATCAGAATCGAGGATGTATTTGTCTCCAAGGTAACCGAACAGTTCCTCGACTATATCGAGTTCATGAAAACTCAACCCAGCCGCGACGTAGACAAGGAAAGCGAATATCTTGCCATGGCGGCACAGATAATTTACATAAAGTCAAAGGCGATGGTGCCCGTCGTCGAAATAGACGGCGAAGAGATTGGCGGCGCAGAAGAGGAACAGGAAGAGCTCATTGCCCAGCTTAAGGAAAGGGAATTCGAGCTCATCCGAGAGCAGACGCCAAAGCTCAAAGATCTCGAGACAATCGGCTATTACTATAAAGACCCCGACAAGGACATCAGCAAGGTCAAGGTAGTCTACAAAGATTTCACCGTAGACGGACTTTTACAGGCGTTTGCAAATCTGCTGCTCAGAAACGAGAGCTTGCAGAGGGAAAAGAACAACATAAAGGAAATACCGAAGGACGAATACACCGTCCAGGACAGAGTGGTATTCATAAGGGAAAAGCTCAGGCAAAAATCTGAATTCGACTTTGACGAGCTGTTCACTTCATTCTCGCGCAACGAGGTCATAACGACATTTCAGGCGCTCCTTGAGATGCTCAAATTTCAGTACGTATTGGTTGAGCAACAGGCGGCGTTCGGCAATATCAAGATAAAAGCAAACCCTGAAACAGATATAGAGAGGCTTTCAGATGAACAATTTGACGAATATAATTGAGGGAATAGTTTTCGCCTCCGGCGATGCCGTTCCTGTCAGGTACATAGTCGAAAAGCTAGGCTGTACGGTTAAAGAGGTCAACGCCTGCATAGATAAACTCAAGGAAAAGTACAGCGGAGAGAGCGGCATTCAGATTCTTACATTCAACGGTAAAATTCAGTTTGCCACTAATCCTGACTATCGTCAGCAGATTTCGGACGTGCTCACACCCATAAAGGAAAAGGAATTTACCAAGACCATTTTAGAGTGCGCGGCGCTGATTGCGTATAAACAGCCCGTAACGAAGGGCGAACTGGAAGATATACGAAAAGTAAGTTGCGACTACGCTATACATACTCTTCTGGAACTGCAGATGATTGAGCCGTGCGGCAGAAAAGATGCCGTCGGCAAACCCATTCTCTATGCAACTACCGACAACTTTCTCAAGCGCTTCAAATTGAACTCCATAGAGGAGTTGCCCGATTACGAAGAGCTCATGGCTCAGATTGCCGAACTCAACGATACTATTTTGAAGGAAGAAGAGGATTCGGCATATCTGTATAAGAAGGACGTTTATACGGGAGAGGACGAGGAAGGCTCGGAACAACCGCCTGAAAAGCAGGAGGAAAAGAAACCCGAGGTTACCGAAGACGGTTATGAGCTTCCCGAATTCCTGAACAACGACGAGGACCTGATTAAAATTAAATAACAATAAAATTTTCAGGCAGCCGCAATATTTTGCGGCTGCTTTTTCATGTCGCTTCGGCTTGTCAAATCCTTCTGTTTACGGGGGAAGACAAAAAATAACTTTAGTAAACTTAATAATTAATAAAATTACCTTATTGCTATTGAAAATTCAGCTCCATTATAGTACGTGGAACCTGTTTTACAGGCATGTCGTGCAATAAGGCGATAAATTAAAAGCGATGCCCGTTTACGGGTTAGCTGGTAATGTTACCATTTTAAAGTATGTGCAAACCACCAGTTGCACAAGCAGTTTTAACTTATGGCGTCTTAATGTTGCACAGAGCAAATTCAACGCATGATTTTATTGTCGGAAATCTTCTTAAATTATGTAAACCAGCCGACTGACATTCCGATTTTTTATTACGGCGCGCGGCGATTATAAAAACATTTTTCGAAAACCGACGGATAAAAGCCGGTTTCATCAGATCGGAAAATCCCTCAGAAAATATATAAGCGAAACCATAAACGCGCAAGCGCGATACACTTTTACCGACAAACACTATATGCGTCCGAATCTTGAAAGATGTCGGGCTAATAATCTACAGAAGCCAGATGCGCGCGAATAACTTGCTGTATAAAACCAACCGAACAACTCATAATAAAGTTGTGGAACAAATAGCGGTGTACGGCTCGGCGGCAGCATTCGCCCTGCTTTTATTTCCTTTCCATCTGGTAAATTATATGTATGTCTCGACTGCGGACAAATACGCATCGTTCAATCTGACTTTATACAGATTTTTACCGGTGTTCAACGCCAACACGGTCAAAAACAGACCGCAACTCATGATTATAAACGGCAAGGAAAAGCAGATAGATATTACTGGTTTTAATATAAGATATCTCGAACTTATCAAAAGACTGAGCATAATAAAAATAGTGCAACTGGCAGATTTCGGAATCAAATCCCAGACAAATGCCGTAGTTGCAGTAATGCAAGATATAATAACTCAGACGGCGTACACGCTGCTCAAGGCTACAGATAGAGGAATCAAACTTAAGAACTACAGAATATTGAACTATGAAAGCGACCACATTACCTATTATATAAAAGCCGTGAATTCCATAAACCTGCTTTCGGTTATGGGAATAATACTATATTTAATCAGAGGTAAGCTCCATGAACTTAAAAATTAAAAAGACAAACAGAGACAATCAATTCGATAAACCAAATCTTGCGCTCGACAAGCTGGCAAAAGCAGACACCGTAATAGGAGAGCCGATGGTTACCGTAAGCGGCGCCCAGGTAATTCCGCTTTCGTCCGTAACCGTAGTTAATCTTGGCGGAGGAGGCGAATACGGAGACATAAAGACATTCCGCGAAACGGAAGGCTTTAAGCTTGCAGGCGGAAACGGTACAGTAGTCACCGTAAAACCTATGGGCTTTCTTGTAGACGATGGCACGGGTTGCAAGCTTTTGAAGATGTCAGACGACGCCATTGACAACCTTATAAATAAAACGGGGGAACTAGTTAAAAAACTTACCGTAGATGACTAAATTTTTAAAAATATCGGCTTTATTTACAGTTTTTGCCTTTATATTTGCATTTTTGCATATTACAATGCCAGACATAATAAGCGCAAATGCAGACGGAGTTGCAGAAATTGCCATGGAACTTAATACAGGAAGAGTATTACACTGTAAAAACGAGCGCAAGAAATTACCTATGGCAAGCACGACAAAGATTATGACGGCTCTGATAATCATAGAAGACTGTAACCCTGACGAAGAAGTTATTGTACCCGACGAAGCCGTGGGGACGGAGGGTTCGAGCATTTATCTGAAATATGGGGAAAAACTCACGATAAGAGATCTCGTTTACGGGTTGATGTTGCGTTCGGGTAACGATGCGGCCGTAGCCCTCGCCATTATCCATAGCGGCGACACAGAACGTTTTGCTGACGCAATGAATGACAGAGCGCAAGAGTTGGGCGCAAGCGACACTCACTTTGCTAATCCCAACGGACTGCCTGCGGAGAATCACTATACTACGGCAAAAGATCTGTGCAACATTGCAAGAACTGCCATGCAAAATGAGATGTTTGCAAAGGTCGTGGGAACTACCGACTACCGCGGCGACTACAGAAATTTTACAAACAAGAATAAACTTTTGTACTCGTTCGAGGGCGCAAACGGCATTAAGACCGGCTACACGGACAGAGCAGGACGGTGCCTGGTGTCGTCAGCCGAGCGCAACGGGATGAACGTCGTTTGCGTAGTTCTGAATTGCTATGACATGTACGAACGCAGCAGCGAAATTTTATCCGATTGTTTTAGAAACTTTGCACTCGAGACCATATCTCCCGAACGCGTCTTTATATGGGACGGAAGGAGATGTTCGCTTAAAAGCGGCGTAGAAATCTGCATTGAAAAGGACGGCGAAATTGAGTATGTAATAGTTCCCGTCAGAACATCCGATACCCGTAATATCGAAGAGCCTATTGCCCAATTGCAAATTTTTAGCGAAAAAGACTTGATTTTCACGGCGAATTTGTATAGTATAATGTAAATACTAAAATAATTCAGGTGAATATGAGAATCAATAAGTACCTTGCGCTCTGCGGAGTGGCATCGAGGAGAGAATGCGACAAGCTCATTGCCGAAGGCAGAGTCGAAGTTAACGGGAAGATTGCCGAACTCGGCTGTGAGATAGGCGGTGAAGACGTCGTAAAAGTCGACGGCAGAGAAGTTAAGGCAAAGAAAAACGAATATTATATTTTAAACAAACCCAAGGGATATATATGTTCCGTAAAGGACGAAAAGGGCAGAAAGACCGTGCTCGACTTAATGCCTGAAAACGTTGGCAGGATCTATCCCGTAGGTCGTCTTGACTACGACAGCGAAGGACTTCTGATACTGACTACCGACGGCGAACTTGCTCAGCATCTGACTCACCCGTCAAACGAAGTTCCTAAGACATATCTCGTAAAAATAGAGGGCACGATAACCGAGGCAGGCCTTAACCCCATAAGGAGCGGCATTGATATCGGCGGATACGTCACCAAGAAGTGCAAGGCTCACATTGTCGAGACGAACAAAGAGTACACAAAAATTCACGTGACCATTACCGAGGGCAAGAACAGAGAAATAAGAAAGATGTTTGAAGCTATAGGAAAAAACGTCACGCTTCTTAAAAGAATTAAGATAGGCGAACTTACTTTAAGGGGACTTGACCGCGGCAGTTACCGCAAGCTTACTCAACAGGAAATAGCTTATCTAATGATGCTTTGATTACCAGGCATTTTCAAGTCGTATGCGCCGAACTTTGCATATCGATTAGTTTTCAATGACGACCTCCTTTGTACTTATCTGTTATTAGTATGAGGAGGCCTTGTTTTATTTGGCGACCAGCATAGTGGCGGTATGATTTCTTCAATAGAGGGGAAAATGGTTGCCCCTATGCCTGGAACACGATTAAATTAAAACCACCAGTGCAACTGGTGGTTTGCACATCCTAAAAGGGTAAATATCCGCCAACCCGTAAGAGGGAATCGCTTTTAATATAGCACCCTATTGCACGACACGCCTGTAAAACAGGTCCTCGTACTATAATGAGCTGAATTTTCAATAACGTTAAGGTAATTGCCTTAATTAATGAAGTTTGAAAGCTATTTCCCCCGGTAAAACTGGGGGATTTATCAAGCTAAAGCGACAATATAAAAGCCTCCGATTTACCAGAATGTAAATCGGAGGCTTGATCGTATAATTTTAATTAATCAGTAATTTCTTATGAGTCCGACGACTTTGCCGAGAATAGTAACGTCGTCGAATACAAAATCTTCCATGTTGTCGTTTTCGGGATGAAGAATTATCTTTCCGTCGCGCCTGAAAAAGCGCTTTACCGTAGCACTGTCGTCAACAAGCGCTACTACAATCTCTCCGTTTTCGGCATCGGGCTGCTTTTTGACAACTATCTTATCGCCGTTGTACATGCCGATATTTATCATCGAATCACCCTGAACGTTGAGCATGAAAAGATCCTCGCTGCCGAAAAGATTTACGGGCACCGAAAAATAATCTTCATAATTTTCCTGCGCAAAGATAGGCTGACCTGCGGCAACCGTTCCGATGAGAGGAATCTTTACGGAATTCTGCTTGATGGAAATGGCACGTCTCTTATTTTCGCCAACCTTATTTTTTGCAATCAAGCCCTTTTCAGCAAGTCTGTTGACGATGCAGAAGGCAGTAGCGGTGGAAGGAATGTTGCAGGAAATGCAAATTTCCCTTACCGTGGGCGAATAGCCGTTTTCGGTAATATACTTTTCAATGAATTCAAGAACTATCTGGTCACGATCAATGCTGCGCCTCATAAGTCATATCTCCTTAGCTTTATTTTATCATATATTTTTCAAAAAATCAAACGAATGTTTAAACTTTTTTACTTGTTTTTTAATAAAATTTGAAATATAATGTCTTCAGGAGAATAAAATAATGAATATCGGAAAAGAATGCGTCCTTTACGACAGAATGTGCATCGGTTGCGGCGAATGCGACAGGTGCGATTTAGACCCTGAAAAAATCTGCGATAATTGCGGTAAATGTCTCGACATACGCGACGACGCCGTTATAAAGATAGATAAAATAATTCTAGACGACGAAGAGGAATGACATCACCCAACGCGTATGAATCGGCTGAATTTGTCTGCGTGCATTTTCTCGACTCTTACCTTACAATTCAATCCTTCATCCGTATAGGTTTTGTCGAGCTCTTTGACGAGATTTTTTAAAGACTCATATTCCCCGAGCTCTTTGAAGCCTATGCTGAGATCAAGCGTGAGGTATCGTTCCTCGAACTGAGCCTTGATTTTTTCCTTCAAAGCAGGAATGCCGTTACCCGTTCTGGCGGATATAAGCACACAGTCGGGAGGAAGGGATGACAGATTTTCGGCGATGTCGCACTTGTTCAGAACTTTTATGACCTTTTTATTAAAGCCGAGTTCGTCGAGCGTCTGAGCGGTAGTGGAGAACTGCAGGCGATAGTCCGCCGAGGCATCTGCCACAAACAGCGCAAGATCACAGTTCAAAGCTACTTCCAGCGTAGATTTGAAAGCCTCGACTATATCGTGAGGCAATTCCTGAATAAACCCGACGGTATCTATAAGCAGATATTCTTCGTCATCGATAACCAGTCTGCGTGCCGTGGGGTCAAGGGTGACAAACGCGCGTTTCGCGAAACTACGTCCGCCCCAGTAAGAAGATTAAGAAGAGTCGACTTGCCCGTGTTTGTATATCCCACGAGGGCAATTGTCTTAACATTGCCTTTTGCGCGTCTTTCGCTCTGCAAACTTCTGCGGCTTTTGGTCTCCTCCAGGCGTTTTTCGAGGTATTTAAGCCTGTATGCAATATGTCTTCTGTCAGTTTCGAGTTGCGTTTCGCCTGGTCCTCGCGAACCTATTCCGCCGCCGAGACGTGAAAGCGCAGCGCCTTTGCCCTTAAGTCTGGGATAAATGTACTTAAGTTGTGCTATTTCAACCTGAATCTTGCCCTCGCTCGTCACAGCGTTGCGCGCAAAGATGTCCAGGATAAGCGTAGTCCTGTCTATGACTTTCCTTCCGCCCAACGCGGCGGAAATATTGAGCGTCTGAGAGGGGGAAAGCGAGCCGTTAAACAAAATCGTAAGTTCTTCTATCGAGTCGAGTTCAGCAGCAATTTCAGCAAGCTTGCCCGACCCTATGAATGTTGCGGCATTGATTTCCTTAATATTCTGGTATGCAGTACCGACATAGACGCCGCCGGCGCTTTCAATCAAGGCTACGGCCTCGTCGTGTACCGTCTTATAATTGTCATTGAGTTGCGGCTGTATGATGAAAACCTTTTCAGTCATTATATTCGTCGTCCCTTCTTAACCTGACCTTATCGGCAACCGCTCTGCGGTTATCTTCGCTGATTGCGGCATAGTGCTTCCTGGTCGTATTTATGTCCTTATGCCCGAGAACGTCGGCAACGATATAGATGTCGCCTGTAGCCCTGTAGAGCTGCGTGCCATATGTGCTGCGCAACTTATGGGGCGATATTTTTTTGAGCGGCGAGACGATTTTAGCGTATTTCTTGACAAGATTTTCTACTGCACGAACAGTAATGCGCTTTTTCTGCGAAGAGAGGAAGAGAGCGCCACCGTCGGCATTATAAAGCTCAGTCTGTTCCTTGTATTCAATGTAACGCTTAAGCGCTTCAGAGACATCTTCACCGAAAAAGAGGATAGACTTGCTGCCGCCCTTTCGGGTGACAATGAAGGAATTATCCTTAAAATTTATGTCGTTGTTATTAAGTCCTACCAGCTCGCTAATACGGATGCCCGTACCTAAAAAGAGAATTAAAATCGCGCTGTCCCTGATTTTATTTTTGTCGTGAAAGGATTTCTGGCGGGGGGACAGTCCCGAACCGCTCTCGGCAATATCGATTATGTCGGCAACTTCATTTCCGTCCAGTCGGATTATAGGCTTTTCGTGCAACTTAGGCGTAGCGACCTTTGCCGAATTATTTACCGATATCAGCCCTTTGTTGAAAAAGTATTTATACATGGCGCGCACAGAAGATAACTTTCGTGCTTTGGCGCGTTCATTGCAACAATGAGTCTTTCCGGCGTACTCATAATTTGAAAGATATACGAGAAAATACTCGATGTCGCTGTTGGTTACAGATTCAACGTCGAGCAGAGTTATATCTTTTACATTTTTGCCGCGGAACTTCTTAAGGCACAAAAAATTAAAAAATATCTTTAAATCGTGCGCATAATTCAGCCTTGTCAGAGGTGAAGTCTGACTATCGATCGCCATAAAATAATCGAGGCAAAGAGGAGGTAATTCTTCTTCCAGAAGCTTTTCAACCGACTTAAGATTCTTATTATTGCGCTGCAAATAGTAGTTAGAATTTTCCTGCATATATAGATTTTATAACAAAAAAATACATATGTCAATTGCAATTTTACGAACAAATAACATCTATAAAAATATTTTTATAGATACAAAAAATTACCGGGGACGGATAAAATGTTTTTCCAAATTTCTGATTAATTGCTGGTTTGAAATGCATTAAAGCCGAAAAAAGAGTGGAGTATCAGCTTTTTGGGTTAAAATTTATCAGGAAGAAATAGAATGGCGGTGGACAATAGCGTTTGCCATAAAATAAATAATAATGCGTTCAATAATTGCGCTCAAATGCCTGCCGCTTTGCAGATGCTTCAATTTTATTGTAAAGCGCAATTACGTTGCCGGAAACAGCGACTGACTGCATGTGCAAGAGCGATGGGAATATAAGGGCCTCAAAGAAGGGCAGAGACCTATTTGCAGCGAACAAAAAATAAAATTTTGATTTTAAGTTAACGGAAGGTTTTATAACTTAAGGCATTATAACTGATTTGTCAGGCAGAACGATGCGCCTGATCGCTCAATCAAAGAAGAAAAGCACCTTAAACCTTACCAAATTCAGGTTTTTGTAAATTTATTTGCGTTTTTATAACTAAACGGGAGTATATGCAACTATTCGTAAAACACAGCTTTTACGAATAAATAGGACTAAAAAGCAATAAATGTGCAGGGGATTTATTAATTAATTTCAATTAAAAAACGAGTTTGCCACAAGACATTTTACAGCACTTATAATTTACCAAAGATTAATTAAAATAGATTGCCCAAGGAAATATTAAAATATCTTGTTACACAACGCACGCTCCAACACGGGTCACCAAGTGCGGTTTAATGTCTTATAAATTTAGTTTCTAAATTAACCTGAATAGCAATGAATTCTTCTTAAATGCGCTACAAAACTTGCCACACACAATCAATAAGAAAACTGTCAATCAACCCGCATTGCGCACAAAAATCACTCCAGGAAGACTGTAAAACTGCATAAATACGCATAAAATTATTAAAATCAGCAATATAAAAACAGCAAATATCGTCATTAAACCCACGTTCAAATTACTTAAATTGCGTATGCATACCCTTAATCAATTATCAAAAAATAATTGTTTCACATGAAATATTCAAAAATTTAAGGCTATTTCACTCTCCATCAAAATGAAACACACTTGTAGTATCAGAACGCCTAATCCAGGTAAAAACAAGGCAAAAATAGCTTGATTTAGTTATTATGTCAGACATAGTAGTATTCAAAAATATAATTTAAGGCAGGTAAACTTAATTTACCTGCCTTTTTGCTATGTTTAATTAGTCCTTCTTTGTTACAGGTTTAAGATTCCAGATATTTTCAGCATACTCCTTTATGCTTCTGTCTGCGGCGAAATATCCCGATGCAGCTATATTTCTAAGCGACATCTGATTCCACTTTCTCTTATCCTTAACATAGAGATCGGAAATCTTATGCTGCGTTTTGCTGTAGGATACAAAATCAGCCATACACATATAGGGATCCGCAATAGGCGAACCTGTAAGAAGATAGTTTGCCATATCGGAGAACGATTCGCCGTTGAATCCGATTATCAGCGCTTCTATGATACGTCTGAGTCTGGGGGAATCATTATAGTATTTGCTTGAGCTGTATCCGGAACGCCATATATCGTCAACTTCGTTTGCCTTAAGACCGAATATAAATATGTTGTCGTTTCCTACCGCTTCAGCCATCTCAACGTTCGCACCGTCTAAAGTACCTATAGTCAGTGCACCGTTAATCATAAACTTCATATTGCCCGTGCCGCTTGCTTCTTTGCCCGCGAGCGAGATCTGCTCGGAAACTTCCGATGCCGGCATAAGCTTTTCGCTCATAGTAACGTTGTAATCTTCCATGTAGACTACGTTGAGCTTTTCGTTTATCTTTGGATGCTTTTTAATATCCTCTGCCAGGAAATTGATGAGCTTGATTATCTGCTTTGCCATCAGATATCCGGGAGCAGCCTTGGCGCCGAAAATATATGTCTTAGGCTGCATTTTGAGATCGGGATTTTCCTGAAGGTCAAGATAGGTATCAATTATGTTGAGCGCATTGAGGAGCTGACGCTTATACTCATGCAATCTCTTAGCCTGGGTATCGAAGATTGAATCGGGATTTATGATAAAGCCCTGCTTCTTCTTTGCATACTCAGCAAACTGCTTCTTCTTGATTGCCTTTATCTCTTCAAGACGCTTTAAAACAGTATCGTCGTCTTCAAATTTCTTGAAATCTGCTAGCTTAGAGCTGTCATGGACGAACCCATCGCCTATGCAATCTGTAAGAAGTTCGGTAAGTTCGGGGTTTGCCTGGCAGAGCCACCTTCTGTAAGCTATGCCGTTTGTAACATTGCCGAACTTTGCAGGGGTGAACTCATAGAAATCCTTGAAAATCGACTTCTTGATTATCTCGCTGTGAAGTGCAGCAACGCCGTTCACGCTGTGGCTGCCGTATACCGAAAGGTTTGCCATCTTTACGCGGTTGTGCTCTATGAGCGACATACGCGCAATCTTGTTCCACTCGCCTGGATATGCATTCCAGAGTTCTTCGCACATTCTCCTGTTGATTTCCTGAATGATCGAGTGAATTCTGGGAACCGTCCTCTGTACGAGATCTTCAGACCACGTTTCAAGTGCCTCTGCAAGTACCGTATGATTTGTATAAGCGCACGTTGCAGTCGTTATTGCCCAGGCATCTTCCCACTTGAAGCGATACTCGTCGACAAGTATCCTCATGAGTTCGGGAATTGCCATTGCGGGATGCGTATCGTTGAGATGTATTGCAGCCAGCTTGGGCAAATCCCTGAGATCGCCATACCTGCGGTGATGGTCGGCAACAATATTCTGAATGGATGCCGAGCAGAGGAAATACTGCTGCTTAAGCCTTAAAGACTTGCCGTTGATATGGTTGTCTGCAGGATAAAGAACCTTGGTCAGAACTTCTGCGTCGTTATCGTCAGACATAGCCTGATAATAATCGCCCTGCGAGAAGAGCTTCATGTTGAAGTCCTGTCTGGGCCTTGCCTTCCAGAGCCTCAATACCGAAACCGAATCGCTGTCCTTGCCCGAAATCATCATGTCGTAGGCAACGGCTTCTACATCCTTTGTATCGTAATAATTTATCTGAACGCCATTTTCAGTCCATTTTTCCTCAACTCTACCGTTGAAACGAACGATAAACGACTTATCCGTTCTCTGAGTAAGCCAGACTTCACCGCCGGGAAGCCAGACGTCGGGCAGTTCAGTCTGCCATCCGTCAACTATCTTCTGCTTGAAAAGTCCGTACTCATAGCGAAGCGAATAACCCATTGCAGGATAGTTTCCCGATGCAAGCGCATCCATGAAACATGCCGCAAGTCTGCCTAAACCGCCATTACCGAGACCAGCGTCAGGTTCTAATTCATATAAGTCTTCAAGCGACACGCCGTAAGATGACATTGCCTTTTCAAATACGTCGGTGGCGCTGAGATTAAATAAACTGTTCTTAAGTGAGCGGCCGAGTAAAAATTCCATACATAAGTAGTATACTCTCTTCGCTCTCTTTGCTTTGCACTTTTTGTAGAACTGCTGTCTCTTTTGCAGTAAGATATCCCTCACGCTCATGACAACGGCTCTGTAAAGCTGATCTTTGGAAGCTTCGGTGGGACTTACCCCGAAATACCTTGCAAGTTTACCGTTGACAAGTTCCTTGACTTCCCTTTCGGTAATAGCCGTATTGCTCATTCTGTTCTCCTATATTAAAATGTAAAATTATTTAAGCATCTCCATATACAGTGCCTCGTATTCGCCCGCAGACTTCTTCCAGCTGAAGTCACAGGTTGCGGCATTGTACATAAGTTTTTGCCATACTTCTTTATTTCTATAATCGTAGATTGCCTCGCGGATGACGTACATCATGTCG
Source organism: uncultured Clostridia bacterium (assembly GCA_944354125.1). GTDB lineage: Bacteria > Bacillota > Clostridia > Christensenellales > Borkfalkiaceae > Coproplasma. The sequence goes on along the minus strand of CALVPT010000001.1, from coordinate 73,046 downwards.
TGAGCATTATAGTTAGTGAAAGTATAGCCGTTATATAAGGGCTTGATACTGTCATAAAGACCGCCCGTCTCCCTTACTACGGGAATGGTTGCATATCTGCAAGCTATCATCTGCGAAAGTCCGCAGGGCTCAGACTTGGAAGGCATGAGGAAGATATCCGAACCCGAATAGATCTTGCGCGAAAGATCGCCGTTGAAGACGATGTTTGCGCTGACCTTATCGGGATATCTCCTTGCAAGATCCTTGAAGTAAGACTCGTACTGATAGTCGCCCGTGCCCAGAATGACGAGCTGTATGTCGTCCTGAAGAATTTCTTCGATTACGTTTGTTACAAGGTCAAGCCCCTTGTGTGCAACCAGACGGGAAATCATGGATATGATGGGCGTATTGGGCTTTACGGGAAGATTGAGCATCTTCTGAAGCTCGCTCTTGCAGATTGCCTTACCTGACATATCGTCCGCGCTGTAATTTGCAAACAAATGGCTGTCGAGCTGAGGATTGTACCCCTTATCGTCTATGCCGTTAAGAATGCCCCTGAGCTTGAACTGATTGTTCCTGATTATGGGGTCAAGACCGTGAGCATAATAAGGATTCTTGATTTCCTCCGCATAGGTCGGACTTACGGTCGAGAACCTTTCGGATACCTCTATCGCACCCTTCATCAGGTTGATACAGTTATTGTATTCAACGAGATACTGATACTTTCCATAAATGTCGAACAGCGTCGAGAGAATATCGAGAGAATACTGTCCCTGATATTCGATGTTATGGATTGTGAAGAGCGACCTTATGAACTGATATTCCTGCCTGAAGCAGTAATTGGTCTTGAGGTAAATTGCCGCAAGCGCCGCCTGCCAGTCGTGGCAGTGCATGACTTCGGGATAGAAGTTAAGGAAAGGCATAATTTCAAGGACTGCCCTCGAGAAGAATGCAAACCTTTCGCCGTCGTCAAAGTATCCGTAGCAGCCGGGACGCTTGAAGTAGAATTCGTTGTCCAGGAAGTAGAAAATCACGCCGTCCTTCTCGTATGAGAAAATGCCGCAGTACTGGTTACGCCAAGCGAGATGTACGTACAGATTTCCGAGATAGGTAAATTTGTCGCGATACTCCTTCTTTATGTCAGAATAGAGAGGAATTACTACCCTCACGTCAAACTTTCCCGTTGCGGCAAGCGCGGTAGAAAGCGAGCCGATGACCTCTGCAAGTCCGCCTGTCTGAATGAAGGGCGTAGCTTCGGAAGCGACAAAGAGAATCTTCTTCTTTTCACCGCTTGCAACGGGAGCGGAAACCTCCTCGATTCTGGCGATTTCTTCCTGAACTGCAGTCGTCGCACTCTTTTTGGTCGTCCTTCTTGTAGTAGTCTTTTTAGCAGTCGCTGTCTTGGTCGTGCCTGTCTTTGTGGATGTCTTTTTCTTTACGGTTTCAGCCATTTGAGTTTCCCCTTATACTATATTATTATATACGCGTGCCCTTGTTGATGAAATAGGGCTTTAATTCGCAGCCTGCAAGCAGTCTGCCGTTGCTTATTATGCAGTCCTTGTCGCTGACTACGTATGAAAGTTTGCAGTCCTCACCTATATGAGTTTCGCTCATTATAATGCAATTCTTGAGAACGGCGCCCTTGCTTACCTTTACGTTGCGGAAAAGAATGCAGTTTTCAACCGTGCCTTCGATAAGGCAACCGTCGTGTATGAGCGAATTCTTGACCTTAGCCGTCTCGGTAAACTTTGCGGCAGGCGCGTCGTTAATCTTGGTATAGATATCTCTGTCGCCGAAAATTTCTTTTCTTATCGACTTGTCGAGCATATCCATGTTGGACTTGAAATAGGTTTCAAGCGAGCAGATATTGCTGTAATATCCGTCGAACTTATATCCGTAAATCTTGTAAGTCGAAAGCCCTGCAAGCAGGATATCCCTCGAGAAGCTTGCATACCCCCTCGAAATTGCCGTCTGAATGACGTTGAGAAGGAAAGACGTACGAGCAACGAAGGCGTGCATATAGTGCTTTCTTACGCCCGTGCCACAAGCATTTACGTCGATTACCCTCACTCTCTCGTCCTTGTCTGTTTCGAGAATCATATAGGAGCGGTTATTTGACTCGTGCTCGTGATAGATGAGCGTTATGTCCGCATTGTGGGCGATGTGCTCTTCGATTACCTTGCTGTAGTCGAGCTTGTAAACCGAGTCGCTGTCCGCGATGACAACGAAGTCCTCCTTGCACTTTTTGAGGAAAGCAGAAGAACCCTTGAGGGCTTCGAGCCTGTTCTTGTAGAGAATTTCGCTTTCGTCACTGTAAGGAGGAAGCAGAATGAGGCCGCCCTCCTTTCTCGCGAGATCCCACTCCTTGCCGGAGCCGAGATGGTCCATCAGCGACTGATAGTTGTTTTTGGTTATAATGCCCACGGTGGTAATGCCCGAGTTGACCATGTTGGAAAGGGCAAAGTCAACCAGACGGTATCTGCCGCCGTAGGGAATGGAACCTTTGGATCTTACCTTGGTAAGTTCGGGTACCTGTTCGTCATTTATGCTTGAAAAAATTACGCCGACTGTAGTATTCATTTATCTGTTCCCCCTTAAACGCTCTTATCGACTATTTCGCCGGCAGCAACCTTGGCGCCGTCGCTGACTTCAATGCCTCTGCCGAGGACGGTTATGCCGCTCGTCTTGCCTTCGACCTTGCATGCGACTTCCTTAACGTCGCCGACTATCGCATTTACGCCCAAGGTAACGTCCTCATCGATTATGGAGTAGTTTACCTTTGCGCCCGACTTAACGACGATGTTGCCCATGAGTACGCTGTCTTTTACCTCAGCGCCTTCCTCTATGACGCAGTTAGTGCCGATTACAGAATTTATTACCTTACCTTCAACTTCGCAGCCGTTTGCAATGAGCGAATTTATTACCTCGCCTGCAACATATGCGGGGGGTGCGAGAGGGCTTCTGGAATGAATGACCTTGTCTTTGTCGCGGAGTTCGAAGTTGGGAACGGTTCCGAGGAGGTCCATATTTGCCTCGAGCAGCGAGGTAATTGTTCCAACGTCCTTCCAGTACCCTTCAAAGCGGTAAGAGAACATCTTTTCGCCTGCGGCGAGCATGGCGGGGAGAATATTTTTGCCGAAATCTTTTTCGGACTTGGGGTCTTTTTCGTCGAGCTCGAGATATTTGAAGAGCTTGGACGCCGTGAATATGTATATGCCCATCGAAGCGAGATCGCTCTTGGGCTGCTTGGGCTTTTCTTCGAACTCGTAGATGCTGCCGTCGGGGTTGGTATTCAGAATGCCGAATCTCGATGCCTCTTTCATGGGTACCTGCATGCAGGCTATCGTGCAGTCTGCACCCGTCTCCTTATGCGCCGTGAGCATCTTGTCGTAGTCCATTTTGTAGATGTGGTCGCCCGACAGAATGAGTACATACTCGGGATCATACATCTTCATGAAGCGTATGTTCTGATATATTGCGTTTGCCGTGCCCTTATACCAGGACGTGTCCTTCTTTGCTTCGTAAGGCGAAAGGATATGAACGCCGCCGAAGGTTCGGTCAAGGTCCCAGGGCTGTCCGTTGCCCACATATTCGTTGAGCACCAAGGGCTGATACTGCGTAAGCACGCCGACGGTATCTATGCCCGAGTTGATGCAGTTTGACAAAGGAAAGTCAATAATCCTGTACTTTGCGCCGAATGATACAGCAGGTTTTGCTATGTTGCTGGTCAGCGCATAAAGTCTGCTGCCCTGACCGCCGGCGAGCAACATTGCAACACATTCTTTTTTTCTTAGCATTGCTAAAATCCCCCAATAAAATATTTTTTAATTTAATATAAACAAGCCGCCTGAATTTATCCGATATTAAAGGATACTATTTTTTGCGACAAAATTGTTTTAAAGTCAAAACCTGCCGAAGACGCCGCACGCGTCAAGGCGGCAACAAGGCATATTGCAGCGACTTGTCCCGTCCCGCCGCTCCGCGAAAATTTACATTTCGCGTTCATAAAAACAGCTGACCCGGCAGACAAATCGACATAACTCCCCTTACCCTAAAGCGATTTTTAAGGGTAAGGAAAATGCTTTCTATCAATACCTTATTTATTCTAGCACAACGGCAGAAAATTTTCAAGACCGATTAGGGAAAAAATACAAAAAAAATACATAATTTTTAAATTTTTTTGAACTCAAAGAAAAAAGCTGCGAAATTGAATTTCGCAGCTTTTTGCGTTACATATTACTGATAATCAACGACGTCGATCCACTTGCGGAGGAATGCCTCTTCCTCCTTCTTTGCCTTGGTAAGTCTGGATGCGGCTACGATGGGAATCCACTTCTGCACGTACTGCTTTGCGGTATCCGTCTTGAGGCAGTACAGGTTGAGGTACTTCTCTGCAATTTCCTCCTTGCCTTCGAGATAGAACTCAAGGTAGGTTCTTGCAACGTCCGCCGAGGAGTTGCCCTGAGTCGCGTGCGACCAGTCGATTATGTAAGGCGTACCGTCATCGGTTATTATGATATTGTTGGGATGGAAGTCGCCGTGGCAGAGACGAAGGTGCTTGGGCATGGAATCAAGGCGCATGTGAAGGTCATATCTCGTCGTTGCCGTGAGATCTGCCGCGCTTATCCTTGCGTTCATCTTGTCCTTGAGCTTGTTGAGCATGGGAACCTTCTTGGAAAGCACGCTTATCTGAAGGTCTACAAAGAATTCGAGATATTCGTCCTTCTTGTCGGGATTTTCCTTGATGAGCGTTCCGAGAGTCTTGCCCTCGATATAGTCCATGACTATCGCCCACTTGCCGTTCACCACCTCGATTGCCTTAATCTTGGGTATATTGAGGTCGGTTTCCTCTACTCTCGCCTGATTGAGAGCTTCGTTGAGGATGTCAGCCTTGGAATAATCGGCGTTGAAGACCTTAACGAACCCCTCTTCGGTTCTGTACATCTCCTTGTCGGGACGGGAAGCAACTAAATTGTCTAATTTCATAAATTATTTCCTCCTGTATCAATTCAGTTTTTGCCGTAGTAAGCGTTGAGGTACATTTCCTTGATTTCGCTCATGAGAGGATAACGGGGATTTGCACCGGTGCACTGGTCGTCGAACGCCTGCTCAACCATGTCGTCGAGGCGTGCAAGGAAGTCAGCCTCGTCGATATTGTATTCCTTAATCGTCTTCTTGATGCCGACCTTTTCCTTGAGCTTATCTATTGCCTTGATGAGATTTTCAAGCTTTTCTTCGTCGTTCTTGCCGCCGAGTCCGAGGCTTTCTGCAACCTCGGCATAGCGACGGAGCGTCTTGGGATGGTCATACTGGCTGAACATGCCCATCTTTGCGGGAGCCTCTGCTGCATTGAAGCGAAGAACTTCGTCTATCATGAGAGCGTTTGCTATGCCGTGAGGCAGATGATGGAACGCGCCGAGCTTGTGCGCCATGGAGTGGCATACGCCGAGGAATGCATTTGCGAAAGCCATGCCTGCCATGGTTGCCGCATTTGCCATCTTCTCCCTTGCCTCATAATCGGTAAGTCCGTTGTTATATGCTCTGGGAAGATATTCGAATATTACCTTGAGCGCCTGCTTTGCAAGACCGTCGGTATAGTCGGTTGCCATTACGGAAGCTATTGCCTCGAGCGCATGGGTTACGGCGTCGATGCCCGATGCCGCAGTCAGTCCCTTGGGTGCAGACATATGAAGGTCGGTATCGATTATAGCCATGTTGGGCATGAGTTCATAGTCTGCAAGAGGATACTTGATGCCCGTCTTTTCATCGGTAATTACGGCGAAAGGAGTAACTTCGGAACCCGTACCTGCCGACGTGGGAATTGCAATGAAGTATGCCTTTTCACCCATCTTGGGGAAGGTGTATATACGCTTTCTGATATCCACGAAACGCATAGCCATGTCGAGGAAGTCAGCTTCGGGGTGCTCATAGAGAACCCACATAATCTTGCCTGCATCCATTGCAGAGCCGCCGCCGAGCGCGATAATCGTATCGGGCTGGAAAGCTCTCATCTGCTCTACGCCCTCGAGAGCGCATGCAAGCGTGGGATCGGGAGCAACGTTGAAGAACGTAGCGTGCTGGATGCCCATTTCGTCGAGCTTGTCGGTTATGCAGGAAGTAAATCCGCTTTTGTAGAGGAACGTATCGGTGACAATGAACGCCCTCTTCTTGCCCATGACCGTCTTGAGCTCGTCAAGAGCAACGGGCAGACAGCCTCTCTTCAAATAAACCTTCTGGGGTGCTCTGAACCACAACATATTTTCTCTCCTTTCAGCAACGGTCTTTATATTGAGCAGGTGCTTAACGCCGACGTTTTCGGAAACCGAGTTGCCGCCCCAAGAGCCGCAACCGAGCGTCAGCGAAGGAGTAAGTTTGAAGTTGTAAAGGTCGCCTATGCCGCCCTGGGACGAGGGAGTATTTACGAGAATACGGCAGGTCTTCATTGCCTCGCGGAAGACTTCGAGCTTCTTCTGTCCCGTAGGCACGTCAAGATAGATGGACGAAGTGTGACCGTAGCCGCCGTCTGCAACCAGCCTTTCAGCCTTTGCAACGGCATCTTCGAAGCTAGCCGCCCTGTACATTGCAAGTACGGGGGAAAGCTTTTCGTGAGCAAACTCTTCGGAGAGCTCGACCGATTCAACTTCGCCGATGAGAACCTTTGTCGTTTCGGGAACTTTTACGCCTGCAAGCGCGGCAATCTTGAATGCGCTCTGTCCGACTATCTTTGCGTTGAGCGCACCGTTAATTATAATCGTCTTTCTTACTTTGTCAAGTTCCTCTCCCTTGAGGAAGTAGCAGCCTCTGTAGGCGAATTCCTTCTTTACCTTGTCGTAGATTTTATCTGCGACGATGACGGACTGCTCGGATGCGCAGATCATGCCGTTATCGAAGGTCTTGCTGTGGATTATGGAATTTACCGCCAAAAGTATGTCGGCGCTTTCGTCGATGATTGCGGGAGTATTGCCTGCACCTACGCCGAGCGCGGGCTTACCGCTCGAATAAGCCGCCCTAACCATTCCGGGGCCGCCCGTTGCGAGAATTGTATCTACGCTTGCCATGAGCATTGTCGTCATATCGAGCGAGGGAATATCTATCCAGCTGATTATGCCTTCGGGAGCGCCTGCTTCAACTGCAGCCTCATAAACTACTTTTGCAGCCGCAATCGTAGAGCCTTTAGCTCTGGGGTGAGGGCTTATAATACAGCCGTTTCTGGTCTTTAAACAGAGCAGCGTTTTGAATATCGCCGTAGATGTGGGATTCGTGGTAGGAATGACCGCGCCGATAACGCCGATAGGCTCGGCAATCTTCGTAATGCCGTATGCCTTATCCTCTTCGATAACACCGCAGGTCTTTGTGAACTTGTACTTATTGTAGATGTATTCGGCAGCATAGTGATTTTTGATAACCTTATCTTCCACTACGCCCATTCCGGTTTCCTCTACTGCGAGCTTGGCAAGGGGTATGCGCATTTTATTTGCCGCTGTCGCGCAGGCAAGGAAGATCTTGTCGACCTGTTCTTGCGTGTAGGTCGCATAAATCTTCTGCGCTTCTCTTACTCTTTTCAGTTCTGCTTCAAGCTTTTCAACGCTGTCGCAAATGCCGTAATCAAGTTTAAAAACCATAAAAAATCTCCTGTTAGTTTTTTGACATAATTTTTTAAAATTATATTGTCAAAATGATTATACCAAAAAAAGGAACTTTCGGGAAAATTTAAACCCAAATTTATTTTTTGTTTTAAATATGTTAAGTTATGAAGGCGTTTGTGATTTTTTAACAATACAATCAATACAGATTTTCATCAAAAAAATATTATGTTGCAATTTGCTTGACAGAGAGATTTATTTCCTTTATAATTCACTTGTTTATGCGGATATGGCGGAATTGGCAGACGCGCTGGTTTCAGGTTCCAGTGGGCGACCATGCAGGTTCAACTCCTGTTATCCGCACCAAGTCATAATAGCTTGAACTTCTTTACCATAAAAAGAATGTTCGGGCTATTTTGCTATATTGAGGAATTTAAAAGATTCCGAACATAAAAATAGCGGGCAGAGCGAATTTCGCTCTGCCCGCCTCGCCGTTTTTATCATCATAGTCTTTTTCTTCTACGGCGTAACTCGATAATTTCGATTTTTACTAACTTATATACCGCAACTTTCAGCGATTTCCTCTCGCCGCAACTTATATAGCGGCGTTCCCTGTACTTTTTAAAGGGATAAATTATTATTAAGTTTTGTATTCAGTTGTCGACTTGCCGACCATTCGGCATAGTCATTTTGTCCTTGTTCGGACAGAAGATATGCCCTGATTTGCGGTAACAAAACTCTCGCAAGAGATTCTATTTGGTAATCAGGAATATCAAAGTCAGTATGAACTAGTTTCTTTCTCGCCATTCCCCGTAATTATGTATTCTGTTCAATACGTTTTCCTCCTTTTTAGCGGTTATTCAGTTTTACTTGCTCCAACCGTTGCCCGACGATTTGAAAGGTGACGAGCGCTTTGCCGCCTTTCTTTTCTCGACAGTTGCTAACGCTTCCCGAAGTTTGTCCGGCGCTTGCTCTCGTAGCTCTCTCAAAGTCTTGGCGTCCTCTTGGAGCGACAGCCTCTCTCGCTCGGTCTTTTGATAGAGCTGAAAGACGTCGTGCTGATCTTTTATGCTGTATTCAAGCTCTTGTCTGAGCCGTGCGTTGTCAGCGGCAAGTGCAGGTACGTCTTTCTTGTTCGGCTTACGTTTTCCTGCGTTGTATTCCTGTGCAACGTCCGCTGCGGCTTGGAGAGGAGCAACTTCGCGTTGTAATTGCTCACGTTTTTCTTCGAGCTCATGCGTGACTTGTTTCGCGTGGGCTTGGCTTTGCTCTGCGGCTTCTTTTCGCCTTTCGGCCTCGGATGCCTGCAACATGGCGGCTACGGCTTCGTCTTTCATCTTTTTGACCTTGTACGACATTGTGTCAAGATGTTTTGCGATACTGCCTTCCTTGCCGCGTTGCAAGTTCCATTTCTTACCCACGACAGAATGAAAGTCTGTCTGCAAGGATTGCAGCGCCTTGCGGTCAAACAGTTGCTTGGCGCAGAGCCTGCCGTCTGCAATCGGGATTAAGTTCAGATGCAAATGCGGCGTAGTTTCGTCCATGTGGACTACGGCGGAAATAATATTCTCCTCACCGTATCTGTCCGCAAAGAAGCGGGTGCAATCCGCAAAGAATTTTTCCTGTTCCCGTGCCGACAGATTTTTGAAGAACTCTCTGTCCGAACCCACGACAAAGGAACACATCAGAACTGCGTCCTTGCGAACTTTTGTAGGCAAGTCGAGTTCCGCTATTCTGCGGTTAATGTGCTGCGTGTAGGAGCATTGTCGCTTAATAACATTGTAATTGTTCCGAGTGCGAGTGCAGTCTATCTGCGGATTGTTTGCAAGATAGTTTTCGTCTCGTTCGTTCTCCTGTTCGACGGGCGCAATGTCCGTCTTGTGATATTTTTCCATGTGACAAACTAAGTAGCTTATAATTTTTACCTCCTTGTATAAGTTCACAAAAATCTCGGCTGGTGTCGCCGATATTTTTCGTGATTTGAGGGCGTTGCCCTCGATGGCGCAATTTTAAAACGCTCTCGATTACATAATTGCGCCACCTTCACCTACTGAGGCGCAGGTATGCGCAAATGCGGTGCGCTTGCGCAGGGAAACCCTGCTTGCGCCGTTGTTTTGTGTTAAAAGCCCTCGGCAAAGCGAACGGTACTTCGCTTGCGAAGTATAGTGAGCTATACTTCGAACCCACGAAGTAGAAGAAGTATCAATAATGCCTTCAAGTTTGCTTGCCAAAATCAGACTTTTGATTGCTCAGTAATTTCCGTTTGCTTGTCTGATTTACGGCGGTCTGATTGTCGTTTGCTTGTTCATTTTTCATCTCCTGATCTGTTTTATTTATCTTTACCCACTAGCAAAATCATGGGCTTGATAGCCTAAAAAAGAACGCAAAAAAGCCGCTGATGCTTGTAACGCGATCACCGACTTAAAACCTTATTTAGCTGTAAGCTCTATGGTGGTTAGCCATTCTATGTAATTTTAGGTTTGTTTACTTTTGTTCTCCCTCGGTTATCTGAAAATTTGTACGCTAAAAAACCCCATCAAGGCGCGTCCAAAAATGCGAGATATTTTAGGCTTGTTCGCTAAAAAATTGTACAACAATAAAAGCCTTTCATCGCACATCTTTTCCGAACGAAGGTGATAACGACTTATTTCGAAAAAACTGTAACACAAAATAAGCCTGTCTTCGCTCGAAGAAAGACGACCAGAGGTTTTGCGCGTAAAAATTGTACGCTTACAAAACCCTTTCGTGGCGCGTCTTTCAGACGGCTCGGGTGCAGCGCATCTTGCGCTGAAATCCTTACAGAGCTTTGCGCTCTGCGGCGCAGTCATATCTGCGCTAACCCTCTCTTAAAGGGAGAGTATCCGTACTCAAAGGTACGGAAAAAGAGCACAGGCAACATATCCGCCCGTACTCTCGCATTATATCATATAAAGCTATCAATGTCAATAGAAATATAAACATTTGTTTGTAATTTTTTGTCGTTTTATCGGGTTAAAGGGATATAATCATATCCGAAATCAGGTCTATGCTTCGATTATCGGTTTGAATTTTAGTTGTGTTAATCCCATTGAAAGAGTACAATCTGCTAAGACTACGTTCGATAACGTCTTCAGAACGAATACCCATAGCTATGTCTTTTTTTAAGAGAGATACAAGAGTATCGGGAGAGCAAATCAGGGATATTGTATGGACTTTGCAATCAGTCGTATCTAAACGGGCAAGTATGGTATCGATTATAGACTGCTCGTGCATAACCCAGCAAAACACTATATTTTTATAGGCTGAGCAATGAATAAACTGATTGAGCAGAAAACAGATATTATCCGTTACCATCTTTTTCGTTTCTTCTGTTACCAGAAACGGATGGGCATCCCAACACCAGTCCCCGTCAAGAAAAACGCAGTTATCCAACTTATTTTTCATATTTTGGCAGATGGCCGTTTTGCCCACTCCCATAGGACCGCCGATTATAAATAACTTTTTCATAATGACATTTTCTTAGCTTTTTAGTCCCCTAAACCAAGGAGATAGTCAGTAGTTACATCAAAGAATACAGCAATTCGTTCCAACGTTGCAAAATCGGGCTCTCTGAATCCCGTCTCCCAACAGCTTATGCTTCGCTGGCTCACGTTCAGCTCTTTTGCAAGCTCTGCCTGTGAAAGTTTCTTTTCAATTCTCAACTCTTTAAGTCTTTCTTTGAATATTATCATGCCTAAATATTACCATGAATTGAGCTAAAATTATTGGCTTAGCTCGTTTAGAGCTATATAATATATAAAAAACTGTCAGGAGTTGCTATGAAATCTGCAATTGAGCAAATGTGCTTTGGTTTGCGCGGTACTTATGAAAGCGTGCGCGCCTCTAACAAATACAGTCAGTTGATGGACAAAGTATGCGAGTTTGACGATAAATTGACTGAAAAACTTAAAGATGACAAAGAAGCCGCAATGTTGTACAAACAATTCAAGGATGCCATAGACGAGGTGTTTTGACACTGAAAAGTGTTAGATACGCCTCTCGTTTGTCACAGGCTCTTGACAAATCAAAAAAAATAATTATAATGCATGTTATATAACATATATTATAATTAAGGAGAGATTCTAATGCCGCCGAGAGTAAAAATTACAAAAGACATGGTCGTTGACGCTGCTTTTGAGGTTGTACGGGAAATGGGTGCTGAAAACATCAATGTGAGGACAGTCGCAAAAAAACTCGGTTGTTCTACACAACCTATTATGTACCATTTTGCAACGATTAAAGAATTGAAAAAGACGGTATATGCAAAAGCAGACTGCTATCATTCTGAATACCTTACGACCATTAAAGATACACAGAACGGCGTGATTCTGGGCATTGGACTAAACTATATCCGATTTGCAATTGAAGAACGACAATTATTTCGTTTCCTTTTTCAATCCAATAATTTTGCAGGAAGAACACTGGTTGAGATGATAGATGCCGAGGAGCTTATGCCTGTTATTTCCACAATGCAAGGGGCAATTGGCGAAAGCAAGGAGCAGGTGAAAAAAATCTTTTTGACTGTTTTCTTATTTGCTCACGGTTATGCAAGTATGATTGCAAATAATTCGTTAAAATATGACGAGCAACTGATTAAAACTCATTTAAAACGAGCTTATCGTGGTGCGATATTGGCGGTACAGGAGTAAGCAAAAAAATATATATAAAGCAAAAAAATTTACAGGTAACACTTATTATGAAACTTATGCTTATTGTGGCGCTTATACTGAACTTGGTAATTTCAGGTTGTGAATTATACGCACTTGTACATATTAAGGACAAACTGAATATACTAAAATACTATACATATTTACAAAATTTCTTATCGCTAATTGTAAGTTTAATTTGTTGTATATATCTGACAATCAGTATAGTTTCCGGTGAAACGGTGCCGGAATTTGTAATGGGGTTGCGATATATTGCAACCTGTGGACTTGTAGCCACAATGTTTATATTCATTGTCTTTCTCGGCAATGGGAAGAAGATTGCAATCACAGAGGACGACTTTCAGCCAGGTTTTAATCCCAAAAAGGCAAACATAATTTTTCATTATGTTTGCCCGATAGTATCTTTGTTGAGTTTTGTAGTTTTTGAAAGGCAAATCGATTTAAGTAATGATATATGGACAGCGATTGTTGCAATTCCTTCGTGTATATATTGGATAGTATATATCGTTCTTACTAAAACTAAATTATGGGAAGAACCGTATGACTTTACAGCGACAGACAAGAAAAATAATTTTATTGAGGTTTTGACTGTACTGCTGATCCCGTTGTCGTTTATAGCAATTTCATTTATTTTATGGAATATTAAGTAACTTCCCGTTTATATCAAAAAACTAACATATCATCAAAGAGACAGACGCATAGACGCAAAGCCAAACTGCATAAATATTCAGCGACTTTGCAAAGGCGAGTGATATGAGACCGTAGCGGAGTACCGCGATAGCGTGCTCTTTCCTCACGCAAGAGAGCGCATTTTGAATCGTTTAAAAAAGTTTATAAAGCTCCACTCCGAACAAAAGGCGCCCTTCAAACCGCCCGTAAAACGCGCAAATACAGTCACACGCAACTTTGTTGCAAGGAAGAAGTAATACAAATAGCCTCGATATGTACATTCTTAAAAAACTATAAGAATGTCAAACCAAATATTATGAAAGGTAGAAGTTATGAAAGCAGTCATTTATGCCCGTTATTCAAGCGATAATCAGACCGAAGCGTCGATAGAAGGTCAGATACGCGAATGTATGGAGTATGCAACATACAACGATATTCAGGTCATCGGCAACTACATAGACCGCGCCCTTACCGCCAAGACGGACAACCGACCAGAATTTCAGCGAATGATTAAGGACAGTTATAAGCACGCTTTCGACTGTATTATTGTATGGAAGCTGGACAGGTTTTCCCGTAACCGCTATGATAGCGCGCACTATAAAGCACTGTTGCGCAAAAATGGGGTAAAGGTCATCTCTGCAAAGGAGACGATTGCCGAAGGCTCCGAGGGCATACTGCTGGAGAGCGTTCTGGAAGGCATGGCAGAATACTATTCAGCTGAGCTTGCCGAAAAGGTAACGCGCGGGATGAAGGAGAACGCCTTAAAAGGCTTGTGGAATGGAGGCAACGTTCCGTTCGGTTATGTTATAAATAATGAGCGCAAACTCGATATTGACCCTCAAGCCGCGCCAGTTGTCCAAGAGATTTTCAAGTTATGCAACGACGGAAAGACGGTAAAGGAAATCTATCGCATAATGAACGAGCGCAAGGTAACGCGCTCGAACGGCAAGGCATTGAGATACAATGCAATCCGGTATATGCTCTCTAATAGAGTTTATATCGGAGAGTATCACCATATGGGAGTGGTTATAGAGAACAGCGTGCCTCCGCTTGTTTCGGAAGAACTATTCAATGCTGTGCAGTTGGAACTTGCCAAGAACTCAAAGGCACCGGCAAGGCATACGGCAGATGAGGATTATCTGCTTACCACAAAACTTTTCTGTGGAAGATGTGGTGCAATGATGGTTGCTCAGGCAGGAACAAGCGGTACGAAAGGCGTTGTTTATCGCTATTACGCCTGTGTGCGTCAGAAGAAACACCAATGCGAAAAGAAGCCAGTCAGCAAGACCAAGCTGGAAGATTTCATAGTCTACAAGACGATGGAGTTCCTAAAAGACGATGACATTATTGAAAGGCTTTCGGCAAAGCTGTACGAATTGCAGTACACGGAAAGTACTATTCTTCCAAAATTGCAGGAGCAGTTAAAACAAAAGGAAAAAGAGATAGAAAATATCGTCAACGCCGTGCAGAAGGGCTACGCGACGGAAACGCTATTGAAACGACTTGACGGGCTGGAAAAGGAGAAGCGTGAGATAAGCGACGCGATTGCTAAAGAGCAGCTTAAAGCTCCAATCTTCTCGCAAGACCATTTTAAAATGGCGCTATCCAACTTCCGCAAAATAGACATAACCACACAGGAAGGCAAGCGCAAGATAATAGATACATTTATGAACGCCATTTATCTTTACGACGATCATTTAAAAATTATATACAACGCCAACGGTAAAGAAGAAACAATAAGCCTTGCAGAACTTGAAAGTTCAACTTTGTTTTCATGCGGGGCACCAAAAAGATGACACTGCTTTTTGTCGGTGTCATCTTTTTTCTTGTAAGGATATCACAGGAGTTGAGGGGAGGCAAGGCAGAAATAATTTTCTGCCGTAGGGCGGCGGGCTCTACCGCCGCCTTGACAGTCCTCGGCTTGGGCTGTCAACCGTGCGCCGCGCTCAAGCGGCTACTCCTGTTTTTCGCATTTAATTTCATTTTTCTGAACGTTCAAATTCCTCTGCAAAGTGTGGTTACACTCCAATCAATATTGCTTCAAAATGCAGACGTCCGACTAATCGGGCGCCTGCATAAGTGTATGGAATCAGCCATTCTGGGAGTAGATGTCTTCATTTTTCAATAAATCATATACAATCAATTTATTGCCGTCGAGATTTTCCGATTTAAGACTGACAGCAGAAATACGGTGGTTGCTGTATGTCGTGTAATAATAAATACCTTCATCGGCATCGCAACAACAGGTATATTGCGTTATCTCACATTTACCGTCCGAAAGCCGACAGCACCCTCTCTGGTTTTCCACGCTGCCCAAAATATGAAAAAACTGGTTGACGCAGGACACGGGCAAATCGTCACACACGCTGTTCAGTTTAACGAAAGCCGCCCTTACAAAGCGCGATTGCGGAGAAATATCACCGGGAAGACCGAGCGCACCCATCCCTCTTCCGTACTCCTGCAGATGTAATCCGTCGGCAAAGGCATTTACTGGCGCTTTGCACGACAATGTCATATAGTTATTGAGATTGAACATCTGCATATCGAAAGGCGGATTGTTGGTCAGCACGCCCACAGGATTATCATAGATTTTCATTCCGCCCCTGACGCACTCAACAGTAATGCATCTCTCACCGTCTGCAATTATCCAGTGAAGCTGGGCGGTTACAAGCTCGTCGCTGAAAGGTTCCTTGAGAATGCGTATATTTTCAAGCGCTCTTTTAACCTCGGCAACGCTCTTATATCTGCTAAGTATAAAGGGAATAAACTCGAACTGGGGCAGATTTATAGCCCCGTCGCAATCATCCTTGACTTCGCGATAGACGGCATTTCCGACAAAGTTTAGTCCTGCAATGCAAAGCCCTTTCTCATTCATTCCGTCAAAATAAAGAGGACATCCGTCGACCACGATTGCCATGCCGATAATTGCAAAACGACTCTCCGAAGCGCCCTCGTATCTGAAATCAAACTTATAATTTCTGGGAGTAATTACGACCTTTTCACCGAAAGAAATGTCATAATCAAGCGTTCTTCCAAAGTAAAAATGACTCTTTTTAAAAGTTATTGCCGTACACATTATGTATCAAACAGAAATGTCATTGCATCTTCTGTTGCTTGACCTTGTGGTCGATTATGTGACGCTTGGCAAGTTCTTTTATGACATCTTCAAGCGGTATTCCCATATAGACCATAAGCACCAATACGTGATATGTAAGGTCGGCAATCTCAAAGATTGTCTCGGACTTATCCCCGCCCTTGCCTGCAACGATAACTTCCGTACACTCTTCTCCGACCTTTTTTAGAATTTTATCTGTTCCCTGTTCAAATAAATATGTAGTATACGAACCCTGGGGCTTAAGTTCCAATCTTCCCTTAAGAAGTTCATAAAGGCCGTCAACAGAAAACTCGCCTAACTTATCGCTCTTATATACATAGTCATTGAAACAGCTGTCCGTCCCGAGATGGCAGGCAGGTCCGTCTTTTACCACCTCGACGGTCAGGGCATCCCTGTCGCAATCCGCCTTAATCGATACTATATGCTGAAAGTTTCCGCTCGTCTCGCCTTTGCGCCACAGACATTTTCTGCTTCTGGAATAGAAACAAGTCTTGCCCTCGGCAATGCTTATTTCAAGACTTTGTCTGTTCATATATGCAACAGTTAAAACCTTTTTAGTAAAAAAATCGGTCACAACTGCGGGAATCAGTCCCTTTTCATCGAATTTAAGGCTGTCAATTTCTATCATAATCTCACCTCTATGCCGCTGTTTTTTAATTGTCTTTTGAGCTCTCCAATCGAAAAATCTCTGTAATGAAATACTGATGCACCCAATCCGGCATCGACGTTCACGCTCTTAAAAAGATCTATAAAATCCTCAATCGACCCGGCTCCGCCGCTCGCTACCACAGGGATATTTACCGCATCTGTAATCTTTTTCAGCATTGCGATATCGAACCCCTTTTTTACGCCGTCGGTGTCAATGCTGTTGACGACTATCTCGCCCGCGCCGCTCTTCTCGCCGAATACCGCCCATTTTACGGCATCCAACTCCGTCCTTACTCTGCCGCCGAGCGAATAGACCTTATATCCGTCGTCGCAGAGTTTGACATCCATGGAGAGAACGACGCACTGATTGCCGTACTTTTTAGCGGCCTCCCTAATGAGCGAAGGATTTTTTATGGCGCCGCTGTTTACGCTGACTTTATCGGCTCCGCATTTTAAAACCCTGTCGAAATCGTCAAGCGAATTAATTCCTCCGCCCACGGTGAGCGGAATGAAGACCTTGCTTGCAACGCCTTTAAGAACGTCGCAGAACAGCGACCTGCCCTCAGCGCTGGCTACAATATCGTAAAACACAAGTTCGTCGGCGCCGCTTCTGGAGTAAAACTCAGCCAAACCGACGGGATCGCTCACGTCTTTCAGCGAGGTAAAATTCGTACCTTTAACCACTCTGCCGTGTCTGACGTCAAGGCAGGGGATTATTCTCTTTGCCAACATATTATATTATTCCTTAAAAATAAAAATAAAATCTAAATAAGCTGCGAGTAAAATTTTAACATTTCAATCTGTCTGCTAATTGTATACCTATATAAGCTAATTATATGCAAGCAATCGCATCAAAAATTTACAACTCAGAGTTCACTTGCAAAGGAGATTTATTCCAAAAATAATTTAATAATCCGAATCTTCTTATCAGTAAGCCAGTCCAAACAAAGGAGCGGCTTGCCGCTACAAAGAAACTCGTTATTGAACTAATTTCAGCACACGGCAATGATGCAAACAAGCTTAATCGCTTTCAGCGACTTTTACAGCCTCCTCCAACGAAAGCTTGTTTTCATAAAGAGCCTTGCCGAGAATTGCCCCATATATGTTCATTTGCTTAAGTTTTTTAATTTCTTCGATGTAAGTTATACCGCCGGACGCAGTAATTGCAGGGTAATATGTCTGACATAGTACTTCGTAAATTGCTAAATTTGTGCCGCTAAGCATGCCATCTTTTGAAATATCGGTATAAATGACATGATTTATGCCTGCATTTTTTAGCTTTACGCAAAATTGCAAAGAATCGATTTGTGTTATCTCCTTCCATCCGTTTATGGCGACTTTGCCGTCTTTTGCATCGACGCCGACGGAGATTGCGTTACCGAATTTCGCCACAGCGCGTTCTGCAAACGCAAAATCTTTTACAGCTATCGTACCCAGAATTACCCTCTTTACTCCGCAATCGAGATATCTCTGTATGCTGTCAAAGGAGCGGATGCCGCCGCCTACTTCGGCAAACATATCAAATTTTTTTACGATTTGCGAAATTACTCCGGCGTTGTCGGCATTACCGCTCTTTGCGCCGTCCAGGTCGACAATATGTATGTGAGTTGCTCCGCTCAGCCTGAAACTTTCAGCCGCCTCAAGCGGAGATAATGAATAATTCTTGCGTTTGTCATAATCGCCCTCGCTGAGCCTTACAACCTTTCCGCCTATCAGATCTATCGCAGGAAATATCTTCATATTGATTCCTTAAAGGTTAACAAAATTTTTAAGTATCTTAAGTCCGACGTCGCCGCTCTTCTCGGGATGAAACTGCACGCCGAACACATTGCCGCGTTGCACAGCCGCCGTTACGTCAAACCCGTAATCGGTAGACGCAATCATGCTGTCGTCCGCACATTTGCCGTAATATGAGTGCACAAAGTAGACATAGTCGCCGTCCTTCAACCCCTCAAATATCTCGCTATATTTTGTAAACCTAAGCTCATTCCAGCCCATATGCGGTATTTTAAGGTCTGATATGCGCTCTCTTAGCGGTCTGACTTCGCCTTTTACTATGCCAAGCCCCTTATGCTCGCCGTATTCGTAGCTCTTTTCAAAAAGGAGTTGCATTCCAAGGCATATGCCGAGCAACGGTTTCCCTGACCTGACCTGGTCAAGGATAAGCACATCAAGTCCTCTCTCTTTCAGCTTTTGAGCGGCATCTCCGAACGCCCCGACACCGGGAAGAATAATCTTGTCTGCTCTTTCAATTGTCTCTCTTTCGCCGCTGACAACGCTTTCTGCGCCTATTTTACTCAGCGAACTGTTCAGGGAAAACAGATTTCCCACACCGTAATCTATAATTGCAATCATTAAAGCACACCTTTGCTCGAGGGAACGCTGTCCCCAACAATTTCCGCAGCCTTTTTCAGCGAACGCGCGAACGCCTTGAACGCACACTCTATTATGTGGTGCGTGTTCTTGCCGAACAGCTGAACAATATGCAGGGTAATTCTCGCCTCGCGTACGAAAGCTATAAAAAATTCCTCGATAAGCTCGGTATCGAACAGCCCTACGGCTTTGGCTTTTACTTCGTCGCTTTCGTCGGTCACCTTTGCGCTTTCAATTTTCAGCGCATAGTTCAACGTGCCCCTGCCGCTGATGTCGGTGGCGCACAACACAAGCGCCTCGTCCATGGGAATTGTCACGTCGGCATATCTTGCAATGCCCTTTTTATCGCCTATTGCCTGAGAAAAAGCCTGACCCAACACAATTCCGACATCTTCGACGGTATGATGAAAATCAACGTCCGTGTCGCCTTTACACTTAACTTTAAGGCCAAATCCGCTGTGTACGGCAAAGAGCTCGAGCATATGATTGAGAAAACCGCAACCCGTATCGATTTCATAGTCACCGCCGTCGAGAGACAGGCTAAGTTCTATCTTTGTTTCCCTTGTATTTCTGCAAATTTCAGCTTTTCTCATTATTTTCACCCGTTATTTGGTCTATAGCCGAGAGCAATCTGCCCATTTCGGCATCCGTGCCTATGGTTATCCTTATATATTCAGCTATCCGCTCGTCATTGAAATGGCGGACAAGAATGCCTTTGGCTCTCAGAGATTCGTAAAGACTTTTACCGTCCGTCTTTGGACTTCTTGCAAGTACGAAGTTTGCCGACGACGGCAGGACCTCGAATCCCCTTGCGATAAGCTGTTCCGCGAATGAGGCGCGCGTCGCCTTAATCTTTTCCATGCAGGATAAGAAATATTCCCTGTCCTCCATGGCTCTTGCTGCAAGTAACAGCGAAACTGTATTTACGTTATAGGGATGAAAGGAATTTTTTACCTTTTTAAGGTCCTCAATAAGGCGTCTGTCAGCTATTATGTAGCCCACCCTTGCCCCGGCGAGAGAACGTGACTTGGAAAACGTATTGACCGTTACCAGGTTGTCATACTTTTTGGTCAGCTCAATTGCGTTGAATTCACCGAAATCGGCATACGCCTGATCTATAATCACGATATTATCTGCATTTTTTGCGATAATTTCTTCAATTTTGTCACCGCCGAGAGCTATCCCCGTCTGCGCGTTCGGATTTGCAATGACAACGCTTTTCCCTTTATAAAAATAGTTATCGGGCACTATTTTAAACTGCTCGTCAAGCGATATTTTCTCGACTGGACAGCCGAACAGACGGGCTATGACTTCATAAAAGCCGTAGGTCACATCGGCAAAGCAAACACCCTGTCTGCAATATGCATAGAATGCAAAAGCAAGCGCCTCGTCCGAGCCGTTTGTTATCATTATTTGGTCGGACTGTACCCCGTAAAAATCGGCAATCGCCGATGCAAGATCCCTGCATTCGGGGTCGGAATACCTCTTCAGGTTGAGGAGCAATTCACCGTCAACCGCCGATACGGCGTATGCCGAGGCATAATAGGGATTTTCATTTGTATTAAGCTTGATATATTTTCTGTCCCTTGGCTGTTCGCCGGGCACATACGGACTTATATTCTCAATCCGCCTGTCTGCAAATCTGCTCATTTTTTAAATCTGACGGCTACGCTTTCGGCATGAGCCGTAAGTCCCTCCGACTGCGCAAATTTTATTATGTCATCCGCGCTATTCTCCAGTTTCTGACGGGTGTATTTTACATACTGCGTCGTCTTGATAAAATCTTCTACGCCAAGCGGCGAAGAAAATCTTGCCGTTCCGCCCGTCGGCAATGTATGATTCGTTCCCGCATAGTAGTCGCCGACTGCCTCGGGCGTGTTATAGCCCATAAAGACAGATCCCGCATTGCGGACTATACCGAGCAATTTTTCGGGCTCTTTTACGCAGAGCTCAAGGTGCTCGGGCGCTAATTTGTCCGACAGCCTGACGGCTTCTTCAAGGTTATCCGTAACTATGAGTTTGCAGTTATCCTCGAGCGATTTATTGGCAATCTCATATCGCGGAAGCAGTCTGACCTGTCTTTCCAGCTCATAAGAGACCTCTTCAGCGAGGTTTTGACTGTCTGTTATGAGTACGGCAGTCGCGCGCATATCGTGCTCTGCCTGAGACAAAAGGTCTGCGGCAACATTTTTTGCCTCTGCCCCGTCGTCGGCAATGACGAGAATTTCGCTTGGTCCTGCCACCATGTCTATGCCGCAAACGCCGAAGACCATTTTCTTTGCCGTGGCTACATATATATTGCCGGGTCCTGTGATTTTATCGACTTTAGGTATGCTTTCGGTTCCGTATGCAAGCGCGGCGATTGCCTGTGCTCCGCCTATCTTGTAAACTTCGTCTATGCCTGCAACCTGTGCGGCAACAAGCACCTCGGGCTTGACCTTTCCGTTTTTTAAGGGTGGCGTGACCATTACAATGCGTCCAACTCCTGCAATTTTTGCAGGAATTGCGTTCATGAGCACCGTTGACGGATATGCCGCCGTACCGCCGGGCACGTACAACCCTGCGCTTTCGAGCGGAATTACTTTCTGTCCGATAACGCAGTCATCTTCTTCAATTTCGAACCCCTTTCTAAGCTGACAGCGATGAAACGCCGCAATATTTTCCGCCGACCTCTTTAAAATCGCCCTGTAATCCTCACCGACAAGCCTTTCAGCCTCGGCAAACTCCTCCTCGCTCACCTTAAACGAGCTAAGCGTGACGCCGTCAAACTTCCTGCCGTATTCAAACAGCGCCGCATCGCCGTCCGACATTACACTATTTATAATATCTCTGACCGCATCGTCGACGCTTGCTGCTTCCCTGGCAGTTCGCCTCAGCATATCATTGACAATGTCCTGCGAAAATTTTATGGGTTTAATCATTTTATCACCTCGGCAAGTTTAGCCACAATATTTTTTATCTCGCCGCCCTTGAATTTATATGCGCTCTTATTAGAAATCAGCCTTGCGCTAATGTCGTTTATCTTAGTAAATACCTTAAGGTCATTTTCCCTCAGCGTCGTTCCCGTCTCTACTATGTCGACTATGACGTCCGAGATGCCGAGTACGGGGCCGAGTTCAATCGAGCCGTTAAGCTTTATTATCTCTATGTCCCTGCCCTGCCCTGAAAAATATTTTTCGGCGGTATGCGAGAATTTGGTAGCCACACGCAGCGGAACGGATATGTCGTCCTTCCAGTCGCTCTTGGCGGCAACACACATCGAGCATTTCCCTAGCCCCAGGTCAAGCAACTCATAGACGTCGGGATTGTATTCATTGAGTATGTCCTTGCCTACGACGCCTATGTCTGCGGCGCCAAGCTCAACATACACGCTTACGTCGGCAGGCTTAACCCAGAAATAGCTCACCTCTCCGCGCGAGTCCTTAAATACGAGTTTACGGCTTTCTTCGGAGTATTCGTCACAGCCATACCCGACCCTGGCAAGCAATTTATAAACTTTCTCGCCAAGCCTTCCCTTGGGCAATGCAATATTTATCACCTTTTCACCCCCTCGGTCAGGTCAAAAATCTCGGTTGCGGCACACCCCGTCAAATCTGCATTCCTGTCGAGCCTTACCGACTTACCCTTCGCAAGGCAGTCGCGCGCAAGCTTAAGCGCCTTATCCTCGCTGCTGTCGTCATACACTATGAGGCAGTCGACCGTTACGTCTTCAGAGGCAAAATACCGTTCAATCTCGCCTAGATATACGGCAAAACCTATCGCTCCGCCCTCTTTCCCGAACTTATGTAAAAGATTGTCGTATCTTCCGCCCGTCAGAACGCAGTGCGGAACGCCGTCAATATATCCGTTGAACACAAGACCGCTGTAGTAGTCGGCATCGTTTGCCATGGAAAAATTAATATTTATCCGCCCGTCAAGCCCTGCAACACTCAGCCTTGAGACAAGTACTTCAAGTTCGTCGAGAGCCGACTTCATTTTTACATTCAAAGCCGTCTTCTTGGCTTTTTCTATTGCCTCTACGGCGTTTCCGTCAAGTTCCGCAGCCGAGATAAATGCGTTTACAAGTTCTTTTCCGTATCCCTGATTTTGTGCAAGTTTAATAAAATCGTGCACGTCTTTGCGGCTTAAGTAGTCCTTGACTTCCTCCCGTCTGTCGCCGAATTCGCTCAGCAACCCTTCGGTATAGCCGACATGCGATATATCCAATATGTAATCAGGGGAGATTATGCCGAGCGTTTCACACATAAGCGAGACGAGCTCGACTTCGCAGAGTCCGTCGATTCTGCCTACGACCTCGGCGCCCGTCTGAGAAATTTCCCTGAAGTCCTTTCCGCCCGTCGCACGCCTGTAGACGCTTTCGTTATAGAAATATTTGCAAGTCCTTGCCCCGTCTATCTCCGTCCGCCGTATGAGCGAAAGCGTGACGTCGGGACGGATTGCCATAAGTCTGCCCGTAAGGTCGGTAAAAGTAATGACGTTTTTTCCGACCAGAAAGCTTTCATTATCCCTGTAAAGCGAATACTCCTCGAAACAGCCGGACCTGAACCTGCGGAAACCCCGCCTTTCAAACAGCGAAGTAATCTTATTCAGCGCATCTTCCTCTTTGAGATTGAATTTCATTTATTTGCCCTTTTTGTCATAGTCGATAAACTTTTTATAGCCGCCGCTGCCGTGGGTGATAGAACGCGAAATTCTGGAGAGCGTCGTGCTCGAGATATCCGTCTCGGCAATTATCTCTCCGTAAGTTCTGCCCTCCAGCAACAACTTTGCCGCATATGCCCTCTGCGCCATCTGCTCAACTTCCTTATAGGTACACAGATCTTCAAGGAGCATTCTGCAGTCGTCTTCGCTCTTTAATTTAATAAGTGCCGAATAGAGTTCATGCACGTAATCGTTGTAATCTTTCATAGTTCACCTGCTAATTTATTACATTATACTTTATTACAGTAAAGAAGTAAAGCGTTTTGCGCAAAAAAAGTCGGAGAAATTTTCTCCGACCTGATAAGCTGTTAAATTATTTGAAATTGCTCAGAGTTTTAAGACTTCCAGCGACGAGATTGCCTCTTTTATGAGTCCTTCCACATCGAGCTTAGCCTCTTCAGCGAGTATATCCGCCATCTTCGGACGAATTACGGGGTGACGGGGAAGGAAAACCGTGCAACAATCTTCGTACGGGCGGATTGAAATTTCATATGCGCCCATCGCCCTGCTGCGCTCTATTATCTCGTTTTTGTCGAAGCCGCAGAGCGGACGTAGTATAGGAAGACTTTCTACTACGCTTCCCGAAGAGGTCATTCCCTCTATCGTCTGACTTGCCACCTGACCAAGACTTTCACCTGTGATCAGACACTGACAGCCGCTCTTTTTGGCAATTCTTTCGGCAATGCGCATCATAAAGCGCCTTAAAAGAGTCACCATATATTCGCCGTTGCACTTTTTGTGTATCTCTTCCTGTATGTGCGTGACCTTGACAATGTTAAGCGTAGTGCCGCAGGTATAGCCCGCGAGGACGGAGGCAAGCTCCTCAACCTTTTCCCTTGCCTGCATGTTGGTATACGGATAGCTGTGGAAATGAATGCACTCCACCTTCATTCCGCGCTTGGCAATCATGTGGCCTGCTACGGGGCTGTCTATGCCGCCCGAAATTAATAGCATTCCCTTTCCGGCCGTACCGACAGGCATACCGCCTGCACCCCTAATGAGTCCGTTAAAGACAAGAGAAGTGCCGTTTTCCCTCAAATCGATGCCTATGACAGTTTGGGGATTGTGTATGTCTACCTTAAGTCCCTTCTTATAGTCCAGCAGTCTGCCGCCTATTTCTGCGCTTATCTGCATAGAGTTGAGGGGGAATTTCTTGTCTGCCCTGTGAGTTTCTACCTTGAACGTGCCCTCCGAAGGGCTAACCTCTGCGACGGCGCGGAAAATCTCGTCCATATCGCTCTTTACCGAGAGCGCAACGCTCATAGTATGCACGCCGAAGACCTTGGAAAGCCTTTCAACTATTTCTTCCGAAAGAGCCTCGTCAAAGCCCTCGACGAGATATCTGCCGCTCTGCTTTCTTATCTCGTGTCTTATGCCGCGCAGCGCTTTTTCCATATTTTCGGCAAAAGAACGCTCAAAAAAGCCCCTGTTATTGCCCTTTAAGTGAATTTCGCAGTAACGTACAATTATAACCTTTTCCATATTACGCCATTATGTCCCTTCTGTGTCTTACGGTTGCATTTAAAATCTCTGCCGCCGTCTTAATCTCATCGACAGTGTTTTCAGGGCAGAAACTCAGTCTGAGTATGCCGTCTATGAGTTCGTCGCCGACGGCGCAGGCCTCCATTACCCTTGAATGTCTGAGCTTGGAGTTGGACGAGCACGCCGAACCCGTGCCTATTATAAGTCCCTTGTCGTCTACCTCGTGCAGAATGGTTTCGCCCCTGACGCCGTACGCCCCGACTGTGAGAATGTACGGAGAAGCGTCTTCCGAAGAAATGATTTTAAACAGCGTTGGATCGAGAGACCGTCTTAAAGTCACATTCAGCTCTTTGACAGCCGACCAATTTCGGGATATGTTTTCGTATTTCTTCTGAGAGGCAAACTCCAGCATCTTGATGCCGAAGACGTTTTCGGTGCCGCTCCTTAGACCGTTCTCCTGTCCGCCGCCGTAAATATACGGAGCTATGACCAGACTTTTGCGCTTTATGAGTGCGCCCGTACCCTTCAGCGCGCCGATTTTATGGGCGGAAACAGAGTACATATCGACAGAGGACGCAAGTCTGTATTCAAGCTTGCCGAAAGCCTGGACTCCGTCCGAATGAAAGAGCGTGCGTGCATTTTTTGACTTTACCGCCTTGGAAAGCGCGTTTATGTCGTTGATTGCACCCGTCTCGTTGTTCACGTGGATTACTGAAACGAGCGAGGTATTGCCGTCTACCAGACTCAAAAGACTTTCACCGTTTACGCTTCCGTCGGGATTGAGAGAAGCAAAACGCACCTCTACGCCCAATTCTTTGAGGCGCGCCGCACAGGAGAAAATGGCTGAATGTTCGCCGGAAGTCGTCACGACGTTGCCCCTTCTGCCTCCGCAGAAGAGAGCCTGGTTATCCGCCTCTGTTCCGCAGGATGTGAAAATAATCTCGAAGTCGTTGACGTTGGCTATGAGTGAGAGAATATTTTTTCTCGTCTGCACGAGTTCCCTGTGCAAATTATAACCTTCCGCATAGAGTGCGGAAGGGTTATAAAATCTTTCTGATAAATATTGATTTGCCCTTTCGAGGCAGTCGGCATACGGTTTGGTCGTAGCCGCATTGTCGAGATATATCATTAAATTTCGATTATTCCTCTGAACGATTCCCTGACAGAGCCGTCAAGTTCGACGGTACCGTCGTCATTGAGCCTTACGAACAGGTCGCCGCCCTTGAGTTTGACGGTTATAATCTGTCCCTGCGTGCACTTGCCGAGCGCGATTGCCGCAAGTGCGGATGCTACCGCAGCCGTGCCGCACGCCCAGGTTTCGCCGTTTATCTTCTCCCATACGCGCGCCTTGACGGTGATATTGTTTACCACCCTGACGCACTCGACGAACACGCCTTCGGGGAAGAGTCCTGAGTATACGATTGACTGACCAAGAGCTTCAATGTCCACATCGTCAACCTTGTCAACGAATACCACGCAATGAGGAATGCCGACATTGACGCAGGTCACCTTTAAGGTGCTGCCGTCAATTTCAACCTCTCTGTCGACAATTTCGCCTTCGAGCTTGCAGGGAATGTCTGCACCGTTGAAAGAAGGCTTGCCGAGATTTACGCTTACAGACGTAGCCACGCCGTTGAAGATGTTGAGCTTAAGCTCCTTGACCTGTCCGCTGCACTCTACGGTTATGGTTTCCGAATCGGTGTACTTATTATCGTAGAGATATTTTGCCACGCAACGCAGAGGATTTGCCGCTATGCCGCCGTCGCTGCCGTCGCGGTTGAATACACGCATCTTAGCGTCGGCGACGTCAGATTTTTCAATCATTACGATGCCGTCCGAGCCTATGCCGTAGTGCCTGTCGGAGAAGTTGATAGCCAGCGATTCGGGGCAGGTAATTCCGCCGTCCATATTGTTGAAGAAGATATAGTCGTTGCCGCAGCTCTGCATCTTACAGAAGTCGAGTTTCATCTTCTCGGTTCTGAGACGGTTGATATCGACGAGCTCGGTATTGAACTGATTATACCTGCCTGCAATTACGTCGGCGAGAGCGTTGGCCGTGTCGAGCGAAGTCAGCACGGTTATGCCGAGCAGAATTGCATGGTGATGAAGAGCCATGTAACTGGTTATAGACTCTATGTCCGTCTTGCCCGTATATACGATATAGTCTATCTTGCCTTCGTCCATCAGCTTGACTATTTCGTCGTTGGTCGAAAGGCGCGCAACTTCGGTGCACTCGAGACCGAGGCTCCTTATTACATTTGCCGTGCCCTTTGTAGCATAAAGCGTAAGACCGAGGTCGGCAAACTTCTTGACTATATTGACTATCTCGTACTTATCCTGGTCGTTTATGGTGAAGTAAATGCCCGAGGGATTCTGCTTGGTGGGATGCTTCATGTTGAAGCCTGCCGAAACAAGTCCCTTGAAGAGCGCCTCTTCCATAGTCTTGCCTATGCCGAGGACTTCGCCCGTCGACTTCATCTCGGGTCCGAGCTGAGAGTTGACGTCGTTGAGTTTTTCAAACGAGAAAACGGGCACCTTTACTGCGACATAGGGAGATGTCTTATACAGTCCCGTGCCGTAGCCCAGCTTTCTGAGCTTTGCGCCTACCATTATCCTGGTTGCAAGGTCAACCATGGGAACGCCCGTGACCTTGGAGATATAGGGAACGGTACGCGATGCTCTGGGGTTGACCTCTATGACGTACAGCTCGTTATGGTAAATGAGGTACTGAATGTTTATAAGACCCTTGGTCTTGAGCGAAATTGCAAGGTTTGTAGAAACCTCTACAATCTTCTTGAGCATTGCATCGCTGAGATTATAGGGAGGATATACCGCGATTGAGTCGCCGCTGTGCACGCCCGCCCTCTCGATATGCTGCATTATGCCGGGAATGAGCACGTCGACGCCGTCGGATATAGCATCGACTTCGAGCTCAGAGCCCATAAGGTACTTATCGCAAAGTACGGGATTTTCTATCTTCTGCGACAGAATGACGTCCATATATCTTTCGATATCGTTCTGCGTGAAGGCAATGGTCATGTTCTGACCGCCTATGACGTACGAAGGACGGAGAAGCACGGGATAGCCCAGTTTTTCTGCCGCCTGGACGGCCTCCTCCTTGGTCATTACGGTAAGTCCCTTGGGTCTTGCTATGTGGAACTGTTCGAGCAATTCGTCGAATCTCTCCCTGTCCTCAGCGAGGTCTACGCTGTCGGCAGGGGTACCGAGTATTCTTATGCCCTTCTTGTCAAGATAGCTGCACAGCTTGATTGCCGTCTGTCCGCCGAAGGTTATGACCACGCCATAGGGCTTTTCAACGTCTATGACGCTCTGGACGTCTTCGGGAGTGAGGCTCTCGAAATACAGTCTGTCAGCCGTATCGAAGTCGGTTGATACTGTCTCGGGGTTGTTGTTGATTATTATTACTTCATAGCCCAATCTCTTGAGCGCCCATACGCAGTGTACGGACGAATAATCGAACTCTATGCCCTGACCGATTCTTATGGGACCGGAGCCTATGACTATGATTCTCTTCTTCTTGTTCTTTCTGCTTACCTGAACATAGGGAACGGCTTCGTCGTGAGCCTTATCGTCATACGTCGAGTAGAAGTAAGGCGTCTGGGCAGAGAACTCAGCACCGCAGGTATCGACCATCTTGAAAGTTGCGTCAACGTGGCAGGGAAGCTTGTTGTCCGAAAGCTTTTCGAGCTCCTTGTCGGGATAGCCGTACCTCTTGCCCTTCATGTATTCCGCCCTGGTGATTGCTCTGCCTGCAATCTGCGCCTCATAGTCGGAAAGATTCTTGAGCTTGTTGAGGAACCACTCGTCAATCTTGGTTATTGAATATATTTCGTCGACGGAGATGCCGCGCTTGAGCGCCTGATAGACGACAAACAGCCTTTCGTCGGTCACCTCGTAGAGCTTAGCGTGAATTTCTTCGTCGGAAAGTTCTGCCATCTTGGGCATATTGAGAGAGCTGAGCGATATCTCCGCGCCCCTCACCGCCTTCATGATTGCCATTTC
Organism: uncultured Clostridia bacterium; assembly: GCA_944354125.1. Lineage (GTDB taxonomy): Bacteria > Bacillota > Clostridia > Christensenellales > Borkfalkiaceae > Coproplasma. The sequence goes on along the minus strand of CALVPT010000001.1, from coordinate 43,788 downwards.
AAAGCTCGTGCCTATTGCCATTACTTCGCCGGTAGCCTTCATTCTCGTGCCGAGATTTCTCTTGGCATAGAGGAATTTATCGAAGGGCCACTTGGGAAGCTTAACTACGACGTAGTCAAGCGTAGGCTCGAAGCAGGCAAACGTCTTGCCCGTGACGTCGTTTCTGATTTCGTCGAGGGTATAGCCGAGCGCAATCTTTGTGGCAACCTTTGCTATGGGGTAGCCCGTAGCCTTTGAAGCGAGCGCAGACGAACGCGAAACACGGGGATTAACCTCTATTACAGAATACTCGAACGAGTCGGGATGAAGCGCAAACTGACAGTTACAGCCGCCCTCTATTCCGAGTTCGGTTATGATGTCGAGCGATGCCGTTCTGAGCATCTGATATTCCTTGTCGGAGAGCGTTACTGCAGGCGCTATGACTATGGAGTCGCCCGTATGTACGCCGACGGGGTCAAAGTTTTCCATGGAGCAGACGGTGAGCACATTGCCTGCGCTGTCCCTGAGCACTTCGAACTCTATCTCCTTCCAGCCGCCGATATACTTTTCGATGAGTACCTGCGTTATGGGCGAAAGCATAAGTCCGTTGTGCGCTATGAGCTTTAACTCCTCTTCGTCCTTGGCAACGCCGCCGCCCGCGCCGCCGAGCGTATATGCAGGACGGACGATTACGGGATAGCCTATTTTGTCGGCGATTGCAAGGCACTCCTCAACGGTATATGCGATATCAGAGGGAACGACGGGCTGATGAATCTTTTTCATCGTCTCCTTGAAGAGTTCTCTGTCCTCGGCGCGATCGATGGAGTCGAGATTTACGCCTATGAGCTTGACGCCGTACTCGTCGAGGAATCCCTCCTTCGCCAGCTTACAGCCGAGCGTAAGACCCGTCTGTCCGCCGAGCGAAGCGAGAAGGCTGTCGGGACGCTCCTTGATTATTATTCTCTTGAGGGTATCAGTTGTAAGCGGTTCGAGATAGATTTCATCGGCGAGCGCTTTGTCGGTCATTATGGTTGCAGGGTTGGAATTGCACAGAACGACGTTTATGCCTGCATCCTTGAGAACGCGGCAGGCCTGAGCGCCTGCATAGTCGAATTCGGCAGCCTGTCCTATGACAATGGGACCAGAACCGATAACTAAAACCTTTTTTATGTCCTCTCTCTTAGGCATTATACTTACCCTCCGTTATGTTCTTGATGAATTTATCGAAAAGGAACGACGCATCTCTCGGTCCGCCGCACGCTTCAGGGTGGAACTGCACGGTATATGCATTGAGTTCGGGATATTCGAATCCCTCGCAGGTGCCGTCGTTTGCGTTGATATAGCTGAGTCTGCCCACTCCCTGAAGGCTGGACGAAATGACCTCGTAGCCGTGATTCTGGCTGGAGATGTAAACCCTTCCCGTGTCAAGCCTCTTTACGGGCTGATTTGCGCCTCTGTGACCATACTTCATCTTCTTGGTCTTGCCGCCCATTGCAAGCGCAAAGAGCTGATGTCCGAGGCATATGCCGAATATGGGCAGTTTACCTGCAAGCTTTCTTATGTTCTCTATGATTTCGGTATTTTCTGCCGGGTCGCCGGGACCGTTGCACAGCATAAGGCCCTGAGGATTGAGCGCAAGGATATCCTCCGCCGTGTACGCGGCAGGCACCTTGACGCAATAGCAACCCCTCTTGACGAGCTCTCTCGTTATATTGTCCTTTGCGCCGAAGTCCCATACGGCAACCTTGATTCCGTCGGGATTGCCGAAGTACTCGGGCTGAGTGCAGCTTACCGCCTTAACCGCGTCTACAATGCGATAGTTTTCGATTGCGGTAAAATCTTTGACCGGTTTAGAGGAGATTGCGGCGTTCATTACGCCCGTCTCCCTGACAATTTCCGTGAGCTCTCTCGTATCGAGACCGTAAATTCCGATTATGCCGTTTTCCCTGAGATATTCGTCGAGCATCTTTTCGCACCTGAAATTGGAGGGCGCGTCACACTTTTCTCTCACTATATAGGCCGAAACCCAGGGCTTTCTGCTCTCCATATCGGGAGTTACGCCGTAGTTGCCTATAAGGGGAAATGTCTGAATGACTATCTGACCGTAATAGCTGGGGTCGGTGAGCGTCTCGACATAACCCGTCATACCCGTAGTGAATACAAGCTCGCCGACGACTTCGCCGTCTGCGCCGAACCTGTGTCCCACGAACTGTCTGCCGTTTTGCAGAGTTAAATATACCTTATCGTTTTTCATATCTATGTTTATCCCTATTTTCAGCCCTTGATATACTTATTTGAGCAACTTGACCATTACTGCTTTCTGTGCATGCAGCCTGTTTTCTGCCTCGTCGAAGATTTCCTTTGCGTGCGCCTCGAATACCTCTTCGGTAATCTCTTCGCCCCTGTGCGCAGGAAGACAGTGCAGGCACATTACGTCGGGCTTAGCAACAGAAAGCGCATCGGAATTGACCTGATAGTCCTTGAATGCCTCCGCCCTCTTCTTTCTCTCGCTTTCCTGACCCATGGAAGCCCATACGTCGGTATATACGACGTCGGCGCCGTTTACCGCCTCTTTAACGTCAGTCGTTATGGTGAAGTCTCCGTTTTCCTTAGCCCATTTCATGAGCTCGGCATCGGGCTCATATCCCTTGGGGCAGGCAATCGCAAACGACATGCCCGTCTTGATTGCGCCCACCATCAGGCTGTTCGCCATGTTGTTTCCATCGCCGACAAACGCCATCTTGAGTCCCTTGAAGCTGCCCTTGTACTCCCTTATGGTCATAAGGTCGGCGAGCACCTGGCAGGGATGGGCATAATCTGTAAGGCCGTTGATTACGGGAATCGAGCCGTACTTTGCAAGATCTTCGACTTCCTGCTGGGCAAAAGTCCTTATCATTATGCCGTCAAGGTAGCGCGAAAGCACCCTTGCGGTATCCTGAACGGGTTCGCCCCTGCCAATCTGAAGGTCGTTGCTCGAAAGGAAAAGGCCGTAGCCGCCAAGTTCATATATGCCCGCTTCGAAGGACACTCTGGTACGGGTGGAAGCCTTCTGGAAGATGAGTCCGAGCTTCTTGCCCTTGAGATAGTCCTTCTGAATGCCGTTGTTCCTCTCGAACTTGAGCTGATCTGCAAGGTTAAGGATAGACAAAATATCCTCTCTCGTTAAATCCTGTAATTTAAGTAAATGCCTCATTGCGAAATTACCTCATTTAATATTTTCAATGCAAAATTTATTTCTTCTTTATTTATTGTCAGCGGCGGCAACAGTCTTACTCTGTCGTGCGCCGTCAGGACGATTAACCCCTTTTCAAGGCACTTTGCCGCAACTTCCCTTGCAGGCTTAGTCGTCTGAATGCCTATCATAAGCCCCATTCCGCTCACCGAAACGACGTTTTTGATGTGCTCGAGATTTATTTTCAGATATGCGCCCTTGCCCTGCACCTCTAAAAGAAGTTCGGGCGTAATTCTGTCTACTATCGAAAGCGCGCCGGCACATGCAACGGGGTTTCCGCCGAACGTCGAGCCGTGATCGCCGTAAGTAAACACGTCCTTGCACTTATCAAAGAGAAGGCAGGCGCCTATGGGAAGTCCGCCGCCCAGACCCTTTGCCGTCGTGACGATATCGGGATGAATTCCCGACGCCTCATATGCGTACATATATCCCGTACGGCCGTTGCCCGTCTGAACCTCGTCGCAGATAAGGAGTATGTCTCTGTCCTTACAGAACTTTTCAAGTTGCCTCAAAAAGTCGAAATCAAGACAATTTACGCCGCTCTCGCCCTGAATGACTTCGACCATTACGGCGCAGGTCTTGTCAGTATAACAGCTGTAAATGCCGTCCATAGTCGGGTCGACATACCTGAAGTTGGGCAGGAACGGGTCAAAATACTTATGGAATGCATCCTGTCCGGTCGCCGAAAGAGTAGCTATCGTCCTGCCGTGGAAGGAATTTTTCAAGGTTATAATCTCATTCCTCGAATAGCGCGTATTGCCATACTTTCTTGCCACTTTTATGGCACATTCGTTGGCCTCGGCTCCGCTGTTGCCGAAGAAAACCTTCTTTGCGCCAGTCTTTTCGCACAGAGCCCTGGCAAGCTCCGCCTGAGGCTCGGAATAATACAGATTGCAGACGTGCTGAATTTCGTCTATCTGCGCCTTTACGGCCTTTTTCCACTCCTCGTCGTTTATGCCGAATATGTTTACTCCTATGCCGCTTGCACAGTCGACATATTCTTTGCCGTCAAAATCGTAGAGTTTCGCGCCCTTGCCGCTCTTGAAAGCGACATTGAAACGGGCGTATGTCCCTGCTATATAATCTTTGTCGTCCGAAAATATTTTTTCGGAATTCATACTCTTTCCCTCCGACTAAAATAAAGACTGATTTATAAATAAATCAGCCGTTATACAAACATTGTGCCACTGCCCTCATCAGACAATATCTCTATTAAAATTGAATGGTAAACCCTTCCGTCGGTAATAAAGACTTTTTTAACGCCGCGACGGATTGCATCTTTGCAACATTCTATCTTGGGAATCATACCACCTGAGATTATTCCCTGCTTTACGAGAGCGGGAATATCCGAAACGAAAACTTTCTTAATCAGACTATCGGGGTCATCCTTATTTTCAAGAAGCCCCCTGATGTCTGTCATGAGTATCAAACTCTCCGCGCCGAGCGCGCCTGCGATTGCCGCCGCCGCGGTATCGGCGTTGATATTATATATGTGTCCTTCATCGTCGAAACCGACGGTTGAAATAACGGGTACATATCCCAGATCGAGCAAATCTGAGATGATATTCGTCCTGACCTCGGTAATTTTACCGACATAACCGAGTTTATCGTCCACGGGAACACATTTGAGCATGTGTCCGTCCTGACCGCAGATGCCGATAGCCTTGCCGCCGTTCCTCTCTATGAGGTCTGCAAGCGACTTATTTACCTTGCCTGCAAGCACCATGCGGACAATTTCAGCCGTTTCGCCGTCGGTATAGCGAAGTCCGTTTATGAATTTGCTCTCCTTGCCGAATGCCTTTATGGCTTCCGAAATTTCGGGTCCGCCGCCGTGCACGAGAACGACTTTTATTCCGAGCATATTCAAAACGACCAGATCGCGCATAACCGACGATTTGATTTTTTCGTCGGTCATGGCGTTTCCGCCGTACTTGACCACAAGTATCTTATTAAAATATTTTTTAATATAGGGCATCGCCTCTATTAAAAACTCGGCCTGTTCCTGCTTATCCATCTATAACTTCCCGTTAAAATTTGCTGAATTTATGATTAGGTTCTGTAATCGCCGTTTATTCTGACATATTCATACGTGAGGTCACAACCCCAGGCGGTAGCTTTATAATTGCCGTCGTTGAGATTTATCTTTATTTCGACCTCGTCGCAAAGGAGAATCTTTTTTGCAAGCTCCTCGCTGAAATCGACGCCGTAGCCGCCCCTGCATACCGCGATATCTCCGCCTGCAGAGCTGAAATCGACGTCAATTTTATGAATATCGACGTCCGCACCCGCATAGCCTATCGCACACAGAACGCGTCCCCAGTTGGCATCAGCGCCAAACATCGCCGCCTTGACAAGAGAAGACTTTATTACCGTCCTTGCAACCGTACTGGCAATCTTAAGGCTCTTCGCGCCCCTGACTTCACACTCAATGAGTTTGGTCGCGCCCTCACCGTCCTTTGCAATCATCCTGGAAAGTTTTACCGTACAGTAGTTAAGCGCCTTGCAGAACTTATTGAAATCTCCTCCGCGCTTTTCAATCCTGACGTTTCCCGCTAAGCCGTTGGCAAGAATGCAACACGTGTCGTTTGTCGACTGGTCACCGTCAACGCTTATCATGTTGAATGAGCTCTTTACGTCGCTGCTGAGTGCAAGTTGCAACATTTCGGGGGAAATATTGACGTCGCTGGTAAGGAATATGAGATTTGTAGCCATATTGGGGCATACCATTCCCACGCCCTTTGCTATGCCGCCTATTCTGCAGACCTTACCGCCGAGCTTAAATTCAACAGAGACCGACTTCATTACCGTATCGGTCGTCATTATGGCCTGCGCCGCATAGTCGCTGTTGTCGCCGAGCCCGCTCCAGAGCTCCCCCATGCCGCTATCCATAGGTTCAATGCTGAGCGGCTGGCCAATTACGCCCGTAGATCCGACTATGACGTCACTTGCCGCTATGCCGCCCTCTCTCGTAACGAGCGAACACATCTTCTCTGCAATCTCAATGCCGTCGGCATTGCAGGTATTTGCGTTGCCGCTGTTGCAGATTATCGCCTGTGCATAACCGTCAGCAAGATTTTTCTTGGTGACGATGACGGGTGCACCCTTTACGAGGTTGCTCGTATAGACACCTGCCGCAGCCGCGCGCACATCGCTGACGATGAGCGCAAAATCTCTCTTTGTCTTGTTTCTCCTGATTCCGCAGTGTATGCCGTTGGCCTTAAAACCGACGGGAGCACACACACCGCCCTTAACTTCTTTAATATCCATATCTGATAAAAATATATTTTATTTATTATATAACTAAATTGTTCATATGTCAATTGAAGACGAAAAAAAGTATTGAACTACTTTAAAAACAACAAAATGACATAAATATTCAAGCAAAATAACGCGTTATAAATTTCAAAGCTACCCGAAACGATAAAGAATGATACTTTACCATGCCTTAAATAAGACAGAACTTAACAAAGTCATATGTTACGCCACAATTCAAAACGCATTTTAACGATTCTGCCATCTGCCCAAGCCACGGACGGAAAACCGCACAATTTCCGAATTTTCAGCCGTAACCAACGCCTGACATGCTCAGCGAGCAACAAAAATTTCAGCTCTCAAACAAACAGCGGTAAAAACTTACCGCCGACTTGTCTATTCAGATTAATGTAAGTTATCGTCAGTTGAATTAGGTTACGCTGCATTCAAGCATAATCAGCTTCTATGCATTCAGATTCCGCTCAAATTTTCTGATAACACATTTAACTCAAGTTATTTTAGAACCAAACAATATCGGAATAATACAAAGGTTTCAAAAAATTATCTAACCTTTAACGTATCGACATTATACCGACCTAAAATCTTGTGGCAGAAATACGCGCAAACTTATATCTGTACGCCGCGCTTACGCATTGCAATTAATTCGCAACACAACATTGAACGAACTTAAAATACGATGACTGACAGCTCAGGCAAACTTGCTGAAATAAAAACGGTCAAAACTTTAAAATATGAGCAATCATAAACATAAAGTTGATTGACGATACAATCAATAAACAATTCAGCCGATTATAATATTCAACAGGTTATAATACTCAACAGAATTGATTCCCTCAAATATCATTCAGCCAAATTAAAGCTCCGTTCCTCGGCAAATATCCGCCATACTTTTGTATGCACTCATACTTTTTTATTCGCTTACTACCGTCTGATTTGAACCCGCATTGAGCCGGATTGCCACACGACAGAAACCCGTCAGACAAGAGAAGTTCTCTCGTCAAGACCGAACATTATGTTCATGTTCTGCACAGCCGCTCCGGACGCACCCTTGCCGAGATTGTCAAATACGCTGGCAAGAAAAATTCTTTCGTCGTTGCCGCCGACATAAATTTCCATATTGTTGGTTCCGCAGAGGTGATTGCTGGGAATATATCCTTCAGTTGCCTCCTCAGACATGATTTTTATGAAATTATGTGACACATAGTACTCTGCAAAATACTGTCTAATATCGTTTACGGAGTATTTTTTTGTCATAAATCGCGAAAATACAGGTACAGTAACACACATACCGCTGTAAATATCGCAGATAATCGGATTGAATATCGGTGCATATTTCAGACCGCACTCCCTTACCATTTCGGGAAGATGCTTGTGCTTTTGCCCGGTTGCATATTGTCTAGGCGAGGCAAGAGTATAATCTCTGTCCGCTGCCTGATACTGCGCAATTGTCTTTTTGCCTCCGCCTGAATAGCCTGTGACTGAGTTGGCTACAAAGGGATAATCGTCAGGAAGAATCCCTCCCTTGACAAGCGGAGCAACGAGTGAAATAAACCCGGTTGCGTGACAACCAGGGTTTGCAACTCTCTTTGCGCGCGCAATCTCTTCCCTTCTCTTTTGCGACAGTTCGGGAAATCCGTATACCCAACCGTCAGCCGTCCTGTGCGCCGTAGATGCATCTATTATTCTGGCTGCGGGATTTTCGACAAGCGACGCCGCCTCAATTGCCGCGGCATCGGGAAGACAGAGAAAGCTGACGTCGGCAGAATTCAGACACTCTTTACGTGCCGCAACGTCCTTTCTCTTATCTTCGGGCAGCGCAACGATCTTTACATCGTCACGCTTTTCGAGCCGTTCATATATCTGAAGACCTGTCGTACCCTCTTTCCCGTCGATAAAAACTTCTATCATTTACTTTAACTTCTTGCTGTCGAGAAGAGCCTTGACCTTGATGGGAAGTCCGAACAGATTGATAAATCCCTGGGAATCCATCTGGTTGTAGCAATCATCCTCGCCGAACGTTGCGATATCTTCGCTGTAAAGCGAGTTAGGCGAAGTAATTCCGGCATTCATGACGTTGCCCTTGTATATCTTAAGCTTGACATCGCCCGTTACAGTCTCCTGAGTTTTGTCCACAAACGCATCGAGAGCCTCTCTCAAAGGCGTGAACCACTGACCGTCGTAAACCATTTCGCCATACTTTATGGCAACATGCTGCTTGAAGTGCTGGGTAGCCTTATCGAGGCATATGGACTCAAGCAGTTCATGCGCGGTGTACAAAATCGTACCGCCGGGAGTTTCATAGACGCCCCTCGACTTCATACCGACAAGTCTGTTTTCTACCATATCGACGAGACCCACTCCGTTTTCGCCGCCTATCTTGTTGAGCTTTTCTATGAGCTCGACCGCGCCGAGCTTTTCGCCGTCTATCGCGGTAGGAATACCCTTTTCAAAATGTATGGTGACGTAAGTAGCCTTATCGGGAGCCTTCCAGGGAGATACGCCGAGCTCGAGTATCTTGTCGTAATCGGGTTCGTTTGCAGGATTCTCAAGGTCAAGCCCCTCGTGCGAAAGGTGCCAGAGATTCTTATCCTTGGAATAGTTGGTTTCCCTGTTTATCTTGAGGGGAATGTTGTGCGCCTCGGCATAATCGATCTCCTCGTCTCTGCTCTTGATGTTCCATATGCGCCAGGGAGCAATTATCTTCATTTCGGGCGCAAACGCCTTTATGGTAAGCTCGAAACGCACCTGATCGTTTCCCTTGCCCGTGCAGCCGTGACAGATAGCATCCGCACCTTCTTTCTTGGCAATCTCAACAATTCTCTTTGCGATTATGGGTCTTGCAAAGGAAGTGCCCAGAAGATATTTATTCTCATATACCGCGCCGGCCTTCATCGTGGGATAGATGTAATCCTCGATAAATTCCTTCTTGAGATCCTCGATATAGAGCTTTGAAGCGCCCGTCTTGAGCGCCTTTTCCTCAAGTCCGTCGAGCTCCGTGCTCTGTCCGACGTCACCGGAAACAGCGATAACTTCACAGTTATCGTAGTTTTCCTTAAGCCAGGGGATTATGATAGATGTATCAAGTCCGCCAGAATACGCAAGTACTACCTTTTTAATCTTGTCAGCCATAATTCAAAACTCTCTGATATAAAATTTCAGGTCGCCTTCTCAAGCAACCTGATGTATTATACAATATATAAAGTATTCAAGTCAAGTAAATTACCATATAAATTAAAAAATATGACAGTCGTAAATGAATAAATTTACAGTATAAACGTGTATATATTTATAATTATACATATTTGCCAGATTTGATGCATATTTAAAAGCCGAACAGAACAAACCTTAAAACCTCAAAGAGGCGATCGGCGAATACCCTTTCAAACGTTTTCTCTCCTGTCTGTACGATGGCATAAACCGGCTTAACAGAGCATAAAACCGCGGCGAATGATCCATATAAACCGTATGACATAGCTCGTGCAGAATGACATACCGCCACAGAGACTCGTCGAGCATCAGTAATTTATAGTTAAAGACTATTTTAGCAGAGGCATCGCAACAACCCCAGCGCGCCTTATAATCTCTGAAAGAGACAGAAGACGCCGACAGAGAAGTCTGCCTGCAAACGTCATCGAATACGGCAAAGAAGTCGTCGCGTAGAGCTGAAATCAGCGTACTTCTAACGTGAGACTTATCTCTGAAAAAGGCTTCGTCTTCACATATCCTGTCATCCGCCCCGAATGTTACGGGAAGAAGTCTGCCCTTGACCATAATTTTTTTAAGGCTTAAGACTTCCGAAAACTGAGAATGTTTTTGCGAGTTTTCAGACAATGTGCGCGCAATCCAAGCCGATTTATCTTTAACGAAGGCAACTATCTGACTATGCGCGGCGCGCATAGGACAACGCACCACTACGCTGTTATCGCTTTTGACAGTCACCGAAAACGACCGCCTTGCACCCCTAATGACCAGATACTCAAACTCAGGCCGGTCAAAGCGTCCGAATTCAGTCACCGAACTTTACCTTCATCTGAATTCTCAGTTCGTTTCCCACTCTGCCCTCTATCGCCCACGCGCCGTCCTCGCAGCGACTGCGGACAATGTCAAGCACTTCCCCGAACTTGCACTGCCTGACATATTTTATCTGAACCGTCCGAATCTCCGCATCTTTGAGCTCGTCGACGGTAAACGCATCGAGGAGAATATCGCCGTACTTGGTGTTGTTTACGTGATTGTAGTGGTCATAGTCCGAATAGGAAACGGTCTTGGAATAGGTCTTTTGTCCGTCTGAAATTTCAGGCATTCTCCACGAATTGAAATCTGTAGACCTGCAGTCGTTGAACGTCATATCACTACTGAACACAGAAGATGAAGGCAACATTGAAAAATTGGCGAGGTCAACGAGACACCAGCGCGAAGTTGCAACGCCTACCTTCTCATCGCCGATATAGAATTCAAAATCTCTGAATACCGCAAGCCTGTTCGGTTTTATTGGCCAGGTAACAATGGTCAGTTCGTCGCCGAAGGTTATAGTTCTTTTAAGCTCGATATACCAATTGACGAGAATAAAGCCGTAATTCTTAGGCTTAAGAACATCGTAACCGAAACCGAGTTCCTGCGCAGAAAGGCAAGCCGATTCCTCCATCAGCGAAAGCAAGGATGAGAGCTTCAGTCTGTCGCAAAAATCGACGTCCGTATACCTTATTTCATATGTCTTGCAATGTCTGTACATACATATCACCGCTTGTAAGATTATTGCTTAAATTTTAGCACTTTTGACCTTCAAAGTCCAATAAATATCAAAAAAATATGCATTTATGTGTGACATAGTACTTTTTATTTTGCCATTATATTGACAAAAAGCCAACATTTATGATAAAATACAGACAACAATCCGGAGATTGAACGATATGGACGATGAATTTGAAAATAACGGCAACGATAAAATTAATGATTCGGACGATATGAGTTCTGCTGAAGAAAAATCTTCTGCTGAAATCGACGCAGGGTCAGTAGAAGAAACTACCACAGAGCCTGAACACGACGAAGAGGGCAATCACTCCTCCATCAGCGCCGACCTCATAAGAGGACATATTAATACAATAATTCTGCGTGCGCTTTACGAGCGCGACAAATACGGCTACGAGATAATGAATGACATCGAGGCAAAAAGCCACGGTCAGTATGCGCTCAAGCAGCCTACATTGTACAGCGCATTAAAGCGCCTTGAGACGCAGGGCTACATAAAGGCTTACTGGAAGAAGGATGACGTGACCGCAGGCGGCAGAAGAAAGTACTTCACCCTTACAGATATCGGCAAGGAAATGACCGAGAAGAATCTTGCCGAATGGGAATATTCCAGAACAATTATCGACAGCCTTATCTCCGACCGGGCATTTGACTTTTCTCAACCTGCCCCCACTCCCGTTGACTTTACAATTCTTAGGGACAGCGTCTCGAGAGTGCCTCACCTTAAACCCGATGGCGAAGAAGTCGCCGAGGGACAAACAGCTTTAAACAGCGCTCAGCAAATCAATGCGTCCACCCAGAACGCAAACCCGACGCAACCCCAGCAGGTAATTGTACAACAACCGATATACGTTCAGCAGCCCGTATTCGTCCAACAGCCTGCAACCACGGAAGTTAAGGACGCAGCTCAGCATGCAGAACAGAGCGCACTTTACGCCGCACAGCTCGGCATACAGCCACCCTCAGACACAACACAGAATAAAGCAGCGCAACAGGACGCCCAACCGACCCCTCCTGCTGCCGTCTACGCTAGTGCTCCCCAGAGCGTAAACGCGGACGTTCAGGCGGATTTGATAGCCCAGCAACAGCAACAGGAGAAACTTAAAGCCGACGAAGAGGCAAGACGGCGCGCACACGAGAACTATCTGAAACTCATTTCCGAGCCAGTACCCGACAGGGAGAGCGAGCAGAAGAGAGCGCAGGCTGCCGACCAGGCTGCACCCAACATGATATACGGCAACCGACCTGCCCCCGAGCGCGACTATAAAAACCTTATCGACGGCATCTTCAACAAGGCACTTGCAAACGGCAGCGTACAGACAAACTTTAATACATACACCGAACAGACTCCACCCAGACAGGCAAGACCTCAACCATCGCCAATCGTGGACAGAGGCGCGTCTGACGGCATAAAGGTCATGCCGTCGACCGATTATCATTCGTCGTACGCAGCTCCAACCAAAACCGTATACAATAAGGGACTGACGCTCCTGAAATGTTCTGCAATCGTATTGTTTATAACCATAATTGAGTTTGTACTGTGCGGAATATTTAAAGACGACCTCGCCGTAAGCTGGCTTTATCCTTCGGTTATACTCATTCTGGGCATAGTCCAGTTCGGCGTATTCGGGATGCTCAGTCTTAAAGGCTACGGCACAAACTGTGCACGCCCTACGACAAGCGCATATCTATTGAGAAGCATAATCATTACAGTCATCTGCATACTCATCATATGCGTGCTTTCATTCCTCTTGAACGCAAATTTCACAGTCGCAAGCGACGTAATGAAATATATGGTTATCCCTTCGATTACCGCGCTCAACATAACGATTTTTGCGCTCAGTTTCTATTTGTTTGTTAAATGATTCAAAGGTCTTCGCGCCCAGCTTTGAAAAGCTTACGCGAAGACCTTTTTTATACCCTAAGGCTTTGACCTGATTATTATAATGGCTAACGATTACGATTATCGTTCAGTTCAAAAGCCTGAAAGGCTATAAAGGAAATACTACGGACTCAATAAAACATACCTCATTATATTCTGCTGAGATACAATAAGGGGTCGGCATTCTTGCCGACCCCTTTACTTTAATATGAAATTATTTTGCGTATTCTACGCAACGCGATTCTCTGATAACATTGACCTTTATCTGTCCGGGATATTCGAGTTCAGATTCAATTTTCTTTGCTATGTCCTTGGCAAGGAACATTGCCTGAGCGTCGTCAATCTGTTCGGGTTTTACCATAACCCTGACTTCACGCCCGGCCTGAATTGCATAGCACTTATCGACTCCGCCGAAGCTTCCGGCTATTTCCTCGAGCTTTTCGAGACGCTTTACATAGTTGGTACCCGTCTCTCTTCTTGCTCCGGGACGAGCACCCGAAACGGCATCTGCCGCAGCCACAAGCACCGCCTCAATCGTCTTGGGTTCACAATCGCCGTGATGTGCGGCTATGGCGTTGACCACGTTGGGCTTTTCGTTATACTTTTTGGCGATATCGGCTCCGAGCTGAACGTGAGTGCCCTCCTGCTCCTTATCAACTGCCTTACCTATATCGTGCAACAGACCGGCGCGCTTGGCAAGCGTCACGTCGAGGCCGAGTTCTGACGCCATAAGACCTGCAAGATTTGCAACCTCTATGGAGTGCTTATATACGTTCTGTCCGTAACTTGTTCTGTACTTGAGTCTGCCGAGGAGCTTTATGAGTTCGGGATGCAGGCCGTAAATTCCGACCTCAAACATAGCGCTTTCGCCAGCCGCCTTGATCTCCTGGTCGAGTTCCTTTTTGACTTTTGCGACCGTCTCCTCTATTCTTGCGGGATGAATTCTTCCGTCGGAGATAAGTTTTTCAAGCGCAAGTCTTGCAACCTCCCTCCTTACGGGATCAAAGCCTGAAAGTATTACAACTTCGGGGGTATCGTCGACAATGAGCTCTATGCCCGTCGCGTTTTCAAGCGCACGGATATTTCTGCCCTCTCGTCCGATAATTCTCGCCTTCATGTCGTCGCTGGGAAGGGGAACGACGGATACGGTAATTTCTGATGCGTGGTCGGATGCACAGCGCTGTATTGCAAGGGAGATTATCTTCTTTGCCTCGTTAGTCGCCTCATCCTTTGCCGTCTGCTCGATATTCCTTACCTGAATAGCGACGTCGTGCCTGGTCTCCTCCAGAATCTCGTCGGTAAGAAGCTTTTTTGCCTCTTCCTTAGTGAGCTGTGAAACCTTTTCGAGTTCCTGCACCATCAGTTCGTGCTGATGATTAATCTTGTCCTGAGTTTTTTTGATTTCCTGCTCTTTAGCGGCAAGATCTTTTTTCTGTTTTTCGATTTCCTCGCTCTTCTTCAAGAGTGAATCTTCCTTCTTATCGAGGATATCCTCTTTCTGAACAAGGCGCTGTTCCTGTTTGTTGAGTTCGGCTTTCTTCTCTCTAGTTTCCTTCTCGAACTCGTTTCTTAATTTAAGTTCCTGTTCCTTAGCTTCTAAAATTGCTTCCTTTTTAAGTGCTTTACATTCGGCATTGGCCTCTTCAAGCATTTTATCGGTTTCACTTTTAAAATCGCGCAGTTGCTTGGTGAGCTTTTTCTGATAATTCTTGGGATAGATTATGCCGAAAAGCACCGCCGCAACAATTGCAATTACTGCAACCCCAACGCCGACGCCTATACCGATAGCGCCGTCGACAGCAAGAAACAGGGAGCTTAATACTGCATAAGACATAATTTAAGCCTCCTGATTAAGTTATTGAAATATATACGAAAACCTTATGAAAAAGGCAAGTCTATATCCTATATGTTATTTTACAACAATACTCAATAAATGTCAATTTATTTAGTTAAATACATACCGATAATGTGAAAATTAATAATCTTACGCAACAAAATATAGTAATCAAATAAAAATGACCGCACAATATCGTGCGGTCATGAATATTATTTCTGCATATTATTTCAACTCGTCCAGAATGTTAAGCCACAGCGCGGCAGAGGCATCGGAAGGCATGCGCCAGTCGCCCCTTGGGGAGAGCGTTACTGAGCCGACTTTGACGCCGTCGGGTATGCACGAACGCTTGAATTGCTGAGAGAAAAATCTCTTGTAGAAATTCTTAAGCCACTTTAAAATTACGGCATTTTCAAACTGCCCCTTAAAGGCGTTTTTGGCAAGGTAATATATCTTGTCGGGAGCAAAACCCCACCTTAAGGCATAATAGAGGAAAAAGTCATGGAGAATGTACGGCCCTACGAGGTCCTCCGTCTTCTGCGCTATCTTGCCGTTTTCGTCGGGCGGAAGAAGCTCGGGACTTATCTCGGTGGCGAGAATGTCCTTAAGAACCTCCCCGCACTCTCCGCCGATAAGCTCAGCCTCAGCGCGCACGAGATGCTTTACGAGCGTCTTGGGAACAGAGCTGTTGACTGCATACATAGACATATGGTCGCCGTTATAAGTCGCCCAGCCGAGAGCCAGCTCGCTGAGGTCGCCCGTACCTATTACCATGCCGCCCGTCTGGTTGGCTATATCCATGAGTATGAGCGTTCTCATTCTTGCCTGCGCATTTTCGTAAGTGACGTCTCTGTCTGACGGGTCGTGTCCGATATCCTTAAAATGCAGGTTTACGCTGTCGGCTATGGGAATCTCCCTGAAAGTCGCGCCTATGGAATTTATAAGCTTTTTGGAATTGCCGTACGTCCGCGAGGTCGTGCCGAACCCCGGCATAGTTACTGCAATTATGTCCTTTAAAGGTTTACCCAGAGAGATAAACGCCCTTCTTGTCACGAGCAGAGCTAGCGCCGAATCAAGGCCGCCAGAAATTCCTATGACGGCAGTATTCGAGCGCGTATGCTCAAGCCTCTTTTCAAGCCCCTTAGCCTGCATAGTGAGGATTATTTTGGTGCGCTCCGAAAGGACGTCACCGTCAGAAGGCACGAACGGTTGGGTAGAAATATGCCTTGCAAGCCTGCCCTTACGCTCGTCAGTCTCAAAATCGACGTACAGATAATCGTCGCCGTCACCCTCGGTATAATAGGTGTTCGACGTCCTCTGTCTTTCGATAGCCAGCTTTTCAATGTCTATTTCACCGTAGACAAGCGAATTTTCGAACAGCTTGCCTTCGGCAACGACGCTGCCGTTTTCGGCTATGATATTGTGCCCTGCAAATACCATATCCGTAGTGCTCTCTCCGTCGCCGGCATCGCAGTAGATATATCCGCCCATGAGCTTTGCCGACTGCATCCTTACAAGGTCTCTGCGGTATTCCGCCTTGCATACGACCTCGTCGCTGCAGGAGAGATTTACTATTATGTTTGCACCTGCCTTTGAATGCCTGACAGACGGGCTGTCGGGCACCCAAAGATCTTCGCAAATTTCGCACGCGACGGTAAAATCACGCTGATTTGTCGCCCTGAATATTATATCCGTCCCGAAGGGCACTTGCTCTTCGTCGATTACAATTTCGGATATGATGCCGTCCGCAGGAGTAAAGTGTCTGCGCTCGTAAAATTCGCCGTATGAAGGCAAAAAGCTCTTGGGAACTACGCCCAGAATGCTGCCGTCGGAAATGGCAACGGCGCAGTTATAGAGCTTGCCGTCCCTGACAACGGGTGCGCCGACAAAGACGAGCGCGGAAATTCCGTCAGTCGCCTCTGCAATGTCTACGAGGGCATCCCTTGCCGCGTCTGTTAAAGTACGCTGATTGAAAAGATCGCCGCAGGTATAGCCCGTCACGCAAAGTTCGGGAAAGACTATGAGTTGCGCCCCTTCCTTGTCAGCTCTTTCGATAGCCGAGATGATATTAGCCGTATTGAATTTTACGTCGGCGACCTTAATCTTTACCGTCGCCGCACAGACCTTTATAAAACCGTACTGCATCAGTCGTCCTGCGTCTTCTTGAGCGAAGCCTTATGCGCTTCCCTTATCTTCTGTTCTATCTCTGCCGCGACGGCGGGATTTGCCTTGAGGTATTCCCTCATCTTTTCCCTGCCGTTTGCCAGCTTTTCATCGTTATAGCTGTACCACGCGCCGCTCTTGGTAAGCACGTTATACTCTACGCCGAGGTCGATAAGGCAACCCTCCTGCGAGATGCCTTCGCCATAGATAATATCGAACTCGGCAACCTTGAACGGAGGCGCTACCTTGTTCTTTACGACCTTTGCCTTTGCCCTGTTGCCGACTATTTCACCGTCGCTCTTGAGGGCGTCGGCCTTCCTGATATCCAGACGGACAGAAGCAAAATACTTGAGCGCCTTGCCGCCGGGAGTGGTTTCGGGATTGCCGAACATTACGCCCACCTTTTCCCTGAGCTGGTTTATGAATATAACGCAAGTCTTGGAGCGGTTGGTGATTGCGGTGAGCTTTCTCAATGCCTGGGACATGAGTCTTGCAAGCAGGCCGACGTGGGAATCGCCCATATCGCCCTCTATCTCGGCCTTGGGGGTAAGAGCGGCAACCGAGTCGACTACTATGACGTCGACCGCACTCGAACGGACAAGCGACTCGCATATGTCGAGAGCCTGTTCGCCCGTGTCGGGCTGAGAAATGTACAGTTCGTCAATCTTTACGCCTAGCGCCTTTGCATAGACGGCATCGAGCGCGTGCTCGGCATCGATGAACGCCGCAACGCCGCCCAGCTTCTGCGTCTCCGCGATTATATGAAGCGCAACCGTCGTCTTACCTGAAGATTCGGGTCCGAATATTTCAAGGATTCTGCCTCTGGGCACGCCGCCGACGCCTAAGGCGAGGTCAAGCGAAATACAGCCTGTGGGAATGACTTCCAGCTCGGTATTGACTTTGTCGTCGCCGAGTTTCATGATTGCACCCTTGCCGTACTGCTTTTCTATCATTGCAATGGTAGAGTTCAGCGCTTTGAGTTTTTCTTCGTTCATTATCTATGTTCTCCTAATTATTTTAACCGTTTATATGTCAGAAACAGCGCCTGATTTATTGCCGTTTCCGTCACCTTCTTCCTGTCGCCCGTAAAATTGAACTTATATACCGCTATGTCGCCGTCCACGCCTACGCCGATAAATGCCAGTCCTACAGGCTTTGAAGTATTGTCGGATGCAGGTCCGGCTATGCCCGTCGTGGATACCGAAACCTCGCAGTTACCCGTCGACAGTACTCCTTCCGCCATCTGATAAGCGACCTCGGCGGAGACGGCACCGCACTGCTTGAGGGTCATTTCCTTCACCCCGAGCCGCAGCATCTTTGCCGTATTCGAATAGGTATTGAGTCCCTCGTAGTAGACTTCAGATGCACCGGGGATATCTACTATCCGCTTGCCTACGCCTCCACCCGTAAACGATTCGGCTATGCCGATTTTCATTCTGCGGAGCTTTAACAGCCGTATCAGCTGAGCGGCGAGGGTTATGTCCTCCAGAGCATAGACATAATCTCCGAGTTTGCCGACGACAAGCGCGATTATCCTGTCTACAAGCATCTTGGGCGTGACGTCCGAATAGACTATTTCCATTCTGAAATCGCCGTAACTTTCAGCCACGTTGAACAAAATCTCGCGCGAGTTATTCTCGTCGCAGAGCTTCTTTGCCTGGCCCATCACTTCATTTATGAGATTGTACGGAGCGCCGACAAAGCAGATGTAAGAGCGGGCAAAGCTTTCGCCGTATTCAGAGTTAAGAACAGAAATTATGTCCTTTGAAGTAATGCGGTTGACGCCGTCGGTAAATGCCATAAACGCATTGACATTCTGCGAACGCATTATGCCGACAGAGTCGAACTGACTGCCGCACAGCCCCGAAATATAGCTCTTCAACGTCTCCTCCATCTGCGCGGGACAGAGTATGAGGACGTTTTCATAGTTATTCACTCCGTCGCCTATCGATCGGACTATTTCATCCTGACTGTCGAAGGCGACCTTGCTTATCTTATCGAAATAGTAACCGCCGCCCGCAAGCTCTTTTGCCCACTCCTCGCCGGCGGAAAAAGAAAGAGAACGCCTGGTATCGAAGATAAGCATGGCGAGACGGCTGGATTTCGAGCCACTCATTGCTTTAAAACCTGTCTGTTTTTTACTATATAATTTACACCAGAAATGACCGTGAGGATGGCGGCGAGCGCGAACAAGGCAAGCCCTATATAGTTGAGCGTACTCATTGCGACTCCGTCGAAGAATTCTTCGAATCCGCCGTAAACGAGAAGAATGACTATGCACGCGTCCTGGCATACGGTCTTTATCTTGCCAACCTTATCGGCGGCAATGACTATGCCTGCATCGGCGGCAACCATGCGGAAGCCGCTTATTATCATCTCCCTCGCGAGAATGAGCGCAACGCCGCAGCCTGCAGCAATTATCGCCCAGTCGCCGAGATATGCCGTGAAAAATTCAGGCTTGGTGAGCAGAATTATGGTCGCCGACGCAACGAGCACTTTATCGGCTATCGGGTCGAGAAATTTGCCTAGGTTGGTGACAAGCGAATACTTGCGTGCAAGATGCCCGTCCAGATAGTCGGTAAAACTTGCTAGCGCAAATACAGCCAGAGCGACAAAATAATGCCCCGTGAACTGCACGTAAAAAAGCGCCACAAAGACGGGTATCATTATCATTCTGGCAAGAGTCAGTTTATTCGGAAGATTCAAAACTCCCTTGCCTGCCACAAATTTATACATTCTGCTTTCTTTGTCTACGGTGTGTTCACTCATCAAGATAATCTCCCGTCGCGCCGAACATATCGTAACCGTCGTGCGACTTTATAATGACATCGTACTTTTCTCCCTGCACGGCCTGATTGGCATTGAAGTATACTTTGCCGTCGATGTCGGGCGCAGAGAAATAGGCTCTGCCGACAAAACAATTTCTGTCGTAGTCTATTCCGTCGCAGACGACAGACAGCACCCTTCCGACAAATCCGTCGAGAAAACGACTGCTTATCCCTCTCTGCACGTCGTACAGCTTTTTAACTCTTCTGCGCTTTACGTTATAGGCAATCTGACCCTTGAGCTTATATGCAGGCGTATCAGGTTCACGGGAATAGGCAAAGAATCCGCAATTGGTAAGCTTAGCTTCCTCGAGGAAGCTACACATGGCGTCGCATTCCTCCTCGGTCTCGGTGGGAAAGCCCGTGATGAAAGTAGAGCGGATGGCTATGCCCGGAATATTGTCCTTCAGCTTCCTTATGAGGCTCAGGTATCCTTCCCTTGTGCCTCGCCTGTTCATGAGCTTCAATACTCTGTCCTCGCTGTGCTGGAGGGGAATGTCTATGTATTTTATTATCTTCGGATTATCCCTAATCTCTGAAATAAGCTCGTCGTCTATCATATCGGGATAACAGTACAGTAATCTTACACTATTAATGTTGACAAGTGTTGTCAACTTTTTCAAAAAAGTTGCTAAATATTTTTTGCCGTATAAGTCCGTACCGTATCGCGAGACATCCTGCGCGACGAGAATTAGTTCGCTGACGTCGCCGAGGTTTTCCGCCTCTTCCAACAGCTTTTCCTCGGGATAGCTCACGTACCTGCCCCTTATTTTAGGTATGAGACAATAGGTACAGAAGTTGTTGCATCCGTCTGCAATCTTCAGATATGCGTAGTGACAGGGCGTCGTAAGCACTCTGTGCGCGAGATATGGATTATCGCCCTTGCCGACATAGTTGACCCTGTCGCCCTCGTAAGATTTTTCAAGCGCGTCGAAGAGCGAACCGTAATCGTTAAATCCCATAAATACGTCGACTTCGGGCAGGCCGTCGAATATTTCGCCGACGAATTTCTGGGGAAGACAGCCCGTGACGACTATCTTTTCAAGCGACGGACTCCTGTTTGCCGCACAGTCTAAAATAGTGTCAATCGCCTCTTTCCTAGCCTGATTCAAAAAGGCGCACGTGTTTATTATGAGAATGTTCGCCTCCGACTCATCGTCGGTAAGCGAGCACCCTCTGTCCTTTATTATCTGTAACAGCTTTTCGCTGTCTACCCTGTTTTTGTCGCATCCTAAAGAGATTACGCCAAACTTTTTGGTACGGAAATCAATCATCTATTTCCCCGTATGTCTTAATAAATTCTTCTTTGGAAAGCAATACCTTTCTGGGCTTGGAGCCCTCCGACTGGGTAACATAGTTCATGTTTTCCATCCAGTCGATTATCTTGCACGCCTTCATATAGCCTATAGGGAATCGGCGCTGAATCATGGAAACCGATGCCTGATTGCTGGTTACGCAGAACTTGAGCGCCTTGATAAACGTATCGTCTATCTTGGTCTCCACTCCTCCCGAAGATTCTTCGGAGGAACTTTCCTGAGGCTCTTCAACCGTATTTATGAAGTCGGAAACGCTTTGGTCGAAGTAGGTTTCGTTGTTCTGCTTTACGAAGTCGGTAACCCTCTGCACCTCGTGAGTGTCTATGAAACAGCCCTGAATTCTGGCGAGTTCGGGACTCTCCGCAGAGCGGAAATAGCAGTCGCCCTTGCCGAGAAGCTTTTCGGCGCCGCCGACGTCGAATATACATCTCGAATCGTCGAACGAGTTGACCTTAAAGCCTATTCTCGTAGGCAGATTGGACTTGATAAGACCCGTAATGCAATCTACCGAGGGACGCTGGGTTGCAAGAATAAGGTGAATTCCGCACGCCCTCGCCTT
Source organism: uncultured Clostridia bacterium (assembly GCA_944354125.1). GTDB lineage: Bacteria > Bacillota > Clostridia > Christensenellales > Borkfalkiaceae > Coproplasma. Next base: position 21,976 of record CALVPT010000001.1, on the reverse strand, counting down.
CTGAACGAGCCTTATTATTCTGCCCTCTATGTCCTTTTTGGCCTGTAACATCAGGTCGCCGAACTCGTCGAGTATAATGACTATCTTGGGCAGCTTTTCCTCTCCCTCTTCGAGATGTGCGTTGTACTCGTTGAGATTCTTCGTAGCAATGCCCTTTTCGGTCATTTCCTTGAAGAGCTGATAGCGGCGCTCCATCTCCTTAATCGCCCAGTTGAGCGCCTTTATTGCCTTGTCTACATCATAGATAATTTCATTTATCATAAGATGAGGAAGCTTGTCGTAGGAGATAAACTCAACCTGCTTGGGGTCGACGAGAATAAATCTGAGATCTTCGGGGCCGTATTTATAGAGCAGGCTGACGATAAGCGCGCTCAGACAGATACTCTTACCGCTGCCCGTAGTACCAGCGACGAGCAGGTGGGGCATCTTGGTTATATCGGGGCAGACTACTTTGCCCTCCACATTCTTGCCGAACGCAAAACACAGCGAATTTGGCTTGCTGTTTATGAACTGACTGCTTGCGAGTATGCCCTTCAGACCGACTATCGACCTCGACGAATTGGGCACTTCTACCGAAATTGCGCCCTTAGAATAGTTGAGGTATGCGTTGACGTTTTCCTTCATCAGCGCCATTGCAATGGACTCCCTGTACTTAAGGGCGTTCTTGATATTTGTCTTATCCTTGATTATGACGTCATAGCGCGTTATAGCAGGGCCGACGACTACGTTTGATATCTCGCTGGCAATTCTGAATCCCTCGAGCGTATCGCATATAATCTGCTTGCTCTCCTCTATTTCGGCCGTGTTGACGTTGCTGTTTTCGGGGTAATCGTCAAGAAGGTCAAGCGTGGGACGCACATACTTTTTCCATACATGCTTGGGCTTGGGAGGTTCCTCCTCCTTTACAGGCTCGGGTGTTGCAGGCATGGGCGTTGACTCAGACTGTTGCCTGTCGCCGAAACCGTCACCGCGCTGCACCTGCTGTAAAGGCTGGGGCTGGACGGGCTGTACAGGCGGCTCCTGCCTTACGGAAGTATCCTGTGACGGCACAGAATTCATGCGCTCCGAAGCACCGCCGCGAAGTCCGCCGACGCCCGTATCGGCTGCACGGGTCTCGCTTTCGCTCCTGTCGAAAAGCGTACCATCGTCATTGTCATCGAATATGTTTTCTCTGTTCCTTTCGCCGACGTTTTCCCTGCTCCTGTCACGCGAAGAGAGCGCCGAGACATCGGGTTCGATGTTTCTCTCGCTGCTGAGTCGGGGATTTGACGAATTGAAGAGATTGAAAATGCTGTTCCTGTCTCCGCGCGAAGGCTCCTGCCTGCCCGTCTGTTCGGGCTGCACGGGAGTGCTTGCACCGCCCGTACCGCCAAGCTCCTCCGTCCTGCGGTCAAACTGAACCGAACGGGGATTGATTTCTGTCGGCCGACGGCTGTCGAAAACACGGCTTTCTCCTCCGAAAGAATTGAGTGCGGCTCTGTTGTCAGAAGTCATTCCTCTCGCCTGATTGTCGTCAGACTGTCTGAAATTATTATCTCCAGACTGCTGTATTATTCCGTTTTCGCGCAGACTCTGTCCGAAAGCATTTTCGGAAGACTGTCTGAACGAATTCTCGCCCGACTGTTGTCTTGCTCCGTTGTCGCGGATAATCTGCCCGAAATTGTACTCGGTTTTCTGTCCTGACGCATTTTCCGCAGGCTGTTGTATTGACCGATTATCGCGCACCGTCTGTCCGAAGTTGTATTCGGTCGTCTGTTCTGGCGTGTTTTCGCCGGGCTGTTGTCCTGTTCTTTCGTCGCGAGCGGTCTGACCGAACGAGCTTTCTGCATTTCTCGACGGAACTCCGCCGAGTGACTGTCTGTAGGCAATATCGGCAGAACGTACGCCGACATCGTAAGCGTCATCCTGAGGCTGAGAAGGAGTCTCAGATGCAATGGCATCGTCCCTTATGACGGACACATCGTCAGAGTTGACGACGCTTTCAGCATTGACGTCGGTCTCTTCTTCAGCCTGTCCGACCTCCTGGCTTTGTGCTCCGCCGACAGAATAACTGTTGTACGCGGAAGAATCTGAGTCGGGTGCAGAGAGGTTGCTTACGGGGTTATCTCCGTAAATATATGTGGGAGCATTGCCCGAGGCAGGCGAACTTTCAGCATTTTTTGCAAAACTTTGTGTATAAGTCGTGCCGCCCTGCGCAGACTGTGCCTGCGATTGCTGAGAATCGCCCGTTTTTCCGCTTGAAAAACTCTTCCAATAGTCGTCGTTGCCGCGTACGGGATGATTGAAATACGAGCTCTCGTTATAAATCATATTGCGGCGGTAACTTTCTGCGGCAAATTCGCCGGGTTCGAAGAGTATTTTTTTGCCGAGTTTTTCCCTGGAGAACCTGTCCTCGTCCGCTTCGCGCTGTTCCGCAGTTCTGCCAGCACCGCCGTATGAAGACATTGTCGGCTGAACGGGACTGACGGGCTGAGTTGCCGAATGCGGCTGCACGCTCTCCTGCCTTGCATACTGAGGATAGGAATTCATCCTTGGCGTGGAAACTATTTCGTGATTTTCGTTTACCGAATAGAGGTTGTCTGACACCTGCTCCCCTTCGGGCTGTGCGGGCTTTACTTCCTCCTTTGCGCCCTTATAGGCATTTGCCGACTGGGCAACGGTATTTCCGAGATAGACGTTGCGGAGCGCTACAAAAGTCACATAGCCGCAAAGTATGGACAATACGGCAAAGATTACGTATGCCGCGATAAATGTCATGACCTTTGCAATGGGATAGACTATGAGTCCGCTGATTACGCCGCCGAAAGTATAGCCCGAAAAGCCCTCCGCCGCGCTGAGATAGCACTCGGAGAGATATGCTCCGTAGCTGTCGAGGGGAAAATCTCTCGTAGAGACGGAGTGAAAGAGCAGAAAGAGACAAAGGCAGGTAAGAGCCACGAACAACATGGGACGCAGCTTGATTTTTAACTTCTTTTCGAAGACCAACCAGATTCCGAGATATGCCAAAGAGGCCACGACCAAAAAACTGCCGTAGCCGAACGTGCCGTACATGAAAGTACAGATTGCGGCACCCATAGCGCCGAATACGAGTTTATTTGTAAGCAGTATGACGGTTACTATGGCACAGAACAATAATAGCGTCGTGCCCAGCGTCTCCCTTGTCAATATGTAAGACTGTCTGTCGTTGAAAAACTTTTTTCCCACGCAATCAACTCCCGATTACATTTTGCTATTTTACATTATACCATTCTGCCGATAAAATTACAACAAAAAGCAAGTCGAATTATAAAAAAAGGTACGCCCCAAAAAAGAGCGTACCCTATTTCTAAATTATTATAAATCAAAGCTTGGATTTGCCTTCCTCGGCGGCAATTATATTGTCATTATTCCAGCTGTACATGCTGCGGATTTCCTTGCCGACTTCCTCGAGCTGATGTGAAGCTTCAAGCGCCCTCTTGGCGTTGAAATGAGCCCTGCCGTTGTTGTTTTCGGCAATCCACTTGGATGCGAAAGTGCCGTCCTGAATCTCTTCCAGAACCTTCTTCATCTCCTTCTTGGTTTCTTCGGTGATGAGGCGCTTGCCCGTCTCGTAATCGCCGAATTCCGCGGTGTCGGAAATGGAATATCTCATCATGGAGAAGCCGCCCTTATAGATGAGGTCGACAATGAGTTTCATTTCGTGAATGCATTCGAAGTATGCATTCTTGGGGTCATAACCAGCCTCTACAAGCGTCTCAAAGCCCGCCTTCATGAGCGCGGTAACGCCGCCGCAGAGCACTGCCTGCTCGCCGAAGAGGTCGGTTTCCGTCTCGCACTTGAAAGTCGTCTCGAGGACGCCTGCCCTTGCGCCGCCAATGCCTGCCGCATATGCCAGAGCGACGTCGAGCGCCTTGCCCGTATAGTCCTGTTCTATTGCCACGAGACAGGGAACGCCCTTGCCTTCCTGATATTCCGAACGAACGGTATGTCCGGGACCCTTGGGGGCAATCATGAATACGTCCACGTTCTTGGGAGGTATAATCTGCTTGAAGTGGATGTTGAATCCGTGAGCAAAAGCGAGAGCTGCACCCTCCTTGAGGTTGGCTTCAATGCTCTCCTTATACACTCTGGCCTGTCTTTCGTCGTTGATCAGTATCATTACGATGTTTGCCTTTTTGGTGGCTTCGGCAACGTTATATACCTTGAAACCTGCCGCCTCTGCCTTGGGCCAGGATTTGCCGCCCTCGTGCAGACCTATGATTACGTTTACGCCGCTGTCCCTGAGGTTGAGCGCGTGTGCGTGACCCTGACTGCCATAGCCGATTACCGCAACAGTTTTATTCTTCAATACATTGATATCGCAATCGGACTGATAATAAATTTTAGACATAATATTAATTCCTCCGGAATTTTAGTTCACGTTCAATTATATTATCATAATTTTATTAAGTCAAGCGATATATGAATTTATTAAAAAAATACTCAAAAAAATTGCATATTTGCTTTTTATAATGTATAATATACTAAATTTTATACGAGAGTGTATATTTTTATGAATAAAATCATTAACAGTCTGACAGTTCTCAGAGGACTTGAAAACGACGGCGTATTTTCCTCTCTTACGGAGTACTCCGAATCCGTGTACGAAGGCAATCCTTCGGAAGAAAAATTCAACGACCTTGCCGCCGCCGTGTACGAATGCGGAGCGGAATCTTCGGTCAGGGCGTACATTCAGAAACTCATTCTGACCGATGAAAACGCTTTTTCCGTATGCTGCACGCGCACGGGAAATCCCTCAGATTATCTTAAAAACGCATATCTCAAGGACGTGGCGACAATCGAAGGTCTTTTTGCCTGTCTTGAAGACTGCAACCAATTCTGTTCAGGCGAAGACCTTAAGACATTCAATGTAGACTTCGGAAATAATTTCGAGGCTAACATAGTGCAGTTTTACCGCAGACACGGATACGGAAAGTTTATATATAACAGGGCGTTTACATACGAGGACGGAGCGCTCAAACCGATAACCGCCGTATCCTCTACGACGCTCGACCAGCTCAAGGACTACGAAAACGAAAAGACAATTATCAAGAATAACCTTTCCGACTTCGTGAACGGGTTGCCCTTCTCCAACATGCTGCTATACGGCGACAAGGGAACGGGAAAATCTTCGACCGTGCACGCAACTTTTAACCTGTTTGCAGGCGGCGGACTCAAGATAATAGAAGTCGACAAGAGGGACGTCGTCAACCTGATCGACATAAAGCGACTGGTTGCCGAAATCCCCCTCAGATTCATAATATTTATCGACGACATCTCCTTCGAAGAGGACGACGAAAGACTGTCTACCCTAAAGGCGGCGCTCGAAGGTTCGGTCTCCGGCGCGGTCGGCAACGTAATGATAATCGCCACCTCCAACCGCAGACACATAGTCAAGGAAAGCTTTTCGGACAGACAGAACTCCGTCCACCCCTCCGACCTGCTCGAGGAGCAGCTCTCCCTTTCCGACCGATTCGGTCTTACAGTCATGTTCTCGTCAACGGATAAGCCCGCATATCTCTCAATCGTGCGCCAGCTTGCCGCAGACCAGAACATCAGCTTAGAGTCCGACAGACTGTCCGCGCTTGCCGAACGATGGGCGATATTAAAGGGCGGACGTTCGCCGAGAAGGGCAAAACAGTTCGTCGACTTTGTATACGCCTGCATAAAGTCCGGCAGAGCCATAGAATTTTAACGGTCGACGAGCATAAGGGCTATATCGTAGATGTCCCCCGCCCCCAGCACGAGAACGGTATCGTCTGCGCCCGCTGCGGAAACAAAGGAGCATATGCCCTCTATTCCGTCGGCATATTTGCTGCGCCTTATCGCCCTGGAAAGCGTGAGCGCGCTGCCTGCATCGTCATAATATTCCCTTGCGGCATAAGTCCTGTAGATGAGGAGATTGTCGGTATTTGACAAAACGTTGACAAACTGTCTGAAAAGCAGCTTGGTGCGGCTGTAGGTATGCGGCTGGAATATGACAAATATTTTACCCTTTCTGACCTGTCTTACGGTCTTTAAAACAGCTTTTATTTCATTCGGATGATGGGCGTAATCTGCAATGCAGGTTACGCCGTTTATCGTACCTATGTATTCGAAACGCCTGGCTATGCCAGTAAATGACGCAAGTCCGTCGCGTATATCTTCAAAGGATATGCCCGAAAGGCGAGCCGCGGCGGTTGCGGCAAGAGCATTCAACACGTTATGTTTGCCGTAGACGCTCAAAGATACCTGCCCAAGGCAACTTTTCCCCTCGAATAAATCAAAGGAAAATCTGCCGTCCCGACCGACGAGATTTTTCGCATAGTAGTCTGCCCTGTTGTCAAACCCGAAAGTCACCCCGTGAGTTTTCTGCAGCTCTCCGTACAGCTTTACGGCACATACGCTCTGAGAGGCAAACTGTTCATATGCACTCTTTACATTCTCCGCCGTACCGTAGCAGTCCAGATGGTCGGCATCGCAGTTGAGAACTATGCCTATGCCCGGCCTCAGCCACAGAAGATTGCGCTTATATTCGCACGCCTCGGTTATGAATATGGACTTCCCGCCCATCCAGGCATTTGAAAACTGCCTATCCTCCGCTCCTATATGACAGGAAAACGTGCGGTTTGCGGCCTTGAAAATATGCGCCAGCATTGCCGTGCAGGTGCTCTTTCCGTGAGAGCCTGCCACGGCAATGACGCCGTTGAAACATTGACTGAGCATTGCCAGAAACTGCCCTCTGGGCACGAGAGGAATTTTATTTTTTCTTGCCAGCGCAAACGACTTGTCGTTATCGCCGACCGCATCTGTATAGACTACCGCTTCGTAGCCAAGCATATCATCCGCGGCATCGCCAATCGTCACGGGAATGCCCATTCCGACAAGCTTACGCGTAAAGCTGCTTTCGCACCTGTCACATCCCCCGACGACTTTACCCATACGCAGCAAAAGCGCCGCCAGCGCACTCATGCTTACTCCTCCTATCCCGACAAAGTAAAAACTTCCGCAATCTTTGACATAATTTTTCTGCATAGTAGATTTTATGTTGAAAGAGCGCGAAATATTAAATTTATACGTAAAAAAGCAGTTCTCCGCACGAGAACTGCTTTTAAAAGTCAGAATTTGGCAATTATTATTTGTCGCGTCTGCCGAAGCGATGAAGAAGCTGGGCAAACTTAGGCACAGACTTTTCGGTAGGACGCTCGATTTCGGGTTGAACCTGCTGAACGGGTTGTATGGGTTGCACAGGCTGTACAGGCTGAACTGGTTGAACAGGCTGCATTGTCTGCATAGGCTGTATGGGCTGAACAGGCTGCTGCATAGGCTGAGCCTGACGCGTCTGCGTGTAATAGGGTTCGTTTACGGACATCCTGGGCGCGTTATAGGGAGGCTGATTGTAGATTTTGCCTGCCGTATATGCGCGCTGCTGTTCTTCGGGCTGTTTGTTGTCATAGCCGCTGAATTCTGTCGCAATGACGGTTATTTCGACTTCGTCCTGAACATTGGGGTCGATTCTGGCGCCAAAAATTATGTTAGCGGAAGCATCGACGACGCTCCTTACGAGTTCTGCCGCGTCGGCTACCTCCGAGAAGGTCAGGTCGTTGCCTCCGACGACGTTGAGAATGACGCCGCGCGCGCCCTCGATAGTAGTCTCGAGAAGAGGGCAGTTTACGGCAACCCTAACCGCCTCTATTATCCTGTTGTCGCCCTTTGCAACGCCTACTCCGAGATGAGCTATGCCCTTGTCCTTGAGTATGGTCTTGACGTCGGCAAAGTCAAGGTTTATGAGTGCGGGGTTGACTATGAGTTCCGCAAGCCCCTTTATGCCCTGCTTTAAAATTTCGTCGGCGACGCGAAGCGCGTCGACCATTGAAGTATTTTTATCTACTACGGTACGAATCTTGTCGTTGGGGATTATGATGAGCGTATCGACGTACTTTTTGAGGTTTTCAAGGCCCTTAACCGTGTTTTCAAGCCTCTTTTTGCCCTCGAACGCAAAGGGTTCGGTAACGACTGCAACGGTAAGAATCTTCATATCCCTTGCAATCTTGGCAATGACGGGAGCCGCGCCCGTGCCCGTGCCGCCGCCCATTCCTGCCGTTATGAACAGAAGGTCGGTTCCCTTGATGACCTCGGTTAGAATATCCTTGCTCTCTTCCGCAGCCGCCCTGCCCACGTCGGGGTCAGCGCCCGCACCCAGTCCCTTGGTAAGCTGGGAGCCTATCTGTATCTTATTCTGGCAAGGCGAGAGGGCAAGTATCTGGGAGTCGGTATTGACAACGACATACTCCGCGCAGTCGATGCTTGCGTCTATCATGCGGTTGACCGCGTTGTTGCCCGCGCCGCCGACGCCGACCACCTTAATTCTGGCTTTGCCCGAAATATTCGTGTTGAATGCCATATCGTTTATCATTGTGATTTTCCTCCGAAACTCTTTGTAAAATTAAAAGATTGAATATTTTATTTTTTCGTCGAACGCCGCAGCCATAAGGCTGAAAAGTGACGAAAACTGAGGTTTGTCGTAATAGGGAACCTTGGGCGCGATTACCTCGACGGGGGCAACCAGTCTGGAAGAAATTCTCTCCGTAAGACCGCGGATTACTCCTATCCCCTCGCCCGTCAGATATATCGTCTTGGACGATATGTCCTTGCCGCTGTATGCCTGTCTGCACTCCTCGAGTATGCCGCAAAAGCCGTCCAGTCCCTCGCTTATTATGTCTCTGAGTTCAGAACTTCTGAAGCTGTAGAACTTTCCGCCCGAACGATATTCCTCTACAGAGGCAAATCCGCCCTTGGCATTGAGGTTTACGCTCTTTACAAAGTGGCAGGCAACGTCATAGGGGATATTCAGATTTTCCATGAGAAGCAACGCAATGTGCCCTACTCCTACGGAAAACGCCTCGCTGAACTCCGTACCGTTGCCGCATACGACCGAAAAAGAGGACGAAATGTTGCCGATATCGACAAGCAGAGCTCGTCCGTCCCTGACGGGAGGCGGCAGAAGATACATAGTCTGACTGTAAAGCTCGGGTATGAAGTGAATGTTTCTGACGGCCGCGCACCTGTCGATAGCCCTTGCGGCACATTCCAGAAAGGCAGATTTAGCGAGATAAAAACTAAGCCTGCCCCTAAGGCTGTCGCTTACCGAACCGACGGGGTCAATGATGTTGCGGTTGTCCGAAAGTACATAGTACAATGCACTCGACCTGACGACGGACATTCCCTCGTTAAGCGCGGGTTCCGACAGCTCCTTCAGCTCTGCAATGTGTCTGCGCGTTATGCCCTGGGAGCCGCTGAAAGACAGCACTTTGTCAGTAAGCCTGACCTCAGAAAACTCCGCAGGAACCGAGACAAAAAGGTCCCTTATGGCGCCGCCCGAAGAGGCAAACACAGAGCCCATGACTTCGGCTATGACCTTGTTGAAATTATCGATATCGAGGAGTTCGCCCTCGGCATAGCCGTCATATTCCGAAGCAGTTTTGCCCTTAATTATGAAAGTGTTGTTTACACCCTTTTCTGCCACCGCGCCACAGATTTCCGACGAACGGATATCGAGCACGGCCACGCTTTTATTACGCACTTGAGGTTACCCTGCCGTCAAAAAATTTGTCTGATTAACTATTTTAAATTATATAATAGTGTATAACAATTGTCAACAGATATGCGCAAAAAAACGGCCCGAAATAAAAAAACGGGCCGTATATGTCGGATATAATCGTAATTTGCGTCACAGGCCGTTCAGGCGGCAACGGTTATAAGTCCGTCGACCTTCTCGCTGTCGGACGACTGCACATATTCGCCGTACGCCTTTCTCATCTTGACCTCGCCGTCTTCCTGCCAGTCGGAGACGGCTATGCTCATTCCGCTTCGGAGTTTTATTATTGCGGCAGTCTCCATTCCCGGAGTCACCGTAACACTCTCCACAAGACTCCTGAGCGCGCCGAACTGCTCCTTGAAATATGATAAGAGCTGCGCCAGCGGCACTATGAATTCATCTTCTGCCTCAATGAGAATGTCCGGGGCGGAATCGAGCTGATTGACGGGCGCCTGCGCAGACTGTACAGTCCTTATCAGATTGCCCCTGTCGTCATAGATGTCGCACTCCGTACCACGGCGGGTATAGAAACACTCCATTCTCTCACGGAGAACCATGTTGACCGTGCAGGGATAAACCTTTTCAAAGCTCTCTACGGCAATCAAAGTGTTGTCACCCAATCTCTCCTCGATGTCTTCCAGGTCGAGAAAGATCAACTGCGTTCCCTTAAGCTTGTCGAGATTTGCCCGAGTTGCGGCATACTCTTCGGCATTGTTTCCCGAATAGTCGATATACGTGACGTTTACGTTTTTGACGGCATAGATAATTCCCACGCCGACGACCAGCGCCACGCAGAAGATTATAGACAATATCAATGCCGTAACTTTTCTTATGTATCTCATAGTCTTAAACTGAATTTCTGACTATATCCCCTCCGACGGCTCTCAGTTTATATTCGAGCCCGGAATACCCTCTGTCTATATGGGATATATCCAGCACTTCGCTTTTCCCCTCGGCGGCAAGCGCGGCGAGCACCAGCGCGGCACCTCCCCGGAGGTCCTGCGCAATTACAGTCGCCCCCCTCAGACGGCTTACGCCCCTTACGAAAGCGCACCTGTCCGCCACCGTTATGTCGGCGCCCATCTTTCTGAGTTCGGGAACAAATTTGAAGCGCGTTTCGAACAGATTTTCCGTAATCACCGAACTGCCCTTCGACACGGCGCAAAGCGCAGTCATCTGCGCCTGCAGATCGGTCGGAAAACCAGGATAAGGCTGCGTTTCCACGCTCTTGACCGAACGAAGGCGTCTGTCGCTTACTATGCTTATTTTATCATCTTTTGCATCTATTTTGCAACCGTTTTCATAAAGTTTATGCAAAAGCGAACTGAGCATTTCCCCGTTGGCGCCAATCAGTTCCACCTCTCCGCCGCACATGGCTGCGGCAATGAGGAAGGTTCCGGCCTCAATTCTGTCTGCAATGGGCTGATATACTCCTCCGCCCAGTTTTTTTACGCCGTCGATTACTATGGTTCCGCTGCCTGCGCCTTTGACCTTTGCGCCGACGCTGTTGAGAAAATTCTGCAGGTCCTCTATTTCGGGCTCCCTTGCAGCGTTCTTTATGACCGTCGTTCCCTCTGCCGTTACGGCCGCCAGCATAATATTTTCTGTCGCGCCGACGCTTGGACAATCGAGCATTATTTCGTTGCCCTTCAGAACATCGCACTCGCAACTTATGTACCCGTTATGCTCGTCTATCCTGACGCCCAGGCGTTTGAGCCCCTTCAGGTGAAGGTCTATGGGGCGAAGCCCTATGTCACAGCCGCCAGGATAGGCAATTTTTGCCTTTCTGAACCGCGACACGACAGAGCCGAGCAGAAATACCGATGAGCGCAGCTCGTGCGCAAGCGTTCGGGGTATCTCGTAGCTCACGGCAGAGGAGCTGTCTATAGTGACGTTATTCCCGTCGAATTGCGCCCTGCAACCGAGACAGCCGAGTATCCTGAGCATATTGCGGACGTCGGTAATGTCGGGCACGTTTAGAATGGTAACCTTTTCGTCCGTCAGCACGGTTGCGGCGAGTATGGGAAGTACCGAATTTTTTGCAGACTGTATGCGTATTTTGCCGCAGAGCCTGTTACCGCCGTTTATTATGTACTTATCCATAATGACTCCCTGTATGTAAATAATAGGCAGCACGCAAAAAAACGACAAAAGCAACTTGTCGCCCTTTCACACGCCGCCTAATCCATTATATGGAATTCGTGCCGACCTTGTTAATTGCTCCTTGAGACCGAATACAGCACTCCCATGGAAGCCATCGTTATTATGAGCGAAGTATTTCCGCTTGATATCAGCGGAAGCGGCAACCCCGTAGGCGGAATGGTTCCGCTGACCACGAGGGCGTTTATTACCACCTGTATTCCGTAGACGAGAGTTATGCCTGCAGACAGCAAAAATCCGAAACGCGTGCGGGCATTCCTGGCTATCTTCAACCCCCTGAACACTATGAATATGCAGACGGCAAAGAATATGGCAAGCCCGAAAAAGCCGAGTTCTTCGCCCATGACCGACATTATGAAGTCACTTTCGGCAAACGGCAGAAAGCGATACTTCTGCGTTGAGTTGAAAAGCCCGACGCCGAACATCCCCCCGTTCCCGAGCGCGTACAGCGACTGTATGAGCTGATACCCCTCGTCTTTGGGCGAAGCCCACGGGTCGAGAAAGGCACTCAGCCGCTGAAGCCTGTAAGGCTCCAAAACTATGAGCAGAGGCACTGCCAGCACGAACGGCAACAATATCAATGCAAATGTCCTGAGGTTGGTACCGCTCAGAAAAACCATTGCGAGCATCAACAGCCCCACGCACATTGTTATGGACATATTGGGCTCGGCTATTATGAGCACGCAAAATCCTATCCCCACCCCGAGCACGGGCAGAACGCCGCGGAAAGTCTTTACCTTATCGGCATACTTGGAAAAGTGTGCCGCGGCGAATATGACGAACGCATATTTTGCCACCTCGGAGGGCTGAACGGTCAGACCACCGAAGCCTATCCACCTCGTCGCGCCGTAGTTGGTAACGCCTACACCCGGAACAAATACGAGAATGAGCATTACCGCCGCAACTATTACGGCAGGATACTTGAGTTTAGCAAGCTTTTCATAGTCGAAAAACTGCACCCCCGCAAAGGCGGCAGCGCCCAAAACGGCGCCTATCGCCTGCTTTTTGACAAAGAAAAACTCGTCGTCATATTCTACCCTGCCCACATACGAACTGGCCGAATATATCATCACACAGCCGAACGCGACCATTGCAAATATGCAGACGAGCAGAGGAACGTCGCCAAAGGACGCTTTCTTTGTCCGTATTTTCAGCTTACTCATCCGAAAGCCCGCCGACTATCTTCGCGAACCTCTCCCCTCTTTCCTCGAAACTCGAAAACTCGTCGAAGCTCGAGCTTGCAGGACTGAGCAGCACGCACTGGCCGCGCTTTGCAACCAGCGACGAAAGTTTTACGGCAGAGTCGAAATCCGTACACATCGAGAAGGTATAAAAACCCGACCTCAGCGCCGCCTCCGACACCTTAAAGCGGTTCTCGCCGTAGATTATGACGTGCACCACCTTGCTCGAGGCTATGTTTTCGAACAGTACGCCGTAGTCATACCCCTTATCCTTGCCGCCGACAAGCAGCACCGCAGGCCGCTTTAAACTTGCAACCGCCTTGATTGTCGCGTCGACGTTAGTGCCCTTGCTGTCGTCTATGTACTCGACGCCGCCGACCTCTCTCACAAGTTCTATGCGGTGCTTTACTCCCTTGAAGGCACAAAGCGCATCCGAGACGGTCGTCATATCCAGCCCGAGCAAGCCGCATACGGCGAGAGCGGCGAGGGCATTCTGCACATTGTGCGCTCCGCCCACGCAGAGTTTATCCGCAGGAAAACATGGTTTGCCCTTAAAACATGCAAATCCGTCCTGTATGTAGGCGCCGTCAACCGCGCGCGATGCCGAAAACCATACGACTTTGCCCCGCGTGGACGCAGCAAGCCTTCTGACGTTGTCATCGTCGTAATTCAAGACGGCGAATTCACTTTCCCTAAGAGAGCGCACGAGCTTGCTCTTGAGAAAGATATAGTTCTCCATATTGTAGTGACGGTTGAGGTGATCCTCGGTAATGTTTGTAACCACGGCAATGTGCGGTCTCAGGCTGAACAGCGTTTCGAGCTGAAAGGACGAAACTTCCACGACGGCAAAGTCGTCATAGGAGAGCTCGTCGACGACGTTAATCAACGGATTGCCGTAATTGCCGCAGGGAACGCTCTTTTTGCCGCAAGCCCTAAGCGCCTCGTCTATCATGGACACGGTGGTCGTCTTGCCGTTTGTGCCCGTCACCGCCACTATGTTGCTCCTTATGAACATGGCGCCGAGTTCGCACTCGCCTATTATGTTCTTGCCGGCTTTTCTGAAGGCTATGGGGAGGGCGTTATCGATGGGAATGCCGGGACTGAGCACAAGCACGTCGCATATCTCTACGGCGCGGTCAAGCTCCTCGGCGGTCACGCCTTTTGCCCCCCTTTCTTCAAGCTTTTTCACCGTCTCTGCGACGGTATCGGTCATTACGTCGTCATAAATCCAGACCTTAGTACCCCTTTTGAGGAGAAACTCGGTACTCGCTTCGCCAGAACGGGAAAGTCCGGCGACCAAAAACTTCTGATTTCCGAAATACATTTAACCTCACACAAACAGCAGACAGACAAAGCCCGTCAATGCCGTGACAAGAGCGTACACATACGAGATTTTACATTCCGAATGACCCTTCATCTGAAAATGATGATGTATGGGAGCCATTAAAAATATCCTCTTGCCTGTTCGCTTATAGTATATTACCTGCGCTATGACGGATATGCCTGAAAGCACGAAAGTTATGCCGATAATCGGAACATAGAGCGTATTGCCCGAGAACACGCAGAGGCACGCAATGAGTCCGCCGAGCGCCAGCGAACCTGTATCGCCCATAAATAGCGCCGCCTTATTGGTATTGAACACGAGGAATGCGGCAAGCGCGCCCGCGCCGAGAAAGGAAAAAATATCGCAGAACTGTCCCCTTACCGCGGCAAGCAGACCCAATACGGCAAGAAAGGTCATTCCCGTCCCTCCGGCAAGTCCGTCCAGTCCGTCGGTCAGATTGACGCAGTTGACGGTGGCAAGAAAGACGAACAGCGTAAGCGGAATGACCCACGCGCCTATATCCCAGACAAGACCGCCCCCGAAGGGAATTTCCAGAACGGTCAGTCCGTTCATGTAGCAGTAGACCGAGGCAATGGCGGCAATCGCAGTCTGGAATATTATCTTCTGATACGGCTTCAGCCCCTGGTTGTCCTTCCGGTAAATCTTGAGAAAGTCGTCGAGAAAGCCGACGAACATAAATCCGCCGACTATGACAAGGGTTAAATTTACCGTCCTGTTGCCCACGCCGTAGAACGCCGGGGCAAGCACTATGACGGACGTTATGAACGCAAAGCCGCCCATGGTGGGCGTTCCGCCCTTGTCCTTATGCTCCTTTACGTAACCGAGGATATACTGTCCTGCTTTAAGCCGTTTTAAAAGCGGCGTCAGCAAAGCCGTAAGCACGAACGATGCCGCAAACGCCGCCAGAAAAGCCGCCAGATAAATTTTCATATATTCAGCCTATAAGTTTTTTTATAACGAGATTATCGCTGTAACTGTGCCTGACCCCCATTATCTCCTGATAAGTCTCGCCGCCCTTGCCCGCAATGAGCAGGACGTCGCCCTGAGAGATTATGTTGAGAGCATACTCTATCGCAACCTCTCTGTCCGTCACGGAGACGTATTTGCCGCCGACCTCGTCTACGCCCTTTTCTATCTGGCTTATGATGTCATACGGGTCCTCATAGCGAGGATTATCAGACGTTATTATGACGAAGTCGGCAAGTTTTGCGGCAATTTTCCCCATTATGGGGCGTTTTGACGCATCCCTGTTTCCGCCACAGCCGAAAAGACAGTAAAGTTTGCCCTTGCACAGTTTTCTGAGCGCGGCAAGCGACTTTTCGAGTCCGTCGGGAGTATGCGCAAAGTCGACGAATACCTCGCCTCCGTTATGCGACGCCACTCTTTCAAGCCTGCCCGGAACGCTTTTCAGCTTGCCAAGTCCTTCGGCAATGGTCGCTATGTCCACCCCGAGGATGTGGGCGCAGGTAGCCGCGGCGAGGGCGTTGTATACGTTGTGCCGCCCTGCAAGGTTCAAGCTTATTTCATACAGTTCGTCCGACAGATTTATTACGAAAGTCGTGCCTTCTAAGCTTTCGGAGATATTTACCGCGAAGCAGTCGGAGGGATTTTCCAGCCCGTAGCTTATGGCGTTGTCGCACTCTTTAAGCAGTTTGAGTCCCAGCCTGTCGTCGGCATTGACTACCGCTATCTTACACCTTCCGCTCTCGAAAAAGCTCGCCTTGCAGGCGGCATACCTCTTCATGTCTCCGAAAAAGTCAAGATGGTCCTGCGTGCAGTTGGTAAATATTCCCGCCTCGAATTTAAGCCCCGCAATCTTGTCGAAATAGATTGCATGGGCGGATACCTCCATAAACACGTACTCCACGCCCCTCCTGACCATATCGGCAAACAGCGAATACATGAATACGGGATCTGGGGTCGTAAGCTGAGGCGATACAAATATATCACCGTATAGCACGCCGAGCGTGCCGATTATGGCAGATTTATAGCCTTTTTGGTCGAAAATGCTCTTTAGCATGTATGTAGTGGTCGTCTTGCCGTTGGTTCCCGTCACGCCGACCAGCTTAAGTTTCTTTTCGGGATGAGAATAGAACTCCGCCGCAATAGTCGCAACCGACGCTCTTCCGCCCTTTACGATTGCTTTGGGCAGCGAGCACACGACATCCCTCTCGCATACTACCGCAACCGCACCCGACTTTTCGATATCGGCAATAAGATTATGGCTGTCGCAGTTCATTCCGCAGTAACAGATAAACAGGTCGCCCTCCTTTATGTTCTGCGTGTTGGTGCAAAGTCCCCTGACTTCGACGTCGCCGTCGCCCGTCATCTTTTCATATGCGATGTTTGCAAATAGCTGACTGAGTTTCATATAAAATCACCCGAAAGGTTGAATATTTTTAATCTTGATTATGTCGTTGAACACCTCGTGCGCGACGGGCGCCGCGACTGTACTTCCGTAATACGCTCCCTGCGGCTCGTCGACTATGACGAGAGCGAGATACTGCGGATTATCCGACGGGAAAAACCCGACAAAGGACGAGACGTATTTGCCCGCCGCAATATGACCGTCCTCATACTTCTGCGCGGTACCCGTCTTTCCGCCGACCTTATATCCCTCTATGTACGCCTTTTTTCCGCTGCCGTCACTGACTACGCCCTCGAGCATTTCGGCAAGCATGCGCGACGCCTTTTCGCTTATGACCCGCTGTTTCAGCACGGGTTGATACTCTTCGACAGTCGATCCGTCCGAAGAGACTATGCTCTTCAAAAGGTGTGGGGTATAATAATTGCCGCCGTTGACCGCCGCCGCTGCCGCACAGGCGAGTTGCAGACCCGTCACCGCCACCGTCTGGCCGAAACCTATGCGCGCGAGGTCGCAATCTCTCACGAGCGACTGAGGCACGAGCATTCCGAGCGCCTCGCCCGAAAAGTCTATTCCCGTGACGTTGCCAAGGCCGAAAGCAGTAAGATATTCATAGAACGTATCCGTGCCGAGGGCGAGCGCAATGTCCGTAAAGCAGGGGTTGCAGCTGTTGTTGAGCGCCTGCGCGAGAGTCTGCGCCGTATGTTTTCCGTTGGCGTGATCCGACCAGCACTTTATGGTCGTGCCGCCGACCGTCCTCGTCCTGCTGGAGTTGAATATGTACGAAGTGGAAAACGCATTCGGGTTTCCGCTCAGATATTCCTCTATGTCCGCCGCGGCAGTAATTATCTTGAAAGTAGAGCCGGGTTCATAGATGTCGCTGACAAGGCAGTTCCTCGATAGTTCGTTGAGCAGGTCGGTATCCTCTCTGGGTACGTCGTTGAGGTCGTACGAGGGATAATTCGCCATGGCGAGAACACCGAAATCCTGAGGGTCAAGCACTATGCAGGACACGCTCTTTGCGCCCGACGAACTGTACACCGAGCGGAGCGCATCCTCCACCGACAGCTGAATGTCGACGTCTATGGTCAGCCTCAGCCCGTCGCCGCCCGTCGCCTGACGGTATACTATCGTACTGTCTTCCGTCTCTACCCCGACTATGTCGGTAGTATACATAATCTCGCCGTTCTGACCGGAGAGCACGGAATCATAGTACTTTTCGAGTCCTGTCACTCCGCTGCCGTCAGACGAGGTAAAGCCCATAACCTGGCAGAGTACTTCGCCGTAGGTGTATACCCTGGTATTGTCGCCGGCATAATACACCCCCGAAAGTCCGTAAGACACCAGCTTTTCGATGTCCTGCTTTTCGACCTGACGGGCAACGGTTATCTCGGAAACTTTGTCCGAATTCAGCTTTTCGAGCAATTGCGCGGCGTCGACTCCGAGCACTCCCGACAATACGGTTGCGGCATATTCCCTGTTTTCCACCGCATTTGGACGGACGAAAACCGAATACGTAGGCCTGTTGCCTGCAAGTACCTTTCCGTTTCTGTCGGTTATCAGTCCCCTTTCGGCAATTACGGGAATTTCCCTGTTCCACTGGTCGGTGGCGCGCCATACAAGCTCTCTGCCCCATACCACCTGAATGTAGAAGAAACGGGCTAAAATAATGCAAAAAATAAAGGCTATTGCCAGAATTACTGACAATAACCTCTTTTGTAAAACAGTTACCGATAGTTGTTGATGTCTGATTTTTTATATCTCCGTCAGATTATTTGGACAAAAGACCGCTTACAGACTCCGTAATGATTTCGCTTATGCTCGAATTGACGCCTGCAATTGCGCCCCTTACGGTATCTATGTTGGTCTGCACTGCGGCGATCTGATCCTCAAGGCTTGCAATCACCGCTGAATTGATGACAACGAGAGTGAGAAGCGCAATAACTACCGCAACGAATACGGCTATTATCGTCTTTTCCTTCTTGCCGAGAATGGTGCGCTTGGATTCGCTTACATTGTATACGCGCGTATCCTTCTTAGCCTCGTCGAGCGTCTGATACTGGATAGTCGTCGACGTGGGACGAAGGTCTTCGTCCTCCTCAACGGGATAAGCGGCTACTTCCGCCTGAGCTGCCATGTTGTCAACTCTGTTATATGCGCTGCTTGCGCGGAATATGTCAGCGTCAGCCCTTGCGTTATGTACGAGATAGGGAGCCTCTGCACGGGGAGCTTCGGCAACCGTGTTCTCTACGGGTCTTGCCATTGCCTTTTCTTCGCGCGCAAAGACATCCTCAAGGCTGTTGTTGGGGTCTATAAGCCTTGCGTAAGTATCCTTAATTCTTGCATTGTGCGCCTGCTCCGAAACATAGTCTGCCTGACCAAAACCGGAATAGCTGCGCGCAAAAACTTTTTCATTTGTCGTTCTTTCCATAACGGGGGTATCGGCTGCCATAACAATTCTCCTTAAGCCTTATCACATACAATTTTTTCGGCAATCCGCAACTTGGCACATTTTGAACGGGAATTTATTGCCATTTCTCTGACGGATGCCACAATTGGTTTTTTTGTTATTATCTCTATCTCTTTCTTCTTGCCGCATACGCAAACGGGTAAACTTTTATCGCATATGCAGTCTGTTTCAAGTTCCTTAAAAGCCCTCTTTACTATTCTGTCCTCGAGAGAATGGAATGTAAGGATGACTATTCTTCCTCCTGTCTTCAGTCTTCGCGTAAGGCCCGTCACACATTCGTACAGTCCGTCAAGTTCTCCGTTTACCGCAATTCTTATTGCCTGAAAACTCTTTCTGGACGCGGGTCCGTTCTGCTGAAATTTCTTTGGTATGCTGTCCTCTATTATCTTTACGAACTGTCCGCAGGTTTCAAGCTTTTCCGTCTTTCTTACCCTGACTATGTTTGCGGCTATCTGTGGCGCAAATCTCTCTTCGCCGTATTCATAGAGAATTTTCTTTATTTCCTCCTGCGGATATTCGTTCAGGATGGTCGCGGCAGTAACGGGCGCCGTCTTATCCATTCGCATATCCAGCGGCGAGGAAGGTTTCATGTAGGCAAATCCCCTCTCTTCGCTGTCGAGCTGATAACTCGAAACGCCGAAGTCAAGCATTACGCCGTCCACCTTATCCACGCCCGCAAGCGAGAAAACTTCTTCGTAGTTCTTGTAGTTAGATTTGAAAATCTGAAACCTGCCGGCAAACGGGCTTAACCTTTCGGTCGCAGCCGCTATCGCATCGTCGTCGAGGTCGGTAGCGATAAGTCTGCCCGTCGGAGAACTCCTTCTGAGTATTTCATAGGAGTGTCCGCCGCCCCCTACAGTGCCGTCGAAGTACAGGCCGCCGTCCTTTAAGTTCAGCCCCTCCATGCACTCTTCCAGCATAACGGGAATATGTGAAAACCCTGCCATTGTCAGATACCCAGTCCCGCGATGAGATTATCGTAATCCTGTTCCTCGCCTGCGAAGTATTCGTCATAGACCTTTCTGGACCAGATTTCAACTCTCGATACGGCGCCGCAGATGACGAGTTCCTTGTCATCCTTGCCCATCCCTGCGTGGCTGCGCAGTTCGGGGGGCAATATCACTCTGCCCTGTCCGTCTTCTACTGCCGGGACGAAGGATTTGGCAAACGCCCTGAGACCCTTCTGCTTTTCAATTTCCGAAAGCTTGATTTCCTTGAGTTTTTCGAACTGAGCTTCTACCGCTTCCTTGGGAAAGACGTATATGCATTTGTTGGCGCCTTTTGCGAAATAGTATTCGTCGCCCAGCTCTTTTCTGAGCTTGGCAGGAATTCTCATTCTGTTTTTCGCATCAAGTTGGTGACTGTACTCACCCGTCAGCATAAACATTTCAATACGCCCTTTTTCAATAACTGATTTTATGATAACATATGGATTGACCACTGTCAACCACTATTTATATTTTTTTAAAAAAATTTTTCAACTTTTTGTCGAATATAACATCGTATGGCAGGTTTAACTTTTCACAAATTCTTAAATATTTGTTCATAAATGCGCCTGTTTTTGTTAATATCACCACCATAATATACGATTTGAGAATTTTTTTCTGAAAAGTGGTCACAAATCCCTGATTTTTCGTTAAGGTGGTCAGAAATCCCTAAGATTTTCCCCAAACGGCGCGCCGTTCCCTCAGAACCATCAAAAATTCTGCACCCGTATGCGCGGCGGAACTGCGCCGAAAGATACATGTAATGAGTACAACCGAGCACTATGCTTTCGGGCTTGCCTTCAATTTTTACGAGACTTTCGGGAAGATTTTCGGGCAAAGACGAAATGTTTTTTTCTATGTAATCCGCAAGATGCGAACAAGGATAAACTCTGGCTTCGCTGAAATTATGTTCGATTAACTTGTTGAAATTGGCGCTTTCTGCCGTCGCACGTGTGACCAGTACGGCACAGTCGCCGCCATATGCCGCCGCCTCTTTTACCGCAGGCTGCATGCCGATTACGGGCACCGCATACCTCTCCCTCAGGCGGTCTATGCACTCTGCCGTAACCGTATTGCAGGCGACGACTATGGCGGAAGGCATAAAGCGCATGGCGCCGTCGAGAACGCCCGTAGAAAGCCCGAATACCTCCTCCGCACTTTTATTGCCGTAAGGCACATTGAAATTGTCGGCGGCATAAACGTAGTCAAGTTGAGGATATTTCGCGGCACAGGCATTCAATATGTTAAGCCCTCCTATTCCGCTGTCGAATACTATTACGCACTTTTTTTGACTTTGAGATTTTTCCATATTATAAAGATATGACCTGCGTGAAAATAATATTAAAAAAATTAAAAAAGGCGATTAAAATTAGTTTACAATAGGCAATTTTTATGATAGAATTACAAAAGATTTAAGTTGAAAATATCCAAAAGGAGAAATTGAAGTGCCCAATATAAAATCAGCTAAGAAGCGTACGATAATTACCGAAAAGAAGACCGCCCAGAACAGGATTATCAAATCTCAGGTTAAGACGGAGATAAAGAAGTTCCTTGCAGTTGTCGCTCAGGGCGACAAGGCAGCGGCTACCGCACTTTTACCCGAAGTTTACGCTACCATTGACGGCGCAGTAAGCAAGGGCGTTCTCAAGAAGAACACCGCTGCTAACAAGAAGTCGGGTCTCACCAAAAAGCTCAACGAGATGGCTTAACTTTTACAAAGAAAAATTTTAAGGACGCACCCCTTTCGGGTTCGTCCTTTTTTGTATAACGAAAACCCCCAGATAGTCTGGGGGTTCAAAAATAGGCTTTTGCCGATGTGGTATTGAATAAAAACTCCGTTTTGTTAAAATAAAGATGCGACCCGCCAGTTGCAT